>JBNKUV010000038.1:0-4282 GCA_050298815.1 Polyangiaceae bacterium
GATGGCTCGACTCGGAGGCCACCTCTCCCAAAACGGTGAGCCGGGCTGGCAAACCCTGGGCAGAGGCTACGAAAAGCTCGCTACGGGCGAAGCGTTCTATCAGGTGCTGAAGGAGCCGGACTTGTGATCAATCATGAGCCCTCCTAAGGGGAGGAAGTCGCGCTGGGCTCCTGGTGGACGCCGAGTACGTGGTTCGCGTCGGGGCCGAAGGAAGCAAAGACGCTTCGGGCGTGCCCATGGCCGAAGGCGTCACCTATTCGTTCACCACCGGTGCCGTTCGAATTGACACGCCTGAACCCGGTGTGGTCCCAGGTTCCACATTGATGGTCAGCGGCGTGGTTGCCGCCAGCGAGACTTCACCGGTTCTCGTTCGGTTCTTGGACGGAGCAGGTGACGTGATCAGCAGCTCGGAGGCGCTTCGGACCCCTACGACACGTCAGGAAGGCGGAACGTCGATTGACGAGTGGGAGATCACAGTACCGGTTCCGATGGGAGCGGATAGTGTTCAAGCGAAAGCGGGGAGCAGCATCGACGAAGTCGCTGTTCTCGTGTCCGCCCTGGCGTCAGTGCCATCAACTCCTGTCATCGCGGAAGAGGATATCGAATCCGGCACTGGAACGGAGACGGACCCATACGTCGTGATTCGAGACAATCCCCTGGTGTTGGGTGAAGCCAGCTTGGGTGATATCGGGCAGACCTATCCGGCACGCTCCCTGTATGTGTCGGATGGAAGTGCCGGGTGTCCTGCTGCGGGCGAGCTTTCGTGGCTCGAGTTCGACGATACGCTGACTGAACCGTTCTACTCTTGTATGAGTTACGCTGGCGCTGGCATTGGTTGGGCGGGCTTGTCGCCACGCCTTCTCGTCACGGAGGTGGGAAGCGGGGCCCCAGCTGCTGGATACAACACCCCGGTGCCAGACGTGGCGGCGACCAGTGGCATGGTGACTTGGCACGACCGCGGTGGACTTTCCCTGCAGAGCGGCAAGACGTACCGCGTCGACTACGAGATCCAGCGGTTCGATGAATTGGACAGCCTGTTGGACCAACCAATCGCGACCACCCAGGCAAAGGCTCCGCTGTATGTTCGGCTCGCCGACGACGTGCGGGTTGTGCCCGTGTTCTCGATTACTTGGGTGCGCGGCAGTTCAGCGGTACCTGACGACGACCCACTCTGGGATGATCTGTACAAGTGGGCGCCGCGACAGCGCGCGATGGATAGCTTGTTTGACTATAGGAATGGCTACTATCAGCCGGAAGTGAACGAGGCTGGACGCGAGGTACTGAAGGTCGGACGAGAACAGCCACAGAAAGAGCGGTACGAGTACCCCGTCGACGCCATTGCGCAACAGTGCTACGAGTATGACACGTGCAAAGTGCAGTTCCAACAGTTCAGACCCCCTGCCTTTGCCGTGTCCACTGCGAGTGGCAACGACATCTGCGACAGCAGCAACACCTACTTCAACTTCGGCATTCGTCCAACGGACGTTGCTGGCGACGCTGATTGGACCATCGAAGCCGATATCTTCTACAATCGGCAGGTCTGGGAGCTCATGCCGCCAGACGAGGCGCGATTTGCCAGGGAGATGTGGCCATTGATTCACAACTATGGTGAGATTGTGAGGTCCAAGAGCGGGCATGAACTCGGGGATTGCCTCGACGGCTTCAATGGGATCCGCTACAGACCGCTACCCCTCGTGAGCGTCGAAGCTAGGGACTACTACGGCCCTGTCACTGCTCATGAGTTTGTCCATGCCATGCTAGACGAGTTCCACTGCGGAGAGTCTGACTACGTAGACCCCGACAGCCTTGGCCTGTCGAGTTCGGAATGTCAGGCGGAGCAAATCCTAATGACAGCGAATGCGCCAACAGACTGCACGGTCCTGACGGAATCCCAGTGCGAGCGATTGTGCGCTGCGGCCGAAGGCAGCGCTCAGAACTACATCGAATACGCAGAAAACAACCTGATCCAGAGCTTCGGTGCTGTATCACGCCTGGTCCGGATCCACAGCAGAAGCTGATGACACGTGCGGAGTGCCGCCAGATCGGTGGGCTACTCTCCGAAGTCACAAAGCTCTCCTCCACGGGGGACCAGCTCGAGGCAATCCCGCTGCCCACTGGCTTCGGACAAGGCTATGGACTCTGTGGCGCCGAAGAGGGAACGCCAGTCACCGCCCCTGCGGAGCCCGACCCCGAGGAACCACTTCTCGTCGACGACCCGGTGCCGGTGGTCGAATGCTGCGAGGAACCCGATGGCGAGACGCATAGCGTCCCGAAGGGAACTTGCACCGGAGCGCCAGCGGATCCTAGCTTGTGCGACCTAGGTCCTTCCAAATGAAATGTGTTGCCCCCATTTTTGCGATAGCTGGCGTGGGCCTGGTCCCGGCTTGCAGTAGCGGCCCCGATGAAATCTCCTGTAGCAGCGACGAGGGTACCCATTGGGATGTCGCTCGACTACCTCGGTCCCTCGAGGTTTTCGATTCCAGTCAGTCTGAGAGTCGTGCGCATTTCGACGGTGACGACGTGTGGTTTTGGACGGGGAAGGGCGCCGTGCGCTGGGGCCCCGAGACCGATTCATGGGAAGAGGTCGACGCGTTTGACGGTCATGAGACGTTTCTGGACCCGTTCGTTCGTGTCATTCGCAAACGACTACTCGTTTGGGGGGATCGGAATGCCTACGACGATCCTGCCAATGACGATCCGCCCGCTCGTCTTGAAGGGTTCGTCTACTCAGGTGGGGCCTGGCAGCCAACGTCGCCAGCTCCCGCCGAGTTGTCTTCCCGGTTCTGGGGCGCAGTGAGTGACGAAAACGCGCTGTTCGTGTTTACCCACCGGGGGGCTGGGCCACTTGAAGTTGGCATCTACGACGTGGAGTCCGACAGTTGGCGTCACGTTGAGACGCCTTTTGCTTCGGAAGAACTGCCGACGCTCCTATTTGACGTGGACGTACGCCGCACGTGGGCGTCTGTGTCGGGCAAAATCGCGCTTACAGGCAAGACGGCGATCTGGTTTCTCGACACACAGAGCCTGGAATGGTCGAGCGTGCCTATCCCTCCAAGCACGGAGTACTTCCAATGGCTGACGGCCACGGACGGGCGATTATTCGCTTGGGACTTCCGAAGGTCTCTAGCGTTCGAAGTTCTGCTCGAGCCACTAGCTCTTCAACAGCTGGACATGCCCAGCCGCCTTGGTGGTCGCGCGTTGGAAGCGGGCTCTCGCGTTGTTATCGGACCGTCCTTCAGCTCGGAGACCCAAGGCAAGCCGTGGACGGTATTCGACCCAGAGACCGAGTCGTTTGTCCCCGTTGGCACGACCTGTGAACCTGAGTTGGCCGCGATGTCGTCCTTCACGCTGATGACGGACTATGGCCTTTTCGTCTCCGGTGAGGTCGATTGGGGTGACGGTCCGACCTACGACCTCGGCGTCTTTCCCAAGAACGCCAGCTGGCTTGTGTTTCCCGATTCGAAGCCATTGAAGTAGTGGACCGGTCGAGAAAATAGGTCGGACAGCGACTGGCGCTCAAATAGCCGCACCAATAGAGCAGTGGTTCCTAATGGCAGGTTAAGCTGCAGGACGTCAATGTCGCGCAGCTCCTCACCGAGCGGCGTGGTCAACCACCGCCCACCATCGCGTCCCTGTCAGGTTCAACAACCATTAGGTCCGGCGAGATGCGTCAGCCCGCGAGGTGCGCTCTGGGGCGCACTCTAACCGAAACGCGCCGGACAGTCAACGCGCCAGGTGAGCGGCGAGCAGGCGCCGCGTCCGTCACGGGGCCGCAAGCAACCGCTCAACCACCGCCCGCACCCGCGCAACTGCCGTATCCGGCTGCTGCACCACCAATTCATGCGAAAGCCGCAGCACGTGATAGCCCTCCCGCCGCAGCTTGCGCTCCCGCTTGGCATCCAAGCGGACCCAGGAGCGCTCGGCGTGGTAACCCCCATCCACTTCCACGATGAGCCGGATTGAGGATGCGACGAAGTCGGCAATGTAATTGCCGCCAACGATGACCTGCCGGCGAAACTGCACGCCGAGGACTTGCTTGCGCCTGAGCCGAAGCCAGAGAGCTTGCTCGCTCAGGGTTGGATGAAGGCGCATCCAGAGTGCGCGCTGGCGCAACGTGAGCTTGCGGTGAGTGGATTGGGTGACCCGGTGAATTTCGTGGATCCGACGGGGTTTCAGACTGATGCTCAGCTCGTTGGGTGTGACGCGGACCCCGACTGCTCCGTCGGTGCAGATGGCGTGGTTGAAATCATCGTGCGTGGCAAACGGCCTGGAGACCCACCGG
>JBNKUV010000039.1:0-19344 GCA_050298815.1 Polyangiaceae bacterium
GATGGCTCGACTCGGAGGCCACCTCTCCCAAAACGGTGAGCCGGGCTGGCAAACCCTGGGCAGAGGCTACGAAAAGCTCGCTACGGGCGAAGCGTTCTATCAGGTGCTGAAGGAGCCGGACTTGTGATCAATCATGAGCCCCATTGGGTGAGGGCGGGCGAACCCCTGCGCCGAGGCGCCCCTACGCCAGCTAGCCCTGTTTTTCTCGGGGTTTTTGAGTAAAACCCCGCCCCGCAGCAAAGCTTCGGGGCCCCACCCCATAACCCGGACGAGCTTGAGAACGGCCGTTTTTCGCCAGGAACTAGCGATAGCTAGCCGTCAGCCACCATCGCTGCTGCCGTCTGGTTCCAGCATCAGACGACCGTCGTCGGGGTCGTCGCTCCCAGAATCATCTGCGGCGTTTGAGCCCACACCTGCATCCACGAATGCCGGGGCAGAGACGTTGAGGTCGTTCACATTGAACTCCCAGGAACAATCCCCCACGCTCGCGCGGACCCCCAGATCGCCGCTCTGCGCAATGGGCTCCAGCATCACGACAGGGATGGCCTCGATCACGTGACCGCATCCGTCAACGGTTTCCTGCCAACGAGCGGCCCCCGTGCGTTCACCGGTGACCGAATCCAAGAACTCCATCTCCAGGCGCAGGCGGCCCTCGATTGGAACAGCCACTTCAGCCCCTACGAAGAAGTGCTGCCCCCCCTGGGGCCCGTACTCCATCGTGCTGTTTTCGGCGAGCTCGCGCAGGCGTCGTCCATCCCAGCTCCCCAGACGAATCGGTGCCGATGCTTCCTCACAGAGTGCCTCACAGTCCAAGGAGCCGTCCGTGTCGGTCCCCGGTCCTTCATCGTCGCCAGTGGAACATGCACCACCCAAAAGCACGCCCAGACACACCGCCAGAACCAAGCTCACGCCCCCCGTACGGGTCCTGCCCCAATCTGGCGGGATGCGAGAGGTTACTCGGGCTGAAACCGGACGAGCCAAGATCACTCTTGAAGTATAGACCGAGACTTCAGCCAAAACCCGGTGATCCGAGGCCAAGGTTTCCCCAAGCGCGTCGCTACTGAACCGGCTGCACGGGTGCTGCCGAACAGAACGTCACGATCGTCGCCAGCAAAGCACGAACCGCCGACGCCACTCAAGGTTCAGTGACGGGTAGCGACAGGATCCAACTGCGCACGAGTTCAACAGCTTCCTCATCGGGCAGCTCAGTCCCCAAGGGGGGCATGGGTACGTCTTCGACGTCGAGTTCTTCCGGCATGACACCCTCGAGCTCGGGACTGCCTTGGCGCAAGATGATACGCCGCATCAGTTCGCTGCTATCGGGATCACCCGGCACCACGCGGTAGGTGTTCGTCGAGCCCTGCCCGGATTCAGTGTACTGATTGACGAGCGCCTGGTAGGCCTGGGTCTGCTCGACAGTCGAAAGCGAGTCACTCTCAAGCCAGAGGCGAAGCCCTGACACTCGGCTGTTGACCGGTGAGCCCTGGCGATGGCAATGCCCGCAGTTCGCGTGGAGGTAGCCAAGAACCTCGCGTTGCACGTCGTCGCCGGGCACAGTCAGATCAGTCGCTGGAGGGTCACTCAACCAGCCCGCGTCGGCCAACGTCTGCAGCGTAGAACCTTCACCGTCGTGATTGAGCTGCACTGCGCTCACACCGAGCGGCTTTTCGACACGCATGTCGTGACACCGGCCGCAGGCTTCTTGATCAGGCACGTCGTGCTCAGTGCCCTTGGCGTTCTCCTGGCCCATGGGTGCCGCCACCGCATCGGTCTGCTCCTCGTTCCAGACGTACGCCATCGCCAACCACCCCTCGAAGCCTTCAGAGGCTCGCTCCGGCGGCAGTTTCTCGAGCAGCCGAGTCTCGATTCGAGTCTCGCCTCGGGTGAACTCCTTCCACACCTTGGTGCCCACCGGAAACTCCCATTCGTCGACATCTGAGGTGTCGATCTGGGTGCCCTCTGGGATGTGCAACCACCTCCGTTTGGTGGCACCGTCCGTCCATAGCGTAAACTGGGGCGCAAACGGGACCACACGCTCACCCAACGTCTCGGTCGCGATGTCGGCAAAGAGCCCGGTCTGGCTCAGAAACTCACGCTCGGCCGCCGCCGGCTCCCCGCCGCCACCGGCTCCAGCCTCGCCCAGACTCAGGACTCCCCCCGCACCCCCGCCACCGCTGCCCGACGTGGGCTCTTGTCCGCCAGCGCCGCCCGACTGAGTGCCCGAAGGCGCCGCCGGGGCAGGCTCGGTCGAAACACCCGTCGGGCCGCCGGAGTCGGCCGGTGCCGGGCTGCTGCTCGGGCTGGACGGCTGCGGCGCCGGTACGTTGCTGGACGGACCCGATGTAGCGCCGGGCGTGGGGGTCTCCACACCAGGCATGCCCGAACCGCCCCCGTCCTCTGAACATGACGCAGCGAATAGCCCGGCAACGGAGATGAGGGCCCAACGGCGATGGTGACGCAGTAGCACAGTGCCTTCGTGGTGTTCCCTGGACGCACAAATGTCAAGCGAGCGGCTTTGTACCGGCGGGCACATCCAGCTGGGGGCGGAGCTTACCGATGCTCCTGGAAACGGTCGGCACACGGATGATCGTTTTCCGCACAGCAACAGCCCGAGAGAAATACCGGCCCGCGTGCACCAAATTGGCCCGCTGGGTGTGACGACTCGCAGTACCAACAGGTTACTCACCCATCACAGGTGTTGTACGCTCCGTAGGAAGCAAATGGCGAGAGGATACGTGGGAGGCGCGCTGTGCAGCGTCGTGGGAGGCGCGCTGTGCAGCGTCGTGGGATGTAGCTCTGGTGTGGACATCGGTGCGCCGGTTGCCGAGCACGGCGCTGCGGAGTCCGACGCCAGTACTGCGGAGGGAGCCGCCGCTGACGATGATGCAGTGGACGCTCTAGACACCGATGACGTCGGTGCCACGGTCGTGGTCCACGTCCCACAACAAGAGGATCCTCGCCTCGGTGACCAACGCGGTGAGACCGACGAACCCAATGCGTCCGATCCACTTGATGCCGAAAACGAAACAGACGCAGAGCCCGCCGACGACCGGACCGACCCAATGCCACCGGGTGAACCGTCGACAGCTACCGATGGCGCTGACGCCGGCGAGTCAGACCAGCAGCCGACGTCGCCCGGGAATGATGGGCCCGAGGACGCGGAGCCTCAGCCGGAATGCGACAAGTGCGTGGAAGACACTGAGATCTACGCCGACATCGCCGATATCGTTGACGCGCCCGAAGGTTGCGACGAATACCCTCGTGCGGCGCCAGCCCGTTTTGCAATCACACCCGAGCTACTCGCCTCGAGTGACACACTCTACGTTCACCTTCAGGAAGTTATCGGTATCCCAGATCCCAACGCTCACGAGTTACAGATACTCGATGGTCAGACTGCGCCGGATTGGCTAACTCTGACGTTGGAGATCCGAGGCGACGTGCGCGTCACCCTGGACGCCTCAGCTCGAGCGCCTGCTGTCGGAGGAACCGCATTCCTACTGACCCGATTGTCCGACAACTGCCCGATCGCGGAGGGCAGCGTCGAAGTGCATCTCGTACAGTGATCGGCCGCGTACGCTGCGCCCACTGCTCTGGTGATTCACAGGCCCGGACAAAGCGAGGCCTGAACACCGACAGGTCGTCGCATCAACGAGGCCCACGCCTGGGGTGCTTTAAACAGCACCCCAGGCGATTTTAGCCCGCTAGCCAACGTACGGCCACAGGTGTCTACGGCTGGTTCTGTCCAGTGACTCCAGCGGTGGGATGAGGAACACATCCCCCGCGACGTCGCTGATCAGGTGCCCTCCGCCTGGGGAGGGGTGCGGCCAGGCATCCAGCTCCGTTTGAAATGAGCGTGGTCCTCGCCGCGTATGCACCTTCCAGACGCGGATCTCGAAGTCCTCTTCGATGGACTCCACCGTCACGATTTCGAGGAAGAAGCCACTCACCTCCAAAGCTCGCAGCAGCGCGAAGCGGGCGTCCGCTCCGAGTTCCTGCACGTCTTCGATCAAGTGAAGTTCCAAGTTATCGTCATCGCGCAACGAAATGAAGCGCCCTGATTCGGACCACGGAAAGCAGCGGACCGGATTGACATATTTCCAATCCCCAGAAGTTAACATTTGGAGGCGACCGTCTGGCCTGAGCCGAAGCTCCGGCGAGACGGTCCTGGTTTTCTTGCGCACTCGCCGCTCGGTGCTTTGAGTCCCAGCACCGGACGCGAATCCGTTATCTTGTCGCGTTTGCATATCTTTGTACCTAGATTGGTTCTTTGAGTCGAGTAGTGACCGCCCAGCGTCGGTCACTAGCTTGCTTCGTGCATTCGTTGCTGCAGCTCGAAGAGGTGGCGATACAAACCGCCCTCTCTCGTCAACAGTTCTTCGTGCGTGCCAGCTTCGGCAAGTCGACCGTCCTTGATGACCAGGATGCGGTCGGCGCGCCGTAGAGTCGAAAGGCGGTGAGCGATAGCAAATACGGTACGACCTCTTGCCAGTCTATCCATGGCTTCTTGGATCTTCTGCTCGGTCTCCGTATCCACCGCACTCGTGGCTTCATCCAAGATGAGAATCTTGGGATCGGCCAACACCGCGCGGGCGATCGAAATGCGTTGTCGCTCTCCTCCGGACAGCGTGTGACCACGCTCCCCGACGAGGGTGTCATAGCCGTGGGGCAGCTTGCAGATGAAGTCGTGAGCGTTCGCCACTTGGGTTGCGGCAATCACCTCTCGTACAGTTGCGTCCGGCGCTCCGTAGCGGATGTTCTCCAAGACCGTACCGTGAAACAGATACGGATCCTGAAGCACCATCCCAACTTGACGCCGGAAGGCACCGCTATCGAGCAATCGCACATCACGTCCGTCAATCAGCACCCGACCTCCGGTCGCATCGAAGAAACGAGCGATCAGATTGGTGATGGTCGTTTTGCCACCGCCGCTGGGTCCCACCAAGCCGATCATCTCACCCGGCTTGACGTCGAATGAGATACCTTTGAGCGTCTGACGAACGCCGTCGTAGGCGAAAGTCACGTCATCGAAGGTGACGCGGCCCCGGACCTCCAAGTGATGGGGTTCGTCGGCATCGACAACTTCCGGTTCCGTATCCAACACCTCGAACACGCGATGCGCCGAGGTCGTAGCTCGGTTCATCACGCGTGCCATCTGCCCAATAATCTCGATGGGGGCGACCAGCATGGTCGTGTACAGTAAGAAGGAGACGAACGTGCCCACGCTCAGCTGCGGGCCCAACGCATCAGGTGTGCCCAACAACCGCGGCAGGGCGAATACCCAAACCCCGATGATCGTGACGTCCACTGCCAGCATCAGCGCGGGCCAGAAGGAGGTCCACACCTGGTGCACGGCATTGAACTCCGCCACGACTTCCGCATTGCGATCATCGAAGCGGCGCTTCTCGCGCGCGTGTTGGTCGAATGCCTTCACCACTCGGAAACCAGGCACGGTATCGCTGACGATGTCCGTCACGCGAGACCACTTGCGCCAAGCTCGAATGAAGAATTGCTGCATTCGGCGACCATTGTTGTGGATGCCCCAGCACAAGAGCGGGATCGGCAAAACCATGACCAGACCGAGTCGCCAATCCAACGTGATGAGAACGACACTGAGGCCAACGAGCATCACGACGGAAAGTGATACGTCCACAACTCCGAACGCGAGAAACTCCCACAGGCGATCAGTGTCCGAGGTCACCCTCGTTATGAGGCTACCCGTCTTCTTCTTGGAGAAGTAGGACACGCTGAGGGTCTGCAAGTGCTCGTAGATCTCCGTGCGAAGATCCCGCGCAACGTACTCGCCGATGATGGCCATCGAGCGCAAACGCACCCAAGCTGCAAGTCGTCTCAATGCGTACGCCGTGGCCAGACCCGCAACCGCTAACCAAGCCGCCGTCGAAACATCACCAGGAGAAGCGCGTCCAGCTTGAACTGGCCCGATCACACTGTCGATCAGATATCCGCTAACCAGCGGGGGTACCAAAGCGAGTAGCGTGATCACCAACGCAGCGAGCATGCCGCGGGTCACCTGGCGCCGATATGGCTTCATGTAGCCCAACAAGCGCCACACGACGGCCATCTGATTGGAAGCCACGAGAGCCTGGGCATCGCGAATCGGTCGCGCAACGCTTTGCGCGTAGAGGCGGTCTGCGTCACCGAGATGCTCGACGTCTGGCATGGCTTCGCCATCCAGCAACGCCGCGACATTTTCGATGGCGCGCCGCTGTCGCTGGGTAAAGCGCAACGTCACGAACTCCAGGGAGTCGTCTGTCGGCGGAGATCCTCGCGCGCCGCTACCTTCCGGCAGCGGTGGCCCGACACTGATCCGTAGCGTGTTGCACGACAACGCGTGCGAGACGTCGACGGAGCGCACCGATGCACGCAGAATGACTCGTGGTTTGCCCGCTTCGTGGCACACCACGAGTTCGCTGTCGGTGAGGATCACCCAGTTTTCGGATAGCTGCAGATCCATGTCGAGATCTGCCAGCGCGTAGGCGACAATCTGGGGTCGCCGCCGGACACCGCCCTGACCTCGCAGGGCGCTACCAACTCGATTACGTACTTGGACGGGCAACCGCGAAGGTTGGTCCGTGTAGCGCTCTAACAACTCGTAGTCGTTGAGCCGAGGTGCTGTGCTCATTTCTGGATCGCTTTCTCACGCTTCCGAGCACTTCGAGCACCCGGAAGCTGGAACCGCGATTCCAGTACTTCTAGGTGTGTCTACTCCGACCGACCATGCCGATGTCCGACACTGAGGACGCCGGCTCCACATCGCCGAGGTAGGCGCTGAACGGGGCATGAACCCCCATGCAACGCTGCACCTGACGCCACTCGTTGCCGAGTGCAGTACTCCCCTTGCCGCGGGAACGGCCAGAGAAGGCAGAGTGGTGGATGGAGTGGAAGTGCATCTTTAGCGATTGTTGTTGGGGGTTGTGAGTTCCTTGTTCCGTTTTCGGTTGGTCGAAACAGAGGTGCGGCCTCGAAGAAAGTACGAGTACGGCCCTTGCCCGACGCCGTGGAGAATACCTGCTGAAGCTCCTGGTTCAAGCCTGTTGAATGAAATCTGTGATCACGGTTCCAACGAAACGAAAACCTTAGGAGACATTGCGGTGTTCACGTCTAGCGATCAACCCCGGGCAAGTTGGTGGCACACAGCAACCGTGTGGCGCAACCGACATCGATGGGACTCTGACTGGAGTGTCGAAAGAAGCACTGACGCCACGTCTCGAGGTTGGGCTCCCTCCGCCAACAGCGGCTGGGCCACGCCCTGCAGGCCAGGCCCGGCCGCTGTTCGAAAGCAACACCCCGCCTTGTGTGCAGGGCTGATGTGAAAGTGGCCATCGAAGAGCGGTTCGTCATCGCGGCTTCCTAGCCGCCGCGCGCTCCGAGTCTCTGCCTGAGGCTACTGCTTCGCCAAGCCGGTGTTTCTCGCCCTCACGCACCAACTCGTGACGGACCCAAGAGGCTGAGTCCGCACGACCGACGCTTTCGAGGTCGACAACAATGCAAAGGTCGGCACTCGCCGGTTCCCCCAATTGGTGTCTCGAGCCAATTCTGGTCTCAGAAGCGGTTCTGGGTCCACAGGACCCCAAAAACTGCGAAACGGCACCTCACACTTCGTGCCTGACGGGCTGTGAGACTGCACATATGCAGAACGACTAGATGCTATCGAGCAACGCTCGCGAACATCGGTGTACTGGGAAGCGGCGAAGAGTTACCTTGTGTCCGTGCTTCGATCGCTCCCGTTTTCCGCGCAGTCTGGGTGCCAATGGGTTCTGTTGGCAGTCGTCGTCGCTGGCTGCAGCGACAGCGACGTCACCACCATAGGACAGCCGGTGGACCAGCTGCCTCAACCCCCTGCGGCGAACACGCCCGCGGCGAGCACGCCCGCGGCGAACACGCCCGCGGCGAACACGATGCTGCCCAGCGCTACTCCCGTAGTTTCGGATCCGACGGGGTCACAGCCGACGGTAACCGAAACACCCGAGCCGGAGCCCGAGCCCGAAGCAGGACCCTCGGTCGTCAACGGTGCTGGTTTGGGCCTCAATCCCGTGATGCCCGAGCCGGAGCCCGAGCCCGCGTTTGAGCCCGAGCCCACACCTGCCAGTGAGCCCGAAGCCGCCGCCTCTGGCGGACAGGATGGCACGGGGATGGATGACAATGCCGGTTTCGGGACGGGCGGCACCCCGAACCCGGGCTTCGGGGGACAGTAGCCAGGCTAGCGTCGCTTGCCTGTTCACCCTGAACTATCTCGCGACGCCCGCCTCCCAACGGCACACCGAAGAGCAGCCGTCCCCGCTTCTGGTGTTCCCGTCGTCGCACTGCTCAGGACCGTTGACCTGGCTGTCGCCACAACGCGGGCCCAGACGACAATTCGCGGGCACACCATCTGCCGCACGACCTAGAGTCTGTCGGACGTGTCCCTGGACCAGGGTGTACATGTCCAAGTCTTGCGGGAAGACGCCCACGAGACCGCCGTTGTCCCCGGCGCTAGTGTTGGTGTCTTCGTAGTTGCCTCGTAGATGTTCCAGTCGCCCACTCCCATTCGAAATCGGCGTGACCGGAGCCATGGCCAGGAGTTGGACAAGTGTAGCCGTCTTCGAGCGCAACTGGCGTCGCAACCATCACTAGCTGTCGTGTTCCCGTCGTCGCAGCGCTCGACGCCGTTGACCACCGAATCGCCACAAGCGTACACGAGGTCGCAGGGCATTGCAGGAGTTGGGCAAACGTAGTTCGGGTCCTGTTCGCAATCCGAAGAGCAGCCGTCATCGTCATCCGTGTTTTCAGAAGGCATCAGCGGGGGCTGTTTGCCGGAACCGAGATGCAGCTCCTGCGGAAGCCCAGCCCCAGATCCGAGTTCCACGACGGACGCCCAGAGCGAGGCTTTGCCGATGGCAACGGCATTACCAGCTCTTGCCCGCTGGGCAGGTCAAAACACATCGATTCCCTCGCCGTTGCGACCCTCACGCGAGATCACTATGCTGCGCCGATGGCAACGGTACCCGTCTTTTCGTTCGAAGCTCCGGATTTCGACGCGCGCGTCGACGACCTGTGCACGCGGCTGCACTCGGGCACCCTGATAGCCGACGCGAAGCAGGACATCGACGTACCCGAGATCGTGCGGGACATTCTGCGAAAGGTCCAGGCCGGGGGCGACAGAGCTGCGGCAGAATTGGCGTCCGAGCTCGATCGGGCAGACGTCACCCCCGCGACCCTCAGGGTGCCCCAAGCGCAATTGGACCGCGCCCATGCTGAAGCGGACGACGACTTCCTGACACTGATGCGCGAGGCGATCTCCAACATCCGCACCTACCAACAGCACATCCTGTTGAAAGACCCGGCCCCACTCGTACGAGACGGACGGCGCCTGGGCGTTCGCTATACCCCAATCGAACGAGTCGCAGTGTACGTGCCAGGTGGGCAAGCCTTGTATCCGTCAACGGTGCTGATGACCGTCGTGCCTGCCCTCGTCGCTGGCGTCCGGGAAATCGTCATGGTGTCCCCGCCCACGGGTGGTGAGATCAACCTAATGGCTCTGGCGCTGGCCAAAGAACTCGGTATCACGGAGGTCATTCGTTTGGGCGGCGCCGTGGGTATCGCCGCTGTCGCGTTTGGGACCGAAAGCATCGCCATGGTTCACAAGATTGTGGGACCTGGAAATGCTTTCGTTGCCGAAGCCAAACGACAGCTTTTTGGCCGCGTCGGTATCGACTCCATTGCCGGTCCTAGCGAAGTGTTCATCGTCGCCGATGATGCTGCGCGCGCTCCCTGGATCGCAGCCGACATGCTCGCCCAAGCGGAACACAATCCCGGCTCCGCAGTGTTGGCGACACCTTCCAAGGCGCTGGCGCTCGCCGTCAGCAGCGCTGTGGATGAGCAGCTTGCCACGCTGGAGCGGGCCGAGGTCACGAAGCCTTCCTTGGAGCGCTACAGCGCCATCCTGCACACAGCGTCATTGGGCGCCGCTTGCGATTTGGCGAATCGCTTCGCCACGGAGCACCTTCAGATTACGACGAGTGACAACGGAGCCTGCATGAAGGCGATCCAAAACGGAGGCGCCATCTTCATCGGCAATTACTCGCCGGTTCCCCTCGGGGACTACTATGCGGGGCCCTCCCACGTATTGCCTACAGGGGGAACGGCGCGTTTCTTCGGACCACTGAGCTGCAACGATTTTCTTAAAGCGAGTAGCACTATCGAGTACGATGCGGCGGCAATGGCCGCAGACGGTCCGCGTGTTGCTGCGTTCGCCAAACGTGAAGGTCTCACCGCCCACGCCCGCGCTGCACAGATCCGCGGTGAAGACTAAGACCACGGAAGTCCCAACTCGTGAAACTGGTGCTGGAAGGTGGCGGAGTGCGCTCGGCATACTCCGCCGGTATATGCAAAGCGCTGATCGACTGCGATGTGACGCGTCACGCGGTGATCGGTAGCTCGTCGGGCAGCGTCAACGCGGCGTTCTTCGCCTCGGGGCAGACCGACGCGCTCGTGGCGCTATGGACTCAATACGTGCCAGGCGACTATTTCGTCAGCTGGCGTCGCCAACTGACTCCCTGGGGCGGGCCTGGCCTCGGTGTAGACCTGATGCTCGATGACGTGATCGTCCAGGAGGGGATCTTGGATCTCGAGCGCGCCACTCTGGGGGACCCAGCGCTTTTCATCACAGCTACGAACGTGGATGGTTGCGTCGGAGCCGTCGCTCGGCCCAACGCCGAAAACCTGATCGAATGGATACGCGCTTCGCTTGCCATACCCGCCGCCTACAATCGTATCGTCACCGTCGACGGGAGGGACTTCATCGATGGAGGAGTAGCAACTCCCGTGCCTTTCGACGTGACCGAGCTGGACGAATTTGCGGGCCCAACCGTCGTGGTCCTGACGAGACCCATCACTACCAAGAAGCCGCCACTGAACTGGTACGAACGCGCATTCCTCTACACCATCGTGCCCCGCAGAGCCCGCAAAGCAACGCTGCGCCAGCCCGAGCTTCACAACGAAACGATGCGCCGTTTGACCCGCGCCGTCGACAACGGCGAGGTGATTCTGTCGAACCCTCCCAGGGAGATGCCGATCAAGCGACTCACGACGGACCGGGCCACCATCGTCGACGGTGTGGAAATGGGCTTGGCGGAAGGGCGGCGACTGGCCGCCATGCTGACCGCCAGGGACTGAACCTCCGGAAAGTCGCGCGGGTTGGGTACTCAGGGTCGTCGCAATTGGCGCAACGCTTGCTCCAGGTGGCAGGTATAGTCCACCCCGTCGCGAACGAACGAAGCCCGTTGGGTTTGGAAGTAGCCAGAGTGCGCTGCAGCCTCCAAAAACGCCGCTTGCTGTTCGACGTTGAGCTCGTGGAAGCTCCTTCCCTCCCGAAAGCCCGCTTCCCAGTCGTAGGCATTGCCGACGATGCGATCCTCCCAAATGGACTCGGCCATCGGAGTATTGCCGTGTTGATGTTGCCAGACGTGAACAGCTTCGTGTAACAGACGGGCCTCGTAGGCGCGATATTCACCTGGAGCAGGTGATTCGTACGGTCGTCCCTGGTCTTTCATGTAGATTGTATTCCCAAACGCGAAAGGACGATCGCTGAGACTCGCGATACCGGCAAAGCCGCTCTTGATCCGCACCTTGTCTAGATCGAGGCCGGGTCCGAATACACCGCCGAGAAAAGTGCGCTCGCTGGCGTCCAGTTGTCGCCCGGGCTGCTCCAATCCCAACAAGGTCTGCACGGCGCTGATCCCAGCACCGACTACCAGAAGCGACGCATTGACCACGAATTCCGCTGCCTTGACAGTCACTTCCGACAGTCCCTCCCAAGCGGCCTGCCCGATCTCGTCGAGTTGACGAGCAGCCGCACTGGCAAAGGCCGTCAGCACACTTTCGTAGAACCAATTGGCGGCTTCCAAGAACGCTGACCCTTCGTCTCGCTTCGGCAGTGGCTCGAGTTTGGTCGCCTCTTGGCCTTTGCTCTCAGAGATCGCTGGAGTGCCGTCTGAACGCTTGGCGAGCAAGTGGCGAGCCCCTGAGCTGAGCTCGACCGGCGCTCCGCGCTCGTCGGAGTGCCGGTTAGATAGACGAACCGAGTGCCTAGGGTCAGCGTGCGAGCGGGGGGCGGAGGAGACGGCAGGTGTGGTCATGTCCCAAGGGTCGGGTGCAAGCCGCTCGCAGTTTCCGACTTTTCGCGGTTGGTGGTTGGACGCGTCTGGTCTTGCCGGGGCAGCGTTCGGCTCTAAACTGACGAATGGGCGAACTTCCTGATCGAAACCTGGCGTTGGAGCTGGTGCGTGTCTCGGAGCAGGCGGCAATCGCCGCATCGAGGTGGCAGGGCCGGGGCGACAAGAACGCAGTGGACCAGGCCGCGGTCAACGCGATGCGGGGAACCCTGGCCACGGTCGACATGGACGGCATCGTCGTCATCGGTGAAGGAGAAAAAGACCGCGCGCCCATGCTGTACAACGGCGAGACCGTCGGCACTGGCCTGGGCGCGTCCGTCGACGTAGCCGTCGACCCCATCGACGGCACACGCCTGACTGCGTTGGGCATTCCGGGCGCCATTGCCGTCATTGCGCTGGCTGAACGCGGCTCCATGTATGCCCCAGACAGGATGGCCTACATGAACAAGATCGCAGTTGGCGAAGAGGCGGCCGGCAGAGTCGACATCGATGCCCCTGTCCGCCACAACTTACAGCAGGTCGCCTTGGCCAAGGGAAAGACAGTGTCGGAGGTCACGGCGATCATCTTGGACCGCCCACGCAATCAGCGTTACGTGGACGAGGTGCGGCGCGCTGGCGCAAGAATTGCTTTGATCAGTGACGGCGACGTGTCTGCGGCAATCTCCACAGCCAAGCCCGACTCTGGCATCGACATCCTATTTGGCATTGGAGGTTCGCCGGAAGCAGTCATTACGGCCTGTGCCATGTGCGCACTGGATGGGGAAATCCAGTGCAAGCCCTGGCCTAGAGACGACGACGAGCGCCAGTGGGCAGAGCGACAAGGCCGCGACGTCGAACGGGTTCTGACGACCAACGACTTGGTCAATTCCAATGACACCTTCTTCGCGGCAACCGGGGTGACCTCCAGCGAGTTTCTGCAAGGCGTCGAATTCCGCGGCCGCCGCATCATCACCCACTCCGTAGTCATGCGTTCACGGACACATACGGTGCGGTTCGTGCAGGCCGTTCACCGGGTGAACTACACCTCAGGACCAGCGTGACGAGGCGTCGAGGCTCTCGACTGGGTTTTGCCTCAGCTGCATCAACCAGGGGAGAGTTACAATCAGGGTTCACGGTTCCGAGGGAAAACGCAGAGAGTGCAAGCGCGGCCCACTTGGCACTAGTCAACCGGTGAGGCCAGAGGGACACTCCAAACAAGTAGGAGGGAGTTGTCCGTGGTGAATCCCAAACGGAAGATAGTGGCGCGGCGCTCTGTCCGGGGCGATGACGGTACCGCGTTTTTTCCGGATCCCGCGTCGGGACCGGCACTCGCACCGGATGCGTTTGCCGAGGAGCTAGCTGAAGAGTTTCTCGCCTCTGCGTTGAGTGGTCAGGAACAAACACCTGACTTTTACGACCGAATCGTCGAGGAGGAGGAGGGTGGACCCTTCATCCCCTCCTCAGAACGACGTGAGCTTTCTCGCCCGGGGGACGCCAGCACCGACGTGTCGAACGACGACTACGAGCAAGAAGCATTTCCGACGCTCGGTGCCGGGTTGGCGGTAGATCCATTCGGGACCGAAGAGGAAGAAGAGGAGGAGTAGTGCGCGCATTGCGCGCCATGTTCATCTACACTCCCGGCGCATGCAGGGCGCAGATGGCACGTGGGCACGAACGGCTTCGGTATCTCGACACGGCAACGTGACGCTCGGCGGTATCGTCATCGCGACAGCGGCCCTTCTCAGCTGCGTGCGCGGCGATCCGCCACGTACGCCTGAGGCGCAGCCGGAAGCACTCGCAGAAAGCCGGACGAGTGATCTTCCACGGCTAGTAACCAATGCAGAGCGGCCCTGGATGCTGACTGATAACGTCACGCCGAAGAGCTACGAACTCGAACTCGAACTCGATCCCAGCAAAGACAATTTCGTGGGCCGAGTCAGCATCGCTGTCGAGATCCACGCCCCCAGTGCGACCATCGTCCTACACGCGCGAGGACTGGAAATCAGTACGGCAGCCGTTTCACTCGTTGCAGCGAACTCGGCATCCGTTGCAGCGCAATCACTACCGGCTACCGTCACGACGCGCTCCGGCGCCGACGAGCGGGCAGCTCACGATCTCATCGAGCTCGATGTAGGAAAGCCCATTTCCGGCGAGGCGAGCATCCAGCTCAGCTTCGTGGGTCACTATCGCGAGGACATGCGCGGGCTGTACAAGGTGCAACAGCGGCAAGAAACGTATGTCTTCTCCCAGCTACAGCCGATGGACGCGCGAAGCGTCTTTCCCTGCTTTGACGAACCACACCACAAGACCCCGTTTTCTATCCGAATCCGCACGCCGAACGCGGAAACACGCGCCTTCTCCAACACGCCAGAGTCTGCATCCGTGCAAAGTGACGGTAGCGTCATCTACGATTTTGCCACATCGCAACCCATGCCAACGTACCTCGTGGCTTTCGCTGCAGGGCCCCTCGACGTTCGCCCAGAGCCCGCAAGTGAGCCCCCCTCGAGCACCCCAATACGGCTCATCACTCCCAAAGGAAAAGCAGAGCGCGGTACGCTCGCCCTCCAGGCCGCCACGCGACACTTGGCCGCCCTGGAGAAGTACTTCGGTTCGCCCTACCCGTACGCCAAGCTCGACGTGGTAGCCGTTCCGGAGTTCGCCGCTGGCGCCATGGAGAACGTCGGGCTCGTCACCTTCCGCGAAGAGCGCCTGCTGTTGACCGAAGCCTCCGCCGCCGGTGAGCAATCGCGCATGACGGACACGATGGCCCACGAGTTGGCCCACATGTGGTTCGGCAACTTGGTGACCATGAAGTGGTGGGATGAGGTGTGGCTCAATGAGGGCTTCGCCACTTGGATGGCGAACAAGATGGTCGCGCAGGAGCAACCTGAGTTCCAGAGCGCGGAAGACTACCTCGGCTGGCTCGGATGGGCGATGTGGGAAGACAGCTTGCCGACGGCACGCGCCATTCGCCAACAAGTGCGAACTCAAACCGACACGTTTCGTGCTTTTGGGGGGTTGACGTACGCCAAAGGTTTCGCCGTGCTGGGAATGGTGGAAGAGTGGACGGGCCAGGAGAAATTCCAAGCGGGTATTCGTCGCTACATCGAGGCACACGCCTGGGGCAACGCAACTTCTCGAGACCTCTTTGTGGCGCTTGGCGGCAGCCAGTACCCCGTAGCGGCCGTGATGGACTCGTTCACGACGAAGCCGGGTGTACCGATGGTGGACCTCCGAACCAACTGCCGCGATGGGACTCTGGCCGTCGAAGCTTCGCAAACTGCCTACACGCCGATCGGTACGACTCCTAGCGACCAGACTCCGACGTGGCTGGTGCCCATCTGTATTCGGTTCGAAGAAGCCGAACACAGCCGCAAAGAATGCCACCTGCTCACCGGCAGTAGCGCCAACTGGTCGATACCGGTAAGCCAATGCCCAACGTGGGTGATACCGAACGCAGATCAGAGCGGGTACTACCGCTCTCACTTGGAGCGCGAGGCCATCGACGCGCTGGTGGGGGCGGCCCCTGTGAGACTTCAGCCCAAGGAGCAGGTGGGACTACTGATGGACCTGACCGCGGCGCTAGATGCAGCTCGGTTGCCCATGGACGACTACCTTGGGCTGGCAACTCACTTCTTCCAGCGCGCGGAGCGGCGTGTGGCCGCGTGGGGACACATTCTGTCGGTCGCGGGAAGATTGAGAGTGGAGTCGGTCGAAGCTTTGGACCTGCCAGCTTTCGAGCGGTGGCTTCGGGCTCTCCTGGCGCCACCTCTGAAGCGGTTGACCTTGGAGAGCAAGAAGAATGAGCCCATTGCAGACCGCATGCTGCGCAGCGTCTTGATCGGGGCTGCAGGACACTCCGCTCGGGATCCGCGCGTCATCCAGCGGGCGCTTACCCGCACAAGACAGTGGTTGAAGGCCCCAGGGTCCGTGCCTGGGGACGAAGCGGTGGCCTTGGTAGCACTCGCGGCAAGCACGAACCAACGCGACATCTTCGACGGGTTGCACGAGCTGGCTCGGAACAACGCCACCGCTGAGCACCGCACCCTCGCCTTGCGCGCGTTGGGTCACGTGACGCAGCCAGAACTCGCCTCGGAACTGTTGCAGGAGGTCGCCAGCGGAGAATTGCCTCCCGCCGACGCACGTCACGCACTGGGCACACTGCTCGGCGAACGCCGCCTCCGACACGTCACCTATCCGTGGTTCACTCAGAACTTCGACACACTCGTGGGGAGCATCCCCCTGTTCGCCCTGCGCCATTTCGTTCGCGGCGCAATTGCACGGTGCACGATGGACGACCGCGCAGAGATCGAGCGCTTTTTCACACCTCGACTCGAGTCCCTCGAGGGCATGGACGGCGTTTTGGCCGAATCTCGGGAAGGCGCTCAGCGCTGTGCCGCCTATCGAGAGCACCACGCGCAAGGCTTACACGATTTCCTGTCGCGACAATGAACCCCGCTGTGGCCGCAGAGTCAGAAGGTTGCTAGGGTTAACGCGTGACGATTGCTACCCCAATCAGTCAAACGGGCCCCCGTCAAGCTCGCATCGTTCAGCGACAGCTGGAGTTGACATTCGCAAGGCTCCCGTACGTCGTCGCCGCGTTCCCCCTGGTGGCGCTCTTTGTAGCGTTCGCCCTGCGAAACTCGGTTCCGCCCACCACACTCTGGGGTTGGTATGCTGCACTCTGCGTCTACACAGTGTTTGGTCTCGTTTCGGGACGCGCCTTCCGCCGAGCCACGGAGCCCGATCTGCGCCGCTGGAGTCAGCTGCGTGTCGCGTCTTCCGCCGCCAATGCGCTGATGTGGGGCGGCTGCCTAGGCACCATCTTGTACGTGCGCGAGGACATCGTCCTGCAAACCTTCTTGGTGTTCGTCGTGGGCGGCACCACGGTGGCCGCGGTCCCTAGCTCGAGCAGCCATCCCCCATCAATGTTGACCTTCCAGGTACTCAACGTGCTGCCCATCACCGTGCGCATGTTGCTGGAGGGTGATCGTCAGCACTTGGCGATGAGTGGGCTGGTGGCGGCGTACCTGCTGGTGGTGATGCTCATTGGGTTGCGTGTCGGTCGAGATCAAACCCGACTAATCCGGATGGAAGCCGACAACGGTGCTCTCGTCGAACAACTCAAGATCGCCCACGAAGATCTACGACAAGCGAACGACGACCTGAGAGCGCGCGTCGAGGAGCGCAGCTCTCAGCTGCAGGAGGCCCTCGTCGAGCAAGAGGCACAGGCAGCACAACTGCGCCGCGCGCAGCGCATGGAAGCTGTCGGGCGTCTAGCCGGGGGTGTGGCCCACGACTTCAACAACGTGCTGACCTCCATCGCTGGGTTCGCCTCGTTGGTGCACGAGAGCCTGCCCGAAAACGACGAACGCAAAGAGGATGTCCGTGAGATCCTCAGCGCGACGGAACGCGCCTCTGGACTGACCCGCCAGCTAATGGCGTTCGCTAAGGGCGGCTTGACGAAACCGCGCGTGATCGACCTGACGACGGGCGTGTTCCAGCTGGAAAAGATGCTGGAGCGAGTGCTCCCCGACGATGTCGACCTGGTGTGGCAGACGACCAAAGAGCCCTGCCGTGTGTTGCTCGATCCAGGCGAACTCGATCAGTTGCTGATGAACTTGGTGGTAAATGCCTGCGATGCAATGCCGCAAGGGGGCACGGTGACAGTCAGCGTCAGCCAGGAAGAACGGTCGATGCCTGATTCCGACGTGCGCACGCACGCGGTGCTACGCGTGCGTGATACTGGCACGGGCATCGCCAACGAGTTGCTCGAACACATTTTCGAGCCCTTTGTCTCCACCAAGGGCAAACGTGGAACTGGCCTCGGCCTTGCCAGTTGCTTTGGTATCGTCAAGAGAGCCGGTGGGGTCATGCGGGTCCAAACCGAAGTCGGCGTCGGCACCGTGCTTTCTGCCTTCTTGCCGTTGACCGAGCTACCAGATTCTCTGACGCCCAAACCGGCAGCTTCGCCGCCACGAGTTCGGAAGGCGACGATACTGGTAGTAGATGACGAGCCCGCCATCGTTCGCATGGTGGGACGTGTGTTGCGGTCGCAGGGGCATGTCGTGACAGAAGCTTGTTCGGCGGAAGCCGCTCTCCTCGCCGTACGGTCCGCCACCCAAAAGCCAGACTTGGTGCTCAGTGACGTGGTGCTACCGCAGAAGAACGGCTTCGAGTTGCGGCAGGCGTTGGTGGAACAAGGCGCGCGCAGCCGGTTTCTGTTCATGTCCGGCTACATCGACGAGGAGGTGCGACAGCGCAGCGGCGCCGAGGAGACAGATATGGCTCTGCTCCGCAAACCCTTCTCTTCAGACCGGCTGCTGGCCGCCGTCAATGAGGCGCTCGCCTCCGCGGACGGCAACTCGGCCCAACGCTGAGCAAGTGCTACCCCATAGCACTTGCTTTGGAGCGACTTGCCATTCTGCTGCGGGGGGCCCGCATCAAGAGGCAGCAGGTGGGAAGGCTACCAGGAAACGGGGCGGCGATCAGCCGCCACGCACGAAGACGCAGCAGGATGGATCGACGTTTCAAGCCCCCCGTCAGTAGCAATGGCTTGTTCGGAGGCTGCGCTTGAGCAGGGCATATTCAGTGCCTTGGCGGAGCAGCGCAGGTCGGAAGCTTTAGCGGCGGTGCAGGAACACAAGAGACCATCAGTTCTCGAGCTGCAGCGGCTCGCGACCAGTGCGGGCGCCCGCCAAGTCGACAAGGAGACCAAGGCGCCCCGAGGCGCCTCCAGCGGAGACGAGCGAAGCACGACGTTGCAGTGCTTTAGCGAAGGGGCAGAACAGCGCGCCCGGTCATCAGCTTGGAAGGGTGAGACTAGTGGCAACAGTCTGCGGGTGCTCGCAGCCCGGAGGTGCCGCGCGTTTCCGAAGCAATCATGCGTGTCAGTGGGCGAGGCGTATCAGGCCAAGGCCGGCGGGTGGAAGTCGGCAAAGCGCATCAGGACCCGCACGCCGGCTGCACAACACGTCGGCAAGGAACAAGCAGTCAGCAAGGGAGAGGAGGCCTTGGTCATCAGCCAGCAAATGTCAGCCCCACCTCTCAGACCCGGCAGCGCCCGCTTTGACGACAGAGTGGGCCGCTGCCCGATGCGCAGGCGGCTCGACCAGCGCGGCAGAACGCACTCGACTCGCGATAACGCAGCAGGATGCGAGGTGGCGCTCTGCCCGTCCTGCCCTTTCAGTCTAAA
>JBNKUV010000040.1:0-2500 GCA_050298815.1 Polyangiaceae bacterium
AGCACACTCTTCTCCCTTTGTCAAGACCCTTTCGGGAATTTACTAGACCATCCTAGCACGAACGAAAACTTGAAAAAGACCCCTGGCAATGACCTACTCTCCCAGGGGGCCGCCCCCCAAGTACCATCGGCGCTGGCAGGCTTAACTTCCGGGTTCGGGATGGAGCCGGGTGTGTCCCTGCCGCTAAAATCACCAAGAGATTCTCTTTCCTTTTTTCAGCTTTGCTCGATACCCTAAGTACTGAACAGAACGTTCCAAACTCTTCTTCCCACTTCACGTCCACGAATCAAGCCCTCGACCTTTAGTACGGGTTAGCTCAACACATTGCTGCGCTTACACTTCCCGCCTATCCAACTGGTAGTCTTCCAGCGGTCTTACTCCCTTTCGGGATGGCGGATCTCGTCTTGGGGCGAGCTTCCCACTTAGATGCTTTCAGCGGTTATCACTGCCAGACGATGGCTACCCAGCAATGCCGTTGGCACGACAACTGGCACACCAGAGGTCTGTCCACCCCGGTCCTCTCGTACTAGGGACAGCTCCTCTCAAATACCCAACGCCCACAGCGGATAGAGACCGACCTGTCTCACGACGGTCTGAACCCAGCTCACGTACCGCTTTAATGGACGAACAGTCGAACCCTTGGGACCTTATCCAGCCCCAGGATGCGATGAGCCGACATCGAGGTGCCGAGCCACGCCGTCGATGTGGACTCTTGGGCGTGACTAGCCTGTTATCCCCGGGGTAGCTTTTATCCGGTAAGCTCTGGCCCTTCCACTCGGAACCAGAGGATCACTAAGCCCGACTTTCGTCTCTGCTCGTCTTGTATGACTCACAGTCAAGCTCCCTTTTGCCTTTACACTCTTTGGCTGGTTTCCATTCAGCCTGAGGGAACCTTTGGGCGCCTCCGTTACCTTTTCGGAGGCGACCGCCCCAGTCAAACTGCCTACCTGGCACTGTCCGGCTGCCGGATCACGGCCAGCCGTTAGGGCCAAAACTTGATCAGGCTGGTATTTCAACGTTGACTCCACCGAGGCTAGCGCCCCAGCTTCCCAGTCTCCCAGCTATCCTACACAAACCAAGCCCTAACTCAATACCAAGCTACAGTAAAGCTCCACGGGGTCTTTTTGTCCTGCTGCGGGTACACGGCATCTTTACCGCGACTTCAATTTCGCCGGGTCCCTTGTTGAGACAGTGCCCCAGTCGTTACGCCATTCGTGCGGGTCGGAACTTACCCGACAAGGAATTTCGCTACCTTAGGACCGTTATAGTTACGGCCGCCGTTCACCGGGGCTTCAGTTCAGAGCTTCGCTTGCGCTAACCCCTCCCTTTAACCTTCCGGCACTGGGCAGGCGTCAGCCCCTATACATCGTCTTACGACTTAGCAGAGACCTGTGGTTTTGTTAACCAGTCATTAGAGCCATTTCACTGCGGCCTCTAAATGCTCCAGCAGTATAACTTTCACAAATAGAGGCACCCCTTCTCCCGAAGTTACGGGGTTAATTTGCCGAGTTCCTTAACGAGGGTTCTCCCGTTCACCTTGGTATACTCTACCCGTCTACCAGTGTCGGTTTGCGGTACGGTCACTCAAAAATCAATGCTTAGAGGCTTTTCTTGGCAACAAGGCTCAACCACTTCTGCCTCAGGGGCTCGTACTCGTGCCTCAGCTCAGACCGCGGATTTGCCTACGGCCCTCAACGCCTACACACTTACACCAGAATCCAATAACTGGCTGGCCTACCTCGCTGCGTCCCCTCATCGCTCATTTTGAGTGGTTCCGGAATGTTGACCGGATATCCATCGCCTACGCCTCTCGGCCTCGGCTAAGGACCGACTAACCCGACGCGGATTGACCTGCCGTCGGAAACCTTAGACTTACGGTGAACATGGTTCTCACATGTTTTACGCTACTCATGCCTGCATTCTCACTTCCATCCACTCCAGCCGTCCTCACGGTCGACCTTCACTGCTGATGGAACGCTCCCCTACCGCCTTATCATAAGATAAGACCCATGGCTTCGGTACCAGACTTAGCCCCGTTAAATTTTCCGCGCAGGACCACTTGACCAGTAAGCTGTTACGCACTTTTTAAAGGATGGCTGCTTCTAAGCCAACCTCCTGGTTGTCCCAGTAGTCCCACATCGTTTCCCACTTAGTCTAGACTTGAGGACCTTAGCCGATGGTCTGGGCTCTTTCCCTCTCGACAACGGAACTTAGCTCCCGCTGTCTGACTCCCGGACATTTGTCACCGGCATTCGGAGTTTGGTTGGGTTTGGTAACCTGGTGGGGCCCCTAGCCCATTCAGTGCTCTACCTCCGGCGCAATTCATCCGAGGCTATACCTCAATATATTTCGGCGAGAACCAGCTATCTCCCGGCTTGATTAGCCTTTCACTCCTATCCACACCTCATCCCCTGATTTTTCAACATCAGTGGGTTCGGTCCTCCAAGTGGTGTTACCCACTCTTCAACCTGGACATGGATAGATCGCTCGGGTTTCGGGT
>JBNKUV010000040.1:5000-33285 GCA_050298815.1 Polyangiaceae bacterium
CTTACCGCGGCTGCTGGCACAGAGTTAGCCGGTGCTTGCTAAGGAGATACCGTCATCACGCAAGGTATTAACTTACGCTTATTCTTCTCTCCCCACAGAGCTTTACAACCCGAAGGCCTTCATCACTCACGCGGCGTCGCTGCGTCAGGCTTTCGCCCATTGTGCAAGATTCCCTACTGCTGCCTCCCGTAGGAGTCTGGACCGTGTCTCAGTTCCAGTGTGGCTGTTCATCCTCTCAGACCAGCTACGCGTCTTAGCCTTGGTAGGCCATTACCCCACCAACAAGCTGATGCGCCGCAGGCTCATCCTCAGGTGAGAGCTTCCAAGGAGAGGCCCTCTTTGACCTTGCGGTATTATGCTGTATTAGCACCCCTTTCGGAGTGTTATCCACCGCCCAAGGGTAGATTACCTACGTGTTACTCACCCGTGCGCCACTGTACCGGGGCCGAAGCCCTTTCTCGTTCGACTTGCATGTATTAAGCGCGCCGCTAACGTTCGTTCTGAGCCAGGATCAAACTCTCCAGTTAAATCCTGTCGGTGGGTTCGATTTCTGCGGACACTGAAGAAGGGATCAGGTATCTCTCTTCAGGCTTTCCGGGTTGCCCCAGTTAGCGACCCCGAAGGGTCATCCGAGTCTGTCGAACCACCAGTATTTTCGCTCATGGTTCTAACCCAGTGGGTACTGGGTTGTGACCGGGACCCGCGATGTCTATCGCGGGAATAAGGTTCAGTTTTCAAGGACCGAGGGGAGGGGAGGAAGACCGTTGAAGGTGTTTCGCTCCGTCCCGAAGGGAGGCGGAAACTATCTCTGGCCCCCCACCTTGTCAAAGAACTTTTAAAGTTTTTTTTCGTGTCCACAGGCTGTCCCCAAATCGGGGCTCAAATGCCCGAAATCCTGTGGATTTCTGGGGCAAATACGCTGAACAGAACCGCAGTTGAAGCGCCGATCGCGACGTTCTGGGGCCAGAACGAGACAGCTTTCTGATCGTCGGCGCTGGCGGCAAGGCGGCTTTTCCTGTCGATGGCTCGTCACAGAACTGCGTTCTGCGCCCGCAGTCGCCCGTAGGGAGCGGAGCGCTTTCTCTGGACCCAAGGCGAGACGCTCTTGGATGCCGGCGAGGTTCCTCCCCTGAGTGCGGTGAAGGTTCCCCTTCAAGACGCTAGTACGTGATCCGCGTACCATCGCCCGAAACGCTCCCGCACCATCGTTATCTCTTGGCCGTCATCGAAGCGGACCCGATATCCAACCTCGACGGGCGACGACTCTCCCTCTGCGCCCTGGTAGCGCCCCAACACCTGCACGGGACACCAACGATGCTTCAGCCAAACGGCGCTTGGTCGATGCGCCTTGGATTCGTCGTCTTGCACGTCAATGCGCAACCAATGTTCGCGACACACCCACTCTGGCAGATCGAGCGCTGCCTCCTCGCTGATTTCTCTGATGGCTTCATTCAGAGCGCGGCGAGAGAAGCTGAAGGCGCGGTAACTGAGTTGCATCACGAGACCGTAACCGTCCGCCAAAGCGACTGCAGCGTAGCTCGCGCCGCGCGCTCGAATTACAACTTCCCGACAGCCAGACCATCCGTCGAACTCGGGCTGTACCAAGGCCCCCATGAGGAGCTGTAGCTCTGCAGCTACCACCCGGATCGCGAAGGGGTCCAAGCTTCCGGCGTAGTCCACCGTCTCGCCTTCTGGATCGACCACCGCCGCGGCCACGGCGCCCAGCGCATCGCATAGTCTGCCCAGCGGAGCGGCGAATCCCGATGGGCTCTGGTCGCGTGGCGCAATCGAGCGGCGGCTCATCGGACATCCAGTAGTTGTTGCGTGTCGTGATCAAACGAGCGGGTCACCTCCACCGTGAGTTCACGGCGCCCGCGTGTGACGACTGCGTTCTGGAGGTTCCGGGCGCGCGCCGCAACGATCTCGTCTCTTAGAATGCCCGCGCGTTCCTCGTAACCCAGGCGCCTCTCGGGCAGAATCTCGAGCACCAGCATCACGTGAAACCCCGATGGGCTGCGAACGACGGCCGAATGCTGACCCACCTGCTCCAAAGCGTTGGCTGCAGCCGCAAATGCCTCGTGATAGCGGCCAAAGCTGAATCCCTCGCCGGGTTGCTCGTCCAGCATCACGACGCGGCCATCGGCTGACACTGGCTGCAGCTCCTGGGCGACGACGTCGAACTCACCGGGGTCAACACCTTTTGCGGTTTCAATGAACAGCTCACTGTCCTCGATGCCCGTAGTCACTTCGGCGATGCGTTCAGCTAGCGCTTCTGCCCCTTCCGGATCCTCGCAGGCTTCGCAGCGCACCACCGCATGAGCGACCCGCACAGCAGCTGGGCGATCCAAGACCCACCAATGACGATGCGTGAACTCAGTAACTTCTTCTTCCGTGGGTGGTCCGTGAGCGCGAGCCTCGTCCATGAAAGTCGTGGCCATGCGGCGAGCCAGCACCGTGCGGGCCAGGTATTGCGCCAGTCCGGGGTCCACTTCCAGCAGTCGCTCAGCCAACAGCGCATCATCGATCAGTGCGGTCAGCGCCGACTCTGCATCAATGCCCCGCGCCTGCGAGACCCCGCGCACGAGGGAAGGTTCGAGCGAGGCGGTCCCGACATTCGCCACCACCCCCGGATCGCCGTTGGTCGACCTTGGAGGGCTCGCCTCCGGCGCCGAACAGGCGAAGAGCAGGAGTCCAAATGCGGCTCGGAGGCAGCAGCGCCGCTGGTCATCCATGCGCCCGGCAACCCTCCATCAGTGCGAGCTTCTCCCTGGTCGCAGCAAGTCGACGGAAGCCTTCAAAACCAATCCCCCCACAACCAGCCAATACAGGGCATGCAAGTCACGCTGCTCGCCCAGCGCAATAACCCCGAGTGAGAACGCCGTTGCGGCCGCCGCAACGAGCAAAATGCTCAGGATGTCGATGACGCGACCCATCAGTTCCGCACCAACCAAATGACCAGACCGAGCACCGCGACGACAACCAAACCCGAGAGAGCGCTCGACGCAGCGTTGAGACGATGCGCGGGGCTGGGCAAACGAACCTTTCTGCCCCGCATCACACTGATTTGTGCGCCAGCAGAAACCATCCCGATGGCGCACAGCAAACCAGCGCTGTGGGCCAGCAGAGCATGATCGGGCCGCGAAACGCGCCAAGCCAACAGCCAGGGGACCAAAGCCCCAAGCAAGGCCAACCCAAAAACGACGTGGGTGACAGGCGGCAGTGACCGTCGAGGTTTCAACGGCTCGGAGCGAATGACACGTGGGTCGTTTTCCGGCACAGAGCGGATGTTCCGCACAGCTCCCCAACCAAACGCGAACAGCATCCAACCCACGGCGCCGGCCGCCGCGCGCACTGGCTCGAGGCGGCCCACGTCAAGCGCAGGCCCGAGCAATACCCAGGTGAGCGTCGAGAACCCAAGCAACCCCGCCATGGTGACGGCGCGCCCTACTTTCGGCATCCGAGGCGCCAGGAGCAACCCCCCCAGCAAGGACAACAGCGCGGCCGCAGCACTCGAGAGCACCCAGAACCCTGCGCCTAGACTGGGGACAGCGACGGTCGCCAACCAGGAGAACGCGCCAGACACGAAAAGATTGGCGCGAACGGTGGCGCCCGCGGTCGCATCCTCGATGGCCAGCCCTTGGACGACGGATTGCGCCATGGGGCCCAGCTTACGCCGAGCCTGGGCCGAGACCAAGAACGGATGTATCAGGCGTGGTGATGGGCGGCCTGACGCCAAAATTCAACGGAAAGCTTCGACCAAGCTGAGGAATGTGAGCACCGGGTGCCCTGTCCCACCCTTGGGGTACATTCCGCGAGCACGGTCGTAGAGTACGGGCGCAGCCACATCGCAGTGAATCCATGGCACGTCGCCTACGAACTCTCGCAGAAACAGTGCCGCGGTGATGGAACCACCCCAGCGCTCGCCAGTGTGCTTGAGGTCTGCCACATCGCTATCCAGCTGCTCCCGCAACTCGCTGAGGAGAGGCATGCGCCAAAATGATTCGCCCGCTTCCTTGGCGGCCGCGCTGAACTGCCGCGCGAGCTTCTCGTCCGCCGTGTAAAAGGCCGAGTAGAGCTTGCCGAGCGCGACGACACAGGCGCCAGTCAACGTAGCAGCATCAACGATCAAATCTGGGGCGAGCTCACGAGCGTAGGCGAGCGCGTCGGCCAAAACCAAACGACCTTCAGCGTCAGTGTTGATGATCTCCACGGTCTTGCCGTCAAGCGAGCCAAAAATGTCACCCGGACGGTACGCGGCTCCGTCGGGCATGTTCTCCGCGGCCCCGATGATGGCGTGGACCTCCACATTCGGCTGCACTTCGGCAATCGCGGCCATCAAACCCAGCACTGCCGCGGCACCCCCCATGTCGCTCTTCATCTCGCCCATGTTGGCCGCCGGCTTGATACTGAGCCCGCCGGAGTCGAAAGTGAGCCCCTTGCCGACGAATACGAGCTTCTTCGCATTCTTCTTTTTCGGCACGTACTGCAGGTGGATCAGGCGGGGCTCGTTCGCGCTTCCCTGTCCGACGGCGTAATGCAGGTGCATACCAGCGGCCTTGAGTGCCGCCTTGTCCATCACCTTGCACTTCATTTTGCCTTTGCGAGCAATGCTCTGGCCGATGCTCGCCATGACCACGGGTGTCAGCTCGTTGGGGGGTTCGTTGACCGCATCCCGAGCGATGGCCACCGCATCCGCCACCTTGAGGCCGAGTTCCACAGCGCGCTGCTCTGCTGTCGTCGCCTTGCCTTGACGAAACAAGGTGACCTGCTCCAACAGACGCTGCGGCCGGCGCTCCCCAGTGAAGTATTTGGTGAAGCGATAGGCGCCGAGGCCGACAGCTTCGCCGGCTGCGCGAAGCAGAGAGCCCTTGACCTGCTCGGGCATGCTGACAGCGAGCGAGGCGATTTTGCCAGTCTGCGCAGCGCACCGCACCGCAGTCGCCAGCGGATGCCGCAAGCGACCAGCAGCAAATCCGCGTTTGGACCCCAAGCCGACGAGGTACACGCGCCGTGCCGTTAGGCCGCCGAGGGTGGTCAACTCCAAAGTCTGGCCCTCGCTGCCCACGAAGTCTGCACCCGCCGCTTGCTCGGTCAGCGCACCACCAACCGCCTCGTCAATCGTTGCGAAATGGGCTTGCTTGGATAGCGCCCCCTCGAACACCAGCACCGCCAAAGCCTCCGCTGGGGACTCCAAGACATTCTTTGAACTCAACTCAAGCTTTATCGCCATTTACGTGTCGCCACTCCTTCTGCGGCCCGTCCCACCGCGGTGGACCCGAACCTAGTTCCGCAACGTCAAAGTCACAATCATGAATTTGCCCCTGGTTTTGGGGTGCTACCTCGACCCACCAGGATGCGACGGGCGTCACGCTGCGAGCTTTCAGGCGCATGGAAAATCCGTCCCACCGGCAGGAGCGAGTCCAAAAACAAGACGTCCCCGGCAGACGCGGCCTATGCTCTTGGCATGCCTAGGCTTCGGGTACCTTTCGCGATTGCTTCGTTAGTGCTGGCCGCTGCTTCACCGTCTCACGCGCAAACACAGCCCCAACCGACGTTTCCGCCGCCAGCACCGGCTGCGCCGCCAGGAGCCCAACCCCAACAACAGCCATACCCGCCTCCTCAGCAGCAGCCCTATCCACCGCCGGCGGCCCAACCCCCCCCACCACAACAGCCCTATCCGCAGCAGCCACCGCCCGCCGCACCGCCACCCGGAGGCCAACCACCACCGTACGCGCAACCCCAACCACCGCCTCCAGAACAGCCTAGCTACGCTGCTCAGCCACCGGCAACGCCTCCCCCGCCACCGCCGGCAAGCGGCGGTAGCGACTTCGAAATGCCGAATTTCTCGGTGCGCCTCGATCCGCTCAACTGGCTGCTATACGGTCAGCTCTACCTCGAACTCGAGTTCGACACCTTCGATTGGTTGACGGTCGAGACCGTGCCCATGTTCGTCGTCAGTGAACAGCCCGTCGTCTTCAATCAAGTGGACGAGCTGGAGCAGTCGTCAGGCATGGGTCCGATCGCAGGCGCCAGCATCGGCCTCGGTTTCTGGTTGGATGGAGATTCCTTCCGCGGCACGGTCATCCGCACAGGCTTGACGTTCTATGATATCGACTACCGGACTCGGGCATTGAGCGACTTCGCGGGCGACAATGCAGGGGCCTTCGATCCAGTCGACCGGGGCGAAGTGATGGACTCCTTGACGCACAAACAGCGTCGGTTGAGCGTCATACTCGGTTCGCAGCGACAGTGGGGCATCTTCACTGTCGCTGGCGGGTTCGGCGTCGAGTACGAGCTGCGCGAGGACCGACGCTGCCTGATCCGAGAAGATCCGGACGACGACAACAGCCCCTTCGCGGTCTCTCGCACATCGCAGTGCGACGACGAGGAGTTAAACATCGCGACGTCGCCGCTGGGTAGAGACAGCATCTCCAGTCTCAACATTTTCGACGCGTGGCATCCCGTCTACCTGACGGCACGCCTATCACTCGGTGTAGTATTCGACGATTGAGGTACCGCCGTGAAAGTGACGACGACAACGCTGAATACTTCTGGGACTGCCGCGCGCGAACCGATCACGCTAGTGACCGGTGCGGGTGGAGGCCTGGGTCAATACCTGTGTTGGCACCTGATCCGGCACAAGCACCGCGTCGTCGCTACAGACCTCAACGAAGGGGCCCTCGGCTCGCTCAAAGACGAAGCCCAGGCCCTTTGTTTTGCGCTGGACGCCAGCAGTGAGAGCAATTGGGCGCAGGTGTTGTCGGCCACTCAGAACCGTTGGGGACCGGTTACCGGTGCCGCCCTATGCGCCGGAGGCTGGGCGGGTGGCAAAGCGTTCTACGAAACCGACCCCGCGACGTGGCAACGCATGATGAGCCTCAATCTCGATAGCGCCCGCGTCGGGATGCACGTACTGCTCCGACACATGATCCATCATGGAGCGGGCTCGGTGGTTGCCGTGGGTTCACGTGCCGTTCAACGACCTTGGGAAAGCACCGGAGCTGCTGCCTACGCCGCCTCGAAAGCAGCGCTGGTCAGTCTGGTGGGCACTGCCGCCGCAGAACTGTCAGACACGGCCGTACGCATCAATGTAGTGCTTCCCAGCACCATCGATACTCCAGCGAACCGAGCGGCCATGCCCAAGGCCGATCCCAGCAAGTGGGTGAGCACGACAGAATTGAGCCACGTGATCACCTTCCTGTTGAGCCCGGACTCGTCGGGCGTGACGGGCGCCGCGATACCCGTGTACGGCCGGGCTTGATCCATCAGACGTCGCGTCTTCACGCCTGGCTGTTCGTTACCAATACTTCTCGGTAGTGACGTGTCCTGGGGAGCGTTGGCGATGCTTACGCAGACCTTTTTTGGCGAGTGCCTCCTGCGCTTCGCGGATCATGTCCGGGTTGCCACAAAGCATGACGTGGGATCGTTCCGGGTCGAATCTCAAGCCCGCCGCTTGCTCGAGCCCACCGTCGTTGATGGCAGCGGGGATCCGCCCACCCAACATGCCGGCTTCTGGCTCAGCGCGAGTCAGCAACGGCACATAGCTGAGCGGATGCACCTCCCGCAACCGCTCGAGTTCCTCGCGGTAGCCGAGCTGAAAGCCAGTTCGAACGCCGTGCACCACGACGACGCGTTGGAACTTCGGAAACAACGCACCACTTCGCCACAAAGAGACGAATGGCCCCAACCCCGTGCCCGTAGCCAGTAACCACAGCTCGGAAACCGTGCTCGGAAGCCAATCGAGTGTGAAGAATCCCTGTGCATTCGAGTCCAACTCGAGGTGCTGACCAGGTTTCAAACTGAGGAGATGCGGAGATAGCGAACCGCCGTCCACTTCAGCCAGATAGAACTCGGGGGCAGCGCCAGGGGCTGAGGCCAAGGAGTAGGCCCGCTTGATGCGCTCGCCGTTCAGCGTTAGCGCGAGATTGACGAACTGCCCCGGCGAAAAGTCGAACGGTTCAGCATCCAACCGCAGGGTTGCAAGCCCGGTATCCCAGTCGTGTCGCCCAGCGAGCGTGGCCGTGACCCATTTCGTCATGCGCTGCACATAGCGCGCTTTTCGTTCTTGGTTCACCCCAGTTGGTAGAACCCTTGACCAACCAGAGCAAGCCCCTCAAGCTGCGCCCCCGTCCACCGCCCGTTTTTGGCCTGCACGAGTCCGTGCTGCCAAACTGGTTGCCGGTCAGAACCCCACCGAAACAGGATCCGGAGAGCCGTCGTGCCACAACTCTTGAATCATCCCTACGCCCCGTTCTTGGACAAAGTGGCCAAGCCAACCCGATACACAGGGCGGGAACACGGCAGCCGTCTCAAAGACTGGGCAGAAGTTCAGGCGCGCGTATGCCTGGCCTTCCCAGACATCTACGACATCGGGATGAGCCACCTGGGCTACCGGATGCTCTACAAGATCCTCAACGACGATGAGCGCATCCTTGCAGAACGTTGCTACACGCCTTGGGTGGACATGGCGGCTGAGCTGCGCGCTAATGGTGAATGGCTGCGCTCGCTGGAGAACTATCGCCCGCTTTGCGACTTCGACGTCGTCGGCTTTTCACTTCAATTCGAACTCACCTTCACCAACGTGCTCTTGATGTTGGAGCTCGGCGGTATCCCGCTGCGATCAGCCAATCGCGGTGACGACGACCCGCTGGTCATCGCCGGTGGGCCAGTCGCGACCCACGCCGAACCGATGGCCATCTTCTTCGACGCGATCGCCATCGGCGATGGCGAGGAGTTGGCCAAGGAAGTAGCGCTGTCGTGGACGCAGAGCAAGAGCGAGGGGCTCAGCCGAAACGACCGCCTAGAGCGGCTTGCAAGTATCGAAGGCGTCTATGTTCCGTCGCTGTACGAGACTGCCGTGGATGAGACCTCGGGCCTCGAAGTGGTCGTCGGCACGACCTCCCAGACCGCGCCATTCCCCGTTTCGCGACGCCTACTCGAAGACATCAATCGCTTTCCATTCCCTGACGATGGCCCAGTGGGTGGCCCCGAAGCGATCTTCGATCGCATGAGCATCGAGGTCGCGCGAGGCTGCACCGAAGGCTGCAGGTTTTGCCAAGCTGGCATGATCTATCGGCCGGTGCGCGAGCGCGATCCCAACGACGTGATCGCAACCGTTGAGCGCGCCCTGGAAAAGAGCGGCCAAGACGAGGTCAGCCTGACGGCACTGTCCACAGCTGATGTCAGTTGCATCTCCCCGCTGATCAAGCGACTGGTGGAAAAGACGGCGCCCGAACGAGTCAGCCTGAGCGTGGCATCGCTACGAGCCTACGGCCTAGCAGACGATCTGCTCGACGACATGCGCAAGGTACGGGCGGCGGGCCTTACCTTCGCACCAGAGGCCGGTACGCAACGCATGCGCGACGTGGTGAACAAGAACGTCACCGAAGAGCAGTTGATGGACACCGCCGAGCGCACGTTCTCTCGCGGCTTCGACAAGATGAAGCTCTACTTCATGATCGGGCTACCGACTGAGAGCGACGAGGACGTTGAAGGGATCGTGCAGGTCGGCAAGAATGCTCTTTCGATCGGCAAGAAGCATGCGCGCGGTCGCGCCAAAGTAACTGTCAGCGTATCGACTCACGTGCCCAAGCCCCACACGCCCTTTCAGTGGGCCGCCATGGACACCTTGCCCGATATCCGACGCAAGCAGAACCTCTTGCGGCAAGCGGCTGCGGGCGCCAAGGGCCTCGGCTTGCGCACCCACGGCGCCGACACCAGCGTGCTCGAAGGCATTCTTGCACGTGGGGACCGCCGCTTGGGTAAAGTGATTGAACGCGCGTTCGAAAGAGGCGCCCGCTTCGACTCTTGGGAAGAGGAGTTTCGCCTCGACGTCTGGCGCGAGGCGATGGAGCACTTCGCCGTCGATCCCACGCTCTACCTCGGCACGCTGCCGACCAATGCGCGGCTGCCGTGGGATCACTTCGACATTGGGTTGGAAGAAGGTTTCTTGTTGCGCGAGTACCGAAAGGCGTTGCAGAGCCGCCTGAGCCCGCCGTGCGGCAAAGTAAAGGGAATGTTCATCCATCACACCAACACCCAAGAAGCAAATTCAGACCAGCGCAAGCTGGTCTGCTACGACTGCGGCGTAGCCTGTGACCTGAGCGGGATGCGCAGCGACCGTATCGACTACTTGGGATCCGTGGGCGCCCACCAGCCAGGTGAGCGCGCTCGACTGCCGGTCGTCGGCAACGAACCGGGCAAGAACACGCCGGTTCCTGAGCGCTATCGGCCGCGCCGAGAGGCGGGCGATCCAGAACGTTGGCGGTTGCGTTTCGAAAAGGTGGGACCTGCAGCGATGCTCGGGCATCTAGATCTTCTACGAGAGTTGCCGCGGGTCATTCGCAGGTCCGGCATCAAGACTCACTACAGCCAGGGCTTCAAGCCGAAGGCCGATCTGTCCTTCGGTCCTGCACTGGCACTTGGCGTTGCGAGCGTCGACGAGTACGTGGATGTGAAGTTGCTCGATGCACCGCCGGCTACGGAGCTGTTGGAACGACTCAATCGTGGTGCGAGCCCAGGCCTACGCTTCGTTGCAGCACGCAAGCTGGCCACTGGCGAGCCTCGGGTCAACACGCTGATCGACGGCGCGCGCTACTGGATCGGCCTAGCCTTCGACGAGGTGACTGCGTGGGGAGGTGTAGACAAACTGGCCGCACGCATCGCGGAGTTCTTGGAAGCGGATGAGGTCGTCGTCGTGCGCAACGTCAAAGGCATATCTCGGGCGATCAACGTGCGTGCGCTGGTGCGTTCAGTCGAGATCCCGGAGGTGGACAACGTGCCAGAACGAGTCGGTCTTGTCGGGCGCGTCGTACCTCTGGTTGTTTCTGTAGTGGTGAGCCCAGCGGGTGGGGTCAAAGTGACAGAGATTGTCCAGGCCATCCTCCAGCAAACTGGCTTTCCGCACCGCGCCGTCCGTCTCGAACTCAAGCGTGGCAGTGGGGCGCCCTTTGACGTCGTTGCTCCGCCATTGCCCAAAGCTCACGCAGAAGCACACGTCGCACAGGCAACCTAGCAGGCTGACGCTACTGAAGAACCTCCTTCAGCGGCGCGCCGGCCTTCACCCGCCGCATAACTCGTATTTCGGGTTTTCACTAACAGCGGCGCCCGTGCTAGCGTAAACAACGAGGGCGGACACGCAGGAGCGTCGCCTGAGAGGGTATGTCGATACTAATACTGTCTCCAGACGACGTAGCGGCGCAGTCGCTGGGGTCGGCCTTGGAGCGGCGAGGGATCGACCACCATCGCTCGACACAAGATGTGCCGGGAGGGCTACCGCTCGTGGCGGTTCTGGATGTAGCTGCACTTGGATACAGCGAGGTGTTGCATGAACTTCGCTCACGCGGCCCCTGGACCCGCTGCTACTTGATTGCAGACCGGGGCGCGTTACCCCATGTCTCACCGGTGCCGACGATCCAGAAGCCTTTCGACGCACCCGCGATCGCTGATCTCCTCGTGAGGGAGCTAGCACTGGCGGAGTCGGACCGTCGCAGGCACAACCTCTCTACCCGAGCAAAGGAACTCGGACTGCTCCTGCAGTCCAGCTTCGAAGCGATCATCGGCCTGGACGCCAACGGCAAGATTGTGTTCTGGAACCGCGGGGCAGAGCACACCTATGGCTACTCGGAGAAGGAGGCGCTCGGACAACAGCTGAGCTTCTTGGGTGGGGACTGTGCCCTCGACAAGAGCGAGCCCCACGGACCACGTGAGGTCCTTCGGCGGCACAGACAAGGACATGAAGTGCTCGTTCTGGTGTCGCGCTCGAGCGGGGGTGAACGCCTCGACAGCACCGTCATCACCTGGGCAGAGGTTTCACTGGACGTTACAGAAAAGCGTGCCTTGGAGCGGGAGGTAGAACATGGCAAGCGCCTGGCGCAGGTCGGTCGCATGGCAGCGACGCTGTCCCACGAGATCAACAACCCGTTGGCCGTGATTCGCAGCAACGCGGCTTGGTTGGCAGTGGTCTCTCGCGAGGAGCTCAGTAGTGAAATCGTCGAAGTGGCGGCTGACTTGGAGGCCGCTTCGGAGCGCATCGCGACATTCGTCGATCTGATGACTGGGTTTGCCCGTCGCGGTTCAACCCAACTGGAACACGCCCCGTTGAAGCGATCGTTGGATCTGGCGTTGCGGATGACACGACCCCGAGCTGAGTCCCATCGTGTCGACCTGGAATGCAAAATGGAGACGGCAGATGAGGTGCCAGTGCCTCATGACCCGACCCGGTTCGCCCATGCGGTCATCAACGTCGTATCCAACGCGATTGATGCGGCTTCTCAGGGCGGAAGGAAGGTTTGGCTCGCGGTGTCCGCCACGAACGAGCAAGTCTGTGTCGAGATTCTGGACAACGGCCCCGGCATCTCGGGAGCGGTATTATCCCAGGTCTTCGAGCCGTTCTTCACCACAAAGGCGTTTGGACAGGGCACCGGCTTGGGGCTCTGGCTGACGCGACAAATCGTGACTGAACATTCGGGTGAGATTTCCATCACGCCCCGACAACAGGGAGGCACCCGCGTGTTGCTGAGCCTACCGAGAAAGCGTGGGGCGGCGTAATGTTGTGGCTGAAGATCGGCGACAACCGCTTTGCTCTGCGACAGGGGGAGACGACCATCGGTCGCAGTCACTACTGCTCGGTGGTCATCGACAGCACAACGGCGTCGCGCGAACACGCGGCAATTCGCTTGATGGGCGAGCGCGTCGAGGTGGCGGACCTCGGCAGTCGCAACGGTACCGCCGTCAACGGACAACCCATCACGGAAGCGACCGAACTGCACATCGGTGACGTGATCACGATTGGCTCCAAGGAGATACGCCTGCTCGAAGACTCGCTCCCCGACGACATCGCGAACACCGTCGACACAAAGGCGCCCAACGACCGTCGCCCTGGCGAGAAGACGCTGCCTGACGTCTGATAGCGCACGGCGTCAACGCGCATCGGCCAACCCACGACGCGATCAGCGACTCACCCCACCAGAGGCTTGTAACGCATCGGCTTGATGCGAAGCGCATCTTCGCCCAATCGCCGCTTCTTGTCCGCTTCGTATTCCTCGAAGTTGCCCTCAAACCACACGACGCGGCTGTCGCCCTCGAAGGCCAACATGTGCGTCGCAATTCGATTCAGGAACCAACGATCGTGACTGATCACCACCGCACACCCTGGAAACGACAAGAGCGCGCTCTCTAGCGCACGTAGGGTCTCGACATCCAAGTCGTTGGTCGGCTCATCGAGCAGCAACAAGTTGCCGCCCGTTCGGAGCAACTTGGCCAGGTGAACACGGTTACGCTCCCCACCTGAAAGGGTACCGATTTTCTTTTGTTGATCGCTGCCCTTGAAGCCGAACCACGAGCAGTATGCACGCGATGCAACCTCGCGTTTACCCAACTCGATGGTATCTTCACCTTTGGAGATCTCCTCCCAAACGGACTTCTCCGAATCAAGTGCCTCGCGGCTCTGATCAACATGGGAGACCTGCACGGTATCCCCGAGGATCAAGTCGCCCGAATCGGGCTTCTCTTCGCCGACGATCATGCGGAACAACGTCGACTTGCCGGCCCCGTTTCCGCCAATCACGCCAACGATGCCGCTTCTCGGCAGCTTGAAGTCCAACTTGTCGATGAGCAGGCGATCGCCGAATCCCTTGGTGAGTCCCTTGGCCTCCAGCACGTTTTGGCCCAACCGGGGACCGGGCGGGATGGTGATCTCGGAGGCATCCGAAGACACTTGGGAAGACTGGGCGGCGAGTTCTTCGTAGGCACCCAAACGTGCCTTACTCTTGGCGTGGCGCGCCTTGGGCGACGAACGCACCCAGTCTAGTTCTTGCTTGAGTTTGCGCTGGCGGGCACTCTCTTGCTTTTCTTCGTCCGCCAAGCGGGCAGCCTTCTGCTCGAGCCAGGACGAGTAGTTACCTTTGAAGGGGTAGCCATGTCCGCGATCCAGTTCGAGGATCCATTCCGCCACATTGTCGAGGAAGTAGCGGTCGTGGGTAACCGCTACGACCGTCCCCGTGAAGTCGTGAAGAAAGTGCTCTAGCCAAGCAACGGACTCGGCATCCAAGTGGTTCGTGGGCTCGTCCAAAAGAAGGAGGTCAGGCTTGCTGAGCAGCAACCGACACAAGGCGACGCGACGACGCTCGCCGCCCGAAAGGTGCTCGACTTTTTGATCGGGGGCGGGCAGACGCAATGAGTCCATGGCGATTTCGACGGTCGAGTCGAGGTTCCAAGCGTCAGCAGCGTCGATCTGATCTTGAAGTGCGGCTTGCTTGCCGAGCAACGCTTCCATTTCGTCGTCCGACATCGGTTCGGCGAACTTCATGTTCAGCTCTTCGAAGTCGGTCAGCAACTTCCGGGTTTCGGACACGGCATCGTCGACCGCATCTCGAACCGTCTCCATCCCCGAAAGCTTTGGTTCCTGTTCGAAGTAGCCAATCTTCGTCCCAGGCTTTGGCTTGGCCTCCCCCGAAAACTCGGTATCAACCCCTGCCATGATGCGAAGCAGTGAGGACTTGCCGGAACCGTTGACCCCGAGCACGCCGATCTTGGCACCCGGAAAAAACGCAAGGTGAATGCTCTTGAGCACCACCTTGTCGGGTGGATGCACCCGCGTTACGTCCGTCATGGTGAAGATGAAGTCGCCCATGAGCGACAACTTAAGGGAGTGCTCGGCGCTGCAACAAGCTGGAAGTGGAAGCCCGGCTCACTTCCGAGACCAACTGAGAAGCCGAATTGCCGGCCCCAAAGCTGGACGCTACACTCGGCCCGAGCGACAGCAGGACCAGCGCTCGCCGCTGCAATGGGCTAAGTCCAGAGACCAGTCGAACAGAGTTCAAACCAAGACAACGACAATGAACGAGCATCGGAAAGCACCCGAGCCCGGTGCGCACGCAAGCCAACGTGCGCCCATGGATGCTGTGGGCTGGCCTTGCCGCTTGATGGGACTGGTCGCGTGGTGATCCGTTCGCTCAGAGCGTTGTGGCTCTTCTCGCGCATCGCGCTGTCGTACTTGTTGCAGTGGCTAGTGTGGCGCCTGAGCGGAAAGCGTTTCCTGGCGGCGCGTTGGACTTCGTTGCACGAGAAAAACGCTGAACGACTCGTGGACGGCTTCTGCGGCTTGGGCGGTGTCTATGTGAAGTTCGGTCAGGTCGCGAGTATCCTTGGTACGTTTCTGCCAGCAGCGTATGCGTCGACGCTCAGCCGGCTGCAAGATGCGGTCCCCCCCCGCCCCATGGCGGTTATCGAACATCGCCTGCGCGCCGCGCTGGGTACGGACTGGAGATCCCGCTTCAAGACGTTCGACGAGCAGCCCCTTGCGGCGGCTTCTCTGGCCCAGGTTCACCGGGCGAGGCTAGTGGGTGGTCAGCCCGTGGCCGTCAAGATTCTCTACCCGGACATCGAGCGACTCGTCGACGTCGACATGAGGGTCATCGGCTGGGTAACGCCAGTATTGTATCGGGTGTTTGGATTCCGGCGCATGGGCACCATCGTGCGACAGCTGCGGGAGATGTTGCGCCACGAAACCGACTTCGAACGGGAGGCGAGCAATATCGCCCGCATCACCAAAGTCTTGGCGGGTCGCCGCGACGTCTCAGTACCGAAGGTGTTCCCTGCCCTGAGCTCAGCCACGGTGCTGGTGTTGAGCCTGGAAGAAGGTACGAAACTCAGCAACGCCGATGCGGTTCGCGCTGCGGGTGGTGAGCCAGGGCAGGTCGCGGACAGCTTGGTTGGCGCCTACTTGTCGATGCTCCTGGAGCACCGGGTGTTCCATGCCGATCCACACCCCGGAAACCTCCTGGTCCGGGGCAATCAAGTGGTGCTGTTGGACTTCGGCGCAGTTGCGGAGGTGTCCGAAGCACTCGTGAGCGGGCTGAAGAAGGTGATCGTGGGGGGCCTGGTCAAGAACGCGGACCAAGTGCTGCTTGGTATCGAGGAAATGGGGTTCGTGGCTGAGGATGGCGACCGAGAACTCTTGCGCCAGGTTGGGCGAGAGTACCTGCACGCCCTTGCCACCGTTCAAGTCAACGACCTGCGGTCTCTCTCCACGGATCAAGTGCGCAGTATCGTGGGTTACGACCAGCTGCGCGGCAGGCTCCGCAAGGTCGCCTCCAACGTGCGCTATCCAGAGGGGTATTTCTATCTCGAACGGACCCTGCTTTTGCTGTTCGGGGTGGTTGCAGAGCTCGTTCCCGAAAAGGGCTTGCTGGGGGTCGCCGCCCCCCATGCGTCGAAAATCTTGATGCGTTCGTATGCTCGGCGGGCCAGCGAGAGGGCACCAAGCCCCAAAGCGGAAAGCGCCTAGGCGCCAGTCTGGGACGCCAACGGAGACGCCAGTAGCTGCGGTCCCTTGCGGCGAGGCATCCGTGGAGGACGGAACTTTGAGGAGGGAACGCGCAACAGCGGCCTCGATTGGTGGCGCCGGCACCACGATCGCATTGAACCAAAACACCCAGCCGGTACGTAGGAAGATAGTGGCGCAGCTGCGTCACCCAGCTAGTGCGCTGAAGCCGCGTAGACGGAAGACTCGAGAGGGTGTCAAGCGTACCCAAAATGTCGTCCGGTCGAGGCCACCGCCACTAGGCTGCCGCTGGCGGGACCAGGTTCAGACATCGGCATCCCGCTCAAGAGCATCCCCCAACCTCCACCATGGCGAAAGCGAACTCTCATCGTCCCGCACGTCGGGTCGACCCAGGACGCCTCCTGGCCAGATTCCTTTGTCTGGTTTTCGCCATCCTCGGCGCGTTGCCGCTGGGCGCGGGCTTCATCGCGAGATCGGATGTGGCCCAACGCTGGGTCTCGCAGGAGACCAGCAGGGTCCTGGAGCAGTTGCTTGGCCTGCAGGCAAGCTATGCGGTCGAAATCAATCTGCTGCCCCTCGAAGTCGCACTCATCGACGTCCAAGTGGAGAGCACCGACGGGGGGATCCCGGCGTTTCGTGCGGCCAAGATCGGCATCACTCCGCGGGTCTTTTCGCTGATCGCCGGGCGTCTGGACATCGGCGACATCGCCATCGACCGGCCGCTTTGTCGCCTGCGCTTCGACAACGGCAAACTGCAGAACCTCGACCTTCACCTCCCGGACACGTCCGGAGACACCCAAATGGAGCACGCGCCGTTTCGCTCGCTGTCAGCAACGGATGCCCGCTTCGACGTCGAGATTGACGGCATCCACGTCGACACCGGAACGATCGACCTCGACGTCTTCGTCGAGGATCAGCGCGCCCTGGAGGTGGCACTGAGCGTCGGCGAGAGTCGCATCGGATATCCGGCAGGGCTGTTCCAAAGCACGCGCACGGACGGCTTGCCCGGTCCTGAATGGTTCTGGGACGAAGACGTCATCTGCCAGGTAGACGCGCGAGTGCGGGTCGATCGTGATGGCATTCTCATCCGCCGCTTATCCGCGGCCGCCAACACGGACATCGAGGCCGATCCGGGCACGGTGCCCGCGTGCCCCCTGACTACCGACGAAGAGCCAGCCCCGAACCGACTCGAACTCCGCAGCAGTCAGCTACGCATTGTCACCAACGCGGAAGGCGGACTCGGCATGGTCGAGGGCGCCATCGACACCCGCGTACCTGTCAATTTACTCAATCGATTAACGGGAGGCGCGCCAACGTTCGACGGTTGGGCCGCCCTTACTGGAGACTTTCGTTTCGATCCTTCCATGCGCCTGCCTGAGTTCGACGGCACACTTCGGACGGGGCAGTTTCTGCTCGCGGGCAGTCGCTTGGTTTATCGCTCCGAGGGCGAGGTTCGCCTCCACGACGACAAACTCGTGGTCCCCCACCTCAATGCCATCTACGGCGGAGGACCCGTCGAAATCCACGACGTGACCATCGCTCCGTTCGAACCTGGCGTCACACTGCACGCACGGAAGGTGGAAGGAACCGACGTGCCTTTTCCGGAGTTGATGCGGGACGTCAGCATCACACCGAACACCATCGTGCAATGGCACATCGAGCGGGCGCTCGTGCAAAACTTCAAAGGCACACTCCTTCCCGCGAAACTGGACGGCGACGTCCACATCACGACCACGCACTTCGAGATATTCGACCGGGCGTTTCACGACCCCGCCCGAATGCACATGCTGGGGGCCAAACCACGGGCGGTGATACGAGGCAGCTTCGGCGTGCGCGAAGACTCCATCCAGTTCAACCACATGGATGTTCGCTTTGGTCAGAGCTCGATGCGAACCACCGTGCACATCGGTTTTTCTGACTGGGTGCAGATCGATGTGCCGGAAGCCAAGCTCGATCTCACCGAATTGAGCCCGTTGACGACGATACCCATCGCGGGCATGGCCGTGATGAGCGCCAACGTCAGCGGCAAGATGAGTGACCCAACAGTCGAAGCCGATGTTCGAATTGATGACCTCGTCTTCGGTGGGTTTCCGTTGGGCAATATCCACTCACCGCACACGACCTTCAAGCCGTTGCATGTCGAACTCGACGACGCGGTGCTCTCCAAGGGAAGCAGCACCTTCCGCATCCCTCACGGCCGAATCGCCTTCGACGAGGGGCCTGCAGTCAAGACCGCTCTTGGGGTCGCCACCCAGGGTGCCCGAACCCGAGACCTTCTCGCCATGTGGAACTTCGACGAGGACCCGCGTTGGAAGACGCTCAAAGGTGCACTCGACGCCAATGCTCGAGTCACTCATGTTATCGGCGGTCCAGGAGACCCTTGTGGAGGCGGCGACTTGCGAATCGCCGGCCACGCCAAAGCGCGCGATTTGACGCTCTTCGACGAAGTCTACGACCGGGGCGAGGCCGAATTCGACTTTCACTGGCAGGACGTACCTGCTGGGTACCACGGGATGATGCTCAACATCCCGAATCTGCATCTGCGTAAAGGCTCTGGGAGCGTGATCGGGAGCGTCCGCATCAGCCCAGATGCCAAGATACGCGGCAATCTGATCGCCAATGCGCTGCCCTTGTCGAGACTCGAACCCACAAAGCGCTGGGCAGACGTCGCTTCCGGCACTGTCAGCGCCGTTGCTCGTCTCAGCGGTACCCTGGACGAAATGGAAGCTGAGGTCCGAGCCAACATGAGCCCCATTCAGCTGGGCCGTTCTCGCTTACCCTCGTCGAAGCTAGACATTCACCTAAAACCAACGCCCAGCCGCGCCCAGTTTCAACCCAAACCGTCCACCTGTGGTCACAAGGTACCCGCACCACTCGATCCTGGGTCGTTCGAGGAAGACCGCGCAGTTGGAGTCTTCCACGTCTCCGGACAGATGTTTGGGCAGCAAGTGATGTTCGACAAGTTCTCGGTCACGCGCCAGGCACACGCCATCGCCAAGGGCGGCTTGGTCTTCAATGAGCTGAACCTGGGTCCTTTGGTCGAGCTGAGACCCGAGGTCGGGCTCACCAAACAGCGCCCAAGCGGCAAGTTCTCCGGCAGAATCGATTTCGCTCGCATGCCAACGGAAAACCCTTCTGCCTCGCAGGCCGTCGCAGAAGTGGGAACGTTATGGGTGGCGTGGAAGGGTTTCAAGGTGGAGACGGAGCCAATAGAGGACCTGACCTTGAGCTCGGGACGCTTGGAGACACCGAAAGTAACCTTGCGAGTGTCGACACCCAAAGGTCGGCAGGCGATCTTCGACGTGTCTGGTGGCGTGGAGAAGGTCGCTACTGCGCCCACCTTCGACCTCGACCTCGTCCTTCGACCGGTCGACTTGGCAAGTTGGGCGATGCTGTTGCCCGACCTGAGCCAGGTCGCCGGTACGGTGCAGGGTCAATTGCAGCTGAAGGGCCCAGTGGGCAGTCCCGAGCCCAGTGGTGGGCTGACACTCAGTGGTGGCCATTTCGTGATGCGAGAGCAGGGCTTGACCTTCAACGACGTGGAGTTTGGCGTCCGCTTGGATCGCGGGTCGTTCGAGCTCGAACGGGCCTCAGCGGCGGTCGGTGGCGGCCTGATCAAAGCCCGGGGTCGCGCGCCGATACGCGGCGCCAAGTTGGGTGAGTTCCGCGGCGAAATCGAGGCCCGCAGCATTTCACTGCCAGTCACCGACGGCGTCGAACTCGCCGTCGATGCCGATCTCACGGCGACGTGGCAGCCCGTTTTCGAAACGGGTGAGCGGTCGTTGCCCAAGGTCACCGGCAAGGTGGCATTGCGCTCCTTCGAGTACTCCCGCCCCGTCACGATGAACGCGGACATCGCGAGTCTCACGCGCCGCGGTAAGCGCACCGAGTTCGAATCCTACGACCCAAGACGCGACAGTGTAGAGCTCGACGTGGTCGTGACATCGGACCGGGCGCTGCGATTGAACAACAACCTACTCGACGCCAATCTGCGGATAGAGCGCCCTGGACTGCAGCTGACGGGAACGAATCAGCGTTTCGGCTTGAGGGGGCGCATGCGGGTCGAACCCGGCGGGCGCATTCGGCTACGCCGGAACGAGTTCGAAGTCGAAGCCGGTGAGGTGCGCTTCGACGACCCCACGACCATATCTCCCCGAGTCGACCTGCGGGCGAACACGGAGTATCGGCGCTACTCCACCGCAACCTCCAACACATCGGCGCCAAGTGCGGGGGCGGGCAATAGCGCCGAGTCAGCCTCCGCGGGTGGCCAATGGCGCATCTACATGCACGCCCACGGCGACGCGGACAATCTGAAGATCGACCTGACGAGCCAACCCAAACTGTCACAAGACGACATCTTCCTCTTACTGACAGTTGGGCTCACGCGCGCTGAGCTCGACCAAGCACAGTCAGCGAGCTTGGGCGAGAGCGTTGCCCTCGAAGCCCTGGGCTCGCTGACCGGCGCCGACAGTGCTGTGACGGACGCGATACCAGTCATCGACGAGTTCCGTTTCGGTAGCTCCTACTCTTCACGTACTGGGCGCACCGAACCGACGGTTACCGTTGGTAAAAGACTAACAGAGCGCATCCGCGCATACGTGACCAGTGGCATCAGCGAGAGCCGTGAGGTTCGCTCCAACCTGGAGTGGCGTCTGAACCAACAGGTGAGTGTTGAAGGTTCCTATGACAACGTCAACGACATCTCCAGCTCCAGCTTAGGCAATCTCGGCGCCGACATCCGCTGGCGACTGGAGTTCCGATAGCCTCCGCCGGGCTAGGCCGCTCTCTCCACGACTGGCGCGTGTCGCTGGCGCAGGGGCAGTCGAACGGGCTCGGGCACACAATCGATGACCGCGAGGTAGTCAGACTTTGGCGTGCTGACCACAGCGCACCCGTCAGGATGACCCAGGAAGGAGTCCGTCAGCACGCTGATGCTGACGTCTGCATCGTCCAAGTCGAAGCCGGCGGCTTCAACCAACGTTTCGAACGTCCACTCCCCGTCTGGGTCGGCGAAGGGATCCACGGGCAAGGACTCGAGAGCTTGTCGGTATCTGAAGATTCGCATGACACATACCTTTCGAGAATCGCCGCCGCCCGCGTCAGCGAGCGGCGGTTGTCTTTCGGTTCGCAGGAGGCGCGGGTGAGGAGCCGCGCCCGATGAGGAGCAATCTAGCGAACACTGAACATAGTTCAAGCACTAAGTACTGAACACTTGTCTTGCATAACAAAAACAAATACTTGGGAGTCACTGTCGCCGAACGAGCCAGAGCTAGGGCAGCCAACGGATACCCACGCGGAGGCCACCGCGGATCAGCTGGGTCGCAGGGCGGTCGCCTCCGGGGAAGTAATGGTCGACTGTCACGGCGATGCCCGCCCAGGGCAAGAAGTCGCGAGCTCGCAGGGTCGACAACCCCACCGCGAAGCCCAGGCGAGCGCCCCACTGCAACGCCAACTCATCGCCCTCGAGCATCACGACCGGGGCAGCCTCAACGTCGTACAACCAATTGATAGCGTGGAAACGCGCCACAACGGGCGCCGCAGCAAGGTACTTCAGCGTGAACTGCTCCGCTTCACTCGGCGGGTTGAGCTCGGCGCCCCCGCCGACCTCGCCACCAGCTAGGAGACTCACGCGGTCCCCGAAGCCCCAGCCCAACAGCAAGCGCCCATTGCCGCCCCCCCCGACGCCGTAGCGGTCACCCATGCGGATGGCTTCGGCAACACCTCCACCTTCCAGATGCACGACCAGTTTCTCTCGCTCCGTTTGGCGGCCTTGGAACGTGTAGCTCGGCTCCACGTAGAATGGGCATTCATCGGTCCGCTCGAGGGTGCGTTTTAGAGCGACCCAGTACCGGTATGCGGTCAAGGCGTCCTCGACGCGCTCGGTCATCCCCCCTTCCTCGTAATACAGTTTCTCCGGGTCGACGCGGGCGTGCCGCGCCAACTTCTCGAGCGCAGCTTGTCGCGCAGGCCCTGGCGTGCGGCATGCTGACTCCAGCAGAATCTGGACGATTCCGTCGTACTCGTGGGCGTCGATGAACCAACCCGCCTCTTCGACGGCAACAACCACACGCCGCACGTCCGCCAAGAGTGATTGCTCGGCAAGCGTTGGGGAAGTGTCCTCAGCGCGGCTCTGATCGCTGCCGCCGAGTGCTGCACGCTCTGCGGGGCCCGACGCTGCCGGCGCTAATGCGCGGGGCCGCCCAGCTGATGCAGTTGGAGCTTGCTCCGCTTTCGGTTTCGCGGGCGTCGGTGACGACTCGTCTGCAGCCGCTGGGGGGGATGAGGTGATGAGGGCACCCACCAAGACCCCCACAGAGCTAGCTCGCATGGCTCCGAGTATGTTAGGCGGCGCACCGTTTAGCTAGCACACAGGCGACACGTCGGCGCGTCGTTCGGGACCAGCCAACGACCCGTTCGCATGCGGGCTGGCGACTGCGGTACCTGGGAGCTACACCCATTGAAGCCGATGCCCGATCCTGCTGACTCGCACGCCCCAAATGAGCAGCCCCACTCCAGCCGAAACGCTTCCATGGCGACAGAGCTTGTGGCGGCGGCTAGCCGTACCACGCTGTTCGGGTTGTTCGAAAGCCAGAGTCGCGCGTTCCCGGAGCGGGTAGCGATCGAAGGCGAACACCACGCCCTTACCTACGCGGAGGTAAGGCGCCGCGTGCTCAAGCTGACCAGCGTGTTGCGACGGCTGGGCTTGTCGCGTGGGGACCGGGTAGCCCTGCTGTCGGAAAACCGCACCGAGTATCTGGAGCTGTTTCTGGCAGCTGCGGCGTTAGGGATCACTGTTGCTTGTCAAAACTGGCGCTTGTCGCCGACAGAGCTGCAACATTGCATCACCTTGGTTTCGCCCTCGGCGAGCTTCGTGTCCCCGCGCCTTCAGCCGCAGCTCGCGCAAGTCGACGGCGTGGGGCAGGTCGTTGTTTTCGGAGAGCGTTACGAAGCCCTGTTGGCGGAGTCCGAAGTGGGTACGGCCGATCCCGCGGTGAATGCAGAAGATGCACTCCTGATCCTGTACACGAGTGGCACCACTGGGCTTCCCAAAGGAGCGGTGATCAGTCAGCGCGCGGAGATTTGGCGTGGCTTAGTGATGCGATCCGATCTGAACATCGCGGCCAGCGACGCCTTCGTCGCGTGGTCCCCCCTGTACCACATGGGCGCCGCTGACCCAGCGTTGAGCGCGCTTGCCAGCGGCGGCAAAGTGATCGTCGTCGATGGCTTCGACAAGCAGCGCCTCGCGTCATTGGTGCAAAGCGAGAATCTGGGATGGCTCTTGTTGATGCCGGGGATGGTGGGCGCCTTTGCTGACGAACTCGAGGCTCGCAACATTCGACCGCGCAGCGTCAAGCTGTGCGGGGTGATGGCGGATTTGGTGCCCGTGGCAGATCTAGCCCGCATCACTCGTCTGTTGAATGCGCCCTACGCGAACACTTTCGGTGCGACCGAAACCGGGTGCCCACCGTGTTCTGCTGGGTTGATCCCCGTCGGCGTGGCGCCGACGCGACTGTCCAAGGAGAAGAGTCCGCTCTGCGAGATCAAACTCATCGATGCAGATGAACGCGAGGTCGCAGCGGGCACTCCTGGACAGCTCTGCATTCGGGGGCCCACATTGTTCAGCGGCTACTTTCGCGCCGAAGGCGTCAACCAGGAAGAGTTCCGGGGTGGCTGGTTCCACATGGGTGACGTCTTCATCCAGAACGACGATGGGACGTTCGACTTCGTCGATCGGGTCAAGTACCTGATCAAGTCCGGTGGTGAGAACATCTATCCAGCTGAGCTCGAGCGTGTGATTCTTCAGGACGAACGAGTGCTAGATGCAGCGGTCGTCCGCCGCCCAGACCCCAAGTGGGGAGAGGTCCCAGTGGCCTTCGTGGCTCGCGCCGACACTAGCTTGTCAGAAGCCGACGTCATCGACATGTGCCGCGCAACGCTGGCCAGTTACAAGCGGCCGAAGGCCGTGCACTTCATCGAAATGGGTGACTTTCCTCGCAGCGTCTCTGGCAAGATCCAACGCCACGAACTGGAGAAGCGCCTTCCCTCAGAAACAACCTGAACGGAGATCGAAGTGGCCCCCGCTGACCATAGCCCGAGAACTAGTATCGCCACCTCCACCCAGGAGGACATCTTCATCCGAAATAGAAGTCTGTGTCACGAACTGATGGGACAACTGACGTTCACCGAAATGATGTTTTTCGGGATCTTGGGGCGCCGACCCAACCCACAGCAAGTCAAGGTCGTGGATGCTTGCCTCGTCACGCTGATGGAGCACGGACTCACGCCGAGTGCACTGACCACGCGCCTGGTCTATTCGAGCGCACCAGAAGCGATGCAGGGAGCGGTTGCCGCTGGCCTCTCGTGTGTCGGCAGTGTCTTCGTGGGGACCATGGAAGCTTGTGGACTGCTCTTGAAGCGTATGCTGCACAGTGAGCGGTCGCTCGCAGAAGAAGCGCGAGCTATCGCCGCCGAGCATCGCGCAGAACGCAAACCCTTACCAGGGTTCGGCCATCCGCAGCACAAGCCCGATGATCCACGATCGATTCGTCTGTTTGAAATCGCCGAGAGCCAGGGCCTCGCCAACGAGCACGTTGCTGCTGCCCGGGAGCTCGGCCGTGCAGTGGATCAGGTGTACGGAAAACACATCACGCTCAATGCCACCGGTGCCATCGCTGCACTACTTGGAGACTGCGACGTGCCGTATGAGATCATGCGCGGTTTCGCGATCGTGGCGCGGAGCGCGGGCTTGGTGGCACACGTCCACGAAGAGCAATCACGACCTACCATGTCTACGATCTGGCACGCTTCGGAACAGGCCATCATTTACGACGGCGCAGAAGAAGCGCAGAACGTGAAGGAACAGTAAGAGATGATCAAAGGACTGCACCACAACGCGTATCGCTGTCGAGACTCGGAAGAAACCCGCCAGTTCTACGAAGACTTTCTCGGCCTACCGCTTTCCGCGACGCTCGAGATCGAGGAGACGAAAAGCGGACGCGAAACAAAGGCCCTGCACACGTTCTACCGCCTCGACGATGGTTCCTTCTTGGCCTTCTTCGAGACACCGGACATGCCCTTCGAGTTCAAGCAGCAGCATGACTACGACCTGCACATTGCCCTCGAGATCCCCCACGACCAACTGAGACCGATGCTCGCCAAAGGCGAAGCGCGTGGCATCGAGTCGAGAGGCGTCGCCGACCACCAATTCATCGAGTCGATCTACTTTCGCGATCCGAACGGCTACGTCATCGAGTTAACCGGCAAGATGCCAGTCCACGACGAGATGGTGGATCCAACGCAGAACCACGCGAAGGAAAAACTCGATGCCTGGCAAGCGCGCAAAGCCAGCGGAGAGATCGGCGAAACGCCGACCCCGTAGCGCCCTGTTCGCTCCCGGGCCTAGGGCGCCGTCCGAAGGCGTCGTGGGAATACTCGACAATGCGCCCATCGGGCAGCGACGCGGCGCGCAGGCGCCCGAGAGCGTCGTCGTCGTACTCGGTAACGTCTGAGCCGCAGGCGCCGGGCTTGGTCTGACATGACCCGCCGGTGGCGCGGGGCTTCCTCTGATATGACGCGCCGGTAGCAACGGGGGCATCCGGGTGACATGTCGAAATGGCCTAGCCGAATAAAAACAGTGAGTTATGGACACCTCGCTGCGCTGGAGTAGACAACTTTGTCTAGAAAAAACCCTTGTCCATTAGTAATGGACAAGGGTTTTTACCGGACATGGAGGTCATGGAAAGCAGCCTGGCGCGGGGCTGCCTAGCACGTCTACTCGAACTCCCATTTGTCCGGGACGCCCAATTCCTATCGGCTCCTTTTGAAACGGGATGGGACTGTATCTTGCAGGTCACGACGCCGGAAGACACCTACGAACTGGCGTGCGAGTTCGTGCGCTCTCATCTTGGACGCGAGAAGGCGCACATGATCGTCCATGGAATTGCCGCCGCCCACCCAACCATCGTCATGGCCCCTCAAGTCGGCAGCAATCTCGGGGACCTCTTCGAGCGAGAGCGCGTCAACTTCGTGGATGCCGCCGGCAACTGTCACCTGCGTTTCGGAGATCGGTACTACGCCCGCGTGGAGGGCAAGCGTCCGCCCGAGCGGGTCCGGTCCCTCGGCATGCGCGCGCCTGCCTATCGAGTCCTGCTGGTATTGCTCATTCAGCCAGAGCTCCTCGGAGCGACGGCCCGGGCTATCGCGGATGTCGCGGATGTCTCACCGCAGACCGCGAACGAGGTCCGTCATCGTTTGATCGAGCTTGGCGTGCTCCTGAAGGCGGGACGTCGACATGGGTGGGCACCTGGGCGAAAGAAGGATGCCGTCGCCATGTGGCTTGCGGGGTACGCGAGTTCGCTGGCTCCGAGCTTGGAAATTGGGCGCTTCCGCGCAAAGGAATCGAATCCCGATGAGCTCGAGAAGCGGATCGAACCTGTACTCGATAGCCTTTGCGACTGGCGCTATGGAGGTGGTGCCGCCGCGATGCGCCTGACCGGGTACTACCGTGGTGCTCGCACCGTCCTGTACCTGGACAAGGACGAGCAGAGCATCGCGCGCGAACTCAGGCTCATCCCGGATTCACGGGGCCCGGTTTCCATCCTCAAATCGCCCGCAGCACCGGCCTTCGATTCTCCGCACCCACGTTGCGTGCACCCTTTGCTCGTCTACGCGGACCTTCTCGCCGAGGGGAACGACCGCGCTGATGATGCGGCTGCCGAAGTTCACGCCCGCCACCTCGCCCCGCTGATGGAAGGCACTTAAGAAGCGATGCCGCCTCTCACGCCCTCGCAGCTCGCCGCGTTGTCGTCCATGTGCCACGAAGCCAGAAGGGCAAGGCGACCAGGCCCTGCGACTCGGCCAACCGCGCCGTCGAACGCGGACCTCGCCCTCAATCGCACGTCCCATCGCCGATCCAAAGAGCAACAAATCCATGACGCGATCGAGAATCGAACAGTGCTTCGCTTCGCGTACAAGGGGCACCAGCGGGTTGTTGAACCGCACGTCCTCGGCGTGAAGGACGGTCGCCTTCAGGTGCTGACCTGGCAGCTTGGGGGGGCGTCATCGTCTCGGTCGCTGCCGGATTGGCGGAGGTTCAATGTGGACATGATCGGCGACATCGAGGAAACGGGTGACACCTTCCGCGGGTCGCGCCTTGCGTACGCCAGGCCAAGCCCATTTGATCGACAGATCGCCGTCGTCCGCTGAGGTCGGAGTTGAGGCAGTTCAGGAAGGCTGGGATGAAGCGCCGCAGGTTGTAGACGAGTTGCAGCAAGAAGCTCTGCTAGGAGTTGGCGGACGATTGACGACCAGATGCAAACACCAGGGCCCTACTTGTTGGTGTTAGGTTCTCACCGAGTTGATCATGAATGACTGGACTAGAAAGCCCACGCGCCCGTTGCGTTGTTGCAGTGTCCCTGCCCGTCGATGTTGCCCACCTGTCGCACGATGCGGTCACTCTCGGGTAACCACACACGGCCACTCATCTCGGTCGCAACGGAGCGCAGGATCGCATCGGATAGCGTCGTGACGTAGTAGCATGGCAAGGTCGGCTCCTTGTGGGATCGACCGACGCCCGAGTCATCCGTCAGGAACACATAGCGACCGTGAGTGACCTGTGCGGCGGAGCGCATGGTGTATTCGGTCAGCTCGTCCACCCCACTCGATGCGACCGGATAGATATGAATATCGCTTCGTTGAGCGGCCAAGACCGCGTCGCGCAGTGCCCGCGCCCGTTCTTGGTGGTGGGGTGCATCCGCCACCCAGAACAGCAGGCGGGCAACGTCCTTTCCTCCTCGCCAGCGCAATTGGGCGGCCGTGGAGAGCGCTTGATCCGGGGCTTCGGGGTAGTCGCCACCACCACCAAATGTTTCTTGGGAGAGATCGACTTGGAAGCGCTCGAGGCTCGGTGTGAACGGCTTGCTACGCACCACATACTCGTCTCCTTCGTCGCGGTAGACGATCAACGACCAACGCTGTTCCGAGTTGGGGTAGGACGAAGCG
>JBNKUV010000041.1:0-169073 GCA_050298815.1 Polyangiaceae bacterium
AGTGCCTAGCAACACAGTGCCTAGCAACACAGTGCCTAGCAACACAGTGCCTAGCAACACAGTGCCTAGCAACACAGTGCCTAGCAACACAGTGCCTAGCAACACAGTGCCTAGCAACACAGTGCCTAGCAACACAAGTACCGGACAAGGTCAACTATCTACCAGCGGAGCACAAGGGGTAGCGGATGCCGAGGCCTCGAAGATGGGTTCATCACGCGCTTCGTGGAATTCGATAGTGCAGCGTCGAAGTTTGTCGCTGACGGGGCCGACAACGCTCGCATCAAGTCTTGGGAGCGTTCTGACAACGCACGGGAGTTTACTGGTCCTGGCGACCATACGGGTACTGCACTCGATGAAGGTGAGTACCACTTCGAACGTCGGGACATCGCCTGCAGAGGGACGGGAACACCTCACGTGCCCGCCGAATCCCCGCCGACGCGTACGGTGTTCGCCTTAGCGCTGCTCAACTTCATCGAAGAGGTGCGCATGCACTTCAACGCGCCGGTGAACGTCGAAGCATCGTTCTTGTGTTCGGCCCACAAGGTTTCCGGCGCGTGCTTCTTGGGAGAGGAAGAGGCTCATGCGACTGGAGTTGCCATTGACTTGGCGCCTGCGACCAAGAGCGCCGCCAGCTGTGCGAAGCTCTTCGCTTCCGCGCGTTCGAGAGCCGCAGAGTTCAACAAAGATTCTACCGCCGTGTGCGGAAACCCTGCTTGGGGCGAGATCCCCGTCGGATTCGAACGCATGTCGGTCCGGACGAGGCCTGCCGTTCAAGCAAAATTGGAGCAAGACCCGCCCGTCGCTCTCGACCCTGCAGAGATCAACGACTTCGTGATCCACGTCAGTCTCGAGGAGGGGCCTTGACTCGCTTCTCGACGTGCGGTGCTCGAACACGTCGGGCTCTGCGCTTGGCGTTCGTGGGAGTCACGTCGTTGCTCGGCAGTGGGGCTGGGTTGTCTTGCGGTCGGCCCGCAACCAATACGGCGGCCGGCGATCTCGCCTCGTCATCGCGCTCCGCATCGAGCTCCGTACAAGTCGAGGCAACCGCCGGTCCCCCCGCCAAACCCCAGGTTTCTTCGCAATGTGCCGTCGCGGCGGCCAAGGACGCGCACGAGTTGGCGCTACATTGGGTTCGGAACGATAGTGCGGAGTGCCTCGACGAGGTGCTCGAGGGCGTGCAGCTCGACGACCGCGTCGAGGGGAGCTTACTCGTCGAAGCCGTTCGCATGGGCAGTGTGCCGATGACGAACGCGTTATTGGCCGCGGGGGCATCCGCTGACTCGGTGGACGCCAGCTCAATGAGCGCGCTACACGTTGCAGCGACTGATGGGTCACCGGAGCTCGCGGAGCTTCTGATCCGCAACGGCTCGCGTGTCGATGCGCATTGGGACGTGCGGTCGCGCAGCCCCGAGGGGGAGGAATATCGCCTTCACGCAACCCCACTGCACTTGGCTGCCGCGGAGAATCGCCCGCGGGTAGTCGAACTACTCCTGCGACACGGAGCGGATGTCGATGCGGTGTTTGAGACCCTGCACCGGCAGAAGGAGGAGCGCCCTGGACGCGTTGAGTACACGACGGTTGAGAGTGCTTGGACAGCGCTCGACTTGGCAGTCTTGCACGTCGATACGGCAGCTCTGCTGAGGAATTTTGGCGCCCATCACGGCCCTACGTTTCGCCGTTCGATGGACCTCGTTGCCGGAGGCGAACGGCGAACGCAGAGTGGTCGGCTCAACCAGGCCGCCGCGCTATTCGAACGAGCAGCAGAACTCGCCTACTCGGAGCGCGATGGTGTGGACAATCGGATCGCTCAGCTCAAGCTCGCTCGTGCCTACGCGCGACTGGCTACTCCCACCGCCACGGGCGAGTGCGATGCGAATCAGGCATACCGCGCGGTGGCGCAACTGCGATACTTGCTGCGTGTCGATAACCGGACAGCACGCGAAGAACTGAAGAATCCAGCATACGACGGTATTCGCCAACTCGACTTCTTCATCCAACTCGCTGTCTCAGATTTTTCCGAAGTGGCGAACGCCGCCGCGTTCGTTGCCGGCAAGACATTCCGAACGGCGTGCCCCGGGTCTGGCTACTGCCCGGTCCGCGCCCTGACGTTGCACAGAGATGGGCGTTGGGATGAGACCACTCACGCCAACAGTGCTGCCTATATGGCGTCTCTGGAGAAGGGCGAGCCAATCGAGCTCGAGCTTGCGCGCCGCTCAGGAACGTGGACGGTGGGGGGCAATGAGGTGCAGCTGAAATCGACGAAGACCGCAGTCGAACGGCTCCCGATTGCTGCTTGGGGTGGCAGTGTCGGCGAATTGGTCTGGCCCGACCCCAACGACGAAAGTGGTGGTCCAGAGGCGTTCGTGCGTGAGGGGTGTGTCCCGTCGTTGACGTGTGAGTGCGACCTAGCCTGGTGGAAGGGCGACGAGTAGGGCGTATCCGTCGTTTCTACACAGAGAACTGAAAGGGCGTTGCCAATTCGGTCAGGTCGATGACCTCCGTCGCTCGGCTCAGCCACTGTGGGTACTCGGTCGAGTCGGGGCCGCTGATGGAGCCCGGGGGCGGTGGCTCGACGGGGCCGTCGAAGATGAACATTTCGACGCGGCGGTCCTCGGCCACTTCGGTAGAGTCTCCGCTGCCCGAGGCGGGAAACGATTCGCCGCAACCGTGCGCGACTAGTGTCGTATCCGCAGGCGCCGTGGTTCTGTCTTCGTTCATGTACTCCGTGATTAACAGGCGCCGCGTTTCGGTCAACTCGGCGTCGTCGGAGATTGAGCGATTCTGCTGGAATAGCGCGACCGGATCCTGGCCTGGATCGCCCAACGTGAAGTCCGTCAATCGTTCGAGCATGGCGTGATCTTCTCGAGCGCCCCAGCGCTTCTCCTCATCGACCGACGAGTCGTAGCGACAAGGCTAGACTCTCTGTTCTTCCATGGTGACTTCACTGGCCCAAATCCTCGGTTGTGTCGACCTGCTCAGAGGCTCGAGAGCCCGAACCAGCAAAGTCGTTCGACTCGGGCAGGTGGCTTACCGTTTCTGTTGACGAACTGTAGGCCGACCTCGTTCTTGTTGGGCACGCGGGGCCGGACACCGCCGCGATGAGTGGACTCGCATCGCCGTGCGCATTCCTTCGACTCGAGCCGCGCCGTCGCTGGAGAGATCATGGCCGCTTCTGCGGCCGTCAGGAGTTGCGATCACGACACGGTGTTCAGCCAGCGACGGGAGAGCGGGCGCGGTGATGTCGACCCGAAAGGCCATGCGGGTCTCGCCCTGGGGCCTTGCGTCTGCGCTGGGATGGGAGTGGTTGTTCCTTTGGACGAAGTAGCCAGGACAGGTACGGTAGAAGTGCCGAGATCACGCTGCCATGGTGCCGAGACGGTGTTCGCTCCTTGTTCAGACTACTTCTTTCGACAGTCAGCGCGGCCGCGGAGTTCCGCCCTGAGTGCCGCCAACTCGGCCGCAAGGAGGTCGTTCTGAGCTTTCAGTTCCTTGATCGCTTCGACAGTCAAGCCAGTCAGCTGGGCATATGCGATGCTCTTGGTGCTTCCAACCGAGCGAACGGCTTCGGGAGCGACGCGTTCCACGTCCTGTGCAACAAGGCCCATCTGGCGGTTCGGGTCGCGCGAGGTGTCTTTCCAGCTGTAGGTGACACCGCGCAAGCGGGTCAGCTTGTCGAGTGGGTTGTCGATGAGCTGGACGTCCGTCTTGAGCCTCGCATCGGAAGCGTGCACGACAGTGCCGCTGACGGCGATGGACCCATTGACATCGAGCGTCGCACTGGGCGTTTCGGTGCCGATGCCGACGTTGCCGTCGTTCTTGATGGTCATCTTCACGGACGGCTGCGCGTCCCCCGCGGTGGTTGTCCGAAAACTCAAGCGTCCCGGGGCAATACCGGGCGTCAAGCCGCCATCGACGTGAGCGAAGATTGCCGCATTGTTGATGTATTCGGTTCCGTCATAGGCGTTGAACCAAATGGAGCCGCTTTGGTCCCCAGACTGGGCGGCTGTCCCGCTGCTCATAGTACCTCGCCGCTTCTGAAGCACGAGGGCTGGCCCAGCAACGGTTTCGGCAGCGCGCTCCACCCAAACGGACGCCGCCGGGTTGTCCCCTGCTATGTGCAAATGTGCCTGTGGTTCGGTGCCGATGCCCACGTTGCCGTTGTACCGAAGGGTGGTGTCGTCGGCTTCCCACCGATCGCCATCAACACGCAAGGTCGCCTCGTCATCGATGGCTTGAGTGAGGGCGTCAAAATTGGCGTTGAGCTGGCTGGCACTGAGGGCGTCGCCTGACTGAAACTCGTACGGGACCTCGGCGGGCGCGGCGAACACCAGAGCGGTTTGAAGGACGCCGCCAGCAAGCACGAACGGCAAGCGACGTTTGTGCAGTACCCAACGGAGGCCGATTGCGATCTTGTGACGTAGTACGGTGGCTTTCATGGTGTGGCTACGTATCTCACATCCGAATTCATGGGAAGTGCACCAGAAACCGTGGGCACGACTCCTGCGGAAACTCCTATGAGTTCGTGGCTGGTGGTCCGCCTTGGGTGGACGAGAAGGCGTGGTCGACTTGGGAATGCCGTCGTTGTGGGACGTTGCAGGAGGCCGCCAAAGGCTGGTGGTTCGAATCGCGCGCTTGCCATCTGCTGCTCCTCCTCACGCTTCAATGTGAAGCCCGCGCACCGTAACGGTGGCGCGCACCGTCAACACCCGCCGGACCGGCCTGGTGGACTCGATTTTCTCCCATGTTTGCGAGTGAGCATGACGCACCGCTCCATCGCTGCTCACCTCATGCGGCTATGCCGCATCGAGTCATCAGTGCCGAGCCACCAGTAGCGAACAAATGAAGATGGGTGATGTTCATAGCTTATCTTGAGAACAACGCTCACATCGTTCGGATCATCCAAAACGGACCGAAAGGAACGCGCTCGAGTTGGTCGAGCGAGCGTCAACCAGCTGCTCAGCTGCTCCGGGCCGTCGGTGCGAAGGAAGTCGGTGAAGTGCGGATAGACCCGAAGTACGATTGGGAATCACTCCGGAGGCGCGCATTCGACGATCTCGGTCATGAGCCGCTCCTGCCTTGGGCCCAGAGTTTGATGGGCCCGAATGACGCTCGCACAGTCGAAGAGGTCGCCATACAACTCGCCGCTCAGCGACGGCTGGCATCGCGCCAGGCTGCAGACATCGCGGCGCTCATCCACGACCTCCTCGAGCCCCCGCTCGCCGAAGTCGGCGCGCTCCCCATGGACGCCTTCGTCTCCAGCGCTCAACGGGCAGCGCTTGCCGCCTCCCTCAACGCCCTGCTCGTCGCACCCACATTCTCGTCCTGGCGCGAAGGCACGAGTCTCGACGTCGGCAGCTGGCTCACGAAGAACGGCCCCCGCACCCCCGGCGTCGTCTTCAGCGTTGCCCACCTCGAAGAGGAACAGCGCGCGTTGGTACTCGGCCTTCTGCTGGACGAGGTGTTGAGTTGGGTGCGCACGCTCTCCGGGACGCGGCGCCTCCGAGCGCTCGTCGTCGTCGATGAGGTGTTCGGGTTGCTTCCGCCGCGTCCTGCGAACCCACCCACGAAAGGCCGCATCGTTTCTCTGATGAAACAAGCCCGCGCCTACGGCGTGGGCATCCTGCTCGCCACGCAGAACCCGATGGACCTGGACTATCGCGCGCTGTCGAACGCGGGGTTGTGGTGTATCGGGCGGTTGCAGACGGACGCGGACCGGGCGCGGGTGATCGATGGCCTGTCGCTGAGTGGTGCGGGCACCGGGTCGGCGAAGGAGCTCCACCGCACGGTGAAGAAACTCGCGAAAAAGTGGTTCGTGCTGCGTGACGTGCACGATGAGATGGGGCTCAAGTTGTTTCAGCCGCGGTGGGCATACTCGTTCATGCGCGGCCCGATGACGCGGGAGGAGATTCGGCGGGCGGTGGGGTGAGGCCCGGGCGGGTGCTGAAGCACGCACTGGACATGCTTCGATGACACCCAGAGCAGTTCGAACCTCCACAGCTGGATCGCGCGGCGATGCGGAGCGCGGCGGCGTGTTGAGAACATCAAGGAGGCGCTTCAGTTTGACGACGGACCCAGCGATTGTCGAACCCGTGCAGGCCGGTCGTGCAAGCTCTTGGCGCAGCTTCGGGCGATGGTCGAAAGCGTCCATCGGCTCGACGAACAAATCAAGACGGTGGAGCCACATTATCTGGCAGTCCTGGTGGATCGAGGTCCAGACAACGAGTCCTGCCGTTTTCACTGTAAACCCTGCGCAAACGCCAATCCACGCTATGTAAGTACGCTGCTGATTTCTCGACTAGTCCTCGCGGTCTGCCCTGGGCTGCGGGCGGACACGGCGGTTTGATGGTTTCACAAAGGGAAAGGATAAGGTGAGCGTACGAGGTGACGTAGCCGGCCGTAGGAAGGACGCTGGGGTAGGTGGGCAAACTCAATCCCAGGTTGGCTTCCGTGACCCGATGGCGGTGGGGAGCTCAGCCCGCAGCGCACGCGAGGGGTTTCGCGGCGGCGAACTGGGCCCGAGGCCCGCGGGCCGTGACCTGGACTGCGGTGTCGGAACGGGTTCGAGGGCGCCGTTGGTCGCGTTTCTTCACTTCCGGACTCCCCTGACTTCTATGTCAAATTTGCGCCACGAACCGGGGCAACTTCGCAGCGCATCGGGTTCGCTCGGCGTGGCGCATGCAGCTGTGGTCCAGCGGATGGGCACGTATCCGGAACGGCGGGCCAATCACCAAGCGAGCGTTCTACATCTCGCACGGGATGGGGCTCGACGAACGTCGTGACGCCGGCAAGTGCAACGACCGAAGCTGCACCTACCGAGCTGGCGGGTCATCCCTGTTGAGCACTTCGGCGCCCAGCTCGACCACCTTCCGAGCTGAGCGCTTCGCCGCCGCTCTCGTTGCATCGGCATCTCGAGCCCCGCGCTCCGCACTCGCGCGACCCCCAAAAGCGTGAGGGCCGAGCAACCATCAGCCCGAGGAGCAGGGCACCGCCCCAAGCCACTACGGCGGCGTGCTCGGTGAAAAGACCCACCGCAATGACGAGTATCGCCGCGACTTTCAGGTCAACGCCGGTACGGCTGGGCGCAGCTGCAGCGCCTCAGCGTGGGGGTTGGGGGCGGGTGCCTGGGAGGAGGCGGTGTCTGGGAGGGGGCCAGGGAACACCACCTGAACATCGTCCCAATCGAGAGGTTAGGTCGCGATGGACGACGTCGGCGCAAGCCAGGTTTGCGCGTCGTAGCAGCAACAAGTTCTTGTCCCACGGTGAGGCGCAAGAGGTTGCTAAGTTGGGCAACCACCGCTATGCAGGCGGGCAGTTTTCGCCCTCCTCGTTTAGCCAGTCTTACCAAATGTTGACACCCTCCAAGCCACCCGCACCAGGCGCGTTCGTCTCGCAGTTGCGAGCAAGCTTGTTCCGGGTAATCACGATAGTAAACAGGGCGGAGCAAGCCGCTGACGCCAAAGCCTGGTGTGATCGCGTGCAACGCGACATCGCAAATCTGGTTGCCGAGTGCGCGACCTTGGAGGAATCCACCGAACTGCCCGAGAGTGACCGAGCGCGCTTGTATGACCGGTTCTTGGATATCGGCCGGGCGTGCGTGCAACCCGCGCCCCAGGTTGCCGTGGTCGTTTTTGGGGAGGCATTACGCATGGTTCCCAGATCGCGAGCCGCCCACCGCGGTTTGGCTCGTGCCTTCGACGCAACGGGCGACTATGTGGCCGCACTTCCTCATTGGCACGCATTCAGGAGGCTCGCCCGGGCGGACGATGTGTCGCCCTCTATCCTTCTCGATGAGGTCCTGGTACATGCGCGTTCTCGGTTAAGTGCCGTGTTCGACGAAGGTGGTGGCTCCGACGAACTACACCGTTGGCTCGGGTCCGGGGACCCAGTTCAGCTGTTGGACGACGACCCAGCTCGCGCGCTGTCGGACATCCATGGGTCGGGATCAGAGGAACTTGCAAGTGCCGTTGGAGACTACCTGTTCCTGAAGGCGGCACACTCCCTGCCCAGGTCGTCTTCGGAACGTGCGCGCGCTTTCATAGGAGCTAACGACCTGCGCGCGATGGTCGATGGCAAGCGCCTGTGCATGGTGGCAAACTCCGCGGCGCTCCTAGAGCACGACAAAGGCGATGAAATCGACCAGCATGACATCGTCGTTCGCTTCAACTCCTTCAAGTTGATTCCGCCGCATACCGGGCGAAAGACCAGCGTCCACGTTGCCATCCATTTACACAACTTCAACCTCGACGAGTACGTCGACGTACGAATTATTCTTTCCAACCAGCTACGCCTTTGGAGAGAGAAAGTGCGGCACCTCGACCCTAGGAAGCAGCGCTTCATCGGCGACGCGAGCCTGCGCTATCCGCTATACGAACAGAAGCTTTGCGCGGATCGTGTGCCAGACGGAGCCCCTACATCAGGCTACAACATGCTCAGGCTTCTCTATCTCTTCTCGAACTATTCTTCACTCACCTTGTATGGTTTTGATTCCTACGCGAGCCCGCCGCTACGGCTCGACGCGGCTATGCATCTGCCCCACGCTGCGATTCATAATTCCAGCTCCGAGGCCACTTGGATTGAAGAACATTCGACAGTCATCGATGCAGTGACTCGACGCATTCATCGGATGCCGTCGAGCAGGCAATTCGGGTAGTCGGGCATACAGCAGGCCACGAGAACCCCCTTGTGCTGCCGAGCGGAATTTGAGGGCATAGCGTGACATACGATATCCAGAGCTACGAAGAACTGCAGGAGGTAAACAGCGATTTCGCCTTCTGTTCTTACGTCGATGGAAACTACTTTGAAGGGTTCCTTGCGCTACTGCGCAGCCTGATCATCAACAACGGCTACACTGACTTCGACTACGTAGTTTTGCACGACCACACCCTGTCCCAGTATCATGTGCATCGAATCAAGGAGATTTACCCTCGGGTAAAGGCGGTCAAGGTTGATCCGGGGCCGTACCAGGAGTTCGTCAAAGGCAACAAGTCGAACTATCTCGTCGAGAAGGCCTACTACATCCTCGAAGCGTTCAAACTCCGAGGGTATCGCAAGGTAGTGTGCCTGGACACGGACATGGTTGTTCTTAAGTCGATTAGGGCACTGTTCGAACTCCCCTACGAATTCGCGGCTTGTTCGCAGTACTTCGATAGCGACGGGGGGAGGAAGCTGAACTCAGGTCTCCTGGTCCTCGGAGAGGCGGTCCTGACTGATAGTGTCTGCGACAGGATCATGGATGTAGGTAGGAGAGGCGACTACGAGCTCGAAAAACATGATCAAGGGATACTTACAACGTTGTTCGGGGATACATATCATCGCCTCGATCCTATCTATAATGCCGTCAAGCGTCGGTTTTTGAACAAACCTGTCACCGCATCGGTGAAGATCTTGCACTTCACCGGGTCGATCAAGCCGTGGGAGGCGGCAGAGCGAGGCTATACAAAGATTCAGAGCGTGTGGCAGCGGTACAACATGGGCTACTCCGCGTTCTTGCGTACTGCCATCGCGTCGACGTCAGCAGCGAAGAATCACGCTGCTTGCGTCTACTACACGAGGCAGTTCTTGAGCGAGTACGGCTACGACCGAATCGTCGCCCTGAAGGGGTTCAGCGCCTTCCGCGCACTCACTTTGACAGACGAGATCGGTCGCTGGCTGCGTCAAGACAACGGGGCCGAGCCTAAAGAGCTTGCGCGCTACTGCCTCTACAGAGGCCTCTGCGAAGAGACGCTCGGGGGTACTTCGTACCTTTGGTTGAGTGCCGCCCTGAGGCTAGGAGAAAAGGCGGCGTTGCCGCCTATAGCTCAGCTGCTGTGGAGGGAAAAGAAGTTGAAGGAGTGCCGCGTGGCGGTGAATGCGTCAACGTCGCTCGCGCCAGCCGACAGAGCGAATCTGATAATGCTTCGCAGGCTTGAGCAAGGCGAGGAAATTTCCGAACGCTGGGGGAAAGCCTCGGACGACTCCGTGGGTCACGCGGCGTTCTATATGACGAAGAACGGAAACGCTGGCGACATCTTGCTTCCGCTGACCGTCCGCAAAGCGCTTGAGACTGTGAGTCCGATCGAGTGGGCTCCTATTCACGTCCATCAGACATTTGATGGGCAACAGGTGCAAGAACTAAACCGACGCAGGGGGCTAGTAATTGGCGGGGGCGGCCTGTTCATCTCTGACACAGCGCGGGGAAGTGTAAGCGGTTGGCAATGGAACATCGCTCTCGAACAGATGGAGCGGTTGAACGTTCCCGTCGCCGTGTACGCTGTGGGCTACAATCGATTTCCGGGGCAGCCTGAGTTCGCCCCGGTATTTTCGAAGCATGTTACCAAGTTGGTGGAGAAGGCCTCATTTTTCGGCTTGAGGAATCAGGGGTCGATCGACGCTGTTCGCAGCTATCTTCCCGAGGAGTTGCGAGACAAGGTGACGTATCAGCCCTGTCCGACCACCGTGGCACACTACCTATTCCCTGAGCTGTTCAAGGACGAGGTCAGAAAAGACTACATCGCACTTAATATTGCGTACGATCGTGCTGATCTGAGATTTCAGGACGGGTACGGTGAGTTCTTGCGAGAGATGAGTGCCCTGATTCGTAGGCTGTGTAGTCGCATCGAGGTCCGATACTTCGCCCACACGGTCGTGGATGAGCAGTTTGTGTTCGATTTAGCACGAGAAGGCGGAATCTCGCTAGCCTGCGATCGGCTGTACGAGCTCGATGAGCAAGGAATACTGCGTAAGTATCGAGAGCCTCGGATCGCAATTGGTATGCGGGGACACGCCGGGATGATTCCGTTTGGGTGCGGAACTCCTATTATCAGTCTAATAACGCATGAGAAGTTGCGGTACTTTCTGGAGGATGTCGACTTGAAAGAATGTGGGTTTTATGTGAACGAGCCGGATCTCGCGGAGCGTGTCGCGGTGCTAGCGGAGAGGATGTTGGAGCGCAATGATGAGGAGGTAGTGAGGATTCAGCAGCGGGCTGCCCGCTTGTGGGGCATAACTTTGGAGAACGCCCGCCGCGTCGTCGCAGCGTTCAGCGGGTAGAGGTATATTACGAAGTCGTCCAGCCGCGTCCTGCAAGATCGCGAATTCGCGCCGACAAGACGTGATTGAAGAAGCACATGGCGGAGGCGGAGGCGGAGCGGGCTGCGAGCACAGGAGTGTCGCCACGGTACTCCGTGTGGTGGCTTTGGCGATCACGCCCGGCTGGAGCGTAGCGTACGAAGTCGCCGTTGCCCCTTTTCGACGTTTACGGGCGGAGGCACCGCGGTTTTTGCGACCGGTTTGGCCGTGTCAGGCGCCGCAGCGGCTACACCGTAACCGCTGCACGGATCCCATCTGTGTGACCTGAGGGCCATACGAGCGGTGGCGCTGCGTTGGGATAGTGAAGGCGCCGAGCGGTCTAGCGAGTTCGTCCGGGTCGAGCTTGGCGCGAGTGGTCAACCAGTGCGTGGGGGCAAGCTCGAGGAATCGTTCACGAGGCCAGTAGGGCAGCAGTCGCATGACCTCGTCGAGGTATTGTTCTGGGTCCAGACGACGCAGCCGGCATGATGCGATGAGGGAGAAGAGGGCGGCTGCGGCTTGGGCGTGAACATCGCTGCCATAGAACATCCACGCCTTTCGACTGACGACGATCTTTCTCAGGGGCCGTTCAGAGCGCGTGTTGTCTAGCGGTAGCCGCGGGTCGTCGAGCACGCGGCGCAGCTCATCTTCTTGGTTCGTCGCATAACCGAGAGCTTTGGTCGCGAGGTTGCGGCCGGCGGTGGATGCATTCGCGGAGCGAACCCACTCGAAGAACGAGTCCATCAGGGGACGCACGTGCTTGTTGCGCATCGTCTTGCGCTTGGAGGGCGGCAGCTTCTTCAGCGCGTTGTCTGCGCCGTACAGGGCACGGATGTGCATCAGACCCTGTACGCCAACGGGGTAACGGCAGATGGCAGCCTCGAAGAAATAGCGCCGGCAGTGAGCCCAGCACCCGACCAGCGTGACACCATCGTCCGAGTCTTCGGGGGGACCACGATCGAGAATGTCGTAGACATTGCTGGCATCGGCTTGGAGATAACCGTCGAAGCCGGCGAAGAGACTCTTCACGAATTCCTGGGTATGCTTGTCGGTGTACGCGAACAGCACGCTGTCGCAGTCGACGACGGCCGTGAAGAAGTGGCCCTTCTTGCAAGCCTGGCGCTTGCCGGACTCGTCCTTTGCCGGCTGAATCATGGCGGAGGTCGCATCAGTGGAGATGACGCCAGCGTTGTTGATCGCGTCCTTCCACATCGCCGCAACGACCGTAGCGCCCAGAGCGTTACCCGCTTCTTCCGTGTAGCGACACATGGTGCTGCGATCGATCTCGCAGAGCTGACTCTTCAGATGCTGCTCGAAGCGGTGATGGGGGACACCCAGCCCAAACTTCTGCACGATGATGTGTGCCACGACGGACGAGTGGAGCATTCCGCGGGGAAACAAGGTCTTCGGTGTTTTCACGCCCAGCACACGAGACCCATCTTTGCCGGTCACCTCGTACTTGGCGGTGCGCTTGACGAGCACGGCGAATCCGCCCCGGCGATGAATCAACTGCAGGCTCTCCTCGAATCCGATGCGCTTGGCCGTCTTCTCGAGCGTTGGGTCCACAATTTCTAGCGGCACACGAGGCAGACCTCCGAGGTTGAGGTCGCGGCGCCCCTTCGGGCGTTTCTTCGACTTTGGCGACTCACCGCCATCGCCAGCATCGTCGTTGGCAGCGGCAACCGCATCGTCGAGCTGTTTCTGTAGGCGACGCTCATCGGCAAGTAGATCGCCCAGCGTCAGCTGCATCTCGCTGGTGTGAGTACGCTCTGTCTTGTTGCCGTAGATGCGCCGCTTGTACAGCTCGTTTTCGTGAGCCACATTCTGCAGCGTTTCTCTCAACGACTCGTTTTCGCCTTTGAGCGCGACGACTTCAGACTGCAGCGTCGTGACCAGTATCGACAACTGCTGAATCGTCAGAACAGGCTGGTCTTCCGAAGCGCCAGGCACGGCCCATTACTACGCAGCGACACCCGCGAGCGCAAGCACTGGAGCGCGCAACGCTCTGGTGCAGAGCGCTGCTGTGATCATTTTTCAGTGCAGTCGTCGTCGGGGCATTCTCGGCGTCCTGCTCACTCCTTTGAAGATGACGTCGAAGATGGCATCGCTGACGATCACGTACTCTTCTCCAACACGTGTCGCCGTCGGCAACACGAACTTCCCACAGTCGAGCTTCTTGTGCACCAGCACCACGCCAGTGCCGTCCCACGTCAGTACTTTCATGGTGTGGCCACGCTTGTTGATGAACGCGAACAACGCCTTCGAACGAGGCTCACGAGCCATGCGCTCCCGAACGATGGCGCCCAACTTCTCGAACCCCAGCCGCATATCGACCGGTTCGAGCGCCACGTAGATCGGCAAACCGTGAGCGATCACCAGTCGACCTCCGCAAGCGCAGCGACGACCGCCCGAAGCAGCGGTGGCTCGAAGTCGGACTCCACCACAATCCGGGCTCCTCCAACTTCGATCGTAACACCACCAGAACCGATTGGCCTCGCCTCAGCTGCGGAGCGGACCACACGCGCAAACGTCGGCCCCTCATTTTCACGAGCAGCGACCCAGCGATACGCCGTCGTCGGCGTCAGCCCGAGCCGACGAGCAACTCCCCAAGTCGACTCTCCGCTGCGATCCAGCTCCGCAAAGAACCGACGACGATCGAATTCTGTGAACTTCCTGCGCACGCATCTGCCATGCCATCGCCCTCGTGGGCTCGCGAGATGGGGTCCGTGTAGCGGTTACGATCAACTACACCGCTCAAGGCGACGTCTACCGCAGCGGACAAGTACACCTTCGGGTTCACGCCAGCCAACTCAGCGGAGTCGAGCAGGCTGTACATCAACGCCGAAGTGGCGTCAGTCGAGACGACGCCGGCATGGTGCGGGCTGTCGCGCCGTGGTGTCGTCGGGCAGCACAGGTCACGACACGCGAGCGGAACGCGGAATGGCTGGAGAGGCATTCTGCACGGCCCCGGTAGGTCATCGAAATTACTCTGGATTCAACATGACCGGCGCTCTAGTTGCAGCAGTTGCGAGCTATCTCTCCCCAACACACTTCTGTCTGGTCTGACTCGCGAATCGCGCACGTATGGTTGTGGCCGCAAGACACAGTAACGAACGGAACACCAGTCGGGGGAGTTGCTTTTCCGAAGCTGTCATCGCCCCAGCACTCCACCTCTCCATCCAACGCTCTGATCCCACATGCGTGGTTCGAGCCGACGAAGACATTCTGGAAAGCAACTCCGAGAGGAGGACTTGCTCGCCCTGCAGTATCAGCTCCCCAACACACTGCATCTCGGCTAGTTGATTCAACGGCACACGCAAACCCGGGTCCCGCGCTGAGTGCCGTCGCGGTCAGGTCCGGTGGGGGGGAGGTCTGCCCCTGCGAGTCGTTACCCCAACAGACCACCAGGCCATCCCGTGCGTGGATTCCGCACGCGTAGTCGTCCCCCGCAGAAACACGGGTCAATTCGAGCGCGTCGGGCGTGCCGAGTAGGTCTCCCCAACAATCAACGATGGAGTCCGCGCTGCGAATCCCACACGCGAAATTCGAGCCTACAGACACGCTGCTGAACCGAGCGGTTGGAATCTCTCCTGCCGACGCCGTGCAATCAACGAGTCCATCTTCCTTGCGCAACCAGCAGGAAGTGTTCCGACCGAATGAAATCTCTTCTATTGGAGGGTAGGCAACATCTTCATTGCCTCGCTCATCAAAGCATGAAACGCTGCCATCCTCTGAAGTCAAGCAGGTCCAAAGGTGTGTCTTGGCGCTTGAAACATCGACGAACCGGTCACCTTTGGGCGGCGAATCTTGCGTCCAGAGATTGGTTCCCCAACATTCGACCTCCCTAGTATCTTCCTTTACACCGCAGCTCAGGCTGCCTGCTACCGATACGTTGACAAAACCGACGCCGCCCGGAGGCGTTGCTCGCCCGGAGGCGTTGTTCCCCCAGCATTGCACGTTGCCGTCGGCCTCCCGAACTCCACACGAGTGAGCGAGTCCGCTTGAGACGCTACGGAAAGCCACGCCGCTTGGAGGCATACCTTGCCCGTTCTGTTCGTTGCCCCAACAGAGCGCCTCTCCATCGGTCTCGTGAATTCCACACGTGTGGCTGTTGCCAGCAGAAATGTCCGAGAACACCTCAGGTGGGGGAGTTGCTCGTCCGTCCTCGTCGCGCCCCCAGCACTGCACCTGTCCGTCGAGAGATCGAATGCCACAGGTGTGCCGCAAGCCAGCTGACACGCTGTCAAATGAGACGCCAGTGGGCGGCATCGACTGACCCTCATCGCTACGTCCCCAACATCGCACCTGACCGTCAGCGGCACTCACGCCGCAGGCGTGTGTATCTCCGACGGAAACACTGCTGAACTCCACGCCATCCGGCGGCGTTGACTGGCCGTCCTCGTCGCGTCCCCAACACTGAGCATGTCCGTCGGCTTCTCGAACGCCGCAAGCGTTCCAGCGACCCACCGAAACGCTGCGAAAGGGTACACCTTGGGGCGGTGCAGACTCTCCCTCGCTGTTCGTCCCCCAGCAAGTTACCAAGCCCGTAGAAGCGAGAATCCCGCATGCGTGACCGTTACCGACGTGCACAGCCCGGAACTTGGCGTTGCAGCGACTGTTCAGGGCGCCGGTTACCGGACATTTTGTACAACGTCGGTCCGACGTTGTCGTCGGTTCCACCGAGACGACCTCGTCGACTGAGCACACTTGCCATGGCGTGCAGCTCGAGGCGTTCTCGCTCACTGAGAATCCTCCTACACAAGTCTCGCAGCTACGATCGGTGGACGGACTAGGCTCGACTGCCACCCTGGAACCTGGGGTGCACGTACTCCATGAATCACATTGCGTGGCGTTTTCAGAGGCGGATAGCGTACCGGGGCGGCAGGGCGCACAGGATCGATCTGCTGTTGCACTGGGCTCCGCCACCACGTAGGTGCCCATGGGGCAGTCCGCTACTGGCTCGCAAGGTTCGGCGGTGTCGCCAGCATCCCAGGTTCCTGCCGGACATGCCTCAGCGGGTGCTGCGCCACCAGCACAATAGTCACCGGGTTCGCAAGGAGCACATGTGACCGGTGCTGTGGCGGTGCCCGTCGCAGTTTGGTAACTTCCCGCTGGGCATCGACCAACCGGAATACACTGATCTAGATTCTCGACGTCGGCGTATTCTCCACTTGGGCACTGTTCGCAGGCGCGATCTCGCGTCTGGGTCGGTTTGGTTGAGACGAAGCTACCGGGAGAACATGCGGTCCATGCAGCGCATTCCGCAGCGTTCACCGATGTGGAAAACGTGCCATCGGCGCAGACCTCGCACAAACGGTCGGAAGTTGCGTCCGGCGTATTGAGTACTCGAGTGCCCGAGGGACACAGAGTGTGAGTTTGGCAGGGGCTCGCCGAGTTCCCTCCGTCCCACGTTCCTTCGGGGCAGGGCTCCGGAACCAGTTCACCCCCTGGGCAGTAGCTTCCAGCTTCGCAGGGCATGCACGAGTGCGTCTCCGCCTCATCCACAAGCACCTTGAACGTGCCGGCGGGGCAGTCAGAGGACGCCGCGCAGGTCGGTGAATTGAGCGCCATGGAGTCGCCACCCCCCGGGCACCTCTCACATTCACGGTCGTTGACTCGGCTAGGCGCCGTACTGACGTAGGTTCCTTCTTCGCAAGTCGTCCACTCGTGGCACTCCGGACTGTTTCGGGAATCCGAAAAGCTGCCCGACGCGCAGGTTCCACATTCGCGATCTCTGGTGGGCGTACCATCACTTGCCACGAACTCACCCAGACCACAGTCGGTCCACGGTCGGCAGTCGACGCCTGACCCCACGGAAAAGCTGCCCTTCTCACAAGAGGAGCTTTCCGGAGAGCTGCCACACCCAACCACAGCCACCAGCGGCGCGAGTCGCAATAAACGCATAGTCTCTCTTCTCTATACATTCTAGAGCGTTTGCGGCAAGCGCGTTGACGAGACACTGAGCATGTGGCGCGACCATGACGAGCGCTAAATCAAGCGTGTGCAACCTGTCCGTATCAGCCTCGGTACCCACGGAGGGCGCTGCGGAAAGCACTTCGGTCGGTTTGCCAATGGAGCTGCAGAAACAGCGCGGCGTCGCAGGCTTGGTCTCTCCCTCGATTGTCCCGGTGAGCGTCGTGTCACCGCTCACCGGGTAGTCGATCCCCCAAATCAGCGGCTATTCGGCGAAGTCCGTAGGTGGGGACCAAGTTCCTTCACCAGGTGGAATGACGGGAAGAGGGCGTTGGCTCGCGCCGCGGGTAGTGGACCCCCGCGCGAAATGCGATATGGGCGGAATGAACTGGGACCTCTGATGGCCCAAAAAATCACTACGGCTCCCGCTCAGAGCACGGCACTCGGGTTGCGGCATTGACGTACAGCCTGCACGACTCCGCTGAGTTGGCTGGCGTGAACCCGAAGGTGTACTGTTCCGCTGCAGTAAACGCGGCTCTGAGCTGCGGACCATTCCGTTGCCTCACGAACTCGCGGGGTGGCCCCTGCGACGCTTGGCGCGGCCAAACCAGTAAAAAAACGCGGCGCCTCCGCCCGAAGACATCGAAAAGGGGCAACGGCGACTTCGTACATCGAAGCGTGTGTACGCTGAGGCCGAGGTGTAGTTGATCCCCCAAATCCGCGGCTACTCGGCGAAGTCCGTACGTGGGGATCGATTCCCTTGTGGAATGACGGGAAGTGGGCCGTTGGCTCGCGCCGCGGGTAGCGTTTGGTCGGCGCCAGAAACAGTTGGGGCCCAGAGTATGCAGCCCTGAGCCTCGTGCGCGGTGAGTGCGAGGTCTTGTTGACCACGAATGGTGGCTGTCCAGATTCTGGCGATGACGCTAGGTTACAACCGCATGTTGGTCATCGAACACACGCCGCCCAAGATCGACGTCATCGAGTGCCAGCGCGAAGAAATCGTGTGTCGCCATTGTGAAGGGAAATTCAGGGGCCCCGCGCCCCGTTGGGTTTGCGCGTGCGCGACTCCCCCCTGAAACGCACCACTCACCGCGGTCACCTCCGTCTGTTCACCGGACGCAAGTATGACTCTGATGGTGGCTTGATTCTGTCGCGCGAATTTGTGTTTTACGTGTATGCGCCCACCTGGTATGTCAAGTATCTTGAGGAGTTCCGTCAGAGGCTGCAAGGCTGTACTTCAAGGCGATGCCTACCGCGGATACGAGCGCATCGCCAATCCGAATCTGGGGGATGCCATCGGCAAACTCTTGGCAGGATGCTATGTGCACCCCCGGCGCCCCTGCGTGCAGGTGCTCGCAGCGCGACACCCGGCCGCGATGTTCTTCGTCGAGCGCTTCCAACGCCTCATGCCATCGAGGCTGAAGCGCGCGACAATGCACTGTACGCCTCAGCGGCTGGAGCTGCCTCAGGAGCGCAGCCCCCGTTCTCGATGCGCTCAAGCCACGAGCTCTGGAGTCCAGTGTGCTTCCACTCTCCGTCATGCCGCCCGTGCGTCAAACCGGCAGCGCTCGACGTAGGGATACGCAGCTGTCCACTAGATCGGGCGAATTTACTTCGGCCCTGTCCTGCCGTTCCATTCACACCGCATCGGTGCTAGTCGATGGCCTAGCAGGACGGGGCTGGGGACTTCGTATGCTCGGTTCGGCAGGTTCTGCGCAACTTTATGGGTCACTGCCGGAGGTGGGGTACTGAGGAGTTGGGTTCGCGCCGTCCGGTGTGTTACCTTCCGACGAAGGAGTCCCTTGTGTCACATTGGAAACTAGACAGATCGTTGATCGACTCGGAGCTGATCCCAATGGACTTGCGAGTCGTGAAGCGCTTTCCCGCCGCGAACTGGTATTCCCCAGGAGGCAAGAGCGCTGCGGCGCTACGTCTGCGGGAGCCAGGTGCGGTGCGGCTGGAGCTTCGTCCCAAGTTCAAGATTCAGCCCAACGCAAAGGTGTTCAGCATAGGCTCCTGCTTCGCTCGGAACGTCGAGTCGGCGCTCCTGGCGCGAGGTGTCCGAGTGCTGAGCACCGAGGTGGCCGGTATCAAGCCCGAGTGGTTTGCACGTCCTTCGAGTGATGTGAACGGCTTTCTGAACAAGTACAACACTCACTCGATGTTGTCCGAGCTGGTCGTGGCACTCGAGCAGCGGACGAACGAAGCTGCGGGACTCATCGAGCTTGACGATGGCACCTGGTACAGTCCCCTGACGCACAACATCCGCACGTTACCGAAAGGAGACGCAATGACGCTCCGGAGAGTCATGAGCTCAGTATACGCGCGAATCGCGGAATGCGAGCTGGTGATTGTTACGTTCGGCTTGAACGAGGTTTGGGTCGATCAGAAGACCGGTATCTTTCTCAACGGAGCCCCGCTTCCGACTCTCATGAAGCGGTACCCCGGACGATTCGCGTTCTTCACCGCGGGACCGCAGGCGTCCCTGGAAGTGGCTCGTCGCATGGTTCGCAAGATGCGGGATGTGGCCGGTTCTGCTCTCAAGGTACTGGTCACGGTTTCGCCTGTGCCCATGGGCAGAACGTTCATGAGCAGGGACGTGATCGTTTCGAATACCTACAGCAAGTCGACGTTGCGGGTGATGGCCCAAGAACTCGCGGAGGAGGACCCCTTCGTTGACTATTTCCCCAGCTACGAGATCGCTACGATGAGCAATCCGGCGGACGTGTGGCAAGAGGACCGGGCCCACGTGCGTAAGGAAATGGTGTCGCAGATCGTAGCCACGTTCTGTGGTAACTACATCGACACCTGACCAACACCAGATAACTTGCGTGAAGCGGCCGCCGGAGATTCCGGCGAGCCCTGTGGAACTTTGTCCGATCAGCGTACAAACGCGACCAACGTTCGTTGGGCGACCCAACAACCGTCATTCTCGTATCAGAACGCGCGAATGCGTGGGGGTAGTGCATTGGGGCGCAAACGCGATATCGGTAGGTCATGGCGGCGCGCCTAGGCGGGTACCTTGGCAGAACGCCGAGCTGCGACTGCTTGGGGTGTTCGTCCACGGAGTGAAGGGCGCAATCCGGTGAGAGGTTTCGAGCGCCGCTGTTGGTCCATGACGCTCCGTACGTGGGGTCCTCGCGCGCGGTCCCTTGCGCCATGCAGTACAGCATTGGCGATTGGCGATGACGGGCGTAGCGCGGCGCATCGTTAGATGGTCGCCTTCGTTGATGGCGTGATATGGCTGGACCGGTCTCGGGAAGGCCCGCCCGAGCTGTAGGGCGACAGCGAAGAAGGTTCTGACGGCGGCCTGTGGGGTTGTTTGGGGAGCATCAGGTGCAGTCGGCACAGGGGGGAAGAGCGGCACTCTCGGTAGCCGCTTGTCACTCAGCCGAGTCGTTGACGATCTGGGTCAGGTCGTGTGCGACAGCCGCGGCCAGCCAGCGAAGCGGTTCACGGCGGCATCGAGCGATTGACTGTTGGCCAGGCGCCGAACCTCATCGAGCCGCAACGCACCACACGCCAGCCGCGAAAGAAGCGCTCTACTTCCCAGCGTACGCGATACAGCTCCGCGACGTCGTATGCTGTGAGTAACCGTTCAGCCGACGATCGGTGCAGCGTTGAGTCGTGTTCGTCTGGATGGTGGCATTGCGAGGATCCTCCTTGTTCACAAAGCAGTCTTGGGTTCTGGCCCTGCTTTCAAACCGCAGATGGATAAATTCGTGTTTTGCGCCATCCACGGTGTTGCCGTGTCGTTGCGTCGCGCTGGCTGGCGTCTGTCAGCGGATTCTGCCAATCAGGACGACGCAGCACTTCAGACGTTCGCTGCGCGCGGATACTCGAGGCCTAGCCACAGAAGAATTCGGGGCAGAGGACTGGGACGCCGATACCTCACCAGCAACCCCGCGCTCTCGATTGGCGTCGGCACCACCGGCGGCCAACATAAACGCCCGGCCTGCTGACGAGGCCCACGCCGAAATGAGCCGTCGACCTGCGACTGCGTAGTTCTCAGCAATTGTCGGTTCGATGGTGGCTCGACGATCGAGTGGTCCTACGTGGATCACCGCAGGACAAAACTGGTAGCTCAGGCGCGGCTTCGATGAAACAAGGACACTGGCCGAAAGATCCCTTGTCCGAAGTGGAGACCGGGGGGTCGCTGCCTCTGGCCCAGATGCTCGAACGGATGACCGCAACCGAGCGACGGTGAGGGACGCGCTGAGTTGACTGTGTTCACCTTGGGTGAAGGCCCCAACGGAGTTCGCCACCACCCACGCCGCTAGAGCTGTGCTTGAACCTGCGCCCATAGGACCTCCGCGGCGACGAAAAGAGAAAAGACTCGCCGTCTCAGCTCTGACGGGTCGCGCTGCGCAGCACCCGTCTCGTGTTAGCTCAGCCCCTCGCCCAAGTGCACCATGGACGTCGTCGCGACGGCCCAGTAGCCCAAGTCGCGTGGGGGACCCGGCGCGGCTTGCCAAACGCCGCCATGGACGGCAATGGACGGCATGCCCCTGCGCAAGATACTGGTCGTTGGCAGTTACGACTCGTTCCTGAAAGCTGGGCTGCGTTTCGCCAGTCGGTTCGATGCCGAATCCGATATCGTCGTCGTGCGTGCTCGTGCGCCCCTCAGCGCCGCGCAGCTTCGGGATCTCGGTTTGAATCCGGGGGCAGAGTCCCAGCGCTTGGGCCAGGTGCTTCAGCGGCACCGCTTGCAGGAGTATGACGCCGTGTTGCTGGCCCTGGCGGGAAGACCGAGCAACAAGTTCATTCGACGCTTCGAGACGATGTGGGGCGACGCGCCTCGGCGGCCGCTTCTGGTCACCCTATACCCTGGCCTCGTTTTCCGCTTCCACTACGAGGGAATGAATTGGCGCATGGGGGCTGACTTGGTGCTGCTCAACTCGCCGCACGATTTTGAGATGTACCAGCAGCTCTGCGAAGCGGCGCGGTTGCCACATTGCAATGGCCTGACTGGCGGGCTCTCGTTGCTGTCGGGGGAGCGCCTTCCGCCGCGCCGCGCAGGAGGGACGCAACGAGTCCTTTTTGTCGGGCAGCCGACGGTGCCGACGACGCGCGAGGATCGTGCCGCCCTGCTGGCGGGTGCGATGGACTTCGCCCGGCGCTACCCCAGCGCGGAAGTACTGCTTCGTCCTCGCCACCGGCCGGGAGAGACGACCTTGCACCGCACGCGCTACCACCTGGAGGAGGTGTTGCAGGACCTGGGGGACACCCCAAGCAACTTTCGCATCACCTACGAGCCCCTCGATGCGCTGTGGGACAGCGTGACCCTCTGCGTGAGCGTGAGCTCCACGGCTGTGTTGGAAGCCCTTTGGCGAGGTATTCCGAGCCGCGTCTTGACCGATTTTGGTGTCCACGAGAACCTGGGGAACCAGTTCTTTCTCGGCAGCGGGCTCTTGTGTCCCCTGAGCGATCTGACACCGGATGCCAGCTATGTGCTCGATGAGACGTGGGCGGAGCGCCACGTTTGCGGCATGGACGCCCAGCTTCCGGCCATCACAGCGCGCCTCGACCAGCTGCTGAAGCTGCAGGAAGACAGCGGTGCGGCGCTCGCCATGCCCGGCACCGGGGACTTCCGGCGAGGGGAGGCGCATTGGCTTCGACGCCGCGGCAGCCTGATCGGCCAGCTGTGGCCATCCCCGAGCAAGAGATGGGGACGCCTGTGGGCCCAGGCCAAGTCGGTGTTTCGGAGTTGAAAGTGCTGTCGAAGGTGGTCTAGGCGCTGATAGCACGTGTGAGTGAATCAGCTCGACTCGCAATCGCGGTACTTCCAACCAGCTCAGGAGCAGCGTGTCTCATCCCCGCATCGTCTACATCGCCGATACTGACAGCCAACTCCGACCGGCATTTCTCGTTGCTCAGGCGATCCAGAAGGCCGTCGGCGGAGTGGTCGTGGGCAACCTCATCCCTGGCAAGCGGTCCGTATCGTACCGGCAGGTGAACGCCTCCGACGTGCAAGGCGCGCTCTTGGGATTGCCGCTGGATAAGTTCCTCAAGGACAAGGTGGACGACTTCGACGTCATCGTCGCCATGCTCGCCGGCTCGAGGCTGTTCGGTATCCGAAAGGCGCTGGAAGCTCGCCAGCAACTCGAGCCCAATTCAAGCCGCCCGATTCTCGTGACGGGCTACAACGGCGTCATCTACGAGAAGCAACTGGAAGGCCTGCTCTGGCGCACCGGGTACGACACAATTTGTGTGAACTCGCGGGCGGACCAGCGATCCTTCGAACACTTCCTGCAACAGCTGGGCATGTCACCGGAGGCGTTAGCCTATACCGGACCTCCGTTGATTCAGGCCAGGCTGGAAAACGGAGCCCCAAGTTTGCCGCCAGCGGAAGCTCCAGTGAAGACGGTGCTGTTCGCTACCCAGGCGATCGTGCCCGAACGCTTGAGCGAGCGCACCTATCTCATCGCCAAGTTGCGCGAATATGCCCTGGTGCATCCCGACCGAACGGTGCTGATCAAGCCCCGCACACGCCCCAACGAAACGACGTTTCACGAAGAGAACAATCACTACGAAGCCGTGTACCGGGAGGCATTTGGGCAGGAAATCCCGTCGAACATGCACTTTGCCTACGGCACCTTCGGGCAATATTTAAGCGATTGTGATCTGGTGACGGCGGTCAGTTCCACAGCGGTGATGGAGGCCATGGCGGCGGGGGTTCGGGCTGCGGTTTTGACTGACGTCGGAATCGCCGAAACACTCGGGAATCACTTTTTTCTCGGTAGTGGCCTCCTGTGTTCCACCGACGATCTCATCGCTGACCGGTTGCCCTCCCTCAACGCCGAATGGGCGACCGAAAATGGTCTCGATCGAGCGGCCAGTATGGCAGCGGTAGGGGAACGAGTTGGGCAATTGCTGCGCGCCCGTGCCGAGGCTGGCGGCGCGCTCCCTTGGGCGCCCTGTTACTATGAGGCCACAACTTCCGCGGCGATTGCAGACGCGTGGATCACGTCGGACCTCAATCCCGGGTGGCGTCCTCCCAAGGGGGGAACGTTCGCTTTCAGCAAGGCGCCGAAGATGTTTCCTGCGCCTATCAGAAAACTGCGCAAGCTGTATTCTGACCCTCGCGGCTTCTTTCGCGATGCCGCCGCCAAGCGCCGTGCTGCCAAGTTCAGCGAGTAGGGAAGGCCAGATCCCCAGAACGCGTATTGGTTGGTGAGGCCTTCGGTCAAAGAACCAGTCGTAGAGTGATCGAGGCGATCGTCGTCACAGTTACGTTGAATTGACCGCTGGCCACATGTAGGAGTGGCAGTGCGCAAATGTCGCGCTCGGCTTGAGGTATGCTAGTCTGTCAATCCTACTTGCCCCCTGCCACGTCACCGTGCGTGGCCTTTTCTTGAAACAACTAACCACTTAGCTTTGGGGAGTTAAAATGAAAGCACCTAGAATAATCGCCGAGATTGGCTGCAATCACAAAGGCGAGATGCGCATCGCCAAGGAGCTCATCAGCATTGCTGCTCAGTTCTGCAAGGTTGATTACGTCAAGTTCCAGAAGCGCAACAATCGTGAGCTGCTGACGCCTGACCAGTACAACGCGCCGCACCCGAACCCGCACCACTCGTACGGCCGCACCTATGGCGAGCACCGGGAGTTCCTCGAGTTCTCCCTGGCCCAGCATCAGGAGCTGAAAGAGTACTGTGATGAGGTCGGCATCGGCTACGCCACGTCCGTTTGGGACCTGACGAGTGCGCAAGAAGTCGCGACGTTGAACCCGGATTTCATCAAGATCCCGTCGGGTACGAACCAGCACTACGAGCTCTTGGGCTACCTGTGTGATGAGTTTGGCGGGCAGATCCACGCTTCCCTCGGGATGACCACGCGTGACGAGACGGAGCGCCTGGTGGGCTTCTTCGAGAGTCGCGGTCGCCTCAAGGACCTCGTGCTCTACGCCTGCACCTCCGGTTACCCCGTTCCGTTCGATGAGCTGTGTCTGCTCGAGATCCGTAAGCTGATCGAGCAGTACGGCAAGCGAGTGGCTGCCATCGGCTTCTCCGGTCACCACCTGGGCATTGCGGCAGATGTCGCCGCCCAAACGCTCGGCGCCGAATGGATCGAGCGTCACTACACGCTGGACCGCACCTGGAAGGGCACTGACCACTCCGCGAGCCTCGAGCCGGACGGAATGCGCAAGCTCGTGCGCAATGCCCAGGCGGTGGCGTCTGCGCTCAGCTACCGCGACAAAGAACTGCTGGATATCGAACTGCCGCAGCGCGCGAAGCTGAAGTGGGGCGAGTACAAGACCTCGCAGGCGGCGGAATAACAGAAAACTTACCCGGCCTTTTCCCTCTATGGGAGGGGGCCGGGCTATTCGTGGCACCCGCCACGAATGGTTTTGCGTCCCGAAAGGTAGCGGATGCGAGCGTACGCTATTGTCCCCGCCCGAGGCGGCAGCAAAGGGATCCCAAAGAAGAACCTGCAGCCCGTAGGAGGTCTGCCGCTCATTTCTCGCTGCATTCGCGCCGCGGAGGCTTCGCAGCACATCGCGGCGACCTTCGTGAGCACGGATGACGACGAGATCGCAGCGGTAGCGCGTCAGGCTGGGGCCTCGGTGATCGAGCGCCCAAAGGAGATCAGCGGAGACACCGCCAGCTCCGAGGCGGCACTGTTGCACGCCTGTGAATACTGGCAGGCGAACGATGAGCTGCCAGATGTGCTCGTTTTCTTGCAAGCGACTTCGCCATTCATCCTTCCCGGTGATCTCGATCGAGCGCTGGAACGGCTCGAGCAGACTCAGGCGGACGTCGTGTTATCCGTAGCCCACTACCACCGTTTTCAGTGGGAGGCGGATGAGGCAGGAGTGCTGCACGCAGTCGGGCATGACCAGAACCGGCGACCGCGGCGGCAGGAACTCGCGAATCGTTTCGTCGAGACGGGTGCGTTCTACGTGATGCGCACCCACGGTTTCATGGAAGCCGGGTTCCGCTTCTTCGGCAAAGTGGTTGGCTCGGAGATGGACGCCAGCCGCATGGGCGAGATCGACGATCCCATGGACTTGGCGCTCACCCGCGCGGTGGCGCCGCTGTTGGATCCACAACACGCCGAGGAGATGCTGCCATCGCAGGTGGATGCGGTCGTGTTCGACTTCGACGGCGTGATGACGGACGATGCTGTCTACGTGGATCAGGACGGACGCGAGCTCGTTCGGGCCTCGAGGCGCGACGGCATGGGTATCGGACTACTCAAGAAGGGGCACATTCCCTGCCTCGTGCTGTCCAAAGAACGGAATCCCGTGGTGGCGCGACGTTGCGAGAAACTCCAAGTCGATTGTCTGCACGGTATTGACGACAAACTCCCCAGCCTTGTTGCCTGGTTGGAAGCGCAGGGCGCCCAGCTGTCCAATACGGTGTACGTTGGCAACGACATCAATGACATCGCATGCATGGAGGCTTGCGGGTTTTCAGTGGCAGTCGCCGATGCGGATCCCCGCGCCAAGCAGGCGGCTAGCTGGATTTGCAGCGCCAACGGAGGGAATGGTGCCGTGCGCGAGATTTGTGAAGCAATCGTTTCCAGACGGCGTCGCACCCAGGGCGCAGGCAGTTGAGCTCGTTTGACATGCAACGGGCCGGCGCTAATCTAGAGACGTTACTTACTTGCTTTTGGGCCCCCACGGGTTCACCTAACAACGGAGGTACGCCTTGGCTACCGACGACACTTCTCCAATTCAGAACGACTTGCTGACGCAAGCGCGGGACATGATCCGCCTCCAGTCGGAGGCGATTGCCGCGTTGGCAGGGCGTCTCAACGGCAACTACTCACGCGCCATCGATCTCATCTTGTCCAGTCGAGGACACTTGGTGGTCTCGGGAATGGGCAAGTCGGGGCTGATCGCTCAGAAACTCGCCGCGACCTTCGCGTCCACGGGAAGCCCCAGCTTCTTCGTGCACCCTGCAGATGCACTTCACGGGGATCTGGGCATGATCACCCCCAAGGACGTGGTCATGGTCATCTCCAACAGCGGGGAGACGGACGAGATCGTCCGCTTGCTGCCCCACATCCAGGCGCTGGATGTGCCGACGATCGCCCTGCTGGGTCGCGAGAGCTCCTCAGTTGGGCGTCAGGTTACCGTCGCTCTGGACGTCTCGGTGGACCGGGAAGCGTGCCCACACAACCTGGTACCGACCAACTCCATCTTGGCGACCATGGCCATGGGGGACACCCTGGCCGTCTCGTTGATGCGGGCCAGGAACTTCCAACCGCGGGACTTTGCCAAGTTCCATCCCGCGGGTACCCTGGGGCAGCGCTTGCTCACCCCAGTGCGGGACACGATGTTCAAGGGGCCGCTGCCCCTCGTCGATCCGGAACGGAGCATCGCCGAGGCGCTGACGGTGATGACGCAGGCGCAGCACGGACTCTTGATCGTGGTGCGCGATGGCGGCCAACTCGCTGGAATTGTTACGGATGGGGACCTGCGCCGGGGAATGCAGCGGTTTCCGAATCTTTTGGAGCAGCCGGTGAAAACCATCATGAGCTCCAGCCCCATCACCATTCACGAGGACGCAATGTTGGCCGAGGCGGAGGAGCGTATGGTACGGCTCAAAGTGAGCGCCTTGATCGTGGTGGATGACAATGGAAAAATTCGCGGAATTGCGGAGATTTTTAACCAGCACTAGCCCCTTGGCGACGCTGCTCGTCTCGCTCGTCGGTTGTGGATCCTCAGCACCCGCGGAGGATCCGAGCGCGATGCAGCGCGTGGTCGCGCCTGCGTCTGCCGAGGAAAAGCAGGTTCTGCAGGCCGTGCCGTCCCTCCCGTCCAACAAAGAGACCATAGTGGGTAGCTACTCCGTCGTCGCTCAAGAAGCGTACCTGGCCGCCAGTGGCCGCGAGTGTCGTTGGCTACACCTGGCGCGTTCGGGCGGAGCTGCCGCGAATGACGATCGGCTCGTGTGCAAGGACGCAGAGGGTTGGTTCTTTGCGCCCCCGGTTTACCCATCGCCCCCCCCGAAAGCGACACCCTAGTCATGACGGCGCTGGCACGAGAATTCGCCCGAGGGTGGTTGGGGCAGACGCAGGTCGTTCGCGCACTCGTGCTGCGCGAGACGAAGACACGCTTTGGCAAGAATCGCTTGGGCTACCTATGGGCACTGGTGAATCCGCTCGCATTCGTCGGCCTGTTCTCGCTGATGTTCTACTTCGCCCATCGTGTCGTCCCAGCTGGCATGGATACCGTGTCGTTCATTGCGACTGGGTGGTTGGGCTACAACTTCTTCAGAGAGGTTGCCAATCGGGTAATGGGGGCGATCGGCGGGAATAAGAGCTTGCTTTTCTATCCCCAGGTTCGCCCGCTGGATCTAGTGCTCGCCCGAGCTCAACTGGAGGTTGCGACCCTCGCGGTGGTGTTTCTTGTCATCATGGGCGGGAACGCCCTCTGGCGCGGTGAGCTCCAAGTAGACAACGTCCTGTTAGTCTTGCTGGGGTTGTTCACCGCCGCGCTGTTGGGCGTGTCACTAGGGTTAACCCTGTGTGCGCTTAGCGTCTTTTCAGAGGCTGTCCCGCGCCTTGCCTCGCCGCTCATGAGGCCCCTTTTTTGGGCCTCTGGGATTTTCTTCACCGCAGATGAGCTGCCCCCAGCGGTTCGTGACGTGTTTCTATATAACCCGGTTCTTCACTGCACTGAGCTGGTGCGCGCAGGGTGGTTCACGACGTACTCTGGAGACCATGCCTCATTGGCTTACCCGCTATCCTGGATCATCGGCTTGGCGTTCGTTGGCTTGACCTTGGAACGAGTTGCCCGACGGCACGTGGAGGTCTGAATGATAGAGCTCCGCAATGTCACCAAGTCCTACCGCACCAAGTTGGGAAAGAACGTGATTCTGGACGATGTGAGCCTCGTGTTTCCGCCGCTCACGAGCGTCGGGATCCTGGGCCGCAACGGTGCCGGCAAGTCCACGTTGTTGCGGGTGCTCGCGGGGGTCGAAATGCCGGATTCCGGCGAGATCCGGCGAAATGCGCGTCTCTCGTGGCCGATTGGGTTTGCTGGCGGATTCAATGGCTCCCTGTCCGGTGAAGAGAATGCTCGGTTCATCGCCCGGATCTACGGCGAAGACGTCGACAGGGTGGTCGGATTCGCGCAAGATTTTGCGGAGCTGGGTGAGTACTTCAGCATGCCGATACGTACCTATTCGTCCGGCATGAAAGCACGCCTGGCGTTCGGTTTGAGTATGGCGATAGAGTTTGACTACTACCTCGTGGATGAGGTCACCGCGGTGGGTGACGCTCGTTTCCAAAAGAAGTGTCGCGAGGCATTTCAAGCACGTCGAGAGCGCGCCGCGGTGATCATGGTGTCCCACAACATGAAGACGATCCGGCAGTACTGCTCCACCTGCGCGGTGTTGGACAGCGGCACGTTGCGGCTGTTCAAGTCCATCAAAGAGGCCACCGGGGCATACCAGGGATAATCATGGCGGAGCCTGCAGAGAAGTTGAGCGAGTCCCTCGCCCAGAGCGAATCCAAGCGCCAGGCGGAGCCAGCGGCCTTGTCCGAAGTGAGCGCGGTGGACGGTGAAGCGCTAGGAAACGATGCGAGCTCGGAGGTCGCGTCTGAGCTGCCAGCGGCAACCCAAGCGACTTCCGCGGCGGACTCCACGCCGGAGGAAGCGGGCAAAGGCAAGCGCCGCGAACGTGCCGAGGAGGCGGACGACGATGGGGCGAAGCGCCGAAAGCGAGGCAAGGGGCGGCCAGTTGCGCGGCGCGATTTTGTGCCCGACAGCCAGCGACGCAAAGGGCGCAAAGGGCGAGGCAAGCAGGGCAAGGAGCTGGAGCAGGAAACTCCCGTCGTGGTGCCGCCCATGGGGTCTCCGACGGAGGATTTGGGCGCAGGGGTGCGCCGCTTGCGTCGGCAGCGTGCTTGGCGCCTGGCGCTCAAGCTGATTGTCGGCGTGTTCCTGCCGACGGCCCTCGCCGGTGCGTACTACGGGGTGGTCGCCAGTGACCAATACGAGTCCACCTCGATGTTCACCATCCAGTCCGCTGATGGGGGCAGCCCGGTGGCGTTGGATTCCCTGCTGGGCGCCATTCCCACGAATTCGGCGGCGGCCAAAGACACCCTCGCGGTTCGGGACTACATTCTTTCTCGCGACATGCTGGCGAAGCTGGAGCGAGAGCATGGCTTCCGCGAGCACTACCAACAGCAAGACCTCGATTGGTGGGCGAGGTTGCCTCAGGACGCCTCCTTCGAGGACACCTACGAGTACTACGTCGACCAGGTCTTGGTGGATTACGAGCCCACGTCGGGCGTTCTGACGCTGAAGGTCAAGGCTTTCTCGCCGGAAGATGCGGTCACCTTCACGCGCGCTGTGCTCAGCTACAGCGAAGAGATGGTCAACCAATTGTCGGAACGCGCGCGCGAGGACCAAACCCAGTACGCCTTGCGCGAGCTGAAAGCGGCGGAAGACCGGCTCAGCCAGGCGCGCCGCAAGGTCCTGCGCCTACAGGGGGAACGGTCGGAGTTCAGCCCGGAGCAGTCCGCCCAGGAATCCCTAAGTGTCCGGGGACAACTCAAGGGCGAATTGGCCCGGGTACGGGCCGAACTCAGCCAAGCGCGGTCGTACATGTCGCCGACGGCACCCAAAGTCATTGCCCTGGAACAGCAGGCCAGCTCCCTGGCGGCACAGATTGCCAACGAGAGCCGGCGTCTCGTCAATCCCGCAGGGGAGCGCGGGCTCAACGAGTCCATTGCGCAGTTCGAGGACGCCATCCTCGAAAAGGAGTTTGCGCAAAGCGCCTACCACTCGGCGCTGACGTCGCTGGAGTTGGCGCGCAGTGATGCTTCGCGCCAGCACCGTTACTTGGCCACGATTGCCAGCCCCTCGACGCCCGATGACGCGTCCTACCCCAAGCGCTTGTTGGGGACACTCACCGCGTTCATTCTGAGCTTGGCGCTCGTCGGGATCTCGTCGCTGTTGTTGGCTGCAGTTCGCGAACACGCGAGGATCTAATGACCGTCAAATGCTCGAACCGTCTGGCGCGACCGAGTGGTCTTGCCAGGAGAGTCGCCTGGGCCTTGTGTGCCCTCGTGGCCGGCTGCCTGTTGCTCACTCGGGAGGGTCTGGCTCAACCGCTGCCTTTTGGCGGTGGCATTCCCCAGCCCAAGACATCCAAACCCACGTTTCCCAGCGCAGAGGACCCCCCGCCGCCGAAGCCCGACAAGCCCAAGGCGCGCGACGACGGAGAGGGGGACCAGCTCCTGCCCTTCGGCAGTAGTCTGTTCGAAGGGAACTTTCTGCGCGCCAGGGAAGACGGCCTCAATCCGGACTATCAGGTCATGACGGGTGACCACGTGGCGGTGTACACCTGGGGCGCTGTCAACATCAATCAAACCTTCGTGGTCGATGGCCAGGGCAACATCTTCCTCCCCGAGATTGGTCCGGTTCACCTCGAGGGGATCCGCAATCGTGATCTGACCAACACCGTCGAAGGCGCGATTCGACGGGTGTACACTCGCTTTTTCAACGTCTACACGAACCTGATCACGGCCAAGCCCGTTGGCGTGTTCGTGACGGGAGGGGTGCAGCGTCCGGGGCGCTACGCCGGCGTGCCTTCCGACTCGGTGCTGTTCTTTCTGGACCAGGCGGGCGGCGTCGATCCGAACCTGGGCAGCTACCGGGCTATCGATATCTTGCGCGATGGTCAGGTGATCGCGAGCATCGATCTGTACGACTTCTTGCTCAAGGGCCAGTTGCCCGTCACTCAGTTTCAAGAGGGGGACACCGTGCTCGTCAAACAGCGGGGGCCCGTCGTCGAGTTGCGGGGCAACGTCGCCAGCAACGCGCTGCTCGAGTTCAAAGGCGCAAAGGCGACTGGCGCTGACGCCCTCGCCGTGATTCAGGGCTCGGCCCTGGCTACCCAGGTGACGGTGGTGGGTTTGCGCAATGGGATGCCGTTCAATCAGGCGATGACGATCTCCGAGTTCGGCAGTTTCGTGCTCCAGCACGGCGATACGATCACGCTGCGCGATGACCTGCGTGCCAGTAGTGTGTTCGTCAAGGTGGAGGGCGAGGCCGATGGGTCCACACTGCTGAGTGTCCGGCGCGGCTCGCGCCTGGTGGATGTGCTGAACTACATTCCCGTCAACCCCAAGCTGGCGAACGTCGAGGCCATTCACATCAAGCGCCCATCTGTCGCCGTTGCCCAGAAAGAGGCCATCGAGGATAGCTTGTTCCGCCTCGAGCGCAGCGCGTTGCTCGCGCTGTCGAGCTCCAACGGCGAGTCGGACATCCGCGTCAAGGAAGCTGAATTGACGCGCAAATTCGTCGAGCGCGCGCAGCTGATCCAGCCCCTGGGGCGTGTGGTCACGAGTGTCGGGGGCGTGCAGCAAAACATCGTGCTCGAAAACGGGGACACGGTGGTGATCCCGAGCAGAACCAACGTGGTGCGGGTATCCGGAGAGGTGCTGATGTCCCAAGCGGTGCTACACCGCGACGGACTCGTTGCCGAAGATTACATCCGCCTCAGTGGGGGCTACACGGACCGCGCGGATGACGACCGCGTGATCGTCCTGCGCGCCGACGCTTCCGTCGTCATCGGAGACTTGGATACTCCCGTGTATCCCGGCGATGAAGTACTCGTGCCGCCGCGAGTCGACACGAAGGAGTTGCAGAACATCGCGGACGTGACCCAGATCATCTACCAGGTGGCTGTGGCTGCCGCAGTCATCATCGCGCTATGACGGAACAGGCTGCAGTTCTCGGGGAGCCGGCGCTGGGGTCTGGTGAGCCAGAACTGCCGACGGGGCTGCTGTCAGGCACAGCCGCCGTGCTGAGCCGGGGGCTGTGGCGACTGCCTCATCTGCAGAGGTACTTGGGCGCGTCGCAGTTGCTGTGGTCCCCGCGAGGGAATCAGGTCCGCGACGTGGATTACGTGGTTGGCTGGGGGCACAAGCGCACCGCCGAAGCAGCTCGCGCATTCGCGGCGGAGCACTCGCTCCCCTTCATTCGTGTCGAGGACGGCTTCCTGCGGTCGATCACGCCGGGGAGCACCCAGCCCCCAGCGTCATTGGTGGTCGACCACCTGGGGATCTACTACGACGCCAGCAGTCCGTCGCGTTTGGAGAGATTGATCGCACGAGGGACTGACGACCATCGGCTTATCGAGCGAGCTCGGGATGCTCGTGAGCGCATCGTCCGTGGAAGAATTTCCAAGTACAATCACGCGCCAACAGCACCCCCCGCGGTGCTGGCCCAGCTTCCGGAGCGTTACGTCTTGCTCATCGACCAAGTGAGCGATGACGCCTCCGTGGAGTTGGGCATGGGGGGCGCGTCGCGTATGACCGAGATGCTGCAGATCGCGCTCGAAGAGAACCGCGACACGCCCGTGGTCGTCAAAGCGCATCCTGCCGCGGGCAAGCGGGGAGCCTTGGCGGTCGAGGCCGCGCACAGTGGTCGAGTCATTTGGGTAAGCGACGCCATCAACCCGCACACGCTGATCGAACGCGCGTCGGTGGTGTACGTCGGGACGTCTCAAGTGGGCTTCGAAGCACTGCTCCACCAAAAGCGAGTCGTCTGCTTCGGGGCTCCGTTCTACGCGGGGTGGGGCTTGACCGAGGATCGCACGTCGATCGCCCGGCGTGGACAGCAGCGGCAGCTGGACGAATTGGTAGCCGCTGCGTTGATCCAGTACCCGCGCTACGTGCATCCTGTGACCGGCAAGGGGTGCTCACTGGAGGATACGCTGGACTTCTTCGAGCTGCAGAAGGCGACGTTCGAGCGCAACGCCGGAGTGACCTACTGTTTTGGCTTTTGGTGGTGGAAGCGGCCCCACGCGCGGCGCTTTCTCGAGAGCCCGGAGGGAGAGCTCCGGTTCTGTTGGAGTGCGGCTGACGCCAAACGCAAGGGGTTTGCCGCCGGGCACCGCGCTCTGGTGTGGGGACAGAAGGACAGCGCCGCCTTGCGAGCCGCGTGTGACGCGACTGGAACCGTGCTCGAACGCATGGAGGATGGCTTCATCCGTTCCGTCGGCTTGGGCTCGGACTTGACGGCGCCGTGGTCGCTCGTCGTCGATCGCCGGGGGATCTATTATGACCCCAGCAAACCCAGCGAACTGGAGCGGATCCTCGCCGAGCACGAGTTCAGTGCCGTGGAGCTGGAGCGGGCCCGAGCGCTCCGCCAGGTGATGACTGCCTCGGGCCTGAGCAAGTACAACTCGGATGCGAGGCGGGGGATCACCCTGCCGCGAAACAGCGCAAAAAACGGTGCGACCAAGGGGCCCGACGTAGATCAAGGCGCGCCCCGTGTGCTGCTCGTTCCGGGTCAAGTCGAGTCGGACGCGTCGGTGCAACTCGGCTCACCCGTCGTAAAGACGAATCTGCAATTGCTAGAGCGCACACGAGCGGATAACCCCAGCGCCGTGCTCCTGTTCAAACCCCACCCGGACGTGCTTGCTGGCAACCGGCCAGGCCACGTGGCGACGGAAGAAGCACTGAAGTACTGCGATCAGGTCGTGGTGGATGTGGCGTTGGCCGATTGCCTGGAGGTAGTGCACGAGGTGCACACGCTGACGTCGTTGGTCGGTTTCGAAGCGCTGCTGCGTGGCCTCGAGGTGGTCGTGCACGGGCAGCCGTTCTATGCGGGGTGGGGGCTCACCGTCGACCGGCATCCGCCGGCGCGCCGCAAGCGTCGGCTGACACTCGACGAGTTGGTGGCGGGCGCGCTGCTGCTTTATCCGCGGTACTCCGATCCTAGGACCGGCTACTTGTGTACCGCGGAGGATGCCGTGGCTCGATTGCTCGAGGAGCGGAGGGCGCACAAGTCGGGCGGCTTGCAGGCGCTTCCGTTTGGTCGTCAACTGATGAAGACGTACGCGTTCGTCAAAGGGCTAGCTCAGGAGCTGTAAGTGTTCGAAGAGTTCGCCGGACAGAATGTGTTGTTGTTGCAGGGGCCGATCGGAAGGTTCTTCTCCGAGGTCGCCGAGCACCTGCAAGCCCATGGCGCAGAGGTCGTCAAGATCAACTTGAACGCTGCCGACGCATGGTTCTTCAAAGGCGCCCGTACGCTCGACTACACAGATACACGGGAGCGCTGGCCCATGTACGTCGCGGAGCAAATGCGACAGCTGAAGACGGACGTGCTGTTCGTGTTTGGTGACAGCCGTGGCTATCACTCCACCGCGATCGAGGAGGCGAAGAAGCTCGGCGTCCGCGTCTACGTGTTCGAGGAGGGGTACGTTCGGCCGGACTACATCACGTTCGAGCCAGGCGGCACCAACTTCAACAGCACCGTGCCGAGTTCCCTCGACTTCTACAGAGGTCTATCCCTGGAGGAGCCCCCTGAACCGCGTTCAGTCGGTGACACCTTCTGGTGGACGGCCTGGTACGCGATCATCTACTCCCTGCTGCTCACGTACTTCTCGGGTCGTTTCCCGCACTACCCGCACCATCGAGACCTGCGGGCGGGGACCCAAGCGCTGAGTTGGCTGCGTAGCGCCTGGCGCAAGCCATACTTTGCGTACGTGGAACGCGGCTTCTTGAAGCGCCTCGAGGCACACTCGGGACGATACTTCCTCGTCGCACTGCAAGTTCATGACGACTTTCAAGTCAAGAACTCCCGCTTCGACGATGTGCGCGACTTCATCGACGAAGTGGTCGAGTCGTTCGCCGCCCACGCGCCGAAGGATGCGTGGTTGGTCGTCAAGCACCATCCGCGAGATCGCGGGTTCCGCGACTATACGGAGTTGCTGGCTGATCTCGCGCGCATCCACGAGTTGGAAGGGCGTATCCACTACGTGCACGATCTGCACCTGCCGACACTGTTGAAGGGCGCTCAGGGCACGGTCGTGATCAACAGCACCGTTGGACTATCGTCGTTGTATCATGCGACGCCAGTCAAGTGCTTGGCGCCGTCGGTTTACGCCATGTTCTCTGCTCCCCAAAGCCTCGGGGAGTTTTGGCAAGCCCCCGTGCCCGTCGAACGCCGCGTGCTGACGATGTACATCCGTTGGCTCAAGGTGAACGTCTTGTTGAACGGCACCTTCTACCGTCCGCGTTTTTGGCCCAAACCCAAGCGCCCTTTGCCAACTATCACGCCTGACACGCCCGGTCCACAGAGCGCCAGTCTGGGGAAGTGATGAGCCGTGTCCGGGTCGCGTTGATTGGCGCGCTCGCCATCGGTTTTGTCTCCGTCACGTCTTCCGCAATCGCCGGCCCGTCGCCGCCGCGGGACCAGGGACAGCCTGAGGCCGCCCCCCGGAAGGCTGAGGCTGTCCCTCGGCAGGCTGAGGCTGTCTCCCAGCCGGCTGAGGCTCCGCCGTCGTCGGAGCCGCCGTCGGAGCCGCCGCGCGGTGTGGTCCCGTTATCCTGGGAGCACGGCCGCGCGGAGTCACACTACGGGCGTGCGGCCTTGGAGATGTCGGTGTTTCTCGGTTTGGGTGCTGTCTGGTACTGGCTCGACATCGATCGGAACCTCGCCGATTGGGACCGCCTCAGTCTGGATCAGCGCTTCACGTGGGAAGCCGTTCGTTTGGACAACAACGAGTTTTTCATCAACCACGTGGCCCATCCCTTCGTCGGCAGCGTCTACTACGCGTTCGCTCGCAGCAATGGCTTGAACGTCTTGGAAGCCGCCGCCTACACCAAGCTCACCAGCATGGCGTGGGAGTACGGGCTCGAGTTTCAGGAGCGAACGAGCTACAACGACTTCTTCGTCACGCCGCTCGCTGGGATCGCTTTTGGGGAAGCGTTTCATTCGCTGGGCTTGTACTTCAATTCGGGCCGTGGGACTGCTGCCCACGACGCTCTCGCTTGGTCCCTGGGGCTCCCAACGGCGATACACCGCGCGATGGACGGCATTTCCCCTCCCAGGATTCGACGACGTGATGCCCTCGGCTTCGATGCGGACGTCGCCCACGAGTTCGAAAGTAGCTACGGCGTTGGAGCGCTGCGCACCGCCCGTACGGACTCCCTGCGCCACTCGTGGCGCCTATCTTCCGAGTTGCTCGCCATCACCGACTACGGAACGGTTCGGCCGCTGGAGCACTGGTTCGTCGAAGGGGTGTGGACACAGATGGCTGTGGCGACGCACTTCAGCACGGAGCCGACCGGTTTGGAGTTCAGCGGCCATTCGGTGCTCGCCGGTGTGCATCACCAGGGCGGCGGCACGAGCGTGGGGCACGCGGCGACCACCGGACTGGGGCTCGGGTTCGATTACGCCGTGGTGCGCGCAACGGACTTCAAGCAACAATTCGGATTGCTGCACATCGTTGGTCTCTATCACAAGGGTTTGCTGCGGATGGGTGAGTTGATGGTCGAGTTGCGAGCCCGAATCTCTCCGGATTTCTCGGCGGTCAATTCATTGCCATATGAGCGCTGGTGGGAGAGCCGAGACCCCATGGAGCCGTCACGGGGAAAGAGCATCCTGCGCAAACAGGGGTACTACTACGGATGGGGTTGGTCGTCGCAGGTATCCGTAGACCTGCGTTGGCGCGTACTCTCCCTGGGGGCCGCTGCTGGCTACTCCGCGGTGGATTCACTTTCGGGGCTCGACCGAACCCAGGAAGACTTGGACTTCGAGGAGCGGGCGAGCGACGACTGGGACTCCCTGCGCCTCTACGCGCGAGTGTTAGCCCCGAGCGCGATGCAGCACACCGGCACGATGCGTGGGCGCTTGCGCCCGTTTGCGGAACTGTCCGTCGAGGGGATTCGGCGTCGCAGTCAGCTAGAAGACCTCAGCAGTCGGCGAAGCGTCAGTGAGAAGATGCTACGTCTGGGCCTGGAGTTTTGAACGGCAGCAACTGTCCGGACATCGCGCTTTCGGCTGGCCTTGCGCCTTTGGGTTGCGCAGCGCCTTTGGGTTGCACGGCGCCTTTGGGTTGCACGGCGCCTTTGCTTTGCACAGCGCCTTTGCCTGCACAGCGCCGGAGAGTTCAGCCCTCAGTCGCATCGCTAGAGCGCGGTTGTATCGGCCGTGGGCGGCGAAGTTCAAAAAGCCACCATGCACGATGTCCGTGGCGTCCACGTTGACGATGCGGGGATGATCGCTTTCGATGGGACCCGTTCCGCAGGCGTGCCCACCACGCGAAGCAGCGCGGTACAGCGTCGAGAGCACGGCGTCTGCTTTGGAGTAGACGTTGATGAGCTTACCGCTCACCCCATCCGCCGCTTGTGCCCAGTCTTTCGTTCCATCCCTGCGCATGGCGCCGCCCAAGAGCACGGCGTCTTCGACCTTGCCCTGTGGCAGGTTACCCGATTGCAGTGCGTGGTAGAGGATGCGCGCGCCGGCAGAGGCGCCTACCAGCGTCAGGCCAGGCCAGGGCAATTCCGAAAGCAGCGTCGGCAAGACTTGTTGCCCGAGTAGCCGGGCCCGCCCCTTGACGGCGCGCCAATCCTTGAAGCCCACGACATTGGCCGCGAAGCGGTAGGGGGACGACGCATCCCAAGACAATTCATAGATGCGTCCGCGGTGCCCCGCCCACCGCACTGCTCGGATCCAAGCGTAGCGCTGGGCGCCCGCGCCTCGATTCAAGTAGCCCCTCACGAGCACCAACGGCGGCTCCTCGGACGAGCCACGGGCAACTTCGACGAGCTCTGCGTGCACGAGGACTAACATAGTCCGTTGCCACGCCGTTGACACCGCAGTGACGCAGTTTTGTCATTCTTCCTGCGACGGCTGCCGCAGCTGTGGAAGTTTGTGCGTCCGCGGTGGGCACGTCAGTCGGCACGCAGGTGCCATTGCTCCGCTACCAGCGCCTTGATGATGTCCTGGCCCCGCCCAGGCCAAAGCGGGTGCCGCTCCCGGCCCAGTTCGTCCGCTAGATTGTTGGCCGCTTCAGTCGCAGGTAGCCCCGTCTCCTTGGCTCGGGAGAGAACACGCTGGGTGACGTTCTGTATGGATGAGTCCCACTCCGAGTCGAAATGGCGCATGATGGCGGGGTCGTTGGGGATGCACCCGTACTGCTCGTTGGCGCACTGGACGATGCCCATGCGATTGGCGACGAAGTCGGGCACGTACGTGATGTTTCGTTCCGCCAAGAGGGCAGCGTCGTGCGCTTCGTCCAGAAGTTGATTGTTCGCGGCGCCACAGACGAGCTGGCACCGCAGGGTTTGGATGGTTTCCGGGTAGAGCGCGCCTCCGAGGGCGCATGGGGCCAGGACGTCGCACTCCGTCGCTAAGATCGATGCGTCGCCCGGCTCACTGCGGCGGGCGACGAGCCGCGCGTCAGCGAATCGGTCGGCAAGGCGTTCGAGGGCTCGCTCGCTGATGTCCGTGACCGTCAGACGTCTGGCCCCTTTTTCGAGCAGCTCCCCAATCATGAAGCTGGCGACGTTGCCGGCGCCCTGGATGGCGATGTGCTTGCCTTCCACACTACCCATCCCGAGGAACTCCAGCGCTGCTTCCATCGCGCAGACGACCCCCCGAGCCGTGGCCCCGGAGGGGTTGCCGGAGCCGCCGATGGACTCGGGCACACAAGTGACGAAGCGTGTGCTTTGGTAGATAGCGGCCATGTCACTTGGGGTCGTGCCGACATCTTCTGCGGTGACGTAGAGACCGCGCAGGGACGTGATGAAGCGACCGTAGTCTTGGTACAGTGACAGACGGTATGCGGGATCATCGAGCTCTGCGTCAGTCTGCCTGGCGATGATGCCCTTGCCGCCTCCCCACCAAAGCCCGGCGAGTGCGCTCTTGCGACCCATGCCTCGCGCCAACCGCAGGCCGTCTTCCAACAACCCCGTCATCGTCTCGTAGGGCCAATGCCGAACCCCACCAGCACCCTGGCCCCGGTGTGTCTTGTGAATGAACGCTCCGAGGAGCGCGCCGGTATCCTTGCCTAGTTCCAGAAACACCCCCTCGTGACCGTCGAAGTCACGCTTGTTTTGGACGACCGCCTGAGCGATGGGCGCCAATGCGGGGTGGCTGGGTTGAACGTCGCCGCTTTCAGCGAGTACGAAGCTGGCTCGACGAGTGCCTAGTTGCTTCAACGCATCGGCGAAGGCTTGGGGGGACAGTTGGGTATGAATCGATGGTGGGGTGGTCATGGTCAATACACGTGCGCCGATGGGGTCGCACTCGGCGGCACTCTCTTAGTTTAGTGCGCTTCGCTGATTGTGCGAGGGTGCTGATCCAATGCCACACGTCGTCGGGGTTCTGCCGTGTTGGATGGCAGACGTCTGCCGGTGGGCGCGAACGAGCTATTCGGCGGACTGGGCAGGGCGCCGGTAGGGCACCCGCGCAACGGCTTCCCGGATGATTTCGGAGCGAGCCGAGAGCTCCCCCTCGAGTTCCGGAACGACGATCAGTCGGTGGGAGAGCACTGCTGGGGCCACGGCGCGGACGTCGTCGGGCGTGGCGTAGGGGCGTGCGGCCAGCACGGCGTGGCTCTTCGCTGCGCGAATCAATCCTAAGGTCGCGCGAGGAGAACACCCGAGGACGACTTTGGGATGCTTGCGGGTAAAGCGTGTCAGTGCAGTGGCGTACTCCAACAGATCTTCTTCGACGTGTACCCGCGCGGCCACCGACTGCAGTTGTAGGCACTGTTCCTCCCCAAGAATCGCGTTCGGCTGAGGTGCGGTGACCCCGTGAGCCGCGAGCATCAAGACCTCGTCGCGCTCGCTCGGGTACCCGAGCTCGATGTGGACCAAAAAGCGATCGATCTGAGCTTCGGGTAGAGGAAAGGTACCCTCCAGGTCGATGGGGTTCTGAGTCGCTAACACCAAGAACGGCGTGGGGAGGTCGAAGCGATCGCCTTCGATCGTCACTTGGCCCTCTTGCATCGCCTCGAGTAGCGCGCTTTGAGTCTTGGCGGGGGCGCGGTTAATCTCGTCCGCCAGGACGACATTGGCAAAAATGGGCCCAGAGCGGAGGGAAAACGAGCCCGTCTTCGGGTCCAAAACGTAGGTGCCGGTGATGTCTTGAGGCAGCAAGTCCGGAGTGAACTGGACCCGGCGCATGCTGCAGCCAAGGACATCCGCGAATGCCTTGACGAGGGTCGTCTTTGCGACCCCTGGAACGCCCTCCAACAGCACATGCCCACGCGTCAGCAACGCGATGAGCATCATGTCCACCACGCTGGCGTCGCCGATGAAGACACGACGCACTTCCTGCCGCACCCGAGCGAGGCGCTCTTGGGCAGCGGTGACGTCGTTCAGGTTCAAGGGCTGGGTCAAATCGGTCTCCGGTGGACGTCGAGTCGCTCGACGATGCGCTCTAATGTCGTGTGCATCTGTTTAATCGATTCTGCAGAAAACCGCGCGGTTTCGGAAGACAGCATGGCTCTTTCTGCGTCCGTCATGTGCCGAAACAAGTCCTTCAATTCGGCGAGGGCGCGGCGGTCCAGCCGTCCCTGGGCCTCGAGGGCCTCGACGATGTCCTGCTGAGCGCTGTGGTCGGGAAGCCCCAGTCGCTGCCGCAGGAATTCCTCGGCCGCGGTCTTGAGCTCCAAAACACGCAGCACGCGGTCGGTGCTACGTGCCGACAGCATCGCGGCGCGTCCTGAAAACCCGCCTTGGGCGGGCAGCATCTGAGCCCGGGCATAGCGGGGGGTGGGCCGTTCGTAAATCTTGCCAGAGGTGCGCCAGACGCCGATCGCGACCGCCGCGCACGCCAGCACGGCGAGTAGCCACGCGGCTCGCGTGGGCAACCCTTCGGTCTGGGTGTCATTGAGCCAGCCAGAGATGGTATCCAGCGCCGAGTCGATTTGACGCTCCAATTCGTTGCCGCCACCGAAGTTGCCGGCCTGTGTGAATTCATTGGCCACAACGTAGAGGTTCCCCTGGCGCTCACCCCAAGCGTCGTCCTCCAACAAGTAGCTCAGAAGCCCCTCCGCGAGTTTGCGATTGCCGTCGAATTGCATCATCAGGTCGATGAAGACAGACGGATCGCCCATCGCGAACAGTCGACCGCAGCGAGCGCGCTCCGACTTGGGTTCCCCGTCGTCGAGGCCGCAAGCGGCGGCGTCGCCGATGACGCCGATGACAGCAAATAGGTGCTGCTGCCCATCGGTGTCAGCGAGGGTGAGGACGGGGGTCAGTTCCACGTCGTCTGCCGTGTGTAGCGCGGTGGGGTGGTTGGTGACGACGCGGGAAACGTCTTCCACCATCGGGTGTCGAACCTCGACGCCGCCCTTGCTCTGGGTTTGTGCGGCCCTCGCAATTTGTAGGTGTGGGTTGTCTCTGAGCGTCTCCAGCGGGTGACTGGGCGCGCTGGCCCGCTGAATGTGGAACCGCGTCAGCAGTTGATCGGCTTTGCCGAAGTCATCAATCAGTGCCAGGCGTCCCCCGGAAGCCAAGAAGGCGCTCACCTGTCCAAACTTGAGGCGGCTCTGTGGATGCAGAGCCAGCACCGCGTCGCGCCCGGTCAGCTGACCCCAGTCCAACTGCGCCGTCAAGATGACGCGACGGGTCCCCAGTTGCCGACGGGCCAACTCCAAAAATTGACTGCTGGAGTCCCACTTCGCCTTGGCGAACTCGAAGCTGGCCAGAGCCGGGGCAGTCCCGACGAGCGCACCAGCGACGCAGCACACCGTCGCGATGAAGGCCTTGAGTCGGGGGGCAGTCAAGAGGTGCATCAGTTTCTGCGTTACGATGGGGCAGGGCGACGTCGTTTCGGTGCTTGGAAGCCGTCCCGCGAAGAGTGCCACGAAGCGGAGCAGTCCCCGAGGCGCGTTTCATCGCGACGCGGTGTTTCGTTGCACGCAGGATGGCGTGCGAGCGCCGGGAACGGATGGCCGGACCTGGAGGGATTCATTGCGGAATCCGTACGCTTTGCAAGTCGAGGTCGGGTCCAGAGTTCCACAATGCTCCTGGAGTGACCTTCAGACCTCGACCCCGTAGCCGTTCTCTTTCTTTGTTGGCTCGATTGGGAAACTTGACCTCAACATGCCCAGGGCTAGGATTACTTACATCGGCTGAGGCAACCGCCTGCAACGCCGACTTCCGACAGGGAAAGCCTATGTTACCTCCCTTCATTATTGAGCAAATCCGACGCCGTGAGGCGGAGGAGCGCAAGCGAAGCGAGGCCACGCAACCACGACTCGAGCTCCCTCTCGATGACATGGTTCGACCGGCCCCAGAGGCGGACGATGACGCGGACTCGAACCGCGGCGTGATCGTTATCGACTTGTGAAATAACTAGCGTCCAGACTGGACGTTGTTGCGGCAGAGCCGACCCGCCAGGGGCGGGTGGATCGCCTTGGCCTCGCCGACGCCGCCACTGTGCCGCTGGCAGATCGCTAGCGCTGGTTGGAGAGGCGGCCCGCGCGGTTGGTTGCCGGTCAAGTTGGTCATTGCAACTCGGCAAGGGGGACACTACTAGGGTTGCCGACTGCCGCTGCTGCAGCGAGATCAGCCCGTAATTTCGCAACCTACGCCGATGCTCGGGACGGATATCGCTGCAGCGGTGCGGGCCATCGAGCAGTGAATGCCAAACGCCTGCAGTCGACAGCGTTTATGCCAGCGACCGACACCAGCGCTTCCCCCACCGCCAAGCACCCCCGGCTTCAGATCGCTCTATCAGCGCTCTCTGCACTGGTGGCTGTCAGTGCCTGTTTCCCCCCGGACGACGGCACGCGGCCGGACCTGAGCAAGTTCAATTTCCCGGTTGGGTTGGCGCTCAGCAACGAGGGCGGGCGGTTGTACGTGGCCAACAGCGACTTTGACCTTCGCTACAACGGTGGCGTGGTTCAGGTGCTGGACACCGCCGTGATCGCGAAACACCTGCCACAGCACTGCGATTCTGACGCCGATTGTGACGGAGGCGAGAGCTGCCAGGATGGTGCCGATGGCGATCCGGCAACCTTCCTGTGCGTGAACCAGAAGGGGTCGCCCTGCGGCTCGCTAGGCCTGCAGACGGAGGCCGCGCGCTTCGAACACCCCGGGCCCTGTGAGGCGCTTCCGTTGTCCACGCGGGGTCTCTTGCTGGAGAGCGCGCGCATCGCGCCGTTCGTGGCCGACATCCGCTATGTCCCTGCCAACGCGTCTGGCTCGCGACCTGCGCGGCTGCTGATGCCGGTTCGCGGCGATGCGACGCTTCACTGGGCGGATGTCGAAGACGAGGTTCGCGGGTCCGGGCCTGTGCTCGATTGCGGTCAGGATTCCGATCGGACGTGCGACAGCGATCACCGTCGTGGTGACCAACGAAGCGAAGCCGCCCAAGATGGGGAGTTGCTCCCAACCGAACCCTTTGGGATCGCAGTCGGGGACGGTGGGGACGTCGTGTTCATTGGACACCAGTCTCAGGGCGCGGTGTCAGTTTTCCAGAACGCTGCTTCCGGGCCCAAGTTGCAGTCCGTGCTGGAGGGCTTGCCGCGCAACCCCATCGGGCTCGGCGCCGTTCCTGTCCCAGCCGTGGTTCAGCGATTCGACCTCGACTATGAGCCTGGCGTCGTCGTCAGCTATCGGTTCTCCGGCGCGTCGTCCCCAGGGGTGGAGCTGCTGCGTTACTTCGACGCAAAAAAAGCGGCACCTGCAGTGCCGTATCTGGAGCGAGCGGGGAACTCAGCCATCACGACCAACAGCGGGGGTTCGGACTCGCGAGGGTTGGTGTTGAGTGACTACGAACGTCGCCTGTGCGAGCAGGCCTGTGAAGAGAGCGATTGTAGCGACGCAAGCACCGAGTCAGAGCCGGAAGGCCCCTGCTACGACTGCCTCTATGCCTGCGCAGGGGTGCCGATTGATGCCTACCTGGCCAACCGTTCCCCCGACTCTCTGCTCATCGGCAAAACGCAGCTCACACGTTCCGAGTTTCCGCGCGATGACATTCCAGATTTCACCGACACCGAAGCACTGCGTGGCGGTCCTTCGCGTATCATCAGCGCCAACATCATCGACGAGCGCGGCGAACCCGCGCCGCGTGTCTTCGTCTTGGCCTTCAATGCGCAGCTGATGTACATCTACGACCCATCGCGCGGAGAGATAGAAGCGCATGTGCGGACCGGGCCTGGTCCCCAATCTGTCATCGTGGATGAACGCTCGGGGCTAGGATACGTAGCGCACTTCACGGAATCGTATGTCGGCGTTGTCGACCTCGACAGACGGCATGCCACCTATGGGCAGGTCGTACTGGGCGTCGGTGAGCCGCAGCTACCACGCTCCTCCAAGTAGCCGCCTTGGACGCAGGAACCATGCTAAAAGCACTGCTCAAAGCTTTCTTCGTTTCGTTACCGCTGGTCGCGTGCACGCAAACGACTGATCCGCAAGCGACCCCCTCTTTGCGTGGCACCAGCGATGTTTCGTTCATTTGCGCCGCGTACGATGCCGACGGCAATTTGGTCGGGCGCCCCCCGGACTCTTGTCCGCGCTACTACGACAGCTCCGAAGAGCGCGCGCTGTTCGCGTTGGCTGCGCAGCGCGAGACCGGCGAAGTGGCTCTGGTGGACATGTCTCGGTGCGATAACGGCGCGCGCTGCTCGGGGCGTGTTCGCGATCTCGAACCCACCCAGCCTGGTATCAACTTCATGGCGGTCGGCGCCGAGCCGGTGTCCATCGTGTCGACTCCCGGGGGAATGGCGAGCTTCGTCGCCGTTGCGGAACCTGGTCGGGAAGGCATCTACGGGTTGCCCACCAGCTGCGTCGGCCCGCGTCCTGACGGCGCAGCCTATCGAGACCTGAGAACCTGGCCTGCTTGTCGTCTGCCCGCAGCCCCTGGCTCCGTCGAGATCCTCGTCGACAAGAGCCGCCAAACGGACTGTAGCGGCGCGTCAGGTGTGCCTGCTGAAGGCAGGGAATGCCCTGCCGACTTGCGCCAAGAGTTCGTCGAGCCCGGGCGGCGTAAGTTGCTCGTGACGTTGCCGTCCATGGGCCAGCTGTTGGTTTTGGATGCGCAGACTGTGCTCAATGGCGCTCCCGGCCAGTTCGATGAGTGCTCGGTGGAGCAAGTGCTTCAGCTAGGCGTCGAGCTACCCAGCGGAGACGTGGAACAGGCCGTGCCCGAGGATCTGCAGACGGACGACGCTAGCTGTTTGCCGCAATCGTTCACCTACGGACCGTTGGCTGGAGAATTTTCGGCGGAGCCGTCGGACGTGAGCCAAGTTGACGGCAGGATCTACCTGTCAGACGCAAGCGCGCCGGTCATCCATGTGGTCGACACCGAAGACGCCTGCGCCCTGGAGGAGCTGCCCCCGTTGCTCCCACGCAGCTACACGCGCCCGGAGAGCGTGGTGACGACCCGGCGTCTCGCGGTCAGTCCAATGACCACGCAGGGGCAACAGTTCATCTACGCTGTCGACGGCAGCGATACGGGCCTTGCGGGTAGCCTGATGATTTTCGACGTCACCCCGGGCAGAACCCAGCGCACCCCCATTCTGCGCCCACGTTCGGACTACGTGAGTCAGGAACCACCGGACCGCATTCGCTTCGATCAAGAGGTACGCGACGTTGAGTTCGCCTCCCAAGATTTTCCGGAGACCGATCCCGCCACGGGGGTCGGTGTGGAGGGCTTGTTGTGTGACCCGGATCCCGACGCCACCGGCGCTTCGACTCTGTACCGACCCAACTCGGATGGCACGGGCGCTGGGCCCCTGAAGTTGCGCGGTGTGTTCGCGTTCGCCGCGTTGCACAGCGGTTACGTCACGGTCATCGACGTGGAGGATCTAGACGCCCCTTGCCGTCGTCACAAAGTTGCCAACCCGAGTGATGAACCGAACATCCACGGCTGCTTCGGCGACGACCAGTCCGGCGAGTTCGAGCTCGAGGACGGGGGAATCGTCACCGTGAGCAACGAATCCTCCTGCAACGTCGTCGTGCCACACCGCGCCCGCTCTGCCACCTACTTCCATACAGGAAGCAATGGCACTGAGCCCTTCCTGCGTTCCTTCCCCCAGCTGCGTTCGGGTGACGGCACGTCGCTGGCCGTGGACCGGACAGAACGGGGCAAGGGTCATCCCCGACTGCTTGGGGTCAACTTCACACCGGGTGAGGGCGCCGGGCGCCAATCAGAAGGTGACGCCAGCGTGCTGGTCGGAGCAACCGAGTACGTCAACCAGCCCAGCGCGGCCGATCGCTTGATGCTGGATCCGGCCCTTTCAGAGCGTAACAGCACGATTCTCCCGTTCATCGAACCTCGCGCCTACGGCGGGGCTTCAGGGTTGAACACCGTGACCTACGAAGGCACGGTTCGTCCATTCGGGCAGGCTCTCTACTCCATTGCGGATTCGGAGGCGCTCACCCACACCGGGCTCAGCGGCGTGTACGGTGTGTTCGACGGGGGTCAGAACGCGGAGTTCTGTGGGTTCGGTATCGAAGATGAACTGGTGATGCGTGGTCGGGGCGCTGAGATGATGCCATCCGCCGACGCCGCGCTGTTGGAAGAGTTCGGTTACGCGTACAGCGATTACGTCGACATTGTGCAGAAGCTGCTTCCCAAAGACGACCCGTACTGGGACGACGAGGGGCGGAGCTGTGGTCGTGACTACCAGAGCGGCGGAGACACCCTAGATGGTCGTAGCGTGTGCGAGTTGTTCTTCGGCACGCCGGACTTGCCAGATCGCCACCGCGAGCTCAGGGTCGTGCGCGCTTTCGCCGATCGGCTGATCGTCGAGCCTCGCCAATTCTCGAGTCGCGGCGAACGCAACGCGACCCTCGACTTGGTGGACTGCTGCTTTCCCGGGGGCGTCGACTTCATCGTTCGGGCTAGCCGGCAATGGGTGCGTCGGGACGGTGGCTCGTTCGCCCACCCGATCCGCGCGAACGTGGATACTTTGGCCTGCGAGAAAGACTGCGGGCCGATGGCGCGTTTCCGCAACGGTCGCGCGTTCGAAGTCTCGTGCGACGATGGTTCCGACAACGACGACACCACCCCGGACGACGGCCTCTGCGCGGACAACGCAGAGGGGGCCGACGTGATAGGGCCGAGAGCGTTCGGGGGAGAGGATGAGGAAGACGAACTCGAGAACGAACTGTCGCGCGCACTGACCTGCGTGATCGATGCTCACCCCGGTGGTGGTATCCAGCCTGGTGGCCCTGGCTCTGAATGCATCTACGACAGCCTGACGGCGCGTTTCGTGATCTACCGGGGCTTGGCACCGAGTCAGCGCGACATGCAGTTCGCCTGGAACACTTTCGGAGGCTTCTTGCCTCTCTCCGTCGATCTCTTTGATGCCGTACGTTACCGGACCACGACAATGCCCGAGCGCTTGCACTACATTCCCTCAGTCAATTGGTTGGCGGTTGCCGATGGAGGGACCACGGGGGTTTCATTCGTCGGGTTGAAGGGAACTAACGGTGGTCCCGGGGTTCCCTCTGGCACTGCCTTCTAGGGACCTCGCCGGACGATTCGCCATTCGGCCGCCGCTGCAATCCCGATGGAGCGCTCCAATCGAGAGCGCTTCAACGTCGATAGTGTGGCGGGTTGCTTGCTCCCGCGCAGTACAGCTTGTCGCTTCGATGGTGGCAATCCCGTTCGGTCGTTGGTAGACGCGATCCATGGCTTCGGCGAAGAACACGCCCGTCATGGAGCAGCACGCGTCTGCAAAGCGCGCGTATCCCAACGCGGTCGTCTTCTTCCGGCTCGGTGACTTCTACGAAATGTTCGGGGACGATGCGGTGCTTTGCGCGCGCGTGCTCAACCTGACGCTGACCAGCCGAAACAAGGGCAAACCCGACGAGATCCCGATGGCTGGCGTGCCGCACCACGCAGCGCACTCCTACATTGGCAAGATGCTCGAGGCGGGCCACCAAGTGGCCATCTGTGAGCAGATGGCCGATCCGAAGATGGTCAAGGGCATTGTCCCCCGCGCAGTCGTTCGCGTGCTGACACCGGGGCTCGTGACGGCAGACGATCATCTCCGAGCACGAGAGAACAATTGGCTAGCGGCGCTCGAAGTGGGGAGAAGACGCGTTGGGGTTGCCCTGCTCGATATTTCCACTGGGGAGTTGCGGGCTGCAGAGTTGCCGGATCTGTCGGCGGTCCTGGCGGAACTCAGTCACGCCGCGCCAAAGGAGGTCCTCGTGGGGCACTCGCTCGCGCCCGGCGCCAGCGATGATGAGCTGTCGAGCGTGGACACGGCCTTGGGCAGTGCGTTGGGCAACAGTGTGTTGCGTCGCGACGAACCGTTGGGCGACGAAGAGTTGCTCGCGGCGTTTGGGGACCTCGCGATGGACGCGGAGCAGCTCACCGATGATGAGCGCACGGCCGCCGCTCGTGCGCTGCGATTCGCGCGAGCGTGTACCCCGGGCATGCCGCTTCCGGTGCGCGCCATCGGTCGCTGGGATCCTTCCACGGCGCTGGTGATCGATCCCAACGCCCAGCGTCACTTGGAGCTCGTCGAATCCAACGTGGGAGACAAGCAGGCCACGTTATTGGCCGTGATAGACGCCACACAGACGGCGCCGGGCGCCCGGTTGCTTCGACGAAGACTGCTCGCCCCACTGACGAACGTCGCCGAGATCCGTCGTCGACACGACGCTGTGGAGAGCTTTGTCATACACGCCGCCCTGCGCGCCCAAGTGCGCGAGGAGTTGAAGGGTGTGTCCGACTTGGAGCGCCTGGTTTCGCGGGTGGTGTTGGGGGAGGCGAGCCCGAAGGACTTGGGCGCGATCCGGGATGCGCTCGTCGCTAGCGCGCGCGCCGTGGAACTGCTCCGCGGGCTGGACGCCGAGACACGCGCTTGTGTCGGTATTACAGATGGGCAAGACGTGGGTGCGGATGTGGCGTCGATTCTCGACGCCGCGTTGGTGGAGAGACCGCCCGGGCTGGCCAAAGAAGGGGCAATCTTTCGGCCAGAATTCGACACCGAGCTCCACGAGCTGGCAGAGACCAAGCGACGTGGCTCGGAGCTCATCGTGGAGCTGGAGGGGCGGCTGCGCGAGCAGACCGGTATTCCGACGCTTCGGGCTAAGTTCACACGCGTCTTCGGCTGGTATCTCGAGGTCAGCAAGACCCACTTGGACAAGGTTCCGAAGGCATGGCGCCGCAAACAGACGGTAGCCAACGGCGAACGCTACACCCTCGAGGAGTTGGACCAACTGGCAGAACGCATCGCGGGGGCGGAGGAGCAGCACCGAGCCCGCGAACTCGCGCTCTTGCGCGAGCTCAATGAACGCGTGCGGGAGGCCGCTCAGCGCATTCGCACCATATCGGCGGACGTCGCTTCCTGGGATGTGGCGGCGGCGCTCGCGGAGGTCGCCCACAGGAACGACTATGTTCGGCCTCGAGTGAACGATAGTACCGAGCTTGCGATCGAGGAAGGTCGGCACCCCGTGGTGGAGCGCTTGGCCGCCAGGGGGCGTTTCGTTCCGAACGACGTGCAGCTCGATGCCGATCAAGTTCGTCTCTGGGTCATCACTGGCCCCAACATGGCCGGCAAGAGTACGTTCTTGAGGCAAGTCGCGCTGATTACGATCCTCGCCCAAATGGGCAGTTTCGTGCCGGCAAGTGCGGCGACGATTGGCGTCTGTGATCGGGTGCTTTCACGTGTGGGTGCGAGCGACAATCTCGCTCAGGGCGAGAGCACATTCATGGTCGAGATGCGGGAGACGGCAGAAATCTTGCGCTTCGCGACTCCTCGCTCCTTGGTGATTCTCGATGAGATAGGTCGAGGAACGAGTACGTTCGATGGTTTGGCGATTGCGTGGGCGGTCGCGGAACACCTCGATGAGGTTGGGCGTTGCCGAGCGCTCTTCGCGACTCACTATCACGAGCTCACGGCGCTGGCGGAGCAGAGCACGAACGTCGACAACTACAGCGTCAGCGCTCGCGAACTAGATGGGGACATCGTGTTTTTACACCGCTTGGTGCATGGCCCCGCGAGTCAGAGTTACGGCGTTGCAGTGGCAAAACTTGCAGGGCTTCCTGAAGTCGTCCTGGCGCGTGCTTCTTCGCTGCTCGCGACCTTCGAAGGGCAAAAGGAGCAAACGGAGGAGCGGCGGCCGCCAAAGCCGCGCCGAGCCAATCCCAACCAACTTGCCTTGTTCGCAGCGCCGATAGAAGACTCGGCGATCGACGCCGGGAAGGAAGAGGTGCTCAGCTTGCTGCGGGCCGTGAATCTGGACAGGCTAGCCCCCCTCGAAGCTTTGCAGTTGTTGGCGAAACTGAAGAAGAAGCTCTGAGGGCGGAGCCAGATCAGCTGCGCGCGCCGCGCAGCCCAAGAACTATCCTCTGAAGCTGAGCATCCAGCTCGGCAGCGCGGACTGCCCACAAGTGAGTCTCTGCGATGTGAACGAACTGCCCCCGTGTTTTGGGGCCATCGCTGAGGGTTCGGAGCTTTCGCGCCAAGTCCAAAGCGGTGCCATCGTAGAATGCATCGGGGTCGTCGAACAATTCTGGATAGACAAGGCGGCGCGGCAGAAGCAAGCGGCAGCCGGCGAGCGCGGCTTCCATCACCGACAGGCCAAAAAACTCGTGGTGCGACGTTGAAACGAACACATCACTCGAGCGGAGGTGGCGCTCGTATTCGCTGCGGGGTGCAAAGCCGAAGCACTCCAAGCTCGCCCCAAACTCGTCCTTGATCTGCGATAGGGCGGGGGGAGCGGTCTTGAATTGCTCCCCGAGCACACACAGACGAAACGGCACGCCCTCTGCAGTCAGCAACTGCAGCGCCTCGAGCAGGATCTCGGGGCCCTTGTCGTGCTCCCAGCGAGCCGCCCAGGCGATGTTCAGTGCGCCGCCGTTGTCGGCGCTTTTGAAGCCGGATTGGGAAACGTCGGAAGTTGCCTGTGCAGCTGGTGTTGCGCGAACGTCAGCGGTGGCCGAAAGCCCAGGTGGCAGAATGCGACTCTTCGTCACGAGCGAGGCGGCGTCGAACAACGCGCGGTTGTCCGGCATTTTTCTAAACAGCGAGGAAAGCCCGTCCACCAGGGTGTTGCGGTTGTAGGCGCTATTGAACCACAGTTCGTCCGCGGCCAGGGCACCCGTCCAGTGGGTGAACGCGAAGTGAACGTCACGCGCGTCGGGATGTGCCGAAGGATACGCAAGCTGGTTTTCGTGAAAGTACAGGATGGTGGGGACGGAGTGAAACAGGTGTCGGGTGAGCCCGAGGAAGGTCGCCAGATCGAGCATCGAACTGCACCAGAGAGCATCCCAGGGGGCGTGCTCCGGAGTGCCTGTTTCGCCGAGACCGGCATGATGGCGGCGACAGAGCGCGTGCACCTCTTGTGCTGCAGTCACTGCGCTGTGCCGCATGCGCCACTTCCAATGATGGGGCTCGCAAGTGAGGATGTCGAAGTCGTGTCGGCTGTGCGCCATCCAACCGTCGACGAAGGCGCGGTGTGAGCCGCCGTAGTAGGGTTCGATGGCCAACACGCGCACTCGGACGTCCTAGGGGAATCGAGAACGACCGGCAAGGTCGCTTCGCTGGGCTACCGTCGTTTCGCCTTGCCCGCCTCCTTGACGACCTTGGCGAAACGACGGAATTCCTGGTTCTGAAGGTGCCGGGCGTACGCATCGTGTCGCGCGCGATGACGCAGGGCTTCCCGCGACAACTTGACGTAGCTCTCGAACCGCTCCGCCTCTAGCCGCCCGTCTTGGATAGCCTGGACGACGGCACACCCCGGTTCCGTGTCGTGACTGCAGTCGGAAAACCGGCATGCCTCGGCCAGGGTTTCGATGTCTTCGAAGCCGGCGGCCTCTCCGTCGCTTGCGAGCGCGAGTTCGCGCAAGCCAGGGGTGTCTATCAGTAAGGCACCACCCGGCATGCGAAGCATCTCGCGCCGGGTGGTGGTGTGTTTGCCCTTCGAGTCGCTGCCTCGGGTGGCGCCGGTGTCTTGGCTTGGCGCCCTGAGAAGACAATTGATTAGGCTCGATTTGCCAACTCCTGACATGCCCACGAATGCGACACTTTGCCCTTCCGCGAGGTACGGCAGCAGTGTTTGGGTGCCATCTCCGCTGTGGGCGCTGACCGTGAGCACCTCGACGTTGCCCAGTCGGGATGCGAGCCCGCGGCGCACCTGTTCCGTGTCGCTGGATAGGTCGGCCTTGTTCAGCACACACACCGCAGTAGCGCCGCCGTCGCAGACCGCAGAAACATAGCGCTCGATGCGTCGCGGATTCAGTCCACGTTGGTTCAGCTTGGCGGTTTCTGCGAACGCGCAAACGACAAAAACGACATCGAGGTTGGCAGCGATCAACTGGTCAGCACTTCGGTCCAGGGTGGCTCCCCGTCGCAGCAGTGTCGCTCGCTCCAAAATGTGACCCACGCGTGGGTGAGGGTCTTCTGTAACCAGCACCCAATCTCCCACCGCGACCGGATCGGCGCCGGGAGTCACGTCTCTGGTGATGAAGGATGCCGGCCACGTATCAAGGCGTTGGTGTTGCGCCCCTGTGGGTCGCGTTTGGTCAGTGGGTGTGTTGCCCTCAATAGCGGGGAGGGAGACGAGACGACAGAGGCCTCGATCGACCGCGCGCACCCGCCACGGGTGAGCTTCCGGGTCGACTTCGAACCAGTCTTGGATTTGGATTGTTTTGAGCCCCAGTGTTTGCAGGGCTTGGGGAAATGACGTCATGGCATGGACTTTCGCGGCGATCGTGCCGCGCTTTGCTGGGCAGGTCGGTAGGTCGTTTTCGAAGCCGTTCGGGCTGAGTTGCCCGGACAGCGTGGAACAGGTGAATGCGCCGGAACGCACCGCGGAGGCGGCGTCGACGGGACGCAAGAATGCCGCTGAGCTTGCCCGGGCCGCTGACACCATCGCGCCAGCTACCTTGTCGAGGTGCGCCGAGCCGACTGACGCCGGCTAGGCCGGGACAGTGGCAAGGGGACTACCCAAACAAGGCAATCAGCGAAGCGCTGGCGATCGGCTGTCTACTGGCAGACGCGAACTGCTGCGAGGGCTTGAGCACGTGCGGGTACTTTGACGATTGCAATCATGACTCTTCCTCCTCGCTTTGGATGAATGGTGCCTCTCGCGAGGCAACGGGTCGGATGATAGCGCAGCTCACCACAAAGGCAAGGGGGCAAATGCGCGCGCCAGCCTTGATCGGAGATGTCTCAGTCGAGCAAGCTCGACCGAGACGGGGATCGGGTACGGCTGGTGGGCAGGGTTTCGGGAGCGGTCTCGGCGTCGCTATCCAGCTCACCGAAACGCTGGCGCGACTCAGTTGTGGAAGCGGGTGAGGGCCCGGCCTGTGTGGAATGGGGGGTGCACTCGGGTGACTCAGTGAATCAAGTGACTGATGACGTTCTTGAGGCGAACGGCTGCGTCGAAGAATTCGCTGAGCTCATCGGTGGTGCCCCGCAGCTGCGCGTCGATCTCGACGGCGGCGGCTGCTTCGCAGAGTTCGCCGAGTGCGATGCTGTAAACGCGGCTCTTGTCCGCGCGGCTACGCCGTCCTGCACCCTCCGCGAGATTGAGAGCGCAGGAGGTGAGGCTCTTTCGCGCGTGGTCGCGACACCGAGCATCGGTGACGCGCATTCGACCGAACTGGGCGATTAGGTCAAGTGCGAGGCGGTACGCAATGAGCTTGTGGTGTGGAAGTGAGGTGATGGTCAGTTGTGGCTTCGTCATGCCATCAACACGAGCGAGTCATCGATGACAATCGAAGCACCGAACGCGAACTTGTGCCATCCAGGCTTTCGAGCCAGGCCCGAGCCCAAAACCAGCCTTGTGAACAAGGCGATAGGCGGACTCGCAATGCCATCATCCAGACGAAAACCAATCAAGGCTGTGTGCGCGCGCTCCCGTGAGGGCCGCTCAGCGTGTAGAGGGTCCCCTTCTCGGCCCCGTCCGTGGTCCTTGGCGGGGTTGGGGCGGCTCCGCGGTCCGCCCATCCTCGGGCCATGAATGCTTGGCGTAGCGTCGACGGAGCTCTTTGCGAACCTCGGCGTAGTGTCGCTCCCAAAAGCCCTCCAGGTCCGAGGTGACCTGAACCGCGCGCTGGTTCGGGGCTAACAAGTGCAGCGTCAAAGCGACGCGCCCACGGCAGATCCGTGGACCATGCGACATTCCGAAGAAGTCTTGCAAGCGTGAAGCGATCCAAGGCGGTTTACCCGCTTCGTAGTTCACGCTCAGTCGTCGTCCGCCAGGCAAGGTGATGTGTTCCGGTGTTTCCTGCTCGAGCAGGCGGCGTTGCTCATGGGTCAAGCGGCCCAGCGCGACCTGTTCGAAGTCGACACTCTCGAGTTCGCTCATGGCGGTCAGGCCTTCGCACGCTAGCTCGAGCAGTGCGTCGTCGCTGAACTGCTCCGCTCTCGGGAGCCTGTCGTCCAACCCGATTTGCTGCAACAGCGCGACTCGTTGTCCAATGGCCTGAGCGGCCGGGTTCTTGCCGAGAAGTGCCGCCTTCTGAGCCTTGGCGGCTTCGAGCAGCAGTCGGGTCGCTTCGGGACTTGGAGGCGCCGCTAGGCGGCTCTCCTCCAACGTCACGGAACCATACGCGAGCCGAGAGATGGACTCGACGCGCCGTTTGGTGGGGTCGAAACGGAGCTCATCCTGAGCCTCGATTTCATCACTGAAAAGGTCGAAGAGCCATTCTGGCTCGACCTTGGCAACCCATTGCACGATAGCGCCCGTGTGTTTTCCGTCGCTGCGCTCCTCTTCCTCGAGTGCCACCACATACGGGGAGGTGCGGACGACACTGCGCTCGGAAACACGGGCGGTCGTGCCGTTCATCAGGATCAAGCGACGCTGTGCGGGTTGGTGCAATGCAACTCTATCGCTGAACCCTTCGAGCAAACACCGCCTCAAGCGCTCTTCGGTCTGCTCGGCAGGTACGGCGCCGCTGGCGTTCTTGGTTCTCCGACGCAGGGCCCGGTAAGCGCGTTCGACGGCGCGGACTCGTGAGGGGTCGAGCCCAATGGACCTGAGCGCGCCGACTCGGAAGTCCAGCGCTTCGGCCTCGCGAAAGGCGTCCATGCGATCTTGAAGGTCGGATTCGGCTGTGGGCAGGTCCCAATCTCCCGTGCTGAACTGGCGGATGTCGCGCTCTGATAACAGGGCCGCGGCGAGACACCCGTCGTTGGCGATACCGCGTTGCTCCGCGCTGACCAGGGTTCGAGCGATTCGCGGGGGCAAGCCGAAGCTCAGCATGCGGTGTCCCACCTTGGTGACCGTGCCGCATTCTTGCACTGCACCCAATCGCTTCAACAGTTCCGTCGCCGCGTCGATGGCTGTTGCCTTGGGGGGCGTCAACCAGCGCAGGTCGTCGGGGGAAACGCCGAGACTCCGAAGCTGCAGCATGAAGTCCGTCAGGTCCAAACGCGCAATTTCCGGTTCGTCACGTTCTGGCCGACGCTGAAAGTCCGCGGCCTCGTACAAGCGCAAGACCAGGCCCGGCGCGGTGCGCCCAGCCCTTCCGGCGCGTTGTATCGCGGAGCTCTTGCTGATCGGGCCCACGGACAGGGTTGCCCGACCGCTGAACGAGGAGAAGGCCGCCACGCGGGCGAGGCCTGAGTCGACGACCGCAGTGACGCCATCAATCGTAATCGATGACTCCGCGACGTTGGTTGCGAGAATGACTTTGCGCTCGGAACTCGGCGCGACTGCGGCGGCCTGAGTCTGCAGGTTCTGCTCTCCGTGCAGCACGTGCAGAGCGAATCGGGTCGACTGTTTTTCAAGTGCGGCCTTGGCGCGTTGGATTTCGCGCGAGCCCGGCAGAAAGACGAGAACATGGCCGGATGACTGCTCCCGCAGCGCGTCTCGAACGCCACTGGCCACCCGTTTCGCAAGAGGGCGATCGTCAGGACCGGGCTGGTGTCGGATCTCGAGAGGGAAGACTCTGCCCTCGCTTTCGAGGTGCGGACAGTTGCCGAGGAATTCGGCGATCCTCTTTCCCTCCAACGTCGCGCTCATGATCACGACGCGAAGGTCTGTTCGCTGGGTACACAAGCGATTGAGCAAAGCGAGCAAGCCATCCGTCGCCAAGTGGCGCTCGTGGAACTCATCGAGCACGATGGTGTGCGCGAACGACAACTGAGGATCCGACAACAGCTGTTGCAGGAGTACACCTTCGGTGACGAAACGGATGCGAGTGGCTGCGCTGGTCGTGTCGTCGTACCTCACCGAGTAGCCAACCACGTCGCCCACTCGAACGCCCATCTCTTGCGCCACGTAGGTCGCTGCGAGGCGTGCAGCCAAGCGCCGTGGTTCCGTCACCACGACCTGTCGTGTTTCCCGACGGCGACTCTCGTAGATGGCTTTTGGAACCCGCGTCGTTTTGCCGGCCCCCGGTGCGGCCTCCAGCACGACAAATTGGCTCCGCTCTAGCGAGTCGATGACTCTGGGGATGAGGGCGTCGATTGGAAGTGATGATTCGCGGGGCATCTGCGGCGTTGGGCGGCGATAGTCGTGCTGTAACTGTTCTTTCAGGCGCGACGCAAGCGGCCCGTTGCAAGGCACCAGTGTCCCGTTTGGCGCCGGCCGTACGCACTGGCGAGACTCGTCCGAAGGTCCCATCGACCCAAATCCCAGGCCAGTTGCGAAAATCGGTGTCCACGAAACCTCATCGAAAGTGAAGGGTTTCTTCTGAGGTGTCCCGTTGACCCCGACGCGGGGGAATGTCACCTTCAGCGCATGCAGGTGCGGGTGGAGTCAATCGGGTGGGTCTCTGTCACCTGCGTCTCTGTCACCTGCATCGCTGCGCTGCTCTCGTCCTCTGCGCAGGCGGAGCCGGAAGCTGCCACGGTCTCCGAAGGGAGTGTCACCGGCGAGGTCAGCGAGCGTCAAGCTCTCGAACCTCAGCCTGGGCAACCGGAGTCGGCCGGGCCAGAGTCGTCGGTAGGCCCATCCTCGAACCAGTCCAGGTTCAGCCCGGTTCAGAACCAATCCATCGATGCAACAGCGTCACTCTTCATGTCCATCGATAGCGAGGAAGGACAGCTGAGTGTTGACGCTGCTGGGGAGAACAAGTCAGCGTCGCAGCCCACCTGCGAGTGTCCGGAGCCGATGCCTTGTCGAGGGTTGGAGTTCTACCTCGCTGCTCGGGCGGAGTATCCACGCTTGAAGGAGGTGGAGAACCCATGGCGTCGTGTGACCAGTGGGTTGGCGGTAGACCGCACGTGGTCCGTGGGATCGGGGCTCATCAACCCCTGGCGGGACATCATGAGTGGATCGACCAGGCGATTCGAAATCGAACTCATCGTCAACCCGTGGGCAGATGGCAGCGTGGCAACCGGACCCGGTGCCGCAGCGACGGACCTGCAAAATCCTTGGGCCGATTAGGAACCGCCTCAGGCGAACGTCGGTGCTGGAACCGGAGTTCGTCGATGCGGCGCAGTGCCCAGCACATGTCGCATTGGGGTTGACTCGGCGCCGCCAGCGGGAGAAGCCTGCGCGGTGGTTTTCGTCAAACGAGAAGTCGAAGATTGGGTGCGTGGCGCCGCTATCAGTGCGTTGGGCGCGGACGGGGACACCGATCCGATGGTGCGCCCAGCCGATCCCAAGTTCGGGGACTACCAGGCGAATTTGGCGATGCGCCTGGGTAAGCAGCTCGGGCAGAAGCCCCGGGAAGTCGCCGAGCGCATCGTCGCGGCGCTGCTAGACGGACCTGCCGCGTCGAACATCGAGGACGCCAGCGTCGCCGGTCCCGGCTTCGTCAACGTGCGTTTGACAGCGCAGTACGTGGACGGTGCATTGAAGGCCATGTTCGACGACGAGCGTTTGGGCGTCGCCGTCGTCACCGAACCACAAACCGTCGTCGTCGACTACTCGAGCCCGAACCTGGCCAAGGAGATGCACATCGGTCACTTGCGCTCCACCATCATCGGGGACGCAATATGTCGGGTGTTATCTTTTCGCGGTGATCAGGTGATCCGGCATAATCACCTGGGGGACTGGGGGACTCAGTTCGGGATGCTTATCGAGCATCTGATCGACACCGGGTGGGACCGCACGGCGGATCATACCATCGGAGACTTGAACCGGCTCTACAAGGACGCAGCGGAGCGTTTCAAGGCCGACCAGGACTTTGCTGAACGGGCCCGCAAGCGTGTCGTCTCCCTCCAGGCGGGCGATGAGCAAGCGTTGTCCCTGTGGAAGCAGTTGATTGACGAATCCGTGCGGCACATGAATGCTGTGTATGCGCTTTTGGGGGTGGGGCTGACGGACACGGACATCGTTCCGGAGAGCTACTACAATCCCAAGCTATCCGGTGTCGTGGACGGCCTGCGGTCGTTGGGCATCCTGGTCGAAAGTCAGGGGGCAGAAGTCGTCTTCGTCGACGGCTTCAAGAACAAGGAAGGTGAACCCCAGCCCCTCATCGTGCAAAAGTCCGACGGCGGCTTTGGCTATGCCGCGACGGATTTGGCCGCGGGGCGATTCCGCAGCCAAGAACTGAAAGCCGATCGCATCGTTTACGTCGTCGATTCTCGCCAGAGCGAGCACTTTCAGATGGTGTTTTGGACGCTGCGCAAGGCTGGATGGGTGCAGCCCGACACGAGCCTGGAGCACGTTGCTTTTGGAACGATCCTGGGCAAAGACCGCAAGCCGTTCAAGACGCGTGAGGGGGGCAGTGTGCGCCTCGTAGACGTCTTGGGTGAAGCCGTTTCTCGCGCACGTCGGGTGCTGGATCACAGGGACAGCGCACTCACTGAAGAAGAGAAAGACCAGATTGCCAGGGCGGTTGGAACAGGCGCGGTGAAGTACGCCGACCTGTCGAACGAGCGAATCAAAGACTACACCTTCGACTACGACAGAATGCTGGCTCTGGAGGGCAATACGTCCCCTTACCTGCAGAACGCCTACGTGCGCATTCAGTCGATTTTCCGCAAGGGCGAGGTGACCGCGGATGACGTTCGAGGCGCAGCACTCCACGTCACTGAGACCGCGGAGAGAGAGCTGGCGTTGCAACTATTTCTCTTCCCCAGCGTGTTGGAGGGGGTCGCTGGTAGCCTGGAGCCCCATCGGCTCTGCAATTACCTCTATGATCTCGCCGCGGCCTACCACGGCTTCTACGAGCGTTGCCGGGTGCTCAACGCGGAGGACGATGCCAAGAAAGCGAGCCGCTTGGCGCTCTGTCAACTCGTCGCGCGGACGTTGCATCAGGGCTTGTCACTGCTGGGCATTGACGTCGTCGGCCAAATGTAGTCGAGCGGATGAGGAAAGCCTGTCGTGGGGAACATAGCGCTGTTCGACATGGACAAGACTTTGGTCCGAAAGGACACCGCGGGTCTGTTCATTCGCTACGAGTATGAAATGGGGACGGTGAGCGCCTGGCGTGTGGCGCGCGTGTTCGGCTGGCGAGTGCGTTACAGTCTAGGGCTGCTGCCGGCGGAGGTCGTCGCGCGCAAAGCAGTGAGCTGGTACCGAGGTCGTAACCTCGCGCAATTGCGGGAGGAAACTCGGGTTTGGGCGAAGGAGCGAGTCTTTCCCCACATCGGAGAGTTGGCGCGAAGCACCGTCAAGCGTCACCAAGACGCTGGTGACTTCGTCGCCATCGTTACCGCACAAACGCGATATGCCGCAGAGCCGGTGATGGAGGAATTGGGGATTGAACACCTCGTCGCCACGGAGCTGGAAGTCGTCGACGGACGGGTTGGTTCCAGAGTGATTGAGCCACTCTGCTACGGTCAAGGGAAGCTCATCCGGGTGCGAGAGATGCTGCGCGAGAAGTTGGGGTCGGATGACCTGTCCAGAGCGACCGCCTACAGCGACAGTATCACGGACGAACCGCTTCTATCTGCGGTCGCAGTTCCTGTTGCCGTCAATCCGGATGTTCGCCTTGCGCGCGTCGCCCACGAGCGCAACTGGCGCGTCGAGAAATGGTAGCAGGGGAGGCTGGTTTCTAGCCCTTGATGCGGATGGCCCATGTCAGCTTGGCCACGCTCTTGAGAACATTGGGCACTCGGCGAAATAGGTTGATCGACGGCGGGCGCTTCTCTTTGACCCTCACCGGGATCTCTTTGACCGTCAGCTTGTCGCGGTAGGCGCGGATCACCAACTCACTCGCGAAGACGTCCTTGTTGACCAAGCACGCATTGACGATGGGAAGTACGCGGTCGCGCTTGAACGCCTTGAGACCGTGGGTATCCGTACCCTTGAAGCCGAGAAGCACGCGCAGCAGGCTCGTGTAACCGACGCTGGCGACGTGGCGCAGCAGCGGCCGCTCGTCTTCGGCACCGGCAATCAATTTGGAGCCGATGACCATGTCGGCGCTCCCTGATCTCAGCGCTTCGACCGCACGTTGGTGAAAGTCGGTGTCGCACAGATCGATCTCATCGCAGAGCACGATGGGCGCTCGCGTCGAGAGGATGCCTTCTCTCAGTGCTTTGCCGTAGTCGGGAGCTCCTGCTGAGATGAAGCGAACTTCGGGGTACTTGCGGCTCAGCTGTTCCGACATCTCTACCGTGCGGTCTGTCGAACCATTTTCTGCGAGCACAATTTCGTAGTTCCACCCGAGCGGCGCCAAACGTTCTCGCAGGTCGACCACCGCAGAGTGCAGGATCCCTTCCTCGTTGTAGATGGGGATGACTATGGCGACGTCGGGGGCTGTGCTGCTCTCGGTCATGTTCGGTAGACCACTGCTTTGTGCTGGTTTGCTTGTGGATTTTTTTCCTGTGGACTTCACCCCGTCGGTTTGTCCGCGGGCGTGTGGCATTGCCTAGGCCAAGGGAAGGACCGGGCCCGGTCTGGATCGAATCTTCGAAGATGTACAGGGCTTTTTGCGATGGGGTGTACCCCTCAGTGGGCCGCCTTCCAATTGGGCCCCGAACCCACATCGACGACCAGAGGCACGTCGAGCGCTTCGACGTTCTGCATCGCCGTGCGAATTCGTTCGCACGCTTCGGCGACTTCCTCGTCGGGGACCTCGAATACCAGCTCGTCGTGAACTGTCAGCAGCATCCGAGCGCCTGGGGTGACTGGCTCACGCAGGGCCAGCATGGCCTTTTTCATCAGATCCGCGGCCGTTCCCTGAATGGGTGCGTTCATCACGATGCGCTCTGCGGCGAGGCGTCTGGCGCGGTTGCTACTGTGAATGTCCGGGACCATGCGCCTGCGGCCGTAAAGCGTCATGACCCGTCCGCTCGCGCGTGCCTTGTCGAGTGTTTCGTGCATGAACTGTTGCACACCCTGATAGCGACGGAAGTAGGCCGCGATGAACTGCCCGGCTTCCATTCGTGGGATTCCGAGACTCTTTGCCAGTGCGCTATCGCCTTGTCCGTAGATGACGCCAAAATTGACGGCCTTGGCTTGGCGTCGCAGTTCTGCGTCGACTTCATCCGCGTCCACCTCGAAGATTTCCATAGCCGTGCGCAGGTGGATGTCTTGTTCATTGTTGAAGGCGTCGATCAGCACCGCATCCTGGGACAAGTGTGCCAATACCCGGAGCTCGATTTGGCTGTAGTCCGCGCTGACTAGCTGGTGGCCAGTGGGCGCGATGAACGCCCGTCGAATGCTGCGCCCCAATTCCGTGCGGATGGGGATGTTCTGCAAGTTTGGGTCGCTGGAGCTCAAGCGTCCGGTTGCTGCCACTTCTTGGTGCCAGCGGGTGTGCAAGCGACCGGTGTGCTCGTTGACCAGCTGAGGCAGCGCGTCGATGTACGTTCCTTTGAGTTTGGCGAGCTGACGCACCTCCAAGATCACCTTGGGTAGCTCGTGCTGTTCGCTGAGTGCTTCCAGAGTCTCCGCGTCCGTTGACCGTGAGGTCTTCGTGCGTTTCACGGGCTTGAGCCCCAGGTCGTCGAACAGCAGTTTTTCCAGCTGGCGGGGCGAGTTGACATTGAACTCCTTGCCGGCGATACGATGGGCTTCCTTTTCCAGGCCTTCGAGCTTGCTCCCTACTTCGCGGCTCAAGCGCCGCAGCGTCTCTGTATCGAGCAGGATTCCGCGACGCTCCAGCTCAGCCAAGAGCGGAGCGAGGGGAAGCTCGAGCTCGTTGTAGAGCTTGTCCAAGGCCTCTTCCTCCAGGCGTGCTTCCATCGGTGCACGCAGGGCAAAGAGGATGGCGGCGCGCTGGGCCGCGTAGTCGCCAGCTTCTTCGATGGTGAGTTCGTCGACGGGGGTCGCACGCTTGCCTTTCTTCTTGAACCGGGCGTCGTAGTTGGGCAGATCCGCATCGAGTTGCGCTTTCGCGATGCGCTCGAGGTCCTGTGCTCCTCCTGCGTCGAGTAGATAGTTCGCTAGCAGGACATCGAACGCACAACCTTGGAGCGGAATACCCCGTTCGTGGAACAGCACGAGCAAGCTCTTGCTGTCGTAGCTGGTCCACTCGATGTCTTTGTCGAGCAGGCTTCGTACCCATTCGCTGACCCGCTTTTCTCCGAGTTGGGGGGGGGCCCCCATGTAGCGATGAGCAAAGGGGATGTACGCCGCTTTGCCTGGGCCAGTGCCCACGGCCAATCCGATCCACGCAGACGTCAGAGGCGCTGCTCCGTGCAGTAGCGGGTATACCGACAATCGCCGCGACTTCTCCGCGGCCCGGGCCAGTGCCTCTAGCTGCGCTTCTTGCGTAACGAGGAGCACTTCGACCGTGGCGGGGTCGAACTTGGGGGAAGATGGAGGCCGGCTCCCTTGTTTGTTGGGCGGTGATTTCTCGCCAGTGGCGCTGCCCTCCAGGTTGGAGAGCTGGCGCGAAAAGCCGAGGTCCGAGTAGAGCTGCCGGAGTTGAGCGGTGTCCTTGCGCTGGAACGCAAGAGTGCGCGCGTTTACTTCGAGCGGTACATCGTCCTTCAGTGTGACGAGCGTCTGGCTCATCAACGCCTGCTCTTTGTGTTCCTCCAGCGTCTGGCGCAGCTTCTTGCGTTTGATTGTGTCCAGGGCAGCGTACACCCCGGCAATATCGCCATGTTCGAGGATCAGGTCCTTGGCCGTTTTGGGCCCCACGCTAGGCACTCCCGGCACGTTGTCCGAGCTGTCACCCATCAAGGCCAGGACGTCGCGAACCTGCTCGATCGCCACCCCGAAACGTTCTTGCACCTCTTCTGGACCAAACACCTTGTCGCGCATGGTGTCCCACAGAACGACGTCGGGACCGACGAGCTGCATCAGGTCCTTGTCCGCGCTGACGATGACGACACGCAGGCCCTGCTCGCGGCATTCTCGAACCACCGTCGCGATGACGTCATCTGCTTCAACGCCGTCTTGCTGAAGCACTTGGATCGGGAAGGCTTCGACCACCTCCCACACGCGCTTCATCTGCTGCTTCAGGTCTGGCGGCGGCGGAGGTCGGTTGGCCTTGTAGTCCGGGTACAGCTCCTTGCGGAACGTCGGGGTGCGAGAGTCCATCGCGACTGCCAACAGTTGAGGCTTACATTGGCGTACCAATCGCTCCAACATGTTGACCGTGCCAAAAACGGCGTGGGTGGGCTCTCCGCTCGGGCTGTTGAGGGGGGCAATGGCGTGGTAGGCGCGAAAGACATATCCGCTCAGGTCGACGAGGTAGAGCACGTCGTCGGCGCCCGCTTCGAAGAGTCGCGTCGGCATGCTGCGCCTGTAGCAGAAGCGTCGCGCCGCGAACATCCTGCGCCGCAGAAAGCCGCGGGCCAGCGGGCAATTGTCGCAGATGTTGGTCGATGAATGCGGTTTGTCGGGCCGGTCGCTAGCCGAATGCCCCCGGGTGATTTAGCCTATGCGGCAATGGGCGAGCGGACGGAGGCTCCCGGCAAGGGCACCTTGGTTGCGGGTAAGTATCGACTCGAGCGATTGCTTGGTCGCGGAGGGATGGGCAGCGTTTGGGAGGGCGTGCACACGTCTTTGGGGACTCAGGTCGCCGTCAAGTTCATCGAAGCGGAGTTCGCCAATCACCCCGAAATCCGCGATCGATTCTTCAACGAGGCGTTCGCCGCGGCGCGTCTGCAAAGCAAACATATCGTTCAGGTCTACGACCACGGGGTCGACGACGCGGGACGCCCGTACATCGTGATGGAATTTCTCTCCGGGGAGGCGTTGGAGGAACGGCTCGTCCGTGAGGGAACGCTTTCGTTGGCCGACGCTGTTAGCGTGATTCGACAAGTCGCCAGGGCCGTAAAAAAAGCCCACCAGAACGGCATCATCCACCGCGATCTGAAACCAGAGAACATCTTCCTGGTGTGGGATGAAGAGGACAAGCGCGACCTGGTGAAGGTGGTCGACTTTGGCATCGCCAAGTTCATGGAAGGCTCCGGCATCTCGTCGGCGACTCGAACAGGCGCGGTGCTCGGCACGCCACATTTCATGAGCCCCGAACAGGCAAGGGGCTTGAAGGACGTCGATGCGAGAGCTGACGTTTGGTCCATCGGCGTGGTCGCGTACAGAGCCATCACCGGCGCATTGCCTTTTGACGGCGAGGCGGTGGGCGATCTCCTCGTCAATATCTGCACCGTGGAGCCGACTCCTCCGAGTGAACACGTGCCGGTGCCACCGAAGTTCGACGACTGGATGCGGCGCGCTTTGAGCAAGGATGTGGAGCAGCGTTTCGCGAGCGTCGATGAGCAAGCTCGCGCGCTTTCGGACATCGCCGCAGACAGTCAGCAGGCGGCGTCCGGAACGGCGCTGGAGCCCGCACTCGTCTCAGCGGATACCGCGCTGAGCGTGGAGCGAGCTGCGCGCGCGCCGGGACGCGCGATGTCGCCGATGGCTCTGGCGGCGGCAATTGGTGTGATCGCCATTGCGGGTTCCGTCGGAGCCTGGATCGCGTCAGGCGCGCAGAGCGGATCGGGAACCGATGCCGCAGCGGCGGAGCCAGAGCTGGGCGGCACGAGCAACCCGCTCCTCGCGTTGCCCTCGCGCTCGGACGAGGGCTCCACCGTCGGAGCAACGCCCAGCGCCGACTCGGAGGACAACACACCGTCCGTCGCGCCGGCTCAACCATCCAGCGACAAACAGGACGAAGGAACCGAGAGCTCCGATGAGCAAGCCGCCGGCGGAAGTGGAGCCTCCGAGGAACGCGCACCGGCCGCCAAACCGCCTGCCGCCAGACCCAAGTCAATCACCCGCCCGGCTCTTCGTCCGAAGCCCAAACCCGCGCCCAGGAGCCCAAGCGACGAGCTGGGCTACTGATTCCGACAATACGCATTGACGCAATGCGTTGTTGATATTTGGCCGGGGCGGGGCCGCACTGCTGCCCAACTCCAGTTGTAGGAACTTCGGTCGCCGTCGCCCACATCGGAACCACAACCGTCACCCTGACTGAAATCCTGTCGCGGGCAAGACGGGCTAGATCCGCGTGTCCTATGGACTTTTCATCGAACGCAGCTACCCTTTGCAGGGTGGAGACAAGGCACAACGGGGGTCGCGAATGACGAAGGCGGACATCGTCCACGCGCTGTACTCGCAGCTAGGTGGCTTTTCCAAGAAGGAGGCTGCCGATCTCGTGGATCTGGTCTTTGAGACCATGAAGGAAACTCTCGGGCGCGGTGAAAAGATAAAGATATCCGGCTTCGGCAACTTCGTGTTGCGAGACAAGCGGGAGCGTCAAGGCAGAAACCCGCAAACCGGCGAGCCCATTACCATCACCGCCCGCCGCGTGCTGAACTTCAAAGCGAGCCAGCTCCTCAAGCAGTCCCTCAACGAAGAAGAAGAAGAGGGCAGTTCCAACGGCGCGCGTCAGCCCAACTCTGCCCAACCAGCAGAGGGCCTTGTCGATTCCGCGTCGGGCTCGCCGCCATCTCACGACTCCAATTGACCGCAACCATCCGTGAGCAAGCCCACTCAGCACGACTTGGTCAAGCTCTACTATCGAATTGGCGAGGTGTCGCAGATCGTCGGTGTGCAGCCGCACGTGCTGCGCTACTGGGAATCTGAATTTCGGACGATACGCCCACAGAAGTCCCGTAAGGGGCAGCGAGTCTACTCGCGCAAAGACGTCGAGAAGCTCTTGCGCGTCAAGGATCTTCTCAAGAACCAGGGGTTTACGATTGCCGGCGCTCGCCGGCAGCTGAGTCGGCCGAGCGTGGAGGATCCGCAGCCGGAGGACACCGCCGCCAAAACGGGGCCGACCGTTGCACCCAATCCCGTCGTGTCGGTTGGTGTTCGACCAGCCGCGCTCGCTCAGCCTCCGCGTAACCAGGCCAAGGCACTGAGGCGCACGCTCGTCCACCTCCGTGAGGACATCGTTCAGATGTTGAACGAGCTTGACGGGTACGGACGGCCGGAAGCCGCGAGTCGCAAGTAGCAGCTGGGACGGTCAACGTCCGAGCGCCCGCCTCCGCCCTTGACTCGCCGAGCGGCGGCGGCGAATCATCGGCGTTCAAACGTTCTCGGAGGAATCGATGGCAGACGGCCTAAACAAAGTGATGTTGCTCGGCAACTTGGGGCAGGATCCAGAGCTTCGCATGACGTCCGGCGGGCAAGCGGTGCTCAGATTGCGAATTGCTACCTCGGAGTCCTACCTCGACCGAAATCGCAATCGCCAAGAGCGAACCGAGTGGCACAGCGTGGTCGTTTGGGGAAAGCGAGCTGAAGCGCTCAACAAGATCCTGTCGAAGGGCAGTCGCGTGTTCATCGAAGGAGGCCTGCGCACGTCCAGCTACGACGACCGCGATGGCAACAAGCGCTACAAGACGGAAATCGTCGCAAACAACCTGATCCTGGCTGGCGGTCGCGGTGGCGGCGGTCGCGACAGTTTTGAGCCAGGCGGCGGCGGCGGTGGCTTCGACTCCGGTCCGAGCTTCGACGACGCGCCTTCGAGCAGCGGTGGTGGCGGATTCGGCGGCGCGCCCGACGACGACGACATCCCATTTTGACAACGACGGCTGCACCGCACCCCCGTTGTCATGGAGCGGTGGTCGGCATCCTGCTGGCGAACCTGGTGTTGTTCTTAGGGTGTCGGGAGCGAGACGAGGGGCCTGTGCCGGCACGTTCAGTTCCGTCATCGGAGGTCGTTGCCGAACCCAAGGCTCTCGTGATGGTTGGGCTCATCGCGGGGCCCCAAGCGCTGTGGACGGACGTGCGAGCTGGCTTGGGCGAATCTGGGCGGAGGTTGCCGAAGCACTTCCCGCTGTTGGTTACCGAGTTGCTTGGCGTCTCACCCGTGCTCACTGGGCGCTTCGACCTCAATGAGCCTGCGCGCGTTGCTCTCGGCGTTGAGGGTGATCGCTTGCAATGGGCGCTCGCGCTGAGGGTTCAGAGCGGTGCAGAACTCGTCGCGGAACTCACGACCGGCAGCCAGGCGGCGTATCGCGCAACGTCCCATGACGTGTTGAAGGAGTTGGCAAGGGCTGGAGCCGATGAAGTTCCAGCGCGTGGGGTGGTCAGCAATTGGCTCATTGTTGCAACGGACTCGGCGGCGCTTCGATCCTTGGGGCCCTATCTGGGGCGCGAACGTATCGAGGACAGGCTCAAAGCCCAGACAGGTGAGTTGATGCTCGAGTCCGCACCTTCCGCAGGGACGAAGTTGGCGGATTTTTGGAACGCGTGGTGGATACGAGACGGCAAGCTGTACCAGCGAGAGTTGCTTTCCCTGCTCCAAGGGGTGGCCGCTGAGCACATGACGGACCAGCTAGTCGCGTTGACCTCTCAGGTGTCTACTGGTGTGGAGCACTTGCTCCGCGGTGTTCGGAGCTCGCGTGTTCGCCTGGCGATAGAAGAAACGGACTTAGTTGTTGAGGGTGAACAGGTCACCGAGCACGTGTGGTCGACCGCTGCCAGCACCTGCGCCGTCATCGGTCAGACTCCCTTCGCTCCCACGTTGGCGGCACTTGCGTGGGGGGGGCAGGGCGCCTTGGATATCCCTCTCCCCGACGGTCCGCTTCAGGTGCGGGGGCCCGCGCTGCTGGGAGTGGCGGATTCGGGGCAAGACATGCTCGGCTTTGCTGATGTCGGTCTGATGGATACCGTCCCGAAGACCGCCGGCCGCATTGGGGCGATATTCTCGGAAGCCGCGCGGCAGTCTCGCACGAGCGCTGTCCCTTGGACGGTCAGTGACGGACTCCATCACAGAGGGCGCGCCTGGATCTTGGCGCCCAGTTCCAAGACCGGCGGTTCCCCACCACGGAAGCTGCAGGTGGCGCTCAGCGATGCCGGTGAGGCCAAGGGCAGGAGCCGATGGATCGTGACGACGCACTCCGCGGGGCAGCTACCAGAGTGGGGGGCCGAGCGCGCGACCCTTCCATGGTCGCGCCGCTGCGACGAAGTGGTGTTCGGAGCGAGCCTGGGCTCCACCCCGAACCGAGTGGCGCTCTGGGGTACGCAGAGCGATCGGGCAAAGGGCGTCTTGGTGCTCCAGGGACGTGCCCCGCTGCGCTCTCTGTTGTCGTTCTAGTCGCCGGCCCATTCAGATGGGTACCTACTGCGCGCACGACTGTCGAACACAGTCACTTGCTCGCCTGCCGCCGGTGATGGCGCAGCAGCGTCCGCAAGCCTGGGCGTCGAGTTCGGCGCACTCTTCTGCCCAGCTCTCGACACAGCACCCGTTTTCACACGCCTTGTTTCCATAGCAGCCACTCGAGCCTCTGCACTCGAGCTCACAGCTCCCTCGCTCGATTGAAAACTCCGTTTCCGAACCGCCCGTCAGACCGACCACAACACCAGTATTCGTCGTCCTGCTTCGCGACGCCCCAGCACCCATCTGGAGCTTCCAGCGCGACGGAAGGCGGCCAGCTTTGTTGAAGAAGCAACCCAACGTCGGGGTGCCGTCGAGCCGGACTGGGCCCCCGTGGACATGTTTACTCTTCGCAGATGCTTCAGCCGAGTATCCCGGGCACAGAGCGGCGTGGGTTACCCCGCCACTTTGGCGTTCGAACTCGAAGTTCACCTGCCCGCTACCGGGCCCCATTTTCTTCAGTCGGCATCGTACGAAGACGTACTCCGCCCCGTCGAAGCCCCAGGCCCCAGAGTGTGTGTCCGGGTTCCGGCAGTCCGGCAGAACAAGCGGGTGCTCGCCTTTGGGTAGTTCAACGAGGTAGTCCTCGATTTCTCCCCGTTCAAAGCTGCCGGTACCATCCCAAGCGGGGGGCACCGTCCGCTCCGTCAGCGCGATTCTCATCCACGCCGCTGGGGGTGGGGGACCCGCGCCATACGAGAACGGCGGAACTTGCACGGAGTGGGCTTTCTTGTCCGATTTCTTGAAGTTGACCTCGTGGTTCTTCACGACCCATTCCGATGGGCCCTCCCAGCGCCCGTTCATATCCAGGTCAACCAGGACGTTCAACCACATGAGCGCGTCCGGATCCTCGCTCCCAACACGCACCACCAATTGGGCGAAAGTCTCGTCTCCCGACATGTCCAGACTCATCTGTTCCAACCCGTCGTCGGCATCGGGTTGCGAGCCGTCCGAGTCGCCGCCTTCGCTGGTTCCTGGCGTTCCGAGCCACGCTTGTGTCGGGTTGACGACGTGGGCCCCACCGCTCTCTGCTCGCGTCGGAAAGGAGCCCTCCTTTGCGCCCGTTGGGTAACCGGTCTGCTGTTCGTCGGGTGCGTCACCGAAGTCTGCAGAGTCACTCGCTTCGCCAGGACGCCCACCGCTCTGGGTGGCGCAGCCAATCAGGAGCAGCGAGGCGAGCATCCGGACCCTGCGCAACGAGCATCGACGTGAGCCCCGCGCGGGGTATTGCACACTCTCCCTCATCACTCGAATTGTTCCGGCGAGGGACCGCTGTGTCAACATCGGTGGCATTGTATGCCGACTCAGGCTTGCGTCATCCAGGCTCGGCAGGCATCTTCGGTGCTATGGGCTGGATTCAGCTGTGGGTGATTATCGCGGCGATTGCATGTTCAAGACAGTCGCCGAACGCAAGCGTGTCACGGCCGGAGCCACGGGTTTCCGAGCTGGGCTCTCACCGAACGGGCACCCTCGACGCGCGCTCCGGGTCCGATGTGCCGCAGTCAGCGGCGCTGGGCAACACGTTGGATCGTGACCCTGAGCCCGCTTCCGTTCCCGCCGACATCCTGGCGCTGCCGCGCTTCTATCGGGCTCTCGCGAGGCTAGGCCAGGACCAAATGTCGACGGTGCGAATTGCTTGGTTCGGCGATTCCCACACTGCGGCGGACTTCATGACAGGTGAGCTCCGCAGGAACCTGCAAGACCAGTTCGGTGATGGTGGGCCAGGTTTCGTGCATGTCGCGATCTCAAACACCCGCCACGATCAGATACGAACATCAGCGAGCGGAACGTGGAAGCGCGAACCTCGCTCACCCACCGCCTACTACGAGCAAGAGGATGGGATGTTCGGATTGTCGGGAATGCGGGCCCGAGCCGAATCAGGGAGCGCCTTGTTGAGGCCGCACCAACGGGATACTGCGTTGAACTGGGAACTCGTGGTGAGGCCGGTAAAGAGGCGAGCCACCATCCAGTTGGTTGGACCGGGCGCAGAACCTCGAACGGCTGACTTTCGTGATGGCAGCGATGGCCAGCAGCGTCCGCCCGAAGTGCGCGCGCGAGGCTCTCAGTTGCTCGGCATGAGCTACAAAACCACAGCTGGTGCCGAGCTCCACGTGAAGGTTCTTGGGGCGGAGGTCTTCGGTGCGTTTGGGGAAAACCCGCGAGGGGGTGTGGTGCTCGACACCCTGGGAATCAACGGCGCCCGAGCTCGCACCATGTTGGCTTGGCACGAAGGGGTGTGGATGGGGGAGTTGGCTGAACGTGCACCCTCGCTGGTCGTTTTGGCGTACGGCTCCAATGAGGCAGGTGACGGCGGGACGGTGGAGAGTTATGCAGGCGACTACCGGAAGATCATGGATCGAGTTGCTGCCGCAGTTCCGGAGGCTGATTGTTTACTCGTGGGTCCGACGGATCGAGGGGAAGGACAGGAAGGGGCAGCACAGCGCGCCGCCCAGATCGATGCGCTTCAGCGACGCGTTGCCGACGAACTCGGATGTGCGTACTTCAGTTTGTTTGATGAAATGGGGGGACTTGGAGGCTTCCGGAAGTGGGCTCGTTCCAGTCCGTCCTTAGCCAGCTCGGATGGCATTCACCTAACACAAGAGGGCTATCGGCGCTTGGGGGCGGTGTTGTCATCGCGCCTGTTCATGTCGTACCGTCACACCGTCAGCGATTGAACTGGGGGCGTCGAGCAGGACGCGAACGCGCGCACGATGCGTACGTTTCTGGCAGCAGCGTCCCTTACGGCGCGTCAGTCACGTTCTTGCCAGAAGATTCGGCGTTCGGCGCGTCGGCGTTCGGCGCGTCGGCATGCGTGGCGTCGTTGTAGCCTTGCATCAACGCCTGGTAGATCCAATTGCCGAGCACCTGGGCACCGTAGCCGGTGGGGTGCGTCAGGTCAGCTTGACCAAGTCCGCGTCGGACCCACTTCGCCATCGAGCCGCGCCCACCCATTGCGGCGTATGTGTTGAAGAACGCGCATCCCATCGCCTTGGCAGTCTCCTCCTGCTGCCTGACGATATGAGGAATGATGGGTAGCGTCACCAGTATGTTGTTCTCCTTGCGGGCCCGATCCATCGCCGCCAAGACGAGGCAGCCCGCGTCGGGCAGTGCCTGCTGCCCCTGCTTCAGGACCGCGCGCATCGTCCGATCGTAGTCTTCCATGGAATAGGCAAAGCCATCGCCGCTCTCGTTGGCACCGAACTGGTAGACCAGCAGGTCCGCGTCTCGTTGCTTCAGTTGCTCGGCCCAGTGCGCATCATCCTGCTTGTCGAGGAAACGAACTCGTGCGCCCTGGATCCCGATGGCGTCGAGGACGACACCAGGCTTCGCTCGCTCCATGACGACGCCAAACGTGCGGGTCATGCCCGGACCGGTGACGATTTCGAGCATGTGAGCGCCATCGGCGACTTCAACGTCGAAGCTGGCGCCGCGCTTCTGCTCCCCGCTCGTATCGATTTCACCGAAGGGTTCGCCATCGACGTTCAGGCGCAGTTTGCCCCCGTGGGGTTGTTGCAGGTAAAGAACACGAAAGAGGGAGACGGCGCTGCCGAACTCGCCCGCAACGGTGCTGAAGCGCGCACGCACCCCGGGTGGGGCTTCGAAGGAAACGCCACCCAGGCCGTACAACCCATCGCTCGCATAGGGACCGACGATGCGGCTGACCTTGAAACCTCGGGAGGCAAAGCGTTCGACGTCGTTGTGGAAGTAGGACGGCCAAGCATCCGCCATCAAGACGAAGCCGTGTCCGGCGTCGCCGAACTGCTTTTGCAGGAGGCGACGCAGCGTCCCCGTCACGTAGTCACTGGCCACGAGCGAATCGCCGAAGTACGTAATGCGAGTGACTGCCTTGTCGCGTTTCGCGGCTGTTCGTTTCAACGAACGGTAGAAGTGCCCAAGAGAGTCCTCAGTGTCGACGATTGGCAGTGGGGGCGCTTCCGCATCCACGCGAGGTACCTCGAAGTCGTCCTCTCGCTCGGCGGCGATTGGGCCCCTTGTTTTGGGAAGCACCGCCACTTCAGGCTGCGCCAGCTCGTGGCGTGTCCTGGTTTCCGACTCGAGTTCACTCGCTCCAACGTGCTGCTGCCCTGGGTCCAACATGGCGGCGTCAGCAGTTGCTTCGGTTGGCGGACGCTCAAACAGCCGCCAGCGTTCCGTTCCGGGGATCAGCTCGAGAGCTAGAGCGAAGCCGAGCAGGGTTAGAGCCGCCAGCAGTGGGCGGCTCATCAGGGGTTCCTTGGGGTCCGTGACGTCGGGCCCATCGATGGCGATGTGTCGCTCGCCTTCGGTGTCCACCATGCGCTCTGATGCCCCCTAGGGGATGGTTTCCACTACGGGCTCTGGCGCGGGCTCCGCCGGAAACGACGGGGGCACTGCCGAGGTTTTGGGTTCGGGAACAGGAGGCGAAGGCTCTGCAGTCGTTTCTGCGACGGAAGGTTGAGCGCTCACTCTCGGCGGCGTTGAGGGGGCGAGTGTAGGCCGAGGTGTCGGCGACGGAGTGGGCTGGACCGTTTGACGGACCGTTGGTTCAGGTCTCGGCGGTACGGGCTTGGGTCGCGGCGGTACAGCCTTGGGTGGCGGGGGTCTCGGTTTCAAAGGGGGTTCCTTGGCCGTCACTTCCTCCACCAGCACCTCTTCCACGATGGCTTGCCTGACCTCATCAGCCGCCGCAGAATCACCGCCCGCGTCGCCGTCGTCATCCGCCATGGCTTCCGGTCGATCCGACGGTTGCATGCTCGTGGAGTTGAGTTGCGCTAACAAGTCTGCTGCCCGTCGGCGTCGAGTCGAGTCGACCGCTTGAGCCCTGGCCACCCTGTCCAAGAGTCGTCGTTGAACATCCAGGTCGGAGGAATCTTCGGCGCGTTCTAGCTGGTGGTCGGCCCAGCTTGCGGCGATCTTTCGAAACGCCGAAGACTGGCGCAAGTTGCTTCCGGGTTGAATGTGTTGCAAGGCCAGGAAGGCGGCCTCCAGGTCGCCCTTGGCGAAGTGGCTCTTTGCCGTTGAAAGGGCACGGGTGGGTCCGTTGCCGTTCACTCTCCGAGCATCGCTCTCAGCTTCTGACGATAGGCCCCACACCAAAGCCGTCGCCAACACTGCCGCGCCAACCCCCATTCCGACCCAGCGTTGTGCGGAGGTCAGTTGGTCCCAAAACCCATGGCTCACGCCGTGAGATCTCGGGTGGTCACTGCGAGTGAACACCTGGCCAGCGGGCACGAATTGCAGCTCTACGTCCCCCAACTCGACGATGTCCCCGGAGTAGAGCGTCGTGGCCTGCGTCTCCATGCCGTTGACCCGCAGGCCGTTGGAACTACCTAAGTCGCCGATGCGAAACCGACCACTGTCGTCCCGCTCGATGTCCGCGTGGACTCGGCTGACCGAGGTGTCGTTCAATGCAATGTCGCACTCCTCTCCGCGACCAATGAGCAAGCGACGATCGCCGAGGGGATACTCGGCACCTTCGTTCGGACCCTCCAGAACAACCAGGCGGTCTGGAAGTGCTGTTGATAGGGATGACGACAGATGCGTTGGCAGGGTCACCGCGTCGTTTGCGGCGTTGGCAACCGAACGCCGGCTATCGTCGAAAACGAGGATGTCGTAGTCGCCGATGCGGATCCGTGAGTCGTGGCCAAGAGTGACCTTGCCCTCCACCCGCTGCTCTTCAACATAGCTGCCCGTGTAGCTATCCAGATCCGTCAGGACCCAGCTTTCGCCGTTTCGTTCGAGCTTGGCGTGCTGGCGGGAAACATTCCTTTCGGTGAGTCGAACGTCGTTCTCCTCGGCCCGGCCGATCGTGTACTGCTGGCGCACCAGGTTGACCACCGTGCGGTTGGCCTGATCGTCTTCGATGCGCAGTTTCCACATGTAACGTCGATCCTGCCGCGAAACCCACCGTTTAGCCAAGACTTGCCCGCGCCCGATTGAGTCAGAACGCGGCCACATTGGCCTGTGGTTCGGGGTACCTCGTCGTCCACCGCAGATCTAGGGGCTCCCAAGTTTCGGTCCCGCTGCGAGACAGGCTCTGCCGACTGCGCAGCGTGGCCTCGTCGTTCCGCTCCTCGACTGGCAATGCCCGCCTTCGATGCTCACTGCTCAGGCGCACGTCTCGCTCGCGTCTCGCGGCGAACTGGACCTTGGGATGCCCCCTAGTCCAAACGTCGCCAGTGCATCGTGGACGATTGGCCGCGCTTGACGAATGGCGATGTTGTCTCGGCTCGGACAGACGCGGTTGGTCAGGAGCACGATGGCAAGCTCCTGTGCGGGGTCGCACCAAAAGCTCGTACCTGTAAAGCCAAGGTGCCCAAAGGTCTCAGGGCTGAGCACATTGCCCGCTGAAGACTGGGAGGCGGTTTTGGCATCGAACCCCCCTCTGTGCTCGCCGCCCGGCCGCCGTCGCAGCAACCAATCGACGCTTCGTGCGGAGAGGCACTGCTTTCGTCCCGCACGGAGGTCTAGCATCAGCTGAGCGAACCCCACGACGCCTTCCAGACGCCCGAACAGACCGGCGTGACCAGAACACCCTCGCCCCGAAAGAGCGAACGCATTCTCGTCGTGCACTACTGCCGAAAGGCGGCCACCGCGCCAAGGCACCGTCTCGGTGGGGGCCACCTGTCCACTGGCGCGGAGGCCGAGCAGCTGCACCGACCCGAGGGCAGGCACACCGACGGCGCCCAGTTCAGCGCAGATGACCTCGTCGAGGGGCGCCCCGGCCACTTCTTCAAGTACCTTGCCGAGCAGGATGTAGCCGAGGTCGCTGTAGATGACTTCGAAGCCGCCATCTGGCAGCGGCCGCCGCTCATCCGCTAAGCTGTTGGCAGCTGAGCGTAGCGCTCGCCGTGGGTCAAAGGGGGTGCCGTCTCGCAACGGTGCGAACAGTTCCACGTGTGCGGCCAAGCCCGCGCGATGACTTAAGAGCGCTTCGACGGGGGTCTTCGCCACCGCAGTGTCTTCAGCCCACCCCAGGTAGTGGGAAACGGCGGCTGTCCCGTCGAGATCGCCGCGGTCGACGTACCTTGCTACGCAAAACGCCACTACGGGTTTGGTTAACGAAGCTAGATCGAACCAAGTGTTTGAGGTGACTGTCGTCGGATCGTCGGGTGCGAACCGTCCACTCTGGCCCGACAGAGTCAACCACACGCCCCCGTCCCGCAGCGCAACCGCTGCGCACGCACCTGGCGCTACATGTGGTTCTACGATGTGCTGCTTTAGTAGCGCATCGATGCGTTGGTCGTGGCTGGTCAACATCATGCTCTCCGGTGCGACGAAACGATAGTGCACCCGAGCTTGTTCCCATCGCAAAATTCGATGCTTTTGAGGGTCGTTCTGCTAGTGTCCCGAACGACAAGTTCGGGACCATCGAAAGGGTCGGGTGCGGAATCGACAGAACGGACGCAGCCGAAGAATTGCTGCGACCACCCCAAACCTGGGGTCGGAGCGATTCTGCTACGAACTTTGGATTCGGCAGACCAGTAGAAACCAGGCTAAGCTAGGCCAAGCATCCACTCATGGCTGAATTTGTATGGGAGGCGCGTACACGCGCCGGTGAGGTCAAGAAGGGCGTCATGGACGCCGACAACGAAGATGCAGTCAACAATCGCCTGCGTCAGCAGAACCTCAACCCGACCAGCGTCAAGAAGAAGAAAAGGGACTGGAAGAAGGTCCAGTTCGGCAGCGGCGTCAAGACGGAAGACCTCGTTACATTCACTCGCCTGTTCGCCACGATGGTCGACGCGGGGCTGCCGCTCGTGCAGTGCTTGGATATCCTCGCGAATCAGCAGAAGAACAAGATATTCGCCGGCATCCTCAAGGACGTCAAGGCGAACGTGGAACAAGGGGCGTCATTCAGTGATTCGCTGCGACGCCACCCCAAAGTATTCGATGAGTTGTTTGTTAACCTTGTTCAAGCGGGTGAGGCCGGCGGTATCCTAGACAGCATCATGAATCGACTCTCCATCTACCTGGAGAAGCGCCAAAAATTGATTCGTCAGGTTCGCGGTGCGATGTCCTATCCGACTATCGTGCTCTTTGTCGGGATTGGCGTGATGGCCGTCATGCTGACTTTCGTGATTCCGGCGTTCGAGAACATGTTCGCCGAGTTCGGTGGGGGTGCCGACGCCCTACCGTGGATCACTCGAATGATGGTCAATCTTTCCCACGGCTTCGTTTCGTACCTGCCATTCATCGCGCTGTTCGGCTTGTTGGCTGCTGCGGGCGTCAGCTACACGTACAAGCAGCCACGCGGAAAGTACTTCATTCACAAGACAATCCTTCGCCTGCCAATCCTTGGCGATGTCCTGCGAAAGATATCGGTGGCACGGTTTACCCGAACTCTGGGAACGCTCCTGCAATCGGGCGTGCCGATTCTGGATTCTCTCGACATCTGCGCGCGGACTTCGGGCAACGTCGTCATCGAAGAAGGCATTTTCCATGTCCGACGTCGGATCAGCGAAGGCGCGAACATCGCCGAGCCTCTGATTGAAGCAAAGGTCTTTCCGGACATGGTCGTTCAAATGATCGGCGTCGGTGAACAAACGGGTGCGCTCGATCAGATGTTGAACAAGGTGGCGGACTTCTACGAGGAAGAGACCGACGTAGCGGTGGCGTCGCTCACGAGCATGCTAGAGCCCATCATGATGGTTGGCATCGGTGGCATGGTGGGTGTGGTGCTCGTGTCCATGTATCTGCCCATTTTCAGTCTCGCCGGGAACATCAAGGCGGACTGATGTCTAGCGAGGCGCGCTCGCGGATCGGCGGCTATCCCACGGTCTCGTTGCCGCGCCGGTTTGCTTGGGCTGCCGCAGCACGACTCGTGCTGCTCACTGCGCTGCTCGTCGCGATCTTGACCGTCAACGTCCGGGGGGCGGTCACGCTCGAGTCCCAGTCCGTTCAGGTGGCAAGTGCTACCCTGCTCTTCGCTTTTGCGCTCAGCGGGTTCTACGCGTGGTTCCTTCGCCAAGGGCGTCATTTGGAGACGCTCGTCAGCGTGCAGCTAGTACTGGATCAGCTGATTTGGTCGGTGATGGTCTACCTCACGGGTGGTGCGACTAGCGGTGCGACGAGCCTGTATGGCATTAGCTGCCTATTTGGGGCGATCCTGGCTGGCTTCCGCGGTGCTGCGCTCGCCGCTGGGGCGGCAGCGCTCTTCTACGTCTCCCTCGTGCTGTTGCTGGAGTTCGGCATCTTGACTCCTCCCCGAGATCAGCCGTTGGGCTCCTATGCGGTGGGCACTGACGAAATCGTCTACAGCGGCGTCATCAACTTGCTCGTGCTCATCGTGGTGGCGCTGTTGGCGGGTAATCTCACCGAACGGCTCCGCGCGACGGGTGGGCGCCTAGTGCTCGCTGAAGCGCGCGCCAACCAAGCGGAGCGTGAAGCGGCGCTGGGCAGACTCGCAGCAGGACTCGCCCATGAAATCAGAAACCCCCTCGGATCCATCTCTGGTAGTGTGCGTATCCTCGCCACCAATCCACTGCTCGACAACGAAGACAAGCAACTCTGCGAGATCATCGACAGCGAAGCGAGCCGCCTCAACGAGCTCGTCTCAGACATGTTGAATCTCGCCAAGCCGAGAAAGCCCGAACCTCTGGTGGTCGACGCCTCGGCGATAGCCAGGGAGGTTTGCGACCTGGCCTCGGTCACTGGTCGTGGCGCGGGGGATGTGGAAATCCGCTGTGACGCTTCCGAGCCGCTGACGACATCTGCCGACGAGGACATGCTGCGTCAGATGTTGTGGAACCTAGTGCGTAACGCGGTCCAGGCGAGTACTCCGGGTGAACGCATTACGGTCCGTTCCTACCTGGACGACGGCCGTGTGAACATCGAAGTCGTCGACTATGGTGCGGGCATCGATGACACATCGAAGGAGCAACTGTTCGACGCGTTCTTCACGACTCGTTCCCACGGGACAGGAATTGGGTTGGCCGTGGTGAAGCGAATCGTCGACGAGCACGGTTGGGAAATTCGGGTCCTCGACACGGACGGTGGTGGGGCGACCTTCCACGTCGTCCTCGGGCAGCGTGTGGACGACCCCGTCGGCAGCTCCAACAGGCCAACCGAGCGCGGGTGGACGCTGTTCCCCGGCCCCTCTTAGTTCGACGTCGGCTTAGTGGCCGACAGATCACGGTGTGGTGCCGGCCAACGACGGAACACAGCTTTCTTGTAGTGGCCAGGGGGCACACTGTTACGATTTCACTAGCGTGCCTGTATCCCGACATTCGGCACTCGATCGTCCCATCGAGTCGCAGGGCAACCAAGCCCCGATTCCGTTGCGTCTCATTGCCGCTCGCGGGGGTGTGGGCATCGAGTTGTATGAGGCTCAGAGCTTTGGTCCCGTAAGACTGGTCGAGCTCTCTTGGTCGCTGCCAGGGCTCTCCTTTCCACTGGATCTATCGGGCGGTGTGCGTGAGTTCCGTCACCGCCGCGGACAGGTTGTTCGGGCCGTCATCGAACTTCAGCAAGACGCGTTCCGAAGTTGGATGCGGCACCGATTGGGGGCGGCTCTGGGCGGGTTGGAGGCCGAACCCTGCGTCTGGCCCCTTCCCGGCGGATTCGGCGTTGGGGTCGTCGGCGCAGAAGGTGCGGTGGCTTTCGACCTCTTGTGGGCGCCGGCTGGAGAACGAGCGCGTTTCGTCATTTCCGAGCCCCGCACTGCGGGGCACTTGCAAGGCCCGGCAGTGGCTCACGCGCTGACCCTCGTCGACACGGCGCTGGGCAAGCTCGGCACGCGGCGGGGCAGGGTCATCGATTTGGGTTCGGTCATCGTCGCCCTGACTCGAAACTTCTTGCCGGCTCTGGGGGTCCGAGTTCCCGATTCCAGGCAACTCTGGTTTGCGGCTCCGGTGTTGGAGGAGTCATCACTTCGCGTGACTGCCGAACAGAACCCGCAGCGCATGGCCCTGGAGCCCGAGGCACTTCGGGCACTCGAGCTGGCGGAACTCGTCGTCGGCGCCGACGACGCTCTCGTTGCTGGCGACCTGGACACTGCGCGCCGCGACTACATGGCAGCGCTCGAGAACGCACCCAGGCACCCCGAGTTGTGTCGCACCGTGGCGAGTATTGACAAAGACTTCGAAGAACGGTGCGAGGCCGCCTTGGGGTTGCTCGTCGAGGCGCTGCCCGCCACGGCCTTTGGCCTGGTGGGCGCCGAGCTGCTCAGCCAGGTGGGGGACGATCAGGGAGCGGAGGTCGCGATTCGTCAGGCGGCTCAAGGTGAACGCTTCGCACCGCTGAGTGCGCTACTGTGGTGTCGCTTGGCCGAGCTGTCCACGGAGACTGCGCGTCGATCGGCTGCGTTGGATCAGGCTCTGGCGGTGAGTCCGAGCTCCAAGCCGGCGAGGTGGGCGCGCTTCGAGCTGCGCCTTTCCGTGGGCGATCTGAACGGAGCCGTCGCGGATGCCGAGCACCTCGAGGCAGCGGTCAGCGGCAGTGATGCCAAGTACCTGGCCGTGGTGACTGCGGCGCAGGCGGCTCAAGCACGCGGGTACGTGCACCCTGCGCGTCGTCTTTTCGAGCGAGCCCTGCGCTATCTTCCGAAGGACGCCGTGGCCACACTTGGACTGGCGCGCTGCTTTCTTGCCGACGGGAGTGAACGCCGTGCACTCGCGCTGCTGCGTCGAGCAGCGGAGTTGGCGGAGTCCGTGGAACCCACCTACTCGGAGGTCCAGTTGGAGCTAGCGAAGCTCTTGGCCCGAACGGGCAAAGATCTGCCCCAAGCCGTGTCGCGGGTCAGGCGCGTCAGCGGAACGCTGAGCGTCGAAGCGAGAGCACTCGAAGGGCGGTGGCGAGCGCGTTTGGGAGACATCTCAGGGGCCAGCGTTGCGTTCGGCAACCTGAGCGCAGCTATCGAGATGGCGGCTTACCCCGACGAGAAGCATGCGCCCTATCTCGTCGAGGCGGCGGAGTTCCGTCGCCAGCAGGGCGACATCCGCGGTGCAGAGCGCCAGCTGTCGATGGCGTTGGCGTTGTCGCCTCAGGACGCCCAGATCCTGGCTCAGTACCGGACAGTCGCGGCCCAGCTTGCCGAACCCCAGCGTTCGGCAGCGCAGCTGAAGGACCTGAAAGTCGAGGAGGCTCCCTTCGACGTTACTGCTGCGAGTGAGGCGGACCATGAACAAGCCGCCAGCGAGCTCTCGCAACTGCTTCTGGCCGGCGCGCCGCTGACAGAGGACCAGTTCGAACGCCTGGAGCTGGCGCTTTCTGCCCTCGATCGCGAGGCGGAGCTGCATGCATTGCTCTGGGCGCGTTATGAAGACGCGACCCCGACGACGAAAGCGCAACTTGCCACGCGTCTTTCGCGCGTCCTGCGTCGCTTGATCGACCGGGCGACGAGCGACGGCAACCTCGGGGATGTCGAACTCTACGAGGCTCAGCTCCGCATGCTCTAGCGGACTGGAGCGAGCGACAGTAGACGACCGGCGAGTAACAGGTACAATGTGTCACTGGTCTCGTCGTGGACCATTTGACAGTCGTCATCTGGGCCGACTGAGTGTTCACTTTCCAAGACTGTCTGTGCGGGCGCACCGTCGAGTGGGAGTCGAATCAGGCAGAGATATCCCGATGGGTTACGTACGGCGAGCAGGCAAACGTCCCCGCTGCAGAACGTCGCGGCCAGAACCGCTTGCTCCAGCGAAGTGTGCAACACACTACCGTGGGCTGCACGAGCCAAGACTTCGCCGCTCTCCGAGTAGGCGCAGAAGGCCGCGCCCCGCCCGACTAGGACCCACTCGCCGGTCGGTACGGTGCCTGGGGCCATCACGACCTCGCCCCGGTTGTCATCGCGGATCGAGTATCCGTCAGCACTCCTGATAACCGAATGGGCAGAATCGCCCTGTGCGATGTCGACGACGTCTTCTGCCCCGGTGAGCGGAAGAACCGCGCACGTTGCGGGCTCGAGTCTGAATAGTCCTTGTCCCGGGACGAACACTCGCGTGCAGCGCTCGCTGCTAGCAAGCCGAGCCTGTGTCGTCGCTCTGGCCAACCCGCTCACCGCACGCAGCTCCAAGGGAAAGGCCAAGGGCTCTGCGGAGTCAAAAACCGCGCATGAGAGTGGCCCGACTCGGGACGCCAGCACGAGCATCGAACGCGCCTTCGAATCTGCGGTCTGCTCGGCGACTCCGACGATTGCTCCAGCCCGGTGGGGCAATGTCGCGACCTTCTGAACGCCGATTGGCGTCAATACCGCCAACTCCGTTCCTGCGAGCCACACCAGACGGTGGGGGACCGTCGCCGGGGGCGCATGGGCTAGCGCCAGGCAGTTCCAACTCCCCTCCGCAACGACCTGCAGCGAACGCAAGCGCTCCGGAGCGTGCAACGTGATAGGACGAGCGACGTGGAGCTCCGTTCCCATGGGGGCTTCGCTGGACGTCCACTCATCCAGCTCGTGGCTGCCTAGATCAGGGAACGTGGCGTCGAGTAACAAGGTCTCGATTGGTCCTTCGGATCCGTCGTCAGAGCCGTCAGCGTCGTCGTCATCCTCAGTGAGAGGACCGACGTCCAAAGCGGCCTCCGACGCTTCTTCAATCACCGGTTCGGGGGGAGGGGCGAGCGTTAAGTCTAGCGCGAGACCCGTGTCGACGACTGCATCCCCGTCCTCAACCGAACCGTCCGTTGCTAGTTCAGGCAGCAACCCATCGAGCTCAACGGGATCACCGGAAGCGTCTGGTTCGTCCGTCCACGCTTCCAACTCGTCGACGAGCTCACTCGGCTCGATCCCGGCAGGCCCGAGAGGTTCTTCATCGTCCAGTGGGGCTCGGTCGTCGTTGCCCTTGGGCACGGGTGCTGGCACGGCGCGCTCCTGCTTTGGATCGGTTGCGGCGTGTATTGGGGGCGAAGTAACTACCCGGGGGCGTGCGGTGGACATTGAATCTTTGAGTTCGGCCGGTTCCGTCCATGAAGTTGCCGGGCCTCGCTTGGCGAGAAAATGAAGCGCGGGGGTGCGTTTTTCTCGGTGGCCGAGTAAGGGACCCTTTGTCGTGCCTGCGGTCATACCATTGTTGGACGATTCGATGGAAGTCAGGCGGGTTCTGATCCCGAAGCCCGATGTCGTCTTCGTGCGAGGAGTCTTCGAGGCGAGCGATGGGGTGGGCTTCGTCTTTTCTGTCAAGGGCGGAGAACTCACCATCGTGTGCTGCCCATCCCGACGTTCGGAACTGGAAACCCTGCTGGCGGATCTTCGGGCCGAGATCGGTGCTGCGTGGTTGGACCTTCCCGCCGACGCGATGCACGAGTAATCCCCAGCTGCTTGTGGACGACTCGCCTTGCGCTTCGAAACCGCGTGTGTTGTCGGCGCAGGTGAGCCCACACCCTGTGGATGAGTTGTCGATTCATTCTGTTGATGATGCGTCCGTGCCACCGGTACTCAGCCGGGTGATCGTTGCGCGCCACTATCTCGCATCATCCGGTTGCTGCCGGTGCCCGCATTCGTTATCTTCAGCGGTCACAGCTGGGGCACCGCAGTGATGGGCAAAAGCGAGATAGAGCGCGCGTTGCGGCACGCAGGTCCACCGACGAGGACCCTACCCTCGGCAAGACGACAAGACTACAGCGACGTTTCGCCCGATCCAGCGAGCGGCGTGGTGAGCAAGGTACCCAACAGCACAGACAGAGCGAATCAGAGCCGAGCCCCCGACAGGCAAGTCGCCGCGTTGGGTGAGTCGAACGATCAGTCGTTCGTGGACGAGGAAAGTAAGGCAAGCAGGTTGGTTCATCCCGAACATCCAAGTGGTAGTGACGATCACGTGCACTCGGCGGGCGCGACAAGCCCTGATGAGCCACGCGAGATCGATGGCCCCCCTGATGGGGAGCCCAGCTCTCGCGGCATCGACGATCGTGCGGACGCTGAAGCCGTACGGCCCGTGGCTCCCCCAAGTTCTGGGTTGAGCAGCGCTGACGGTGACGTACGGGTCGCCAGGGTGTGGAGGGGCTGGCTCAAGGCGTTGGCTTGCGATCCAGAAGCGGCACTGGCTGCCGCTCAAGCGTATCAGAGGCTGGACGAGAGAGGTCGAAGCGAGTGGCTCGACGCGCTTCAGCCGGAGGTGGAGTCCCTCGGCGTCCCCCCGGTCGCCCTGTATGCGCCTCTGCTCGCTGTGGAGTCGGATCCGTACCGACGCATGCGCATCATCGACGGAATCCAGCCTTCAGGTCGCGAGGCGAGCTTGAGCCCACGCCCGCCGGCGCAACGCGACGCTTTCAAGGGGACGCTCGAGGGTGGCAGCTCGGTGGCCGTTCTGGTCGAGCCGTTGTACCTCGACTTCGTCCAGGTACTCGCCTGTGGATTCATACCTGGGCGCGAGCTCTTGTGGGTTCGGCATGATCCCATCGCGACAAGGGACCGGGTGCCGACTGTGGGCAGCGAGATTGAAGGCGCCATCATGGAGGCAACCTCACTGACGTCACTGATCGACGACCTGGCCACGACCGTCGTTGCCCATCGCCGCGAGCGAGGGGCGTTGCCGGAGGCATTGTGTTCGTTCGCCCATCTTTTCAGCCTTGAGTGTCGCGAGCATGGGCAAGACTATCTGGAAGGTGTTCCGAACTAGGTTCTGCGCCAGGGTGGTCAGCCGCTCCGCCATGGCTCGCATGCTGGCGTTGTGTGCGGCGCTCGCGTGTGCGCCGCGCCACACCGGTGCAGATGTCAGCTCGCCACAGACGTCGGGTGAACCTCTCGAGTTCTCCTTCCTCGCGCCGGACGGTGACAACATCGAGTCCGCTGAGATGCGGGGCCGGGTCACGCTGTTGCTCTTGATCGCGACGTTTGACATGGCCTCGCAGTTGTCGGCGAGACAGGCCAACGAGCTGTTGCACACGGAGAAGCCTCGCATCAACGTGGGGGCCGTCGTGATGGAAGCGCCACAGTACGCACAACTCAAGACCACCTTTCAGCAAACCTTCGAGTTGGATTACCCAGTGGTCATGGCGGACCACGCAACGCTCGGCGGACGAGGACCCTTTGGCGAAATCGTGCACATCCCAACGTTGATCGTTTTGGACAAGCGAGGGCGGGAGCGCACTCGTCTGCTCGGTCCGGTCAGCGAAGCGCAGCTCCGAGACGCCGTCGCGGCAGCGCGTCGCTGACGACGAGCGCGGCCGACCGCCGACAGGTAACCAACGGGAATCAAGAAGCTGGCAACCTACGTTCCGCAGAACGTCCCAAAACGTCGCCGCTCCGGTGTTTCACTCAGGAACTCATTCGGCACACCAGGACTGGGGCTCGGGTTCGGATTCAAAGGCGACCCGGGCTTGCGGCCACGCATTGTCCAGGTTTGGGTGTCCACTTTCCCTCGGACCACTGTTCGCCGTCGCGACATCCCTACGGCTTGCGAGTCGCATCAAGCGAGCGGCTATGAGCCGAATCCGTTGCAAGCTGGTTTCAGTGCATCGAGCCCTCATCGTGAATATTGCTTAGGAGAAAGAACGAAGCGGCTCCTGGGCTCAGGTGCTTTGTCAGTACTATCCACTGGTTCGCGACTATCACTATTGACGAGGTCGCATCAGCATTCGGGTTTTTGTTGTCACCGCTCAGGCGATCCTTAACTTGGGATAACACTGGTCGTGAAGGATGGTTGTGAGCAAAGGTATTCCCCCGTCGCTGAAAGCAGTCATCCCGAGCTTGCCAGTTACTGATTCCGCAGTGTCTCAGACACGCGCCAGAGCTCCACGCATCATTGAACTTCAGGACGTCGTGGTAACAGGCATCGGTCCGCTGCTGGCGAACTGTGATTGTGCAGAAGCACTTTGGCAACAGCTGTCTCGAGGTCAATGCCAGCTCAAGGTACATCCTGATCCTGCGGATGGTCTGCCCTGCGCCATGGGCATCATCGAGCACTTTGAGCCTGACCAGTACCTTGATTGGCTGCCCGCGCGACTCTACCGCAACTGTCATCGAGAGCAACTCGTGTACCTGTGTTCCGTCGTGCAAGCGTTGAGGCACGCTGGTTTCGAGCCCGAGGCGGTGGTGGGTGAGCCAATTGGTCTCTACGACGGAACGTCGCGTGGGTCATTCGCTTTTTGGTTGGAGGTATTGGAGCAACGGTACACGGCGGAAGCCAGCCGGCTTACCTCGCGGGACATCGCTCGGGGAATGCCTGGGCAAGCCGTGGGGCACGCCGCCGCCGCACTGGGTGTGATTGGGCCGACGTTTACCTTTAACGGGACGTGCGCCTCCGGTGCGATTGCCATCGGTCACGCGCTGCGGGAGCTACAGACGGGTCGCATCAACTGCGCTGTCGCGTCGGGCCACGACTTGGCCCTGGTTGGTCCGGTTTATGAGATGTACCGCGCGGCGGGTTTACTGAGTCACGAGCAACTAGTGCCCGAGCTGGCCATTGGCCCATACAGTATGCATAGAGGCAACGCCTTTGGCGAGGGGGCGGTGAGTTTGGTGCTCGAAACTCGACGCCATGCAGAGGCCCGAGGTGCGCAGCCGTTGGCGACAATTTCAGGCTTCTGTCACGCCAACGGTGGCACCCATCCGACAGACGTCGACTTCGTTGCCGATAGACCGCTGCAGGTGATTCAGTCCGTATTGGACGAAGCGTGCTTGGGGGCGAACGACGTGGACTTCGTGCTGGGTCATGGCAATGGCGTCCGCGCCAGTGACATCTCGGAGCTGAACTACATGAAACGCGCCTTTGGTCCGCGCAGCCGTGAAGTGCCACTCATCTCGACCAAGCCAGTGTACGGTCATACTCTGGGCGCTTCGAGCGCTCTGAACGTTGCAGCAGCGGCAATGATGCTGGCTCAAGACTTCCTGGTGCCGACTGTTGGTGTCGATACGGCAAGTGTTGTGCACGGTTTCAATCACCAGGCGAACGGTGGCGAAGCGCGGGAACTGAACGCTGGCCTGGTGATGGCCTACGGTATCGGAGGGCAAAACGTAGCCCTATTGCTTGAGAAGGTGAACAATGCAGGGCGCTGAAGCCGGATGCAATGCCCGTGGCGACGCCAACTACCGAGCACAGCTCGTTGCATACGGGCATGCTCTCCCCTCGGATGTCGTTTCGAACGCGGATTATATCGAACGCTGTCGTTTTACGCCGGCGCGCGGCTGGGACGAACTCGCCGAAACCAGTCGAATGCGTCAGCGACTCTGGTGCGGCCCCCAGGAGAATACCTGGACGCTGACCCGTGCAGCCGTCAGGAACTTGTGCGCCTCACACCCCGAGTTGGCTCGAGAGGTCGACTTGGTCCTGGTAGCCTCAGGCACAACGATGAACATGGCGCACCCATCGGACCCAGAAAACCCATCGTTTGCCGACTTGGCGCCTCTGGTGCTCCGCGAGCTGGGCAGGGAAGACGCAATGGGTCTGGATATCAAGGCCTGTTACTGCACGGGCTTCTTGCGCGGCGTACAAGCCGCAGATGCGCTGTTGGCGAATCCAAACTACAGAGTTGCATTACTGGTTGCGGCTGAGCAGGGAAGTCGCTTCGCGACCTCGCCCAACAACCAGAGTTCGTTCGCGTATATCGTTGCAGATGCAGCTGGTGCAGTCGCTTTTCGCCGTACTTCGGAGGCCCGCTTTGGGGTGACGGACTACTGCGGCTATACGGACGTTAGCAAGCTCGACTGGGTCGGTATCGGCCCCGAAGCGGATACGATCACCATGTTGGGCTCTCGGGCGGCGGAGGCGACGCAGCGTATGCTACTTGGTTGCGCTACCCAGCTGTTGCGGCGGAATCGGCTGGCGCCGGAGGAGGTCGATTGGTTTCTACCCATACAAACCCACGGCGGTCTCGTTGAGGCCGTGAGCAAGGAGCTGGGGTTTCGCGGGAGGCAGCTCCTGTGGTCGGGAGGAGAGACCGGCTTTTCGGGAAGCGCAAGCATCCCAGTGCGGTTGAGCCAGGCCGTCCAATCCGGTGAAGTCAAGAGGGGGCAGCTGGTCCTGTCGGTGGCCGTCGGAGCCGGCATGAACTGCGCGGGAGCGCTCTACCATGCGTGATAGGCCGACGAAGGTCGTTAGTTTATCGCAAGCAGTGCGAGAGCATGTGGTGCCTGGGGCCCATCTCAACTTCGCTTCGACACCGAGCCGTTCGAACGCCGCCATCGTGGAGCTTTGTCGGCAATTTCACAGTAGACGTCCGAACTTTACTCTGAGCGCGACTGGATTCCATTCCTTGGCGCATCTGCTGGCGACCGAGCGACTCGGGCGATGTTACATCAGCTGCTTCTACGGGGACAACTACCCGACACCGCGGCCCAACCCTATCTACCAAGCACTGTGGGAGGAGGGGCTGCGCCTCGAGCATTGGTCGCTCGGGACGTACGTTGCAGCGCTGCGAGCAGCGGCTTGGGGGCAGCCATTCGCACTGACTCAATCACTGTTTGGAACAACCCTTGGTAAACAGCTCGCAGAGCTTCGGCGGTACCGTGAGGAGGTGCTTCAGGACGGTTCCAGGTTGGGCCTGGTTTCAGCGCTCGTTCCAGATATCACGTTCGTGCATGCGCCGCTTGCCGACGAACGGGGCTTCGCGTGGTTTTCCCCACCCCACTCGGAGGGGTTTTGGGGGGCTCTGGCAGCACGCCGAGGCGTTATCATCACAGCCGACCGCGTTGCCACACACCCTGAGCTTCGCGACCGTGCAGACTTGATCCCAATTCCTGCGCACCGAGTGTTGGCTGTTTGCGAAGTGCCTTTTGGAGCACACCCCCAACCTGTGCACTTTGCACAGCCAAACGCCCGTGGTTTTTCCTATGCGGACGACTGCGAGCATTACGTGCGCTGGCGGTCGTGGGCGAGCCGGCCCGAAACGTTGAGTGACTTTCGGTCGCAGGTGTTGCAGAAGGAAGACGCGGCAAGTGCCTATCGCACGTTCGTCGGGATGAGCCGTCTCGAGGCGTTGCGCGCTCAGGCGGACGAGCACATCCAAGTGCAAACGCGCCCGGAGCCGACGGGCGAGTCAAGCTCGGGACTGCGAGCACCGCTCGCTGGTGCCGGAGAACTCGCTGCCGCTGAGCGACAACTCATTTTGGGGGCGAGAAGCCTAGCGACGCGCGTTCGAGAAGGTCAGTACCATGCCGTGTTGGCCGGCATCGGCCAGTCGTTTTCGGTGGCGCGGCTAGCCAAGCGAATACTGGGCGGGGAGCTCGAAGTCGAGCTAATGGTGGAAACGGGTCTGTGCGGTTTTGGCAACTTCGGGGGCAAGGCGACGGATGCTTTCTTGTTGAGCCAGAAGAACATAGCCGCATCTGAGCGTTTAACCAACGTCGACAACGTACTGGGAGCACTTGTCTGTGGGGGCGCTGCTTCTTGCATCGCCGTCATTGGCTGTGCGGAGGTTGACACGAGCGGCAACTTGAACAGCACGATGGTGGACGGACGGCTGCTGGTGGGTTCAGGTGGTGCGTGTGATATTGCGGCCGGAGCCAGGGAGGTAGTCGTGCTTGCGCGTAACAGTCGACTAGTGGCTGAGGTGCAGCATGTGACGAGTATTGGAAGTCGTGTGACCACTGTGGTGACAGAATCGGGCGTGTACCAACGACAGGACCAGGGCTGGAGTCTGACGCAACATTCGCTGTCGGGAGCTGCGCTGCCTGCACTTGCCTTGTCCAATCCTTGGAGTGAGGCCGGTGTGGATGAAGCGAGCCTGGCGTCCGCCGTCACCGAGCTAGAACTAGCGTTCATCTTGGAACTGCGTCGAGAGCAGGAGCGGACGCGCGCCATCGAACAACAGGCAAGTCAGTCGCGAGAGGAGAACCTGTGCGCCTAGCCCGCATGACCGGTCTTGGGGTCTACCTTCCCGAGAAGAACGTTCCCAACGCAGAGCTCGCGGCGTTGGACCGCCCAATGACTCTCGAACAGCTCGACCAGACGGGCATCTTGGCTCGTCGTCATGCGAGCGATGATGAGACATCTCTGAATATGGGCATGTGTGCCGCACGTCAGGCATTGGCGGAGGCGCACACGGAAGCAAGCGAGCTCGACTTCGTCATCCTAGCCAATTGGAGTGATCGGCGCTACGTTCCAGACCTAGCGCCAGCACTCGCGTACGGGCTGGGAGCGAAGCGTGCGTTTGCTCATGACCTGTGCGGAGCTTGCTGTGGGTTCGTGCTGGGTCTGTCAGTGGCGACGGGTTATCTCAGCCAGGGCCGTTACCGCCGAGGGTTGGTCGTCGCTGCCGATCGCTCGTCGCGCCGCATGCGTCCTGGAAGTCGGGCCACGTTGGTATTCGGTGACGCAGCGGCCGCCGCCGTGGTCGACACCGTTGGTGAGTCCGGATTCCGTTTGCGCGACTTCGAGCTGCGCTCTTCAGGGGAACACCACGACATCATGGTGATCGATGAGGACGGCTACTTGGATCCTCGTATTCGGCAACGTGAACTCAACGTGCTTGCTGGAACGAGCATGGCGGCGGTAGCGAGCGCGCTGCTCGACCGAAACGGGATGACTCTCGATGACGTGGATTTCGTCGTTCCGCATTCCGGCACGGCGGGTGTGCAGCTGCAACTGCGTGAGCACCTGGGCGTGCCTAACGAGAAGGTCTTGACCAACCTGCCGCTCATCGGCAACGTCACGACGGCGTCGATCCCGTGCTCGCTTCATCACTTCAGGCAATTGGGACGCTTGTCCCATGACCACACCGTGCTTTCCGTCGCTGTTGGGCTCGGTTGGCAGTCCGTCGCGATGCTGCTCTCACCATGAACACGGACCTCGAGAACAAGAACGTGCTGGTGACAGGGGTTAGCTCCGGCATCGGCTTTGCCACGGCCGAAGCGCTGCTGAGCCGTGGGGCGCACGTCGTTGGGCTGGGGCGCGACGAGGGACGGCTGGGACAAGCGTGCCAGCGCTTGGGGCGCGGCTTCGAGCCCATGCTCGCTGATCTTGCCGTTCAGGTCGACAGACAGCGCGTCTGTGCGGCGATTGAGGCCATGGACGAACCTCTCGATGTACTCATCAACAATGCGGCGGAGTGCGTCTACGAGAGTCTCCTCGAGCTAGACACGGGGGAGCTGAGTCGACTGTTCGAGGTCAACGTGATGGCGCCGCTGGAGTTGGCGCGGGTTGCGGCTCGCCGCATGCGCCCGGGCGCCCAGATCGTTCAGTTGTCGTCAGTCACGGCGCGATTCGTGGCGAACGCCAAGTTCGCACCCTATGCTGCTAGCAAGGCGTCGGTAGAGCGCCTGACGGAAGCGCTACGCTGGGAGCTACATCCCAAGGGGATACGAGTGTCCACACTGACACCAGGGCTGGTGGACACCCCCATTTACGACAAGGTGGCAGGCTTCGACCAAGCGAAGCAAAAACTCCGCCAGGTGCTGCCGGAGTGGCTCGCGCCGGCAGATGTGGCGGACTCCATCGTTTGGGTACTGTCGCGGCCCCCGCATGTGGTGGTCAGTGAGCTAACCCTCATGCCGCGTGGGCAAGGGCGCTGAGGAACTACATGAATATTACCGGCAAAGATCACATCCAGGCCACGATCGAGTTCGTCGACCACTTGTTTGGCGAGGGAATGGGAGTCCGGCACCTCCGCTTCCTGGAGCGCTTGGAAAACCGCGCGTTGCGGGAGATGATTGTCAGCTATCACGCCATTGAGGCAGACGAACGTTGGCTCAGCGTGCAGGAAAACTATCTGCTCGGCGTCTGCACCCTGTGCGCGACCCAGCGGCATGACACGGCCGCGATGTTCGCGAAGGTTGCTCGGCACGTGGGTGTGCCGCGAGAGAAGATACTCGAGGCTGTCGGGCGGCTGGGGATGTGGATCGGTGGTTTGGCGGCTGCGGAGGCGACATTCGTCATCCAGCGGGCCGTGGCTGACTACGACACGCGTGGGCTCGAATCGTTAGCACTCTGGTTTCCACTGGAGAGGGACTGATTGTGTCCCAACCTCGGCGCGGTTTGGTGCTTGGTGCATCAAGTGAACGGAGCGTCGGATATCAGTGCGCGCGTCAACTGATGGGCGCAGGGGCTCGGGTGGTGGTCAGTGTGCGTCCGGACTCACCCGGGGCAGCCATGGCTAAGGCCCAGTCGGTGCCATTCGTGGAGATTGATGCGAGCGACGATGGGTCCATCCAACGTGGAGTCGCAAGTGCCGCTGAAAATCTAGGAGGGTTGGACTTCCTTCTGCACTCGTGGGTGCATGTGCCGGAGGGAGTGCTAGCGCGGAGTCTACTCTCTTGCACGCGAGAGGAGTTCGCTAGTGCCATGGATATCAGCGTGCGCTCGCTCATCGTGGCTGTGGCCGCGGCGAGAACCCAATTGGCGCGATCCGAGGCAGGGCGGGTGCTGGCGCTGACCTCAGCCGGCGGACAGACCGCGATACCCAACTACCACGTGGTCGGGATTGCGAAAGCCGCGTTGGAAAGCAGCGTTCGCTACCTCGCCCAGGAGTTGGGGCCCGAGGGCGTGCTGTGCAACACTTTGAGCTTTTCGCTCATTGAGACCGACGCAGCCAAACGTGTTCTTGGCGAGGACCTAACGGCACGGAGTCTTCAGCACATTGCGAAGCGGTCGATGACCAAGCGGGCAGTTGCGTACGACGATGTGGCGTCTGCTGCAGCATTTTTGCTGAGTCCGCTTTGCCGCAACATGACCGGGCAGTGTTTCAACGTGGATGGCGGGTACGGGGGGAACTACTTCTGAAGGCTTGGGCGTACGTTCGTGCGCTCCGGCCTCGGAGCAACGGGAAACGTAATCAAGGAGACGGTGATGAAAAAATTGATGAGAACCCAGTTCGTGATGATGGTGATGACAGCTCTCGCGCTGCTCTTCGCTCCGGGAGAGGCGTCGGCGCGTCACTCGAAATTGAAGGGCGGATTGACCACGGAACAGGTGGAGTGCGACGGTCTCTGCACCGCAGGTCCACTCACTGGCGGCTTGGCTGGCCAGCTAGAGTTCACGATGGACTCGATGCAAGAGACGAGCAATCCGGATGTCGTCACCTACGTTGGGGTGAACACGATCACGACCAAAAGAGGTACTCTCGTGGGCACAGACTACGGGATCTGGAACCTCGTGACGGGTGAATTCGTCGACTTCACCGTATGGACCGATGGCACCGGGAAGTACGAGGGGGCGCGTGGTTACCTGCTTATCGTGGGCACCTTCGACCCAGTGACGGGTACTGGATCGAGCGACTACTTTGCCGTTGTGCGCTGATCGGTCCCGTCCGTAAGTCCACGAGTGGGCGCGAGTGGCGCCAACACCCTGTCAGCCACCCCGCGCCCCTTCGGTGCCGGCAGGCTCCGGCCGTGCGGTTACGGCCGGAGCCTGTGCGTCGCTAGTTCGAGCACGTCTCGGCGCCAGGCCGCGAGCAACGGGTCGGGCTCTTGGTTCGTCGGCAGCTGCTCGCACAGCCGAACCACGTGCTTGTACTCGCGCAAAGCATCTCTCGGGAGCCCCATGCTTTCGTAGCTCAGCGCCAGATAGAATGCCGCCGGCCAGAGTTTCTCGTCCAAGAAAAGCGCTGCACGGAGGTCGTCGGCGGCATCGCGTACAGCGCCGCAGAGATAGTGGGTCACACCTCGATACATCCTGGCGCGAGGACACGTCGGGTCCAGCACGCACGCCTGGTGGTATTGCCCCAGGGCCTCCGTCAACCGCCCGCGGTCGAGATGTTCATGCCCGAGGTCCAAGTGCGCGTCCTGTTCTGACAACTTGGTATTGCTCTGTGTCGCGGGTGCGGTTGGGACGCGCTGCACCTTCGGTGGCAGGGCGGGGAGAGGCGCGTGATGGGCGCCGGGTCTCGAGGGGGGGACAAGCGTTTGAGCTGACTGGGGCAGCTGATGATGCAAGGGGGGAACACTGCTCGGCGGTGGCCTTTTCTGCAGTACCAGGCGTCCACCCACGTACAGGGCCCGAGCCTGAGGCGGGACATCGTAGACGACTTCGCTGGAGCCCAGGACCAAGTAGCCGCCTGGGCGCAGTGAGCGCAACAACCTGTCAAAGACTCCCAAGGTTTCTTCGGCATTGAAATAGATGAGGACGTTGCGACAGAGCACGATGTCCCAACCCGCTTTGGGGCTCGAACCGGGAGCGGGATGAAGTAGATTGTGCCGTTCGAATCGAACGAACTCTCGAATCTCGGACGCGACTGCGTAGTGTCGCTCGTCCAACTTAGAAAAATAGGACCGAAACTCGTCTTGCACATCGCGCAGGCTGCTCTTTGGGTATCTGTTGGCAGCTGCGTGTTCCAAGGCAACGGTGTTGATGTCCGTACCCAGAACGGCTATTGCGATATCGAGTCTTCTCGCCAGCAGTGCGACTGAAAAAGCGTCTTCCCCAGTTGCGCACCCGGGCACCCACACATTGACGGTGCCGCGTGAACTGCATTCGAGCACGAGCTCTTCAATGGCCGCCAACTGCTCGCGGTCCCTGAAGAACCAGGTGTAGACGACGGTCACGGCGTTGGTCAGTATCTCGAGCTCGGCGCTGCCCGGAGCGCGGGCTAGTTTCGAGTATTCCTCCAGATCGCAACCTAGCGCGGTACAGCGCTGGTTGAGTACCGTATCGAGTGTTCGACTCACACCGCCTCGCGAGAGTTCGACCCCCGTGAGCGTGCTGAGCCAGCTGTGCAGTTCGGTCCGGGTCACCGTCACGCCCCGCGGGGTTGGGTTGTTCGTGCCCAGTTGTCGATGACGGCGGCTATGTCCATCGGCGGATAGGCGACCTCTGCGGCTCCCTGCTCGATTGCTGCACCCGGCATGCCAAAAACCCCGCTGCTGGCTTTGTCCTGAGCAACAGTAAACGCGCCGGCGCGTCTCATCGCTTCCATGCCGTCAACTCCGTCGGTGCCCATGCCGCTCATGATGACCGCGGCGCTCCGTGGCCCGGCTTCGCGAGCGAGCGAGTGGAACAGGACATCGACTGACGGTCGATGACCCAACACCGGCTCACTCTGCCTGGGGCGAAGTCGGTTGTGACCTTCTAGTTGAAGGTGATGGTCATCCGGAGCGACGAAGACCGTACCTGGGATGGCTATGGTGGGCTCGTTGACGATCTGGACCGGCAACTGTATTCTGGACTGGAGAAACTCCGCGAACGCCTTCGTGAATCCGTTCGGCAGGTGCTGCACGACAGCAATAGCAGCCCCGAACGGAGCTTTGAGACCGGACAACATGGCGGCCATTGCCATTGGTCCGCCTGCAGACGCGCCGACGCCGATGACGCGCAAACTCGAGTTGGACGTCGGACCGGCGAAGCCGGCGAGTCTGGGGATGCGCGACGGTCGTGTCACATTCGCCGCGACGTGCCGAACCACAGGAACTTTGGCTAATTGGCGCACCTTGGCGCGGAGGAGGCGCTCAGCGGGGATGTCGCCTCGAGTTGGTTTGGCCGCCAGCTCCAACGCGCCGCGGCGAATGGACTCGAAGACTCCTGCTTTGCGCGTGCCTTCCGGCAGTCCGGTGACGACCAAGATGGGAAGTGGGCGGTTTGCCATCACTCGCTCAATCGTCGCGTGGCCAGCTGTGCCCGGCATTTCGAGGTCGACGAGCAGGAGATCCGGCTTCGATTGCTCGATCAGTTCCAGTACTCGGTCACCGTTCTGGCCTTCACCCACGACTTTGATGTCGCCGTCCGCTTGCAGGATCTCCCGCAGCTGAATTCGACAGATGAGCGAGTCGTCAAGGAGAAGGGCGCGAACGGACATCTTCAGACTTTCAAAAACCGGTCTACGACATCCAATAAGACGTCACTTCGAAAGCCCGACTTGAGGACGTAAGCGTTTGCTCCCAAGCTCGATGCTTTTTGTCTGTCTTCGACCGAGCCGCGGGTGGTCAACATCACGACAGGTAGTGTGGGGAAACGCTTGCGGACTTGTCGCAGGAGCTCCAGGCCGTCCATCTGTGGCATTTCGTAGTCCGTCAGGATCAAGTCTGGAACGGCCTTGTCAATCGCGGCGAGGGCTTGCACCCCGTTGCCGGCGATAGTCACTGATAGACCGCTCGTGGACAGAATCTCGGCCATCATCTCGGTGACGACGGGCGAGTCGTCGACGACTAGGATGTGCTTCTGCTTCATCGTCGACTGCTCTGCCCGTTGGTCGGGGATGACCCCGGCGTCCGTCCCGAGAGCTTGCTCGACAAAGCGGAGGTCCAGCAGCAGCACGAGTTCTCCGTCATCCAGGAGCGCGCTAGCGCCCACTCCTGTTGCGTGGGAGAGCAATGCTCCCGATGGGCGTCGTATCAGCTCCCGCTCGCCGACCACCGCTCGGATGCTTGCCGCCACTCGTCGCTTGCCCACCTGGAGGACGAGCGCGGTCGTATCCTTCGATCCATCGCCCAGTCCGACGGCTCGCTCTAAGGAACGTAGTGCGATGGGCTGTTGTTCGTGGCGAAGCATCTGCTCGCCGCGTGCCTTCCCCAAGCCTTCGCTGCCGATGACGGTCAGTACGACACGACTTGGTATTCCGTAGAGGCTTTCGCCGAGCTGAAAGACCAAAACGCGCTCTTTGGTGATCGCGAATGGGAGCGTGAGCGTGAACTTCGTTCCCTCGCCGGGCCAGCTATCAACTTCGACAAACCCGCCGATCGCGTCGATCCGGTCCCGTACGACATCCAGACCCACACCTCTCCCGGAGAGCTGGTCCGCCACGCTGCTCGTGGAAAACCCGTGGCGAAAGATGAGGTCGATCGCTTCGTGGTTGCTGAGGGCTTCCGCTTGGGTCTCACTGAGGAAACCTCGTTGGACCGCGACTCGGCGGAGCTCCTCAGGGTGGATCCCACGACCGTCGTCCTGCACGCTGATGATGACGTGGGGGCCAGCGGACTCCGCTTGCAAGGTCAGGCTGCCTCGAGCGGGCTTCCCCCCTCGGTAGCCGGTCTGCTCCAGACCATGAGCAATCGCGTTTCTGACCAGGTGCAGCAAACTGTCCCACACGATGTCGACGACATCGCGTTCGATGTTCACGCCGCCGGCCGACACGGTGATATCGAGCTCTTTGCCCTGACGGTGAGCCAGCAGGCGAGCGTGTTGCTCCAACTCCCCCAGCATTGGCTCGACGGAAACCAAGCGCAGGTTCCAGGTGCGGTCGACGCAGCGTTCCAACAGCGTTTGGTGTTCCAACACATCGTTGGCAAACGCCGAAGCTTCAGTAGCTCCCCGCGCGACCAGGCTCGATGTCAGCATCGAGCGGAGGCGCCCGTAGCTGTCGGCAAGCTCGGTGATCTGGTCACACAGTTCGTCGATGGTCGACGCTTCGACCTGCACCCAACGCTTCACGGCTCTTGGCGTCGAGTCTTCCGGCGGAGTGGACGCAATCATCGCTGGTGGTAGCGATGACCCTCTCCGAGTGACCTCGCCGGGGGTCGCCGCCATCAACGAGGCGAGGACCGGTGCTAACTGCGCTTCGGCGCTTTTTGCGTCCGACTCGTTGAGAGCCTCACGCAGCGCATTGGCCGCGCCGTGAAGGCGGTCAAACAGGAGAGCCTCAGATTCGAGGGCATCTTCGAGGGCATGTGCGATGTCCGCCATCACTACAAGGCCAAGCATTCGCGCTTCGCCCTTGAATGTATGCAGCTCGCCACGAACCTGTCGCAGGGCGTCCGGCTCGTTGGGCATGAATTCGAGCACCTCGAATAGTGCGCCGACGTTCTTGACTCGATTGAGCAAGTTGGCGCGAAAGCGGCTCAGTAGCCCTTCGCGCGCGTCGTTCATCCCACCTCCGCGCTGGCCGCCAAGTCGAAGCGTTTGACGAGCTTAGCCAACTCGTCGGCTTGAGTCTTCAGTCCCTCGGCGGAAGTGCGCGTTTGGGACGTTGCACTTACGGCTTGGGTTACCACATCGGCGATGTTCTTTACGCTTTGCGAAACTTGCTCCGTGCCACTTCGCTGCTGCTGGGACACGAACGTGATCTGGCGGGCTGCCTCGGTCGTGCCTTCTGCCAGGCGTCGGCTCTCTTCCGTTGCCATCACCGTGGTGGAGCCGGAGTCGCGGATATCCGCGACCAGCGTCTTGATGTCTGAAACCGACGCAGTGACTCGCTCCGCTAGGCGCCTCATTTCGCCAGCGACGAGGGCAAAACCTTGACCACCCTCGCCGGCGCGGCTGGCCTCGAGGGAACCATTGAGGGCCAGCAAGTCGCTTCTTTCGGCAATCTCTTTGATGATGTCCAATATCTCTGCGATACGCCCAGCGTGAGCGGAGAGCTGGCCGATTCGGCTGACCATGTCATCGGTGTTTTCCAGCGTTTTCTCAGCGTTGGCCAGAACACCTTGAACGGCATCCGAGACGTGTGCGGCAGACTCGGACAGGGAGTCCATCGTCCGACTGATCTCCTCCATTGCGCTTGATTGAGACGTTGCTGCTGCTTCTTGCTCCTGAGATGCGGCGAAAATTTCGGTAGCCGCACTGGCTAAGTTTACGGACGTCTCGCGGATCTGGCTGACCATGTTCTGGAGGCTTTCCAACATGCGCCTAAAAGCGTCAGGCAGTTCACCGTTTCGCTCGATGGTGACTCTGAGATTGCCGCTCGCGATGGCGTCTGCGGCTGCGCTGAGGTCCCGCATCATGTCGAGGAGGTCATTGAAGCGTTCCGAGAGCATGCCCACTTCGTCGCTGCGCGGCACGGGTAGTGTACCCATCTGAGACTGTTTCCCCTCTTCGACTATCTCACGTGCGCTGGCCGTCAAACGTTGCAGCGGACCGGACACAGACCGCCCCAGAGCGATGGCGCACAACGGGGCCCAAAGCCCGACTACGACGGCAAAGATCGAAGCGCTCAGAATGAAGCTCTGTGGAGAGTCGACCGCGGTGTCGACGACTGTGACTATTGCGCGGTCATTATCAAGAGAGGTGAACGCCACCGCACGTTGCTCGTGCGGTTCCTGGAACGTGCCTTCGTGCCCTTCGAAGGTCTCGCGGAGCCATTCGTACGCATCACCACTCAACCAGCTTGGAACCCGACTGCCTTCGGTCGTCGAGACGACTTCCTGCTTCATGCCCGCGCTGAGCGAGCGTTCGTCCAGCGTCCCATTTTGGTTCCACCGGAGCTCTGACGCTTTTGTCGCCAGCGTCGCGCGTACCTCGGCGTGTGCGATGTGGGCCTCCACTTGTTTCATGTAGCCGAGGGCCATCATCCACAGGGTCGGGCCGAGGCCCAGCGCGAGAGCAATGGTACCGGTGCGTACTTGGAGGGATGTCCGGGGCCGTGACAGGTGGATGCCATTTTCGCGAGCGTCGATGGAGCACCCACCGGCTGCGTCCGCGGTCAGAATCGAGGAGATCGGAAACGCGAAGGCGAAGCCGCCGAACCAAACTGCGGTAACAACGAGGCACACCGCGGCTACGGCGCGTGGGTCCAGCGTAAGCTCTGGGTACGCGGTGCTAATGGCCGCGAACCCAAGACCATACGTGCCTGACCACGAGAACGCGTAGAATAGTCCAAATCGTCTAGGTAACTGCTGCAGGATACTGTCCACTTGCTTCAGCTGCTCGGCGTTGGTCCGTCCGCCACGATCCTGAAAGTAGCGATCGGCTGGCCGGAGCTGGGTGCTGAGGAACCACGCGGACGCCGCGATCTTCAGCGCGCACATCGCTGCCATCACGAAGTACGGACCAGAGGGGTTACGATACCCGAGCAGCTGAATATACGCAGCTGTGACCAAGGGGTTGAAGAGCACGTCGAGTGCTGCGAATGTGAGGACGCTTCGAACGGTGAGGCTGTTCATGATTTTCCTTCCTCAGGCACACGTGTCGTGTCGGATTCTGAGTCTGCTTTCAGGAGCTTGCGCTGCCGCCGCAGCAACGCCTCGCACGAAAGGATGAGAGCAGAGGCGTCGCCTGCCTGCTCGAGAATAGCGGTCACGCTGTCGTCAATTTGCAGCAGCTGGGGGAGTGGCAGCAACTGTTCTGGTGTTGCGGTGACCAGGCTCATGTTGGCGGGAGCAAGAATTGCCCATCCATCGTCCGCCAGCATCGGCGCCAGCGCGCGGTCAGATGAAGCGGACTCACCGCTGATGGGAGTTATCCCGAGGCAAACTCCCATGTCGACGAATTGATGGAGGGTCGGGTCGGTGGTAGTGGTTACCCGCAGCACATCGCGGGCGGGAATCGCCACACAACAGGGGTGTGTCTCAAATACGAGAAAGTCCTGTAGTTTCAGGCTGCTGCCAGCTCGGATAAGGGAGTGCTTCGGATCACGCATGGGTTGCACTGCCCTCGTCCTGTCCCAGCAAATCGCGAAACAGTGCGTCGAGGTCGACGATGCTCGCCAGTTCTGCACCCGAGTCCACTTCTGCCCGGCAGTAACGGTGAGCGTTGACTTCCGGAGGTCGCTGCTGATCGCGCCTCACGAAAATGACCGCCTGTGCTTCGCTCACGGGGATGGCAGCAACATTATCGCTGCACTCGACGATGAGTGTTCGCTCCAGGGCATCCGTGCCATCGTGAGTCAGGCCAAGCAGGGGAGCTAGGTCGAGCACCGGAATCGCCCGTCCCTTCCAGGCACAAACGCCCCGAAGGTATGGCGCGGTACCCGGCACCGTCAGCCATCTCTGGCGCCCCAGCACTTCGCGCACCTTGGATGCCTCGACCATCAGCCTGGCGTCCTCGAGTCGGATGGGCATTAGCGGTTCAGCCATTGATATTCGTGCCTTCCCGTCCGCCTCCACGCGGGCAACACTGACCAATTACTGTGCCATGTGCGTACTGTTGGCAAGGAAAAAGCCGCCGGGCGGGTGAGCCGCACACTGGTGATCACCTGACCTCACAATCAACATTGGGGGGTCGCCGTCGCACCCTCTAAACGTCTTCGCCAGCAGTGCCGTTACGCTATTTTAGCGTTAGAGTTTCGGGTGGCGGGAGCGCATTGACCAAGGATCCACAGACAGTCATGATCGTGGACGATAGCGATATCGTTCTCGAAGTGATTGGTTCGGCTTTGCGGGAGGAAGGTTATCGGGTGATCACCCGCAATCGACCGACCGGGTGCGTTGCACTCATGCTCCAAGAGGAACCGGATCTCGTGCTGGTGGATGTCACGATGCCGGGTGTCGGGGGCGACACCTTGGTACGCTGTTTTGGTACGGCGCATCCAACCAGTCGCTCCGTCGTCTTGCTGCATTCCAGCCTGCCCGAGGACGCGTTGAGTGCGAAGGCGAAAGCGTCTGGTGCTCACGGCTACATTCGCAAGACCGACAACATGTCATCGTTCGTTCGAGACGTGGGTCGGTGGATCCGTCGGGTCAACGCCGAGCGACCCGAGGAGAACCAAACGAATACTTCGATGATGCGACCGAAAGCGCCGACGGTATCAGCAGCGCCTCAGCCGGAAACGCGTCGAGTGACCGCCTTCAGTGGGGCACATGTCTTGGGGGCGGTGCCAACGGTCCTGCTCGTGGATTCGGACATGTTGGTCCTCTCTGAGTACCGCCGTCTGTTGAGCCAAGCGGACGTCAGCGTCGAACTAGCTCTTTCTAGCGAGCACGCCTTACGAGTCATGTCGTCAACGCCAACGGTCGTGGTCGTCTGTAACGTGCTCACTCGGATGCCAAACGGAGCGACGTTGTTCGAGCACGCCACCCGGATGGACCCGGCATGGCAGAATCAGTTCGTCTTGATCGCCGACCACGCCCGCGTGGCTCGGGAGGTTCCGACGTTTGAGGCGGATTTTCCAGATCGCATGCTTCGAAGGCCGCTTCAGGCGCCAGCGCTGACCCGAGCAGTGCGCAGTTGCTTCTCAGGGCTCGGCTTGTTGTACGAAGCCGGTTGAGCCCGGTGTGAGGCCCGATCCGCGCGCCGGTCCGGGCCTAGGGCCGTGTCCGAACTGGGACGCAGGTGCACGACACGCCGGACACGACAACGGGTGGAGGCCGCTTGCACGGCCTCCAACTCAGCACACCCCGCCAGGCTGAGCCAGCTCGACCGAGACATCGGCGACCATGACAAACCGAGGACAGACCTAGCCTTGGTTGGCTGGCGGCTTCGTGGTAGAGCCCTGGCCGTTTTGCAACGCATGAGACCTGATCAGTTGAACCAACGGTATGCGGTGTGTCCCCTCGTCATCGCGATGTTCGCCGCCTTGACGCTCATTGCCCGGCCGTGTTCGGCGGACATCGCATCCTGGATGTACGTTGGCGCAGGGATGTCCCAGGTGGACCGTCCGAACGTGTCTGCCGAGCGGCGATCGCTCATGCAGTTGGATGCGGGCTTCGGCTCGTCGCCGTACGCTACGCTGGTATTCGGCGGCATTCTGCGGACGCTGACACACTTCGACGGTGGCACGGATCTCGCGATTGCTCAGCGGACGACCACTGGAGGCTTCTCACGGGGAGACTGGGGTCTTGCCTTGGACCTCGGGGGTTATCAGCGCTGGTGGGGACGGGATTCCAGGGGCGGGATGGCATCGGCTTGGCTGGGTGCTCCGTGGGGATTGCAGCTCGGGATCACCGGTGAGATGGGTACTGGCGAGAGTCGCACCATCGCGTTGACGCTCGGGTTGGACTGGGCGAGAGCCACCGCCCACCGGCACCCCGGGCAAGAGTGGTGGCGGAACTACATCCTCCCGCGCCACGTCGAGCGCAACTAGCGCCGGCGCAATTACATCTTCCGCGCCACGTCGAGCGGCAACTAGCTCTAGCCCTGTGCGGACAAGACCTGGCACAACTTGTCGAGATCGGCGCGGGTGTGCTTCTCCGTCACCGCGACCAACAACGAGTTGGCAAGGTCGCGATCTTGCCGGCCGAGGTCGTAGCCCGGGATCACCCTTTGCTTCTTCGCCAGAGCGACCACGTCGGCCGCGCTCCGCTCGCATTGCACCACAAATTCGTTGAAGAAGGCACCCGTACCGGGGACCGAATACCCGGGCAAGGCATGGATACGATCCCGAAGGTACCTTGCCTTACTGAGGCATTGTTTCGCCGTCTCGACGAAGCCAGTCTTTCCGAGCATGCTCACGCGGATGGTCAGCGACAGTGCCAAAAGGCCCTGGTTGGTGCAGATGTTACTGGTGGCACGTTCACGCCGGATGTGTTGTTCGCGTGTTGATAGCGTCAGCACGTACCCACGCTTGCCACTTTCGTCCACGGTCTCACCGCAGATTCGACCGGGCAGTTGTTGCAGGTACTTTCGATCGCTACGGCATGCAAAGAGCCCCACGCCCGGGCCACCGAAGGTGGGCGGGCATGCCAGGGCTTGTCCTTCCCCCGTGGCGATGTCTGCTCCCAGCTCGCCGGGCGCTTTGGCGACCGCGAGCGCGTACGGTTCGGAAGTACTGGTAATCAGCAACGCGCCCTGATCGTGAGCGGTACCCGCGATCTGAGTCAGATCGCACAGGGTGCCGCGAAAGGTGGGGTAGCCGACGACGATGGCGGCCGTGGTGTCTCCGAGCTGTGCCTCCAATGCCGCTGCGTCAGTTGAGCCATCGCCCTTGGCAGCGACGAACACTAGCTCGGCGTGATCTTGCCCGGAGAGGAAGGTGCGAATCACTTCGCGATACTGCGGGTGCACACATTCGCTGACCAAGACACGATTCCGCCGCGTCAGCCGACGGGCCATTTGCACGGCCTCCGCAGCTGCCGTCGCGCCGTCGTACATGCTCGCGTTAGCCAGCGGCAGCCCTAGCAGCTCGCTGACGATGGTCTGAAACTCCCAGATCGCCTGAAGTGTGCCTTGGGCGACCTCCGGTTGATACGGAGTATAGGCAGTGTAGAACTCGCTTCGCAGCAGTAGCTGGTCCACCGCCGGCGGGATGTGGTGGTCATAGATCCCGGCCCCGAGGAAGCTGAGCATGCTGGCGCCCGTGTTGCACGCAGCCAGTTGGGTCAGCTTGCTCATCAATTCGGGTTCACTCAGCGCCGCTGGCACATCGAGTTGCCCACTAAACCGCGCGTTCTCCGGCACACTGTCGAACAGATCGTCGATCGACGAAACGCCGATCGCGTCTAGCATCTCGCGGATCTCTTGGGGAGTGTGGGGTAGGTAGCGCATTGCTGCTTCTCGAGACCAGGTGTTCAGTCCTCGGAGTTCTCGGTGTGCTCGAGATAGTCTTCGCTTTCCATGAGCGAATCGAGGACCCCGGGGTCGTCACACTTGATCTTCACCATCCAACCCTTGCCCCAGCAGTCGTCGTTGACCAACTCGGGTTCGTCTTCGAGGGCCGTGTTCAATTCGATCACCTCGCCAGAAACGGGCGCGAAGAGGTCGCTCAGGGTCTTGACGCTCTCGATGGTGCCGAAGGGCTTGTCGGCTTCGAGGCGATCGCCGGGCTCGACGTCGAAGTTGACGAGGGTGATGTCACCCAGCTGGTCTACGGCGAACGCGGTGATGCCGACTAGCAGGACATCGCCCTCGAGCTTCGCCCACTCGTGCTCCTTGGTGTACTTGCGGTCTTCTTTGACTTCGGATTCGCTCATGAGTTCCTCCAGGCGGCGTGAAGAGAACCTTCCTCCGCCCAACATTCGACGGACGTTTCCCTATGGCTTCGGTTGCTGGCGACGATAGAACGGTGTCGACACGACCACAGCGGGGACCTTCTTGCCGCGACAATCCACGTTGAGCGGCGTGCCGATTTCGGCCAGAGCCGGAGGCACGTAGCCCAGGCCAATGTTGGTGCCCAGGGTGGGCGCTGGGCTGCCCGAAGTGCAGCGACCAATCACCTGGTCGTTTTTGTCGACTATCGGGTAGTCGTGCCGAGCGATGCCCCGGCCCTTCATTTCGAACCCTACGAGGCGTTTGGTGATGCCACTCGAGCGCTGTGCCTCGAGCGCCGCCTTACCGACGAAGGATGGCTTGTCGAACTTGACCGTCCACCCCAACCCCGCCTCGAGAGGTGTCGTCGTCTCGTCGATGTCGTTGCCGTACAAGCTGAGACTTGCTTCGAGCCGGAGCGTATCGCGGGCAGCGAGTCCTGCGGGCACGGCGCCCTCTCCAGCGAGGTCCTCGAACAGCAGAGGGGCGTGCTCGTTGCTGCAGAAGATTTCCACGCCGTCCTCGCCGGTATAGCCCGTGCGCGCGATACGGAGGGGGCCATAGGCGGCGCTGTCGAAGGCAATGGTTCGAAACTTGCGCACCTCTTCGAACAGGGGACGGTCGACAAGTCGACTCGAGAGCGAGCCGCTCTCGGGGCCCTGCACGGCGATCAAGCAGGTACTGTCACTGTTATCCGTGAGTGTAGCGTCCCCTGTCAGTTTGTTCTGCAGGTGCGCGACGATCTTGTCACGGTTCGAGGCATTGCACACCACGAGGATGTCGTCTGCCGCCAAGCGGTAGACGATCAAGTCGTCCAAGATGGTCCCGCGCTCGTTGCAGCAGCAGGTGTAGAGGGCCTGTCCGTCACTGATCCGAAGCAAGTCGTTGGTGATCAGCTCGTTGACGGCCGTAAGGGCGTCCTTTCCCTGCACCGCCAGCTCTCCCATGTGGGAGACATCAAAGATGCCGACACCCGCGCGCACTGCCGCATGTTCGGCCTTGACCCCCGAGTATTGGATCGGCATCTCGAAGCCTGCAAACGGCACGAGCTTAGCGCCGAGCCGTCGGTGAACTTCGTAGAGCGGGGTGCGTTTGAGCTCTGACGCCACCGAAACTCGCTATCGCGATCAAGGCACAAACTCAACGACAAACACAGCCCACCGCCGTCAGACCGCCCGCGCCCAGCACCGGCCCGCCCGTCGATGACCCGATCAGCTGCCGCGAGAAGGAGCGGGTAGCTGGTTTCGCGCTCACCCCGGACGGCGCCATCCCGCCGCCCGTTGGCAGTCCAGCGGGCGGCGGTTTGGCTGGCGCTAGAATGCTTTCAGGCGGTCTTTTTGCGTGCCGTCGGGGTTGAGTCCTGCGCGCTCCCAGCGCTCCCGCTCACTCAAGCCTTTGACGACGGGCGTGCCCGTGACGTCCGTGATTCGGACCTTGCTACGATTGTCGTGTTTGCTGATGACGATGCGGTACTGGCGCTTCTGCGCGTCGCCGCGAACGTACACGCGAGGAAAGACAGCCTGTGTCGCCCCCATTTCTATCGCAGCCACCAGTACGTGCTCTTTGTAGTAGCTCACCAGTTGCTCGATGCTCAACGAGCCGTCGAGCTGGGCCACGTCCTTGAACGTTGCTGTGACACGCATTCCTCGCGGGACCTCGATACCGAACGTGAGCTCTGCGTCGGGCAAGTGTTCGCCTGGCGCTAGATGATCTTCGGGAGCGTCGACCGGGTTCTCGGTCGTCGTCTCGTCGCGCTGACACCCGAGAGCACAAAGGCAGATTGCGGCCCAGGTTGCGGTCAAGTGGATCACTCGAAGATTGGCGCCCATGAATCCACCCATACCGTGTTGCGTGGCGGAGTCAGCTCTTGCTTCTCCGTCGTGACCTTGTTGGACTCACTGCCGGAGACACCGCCGACTTGGTAGACCAAGAAGAACTTGCCGGGCGTGACCGTCGTTGTCGATGTGTGGTCGCCGTAGTTGCCGAGGTAGGGATCGCCGCTGAACTCATCCAACTCGGTCGAGCAACTCGGCTGCTGCTCGATGCTGACGCCGAAGACGATGCCTGCGGCAGGTTCGATGGATTTCTCCGGCTCGAGGCTGCCTTCCGGTGCTGGCAGGGCGCCGTAGGCGCCGTTCATCGGATCGATGGTCAGAGCATTGGCAGCCTTGTCCGCTGACAAGACATAGTTCAACCCCCAAACGCGACTCGTTCCGGTAGCACACTGATCGGCGGTACTCGCGGCAGGTGTGGACGACGCAAAGTAGAGACTGCTGCCAAACAGGCTCATCGGGCCAGTGACACGTTCTCCGATGTACTGGCCCTCGCCGCAGGCGTCTTCGCAGCCCAAGGTCTCCACCCAGTTGACCTGCGCTTGAAACTCGTTTTCCTCGCTCAGTACTTCGGTCAGGGAGACGATTCTGTTCAGTTGTCCCATCTGTGCTGTCTGGATACGCTGTTCACCTGTTGCGACGTTTATGGTGATCTGCCCCACAGCGTCAACGCTCACGATCGGAGCCAACTCGATGGGCTCGCGCTTGTCGGCGCTCTGATCGAAGAATGCGTCGAAGAAGACGTTCATGGTCCACTCGTCGGGGTCGCTCTTCGAGACGTCGACGCGCCAGATGCGACCCTCACGGTCACCGACGAAGATGCGGTCCGCCACCGAACCCGTGGCGCCAGGGAAGGCCGCCGGCTGTCCTACGATGGGAGCCGGGATATCCACCACTTCGATCAAGTCAGTGCTGAGCGTCGTGCCCGTTTCCGAGGTGCGGAAGCTCTTGACCACCTCACCGGTGTCCAGACGCACGATTGTCAGGCTTCGCGCGGCCTCGGCTCCCACATACTCGTTGACTATCGTTGCGGGCGCAAATGTATCGTCCTCGGCGTCCATCAACGGTCCGGCGGCGACGGTCTCACCCGTCCGCGATCCGGCGTTTCCACCGGGTAGAATGGCGACCGCGACCTCCTTGCCGGGGTCTGCGTCCGAAGCCTTGAGAAAGACCGTCGTGATGAGGGGCATCCCGCCGTCGCCGAACAGGGGAGTCCCGTCGTCGTCGTTGGTGATCTGCCACAGGAACTTGGGTCCGCCGTCGGCGATGTCCGGGTCCGTAACATCGAGGGCGAAGTAGCCGCTACCCACCTGACCAGCGCCGAAACTCGACAGCATGACTGTTCTCCAAGCACCGACACCTTCCTGGGCATCGGCGCGCGTACGCTCGAACTTCTTTTGGGCTCCCACAGTTCTTGCTGGCACGTCGCGCACGAGGATGGGGCCGTCCAGAATCGTAGCGGGTGTGTTCGGGTACTGCGCTTGCAGTACGGGCAGTGCCGCGGGGGGAAAGAAGGCCCAAAGTTCGTTGTTGGACTTGGAACTGACGTCTTCTTCCGGGTCTGGTGTGTGCGGGGCGGTCTTCATCGCGTGGAGCTGCCCGTCGATGGTGGACACGTACAACACGGACGGGCGCTCCTTGGCCGTTTGCTCGCGTGCAAAGGCGGCATACGATTCGTCGCGTAGGAACTCGTTGGGGCGACCAGGCGCGAGGCGCGGGGTCGAGTGATAGATCGCCCCGAATAGGTTGCAGTCGCTGCCGGCGGCCGGGCAGCGACTTTCGCCTTCGCTGTTGGTCAGCCCCACCGTCCAGCCCAGGATTGCGTCGCGACACAAGCTGTCAGTCGTTTCTTGACAGTCTTCGGCCCCGACCTCCATCACGTCGGCGGGCACCGCGGCAACGAAGCCGTTAGCCAGTAACGCGTCCGTTTGAGTGCCACTACGCGTGCCAAGGCCGTCGACGTTGGTGGTGAGGAAGGGCCTGAGCGTCGCTTTGGCATTGCCAGCCGACGGCACGAACGTGATGAACCGTCGCTCAGGTCCGTTGCCGGAATTGACGTTGGCCGCGAAGTCATCCCCTTCGTCTGGCTCGATATCTTGTTCCTCTGGCACACCGTCGGTGCAGAGGATACGGGTACGTGTCAGGTTTCCTGCCCAAGGTTCTTCGACGAGTGGCACGAAACTCGAGCTAAATTGATGGGAGCCCCCGTTAGCGCCCGCACTGGCGGAGCCGAACACGGCCGAAGTGCGCGTCGTGAGATTCACGGTGGCGTCTTTGAGGATCTGAGAGAACGTTCTTTTTAGGTCCTGGCTAGTTTGGGGAAAGTAGGCGGTTCGTGGGTTACCGTTGGCGAAAGGATCGCGCCCGGCCGCGGCGATCTTGTTCAGGTTACAACACGCCATCACGGCGCGATTCGTCTGGTTGGCTGCGGCATTGCAGTGCTCCTCTGTGAGCTCGGAGCATGTGATTTCCGTTTCGCCAGCAGGCGTTACCTTGTCCAGCGCGAACCCGATGACGACAGTTTCCACCCGTTGGTCGTGGTCCACTGGGGTCGGCGGACTGAGGAGTTGGGCGGCGATGTCCTCGGGCTTCATGTAAGGGCACACACCGGCCTCCACCGCTTCCGGACCGCTCTCGCAGTGGGGACGCAAGTCGAGGTTCGGTTCACCGTCGCTCAGTAGGATGATCATCGAGCGGCGGCAGTCGGTGGCTTTGGTGGATAGGTCGTCGAACGGTCCGAAGTCTTCGTCCGTATCCAACGGATCAGCGGATTGGTCGTACCAAAAGAAGTCCCTCGCATCGTGCATCATGCCCGCTATCGGCGTTGCCCCGTACGGCCGAGACGCCAAGAGCACGCTCTGAATGCGGTCGTTGCGTTGGTTCAACTCGGCTGTACCAGCGTTGGGTGGACCGAAGTTCACCATCCGCCCTTCCCATGGGGGGGCGGCGCTGTTTCGGGCTCCAACTTCTTGCGTCTGAAGGGTATCGCACTCCGCCGGCTTTCCCTGGATTGGGGTTTCGTTGATGAAGTAGCTCCAAGTGCCGGCCATGCCGCTGGCCACATTCATGGCGCCTGCCTCAGTAAGCCCAGTGCCCGCACTGGTGTGCGTGTCGAAGGTCATCAAGCCGAAGCGGATCTTCTCTTTGAAGACGTCCAAAACGCCGTCTTCTTCTTGTTCGAAGTTGGCGCAGCCAGTGTGGGTGGCCAGATTGCCTGGACGCGTGACGGTTGCAGGGGCCGTGAACTCGAACGTGTTTACCCCTCGGGATGGCCAAATGTACGGGTTGTCCTCAGGCGGCAGTACCCCAGGACCGACGATGCAGCCGTTGCTGATGGCACGGTGGAAAGGGTTGACGTACTCGTAGTCGTACGGAAGCACGCCATTGATTGAGTACTCGTCCCGAAACCCTGTGGATGAGCGGTTCTGCGCGAAACAGCTGTACCCGTCGAAGCTACCCGTCATCACCTCCACCAACTCGATCCAACGACTGCGCTCGGAGCTTGGGTCTCCGGGGTTGCACACAGGCAGTTCGTTGTCTGCGGAGCGGAATTCCATCGAACCCGAAGTGTCGACCAATAGCATCACGTTGGGTAGCGGCCGGTCGACGTCCCCTTGGGCAGACAACGTCCCCGGTAGTGACAGCGCGAGGGCCAACAGCGACGCGCTGAGTCGGCGCTGTGAGACCCCACCGCGAGCTCGCCCTTCTGGCTCGTGCTCGTTGACGTGGGTACGGGTTGATGGAGGTGTGTTCAATTGACTGGTCCGAATGTGATTTGGGCTCGCAGGGTCTGCAGGCCGGAGGTGGTGGAGAAGGCTTCGTTGCAGGTGCCATCGTCTTCTTCTGGGTCACCCGCAGGGCGGACTTGCCCGGTAGCTGTGACGACGACTTGCATGTACTTGAAGTGGTCTGCCGCGACGTCCTCGCCAGCAATGGGATTTCCCGCTCGGGCCAGGTCTGTCAGTTCGACCACGAAGGCACCCTTCGAGTTAGCGCGACTCATCTCGCCAAACAGCGTGGGGGTGGCTGCGCTGCCAAAGTTGCCGGGGAACGCTTCGTTCGTGCGGTTCCAGATCTCTTCGGACAGCAGCTTGTAGCAAGTTGGACGCTCGGGGTCGAGTATGGCCGCAAGTTCACTCGTGGCGCGGCAATCATCCGATGCTCGGGATATGAACTGGTAGTAGTGCTGCTCTTTGCCGACCATCTCCGCCATCACGCTGCGTGCAGCGAACTCGGTGACGTAGGTGGTTTGCACCCCGAGGCGGTTGAAGCCCACCGCCTGCTCAGCGAGGCTCGCCGCACGCATGGAGTAGAGCCCGACTGCCGTCATCAGGGTGATCACCATCACGACGATGAAGAGCGTACTGCCCCGTTCGTCGGCGCGTGCACGGGCGCGTCGATACTTCGCCAGGGGCCGCGTCGCGCGCTCGGGCGTGTCGATGGGCGCTTGGTTGTCGGACGACAGCAACTGGACTGGATTCATTGCCAGGTGACCCCCATTTGATTGTGCAGGGCGATTCGCGCCTGAACGGTGCGCACACGGGCGTAGGGGGCGAACTGGCTCTCGACGTCCCCACCTTCTTCGCCCTCTGCGGGGCCGTCGCCGAGCCCGATGCGATACAGCGGGCCATTGTCGACGGTGATGGTGCGTTCGCGGTCCGCTTCACGGGAGCGAACGCTGAGCCAGGCGTGCACAGCTCGAATCATTTGTGGACCCGAGGCGATGTTCATCAGCGTCGGGTCTCCAGCAAACGCGCTCATCGCGCCCGGTTCGTCGATGTACTCCAACACCTGGCGCTGATTGCGTGCGACCGTCAACCCGAAGCGGAGATCGACTGCATACTCCGCAACCAACTCGGCGGAGTTGGCGACTGGCTCCCCGGTGGGGTCCAGCTCTTCGCGGATCAGTTCCGTGCGGGCGTTGTCGTAGTCGGGGCCAGGCACATCGTAGATGGGCGCATAACGACCATCCGCGCTGAGGCTTCCGATGCGGTAGCGGATGAAGTTGACGGTGTTGACCATGGCACCCGTCTCTTCGCCTTTGAGGCCACAGCCCATTGCGCTCGTGTCCCGGAAGATCAAGTCTGGTGCGTTGGCGGCCAGCGTCAAGATTGGTGTGGTTTCCGTGTTGATAGCCTGGAGCGTCCCGTATTGATGGCGACCAGATTTGTCGACGATGCGGATGGCCCGACCCACTGGAAATACCGCAGCAAGGATCTCGTTCCGATTCGCGCCGACTGCGTTGTAGCCCAAGCGGGACAATGGACCCGAGTTGACCTGGAGGTTGATGGTGAAGTTGCCTGAGTTGGGATAGACCGCCCGAATTGGAAACGCCTCGGCCGAGCTGAAGTTCCCAGCCAAGACTAAGGACTGGGGAGCCAACCCATTGCTTGACATCGGGGCGACCGGCGCGGGGTTGTCGATGCGGACGCTGGTCATTGTGCCCAGCTGAGCTGGCCAGTCGGCGTTCGTAGCAGGTGAGCCGCAGACGAATGGGTCCCGGCGCACGTGAGGAGAGGTCATGAACGCCGCGCGGGCGATGTCGGCTCGCAGCCGTTCGAAACCCACCAAGCTGGCTAGGTTCGCATTGGCGATACGAGTCTCCTGTTGGTAGAGCGCGGATGTGTTCTTGGCGACCATGAACACGCTGATGGAGACGAAGAGGCCACCAGCCAGTGTGACCATCAACTCCACCAGCGTAAATCCACGGCGCGTGCCTCGTCTGCGCTTCGGTGGAGAGTGCCTCGTTGGCCAACTTGGATTGCTTGTGGTCATTCCGGCAGTCCGCTCATGAGTTGTCGAAGTGCTGTCGATAGATAAACGACGTGAAAGAGTCGCCTGCCGTCGGCGCCGTCAAAATCGACAGGGGTAATGTCGCAGACGTGAGTGGGGGCATCGCCCGCCAACGCCACAACCCCATGGCGGCGCCAGAAAACGCGCACCTCTGCGCGAATCAGTCCGGCGCCACGCTTGCTCGTCTCCTGAGGGGACATCCAACGCAGCCGCAGATCGGAGCAGAACTGAGCATCTTGCGGAATATCATCCGTCACGACGGGGCTGCCCAGCGCATCGAAAGCCGGGCCAAAGTTGCGAAGAGCCTGGTAGTCAGGGCGAAACCACGCACCAGCGGCGCCATCTTCCGCACCCACGTTGGCAAGCCAGTGCGTATCGTTCCAGTCGTTCGTGTCGTTCCACTGCCCCGCTTCGGCGGCCAACTCGTCCAACCAAGATTCGGCGATGTGAGTCGCGATGGCGAGGTTCTTGGCGTGGGCGTTGGAAGCGACGGTCACCTTTTGCATCGCAATGACGCCCCCCACGCCGATGGCGAGCACGGCCAGCGCCATCAGCAGCTCGACGACCGTATAACCCCGTGATGCTCGGCGCTTCACAGCGTTATCCTCGCGGCGCCATTGGGCGGTACCAGGATGCGTCGAGTGCGCCCGAGGCGGTTGTCCCCCTCGGCCCGAAACACCTCGACGACATGGGTCGAGGTCAGGGGGTTCAGCACGGCGGTGGGAACGGTGCGGAAGAACGTGCGCCCCATCGGCGTGAAGCAAACATCCAGGTTCGACAAGCCCGTGCCCGCTTGGTCCTCCATCGTGATGTTGAGGCGGTCGTATTCTCCGCGTGCCGAGAGATCGAGTTCGGTGATTCGGCGGTACGAGACACCTTCCGCGCCGTTCCAGTCTGGCGTCAGGCAGCTGGAGATGGGGAGGGTGCTGCAGTCCGCATCACTGACTCCAGTAGGGGAGTCGGTCGTGCCACGCTGGGCTTCGAGAACGTCGAATGCGCCTCGGCTGCCGGGGGAGAATCGGACTAAAATCGCGGCGCCACGACCCATCGCCCGCATGCGGGCGTTTCGATACAAAGCGGCCACGCGTTGCGCGGCTTCATGGGTGCGTCGGTCCTGCAGCTGACGGGTGACCATGGGTATCGCCATCGCGGAGACGATGGTGACGATGACCACCACGACCATCAGCTCGACCAGGGTAAAACCCCGGCTAGCCGAGCGTCTGTGTGGCGTGCGGCTGAGCAGCGATGTGGGGTAACTCTGGCGCATGGATCCAGCGTCGACCTCGCAAGAGACGTGCCGCCCGTTCAGCACGGATGCTGCCAGCGGACCTCGCACTCATACTCCCGGTGCTGCCGCCGCGGCGGTCGACTACACGGCTAATATCATTGACATCCGCTGAATGTTTCTACGTGTGCTTAGTGAGGTGCCTACATACCTGTGGGGGAACGGTGGACGCCGCTAGCGAAGCCTTCGCTGGCAGCGACCACGTAACCTTTTCAGGTCTTCGCAATGATTTCATAGTTCGAGTCGGTGGACATGGGTCGCGAAACGTACGCGCCCGGAGTAGACCGCCCCCTGTGGCTGTCCGATGGTTGGTGAGCAGTGTGTTGCTTTTGGGCTGTGAGGCGGAGCCCAGTGCTCCGCCCGCACCGAGCAACACTTCTGACGGGCTCGGCGCTGGGGTTTGCGGCGAAGAGATCGCGCCATCGAACGGAGACCCAATGGCTATTCGAGTGTTGGATTTCTGCCCAACCCCGCGGGACCCACTCCAACCGCCAGCCGCGAATGCCGCGGGACCTTGCGCGCCACGCATCTTTGGTGACTGCAACGCCCTCATCCAACTGGGGCTCTCGGAGAGCTGGGCTGAACGCTATGTGCACGACTCAGGCGGGCCCGCGACGGTCGATCTGAGTCTGATGCGCTTCGTCAGTCCGGAAGGAGCGTTCGCGGCGTTTACGGACCGTGTCCTGGTAATGGTGGATCCGGAGGCGCCTGACGTTTCGGCCGTGGATGGGGTGGTGAACTCGGTGAGTCGAGGTGCCTCGGTGCACGCAGTCAACGGTGCCCACCTCTTCGAGTTGCACTACACCGACCCATGGCAACCGAACGACGTCGAACGCACTGTCGGTCGGGACGTCCTGGGTGAGTTCGCGCGCACGTTGAAGGCGCGCTTGCCCGGAGGTGCCGAACTGCCGCGCACGGTCGAGTTATTGCCGACGGCAGACCGACTGCCTTGGGGCGTGCGGGTGAGCTACCGGCATGCTTTTGGCTTGGAGGGAGCCGGCCCTGCCGCGGTGGGGTACTACGCCCGCGGACACCAGCGCTATCGGATCTTCGTGGCTCAGTATCGCGACGAGGCATCTGCGCGGGACGTCTTGCGCAGTATTCGAAGGAGCGGCCAGGGGCATCGGCTGGAGGACTTTCCGTTTGACTGTTTTGAGCTCAGTGGCTCCGCGGGTTTCGGCGATGCGGCGAGCTTGTGGCTCGTGGGCAAGAACGGAGCTCGCGTCGTTGCTGTCGGCAGCGAGCCGCCCAAGCCGCCTGGGCATCAGGCAAAGCATCAGCCCAGCTGGCTTTCGCGCCCCGAAAAGCTGCAGCTGTTGCGCGCTGTGTTCAACCGTCGTTGAGCTCGGCGCTGCACCCCGAAATGACCGGGTCGGCACGCCCTCCTGCGTAGGACTGCACGATCACCGTACTGCCCTCGACGAAGCCCTCGGTACGTAGAACCTCTCCGGGCCAAACCGGCTTCTTGAACTGGGCGCTCAGGGTTCGAATCTTCGTTGCGTCTCCGCCGCAAGCTTGCTGAGCAATGGCGCGGCAAACGAAGCCGAACGTGCACAGCCCGTGCAAGATCGGCCCTTGTTCGAAGCCAACACGCCGCGCGAAATCGGGATCGGCATGGAGCGGATTGTGGTCTCCGCTCAAGCGGTACAACAGGGCTTGCTCCTCGGATACGTGCTCTTCGACGACCCAATCGGGCTCTCGCTTGGGTGTCTTGGGCAGGTTCGGACGAGGCCGCCGCGCCCCGCCAAAGCCGCCTTGGCCGCGCATCAGAATCTGCCATTGTGTTTCGAACAGCGGCTCACCGTCGAGCGTGGTCTCCGTCTTGAAGTCGAGCTGGGCGAGCAGCTTCAGGTCGTAGATCCCGGTGATGGTTCCCTGGGTTTGGAGCACGCCTTGGGCTGGTATCGGACGATGGATACGCACCGACTGCCCACCATGAATCACTTGGTCGTACGGCCCCTTCGTGATCGCCAAGAGCTCCTCGAGGATCGGGTAGGTGGGCACCACCGCGAAGCTCGGGTAGACCAACGGCCCTCGTTGTTCGTAGAGGTAGTCCAACTCGCTGCGCTTGGCGCCGATACCCAAGGCGTACAACGCCAATGTTTTCCAGTCGTAGCTCAGTTCGTGGACGCGGGTTTGCGCACCGACGGTGCTCGGATCGAGGGACATAAGTGCTCAGGTTAACCGGGGAGGGGTCTCAGTGGAGGCAAGAGCGGCTCGTGAGTCCGCCGTTCGAAGGCGCTTTGGGCGAGGGCGCGGCGTTCGGCTTGTAGCGATCCGCATGGTGGGAGTCAACTCTCGACGGTCCGGCCAAAGTCGAGCTACAAGCGCGCGGTGCAATCGCTCAGCCCCGTCACTGCTCTCCTCGAGGCGCTGACCGCGCGCGGTGTCGATCTCAACCTTTGGGCCCTTGCCTGGGCCCGTCTCTTGCCGACGCTGACCTTGGTTCCAGCGTTTGGGGCTCGGGTGCTGCCGGCGCCGGCAAGGGTGGTCTTGGCGCTGGCGATGGCTGTTATTCTAATGCCGGCAGTTGCAAGTGGCGTCGAATTGGGGCAGCGGCCTTTGGTGCTGTTGTTTGGGCTGGAGTTGTTGCGCGGTCTGCCGATCGCCCTGTCCGTCGCAGCGTTGTTGTGGGCGGCGATGATGGCGGGCGGATTGGTGGATGACCTGCGTGGCGGTAACTCCGCTCAATCCACCATTTTTCCAGACGCTCCGACGCCCGTGGCCACGCTGTTGGGGCTCTACGCCGCGTTTTCTTTTCTCCACTTGGGGGGCGCCTCCCGCGTGATCGAGAGGCTCTCCGCACAGGCGGAGCTCACCGAACCGTTGCTCTGGCGGGTCGCGCAGGAGTTGACGGCGGCCGTTGGCATTGCGGTGTCTCTCGCGGCTCCAGTGGTGAGCGCTGTGGTCGTGTGGGAGGTGACCTCCGCACTGATCACCCGCGCGGCGAGTCCGGCGCACATGCAGCAGACGCTGACACCCATCCGCTCGCTGGTGGCGCTCGGCGCCCTGGCCTTCTCGCTGGACGGTATGCTCGGGCTGATTTCGCGCCTCCTTTCGAGCTGAGACCCGTTTGCGTGGCAAGTTGTGCGGGGAGCCACTATCGTCCCGGCCGTGTTCGATCCCGCGCGGTTGGCGCTGAATCTCATTCCCATGCTGCTTTCGCTCAGCGTGCACGAGTTCGCCCACGCATTGGCCGCCGATCGACTAGGCGATAGCACCCCCCGGGTGCAAGGCCGATTGACGCTATCGCCTCTGGCTCACTACGACATGGTGGGTACTTTCCTGGTCCCTGCGGTGGCAACCGTTCTCAGCGGGTTCGCCCTCATCGGATGGGCCCGGCCGGTGCAATTCGTGCCATCCAATCTAACTCGGCGTCTGACGATGCGGCAGGGGGCGGCGCTGGTAGCGATCGCGGGCCCAACCTCCAACTTGCTGTTGGCCGTCGTGGCGGCCGGAGCCCTGGCCACGCTGGGTCGGTTCGAGGTTGGAGAACCGCAGACGGGCGGAATCGTGCAGCTCTTCGAGGCGATGTTCGTACTGAACATCGGTCTGTTCGTATTCAATCTGTTGCCGTTGCCGCCTCTCGACGGTAGCCATCTGCTGCCCCGCTCGCTGGACGACTTCAAGGCGAGCGTCGCTCCCTACTCCTTCCTGATCATTCTGATTCTTCTCAACATCGGCGTGGTTCGCGAGTATTTCTTCACCCTTCCAGTTTTCTTCGTGCATCGACAATTGGGCTCCCTATTTGGCCTCTAGGGCGAGGGTCCCGCCAGCGAACATGACCGAGAGTGTAGACGATCCCAAGACCGCTCCAGTTAGCGGCGCGGCGCCTGATGAAAGGCGCCAGAGCCGGCCAGCTGCGCCAGGGGTCGACGCCGAGCGCGCGGACGGCGCTGCCGAGATGGGTGCCGAGTCTTCGGAGCGACCTGATCCTGTATCGTCGCCCGAGGCGACCGATCCCGCGAAGGTCGCGGGGCAGCCCACGCCCGACGTCGCTGGTGATCCGCAGGCGCAGCCAGAGGTGGATCCGCATGCGTACCACGTCGTGTTGCCAGAGTTCGAAGGGCCACTGGATCTGCTGCTGCACCTGATTCAGAAGCACGAACTGGACATCCTCAACATTCCGATCGGTTTCATCGCCAAGAAGTACGTCGAGTACCTCAAGCTGATGGATACGCTGAGCATTGACGTTGCCAGTGAGTACCTGGTCATGGCGGCCACGTTGGCGCACATCAAGTCCAAGTCGTTGCTTCCGCCCGATCCGAATGCGCCAGAGGATGAGCTTCAGGAGGAGGAGGAGGATCCTAGAGCTGAGCTGATTCGTAGACTGCTGGAGTATCAGAAGTACAAGCAGGCTGCCGACCAGTTGGGTGGGCGCAGCGTTCTCGGACGCGACGTGTTCCCCCGAGGCATACCCGTCGAGGCGTCGACAGACCCGGCACCGCTTGCGCAGCTCTCGCTGTTCAAGCTCGTCGATGCTTTCGAAGACGTGCTCAAGCGCGCCAAGCAAGTCGAGGACCACCAAATCGACTTCGAGCGCATCTCCATCAGTGAGAAAATTGGAGAAATCAGCGAGCTGTTGCGTGCGCGGGGACGCCTCGAGTTCGTCGAGCTGTTCGAGGGTGAGATCACGCGAGTGGAGATGATTGTCACCTTCTTGGCGCTCTTGGAGATGACCAAGCTGCGCATGACCCACATCCACCAAGATGATCCAATGGGGCCGATCTTCGTCGAGCTCAGTGTCACCGACGATGAGGAGCCTCTCGATTTTGCAGCGGCCACGCGGTACGAAGATCCTCCTCAGGAGGACGATGGGACAACGGACGAGGAGGACGTCTTGGGCTTGCGCGCTGTCCCCCGCGAACAAGACCAGCTCGCCGACGACGACTTCGACGAACGAGAGCCGGATAGCGATGACTTCGCCGAAGCTTCCTCCGACGCCAACCACCCAGGCGCCGACGATGCGCGCGACGTGGCAATTGAGCAAGAGCTGGCAGTCGCGGACGGCGAGACCGACGTCGAGTTGGGCGCTCTGGACGCTGCCGAAGAGTCCGTCGACGCTGCGGAAGAGACGCGCGACGTCGAATCGGACGCTGTGGAGTTTGACGAAGCGTCAGGTGAAGTTGAGGAAGAGGCGCGCGACGTCGAATCGGACGCTGTGGAGTTTGACGAAGCGTCAGGTGAAGTTGAGGAAGAGACGCGCGACGTCGAATCGGGCGCTCTGGACGCTGCCGGAGAGTCCGTCGACGCCGCGGAAGAGACGCGCGACGTCGAATCGGACGCTGTGGAGTTTGACGAGCGGGTCGCTGACCAGGCGAGTGAACCGTTGGCAACGGACGTCGCGCCTGACGAGCAAGCGTCGACGCCTGTTGTCGCAGAGGACGCCGGCGACACCCCCGCAGAAGATCAATGGGAGACACCGGCTGTCGGCGACGACGGACCGAAGGACCTAGACTCGGTAGCTGAGCAGGGCGTGCACCGCCCCGTGGGCGGTCACGAGACGAACGAGTGAACATGGCCAAGAAGACGGCAAACAAAACTGGCGCACGGAAAAAGGTGGCGGCCGCCAAGCAAACGGCGGCGAAGAAGAAGTCCTCTCTGAAGGCAGCAGCGGTGCAAAGCGGTGTGCCGCCTAGGGAAGGCGACAGCTCGCCCGAAGCCAACAAGGCGCCAAAAGGCAAAAAGAAGTCGAGCACCAAGCAAGCTTCCAAGGGCAAGCGGCGCTCGTCCGATGACAAAAAAAGCTCCGCGAGCGGGCAAGCGTCGGAAGCTGCGAAGCCCGTGAACGCGAAGCGTTCCCCCAAAACCAAGAAGAGTGGCAAGCCTAGGAAAACCCCCAAAACTGCTTCGGAGAGCGTCTCCGCCGAGAGCGGAGGCGGAGCGTCTGGCAAGACCAAGCGCGGCAAGGGTGCAAAGAAGCGAGCCGACGACGCAGCGAAACAAAAGAAAAAGAACGCCAAGAAAACGAAGAACGATGCCGTAGCTAGCGAGCCAGCCAAGAAGACGAAGGGGGGCAAGAAGGCAACCAAGAAGGCAACATCGTCCAGCGTGGTCAGCTTGGACGACGTGCGTCGCCGGGTTGTTCAGCGCGGTGTCCAGCAACGAGGCGACACGCCGGAAGATGCGGAGCGCGTCGAATCTTCTGCGCCCGACGTCCATGACGAGCGCGACTTTGACGGCGAGTCCTCGAAAGGTGAGCGGCAACAGGATGCCTCTCACGACGCAAACGAAGGGGAGGCGGAAGACAGCACGGACGACGCCCTCGAAGACGATGCAGACGAGAGCACCGGCGAGGAGGACGTCGCGCGTTTGCTCGGAGAGGATGAGCCAGAAGAAGACGAGGAAGAGCTCAGTGAGGAAGAGGAAACGCGGCGCTATCTCAAGGGGCTGTTGGAGGCGCTGTTGTTCTCTGCCGACAAGCCGATGACCGTCAAGGAGTTGGCGCGCGCGGCAAAGCTCGACAAGAAGCGGACCACCGAGTTGGTGGCTGAGCTGACCAGAGACTACCGCTACCGCGGGATGAAGCTGTTCGAGATTGGTGGCGGGCTGAGCTTCCGCTCCAACCCAACCTACTCGGAGTACGTGCAGCGCATGCTTGCCATGCGACCCGTACGCCTCAGCCGTGCGCAACTAGAAACGCTCGCCATCATCGCTTACCGTCAACCCGTGACCCGCCCGGAAATCGACGACATCCGTGGCGTGGATTCCGGACAAGTCATCAAAGGATTGGCAGAGCGCGAGCTCATCAAGATTCTTGGCAAGAAGGACGAAGCGGGCCGGCCAATGTTGTACGGTACGGCCCCTGCGTTCTTGGAATTGTTCAGCTTGGAGTCTCTGAAGGAGCTGCCAAGTCTTCGCGAGTTCGCTGAGTTGAGCGAACAGTCTCGCGAGACTTTCGAGAAAGCGACCGGAGAAGTCGCGCCTGTCGGCGCAGTCGCAGACGAAATGGCAGAGGGCGAGACGGATGAGGCGCTCGCCACAGGCTCATCATCCGCATCGGGCGAGACGGACGACATCGGAGTCGATAGCGATGGCGTGAATGCCGCTCTCGACGATGGTGACGGCGACGTCGACCAGTCGGAAGCCGGGGTGGATTCCAGCGATGCTGACCCAGACGGGGATGTGTTCGACGATGACGTCGTGGACGCCGACGATGACGCGTTTGCCGCAGGGGACCTCGGTGCAGACGAGCTCGACGCGGTGGGCGCCATCGATGACGTCGATGCCGAAGACCTCGACACAGAGGAAGCAGTGGGCGCCAACGGTACTCCGGAACAGGACGCTCCCGATGTCGACACAGGCGACGATGAGGACGTTCGGGGTGACGACGCAGCCGATCTCGATGCAGGCGATGGGGGGGATGCCCTCGACGACGCCGATGACGTCGACGACGATGACGTTCGGGGTGACGACCCGGCCGATGTCGACGCAGACGACGAGGATGACGACCTCGACGACGACGAGGACTGACGACCGGGGCGCGCCACCGTGGGTCGGGTTGGGTGCCGCGCCGTCAAGCCCGCGGAGCGGGGCTCCGCTGGAGAGCGGCCGACTGGGCCTTCTCGGCTCAGTCCGTTTGGCCGCTGAGCAGCAACGCTGGCATGGCGTGCACCATTCGTTACGCCCCGACCTCTTCCGGGTCGGGGGGAGAAGGAGGAGGAGGCAGAACGGATTGGCCGACACCCAAGCCAGACACGCCCCCCGACACGATGAATGTCATCACCTCCGCGCTCGAAGCTTCGACTGGCTCAACCAACGAGCGGGGAACGAGTGCCAGGTTGCCGGCGAAGTTGTAAGACTGCGGAAAATACACCGCGACGTGGTCAGTGAGGCCCAAACCGGAGACTTGTCTCCGGGTGATGAAGCCGATCAACCGCAGGGAGCTGTCATGACTGAGTCGCACGGTGACGGGCTGGTCAAAGCTCTTCTTGTCGCCGACGAACGCGCCCACCAAGTCTTTGATCGACGAGTAGAGCAGCTTGACGAACGGAACTTTGCGAAGGACGCGCTCCGTCCAGTCGAAAGCGGTACGACCGATGACGTTCGACGACAAGAATCCCACTAGGGTGACGAATGCCAGCGTCACGACCAAGCCCAGGCCGGGGATGCCGATTGGCAGCAATTGGTCGAATGCTCGAAACAGCCAGTAGAGGATGTAGAGCGTCAGGGCGATGGGCGCTGTGAGGAATGCGCCGCGGAAGAAGTATCGCGGGAGATCTCGAAGCAGCATGCTGTCGCCTATAGCAGAAGCGCTCCGATCGCGGACGACCGCCTGGTGGGGACCACCGGCCAGATCGGCCTTGCCGGGCCTGAGGGCCTTACAAGAGGGTGCGCGGCTGGCCAGTAGACTCGATCACGCTCATCCACAGATCGTCGTCAGGAATCACTTCTTTGCGCCGTTGTGTGGCGAGGGACATCGGTACGTGCACAAACCGGCCGTGCCAACGCCCGATGAGCATGCCGGTATTCCCAGCCATCGCGGCGTGAACGGCATTGCGTGCCATGTGCCAGCAGTAAACGCTGTCCGCCGGGGACGCGGGGACGCTCCGGATGCTGTAGCTCGGGTCGATGTACTTGAGCGTCACCTCGCGACCCTCGTCATCGAAGCGCGCGACGATCTCCGACTTCAGGAACGTACCGATATCGCCGAGCCGCGAATTGCCGCTCTTGTCCGTCTGCTGCGATGGCGGGAGCAGGTCTTGGCCAGCGCCTTCAGCGGCGACGATGACGGCGTGGCCGCGCTTGTCCAACACCTTGCGTAGGTAGGCGATGATGCCCGTCGAGGAGGACAGGCTCCACGGAACCTCGGGGATGAGCACCAGATCCGCTTCGGTCGACGCCAATGCCGCTTCGCACGCCACGAAGCCAGAATGTCGTCCCATCAACTTGACGAGCCCGATACCATCTCGGGCTCCGGTAGCCTCAATCGACGCGGCGTGAATCATCTCCACAGCTGCGGAGGAGGCGCTTTCGAAACCAAAGCTGCGGTCGATGAAGGGAATGTCGTTGTCGATCGTCTTGGGAACACCGACCACCGCGATTTGAAGCCCGCGCTTGGCGACTTCGGCGACGATCTTCATCGCTCCTCGGATCGTGCCGTCCCCACCAATGACGAAGAGCACGTTGATACCGAGCGCAACCAGGTTGTCGACCAGGGCGCTGGCTTCTTGGGAGCCTCGCGAGGAGCCCAGGATGGTGCCACCAGAGTGATGGATACGCGCGACGTTGTGTGGCGTCAGCGGGATGGGCTCGGACTCAGCGCCCGCGACCATGCCGGCGTAGCCATAACGAAACCCAAGTGTGTTTTTGATCCCGTACCCGCGTGCCAGTTCGATGACCAAGCCGCGAATCACGTTGTTCAGACCAGGGCACAAGCCACCGCAAGTCACGATCCCACAGCGGACTTCGCTCGGGTCGAAAAAGATTTGATTGCGAGGTCCAGCGAGCTCAAACGCCGCCAGCTCGTCCGGAGGGGTATTGACCACACGCGATAGGTGATCATCCACGAGCACCTTGTCCGCCTTGCCGACGAAGGCCAGAGCGCTCTCTCCGAGGTGACTCGCGACCGGCGACGGATGACGGCATGGCCCGAGAGCCTCGATAGCTACGTCTTTGGGAGTCAGGCTGCTCGGGGTCCCGGCCAATGGGGTTGGACGGGTCGCGCGGAGATCGCCAAGAGGAGTGATCGGCTGTTCTTGGGGAAGGTTGCTGGCCATGGGGGGGTCGTCCGTGCGGCGCTGTCGCCGCATCGAGAATTTGCATCACCCAGTATTTCCACCGCATTTCGTGCCAGTGGAGATGACGGGGTCCGCCGCAAGATCTGCAAATTACTCCAACCGACGCCCGTGGCGAGAAGCGAGCGGCATTTCCTGCGCAACCGTTTCCTTCCGAGGCCGAGCCAGCCCCATGAGGTTACGGTGTCACGCCCTTTTTGTGTTGTGCCTGGGCCAGATCGCCGCGTGCGGCGTGGATGTCCCAGCGTCCAGCTCGGACCGACATTCCGTCGAATTCAGTCCGACGGCTGCCGAGGGGAAACTGCCCCCGGTCTTTCGTGCGTCGGGGCGGTTCGCCGCTGCCCCGTTGCCCCGCCTCTACTTGGGCGAGCTGAGCACGTATCACGCCGCCCGAGCGGACGACGATCCACTGCCCTCGACACTCCAACAAAGACTCGTGCCCCTGTGGGTCCGCCGCGTGGGTGCTAGCTCAGAGGCATCGCCGCTCGAGTTGTTGAGTTCAGGGGAGCTGTACACCCTGGTAGCGACTCCTGGGGCGTTCACGGTGATCGAGGTGGGCGGGTGGACGAACGCCTGGCGACGGATTTGGCCGGCTGAGGTGGCAACACGCTTCAGTTGGTTCTGTGCACAACAGGAGTTCACCTCGAGCGGTGATGCGAGCCCCGATGTCGAACTGAGCGATGGGACTCCCGCCGCATGGCGGCCGACGGAGGACGGTCGCTGCGCCATGCTGTCTCTCGATGCCAAGCCATCGGCGCCTGGGGGCCTATCGCCCCTATCCTTCGCTGGTCTGCCGGTGGAGCCGACCTTGTTCCGGCAAGGTGGAGGCCGCGTTCTGACGGGGGAGAGCCTCGAGTGTGAAACGACCGAGCAGGCGCTGGGGCCGGGATGCGCGAGCGTTCAAGATGATAGAATCCTGGTGCGGCTTGGCGCGCAGTCCGGCTTGTGGCGCTTTTCGGGCGACGTCACGAGTGATGTGGTCAATGCGGCCGAGCAGCGAGCAGCGGTCGTTGGCTTCGCCCCGGGAAAGACCCACCACCTGTCGCTCCAGGTTTACATGTCTTCTGGGGACACTTGGACGGGCGAGGCACTCCTCGCCATGGCACCACCACAACCGCACGTGGTGATCAACGAAGTGCTTGCCAACCCCGTGGGACCAGAGCCGCAGCAGGAGTGGGTTGAGCTCACGAACGATGGTTCCGCGTCCGTCCAATTGGCTGAGCTCGAGTTACATGATGGTGGGGGGTACACGGTACTGCCTGAAGCCGTGTTGGAACCGAAACAATCCGCGCTCGTCGTCGTGGACGCCTACGACCAGGCCCTTGGTCTGGATGTGCCTCCGCCAAGCGATGTGCTGCTGCTCAGGGTGAGTGCGCTAGGTAAATCAGGGCTCGCGAACTCGGGTGAGCCGCTGTGGTTGCAGGATGCCGAGGGCACTGTTCTGTCGAAGTTCCCTGCCTTACCTGCCACACAACAAGGGACGAGCTGGGCACGGATCGCCCCACACGCAGTGGACGATGATGGCGGCAGCTTCCGGCTGCACGCACCACCCGGGGCATCACCGGGTATGGCGAACGAGACGGAAGACTAGTGCTCAGTACCGTCGGTGGGCCTATCGCCTGGTTGGCAGCGCCGCGGCGTTCGGAGAACGCCGTGCGCCTGACGCGATGCTCAGGTGCCGCTAATCGTCATCTGAGATACTCGGAAGGTGGGGGCTGCCACGGAGGTTTGCAGGTCGAGATCGTTGGCAATCGCGTCGATGCCCTTGAGCATCGCATCCAAGTTGCCGGATATGGTGACTTCGCTCACGGGGTAGGCGAGTTTGCCATCTTCAATCCAGTAGCCTGAGGCCCCACGCGAGAAGTCGCCCGTGATGGCATTGAAGCCGTACCCCATCATGTCGGTGACATAGAGCCCTTTTTTCGTCTGGGCTATGAGCTCATCCTGGCTGAGGTCACCCGCGGCCAGAGTGAAGTTCGACGTGCTCGAGCTGACGCTGGCGCCTCCTCGACTGCCGCTATGAGTGCTGGTCATGCCGAGCTTGCGCGCGCTGTAGGTGTCTAGCAAGTAGCTGGAGAGTTGACCCGCGTCGACTACCTGGTTGCGCCTGGAGGGCAGACCGTCACCATCGAACAGGCGTGAGCCCGGGCCGCGCACCACGAGGGGGTCATCGACCAATGTCACCAGGGGGCTGGCAACCTGCTGGCCCAGTTTTCCGGCGAGGTAACTGCTCTTGCGCCACAACGCTCCACCTAGAATGCAGCCGGCGAACGTACCGATGATGGAACGGGCGGCGTCTCGATCGAACACCACGGGTGCCTGCTGACTCCCAACCTTCTTCGCGCCCAACTGCCGCAGCGTGCGCCGCGCTGCTTCGCGCCCGACCGCTTCGGTGTCTTCGAGATCTGCAAGGTGCCGTCGCGCCGTCCAATAGTAGCCCCGTCGGCGCTTGCCGTCTTCGTCCATGACCACCGGGGCAACATTGAGCGCCGCATAGGAGCCCCGGTGGGCTCCTGAGAATCCAGTCGATAGGACCATCGCCGACGTTCCAGTGACGCGGGTGAACGTCGCCCCTTCGCTCAACGTCAAACGCTCATCGCTGGCGAGCGCCGCCCGTTCTGCGGCAATCGCACGTTCGATGGCAGCGGCGGCGTCGATGCCCTCCACGCTGGGATCGTACAAGTCCAGATCGGGACCACCGCCGCGGTAGAGCTCGTTGGGATCTGCGGGCCCCGCGTGGGGATCTGGCTCGCTCAGGTCGAGCAACTCCATCGCGTCATTGACGCACTTGTCGAGTCCAGCATCGGAGATGTCGCTCGTGGATGTCAATGCCGAACACTGATCGCGTAGCACTCGCAGGTACACGCGGCGTTGACCGGCCTCCTGGACCAGTTCCGGTTCTCCCAGGCGCACTTTCACCGAGAGTTCCCAGCCCGCACGTGCCTGCGCTTCGGCCACTTGCGCGCCGGCCCGCCCCGCTTGTTCCGCCACTCTGGCTGCCAACTCCGTGAGCATCTGAGTGTCTGCGCTTTCGGTTTGTGTCTTCGTCACTTGAGTCTCCCGGGGGTAATCGTCGGGTCGCCGACACGCAGGTGCAAGCGCTTGAGCGCTCCCATCGTCCAAAGTGTCGCGGTACCGACGATCGCGGCCATCCACAAGAGCGAGTACCCGAGCGCGCTACCGGCGATGCTGCGAATGCCGAACTCGTTGTGGAATTCAACGGTGCTTCCCACGACCAGAAGTCGACGCAGCGTCAAGAGCACGCCCACTACGACGACCGACAGGGCGCCGGCAGCGATGTACAACATCGGGCCCGTGCGCCGCTGCTTGGCGAGCGGGCTCGCCACGAGCCAGCCCAAGAAAGGCGCAGCCCCGCTCATCAGGCAGAGCGCTGCGCCCACTCCGCCGGGCAGAGCGCTGGCTGACAGCCAGTAGGACAGCGCCCAGTCACCGTGGAAGGTCAGCAGGTAGCCGGTACAGGCTGCTTGCACCAACGTGCAGTACAAGAGCAGGATCCAAGAGCCCTCCGACTGCAGCGCCGTCTCTCGTTGGCGCAGGTCCTCCGCCGCGGCCCAGCAAAACAGCAGGCCCTGGCAGAACCCGAGCAAGATGAGAGCGATCATCGGCATGGCGGGTAACAGAGCACGCTTTGCTGCGGCCGCCAAGGCGGGGGCACCGGGGCCAGGTTTTTTGCGGCGGTCAGCGGAAAACGGCTCGGCGTTTGGGATCTGGGTGTTACACCCCACGGGCTGATGGATGCCCGAAAGTTGCGTGAGCTCTTGGAACAGGTCAAAGGCGGGGAGGTTCTCGTCGAGCAGGCGCTAGAACGCCTGGAACACCTGCCTTTCAAGGATCTCGAGTTCGCGCGTGTGGACCACCATCGGGCGTTGCGTCAGGGGATACCCGAAGTGGTTTTTGCCGAAGGCAAAACGAGCGCTCAGGTGGTGGCTATCGTCCGCGAGCTGACCGCGCGAGACACCGCGGTGTTGGTGACGCGCCTGACCGGCGAACAAAGCCGAGCGGTCGCCGAACAATTCCCCACGCTCGAGTTGGACCCAATCGCGCGAACTGCCGTTGGCTTGGCTGAGATGCCGGCACACCGCGCTCAGGCGCGTGTCGCGCTCGTCACGGCCGGCACTTCGGATTTGCCGGTGGCTGCAGAGGCTACGGCGACGCTTCGCGCTTGCGGGGTAGAGGCTGATTGTCTCAACGACGTTGGCGTTGCAGGATTGCACCGCCTGCTGCCAGAGGTCGGACGCTTGCGAGATGCGGATGTGGTGATCGTGGTCGCGGGTATGGAGGGGGCGCTCGCCAGTGTTGTTGGTGGGCTGGTCGCGGCCCCCGTGATAGCCGTCCCCACCTCCGTGGGCTACGGCGCGGCGTTTCAAGGCGTCGCGGCGTTGCTCGGCATGTTGACGAGTTGTGCGGCTGGGATAACGGTGGTCAACATCGACAACGGCTTTGGTGCGGCGGTCGCCGCTGTGCGCCTGGTGGATCGCATGCATTCCACCCGCGGAGCCGTGTCCCCTGACGTGAGCCCGGCGAAAGAGGCCGACGGATGACGATACATTCCTTGCGGCAACCGCTCCTCCACCGGCACGACGACGCTTCGGGACACGGCTCGCACGGGAGCGGACCTAACGACAGCACCCACTCCCACGGCCATCAGCATTCGCATGGGCAGGAGCACGCCCACTCCCACAGCGATGAGCATTCGCATGGGGAGGAGGACTCCCATTCCCATGACCACTCCCATCACCACGACTACGGGGCGGATTCAGCGGGGCTGACAGTTCTGCCGGGCGATCCCGAGGCACACCGTGTCCCGCTGGCTCGGCGTGCGGGGCGGGGGCACGTGCTGCACTTCGACGCCTTCAGCGGTGCGGCGGGTGATATGTGCGTTGCGGCCCTGGTGGATCTGGGGGTGCCATTCGACGTGGTTCGCCAGGCTGTGGACACCCTGCAACTGCGGGGGGTGCAGCTGGAACTGCGCACAGTGCTGGTAGGTGCGATTGGGGCTACCAAGTTCGACGTGCGCGTCGACGCAGCTCAGCCGCAGCGTAGCTATCGCCAGATCCGAGAACTGCTCGAGCGCTCACCACTCGAGGACGGCGCAAGAGCGTTGGCCCTTGGGATGTTTCGCCGCTTGGCCGAAGCCGAGGCCGCCGTTCACCGTTCTCCAGTAGACGACGTGCATTTCCACGAGGTGGGTGCAGTGGATTCACTTGCAGATATCGTGGGTGCTGCGGCTTGCTTGGACTTTCTCGCGCCCAGTTCCATCACGTGTTCTCCGCTGCCGTTGGGCAGCGGCATGGTGCGGTGCCAACACGGGTTGATACCCATCCCAGCGCCGGCCACGTTGTTGTGTTTGGGGGGCTTGACCACGGTGGCGTCCGAACTGGAGGCGGAGCTGGTGACCCCGACGGGTGCTGCGATCCTCGGGCATGTCGCGAAAAGCGAACGTTGGCCCGCGATGCGACCGCATCGTAGTGGCTGGGGCCGGGGCACGCGGTCCTTCGCGGAGCGTCCCAATGCCTTGCGTGTCGTGCTCGGGGAGCAGGTACCAGCGGCCGAAGAGGCGCAAGCGACGCACGTCCTTTTGGAGGCGAACTTGGATGACGCTACCGGTGAGGTCCTCGGTCACACGATTGACGCACTGCTGCATGCGGGGGCAGTGGATGCCTGGGCAACGCCCACCGTAATGAAAAAGGGCCGGCCCGGCTGGACCCTGGCTGCGCTCGGGGACGCCGCTTTGGAGGGCGCGCTCGCAGACGTCATCCTCCGCGAGACGCCGAGCATCGGGCTGCGCGTGAGCGGCAGACGCCGCGTGGAACAACCGCGCACCGTGATTGACGTCGCAACGCGTTACGGTGTGGTTCCGGTGAAAATCAGCGGCGCCACGGGTGACGCCGCGGAGCACCACAAGCCGGAGTTCGGCGTTTGCCAAGAACTTGCCCAAAAGCACGGCGTGCCGCCGCGTCTGGTCGTTGAGGCCGCTTTGATTGCGCTGAGCAAGGCTCGCTAGCTGGCACCCACCAAGTCGCAGCACTGCATCCCACGAAGTACAGCAACTTGTACTTCATTTGCGCAGGTGGGAGCGGACTCGCGACACGCGCCGAGAGCCGATTCCGGACCGGTGACACAATGCGACATATTGAAGTACTCATGCGCCTGGACGGCGAGCTGCTTCATGCTCCCTGGTTAACGTGACAAGATTGTCCGTGTGCCACCAAGTCACTTGACGTGACAAGTGATCGCATGAAGTTCAGCGTCGGCGCGGGTGGGCTCGAGTGGTGGGGTATATGTCAATGTAGGTATCGGGGATTGGTGATTAAATAACCGTAATCACGCAGGTTATTCCCAGTTCGAGGTGGGCTCAGTTTCTGTTTCACCACCAGCCATGTGGGGGCAAGTGATCGGTGCAACTCCACCAGCTCCTGAGCTTCGACGCACTGCGCGTTCACTACGGCTGGAAGCACAAGATGGCCGGCGATGATGCGTCGATCGTGGCCGGCGTGCCGGTTCGCGAACGCGAAAATCCTGCTCCGGCTTTAACCTTGACCCCCCTCAGGCCGTCGTGTACTCCCACGCCACGGTGGGTAGGAGTGTATCAACCCATCTAATCAGGACCTTACAGGAGAGGTGATAATGAAACTTAAACCCAATTCGGTAACCAAGTGGGTTGCCGTGCCGCTCTTGGCGACTTTAATGTTCGCCTGCGGCGATGACTCTTCCGAGACTACCGCGCCACCAGACGGTGGCACGGACACAGGCGGCGAAGTTGAAGCCGAGTGTGGCAACAACGTCCTAGAAGAGGGCGAAGAGTGCGACGACGGCAACACCGATAACGAAGACGACTGCAGCAACGCCTGCGAAAGGGCCCGCTGCGGCGACGAAATCGTTCAAGACGACGAGAGTTGCGACAACGGCTCCGACAACGGCGACCCCGGTGACAACTGCACTGCGGATTGCACCACCAACGTGTGCGGCGACGGACACATCGGTCCGAACGAGGTCTGCGACGACGGCGAAGAAGGCAGCGAGGACTGCAGCACCCTGTGTGCCCGTCCGACCTGTGGTGACGGCGAGACGCAGGGCGACGAAGACTGCGACGACGGCAACAACCGAAACACCGATAGCTGTACCGAGACCTGCCAAGACGCCAGGTGTGGCGACGGCTACGTCCAGGGTGATGAGGAGTGCGACAACGGCTCCGACAACGGCGACAACGGAGGCACCTGCACCGCAGATTGCATGGACAACGTTTGCGGCGACGGTCACGTCGGTCCGAACGAAGCCTGTGACGACGGCGAAGAAGGCAGCGAAGACTGCACCACGAGCTGTGCCCGACCCACCTGCGGTGACGGTGAGATGCAGGGCGACGAAGAGTGTGACGACGGTGACAATGACAACACCGACGGTTGCACCACGACCTGCCTGCTGCCCGAGTGTGGCGATGGCTTCGTCAATGGCGACGAGGCGTGCGACGATGGCGCTGGCGTCAACGGCGCTTCCGGCAACGGTTGTACCGCTCAGTGCGAAGTCAACACCTGCGGCGACGGTCACGTCGGCCCCGGTGAGGGCTGCGACGACGGCAACAACGAGGACGGCGACGGCTGCCAAGCTGACTGCAGCACTCCCACCTGTGGCGACGGCATCGTCGACCCGACCGAGGGCGAGGACTGTGATGACGGCAACCGCGTCAACGAAGACGGCTGCACGAACGCTTGCCAGGAACCGTCCTGCGGCGACAGCATCGTCAACGGTGACGAAGAGTGCGACATCGGCGCCAACAACGGCGCTCCTGGAGCAACCTGCACCGAGTCCTGCATGTTCGACGTTTGCGGCGACGGTCACGTCGGTCCGGGCGAGGACTGTGACGGCAGTGCGGACTGCACGGCAGCGTGCCTGAATCCAGGCTGCGGTGACGGCGAGGTTCAAGGCAGCGAAGTCTGTGATGACGGCAATGACGACAACACCGACGGCTGCACCGACCGCTGCCGCGAGCCAATGTGCGGCGACGGCTTCGTCCAAGCAGGTGAGCAATGCGACAACGGCAACGCCAACTCCGACATGGTGGGCAACGCTTGCCGCACGGATTGCAGCGCACCCAGCTGCGGCGACGGCGTGATCGACAGCTCACTCGGTGAGACCTGTGACAACGGCGCAGCCAACGGCCCCGGCGGCACCTGCTCCATCGTCTGCACAGTGACAGACTGTGGCGACGGTGAGCTCGACCCCGGCGAAGAATGCGACGACGGCAACACGTACAACCACGACAGCTGCCTCAGCAACTGCACGTGGAACGTCTGTGGTGACGGCGCTGTCTACATCTACGCCACCGACAGTGACAACGACGCTCCTCTCGAGGAGTGTGACGACGCTGACGATGACGAATCCGACAGCTGTCTGTCCTCGTGCGAGTACAACGTTTGTGGTGACAACGCTCAGTTGACGAACCCCTGGGGCGCCGCTGATCTGAACGACCCAGACGGTACGGGCCCGATGACCGCACAACGTGGTGGTCAGAACAACCCGATTCACGACGACAACACGGTCTGCAACGTCCCATCAGCGAGCATCGTCGTTGCGGGTGCGGCATTCCCGTGTGACCCGCCCTACCTCCACAACATGGACGGTGCGCCGGCGAGCACGGTGAACTACACGGAGATCCAGGAAGAAGCTTGTGACGACGGCAACACCGCAAACACCGACGGCTGTGTGCGTTCGGACACGAACGACGACGGCACCTTCGAGTGCATCCTGCCAGAATGTGGTGATGGTTTCGTCTGGGCTGGCAACGAGGAATGTGACGAGAACGCCAACACCGCTGCCCACATGAACAACAACGACTCGTGTCTCGACAGCTGCGAGTGGAACGACTGTGGCGACGGTTGGCGCTACACGACGTCTTCTAACGGAGCGAACCCGAACGCACTCGAAGTCTGCGACGACGGCAACAACAGCGACGCAGACTCCTGCAAGAACAATTGCACGGCGCCACAATGTGACGACGGCGTGGTTCAACCAGGTGAAGACTGCGACCGTGGTGAGGCCCTCAATGGCGCAGCTGGCAGCTGGTGTGCGGACGATTGTTCGTACACTGGTGACCACTGCGGCGACGGCACCCCCGACGCCGCCCTCGGCGAAGAGTGCGACACCGGCGTGAACCTCGACGACAACTCGCAATGCACCACGCACTGCAAGTGGAACGTCTGTGGTGACGGCTTCGAGTACGAGGCCACGAGCCCCGGTGACACCAACGGCTTGCCGCTCGAAGACTGCGACGATGGCGCGCTCAACAACGAGCGTTCCAGCTGCCGCACGACCTGCGAGTGGAACGAGTGCGGCGACGGTGCGGAGTACACCTTCGACACCAACGAAGGCAACGACAACTCGCTCGAAGAGTGTGACGATGGCAACAGCAGCAACACCGACACATGCACCAACATGTGCATGGACGCGGATTGCGGCGACGGCTACGTCCAGGGCGACGAGGAGTGTGACGACGGTGACACCGACAACACCGACGGTTGCTCGAACGACTGCACGCTGGCCGCTTGTGGCGATGGCATCCTGCAGGAGAACGAGGGTTGCGAAGTGGATTCGGATGGCGACATCCTGACTCACGGCGACACCAACCCCGCGGGCGTGACTTGCGACACGGCGACGTGCACCGCCAGCACGTGCGGCACCAACGCTGATGTCAATGAGGAAGCTGGCGAGGAGTGCGACGATGGTGACGATCTCGACACCAACGGCTGCACCACCCGCTGCCGCTACGCACGTTGTGGTGACGGCATCGTTCAGAACGGCGAGCAATGCGACGACGGCAACGACGTCGAGGTTGACGCCTGCACGAACGCTTGTCGCTGGAACGTCATTGGTGACGGTGTGCGTCGCACGGTCGACGGCGAAGGCACGGGCGCAGCTGCCCTGCACGCCTGCGACTTGGGTGACCCTGAGTCCGACACCAATAACAACGAAGCGACCCGTGACCTCGGCGACGAGCACCCCTTCATGTTCGATCGTGAAGAGGACGGCGACGGTTACCTCGACGAGGAAGGCTTCTGCGACAGCGGTGTCATCGTCTGCGACGGCACCAACACCCCGACCCCATTCGCTCAGCCCTGGAAGGACGGCGACTGGTGTCTCTTCGCAGCTGAGGATCACGGCGACCTGGGTGGCGACGTAGGAACTGGTGATGACGACAACGGGTACACGGAACTCGCTCTAACCTGGTCGGAAGCTCGCGCTCATTGTGAGAGCTTCGGAATCGATGCACGACTCGTCGTTCTCCGCAACGACGGCGACCGCGCCGACTTGGCTGAGGCCGAGGCGCTCGTGGAGACCGTGCTCGATGACGTGGGCGAAGATGCCGACGAGATCGATCAGTTCTGGGTCGGTGCCTTCGACAACTACGCTGAAGAGCCCCCAGTTCCGACGAACCCGGGTCGCTTCGTGTGGATCGACGACGCCAACACGACCGTCACGCTCAGCTTGTTCGGCAACGGCAACCAGCCCACGGGCGCTGGCGACGTGCTGGTAAGCGACCTCGGCCTGACCACCACGGGTGAGCTGGTCGATGTGGATGACGACATGGATCTCGCGTTCTTCTGCGAGTACCCGATGCCGTGAATGGGCAGGTGAGCGATCGGTCGAGGCTTGCCTCGGCTGATCGTGAGCCAACCCACGAACGCAAGTTCAATTGATGAAAAAGCCCCTGCGGTCAGCCGCAGGGGCTTTTTTGTGCGTCCAGCTATGAGCGCTGTTTAGCGGGTGCACGTATAATCGAAGTGAGACCATCCTAGTCGGAGCGAAACACAACCGCAGGAGGGCGGGACCGACTGGGGAAGGAAGCGGGACCGCGAACCCGCGGCACGCTCATGGACGAACCTCATCCGATGAGGCGACGCCGAGCGGTTGAAACCTAAGGAGCGTACAGGTGGCGTACGGTCGGCGCTAGCGTGGGTTCGCGAAGGTTCGCGAACGCGAGTCAGGAAGAGAGTCTATTCAAAAACATAGAGCGCGCCGGCCAAGGCAGTCTGGTTGTCACTTGGGGTTCCGTCGCTACTGGCTTCTCCCAGCGCTCCGGCTACCACCGTGTTCCCATCGCCAGACAACGCTACGCTACGGCCAAGAGAGTCTCCCTCATTGGCGTTGAACGCAGTCAGTCGGAGGCGTTCACCCCAGGTGTTCCCGGTGCGCCCAAAGATGTAGAGGGCGCCGGAGTCTGCTGTCCCGCCGGCATTTTCTCCGTCAGCACCAGCGACCAGGACATCGCCGGTGGAGGACAACGCAACGCTGATGCCCAAGTTGTCAGATACAGCGCCTTCAGTATTCCTTAGGTAGGCGTCCTGTTCCCAGGTGTCCTCCATTCGGCGGAAGACGTAGACAGCCCCTGTGTTGAAGTCATTGCTTGCGCCTACCGCGAGCGTCGTGGCGTCTGGAGATAACGCGACACTGGAACCGAAGAGCTGTTGGGTGGCGGTGTTTGCGCCCTTGATGTACGCCGTCTGTGTCCAGCGTGTGTCGCTGCGCGCGAAGCAGTATACGGCTCCGGCATTTAGGACGTCGTTGTTTGTCTGATCGCCGTTGACGCCGGTCGCGTTGCTCCCTTCTGCGATAGCGCCAACCGCCAGCGAACTGCCGTCGGCGGACAGTGAGACGCTGTATCCGAACCAGTCGCGCTCGTCAGTATTTGAGGCTTTGACATAGGCTTGCTGACTCCATACTCCGTCAGCTCGATGGAATATGTACACCGCGCCCGAGTCCACAGCGTCGTTGTTCCCCTGCGTTCCGTTGACGCCAGTTGCCGCGCTTGCGTCGGCGGAACCGACGGCCAGGGTATTGCCGTCACCGGAAAGTGCCAGGCTCATGCCGAAAGCGTCGCCAGCGTCAGTGTTGGACGCCTTGATGTAGGCCTGTTGGGTCCACGTGCCTAGTTCTCGTCTGAAGATGTAAACCGCGCCCGAGCTGATGGCGTCGTTGTTGTCCTGCGCGCCGCTGACGCCTGTGCTGTTGCTAGACTCGTTTGGGGCTCCTACCGCGAGCGTGACCCCATCGTCGGACAGTGCCATGCTCGAGCCAAATGTGTCGCCAGCACCGGTGTTGGATGCCTTGATGTACGCATTCCGTGTCCACCCCTCTGCGCCTCTGGTGAACAGGTACACCGCTCCGGAGTTCGATGCAGTGTCGTTGTCTTGGTCTCCGTGCGGCCCGACACTGCCGCTGTCTTCAAACCGTGCCCCCGCGGCCATCGTCCTACCGTCGCGAGAGAGCGCCACGGACTCACCGAACCGATCGGACCCGATGTTGGACGCCTTCAGGTAGGTCGTGGGCATTCCTCTGGTGGCAGTCAGCTCGTACGTGGTGCCGACGTCACGATCATCTGAGACCTCGATCGGGATCAGGTTGTCGCCCAAGTCGAGCGCTGGGGATGTCCAGGACTGACCAGGTGCAAGCTCCTCGCCATCGATTGCGACAATGGCGGTCGGCGGTGCGTCGAGGGTGAGCGTCACATGTTCCGTCAACAGCGGCACATGGAGAGTGTACGCAATCACGTCGGCGTCGAAGTCAGGATTCAACTCCCCTGCAGACGCAGTCAACCCCATCAACCTCGGAGAGCATCCCGCTCCACTCGCGATGTAGCCCGGGGCGCAGGGACATTCTGGAGAACCAGCGAAGCACTCTCCGTCTGTGTCGAACGGGTCGTCGGGCTCCAGTTCCGTTCGGGTGGAGTCCTCGGCGCTGGTCGTGTCCGTCACCGTTTCGTCGTCGATGTCAACGCGTCCGGCTGTTGCGTCGCTCGTCGTCTCGGTGGGGGGGCCTGCGTCGTTCGAGTTTGGGGCCGACGTAGCCTCCTCGCCGTCGAGTGAGCTCGCGTCGTCGGAGCCAGCGTCGGCGCAGTCGATGCGAACGCATTGTCCGCGCCGGGAATCGAGGCCACATCGCTCACATGCTCCGGCGCAGGCGGAGTCACAGCATAGGCCATCCACGCAATAGCCTGACACACAGTCCAACGCGCTTTCACACCCAGCACCGTTCACGCTAGGAATAAGCGTTCCTAGTCCAGGAGCAGGAGGCAGTGCGGCGTCCATCGTGGCCGCTTCGGACGTGGGTGGGCCGTCATTGTCAGTGGGTACAGAGTTCGCGCCGGATGCTGGTACGCTGGCGGCGGAAGTGTCGGGGCCGAGATTGGTCCCGTCACCGAAATCCGTGCTCTCGACTCCGGCGTCAGCTCCGTCGGGGCAGCTCGCGGTGTAGACACACGCGCTACCGTCATTGCATGCGAGTAGCACTGGCAAGAAGAACCAGCTGGCGTAAGGCCGAGACTGCCGTAGTAGTCGTCGTCGTTCTCGCATGCGAGTGCTCCGTTCGTGCCGCTGGCCCGGTTCTGTTCCTACGTTCACCCACATGACGAGAACCAGGAGAACAACCCTGCCCTTAGCGGCAACTGCTCCCAAGGTCAACTGGGTTGCAAGGATGTGGGGCCTCCTGCGTCGTTCAAGCGGCACCCACGGTGCGGTTGCGGCGGGGACCGAGTTGATTTTGAAGGTGCGGCTCGGGGCTGCGGGTTCGGTCATGTCGCCAAAGTCGGGCGTCCCCGCGGGCGGTTGCGTACCAGTTTCGTGATTGCGTGAAATCTAGACGCCGGGGTCGGTGGAACCTTGGGCAAGTTCTGATCGGGTCGAGCTCGCTCGAATCTTCGCACACTGACGATTGCGCGAAGCACCGCTCACTTTCCGTGCGGCGACCGGGGCAGCGCATCAGGCAACCAGCCTCGAAGACGCGACATAGCGCAGAGAATGGACGGAGACCGGCGCGGTCGCGGGCACGGTGTGAGTCGCAGCACCTGGCTAGTCCCGTCTCTTGCTATGATCTTCTTGGACGTCGTTAGGTTCGCGGGGGACCGGCCGTCGCCGACTTGCGGTCGGCATCGCAGACGATGTTGCAGACATTCAGCGATTGTGACACTTGAATGGTGCATCCCAATCGCACAACGGGCGCTGGGCAGGAATGTTCACTCGCCGGAGGACGCGTTCGCTGGGACGGTCTTGGGGCTGGGCGCCGGCGGAGCCTTGGGTGAGGGCGGAGCCTTGGGTGAGTCCGCGCTTTCCGGAGTGGCCGACGCTCCCGCGGTATCGCGAGCCAGCTTTGCTGCCTCCATGGGCTGTTCGTACTTGCCCTTGTTTGCCGCGTACCAACGTTGGACTGCTGCGGCGTTCTTCTTGAGCGTGACCTCGAGGGTCTTCGGGGCGAGTTGCTCGATTTTCAACGTTGGGCGGGCCAGTTCGTAGACGGCCAACTGAGCCGTGTCGGAAACGTAGTGCCAGCGAGAATTCGAAACGGTGCGCTTGAACGTCCGGCCGTCGAAGTCGCTGTGTTCGACGGTCAGCAAGTCTTTCTCATGATCGCTGGTCAGCGGTACCAATGCGTGTATCGCTGGCTTGTACCGGAGTTTCGCAAGAGCCCAGGCGGCCTTGGAGCGTACGTAGGGAACCTGGTCTTCGAGTGCACCCAAGAGCGCGGCGATAGCTTGATCATCGCCCTTGGCGGCAACTCCCAGGGTCTCTGCAGCCTCTCCGCGGACGACGGGGGCTTCGTGAGCCATCAACGGTAGCACCAGTTGGACCAAGGCAGGGTCCGACAGCGCGAGGCCGGTCTTGGGGCGAAGTTGCTGCAAGGCGACTTGGACGACGGTGGGGTCATTGGCCTTCAGCGAGTCAACGCGCAGCTGGCGAACGCCTCCATCGTCGTTGCCGACAGACTCGAGGGCTGTCAGTAGCTCACGGCGGCCAGCCCCGGATGAAAAATCGGGTCCCTTGGCGAACTCCACGACGAGGGGGATGAGCTCAGGAGCAGCATCCGTCTTCATCTGGGTCTCAGCGAGCTTCAACGCGGAGCGCCCAGTGGCCTTGGCTTGTCGCTCCAGATAGTACTTCGCCGCGGTCAACACGTCGTTCCGCGCTTGTGCCCACGCACTAGTATTCTGCGCCAGCGTGGTGAGCGCGGCCGCTTGAGCATCCTCGCTGGGGTTGGCCGCGGCGATCCAAACAATAGCCTTCAAGTCCGCTGCCACGTCCTGAACGGGGAGCTTCAGCCGTTGGGGGTTGACCTTTTTGGCCAACTCTTCCGCCCGCGCTCGTTCCTCTGCCGTCGGCTCGAAGCTCAGCTCGAAGCGCACCTTCGGCGCGGCTGCTGTGGCGGAGCTCTCCTCCTGTGCCGGGGTTTCTTGCTTGCCCTTGCAGGCGGGCAGGGCGCTGGCGAGCGCAGCGATGACCATCAAGGAAGCTGTCGAAGTGGATCGAATCATTGGAACATCTCGCGGAGGACAGCCCGCCGGCACCGACGGGCACACAGGTTACAAGTACACTGCTACAAGTACAACGCGGGGCAAGACCCCGCGCCGTGGTTCTGGCGCACCTGCACCACGTTTTCAAGCTCGTGCAGCACCGGTTTGTTCCCGTCGGGTAACCGCCTGGACGAATCCACCACCTGGCTATCCTGCGAACTCTTGGGGGAAACGCCGAACGTGGGGGCATGTCTCACCTGCGGACACGAGAGGGCCTGCGGACTGGTTGCCACGCCCGGCTTACCGCGGAGCGCTCAATCGGGACGAATGAGCTCGAAGCCAGTCGCCTCCCAGTCGAGGACACCGCCCTCGAGGAACGACACGGGAGTGCCACCCTGGGCGAGCTTTGCCGCAAGCTCTTTCGTCTGCTCCCCGGTGCGGCAATACAAGACCGGAGGGTTCGGCAGCATGTGCAGCTCCGCTAGACGTCCTTCAATCTCGTCGAGGGGGAAGTTCTGCGCGCCATCGATGTGCGCACGATTGTAGACGGCGGCGTCTCGCGTATCGACCAGCGTGATCCGCCCCTGCTGGAGAAGCTGGGCCACTTCGGCGGCCTTCAGCGCGCCGGCAGCGCGAGGCAATACGGGCTCCAACATGGCACGCAATTGCTTGCGGCCCATCGCCCCAACTTGACCACCCACCGGACGCCCCTCGTGGAAAACGACGAACGCAGGCACTGATTGCACTCCGAACTCCCGAGCGAGGAGCGGACTCTTGTCGATGTCCACGGTGACGATCTTCGCTTTGCCGCGGAGCTCGTGGCTGAGTGCTTCGAGCTCTGGGGCCACGGTCTTGCAGGGGCCGCACCACTCGGCACCGAACTCGATCAGCACCGGTAGCTCGCTTCTGAGGATTTCCGCTTCGAAGTTTTGTTCCGTGATCTGCTGCAGCGTCGCCATGAGACGCAGCTTAGTCACTATCAGCTGGCTGAGAAGCCCTGTTCGGGCCCTGCGGCGCGGGGCGGCTGGCGAGGGCGTGCAGGGAGAGCGTTGCCGCCGTCAGACTGGCCAAGCAGGCCCACACCAGGCCGGCTGGGACGTCGCCTTGCTGTGCGGCCCGACCCAAGAGGGAGCCCCAGGTGGTGACATCGCTCGGGCCGAGCCCGATGAAACCGGCGGCAGCCTCGAGCCCCACTGCGTAGGCCGCGACCGATCCCGCTTCGATCAGCAGGGGCGGAAAGAGCCGAGGCAGAATGTGCACCCGGAACACGCGGCCCGGGCGGGCTCCGAGCACGTGCGCGGCCAACACGTGCTCTTGGCGCAGCTCGGTTTCCGTCTGCTCCGACACCAAGCGCGCTACCTCGACGGCTTTGAGGGCGCTGACGATGAGGATGAAACCGAGCGCCGTGGCTGACGTCGCGCCAATACGCCATAAGCCGACGATGACCAGGCTCGGGAGCGCCCCCGTCAGCTCGACGGTGCGTGTCAATGCGCTGCGCACGAGGCCAGGGCCAAGCGCCGAAACTGCGCCGACGAACGCGCCCAATGGCAACGCCAAGACCACGACCGCGATCACCTGCAGCAGCACGCTGCGCGTAGCAAGTAACCAGTCGGCACCGTGCCCTCCGAGTACCGGGGCAACAACCCCAGCCAACGCCGACGTCACAATCCACCCGAGCAACCCCGCCGCGCCGCTCAGGCGCTCGACACCTCCCTGCTGCATGACGGCTCGCCCCTGCGCGATCAGCGCGCGAACGGTTCGGACCGCCCCCGGAACGGTCGTGGCTTCAGCCATCCATCGACTCCTCGCGCAAGCTGCGATGGGGGCCACGACCCACGCTGCCAATCAACAAGTCACTCGAAATTTGGATGACGCCAACCAACGCCGCCGTCGCAACGGCGACCAACATCACCCAAGACAGTTCACGTTCGATGAGCGCTGTTATCGTCGTCGGTCCGATCCCGTCGAGACCAAGCGCGTATTCGAGCACGAACGCTGCACTCAGCAACGTCGAGGTGTGCGGGGCCATGGTGCTGACTGCGATGTTGCTGGATGGTCGCAACGTCAGCCAGATGAGTCGAGTGTTGGAAGCCCCGAGAGCCGCGTAGTTCCTCACCCATCGTTCTTCCAGCAGGCGTACCGTGGCACGTCGCTGGTATCTCGCGACCAACAGCGCCCCCAGTAGCAGCATCAAGGTGAGCGCGACTGAAAACTTGCCGAAGCTGCTCTCGGGTCGACCCACCGTGATCAATACGCCCGCTGGAAATGCCATCAGCAGAATGCCCAAGGTGGCCTGCGTCAATCGAGCCCGCTGTGGGGACAACAGTCCGGTCAAGGCACCGCTCAACATTCCGAGCAAGGTGCCTCCCAAAAGTCCGATGAACAACAGTAGAAGAGTGGTTGGCGCGCGCTCCTTCAAGGCGCTCAACGCTGGCTGCCCCGACGCGAGCACCCCAAACTGCGAACGTACGGTTTCTCGAACCCATGTGGCGTAGCGTGTCTGCAACAGCGGTGAGAGTAGCCGCTCGACGCCCGTCAAGTTGACGTAGTTGCGTCGCTCCGCTGCCCACCAGCTTTGCCACTTGGAGTTGATGGCGGCGATCCCATCGGGCGTGGCTCCCAGGGGCAGCACCCAGTCTTTTTCCGTGACTTGAGAGGCTGCCGCGCTCAGTCGGCGCAGTTGCCCCGCGTCCTGTTGAGCCACCGCGCGCTCCATCTGGCCGATGAGCTCGTCGAGCGCGAAGGTGTCGAGGCGTTTGAGTTCGCGGAGCCGCAGCGCCGAGGCGCGTTGGGCGTAACGAGTGACAACCCGGCGCACGATGACGTCGTTGAAGTCGACGAAGTTCTCCTCCCAGAAGCGCGACCAGAACTCCACCGCCGAATCGTTCTGTCGCAGGGTTTGATCGACCGCTGTGTCCATGCGCGCCGCGAGTGGGGTCAGGGCGCGGGCGACTCGCTGTCGCCCTTCGGGGGAAAGGCTGTCGAGGCGCGGCAATACATGGGGCAGGGCCGCTCCACCCAAGCGCACGAGGGTGTCGGCGGCCTGCTCGGCGTCAGGGCCATCCGCCGCGACCTGTTCAGCGGCGGTCCACGCCGCGTCGCTGATACCGGTCGGGTGCGGATTGAAGAACAATGGGAGCTCGGCGTTTGCTCCTGACGGCGCCAACGCCCTCGAGATCGCCCAGAACGCGATCATGGTGACGCCGACCAACGTCGGCGCCAGCCAAAGCATTCGACGCAGGGCTTCTCGCATGGCGCGTCGTCCCTCAATGCCGCCCAGCGCAGGAGGATCAGCGCAGGAGGAACAGGCCTACTGCGGCAACGACCAGAAGGGACAACACGACGATCGCGCCGACGACCTGGGGCGCGAGGCCCGTTGTGGGAATGTCTACCGGATCTTCGTTCCCAGAGCGATTGCCGGCGGGCCCGCTTGCATCGGGCATGGGAATGGCCTGCCCAATCATCGTGTGACTGACGCGCAGGTCCCGTGTTTCGTTTCTTGCCTCGTCGCTGACCGGACCCTGGATGTCTGGGGCGGAGTGGCGAGAGTGCCTGCTGGTGGACGCCAGCATGTTGTCTGAGGGGAGCTGGTAGCGACGGAACTGCAGGGGCGGGTCGTTGACCGCGGGTTTCGCGAGACCAGCGCCGCCAAACTTCACGACCAAGACGGTGATGTTGTCGTGGCCGCCCGCTGCGTTGGCGCGCTCGGTGAGTTCACGGCAGGCGTCAATCGGCTCCGCGACTGCGTCCAGCACTTCGCGCAGTTCGCTGTCGCGGATCATCCCCGAGAGCCCATCCGAACACATCAGCAGGATGTCACCATCGCGCAGATCGACGTAGGTCAAGTCGACCTGCACCGTCTCCGACGTGCCCAAGGCTTGGAGAATGATGTTGTTGTGCTCGAAGGTTTCCGCTTCCTCCTCGGTGAGCTGCCCCGCCTCGATGAGTTGGTTGACCAGGCTCTGATCCCGCGTCACCTGAACGAACTGCTCGCCCCGCAGAACGTACGCCCGGCTGTCACCCACCTGCGCCAAGAACAGGCGGCTGTCCATCAACGTAGCGACGGTAGAAGTCGTGCCCATTCCGCGGCGCGTTCTGTCCGCGCGCGCTTCCTCGTAGATGCGTAGTCCGGCTTGCTCGACCGCACGCACCATGTTCCGGGCCAGGTCGTCGCGATTCTGGACGGGGTCACCCGTGGCCATCAGTTCGAAGATGAGATCGACAGCCATCTGGCTGGCAATCTCACCCGCCGCCGCGCCACCCATGCCGTCGCAGACGGCAAATAGATTGCCGCATACGCCGACGACCGGCTCGCGGTCTTCCTTCCTCAGACTGCGGCTACGAGTCGTCAGATCCGAAATGAGGAAGTTGTCTTCGTTGTGTTCGCGTATCTGTCCGACGTCGGTCCGTCCGAACAGCTTGAGCTGAATCGGCCCTTTTTGGCCTGTGGACGGCATGTCGTCTTCACTCATGTCGGGTTATCGCCTGGTTCCGCTTGGCCAATTTAGCCGCCTACCTTCAATCGAAAGAGGTGCTGCCCGATTCTCACATGCCCCCCGTCCGGCAAGACTCGCTCGTTGCGGATAGCCACGAACGTGCCATTGGAAGACCCAAGATCCGTTAGCAGAAAAGTTCCGTCCTGTTGACGGGTGAATGTGGCGTGTTGCCGACTCATGAACGCGTCGTCGGTGTAGACGAGGTCTCCCGTTTCTCTGCCGATCGTGGTTTGGGTCTTCGAAAGATAGAACACGTTGGTCGACACGCCTTCGCCCGTCCGCTGCACGAGTCGTGCATACCGCGGTAGCGACGGGGAGCCAAAAAGACGGGTGCCCCGCTCGTAGGTGGGTTCGCGCGCTGTCTCGTTGGGATTGACCACTTCGAACCTAAAAACTTCCAAACCAATCAGAATCATGTCCCCGTGAACCAAACGCTCCGGCGTGGTGAGGCGAGCATACACCCCGTTCACGGACCCCAAGTCCATGACACGGAACTCGCCGTTTTTCCAGGTGATCCGGGCATGGCGCGGACATGCATAAGTGTCCTCGGCCAGGCGCACCTCGCCGTGTTCACGACCCACGTCGACACGGCCGCCGGTGATCGGGTACTCGCGACCCGGTGTGCCGTCCTGAGCGATCACGATCAGCTTGGCGGGCGGCGCGTTTGGGCTCACCGAGGCGGCTTCGGGTTGGTAGGATACCTTGGTCGGCGCGCTGCGCTGGTCCGTGCCGCAGGACGGGCAGAACATCGCACCTTGCACCACCTGCGCTCCACACGCGTGGCAGTGCCGCACCCGCGCCGAGGCGGTCGCAGGTGCGTTGGGTGGCATCGGCGAGTGTGCAGGAGCGCTCGGCTCCACCGGGGTGGATGAGGCCACGTGCAGCGCCTCCGCGCGCCCACCTTCGGGGTTGGTCGGTGTTTCGGCTTTGGGCAACGTCGTTCCGCAGGTGCCGCAATAGCGCAGGTGCGCGGGATTCGAGCTGCCACAGCGTGGGCAACCAATGGAGGGTCGGGCAGGGCCGGCGGACGTCAGTGGGGGAGGCGTAGGCGCAGGTCCGGGTCCGATCTGATGGCCACATCGCCGGCAGAAAGAAACGTCTTCGGGGTTTTCCCCACCGCAGCGGTCACAGATCACGTTCGGTTCGTCCGTTCCGACGCGAGAGACGGCTCCCGGTCCTCGCACTAAAGATTAAACCGGGTCTCGTCCCACAAAGCCAAAGACAGGTAAGCGGAAACAGTCCCGCCGGTCGTCCGAGAGCCGGAGGACACCTACACTCGATTGTGGATGCTGTGCCCTTGACGCATGGACGGGGCATTGTGTAAGCGCACCCAGGATTTCCTCAGGAGAAACGCAGCAACATGGAAATATACCTCGACCGCCGCGCAACGCGACAGGTACGGGTGGCCGCACAGGAGGCCATCGAGGAAGGGGATCTCGACCCCTTGCGCGAAGAGATCCTCGAGGCATTCGGTGAAGACCAGGTAGAGGAGATCGAGCGCCGTCTCGACAGTGCGGACTTCTACGAACATCTCACGGACGTGCTCGATGAGTGGAGTGGTGACGACCCCGACGAGCTCTTCGAGCTGTTGGAGACCCAGCTATCGGAACTCGGGCTCGACCTGAAGTTCGAGGCCAAGGATCCCGACGGAGACGAAGAAGAAGAAGATGATGATGATGAGGATGAAGACGAGGACGAGGAGGACGAAGAGCCTGCCGACTTCGAGGACCCTCTGCTCGAAGACGACGAGTGACGACGGCGGCCTACGGCCGCAGTCGTCGTGACGACGTACTTCCACTCGACAATCAGCAAGAGAGCGAGCGCCACCGAGAGCTCGCTCTCTTGCTTTGTTCCGCCGCGAAGCGGCTGCGAAGCACGGCCTCGTCGTTCCGCTCCTCACCAGGCTTCAGTCTGCCTTCGGTGCTCACTCCTCAGGCGCGCTTCTCGCTCGCGCCTCCTGCCTCGCGACGAGCAGAAACTTGGGACCGCCCCCTAGTGAGCACTTGGGTCGGTGGTCGCGGCGCGCCACGCTTCGAGCACGTACTGTCGGCAGGGTTTCTGTGCCGTCAGCTCGTTGCATACGTGGTGGGCGCACGCGGAAAAGCGCGAGTCCGGGAATGTGTCGACAAGGCGTTCGGCATCGGCGCACACCTCGCCACTCGCGCCCAAACGCTGGGAGCAGGCCATGGCTTGCCAAAGCGCGTCGTCGCGTAGAACGCTCGTCGTGTAGCGCTTGGCTATCGTGCGGAACTCGGTGCGTGCGGCAGCCAGATCCCCGAGCGAATCGCGCGTGATGGTGGCGAGCAGGTAGTGGGCGTCCGCGTAGTGGCGCTCGTAGCTGCCGAGGAAGTCGGACTGCTCACGGTGCGCGAGCATCTTTCGCAAGGAGTGAACGGCTTCGGCTGGTCGCCCCAACTGAACGAGGAGCTTCGCGCGCGCGATGATGGACTCATCCCAAAACAGGCCGTGGGGGTAGGGGTAGGCTTCGATCAGCTCACCGTAGGCGCGAACGGCAGCGTCGGCGGGTTGGCTGCGCTCGAGGAGCTGGGCACGCGCGTAGAGCAGCCGTTGGTGCAACGACGTGCGCGCGAGTTTCGGCAGTAGCTGGCCGATGAGGGCGCCCTCGCCGGCGTTTCCAGCGCTCTGCCGCGCGTGGTCCAGCAGCGTGCGCAGGGCCCGAATCGCGGGTCCCGAATCGGGATACTCCAGAATCGCTTCTTTAAGTTGTTTCATGCCCGCTTCAGTATCGCCCCGATCGAGGGTGAGGTAGGCGGCATCGAAGCGCGCGCGCGCTTGGCGCTCCCCGGGGCCGGCATCCGCCAGCCGTCCGAGTAGTTTCTGTGCCGCCAACGACTCCCCCGCGCGCTCGAGACTCGCAGCCTGACGGTACAGAGCCTCGTCCTTGTAGCGCTGGCTGGGTGCCGCGCCCTCCGCCGCCCGCCAGTGCGCGGCGGCTTCGCGGTACTTACCTTGGGCGTACGCGCGGCGCGCGGCTTCGCTGTGTTCGACGTAGGCCGCTGGCAGCGACGGAGCGCAGCCTGCCAGGCAGAGGTGGGTTGCGACGAGCAAGAGCAACAGGAAGCGGGGTTTCACTCCGCTTCCTGTTCGGTGGTGGGATCCTGTCGTCGAGCCTCGAGCCCCGCCAGAAACCATTCGTAGGCCATGAGTTGGCAGCTTTGGGCGAGGTTGATGGAAGGTTGATCGGCTGCCATCGGGATGCGCACCCGAAACGGACACAGGGCGAGATCGGCCGAGTCCAGCCCCGTCTTTTCGTTGCCGAAGACGACGGCGATGCGCTTGCCGGAGCTCGCGTGTCGAAGCGCGTGGGCGGCCGCTTCGCGTGCCGTCATCAGGCCACGTTGCCCACGCCGCGCCGTGGTGGCGTACACCAGGTCGATGCCGCGAAGGGACTCGCTGAGCTCCGTCGTGACGCGCGCCTGTTCGAGCACGTCCCACGCGCGAACGGCCATCTTGAAGGCCATCTCGTGTTCGGGCTGGGCGAGGCGCCCGGGCTTGACCAAATCCAGCTGGGTGATGCCCATCGTCTTGATGGCGCGCGCAGCGGCGCCCACGTTCTCGGGGTAATGGGGCCGGACCAGCACGAAGCGGGTCGCGGACGTGATGGGCATCACGAGCACCCGGCTACTGTAGTGAACAAGGCGCTGCGGCGCGACTACTGGCGCACGTCACGAGCACATCGAAAACCGCGGCCGGCGTGTCGTTCAGCGGGGGACGCCCACGTGCGGGCGGCGCCGCGCAGGCTGACCCGGGGGCTCATGTAGTGTCCGCCGCGCACGCTGCGCTCGCTGATGCCGGAGCCCGGGGAAGCGCCCTTCGGGTCTTTCGTGTCGTTGGGATCGTAGGCTTCCTTGTAGCGGTCGCGCGTCCACTCTTCGACGTTGCCCGCCAGATCGAAGACCAACTCGGGCGTGGCTCCCGCTGGGAACGAACCCACTGGGGCCAGTTCGGCGAACCCGTCAGTGTCATCGCTCGGGTTGTGGGCGAGGCGACCGTGATTGGCGACCCTCGAGTTGTAGACGTTGCCCCAGGGATAGCGTCGGCGCTCGGTGCCACGCGCTGCCCGCTCCCACTCTGCCTCGGTCGGTAAGCGTCCGCCAGCGAACGCGCAATAGGCCTGAGCATCGCTGAAGGCAACGAGCACGACGGGCAGTGTGCCCCGGCGAAAACGCTGTGCCCCCTTGTAGTAAGGCGCAGGCGCACACCGGCGTGCCGCAACACAACGATCGTATTGCTCGAGTGTGACCTCGTATCTGTCGAGCAGATAACTCGATACCATCACGCGACGCTGGGGTCCCTCGTTTTGAAACTGCTTGGCGTTGCAGGTGTGGCCCAGCACCTCGAGGATGCATTCGTTGTGAGCGGACAACATCTCTTCATGGCTCGAACCCATGTCAAAGCTGGCTCCAGTGAGGTAGGCGCGAGCCGGCAATGGGTTCGAAAGCTGCAGCACGTCGAAGGAGGCGCCTCGTACCGCGGGGGCAGCGTGGGGGGCAGGCTGAGTGCGTGCGGAGATCGGCCAAAGCACGTAAGCGCTCGCAATGCTCACGGCCACAGCGAGCCCCGCCCAGGGTCGTCGTATCACTGCGCCTCGGACGAACGGGGCTTCTTGTTGTCGTTGCGGGGCGCCGGCTGCGTGGGTGAGGTTGGCGTGGGCTGCTCGTCGTCGAGATCGGGGTCGTTGTCGTCGTCGCCATGGGGGGCTGCTGGGCCACGCTTGGGGCTTTCGGACAGCCAAGCTACCGGCGGCACATCTTCCTCTTCGATCGGAGGCTGCGCACCTTGGGGCGCCGGCAACTGCTGCACGACGGTCACTTGCGGCGCGCGCTCCGCCAACACGCGGTCGGTCACCCACATACCTATCGCGCCGACCAACAGCGCGGCGAGCACCGGGGCCGTGCGTGAATACTTCGGTGCCGTTGCGGGTAGGGAATGCACGGCATCCGGCAACGTCGGCATGGTGGGGCGCATCTCCGGGGTCAGCACATCTGCCAGCGCGACACCGAAGGCGTGACAATCCTCGAAGCGTGATTGAGGGTGTTTGGCCAGAGCGCGAGCGAGCACGCGATCCACCGCCAGAGGTACCCCGCAGACAGCCGCGATGTGTGGCGGTTCGTCATTGGCGATCTGGGTCGCGACGAATACGGCGTCGTCGCCCGGGAACGCCCGGCGACCACTCAGGGCTTCGTACAGAGTCGTCGCGAGCGAAAACTGATCACTTTGTGCGGAGAACTTGCCGTTGCGGATGGCCTCGGGGGCGCTGTAGGCAGGGGTGCCCAAGATGTTACCGGCTCCGGTCAACGTCGAGTCAGGAATGCGTGCGATGCCGAAGTCAGTCAGCTTGGCACCACTTTGCGACAAGATGACGTTGTCGGGCTTGACGTCTCGATGAATCACCCCTGCATCGTGCAGCAACTTGAGGCCGGAGCCGACTTCACGAGCGATGCGCGCGACGGCCTCCGCTCCCATCGGGCCCTGTTCCAGCTTCTGTTTTAGCGTGGGCCCCTCGACGTACTCGAACACCAAGTAGACCCCGAGCTCTGGATGTTCACCCATATCGTGCAGTGCTACGAGATTAGCGTGGCTCACGCGGGCAGAAGCGCGGGCTTCCTGGCGCATGCGCTCGAGCAGTTGCTCGCGCTGCTCTGGAGCAATTGGCAGATCGCTGCGCAGGTGTTTGACGGCGACGTCCCGGTCGAGCACCGGATCGTGGGCGAGCAGCACACGACCCATGGCGCCCTTCCCCAATTCACGGACCACGTTGTAGCGGCCGATGAGTGGGGGGAGCTTGCTTTCGGGGGCCATGGTGCGGGCTGAATACTCTTATCGTCCCCCCGACGGTTCTACCACCGCTCCCGTCCGAGAGATGAAGCGACGGATTTGGCGGATCGTACCCTGAGCTCGTTCCGCTGGCCACGCAGGTTTTTGTTTCGCCTCAGCCTGGCGTTTTGTGGTGCGGGCCGAAAGAGTTTTCCCGAGCGATGTTGGAACGTTGTGGCCGTTCTTGTCGGTGCGCGGGAGCACGCCTCGAGCGCTGGAGCCCGAGATTCACTCCTCGGGAGCGATGCCGCGCAGGCGTTCCACGGGTGATTTGCCGTCTTGTGGCGGATCTTCCTCGGCTTTGGGCGCCTCATCGTCGTCCGACGGGCGCTTCTTTTTCGGCTTCTTCTTGCTCTCGTCGGGTGGGGCTTTGGGACTGCTTTCGCCGTAGTCCTCTCGCAGTTTGCGGATGAGTCCGTCCCGCAGCACCTGCTCGTGGTAGCCGGGCATCTTCGGCAGCTTGACGGCGAGTTTGACGCCCGTCTTCGTCTCGATGATCTCGAAGGCGCCAAAGCTCGTCTGTTTTTGGTGCTGCGGCTGGTACTTGAACAGCAAGTAGGCCGCTTCTGCGTTCTTCTCGGTGATTTCGTAGCCGAGATCGATGCGCAGGTAGCGGAGCGCCCCGCTGTACACCTGCAGACGCGTGTAGCCCAAGTCCGCGCTCGTGCCTGCCGTGACGGATCCTGCAAACAGAGTCGCACTGATACAGAAGAGTCCACTCAGGGCTGCTCGCCGACCCAGCGTGCCTGCTCGAAGACCGTTTGCCGCCATGCTCTGCCGCTAGCGAACTTCGCCCGCGGCGGCCAAGTTTGCTGCGCCGTGGCCTTCGGGTCCCTATGTCGTCGTGCTGGCGGGCGCTTCGTCGAGGGTCTGGTCGCTGGTGGAGAGCGCGGCTCCCATGCTGGTGCGCATCAGGGCGGCTGACACCAGGGCGAAGACGAGCATGATGGCGTTTTGGGACACGAACAGGAAGAAGACCATCAAGCTGCCGTCGGTGAAGAGTTGCTCTTCGACGAAGAAGAGCGACAGCGCTGCGTAGGCAGAAAACTGGAACGCGCCGAAGAAGCCCGGGGCATTGGGGACCATGATGCCGAGCGCCAAGACGCCCGTCAGCACGCAGGATTGTGCGAACGTCATCACGTCGAGGCCGCACCCACGGCCGAGCCACTGTGCGGCCGCGGCATTGAGCAACCAATACACCGTCGTGGCGAGGATGAACGGCAGCGTGTGACCCACGCTGGGCAGAAAGCTCAGGCCGTCGGTCACGCGCTCGATGCGCTCGGCAACCCAGCTTGCCAGGCCCTTGGAGACCAGCCCCACGAGCTTCTCTACCCAGCGCCGCGCCCAACTTCGCGCGAAATAGAACAGGCCCATCACGACGAAGGCGCAGGCGAAGAGCGCGAGGGCAAAGTAGGCGGCTTGGGGGACCAGGCGCGGGGAGATGGGCAAGTTGCCGATGCGTTCCGGCAAGGGATCGAGGGGAGTCGAGGCGACTAGGCCGAAGAGCAACATCAACGACAACACGAGTCCGTCGATGATGCGCTCGGCGCCGACCGTGCCCGTGGCACTCCAGCCGGATAGCTTTCCTTTTTCGCGCACCAGGGCAGGGCGCACGATTTCGCCAGCACGCATCGGCAAGATGACGATGGCTGCGAACCCAATAAAAGAAGTCAGCAAGATCTTCCGCATCGGGACCAGGGCGATGGGCGCTAACAAGTACTTCCAACGCCAGGCGCGCAGCACGTGAACCAACGACCAGATGACGTTGTAGGCTAGGAGGCTGCCCCAATCGAAGCGCGCGAGATCTTGCCCGGCAGGCAACATCGGCAGATCGCCGATGCGCATCAGCCAGACGAAGCCGAAGGCGAGCGCCAACGAGATGAGTAGCTTGTAGCGGTGCCGAACCAACCAGCTCACGCCACGATTCGTCCTTCTAGGATGCGGCGCGGGCCGTCGGCGAACAGGGTGCGCACTTCCTCATCGCCGTAGTGTCGCCGAATGAACTCGATGCCGGACGCCACGGACTGAAGGTCACTCGGGCGATGGGAGTCGCTGCAAGCCGCTTGATAGCAGCCTGCCTCGAGCAGTTGCTCCGCGCTCCGTTGCGCCTGTTTGCCGTACTTTCCCACGAGGGCAGAGGTGTCTAGCAGTGCGGCGGCCCCGACGTCTAGTAGGCGTTCGAGGGTTTCGGGGGCGCGCCAGATCGCGCGGTAGCGCTCTGGGTGAGCGATGACCGGCACGAGCCCGTCTCGACGCAGCCGCGCGAGCAGGCGGTCGATGCTCGGCGGAAAGTCCGTTTCCCAAAACTCGAGCAGCACGGCGCGGGCGCCCGGGTAGGGCAGGGCCGCGCCATCGAGCACCCGCTGATAGACGACATCATCGAAGTAGTGTTCGGCGGAAAGCGCGAGGCGCGGCAGCTCGCCGCTCGCTGCCGTCCACCAGGGCGTCTCGGCCGCGGGGGTTGCGCCCAGGGCTTCTGCGGTTTTAGCAAACGCGCGTGTCAACCCATCGCGGTCATTGTCGAACATGCCGGGACGCATGTGCGGTGTGGCAACCACGGACGAGAACCCGAGCTGGGCCAATCCCACGAGCAGCTCGCGACTCTCTTCGACGGAGCGCACCCCATCGTCGACGCCCACGACGAGGTGACAATGCAGATCCACGAAATCGCCCACCCGCCCACACTACACCGCCACGCGCGAACGTACAGACTGTGCGCCCAGGCTCTGCCTCAGATCGGAAGGGAGCCTCACCTGAGGCCGCAGTGCGGGGGCGCACTGGAGCAGGTGCGCCGGATGCGCAGCTCGTCGGTGAGGGCGGCGTCTGCGTCAGGCGGCGGCGCGGGCTAGGGGGGCGCCGAGTGCGTGGGCGCACTGGATGCGCAGCTCGTCGGAGAGGGCGGCGTCCAGGCCAACGTGGTGGGGGTGGCGAGGCTGGGCGCAGAGGAGCACGGGTGTGCCGAGTAGTTCGAAACGGGCCACCGTGTCGGCGGGTTGTTCGGCAGCGTGCGCGGCGAGCTCCTCGCAGCGCAAAAATTGACCGGCTCCGGCGATGAGCAGGCCTTGGGTATCGGCGAGGGCGAGGGCTTCGAAGCTTCCGGCGCGTCGAAACGACTCGAGCACGCGGCGCAATTCGGCGAGGGGATCGGTGGTGGCGGCGAGGTCTCGTTCGGGGCGCATCAGGCTGCTCTGCCCCGCGCGGCGCCTGCCGGCCAAGTTTCCGCCTGCGTTCACGCTGCCGCGCCCCATACGACGAAGGCCTGCGTCGCGAGCGCAATTTCCCCTTCGCATGCGCGCCACGACGACTATACCGCCGTGGACCCCCCCGTAATGCTTGTGCTCAGACCCCCCCGTATGCTTGTGCTCAACATGACCGCGACCCCTCATGAGTGACCCGTTTTCGAGCTTGTTCGCGCGTCGGGTGCTCGTGTGCGTGGGCTGTGGCGGTGTTGGCAAGACGAGCGTTGCGGCGGCGCTCAGCGTGGCAGCGGCCCGACGCGGCAAGCGCGTGCTGGCACTCACCGTCGATCCGGCTGGTCGCTTGGCGGACAGCTTGGGCGTCGATCGCAGCGATTCGGGCTACCAACGGGTGGACGCGCAGAAGCTCGAGACGTTGAGTATCGAGGGCGGCGAGCTGAGTGTCGCTGTCCTCAACGCGCAGCAGACGCTCACGGAGTTGGTCCAGCGGCTGGCGCCGACCGAGGCGCAGCAACAGGCCATCCTCTCCCATTCCCTCTACCGGTATCTCTCGGACTACCTCGCCGGCACCAACGAGTACATGGCGATGGAGAAGCTGCTCTCGGTGCTCGACTTGCCCGACTACGATCTCATCGTGCTCGACACGCCACCGACGCGCCACGCATTGGACTTCTTGCAGGCCCCCGAGCGCCTCAACGACGCCATTGGCGGACCGGTACTCCAAGCCATCGTGCGTGCGGTGGACGGGTCGCGACGCTTTTCGTTGGATTGGGTGAGCAAGAGTGTGGCGACGGTGATCCGTGGTTTGGGTAAACTCACCGGAGCGGGCACACTGGAGCAAGTGGCCACGTTGTTGGTCGAGCTGAGTGCCATTTTTGGCGGCTTTTCCGACCGTGCCGAGCGTGTTGCGGCGGCGTTCCGGGATCCGAGCTTCGGTTTCGTCTTGGTGGCTCGTCCCGCAGTCGTCGCGCTCGAAGACGCGGTCTACTTCGCCAAAGCGCTGCGAGAGCGCCAGATGCGCGCAGACGCTTTGGTGCTCAACCGCACCCACCGAGTTCCGTCGGATCCCGAGGCCGGTCTCGCCGAGCTCCGCCCACTGCTCCCCCCAGAGCTCCACGCGCACGTTGGGCAAGCGCTCACGCGCGTGCAAGAGCTCGCGCTGGAAGAGCAACGCCGTCTGGTAACCCTAGCGAACGATCCGGAGCTCTCCGTGTGTCCGCGCTGGCAGCTGCCGGTGATCGCCGGCGGCGTTTCCAACCTCGAGCAGCTCGCTCGGCTCACTGACGCGCTGAGCGAATGACGCGCTGAGTGGGTGACGCGTTGAGCGGATGACGCGCTGAGTGGGGGTTCGGGGCAGCGGGGTTCACGCGCGCCGTGGGCCAGCGCGCGCGAACCCGTCCGGCGTCGTCCCCGAGTGATCCGGGCAAGAGCTCGAGTGATCCGGGCAAGCGTGCGCGGAGTCCGGGCAGGGGTTCAAACGAGCCGGCAAGGGCGCGCGGAGTCCGGGCAGGGGTTCAAACGAGCCGGCAAGCGTGCGCGGAGTCCGGGCACGAACGCGCGGCAACCGGGCAAGGGCTCAAGTGATCCGGGCAAGCGTGCGCGGAGTCCGGGCAAAGGCGCGCGGCAAGCGGGCAGAGGCTCAACCGGGTCGGCAACGGCGCCTGGAGTCCGGGCGAGCGTGCGCGGAGTCCGGGCAAAGGCGCGCGGCAAGCGGACAATGGTTCAGGCGAGCCGGCAAGGGCGGACGCGGTCCGGCACGGGTGACCGCTCTCCGCAGGGGACACGAGCGAAGGCGATGCAAGGAGGGCCGCGTTCCGAGAGGGCGTCCGAGTGATGTGCCCCTGAGCTTCTGGTCCACCCGGGCTTCTAGTTCACCCGGGCTGCGAGTTCACCCGGGAGCGCCGGTGGTAGGGGAGGTCTCCTCGCCTTTGCGTCGTGCGGAGTCTCGCCGACGGTACTCGGTGAGGGTCGCGTTCAGGGCGCTGGCGCGGATGGCACGGCGGGCGGCACGGTTCAGTCCGCTGATTTGGACCGAGAGACGCCCGTCGAGCACATCGATCTCACGCGTGTCGGCGATGGTGCCGGCGAACGCTAGGGGTTTCTTACCTGCGGCATCGACGAGGGCGGCTTGCAGCTCGCGACCTTGCTCGAGACATTCCGGAAGCGCCGCGTCCTGTGGCAAGCGCGACTCGTACTTGCTCAGGGTGCTCAACAAGGCGCCGACCAACGCATCTGCGCCTTTGGCCTTGTCCAACGCTGCGTCGAGATCGGCGTCCACCGCACTGTCGTCGATGGCGAGGGGCTCGAGCAACGAAGTGACCTGACCTTCCCAAGCCTTCGCCGATTGTCGGAGCGTGGAACTGGCTTCCACGGCCATCGTCTTGGCGGCGATCGCTTCCGGCCGGCTCTCGCGCAGTTGTCGATGTTGCTCGCGCAGCGCGTTGAACTGAGCGAGCCGTGTGGCCCCCCAGCCATAGCGGGCCAACGCCTGCACATCACGTTGCCAACGCGTCGCCGCGTGATCCGCCTCATCGGCGATTGTATCCGAACCCACTTGCCTCCCGATGCGCAGATAGTCCGCCTCTGTTCTCGTTCTTCCCATGACTCCCTCTCTCAGTGTTGCGCCAAGCGCGTGTGCACATAACACAGTGTTGCGTGAGGAGTTCGTACACCTAACGCACGGCGCCCTTTGCGCGAAGTGTGCGCGAAGTGTGCGCGAGACTAACGACGAGGATGCCGCTGTCAATCCTTTGGTTACAGTTTCATTGCTCAGGAATTTTTCTTAGCCGGGTCCAGTGCTCGGTGCTCGGTTCGAATGTTTCTGATTTCAACCACTTGATCGAGGTGCGACGTGCACTACTTGCGGCTGGTGCAGTGCGTTAATGTGCATTTTCTCCTACGTGGCTTCTTCCCTGACCCGATGGAAGTTGAGCCGGAAGTTTCACTCGCGCGACGACGGAGCCACGAATGACGCTCGATTCGACTCGGGTAGCGTTGCGCTTCTCGATGCCGGCGACACGCGAAACGGACGCGTCAACTCTGTTGATCGTGGCATTGACGGCTTCGGCGATGTCGACTTGCCGCTGCGGCGCATAGCGTCCGACGAACTCCCTGAGGCGTGTTCGCTCCGCCCTGAAAGCCAACACTGGTTCGTCGTCAGCACGGGTGCCGTGATGGCTGTCGCCCTAGTCGACGAACGCGCGCTCAACGCGTGTGCGGCAAGGCGGCAGAGGACGCCATGCAGCCAAGCGCGGCGCGCGGGGGCAGACCAATCATCGAACCCGCGGTCGAGCGCAATCATCAACGCGTCTTGCGCCAGGTCGCGCGCATCGTCGTCGGTGAACACGAACCGACGCGCCATGCGCACGACGTCGCGGTATGCGCGGTGGCACGCGTCGGTGGTCGTCATGGGACGGCAGTGTAACGGATCTGTGCGGTCCTCGTCGCTCCAAAGTCGAAGGTTGGGGCGCGTGCCCACGGCGAGCAGACACGGGACCAGAAAACGCTACTTGGCAACTTCGCTGAGCTCGCCCAAGGCGTGTTCCTTCAGGCCGAAGTGTCGTTGAGCTGTGTCGACGTCCAGAACCGTCCTGACGCTCAGCGGCTCTTCGATAGCTGCACCCGCAGGCAGCTTCCAGTCGTTGTCTGCGAGGTCGTAGACCAGGGTCGCGGACTGGACACCTAGTGCACTCAGATCGGGCAGCACCGCGAAGGTTCCAAAGTGCGCACCCTTGGTCACCAAAGTGGGGATCCCGACGATGGTCAGAACGTGTTGCGAGTCCAGTGTAGGCAACCAGCCCTTGCTGATGTGCTCAGGCGTGAGGAGGCCGTTGTCGTTGAGTACCCAAAGTGCATCCACATCCTCATCCCGGACCAACTTGGAGAGAGCAACCTCGAGCTCAGCTGGCGACGCGCCATTGGAGACCTCGACCGGAACGACTTCGACTTCCTCGCTCTTGGCGAGCTCAGCCTGCGTGCGCACGTAGCTCTCGAACTTGCGGCGATAGACCACCCCGACCCGTTCGACAGGCACCGACACGAAGCTGCGCAACCTAGTCGCGCTCAGCAACAGTGACACCTCGTAAGCAATGCCCGTCGAGTTCCGCACGTTGGTGTAAAGGTTGGCGTATGAGCTCAGCAGAATGACCGCTGGTGGGAACTCCTGCTGGGGCAAAGTGGCTTGGTATTGTGCGTAGAGATGAGTGGTCTTGTTGTCGAAAAGGATCACGCACTTTGGCGAATACTCGGCGAACGCCCGCGCAAAGTCCTGGGGTGTGGAGTCCTTCGAAATCGGGATCGGCACGACGTCGAATTCGGGGCTCAACTCGTCCCGCAGCGTCGTCCAGGTCGATTCCACCCAGGCATCTGGTGGCAGGAAGACCGCCACGACGTCGAACTCGGCACGCCGCGCTGGGGCGGGGAGGGAGAGGGGCGGTGGTGCTTTCGGAGCGCTCTGCTGCGCGCTCGAGCACGACATGATCAGAGACGCCGAAAAGAGCAGCAGTGCCTTTTGAAGTCTCGAAAAGAAGCTCAACGCCATGAGTCCACCCCGATGTCAGCTAGTGCGGAGGCCGGTAGCTCCGTCAACATGCGTTTGATGCGTTCCCCTGACGCAGTGAGCGGGCAGAACGCCGGTAGGCCCACCGCTGCGCTGTTCAGCTTCGTCACAGTCAAGGAAAGGCGGGTTCGTGACATCAGCGGCTCTGCTTCGCGGGCGGGTAACAGAACGGCTTGCACTTTCTCCAACTGAAGCAACGCCAGAAGGTCGGCCAGTTTCGTCACCGGTGTCACTGACGGCTCGTCGCCCCCCAACAGCGATGCCACGAACTGGGGCATCTCCCTCCTGCCCAGCATGTCCACCGCGCCAACCGAACGAACACTAGCAGGAGCCAATCGTTGGGGTGCCAAGAGCACGTAGGCCTCCGAGCTAGCGCCGTCCCGGTGGCCCTGTAGTGCTGGCTTGAAATCTTGAGCCTGGAGCACTGGAGAGAGCGCCAGTACCGCATCGGGGTTTCGCTCACGAACTCGACTGAAATCCCGTGATCGAGTCAGCACCCACGGAGAGACTCCTGGCAACGCCTCCGAGAACGTTCGACCAAGGGCGCGCGGTTCGAAGCGTGTGTGCAGAAACACATACAGCGAAGGCTGGGCTGCAGCCGCTAATCTCGGAGCGCCACACAGAGCGACTCCAGCACCGAACAGGGCGGAGCCGACCAACATGCGGCGCCGTCTCATGTCGACGACCTCCCGCGACACCTCTCGTCGATGGATTGTGCCCAATTACGCCGATGCCCTCTGAAGTGGGGTGTGAGTGTCGACCCAAAACGTGCGGTCGACAGGGGCGACGGAGAAGGTGAACGTCCACTTGGTTCCGACGCCGGTACTGGATTCGACACTGATGGTCCCTCCAAGGTGGTCCGTCGCCTTTCTCACGGCGGCCATTCCGATCCCACGACCTGACACCGCCGTGGCATGCGTGCGGGTGGTGACGCCCGCATGGCACATCAGATCGACGATACTCGCGTCGGCAGACAGTCCGAACTCCGAGCGACGTCGTTTCAGCAGTTCCGCATCGATGCCCCGCCCATCGTCCTCCACCTCGATCAGCATCTCGTTAGCCCGGGTGTAGCATCTCAAGCACAACCGAGGTTCGTGCGACTTGCCTGCTCGATCCCGCTCCTCCGTCGGCTCGATACCGTGATCGACGGCGTTGCGAATGACGTGAATCATGCTCGAGAGCAACGGAGACCACGTTGCTGGATCGAGGCGTATGTCGGAGACGCTCACCTCCACGTCGACGTCACCTTTACCCAAGCGTCGTGCGAGCGCCCTGGCCTGTTCCGCCAAGCGTGTGAAGTCCTTGGCGACTGGTCGTAGCTTCCAGGATTCGATACGGCGGATCGCTTTGGCGTCGACTCCCAATTGCTCCAGCTGACGGACCGCGCCCTGGTGCTCGACTGCAGCGACCACGACGTCGTCAACGTCATCGCGCCGCAGCTCTCCGAGTTGTTGGGTCAACGTCATCCAGGCGTTTTCGAGCCGTGCCAGCGCATCGCTCGCCGAGAACGTGCCCTCCGCCACATGTTCTTCCAACTCGTGACACACGTTCGCGATCCCCATCATTCCCAGCGATGCCGCATTGCCCTTGAGTGTGTGAAGTTCGTGCCGCAACGCTTCGATGCTCAGGTCGCCAGCAACGATGTGCCGTATGGTTTCCGTCGTTTCAGCAGCGAATACTCGGAAACCATCACGATCGAGCGTGAGTGCACGGAACGCACCGAGCAGGTCCCGCTGCTGAGTCTCGGCTCGTTCACGCTCCACGGCGTCCGTTATGTCCGTGACGACGACGAGCAGACCATCCAGGCGCTCGCCAGCCAGCAATGGAATGTAGCGAAACGCGTAGCTCCGCTCCCCATCGATTCGGCTCGGCAACTGCGCGATCGTAACGCTCAGCGGCAGAAAGCCAGCGGTTACCTGTTCCCAGCCCAAATCGAACATCTCCGCGAATTGTTCCGATGTGGCTGACAGGTATTCGGTGAACGACGGGTCCGATCCTGGAGCGCCGAACCACGCTACGGCAGCGGCGGACGGCGTGCCGACGACGCGCGCCTCGGCTGAGAGCATCACGAGCCCCTCGTCGACGCCATCGAGGACCGCTCGCATCTCTTGGTTCATCCTGTGGAGTGCCGCGGTACGTTCGCGAACGCGCGCCTCCAAGTCGCGGTTGAGCACCTCGAGCTGCCCGTACGAGGAGTTCAACTCCTTGACCATCTGGTTGAAGGAAGTCCCCAGCGCTTCGACCTCATCGTCAGAACTAATCTGGACGCTGACCGTTCTGTCTCCCGCGGCCAGCCGAGAGGCCGCTCGAGTGAGCTCTCCAAGCGGTTCGGCGATGTGGACGGCCTGCCGTCGACCGATCATCAAGCCAACGATGCCAGCGGCGACGAACAGTGCTGTCAGTTGGATCAATGCTCGCCGAAGCTCCTCATCGGCCTCCCTCCTGGCGGCGGAGATTGCCTGGTCGACACCCGCAGTCGAGAATCCGTAACGCAGCGTGCCAATAGGGGGTTGGCCGGACTCCTCGTCGAGAACGGGGACCGCTGTCTCCAAAACGTTCGCGCCGAGGACCATCGCATCACGCTGGGCCAATCGGTCCACGTGGTACGAGTCACTGCTGAGGCCGACCAGGTTCCAACCGTTGGGCGGTAACGGAAGAGCCTGGTTCTCCTCCCCCTGCTGCGCGAACGCCAGTGTCGATCCATCCCGAGCCACGTAGACGCCGTAAACCAGCTGCGAGTTTTCCGTCACGGCCTTCGTTACGAGGGCTTGCATGTCAGCGAACGCATTGTCCAGCGTGAGGCGCTCCAGCGCCTGTGCATGGCTCTGCGTTAGAACCCGACCCGTATCCAGGATGGCCTGCTTGAGCTGCTCCTCAGTCGCCTTCAGGTGACGCTCGGAACTGTTTATCTTCGTACTGCCCACGACCAGGGCGGTTGGCACCGAGACGACGGCTGTCATGACAAGCAGTAGTCGAATCAGTTTCCCTCGTAGGCTCTTCATCGCAATCTTCCGGGGCCTGCGCATCCCCTCGCGCGTACGCTATCTTTGCCCATCTGGTCGAGATTGTCGAGGTAACAGCGTTGCGCCATGTTGCGACGCCGAATCCCCTCGCCTGGCCGCCCCAACGGGTGTGCCTGGGCCCACCTCATCACACGCGACACGAGTGTCCTTGCGACTCGCATCGTGGTGCGCGGCTGACGCTTGTCGCGGGTAGTCAACAATCAAACCTGGTAGGCTGCTGAAGAAGTCTTCGTACCCTGACGCGTGCCCCACGGCGCAGTGTAGCGATTTGCCCCGCTCCGCAGACCCATGAAAGCGAGGGTTGGCTGCACAGGCCTGGAGCGACGATTCTACGCAGGCACGTCTGTATTATCTGGCAGGCGCCTTATTCCGCAGGCTGCCAGGCTATCGACACCGCGTCAGACAGAAGGCTGCCAGGCTATCGACACCGCGTCAGGCAGATCAGGCGCGACGGGGCGATTCGTTATTGCAGTCATGAGCGATCGACCGTGAGTGTGAGTATGCGGGTGTCGCATGAATGCCTACGACAAGCCGACTCGGGGACGTGGGCGCTTTAGGTTGACGGACCGAGCACCATCTCGCCACGGCGCGTGCATCGCGCGGATTTGTCTTTGCGGCGCTAGTGTTTGCCACGGCGTATGTTCTATCGTTGGAACGCCGGCTTCCTTTCTTGGGGCGCAACAGGTGAATCGGGAGTGTTTACCGATGGCGTCTAAGCTTACGGCGCCGGCAGTCTATACGACCTCGTAGCAGGTCGTCGTCACTGAGGGAAACATCATGAGAAGACTCATTGGAGCCATCGCCGCTAGCCTGGTCCTACTCACAGCCGTCGAATTTGCCCTTGCGCAAACAGAGCCGCCGCCTGCGTCCGAAGACTCCGCCGCGGACGAGCAAGCGCCTCCCCCGAGCGAAGCAGAGTCTTCAGACGATGCTCTGCCAGCTGGTCCGACGTCGGAGTCGGAAGCCAGTGCGCCGCCAGCGCCCAACGCCCCGGAAGCCAGTGCGCCGCCAACGCCCAACGCCCCGGAAGCCAGTGCGCCGCCAACGCCCAACGCCCCGGAACCCAGTCCGCCGCCAGCGCCCAACGCCCCGGAACCCAGTCCGCCGCCGAGTGCACCACCTGAGCCCGACGCGCACGACCCAGCCAACGACTTCGCCGACCTGGACTTGGGCGAACTTCTCAACATGCGTCTGGGGGACACCTTCGTCGCATCGAAGCGCACCGAGAGCTTGGACGGAGCGCCAGCCGTCGTGACGGTCATCGGCGCGGAAGAACTGCGCCGCGCCGGCATTCGCACGGTGAGTGAAGCGCTGCAAAGAGTGCCCGGGTTTTATCCAACACGCCAGTTCTTCCATGACGACTTGATTGGAGTCCGTGGCTACATGTTCCACACCAACGACAAGATCGTCTTGCTGATGGACGGGCACAACATCAGCCGCTCGGGGTGGACGTCCGTGATGACAGGCGATTTGGACGAGGTGAACTCACTCGAGAAAGTAGAACGCATCGAGATCATTCATGGGCCGGGCTCGATCGTCTGGGGTGACAACGCCCTCTTCACGGCCATCAACATCGTCACGAAGAAGCCGTCATCAGCCGAGGGAACGACAGGCACCGTGCGCTATGGACGTTTCACGCAGGGCAGGACAAACACCTACGTGGGCAACCTCCAGTATGGCAAGCAGTTCACGGAGGACGCCGGTATCCTGCTGAACCTCAACATCCCTCTGGTGCAGGGGTGGGTCAGCAAGGATTACGGAGCATGGTTTCAGAACGCCCCGCGCGGTGACTACAACGTAGACAACTTCGACGGCGAGTTTCAGAGCTATGAGTTCTACGGCAAGGCTGAGCTCCACGATTGGCGCATTTGGTTCCGAGCGATGAATCCCCATCAGAACAGCGCCATGGCCCAGTACCCGACGGCCAATGCGGACGACTTGTCATGGCGACCCTATCAGCATGACGAGGACTTCTCACTGCAGAACTACACCATGGTTGCCGAGAAGGACATCAAGGCGTCGGAAGATCTGAACCTGCACTTGAAGGTCGGATTCGACAAGTACATCTTCAACGGCGCGTTCTCCTTTGGCCCAGGACAGTTTGGTTGCACCGATCCCGAGATGGATCCCGATGCTTGCTCGCCTGGCCCAGGTGGTCCTGGGCCGCTATTCTACATGCATCAAGACAACAGCACCCTCAGTGGCAGCCTCAGTGGCTCCTACACAGGGCTCAAAGGGCACACTGTCCTCGCCGGTATCGACTACGTGCATGGCCAGTACGGTGACTCTCGCGCCGTGCCCGTATTGCCAGAAGATCCTGCAAGCGGGCAAGGGTCAATACGATCGCCGGCAGGTGCCGAATACACGTCCGCCGTGTGGGTTCCAGGTTCAGACAATACCATCGGTGCGTACTTGCAGGAACAGTGGCGGCTCATTGATCACCTCGAGGTATTCGCTGGGACGCGCGTGGAGTGGAACCAGCCGCGCAGCGATGGGCGCTTCGTGTTCTCGCCCAGAGGCGGCGTCATCACTCGTCCTTTTGGCGATGACTACGCTCTGCTGAAGTACAGCTTCAACACGGGTTATCGGCGCGCCAACTGGTGGCAGGCGCAGTGGCCGTTGGGCTTGTTCGGGAACTACTTTGGTCTCGTTGTCGACGGACCCGAGTTTTCCCACAACCACGACATTCAGGCGATCTGGAACATCTCGGATGACGTCAAGGTCAATGCCGTGTACTGGATCATGAGCGCCAACCACATGATCTTCGCTGCCAACACCGCGGCTCAGGCCACCGGACAAGCAAATAACTGGGTGAACGCTGGCGACTTCAAGTCAGACGGCTTGGAGTTCAAGTTCGACTACCAGTTCATGCAGCGCAACATCGCGGGCTTCAATGCCACGTGGACCAGGAAGGCAACGTTTGACGTCAAAGTCGAAGGGTTTGAGGAAGAAAGCTTCCTCAACGCAGACGGCCGTTTCCTGGGCTACCCAGAATTTCAAGGAACGGCGTTCACGAACCTTCTGTTCGAGAGCGGTGTGTTCACTGACCTGAACCTGCGGTACATGCACAAGATCCCCGGCCGCGTTCCGGTGGACGACGTGGGCAACGTCGGCTTCATCGAGCCCGGCGTAAACCGGGAGGTTGTGGTCAAGCACATCTTCTACGCGGATGTGGCCGTCGGCGCACGAGACTTGGGTGTGGACGGACTCGCTGTGACGCTGCGGGGGCTGAACGTTCTAAACAACAGAAGGCGCATTCCTCGCGGTCAGGGCGACCACGACCTGTATCAGCCTCCGCCCGCGTACGGGGAGATCCAGGTCGCGTACACATTCTGACTTGGACCCATCCCTGGTATCTCGAGCTGTGACCCCCCCGCCGATCCCGGCCGCGGCGACCATCCCGTTGGGCTTCGGTGGGGTGCCGGAGCTGGCCGCAACCGAGGAACCTCTCAACCACTATCGGATCTCACACGCGAACGTCACGCTGCCCGAAGTACAGGCACGCTCGGCCCATGTGCCGTCCTCCAGCATGCCAACACAATCGCCTGGCTCGCCCGGCTTTGGAAAGTTAGGCCACCAGTTGGTGTACAAGACCGCACCGTCGGTCTCGTTCCAGAACACATCGCCGTCGGACCATCGCCACTCGCCGTTTACCGCCGCGTCGGTGCCTCCGAGAAACACCATCGGCTGGCTCACAGCGAGGAACAAACCAAGCGACGAGAACTCTGCCAACAGCCAGTCATTTTCGGCCTGGTCATCCACGCGCACCAGTGCCATTCCGGCAGATTCACAGCTTGTCTGAGCCTCCTGGTAGGTGGCCTCGGTGACGCAGAGCCGATACTCGCCGCCCTCATAGTCCGCACAAGTGCAGTCAGCATCTGGAACGCAGACGGCGGTACCGCCCGGCACGCCACCCGCACCAGCGCCGCCTGCTCCCCCGGTACCAGCGCCGCCAGCGCCACTCGTCTGTCCACCAGTACCACCCGTTCCTCCGACGCCAGCAGTAGTGCCGCCTGTTCCCCCGACGCCAGCAGTGGTTCCACCTGTTCCCCCGACGCCCTCGGTAGCACCGCCCGTTCCGCCACCGCTGCTATCACCTGTTCCGCCCGTGCCGGACGTCCCGCCTTGTCCTGTCTCGCCGGCGCTACCGCTCACCCCACCGGTGCCCGAACTCCCGCCGACACCGGGCTCACCCCGATCACCGCCGTTTCCAAGGCTTGCGTCCTCGGACGCCAACGTTGGTCCAGCGTCGGTGAGGACAGGACTCGTGGGGTCTGGGACCGCACCGGCATCGTTCATGTCCGTTGGGCTATTGCCGATGTCTTCGGTACCCTCCGGCGTCATGCCCTCTGGTTCCGCGCCGGCGGCGGCGTCTGGCCCCTGGACGACCAATACCGACTGCTCCGGGGCGACTTCCTCATAGAAAACCCTCCCGCAAGCTGCCGCCGACACCATGCTCAGGACTGCTGTGCTCGTCCAATGGATAGCGGTCCGTGACCTCTGGGATACCAAGCGGTTCATCACGAGCGGTGGAGTCAGTGATCAAGGTAGCACCTCGACGGACGATTGCGCCGCAAACTGACAGTGATTCGGAATCAACTGGGGCACCATTGGCCCCCCACGGTGCACATATACACACACTGCTGGGGATCCAGCTCTGAGAACCACCGAGTTGCTGGCTGGTTCGGCCGGCGCTCATGCCGCCGTCCAAACCAAGCTGCGCTGGCCGGTTTACACCCTTTGCGACCGACAAGCCGCCGCGGTGTTTTTGGGATCGGTTCTCAGTGCTGTTCGTTCGGTGGCCGCTCTCTTCGACGGCGTGAACGAAAGCGCACAACCAGGGGGATCGACTCGAAGCCGAAAGCTTCGCGCAGTTGGTTGGCGACGAAGCGACGGTAGCTGTCGGCCAGCGCGTCCGCATGGCTACACATGGCGACAAACACGGGCGGGCGTGTTTCTGCCTGGGTGACGTACATCAGTCGCGGGGCTTTGCCGCCGCGAGTGGGCGGGGGATGTCGCTCCAGGACCTCGGCGAAGAAACGGTTCAGGTCAGACGTCTTGATGCGGCGGGAGAACTCCGTGAAGGCCTTGTCCACCTGCTTCATCAGCTGCGGTACTCCGCGGCCACTCTTTGCGCTGAGTTCCATGACGGGAACCCAAGGCGCGAAGTGCAGTGCTGTCTTGGCTTGCGCGATCGCTTGTTGTCGTTGGCGCTTGTCGAGCAGATCGGACTTGTTCAAGCCGACGATGATGGCGCGCTTGCGATCCGTCGAGAGCGACAGCAAGCGTGCGTCTTGGTCAGTCAATCCTTCCGTGGCGTCCACCATCACGATCACGAGATCGGATCGCTCGATGGTGCGCAGCGAGCGCATCACACTGGCGAGTTCGACAGCCTCGTGCACCTTGGAGCGGCGGCGCACACCCGCGGTATCGACGATGAGGTATTTCTGCTCGGCGTACTCGAGGGTGACGTCGATGGGATCGCGTGTGGTGCCCGGTCGTGAATCGACCAGCGAACGCTCGCTACCGCTCAAGTGGTTCAGGAGCGATGACTTGCCCGCGTTGGGTTTGCCCAGGAGCGCGATGCGGGGGAAGTCCGTCTGCGCGGGGTCTTCGGCGGTGGCCAGTACCGTCGGTAGCTTGTCGACCAGGGCCGCTTCGAACGCGGCCATGTTGCGGCCGTGGAGCGCCGAGCCGACGATCAGAGGGTCGATGCCGAGGCGGTAGAGCTCCGTCGCGTCCATCTCACGCGCTGGGTTATCGGCGCGGTTGGCCAAGTACACTACTGGCTTCCCGGACTTGCGCAACAGCTGCACCGCCGCGCGGTCCGCGTCGGTCGGTGGCGTGAGCACGTCGAGGACGCACACGACGACATCGGCTTCGAGAATGGCCGCTTCCACGTGGCGGGCGATGCCTTGCCGCATGGGATCGGCGTCTTCCGGATCGAAGCCCCCGGTATCGACAATCATCAACTCACGGCCTTGGATGTGGGCCTCTGTGTAGTGACGGTCGCGTGTGACGCCGGGTAGGTCGTGCACGATGGCGAGCTTCTTCCCTGCCAAGCGGTTGAACAGAGTACTCTTGCCGACGTTGGGGCGGCCGACGAGTGCGACGATGGGAATCACGATGTTCTCCGTTTGGGCTTCTTGGCCCGCTTGCTAGGCCTGTTCGGGCCCTGGCCAGGTTTACCTTGGCTGGCGCCGGACCTGCCCGGCTTGGGCTTGCCGTGGCGTGGGTTCACGCCGGCCTTGCCCGGCTTGGGCTTGCCCTGCTTCGGAGGGCCCCCAGTGCTCGGGGCGCTTTGGCCGCCCTTGGCTGGCTTCTTCTGTGCCTTGGGCTTGGGCTTGGTGACGTGCCGTTGGGGTAGCTTGGGCAGAACGCTGGATAGATCGCGTCCGCCGCCAGTCTCGTAACCCATTTCGCGCAGCTGGCGCGGGACGTCTTTCCATCGCTCGGTGACGCGGACGAAGAGCTCCAGGTGAACGTGCTTGTCGAGTAGCTCCTCCAAACGCTGCCTGGCGGCGGTGCCGATGGCTTTGACGCCTTCTCCACGCTGCCCGATGATGATTGCGCGCTGGCCCGCTTTTTCCACGTGCAGCGTGGCCTGGATGCGGATCAGCTTGGGGCTCTCGTCGTATCGTTCTACAGTGACGGCTACCGCATGCGGTACCTCGCGCCGCGTGCTGAGCAGCACCTGCTCCCGAATGTATTCGCGCGCGAAGAAGGTCGCGGGTTTGTCCGTCAGCGTGCTGTCGTCAAAGCGGGCGTCGCCTTCGGGCAGGTGAGCTTCCAATTCGTCGAGCACCTGGGAAATCCCCTCGTGTCGCAGCAGGCTCGTGGGGATGATGGCTGCGAACGGGTGGGCTTCGTTGAAGGCGGTGATGAATGGCAGCAGGCGACCCTTGTCGCGCAAGAGATCCACCTTGTTGATCACCAAGATGACGGGGACATCCGGCGGCAGGATCTTGAGTAGACGACGGTCGTCCGGGTGCAGCGGATCGAACGCCTCCGGATCGCCGGCGGTCGCGGCAGGAGGCCGGGCTGGGCGCGGGGGGCGCCGGACGAGGCGGCTCGTGTCCGTCATGAACACCACCGCCTCGTGTGAGCGAACGGTGTCGAGCGCCGTCTGGTTCATGCGCCGCCCGAGCTCCGTCTTGGGCCGGTGAAAACCGGGGGTGTCCGTGAACGCGATTTGTGCGGTGGGCCGGTGAAGTACGCCGAGGAGCTCGTCTCGCGTCGTTTGAGGAAGAGGCGAGACAATAGCGATCCGCTCGCCCAAACAAGCGTTGAGGAAGGTCGATTTACCGACGTTGGTTCGGCCGACAATAGCCACGGTGCCACAACGCATGGGATTTCTTCTGCGGTTTCGATTTGGTGGAGGCTCGGCTTTCGCCTTCTGCTAGGGTCGCGCGCGATCCGCCGCCGAGACGCGTTTCGTCCCAGCGCACTCGGCTGAAACGGCGCCCTGATTGATGTCGTTCGGCCAATGCAGCAAGCACCACCCAGAGCTGAGACCCCCGATACAGAAAAAAGCGAGAGCCAGCAAGCCTCACAGCGGGATCTGGTGCGCCGAGCCCTAGGTCGGTGGTCGCTTTTGGCACTGGGCGGGCTGGTTCTGCTGAGCCTGCTTTTGCCGCTGGAGAGGGCGGGCCTATGGGATCCCTACGAGTTGGATTCGGCGGATCTCGCTCGCCGGGTCGCGGTCAACGTCTTCGGCGCCCAGGAACTTGCCACGGAAACTGGTGACAACGCCATCCCCACGGTGGAAGAGGTCGGCCGCGGGGAGCTGCCGTTGCTCGTCACCGGGTTTGCGCTGCGTGTGTTTGGCGCGAGCACCTGGGTGCTCCGGCTGCCGGCTTTGGTGTGGGGACTGTTGGCCATCTCGGGCGTGTATCTCGCCGCGGCTCGTTTGTCGGGCCGAAGGCAGGCGCTGGTGGCGTCTGTCGTGTTGGCGACGTGTCCGCTGTTCTTCGTACAAGCGCGTTCCGTGTTCGGAGACAGCGCGACGATAGCGGCGCTCAGCCTGTCGTTCTCGGGTCTGCTCCTGGCACTGCACGACGGTCGCCTCACCCGGTCGCAACGGGTCGCTCTGCTCGGGGTTGCCGCCGCGTCGATGGTTGCCGGTTTCTTCTGCCGGGGAGTGTTGGTCGGAGTTGCACTCCCAGCACTTGCTGCTGCAGGCAGCTGGTTTCTGGCGCGTCAGGGCACTCCCGCTGAACACTCCGCGGACCGGGTGGCGCTCGACCGTGACGTCCCCGCACCGGACCAGACGTCTGCTGAGGGCGACGCGGAAGTGTCCGAGGCGAAGTCCGGGCAAGCGCCTCGCCTGGCCAATGACGTACCGAAAGGGCTTCGATGGCTGGCCTGGTCACTTTTGGCGGTCGGTCTCGCCAGTGGGGCGTGGGGCGGTTGGGCAGCATTTTCTGCGAGCCAGAATGTGTACCTGATGGCGCTCGGCAGCGCCGTCGACCCTGCCAAACAGTTCCCGACTCACGACTTCGTCGTGCACTACCTGGGGCATGGGATGTTCCCCTGGAGCGCCCTCGTCCCGGCGGCTCTGGCGTTGGCGGTGAGCGCCCCCAAGGAGAGTGCGGCACAGAGCGGCTATCGTTATGGCCTGTTGTTGTTGGCTGTGTTGGGTGTTCTCGTCTACGGGCTGTTGGCGCCGAAAACGGGCCTGCTTCCGTTCGCTCCGGTCTTCGCGTTGACCGGCGTGGTGGCGCTGGCGCTCTCGGAGCTGGACGCTGACCGACGGGGTGCGGCGGCAGCCGCGATGATCAGCGCCGCGCTCTTGGTCCTGCTGGCCATGGATTTCGAGCACTTTCCGGAAAAAGCGTTTAGCGCCTTCGGTCTCGACGCCAAGTTTCCCGGCAGTTTTGAGCGCGCGGCGAGGTGGTACGTGCGAGGGGCTGCAGCGTTGGGGCTCGTCGTGTGTGTGGTGTTGGTTGTCGAGCGCGCAGTGCAACTCTCGTCGCTGGCCCGAGTGAAGTTCCTCGGGCGCCTTCGTGTTGGCAAGCCGGGCACCATCTTGATTCTTGCCGTCGTTGGCGGTGGCTTGGTGCAAAGCCTCGGATACTACCCAGCCCTCGCTGCCCGGCTCTCTCCTGTCGGCGCTTTGGACACCTACCGTGAGCTCGCACGAGACGACGAGCCGTTGGCGATGATGCGCAGCCAGGGCGGCGGTTCATTCTTTGGCGGGCAGTCGGCAGAGGTGTTCAAGAGCAGCCGCGAAGCCGTGAATTGGCTTCTCGACGTGTCGGGGCAGCGCCGCTGGCTCATTGCCAAGGCGGACGACTTGGCAGCCCTCAACTCGAGGTTCCGTCGCGAGTCCGAACAGACGACGAACCTCGCAGTGCTCAACGCCCAATCCAATCGCTCGTACTTGCTTTCCAACCTGTTGCGGGACGGTGAAGACAACCAGAACCCGCTCACGAAGTGGCTGCCAGACACGCCGCCACCCGTGGCTCATCCGCTCGCCGTCGAGATGGACGCCAAGCTTCGCGTGCTCGGGTGGGAAGTCAGGCGCAAAGCCGACGGCAAAGCCGTTGAGCAACTGGTCATCGGTGAGCGCCTGCAGTTCGTGATCTCCTACGAAGTGTTGGCGCGCATAGTGGGAAAGTGGGAGACGTTCATCCACATCGATGGCGAAGGCGCGCGCTTCAACGGCGATCATCCCACCTTGGATGGAGACTAC
>JBNKUV010000042.1:0-4641 GCA_050298815.1 Polyangiaceae bacterium
AGCTGCATCGACCCGCCGCACTTGGAGCACTGGATGTCGATGTCGAAACTGCGCTTGAGCAGCTCCCGCCAAGGTCTCCAACTCGAGCGCGCCTTGCGTGCGCCATCGCCATCTGCAGCGCTCGGCGTTGGGGCGCGACCTTTCTACCTCACGGTTCACCTCAGGGGCTTGCGTCATGCGACGGAACGTCGAATGTCTGAACCACCGCCGTCAAACAACGTAAGGATACTTGCTACGCTGAGTACCGGATGAGCAGCCATACCGCCGGTCCTAGGAAACTCACGTAGGTCATGAACATGGCCAGTCCCCGCGGGGCGGGAGAGTCAGCATAGAGCATGCCCAAAGAGTGAACAATGCGACCAGCCACGAGCAGACCGCCCATCGACCACAAGAATCCAGCAGATGCCCCACCCACCTCGGTGAGCGCGAGCATTACGAGACAGGTGGGAACGTATTCAATGAAGTTGCCAAAAGCGCGAATACGGCGTCGGAGCGTATCATCGTTGCCGTCGCCAAATACGAAGGCCGTGACGTCGCCTTTTGCGCTGCCGAGGGCTCTCCGACGCATGGAGACGCCCAGAGTGAGCGGAAACATCAAAAGAGCCAGGAGCGCGGCCACAAAAGAGGTGATGGGGAGCGCAAGCATGAGGGTGGATTCAGTCATCATCCACTTAGACGCATGTCCGTCGCTGAACCTGCCAACTGTTCGCAATCATTACAGCTTGCTAGAAGGTGAAAGATGACCGACCAGACGCCAGCAAACTCCGCCTCCGCTAGCTTCCGGTCCTTGGTCGCACCCCATCTCCCCGCGCTGCAGTCGCTTGCCTACCGCATGGTGGCGCATCCGGAAGACGCAAGAGATATCGTTCAGGAGGCCCTGCTCTCGGCCTATCAAAACCGGGACAGGTTTCGTGGTGAATCTTCCTTCCGTACGTGGATCTTCTCGATCGTTACGCGCAAGTGTTTGGATCATCTGCGTGCTCGCAAACAATGGTCAGTCAACGCCCAAAGCGTCGGGGCACAGGCTCACCTCGATTCTAATCACTTGATGGCTGAGATTCAGGCCAGAGCTGCTCGACCGGGCTTCCGCTATGAGTATCGTGAGCACATCGCCTACTGCTTTTCGTGCATCGGTCGCTCCTTGCCACCAATCGAGGCGGCCGCAGTGTTGCTTCGAGAGGTGTTTGAGTTCACGAATGAAGAAGCCGCAAAAGTCGTCGACTTGTCGTTGTCAACATTTCGGCATCGCCTCGCGTCGGGACGCGCTCACATGATAGCGACCTTCCAGGATCGGTGTGCGCTGGTGGGTAAGCAGGGAGTGTGTTGGCAATGCGACGGGCTGCGCAGCCACATGCCCGAAGCTCGTCGCGGCCCTCCCGTTGAGCCGCTGCGGCAAAGCGAGGAGGACAGCGATGAAGTTCTTTTTTCGCGACGTTTAAGGATCGTTCGCGAAGCCAAGCTGGGCGTCGGAACGACTCAAGAGTTGCACGATTATTTTCTGCGCTACACCACAGAGCTGGGCGAAAGGTAACCCCCCCTCTGGCAAGCCGACCTTCCGCTCCGGCGCTTCAGGTCGCCTGAAGGCCGTGCTCTGCTACGGCAAAGGGCCTCGCGTGACCCTCTGGTCGAGCGACCTGGCCCCACAGCTCGCCTAATAGACCGTTCAAAGTTCCCTGGCTCCCGACGAGCCGCCGAATCATCGAAGACCACGGTGGCGGTCTGGAACTCAGGAGCCGGTTGAGCCGAGGCACCACAGCAACTATCAGCCTACCGCTACGCGCCAAGAAGCGTTCAAGTTTCACTTTTTTAAACGCGAAGTAGCCAGCGCGCTGGACGGAATGAGTGCGTAACCGATCGGGCTAAGGAAACATACCGTTCATATTCGCCTGCGTCGACAATTCGCAGGTGGCTCAACCTCATCCACCCAGGAGGCAACATGGAAGCTAGGCTCAACAAGCTCGAGTCGTTTCGTCCTCACGTCTTGGACGCGATTCGAATCTACTTGGGCATCGGACTATTGGTGCGCGGTGCACTCTTCACCACCAACCAAGATCTGTTGCTCGACTTGATCCACACCAGCGGCGACTGGTTCTGGCCGTTCGCGATTGCACACTTCGTCGTCTTGGCTCACATTGCCGGCGGTTTGATGCTGGCGGTAGGAGTGTTCACGCGCACGGCAGCATTGATTCAAATCCCTCCTGTGCTGGGCGCAGTACTCTTCGTTCACGCTCACGAGGGGCTTTTCACCACCGGACAATCTCTGGAACTCAGCGTGCTGGTCTTGTTCCTGCTGGGAATGTTTTCGGCAGTCGGCTCTGGCCGCTGGTCGCTGGACTTCGCGCTGCGCGCCAAGTCCGCTGAGGGGCTAGGCGGTGCGGCAGTACCCGTCAGCCACTAGAGCAACCGCTGAGCTCCGCGTACGAGCCAAAGCAACGAGCGGGTCGCTACAGCCGTGGCGACCCTGTGATGGCTACTTGCCTCCTCCGCCGCAGGATCGTTGAGAAATTCGACAAGAACAAGTCTTGAAGCTGCCGGCAGATCTGAGCGAAATCGCAGGCCGTGTTGAGCGTCGTTGGAGCTCGGATCCGGGATGTGGTGCGGCGCGTCGTGGGGAAAGCCACCGCCCGGCTGCGCGAGGCGTGTCGTCCGGCTCCGTTAGCCGTTGGCTTCGCTCGCGATCTCTTCCGCACGCGTGAACAGTTGCTGGTCGAAAACGCGATGCTCCGACAACAGCTTGTCGTGGCGTCACGTACGGTGAAGCGCCCGGCATTCCGGCCGTTGGAAAGAGGTTTGCTCGTCACCCTATCGAGCTGTCTCCCGAACTGGCGCAATGCCGTGCTCCTGGTGAAACCCGCCACCGTCCTTCGCTGGCATCGTGAGGGATTCCGTTTGCTGTGGAGGCGTCATTCACGACCGAGAAACGCTGCGGGGCCAAAGATCTCTCAGCAAACCATCGAACTCATCCGACGCATGGCGATGGAGAACAAGACGTGGGGTGCCGAGCGCATCCGTGGCGAGCTCGTGAAGCTGGGCATCCGAGTCTCCAAGAGAACCATCCAACGCCACGTTCGTAGCGTTCGCCCGCCGGGAGACGGGCAAGGTTGGCGGACGTTCCTGCGAAACCACTCCGTCTGGGCCTGTGACTTCTTGCAGGTCCATGACGTCTGGTTTCGACCGCTCTTCGCGTTCTTCATCGTTGACGCGAACACCAAAGAGGTGATCCACGTAGGCGTCACGCGTGCGCCGACCGAATCCTGGACGGCTCAGCAGCTGCGCGAGGCCACTCCGTTCGGTCGTGGTCCACAGTTCATCATCCGGGATCACGACAACAAGTTCGGCGCGAGCTTCGATCGCGTTGCAGAAGGTGCTGGCGTTTGCGTTGCGAAGACAGCGATCCGTGCCCCACTCATGAACGCCGCGTGCGAGCGATTTCTTGGAAGTGTTCGTCGTGAGCGTCTGGATCACGTCGTCATCCTTGGCGAAAACCGTCTCCGCACGGTGCTCGACGAGTACGTCGACTACTTCAATCGATCCCGACCGCATCAGGGACTCGAGCAACGTATTCCGCTGTCATCGACGACGAACGACGGCCCCACCGCTCCGAACATCGTCGCGCGTTCCGTTCTTGGCGGGCTCCATCATGACTATCGGTGGGCGGCGTGAGCCACGGATGAACGAGGTAGCCAGGACAGCCGTCGAAGTCTGGTCGGTGGAGTATTGGCAAGCAATGTCGCTTCCGCAGACGGCGGGCAAGCTACTTGAGCATTTGAGCGGCGAATAGGACTAGGTGGTCACGGAATCTAGTCAGACGTGGTGACTGCCCTCGCTTTGGTTCCGGATGAGTGGGAACGCGCCTGCACCAACCCAGCGTCGCTGGCAGGTGGGGCTGGACTCTTGGCGGCCGCCTACTGGTCAGATGCTGACGGTCGAGTGCATCCCGAAGGAGTGACGACCCCATGGACTGCCTATCCTGAGCTCTACTCCGCGGAATGCGGCGCCGGTGGCGGCTGGCAAATCGCTGTCGCCGCCGATCCCGCTCAGCGCACGGCGATGTTGCAGACGCCGTAGCATTTGCCCAGCAGCTGCCGACCGGACGCCTCAGTCACGAGTTCGACCGCTTCCGCTGTAGTCATCACGCGAACGTCAGTGCCTGCCGGACCTTCAGTTGTTACCTCGACGTGCTTGCCGTCCAGCGGCGTCAGGGTCAAGGTCGACCCGTCTGATTGCTGCCAAGTACTGGACGATGACGACGCTTCCGGCTCGTCCTCACTCCAACCGTCTTGCGGAAACGCTCCGCAACCAACCGCTGCCAAACAGGTAAACAGAACTACTGAAGACTTTTTCATGCTCGAACCCTCCCGTCGCGACGCCCTGCGCCCTGAAAGCGAAGGTAGGGGATCTGGCACTGCTGTGTCAAGTGAGCGAACAGTAGTTGAAGCGACGCCAAGGAACTTTGAACGACAAATTCACCCCAATCGCGCACCAGTTGACGCGACCTGAAGGCGCGTAAGTGATACAAGCGCCCCCCTGTTTGCCGGCGCGGAGCCAGAGGGGCGCCCGGACCCCCAGACCACGTGCAGGAAAAGCGCACAAGTCCGCTATTGGTGTCCTCGGCGCGTCTGAGTCGCCGACGAGAGGGGC
>JBNKUV010000043.1:0-12387 GCA_050298815.1 Polyangiaceae bacterium
GGACTTCGAATCCGCAGGTCGGGGGTTCGAATCCCTCGGGGCGCGCTAGGCCCCAGCCACCAGGCTGGGGCCTTTGCGCTTTCCGAGGGCTTCGGGGCAACCTCTCGCGTCTGCGACGCTCGCTCGTTGGCGCGAATCCCCTCGCTCCGTACCCATTCGCGGCGAGCGCAGACGCGCTGCAGCTCCATTCCGTTACCCCGGTCGTGGATCAGATACGAGCTGCCTCTGAGAAATCCGTCGACCGCATCCGTGAGGCTTCTCGCGATCTGAGTCATCCAAGCTCCGTACGGCTCGTGGACGATGCCGGCGATATGAACGCGCCGGGTCTGCAAATCGATGACGAACAGCACTGCGTATCGGACGAGACCCCGAGGTGAAAGCACTTCGACGGTGAAGAAATCGGCAGCAGCGATAGCTCCCCAGTGGGCTTTGAGGAAGGTCGCCCACGGAGTTTGCTTGCTGCGCTCCGGAGCCGGCTCGATCCCGTGAGCGCCGAGGATGCGCTTGATGGTGCTTCGTCCCAACTCATAACCGAGGTTGTGCAGCGCGCCGCGGATCCTGGTGTATCCCCACGTCGGATTCTCCCGCGCCATGCGAGTGACGAGTTTCGCCAGAGCTGCCCGCGTCACGGGTCGTCCAGGACGCCTTGGGCTCCCATCGTATTTGATGGCGACCAGCCTTCGGTACCAGCGCAGCAGCGTGTCCGGTGTGACGATACCAGCGATGTTCGTGAGTGCCCTTCGACCCAACGCTCTCGCGCGCACAGCCAGACGGCGACGCTGAGCATCGGTGAGACTCAGCCGTCGACCCCCGAGCTGCTCGCGAAGCACCCGGTTCTCTTCCAGCAGGTAGTCGATGACCTGCTGCTGGCTGCGGTTGATCCAACCCGCGATGGCTACGACCCAGAGTTGGAGGACGATCACGTTCATTGGAGGGAGCGTAGTCGGCTGCGACGTGCCTCGATACGGCCGACGAAACGCTTTGATTTACCACGGGATTTCATCGGGCCGAGTTTTGGAACACTACGGGGTGAGAAGCGGCACTGCGCCACGCACTGACGGCGCGCCAAGGAACTAACTGCTGGTTCGGGCTATTCCATTGTGCGGCGAACGAAGGTACAAGCATTGTACGTGCCTAGCTTCTGTCCGAAGTCGTCGGGTTGGACGATACAGCTCAAGCTGGTCTTCATGACTACCATGTTCACGTCAGCCTGGCCGCTTCAGGTTAATGGTCAATCTCAGCAGGAGCTTCCCGCGGATGTCGCACAGGAAGACTCGGCACCGGTGCACGGTGTCAACGTAGCCGATCCTAGTACGGCGGCAGACGATGCCCACCAGCACGCCAAAGTGGCCTTCGCCACGGGCCTGGAGCGACTCGTGGACGGGCACTACCTAGAGGCCAAGGAACTGTTCCTTCAGGCGTACCGCCTCGCGCCCCATCCGGTGGTTGCATACAACGCTGCCCTCGCGTGTGTCGCGCTCGGAGAGCGGGAACGAGCCCTGCAACTGTTGGATGAGGCGCTCAGGCACGAGTCCCCAACGTTGTCGACAGAGGAGCGCACGATGATCGCACGAGCGCGCTCGACATTGATGAGTGACGCCAGCGATGGCGCGCCTCAAAGCCCAGCGCCGCCTCCAGCGCCTGAGAAAGGCGGGATGCCAGCGGTCGACTTCGCACAGCCGGTGCGGGACACCGTCAGTCCGTCAGACGGGAGTGCCACAAACACCGCGAGTTCAGCACGGAGCGCCAACGTTGACGACAGGGAGCGGCAGAACTCGAGGCTGCCCGCAGGCTCCGCAGCAGGGCCAATCGCGGTCGGCGTCGGCGCTGCGCTGCTGGTGGCGTCTGGCGTAGTTTACTACTGGAACGACCGCAGGCACGCCCGTTGGGAACGGGACGACACTGAGTTGCGTCAGCTAGCAGCGACGGTTCCATCCCCAGAAGGTAGCAATGAGGTCAGGCGCCGCGCACGAGAGAACAACGAGCTCTTGGCGTCCATACAGTCGATGGACGCCTTGGACTTGTCGCTAGCGGCCGTCGGCGTGCTTGGGGTCGGGGTCGGGCTCTACCTGATGCTCGACGCAGGTGAAGAAGTGACAGTGGGCGCTTCCGTGGGACTCGCTGGAGATGTTTCGCTACGGGTGCAATTCTGATGGCGTGGTCCCAGCGGATTCAATCGGTCAAGACATCTGGCCGCCCGAGTCGCCCGTAGTCATCCGCTGGCGAGCCGCGTTCTCCGATGGCCTGCACCAGCGTCGGATCTCCGTAGCCGAGTTCTCCCGAGGTGTTCTCCCCCCAACAACGAAGGTCGCCGTTTATCATTAGCGCGCACGTTGTGTTCGCGCCGGCTGCGATGCGGACCGCTCGGTCAGGCCCTTTGTCCTCGTCGAAGTCGCCCAAGTCGACGATTCCAGAGTCATCCCGCAACGCGTACGCCTCGGCTGGACTTTGGATGCCGCCAATGCCGGCTGCGCCGGGTTGGGACTCCATACCGTAGCCAAGGGCTGGTCCGCGCTCACCGAAGCATCGCACTCGGCCACCAGTATCGAGGACGCAGCTGTGACGGACGCCTACCGCCAGCCGGGTCAAGACGACGTCGTTTCCAAGGTTCACCTCACCCGGTGGTTCTCCTAGAGTCGAGCCGACGATACCTTCTGGATAGCCCAGCCGACTCTGCGAGTTGCGGCCCCAACACAAGAGCGCCCCAGAATTGTCGAGAACGCAGGCGGACGTCTGATTGAGAGCCAATCTGACGAGGGATCGGTTCTCAAGCCCGGACACGGGGATGTCAGCCTTGCTTCCCAGCCCGCCAACACAAGGAAGCTCATCGCCAAGGTTGCACTCGAGGCCAATGCCCAACGTCCCCGCCCAGTTGTCCCCCCAGCAATGCACGGCTCCACCCACCAGTAGAGCGCACGCGACGTCCGCACCGACGGCAACGCTAACCGCGTCTGCAGGAAGCTCGACGGGTCGACTCCCGTCGATGGGTTCGTCGTCTCCGAAATCACCAGCCCGCTTGTCCCCCAGGGAGCCCGATTGGTCCCGGCCCCAGCAGTGAACTCGTCCTGGCGCTTCAATCGCGGGACCCACGATGGCGCACGTGCTGTGAACGCCTGCTGAGATGCTAGCGATGCCCTCCAAGGGCACGTCTTTCAGAAGCGCCAGTGTCTCACCGTCGTCGTCGCCATAGTTGTCCGTCGTTCCTAGCCCAAGCTGGCCATCATCGTTTCGTCCCCAGCAGCGGGCTCGCTGCGAGTCGAACAACGCACAAGCGTGATGCCACCCGGCCGAAAATTGGACGACCCTTCCAGCATCTCCCCAATCCAGGTGCCCGGCCTTGGAGGCGTCGCCTTGCACGTCCGCAACCCCCGGTCCGAGCACGCCGTATTCGTTGTTTCCCCAACACTTAAGAGATCCGTTGCTTCTCAGTGCGCACGCATATCCCACGCCGAGTGCCACATCGCGCGTATCTCCTGAAGAACCGCAGGCTGACTCACAAGCCTGGTCTTCGCCCTGCAGAACGAATGGCTCCCCTTCATGACAAGCTCCGGCGCCAACTGCGACCAACGCGAGATATCCGTACAGGGCCCTTCGCATGTCCGGGCCAGCATACCCGAACCCTCGAGCCACCCATAGGGCGGTGTCAGCGAACGGCCATTGCATCCTTCAATTGTTGTTGACATACGGCGAAAGAACACGTCTAGGGTCGCGGACCCGATGCTTGGTCTGGAACGTTGCTTCGGCCCACTCGTCACGTTAGTGACCTCGGCGGCGTTGTTCGCGTGCCAGAACACGGAACAGCGCGGCGGTGCGACCAGCGCCTCCATGGTGGATGCGCCGGCAAGCGACCCGAACCGCAGCGCTGCGACAGACAGCGGCGTGCCCGCGGGTGATTCGGTGGCCGTTTGCAGCGTCGCTCGGTGCGGCTCGTTGGGCTGCGTGGACCAGACCGCGCCAGCGGATTGCGAAGGACCGCTCCCGAGCATCAGCTGGGCTCGTGCTGTCGGCGGACGTCTCGAATTGACGATTTCCGGTGATACTCGCTGCGGAAAGCGCATTCGAGCCTCAGAGGGTTGCGACACCAACGGAGCGGCCATCGTTATGGACGTGGATTTGGAGCTCTCTCCGGGGCCGCTGTTGTTGATTGCTGAGTTAGACTCGACTTTCGATGGCTCATTGAGGCTCGATAGGGGAGAGTGCGCGGACCCTATAACAATCGCGTGCAATGAAGACTTCGCCGTTGGCGTGGACCGTTCCGTGCTGACGCAGGAGTTGGAGCCAGGGTCCTATCGATTAATCGTTTCCGGTGAACGTTCGAAAGACGCCGGCGAGTTCGAACTCAAAGTCACTGTGCTGGAACCCAATCCTACGTGCGTCGTCCCGCCCGTCAACGACACATGTGCTAGCGCTATCGACCTGGATCCGGATCTGCCCGTTCAAGCCGTGGTCGGTAGCACGCGCTGCGGTGCGCACGACGCGTTCTCCAGGTTTGAATGTGCGTGGGCGACGGCGAGTACGCCGGATGTCTTCTATCGGCTGGATCTAAGCGAGCGAAAGGAGCCAGTGGTGCTCGCTGCCTCCACCGACCTAGGCCCAACGAACTTCGACAGTGTTCTCTCCGTCATGGATGGTTTCAACGGGCAGTGTTTCTCGACCCTGACTTGCAATGACGATGCTTCGGAGCCTGCAATCCCTGGCAGTTCCGAACTAGTGACGTTGCTTTCCCCCGCTGAATACTTCATCGCGGTGGACTCCTATGACATTGACGGAGGCGGGGAGTTTGGTCTTCTGATCACGCTTGACGAGGTCACATGCGCAACCAACACCTCGTGCCAGACGGCGATTGAATTGGAGGCCAGCGTTGGTGACCATCACGTCGAGGTGGACACGGCCTGTGCGACATCGGTGAGGAGCAGCGCTTGTGGCGACTACATAGACACCAAAGACGTCTTCTATCGGCTCAACCTCGAAGAGTACGAAGGTCCGCTCGAGTTCACTGCGGAGCTCGAGGGCACGTTGTCCATCTTCATGGATGGGGTTGGTGATTGCGGGGTCGAGGTAATTTGTGATTCTGGGGCCTGGACAACGACGCTGCAGCCAGCGGTTTACTACTTGATGGCGTCGATTGACTACAGCCTGCCAACGCCCCTGCCGCTCGACTGGACTCTCAAGCTAGCCGAAACGGGCTCGGTGGAGTCTTGCGTTGATGAGCAGATCGCCAATTGCGCAGCCGGTCAAGACTGCTGCGACCTGGAAGCAACCGAGTGTCTGCCGTGGCTCACTTCTTGCGGTCTCGCTCCAGAGGTGCGGGATTGCGTGTGCGAGGCCGAACCGGCTTGCTGCCGGTCCTGGGCTACGCTGGGGCAGTGTCAAGCGGCGTTCGAATCTTGTGGGCTGTACTGCGACGGCTTCGACATCGGCGCCTACTGCAAGTGGACGGAGTGATGCGAACGCTACACATGTCGATCTATTTGACCGTCTTCCTGATCGCGTGCCGGGCGGAGCCTGCTCACTCGAAACGTCCAGGTGGCGACGCCGTCGACGAGCCCGAGTCAGAGGCATCGAGTCCCATGGATGCAAGCCCTGCCACTTCCGAATCAGTAGCCGACGCGGAAGTGGCAGTCAGGTCGGACGACTGCGGTGAATCGGTGAGGCTCGACGTTTTGGCGGACTCGGCGTCCTTTGCTTCCATTTCGGGCAGTGTCGCCCCCCATCAGTCACCCACCGCACGCGGAGAGTTCGACCTGAGTACCATGCGCATGCACGAAGTCGACTTGAGCTCGAGCGCGGAAACGGTACGCCTACACGCCTTGGTGGCCGGCAGTTTCGACCCCGTCATCGTGCTCGGACGAGGCTCTTGTGAGGATCCCACGGCTGGGGTGCGCGCGCCACCACTTCGCGATGGCTTGGGCGCAAACTGGTGGTCGGGCGAGGTTGAACCTGGTCGGTATGTCGTGGCGGTAGGCGCACTCGACGACGAACAGGGCGAGTACACGTTGCAGCTCGTCGCCGAGGAACTCGACTCTGCTTGCGAGAAGGCTGACAACACCAGTTGCGAGCTTGCGCACCGCCTCGATACCACGAGCGCGGTCACGACCGAGTATCTAGCCCCAGGCTGCGGCAACGAATCGAGCGAGGGCTCCCGATACTACGAACTGGACCTGTCCGGCGAGAGCTCACGGAGCGCATTGTACATCACCGTGAACCGCACGGACCGCCGGGGCATAGACACTTACGAATTCATACCGCTGACGCTCTCAGCGCTGGAAGACGAGGACGAGCCCTGTGGCCGTGAGATTGCAGAACAGACCTTCATCGAAGACGACTCCACACTGAGTACGCTGGTCGAGCCGGGGCGCTACTTGATACGGGCTGAAAGGTATGAGCCTCATTCGTTCGTGCTCACGACGCGCTGGACTCGTCTCGATTGCTCTGCCACGACGGGCGACACCTGCGAGACAGCGCAGCCGGTAACGTTCGAGACCGGCCTTGCTTCGTTCAGCGACAACACACACTGTAGCACGAGCAGACTCGATTTCGAAGAGTGCTATTACGAGCCGGAAGCTCCTGACAAGTTCTACCGCGTCGATCTGAGTGAGTACGACACGCGAGTACGCCTTCGAGGGCACATCCGTGCCAGGGACTTGAACTTCCACGCCGGATTGGTGCTGCTGAAGGAAGGCGACGCAGGGGGATGCGGGAGCTTCCTTTCGTGCTACGACCGATTATCAGACGGCGAGGGCTACCCAGAGTTCGACATGATCTTGGAGCCCGCCGTGTACATCGTCGCCGTCGCGGGCGTGCTGCAGGGGCACGCCGGCGAATACGTCTTGGACTTGGCACTCAGCGAGGCGACTGACAAGGACTTCGCGCCTTGCTACTTTCCGGACATCGACAATTGCGTTTTCTATGAGAACAGTGCCAGCCAGCCGTGCTGCGAGAACCCATTGGGCGCGGAGTGCAGCACACTCTTCATTTCCTGTGGTCTCGACCCGACAGTCGCTGACTGCGTGTGTGAGGCGCAGCCAGGGTGCTGCGATGGTGGTGCGGATGACTTGAGTGAGTGCGCGGAGGCTCTTGCCGCATGCAACTTCTTTTGCGAAGGCTATGCGGCAAGCGACTTTGCTTGTCTTGATCACGAAGCGCTGCGTATGACGGGTCAGGCACCGTGAGCGCTAGCTACCTTTGAGGGGATGCAGACGCCAGAATGTGTAGTGCTATCTGGTTTCGAGCATTGCTGGCGGGCTTGCTCTGCGCCCAATCCGGTTGCGATGCTGGTGGGAACGAGGGACAAGCCAGTGCGATCGCTGATTCCGCGAACGATCGCGCCGCGGACTGCCAACCCGAGGATTGCCGACATCTGTCGGGCCCGTGCTCGCGAGGCAAGTGTGACGGGGCAAAACGAGCTTGCGTCGTCGTAGCTGCCAACGACGGTGATCTGTGCCTACCGGACTCGCCCTGTGGTGAGTCGAGGTGCGATCGCGGGGCGTGTGTTCCAACGTCGCCACCCGATTGCTCGCATCTCGACGACACCTGCCAGGTTGGCGAATGTTCACATGACGAGGGGTGCGTGGCGGCAGCTATTGCAGTGCCCGGCATAGATTGCCAACTTGCTCCGACCACGAATCTCGAGCAACGCATCGTCAAGCTGTCGGTGGACGCGACGTGTGGAAGCCCTTCGCCGCTTGTCGTTCAAAGCGTCGGCGCAGCTGGAAAGGCCGCGTACTTCGAGTTGGATCTGACTGGGCAGCAGCAGGCAAAAGAGGTCGCCGTACAGGTCTTTGGCGAACGAGAGGTCAAAGCCCTGTTGGCACGAGGCGAGTGCAACGACCTAGCTCCGATTTCCAGTGGCGAGGCCGTGGCGTGGCTTGGCGAGTCCCCCGGCGTAGAGTTTAGAGAGCGACTTGCCCCTGCCAGCTATCGAGTGGTGGTGGCTGGCGCGGATGGTTCACCAGGAGAGGTGACGCTGCGGGCCGCGCTCCTCGAAAACCTGACACCCTCCACGCAAGACGGCCATCCGTGCGATAATCCGAGGCCGATAGAATTGAGCGGCGGTAGGACGGTCCTGTTCGACGTCTTCAAACGTTCCGACGAGCGCGACCTGGCATGCAACAACGGCGTAGGGACCACTAGCGGCGCGTGCTACTCACTGGACCTGACCAGCCTAGAGCACGATGCGTGGTTGCAACTCGCAACCCCCCGTGGGGCTTTCGCCGTCTACTCCGCTCCTTTGGAATGCAGTCAGCCGCTGGTTGCTGGTATTACCGGAAGTTCCCTGCTGCCCCCAAGTCGCTACCTCCTTTCGTTGGAGGAATTCGGCGAAAGCTTTGTGTCCACGTTGGTCAACGTGCAGGACCCGAACGATTGCGACAAGAACGTCAGTTGCTCGAGCGCCATCGAACTCGATCCTGCTCAGGACCTACACTTTATCGCCGGTGACACCGCGTGTGCGGGCAGGGCAGCCCTCGAGACGCCTGTGGGTGCGGCGTTGTTCTATCGTCTCGACTTGAGAAGTGCGGAAGGCGTCACTCGCTTAAGCTGGGATGCCGTTGGTTCGAGAGTGCTCCTGCTTGCAGGACCGGAGGACGCGGATTGCACAACATATGCAGATGTGTGTGTGCCTTGCGATCTGGAACCGAAAGTGCATCTGCTAGCAATAAACAATGACCCCCCTCAACCGTTCGAAGGTCTGTTGTCCCTTCAACCGCTATGAGTCAGTGGCGGGCATAGAGTCAATCCTCGTACGGGTTACGGCTGATTGGGGGAGCGAGGGGTCGTCCACCTTTCGGTTGACGCTGGTCGCGTCGCAATTCGTGCATTGGTTTGTCGGCGGATTGGTTCCCCTGCAACGCGTCTCCCTCGAGCCCACGGGCTGCGGGTTCAGTGTTTGGAGCGGCGGTACTGCTCATGGCCGACGACCCGACGGAGCTGCTGGCGCGCTCCCGAACAATTGCTGAAGCTTGCCGTTGGCGGTCCCGCTCCCGAGCGGGAGGCGCCGAGCGAGTGGACGCACGTGTCCCTTTGCCGAGCGCCCGTTCGCTGGTTGGCGACGCCTGGGCTGCTGGCACCTCGACTGCGCTCATCGGGCTCTCGTCTATCCGTTTCGTCTCGCCAGTGGATGTATCGAGACTGTCGTGCGTTCCTCCCGCGAGCAGACCGGGCTCCCGCAGAGCGGCGGGTTGCGACTCCAACGGCGAGGGCACCGAGAGCATGTCGACAAGTTCCAGGTGGTCAGCCGTCAGACGCGGGGGTTCTGGCCGAATGCGGCTATCCCACAAGCCCATCGACGCTGCACCGAGCAAGACTCCACCTGTCAACCACAGCCAAGGTGATAGGCGTCTGCTAACCACACGGGCATAGGCTGAACCTTCTTCGTCCGCGAGCGCGTGCACCTGCGACAGTTGGGCGATCGCCTTGCCCAACGCCGCTGCGGTTTCGAAACGCTGACTGGGCTCCCGCCGCAGGCATTTCTCCACGACTTCTCTCACGTCACTGGGGCAGTCTGGCGCGGTTTCCTGCAGGGGTATGGGGCGTTGAGTGAGGAGGTGGAACGTGATGGCGTAGTAGTTGTCTCCTGGATGCGGGCGGGAGCCCGAAAGGAGCTCGTAGAAGATGACGCCCAGCGAGTAGATGTCAGCGAGCGGTCCGGCGTCCCTATCGCCTTTCGCCTGCTCGGGCGCCATGTAGTGCGGCGTGCCGAGCTGGGCTCCCGTTGGAGTGAGCCTTGGCTCGTCGGCAATCAGTGGGCGGGCGATTCCGAAGTCGAGGACCCGCACGCGAAGGTCCTCCTCCGCCGAGCTGCACAACATCACGTTTTCGGGCTTGATGTCACGATGGACCACTCCGCGGTCGTGGGCGTACTCAATGGCGCCGCACAACTGCTGCATGATGGCGAGCGTCTGCCGAAGGGATGGCAGTTTGTCGTCGCGCAGTATCGAACGCAGCGTTCGCCCATCGACGTAATCCAAGACGATGAACGGAGATTTGTCGAGATAGCGTCCCATGTCGAAGACGCTCGCGATGGCGGGGTGCTCCAAGCTGGCCAACAAGCGCGCTTCTCTGCTGAACCGCTCCACGACCAAGAGGGAGCTGGCTCGCTCTCCACCCAGAAACTTGATGGCGTAGGGTCGCCCAAGCTCGACGTGTTCCGCCAGATACACCTTCCCGCTGCCGCCCCGCCCCAACAGTCTCACCACCCGATAGCGGTCCGCAATGACGTCTCCAGCTTTGGGCTCCGGGAGCGTGTCCTCGAGGTCACCGTCGTCGAGCGTCTCGGCGTATTCCGTCATTCGTTCGACTCGCCGCGAAACTCGGCATCGGCGGCTAGCAAACGAATCGCCCGATGCCGCGGCATCGACACTGCCTTCGCCGACTGGCTCACGTTGCCACCGTTCGTCTGCATGGCTTCTTTGAGGGTCGCCAGCTCGTCTGCGTGGCGCAGCAACCAGGCCTGGCGTCGAGTGAGGCGCGGAGCGGACAACGGCGGCGGAGTTTCGGACGCGAGTGCGGTGGCTTCGCTGAAGCGTTCTGGCAAGTCCCCCGCTTCGAGTGTGTTGCCACCGCTTGCCGCGACCAGGCGCGCAAGTTGCACCAACTCACGCACGTTGAAAGGGAAGTCGAAGCAGAGCAACCGCTCGACGAAACGATGCGACAGTAGCTTGCTACCGGCTCCTTCCGCCCGGAGGGCAAATCGAAACAACGGTACAACCTCTTCGCGTCTCTGGCGCAAGGGCAGCAGTTCGAGCTCTTGTCCGGAAACGCGTGCGCACAGGTCGGCACGAAAAAGCTTATGGGCGACCAGCTTGGACAGCGGAACTTGCGTCGCGCACAGTATGCGAAAATTCACGTTCTGCGACCGGGTGCTCCCAATTGCCGTTACTGCCTTTTCTTCCAACGCCCTGAGCAACTTGGCTTGCACCGGCAGGGACAGGTCGGCGACCTCGTCTAAGAAAAGCGTACCGTCGTGAGCTGCCGCAATGAACCCTTCAGAGGCTTCGTGTGCGCCAGTGAACGCCCCTTTGCGATGACCAAAGAGCTGCGCTTCGGCGAGCGATTCGGGGATCGCTGCGCAATTGACGGCAATGAACGGCCCGCGGCGGCCACTCAATGCGTGGATCCCTCTCGCTGCCACTTCCTTGCCGGTCCCGGTTTCCCCGCGCAGCACCAGAGCCAGTGACGTCTGCGCTAGTGCAAGCATCGACGGCAACCGCCCTGGCTCACGTTCGCGAAACAGCCACCCTGGGCTGACCTCCGAAACGGGATTCGACGGAAAGGGCTCACGACAGGAACACACGATCCCGACCCACTTGCCTACCCGAACCACGTCCTGTGGTGCCAGAGGCGCCGTGTCCGTCTGCTGTCCGTTGACGAAAGTGCCGTTCTTGCTGCCAGCGTCCGATAGGACCCAAACCGCGCCTTCTCGCCGCAGTCTGCAGTGTACCCGAGACACGCTTCCGCCGTCGATGCGGACGGCATTGTCCGATGTTCTGCCGACCGTTGCGCCGGGAACGAAGGGAGTGAATCGGTATTCTGGGTGAACCCACCAAATTCCCAGCGGGTCCTCCGGATTCGCGCCCTCCGCTGACCCGTCATGGGTCGTGAGCGTGTCGTGTTCGGTGACCATCCGACCCGGAGTATATCTGAGTACGCCCCTGACTCAATCATCGTGAATCCCGACTCATCCCGCTGGAGATAGATGGGTATTTGCAGGTTCTGAAGTCGCACAGCCCGCGTCCGCGCTGGCTTCGCGTCGCGTGTGGCGCCAATTCGGTAGGTGCGTTGCGCACCCGCGGGTGCGTTGCTCGTCCCGCCCGTGCCGACGTTTAGCTGACATTGTGGCGGTAGAACGTCCAAACGGAGGACTCGCACCCACAGCGCATCTAGGTTGTTCGTTGAAAGGAGCGTTTCATGACAAGCATTGGGCAGAAGGCACAACAAGCGGTGGTGGTTCGTCATCTGGACCACTTGAACATGACGGTGCGAAATTTGGCGCAGAGCGCGGAGTTCTATCGGGCCTGTCCTGGCTACCTACCTCCTCCGCCGCAGGATCGTTGAGAAACGCGACAAGAACAAGTCTTGAAGGTGCGGTAGGTCTGAGCGACATCGCGGACCGTGTTCAGCGTCGTTGGCATCGCGAGGGATTCCGCTTGGTGTGGAGGCGTCGGTCCCGACCGAGAAAGGGTGCCGAAGCAAGAATCTGTCATCAAACCATCGAGCTGATTCGACGGATGGCGATAGAGAACAAGGCGTGGGGCGCCGAGCGCATCCGTGGCGAGCTCTTGAAGGACGTGAGCTTCTTGTGGCTGGTCCAACGCCGCGCTGGCACTTCCGGAAGGCGTAGCTGCTCCAAGTGCACACCGGTGTCGACCATGCGCCGAGCCACGCGAG
>JBNKUV010000044.1:0-458651 GCA_050298815.1 Polyangiaceae bacterium
CGATCGCTTTCCGTCGCAGTTCCGGAGTGCCAGCGGCGAAACGCTGTTCGCGATACTCGACGGTCAGATCAATCAGCTCGGCGGCGGCGTGCCAGACGGCGGTAGCCGAGTAGGGAGCGGCGACGGGATCCAGGGGTTCCCCGATGGGGGCGCGCGTCGTGCACCACTGCTCGATCAACGCGTCCCTCGCGTGGGGCGCCATGTCCTCGAGCGATTCCACAACAGCCCAGGCAAGCCCTAGCTCGAGCCAGTCTGGCTTAGGCACTTCGCGAGCGAGGTCCGTCAGAACCTTGATCTCGCTGCCTACAGCGAACCCCAGCGCGCTGAGGTCACCGGTACCGTCAGCGTGCTCGCGCTCTCGCCTGGCAGCCCGGAGCAGCCGCCACGGCGCCGGGGAGCCGTCGTCAGGCTCAGGCTCGACGGGTGCTGGCGGTTCGAACGCCGGTGCTTCAGATTTCACGCCCAGTTCGGCGGCGAGGTTGATCGGATGCGCCTTGCGGTGGTTGCGCTTTGCGGGGACGTCGTAGGCGCTCAGGTCGACTGCGGGGGCTGGCGCCGGCGCGGAGGCGCCTTTGGGCGCGACGAACCACAGCGCCTGCGCGATACCGAAACGACTCTCAACCGCCTCTCGGACCCGACGCTCAGGTACCTTGTTGCCGTCCAGGTAGCGTTGGACGGAGCTCTTGCCGCAACCGATCGCCGTCGCCAAGGCTCGGCGGCTGAGCTTCACTTGCTGGAGTTGCCGGGCTGCCTCGTTTTCACTCACACGGTAATTGTCCCACGGCGGGGTGGGACACGCAAACCCGATTGTCCCACCATTTCTCGAGGCGGGTTCCTCAGTTTTTACGCAAAAGACCGGCGGTCTGGAAGGCCCCTACAACTGTTGAACCCCGGGGGTGTTCAGTCACGCCGAAGCGTCGGGCGGAAGCGGAGTATCGGTCGATTGCCAGGAGGTGTGGATGGGGAGCAGAGCGCTGTGGTTCATGTGGCTTACCTTCCAGTGCCGCGCCTGCCTTTCCACCTGTGGGTTGTGTGCGTTGATCGCCGCCAGAGCGAGGGTTAGATTGGATTCGGAGAGAAACTGCGCCGCTTCCTGCACCCACGAGGCGAGAGCCTCCGCTCGTTCCTCAAACCTCCTGCCGATTGCCCGAAGGTTCTCCGCTGAGGGACCGTCAATCGGTGGGGCCTCACGCTCACATTCTTCGAACTGGGCGACCAGCTTTCGCAGGTGGGAGAGTGCTGGCCGCTTGTTGTCAAGAATGGCCAAACCGACTAGGCGGGCTGTCGGCGTTGGCCCCGCTGGACCGTTCTCGTCAGTCTTCTTGCGTTCGGGCTTCGCACCGGGCTTGTACAGGAACACCTCTTCGCCCTTGCCCTTGTCCTTGCGTCGCTGTCGAAGCTCGCTGTAGAGGCCCGGGAGACACTGCTTCAGTGTCGAAGCTACGTCGTCGCAGCCTTTCACTTGCCGGTCCAGTAGATCGAGCCGGCGCTTGGCGCGCGGGACCCAATCAGTGATCGCCCTAAGATTGGCGTGAAACCGGGACCGCTTTCTGCTTGTCTCGACTATGCCGTGGAAACCGAGGATGTGCTTTTTTCCACAAGTCATGCCCATCGCAAGAACGAGGCCGCACAGCGTCCGAACGACCAAACCCTTCTGATGTGGGTGCCGCCCCCTTAGACTGCACAGCACGTCGGTATCGAATGCGTAGCTGGCCAGGATCCCGTCTGGGTCGGCAATGTGGTCTTCATCGGTCTGTTGGAGGTCGGGGAACGACGACAATGCCTGTGGCGTCCCAAGTTCGGGGATAGATTCCCAACTTGGTGCGCCTGGGCTCACCGTCTCACGCTGATCGTCGCAATCCTCACACTCTCGGCATCGGGGCGCCTTCTCTTCCAAACCACTAGACACGCGCCCAGTGTACGAGGTCGTGAGCGCTGTGCAAGTCCGAGCCTGCTCACTGCACAACCTGCACAACCTACGGCCAATGAGGTTGTGCAGCGTTTCTTAAGCAATTTCAATGCAGTGCACGACTGCACAACCTATCACAACCTACTTCCCTATATAGGCCCACCACACGCCCCCCATGCGGCACGCCAAACACGTGTGTGCGTTCTATTTGGAGTCCACTAGAGACAAGGTTGTGTAGGTTGTGATCGTTGTGCACTGACACGTAATCCTTGGCGAAAACGCTGCACAACCTACATGCCGGAGGTTAGCGAAGGTTGTGCAGGTTGTGCAGCGACATACGGCATGTGACGGTAGACGCGGGGGCGTTGCCCCTGGCGTGTCACCTGCTGCGGTCGGTAGCCCAACTGCTGCAGCAGACCTCCGGCGCGCGTCGCATCACTCCGTGACTGGCGACCAATGTCGATGCCCAGCGCTCCCTGCAGTGCTTCTGCGAGTGTGAAGTCAGTGCGCAGCCCCGGCACCTGCTGAGCCGCTATTGGCTGCCCCAGCTGCCCCACGCGCGGCGGCTCGATATCCACCCGCGACGTCCACTGCTCGAGCGCGGTCAGCCACGGATCGTCTTGCAGGTGTGCGGCTTGCTGCTCTGCTGCGAGCTGCTCGAGATCGCCGCTCAACCACCACGGTGCGCCTCGCCGATACAGCGCCACCGCCTCAGCCCAAAGCTGGTCGCGGTCGTTCTGCACCGCACGCCAATCCGCGCGAGAGCACTCAACTGGCCAGAAGCGGCGATTGCCCGTCGTGTCCTTCAAGAACTTGTCGCTGTTCGTCGTGCCAGCAAAGACGCAAGTCCGCGGGAATGCTTCGGTGGTGCGCCCGTACGAAGGACGGTAGTTGTCACAGACGCTCGACAGAAATGCTTTAACCGTCGTCACCTCAGAGCGGTTGAGCGAGTCCAGCTCGCCAAGCTCGATGATCCAGCGCCCGGCTAAGTCTTGCATGCAGTCCTTCGAATTGAAGTCCAGGCCTGTATCGTGGAACCATGCATCACTCGCGAGGGCGCGGAGCAAGGTCGACTTTCCGAGCCCCTGAGCACCCTGCAAGATCAGCATGTGATCGACTTTGCATCCCGGGTCGAGTGCTCGAGCTACCGCGGAGACCAGCCAGCACTGACCAACCGCATTCACGTACGCGGAGTGTTCTGCACCGCAGTAGTTCACGAGCCACCGACCAACGCGCGGCACGCCGTCCCACCGCAGACTAGCCAGGTAGTCCCGCACTGGGTGAAACGAGCGTCGTCGCGCCACAAGGTGCACGGCGTCGTTGACGTGCTCCCCCCGGGCGACAATGCCCCGCGCCCGGTGCAGCCACAACCCTGCGAGGCGGGAGTGGTGGTCCGTCCAGGCCCCAGCGTCGGCGGCGATGCCCTCCACCGCCGGCGGCGCCGCAAGCAGCACTGTCTGGCGAGCCAGCTCATCGTAAGCCAACTGCCACGCGCTGGGCGCTTCGGTGAACGCGTTGACGCAGGTGAGCACGCACGGTCGCGCTTTGCTTTCGCCACTCTGAGCACCTGCCTCACTTTGAAGCAGATACCCTGGCGCGCGCTGACTCTTGTCCGACGCTTCAGTGAACTTCCGCGCGAAGTCCCCCCGCTGACTCTCGGACCATGGCGGCTCGCAACGCGGATTGAAGTGCTCCCACGCCAGCTCCTCGGCTTCACTTGCGTCCAGCTCGAGGCCCACGACTAGATCGCACGCGAGATTGAACAGCACGCTGTGCCCCGCGTTGCCCTCCACCGCCGGCGTGTGCTCGTTGCACAAGCGCCGAGCATAGTCGCCTGGACTCGTACCAACGGGGCAAGAGCGCGATGCGCCGAGCATGCGCGTGCCGGTGATCAGCGAGCCCAGCTCGCCAGCGACTTGCTGAGCCGGCGGCGTGTATCCAGTCGCCAATAGAAGGCATTGGTCCACTGAGACGATCGCGCCGTCCTTAGCGGCAAAAGCGCGGTCCGAATCGCCCGCGTACCGCCCGCAGAAGAAACCCTTGTCTGCACTACGAGACTGACGATCACCCACGACACCCAGCAAAGCCGCCAGGCCATCGCGAAAGCGTTCCGACTCGTCGGGCATGATCGGGCGGTCTACTGCGACGAACACGCGCAAGCACCGCACGCCACCCGGCTTGTGGCCATCGCTCGGCGTGGTGTAGATGATCGCTCTGTACTGGCAGACGGCCTTCAAGAGTGCATCGATCCCATCACCTGGCAACGCATCAATATCGAGCGCTCCAAAGCCAAGACGCTGTACGTTTTCTTTCTTCCGATAGCTGTGCCTGAAGTCAGCTGGTGAGACGAGAGGCAGGCGCTTCTTACTCTGTCGATCGGTCACGTCGTCGCCCGTCCAAGACGGGCAAGAGCTACTTGCAACTAGCTCGCGGACGAACGCGACGAACTGATCCCAGGACGTCTGTCCCGCGTTGGTCACATGAGGTGAGGTTGCACCGCCGGCGAAGTAGGACAGGAAGACGGTTGGGGTTGGGTTGCCGACCCGGTCGGCTTGGTTCATAATACTCACTGTTCAGATCTTTCTATGAGAGCCCCCGTCGCTTGCGGTCGATGGGGGCTCGTTGCATTTCAGGAAGTCGGTAGCGCCTGCGACGAGTACTTGACTGGATGTCCGTCGCGGGGCTGCGGTGGTGTCGCATCGCGAACGGCTTTGGCTTTCGCCAAGCGTTTGCGACGATGCAACTCGACCTTGCGTTGACGGCGATTCATGACCCCGCCTCCCGCGCTGCGTGCACGTCACGCATCGGCAGACGGTCCTTGTAGTCCCGCGCGCCCAGCTGGATAGATCGATTGGGCATGGAGCACGGCTCATCGACTCTCGCGCCGCACGTCGGGCAGGGACGCCGGTGCAGCGGATTCGGTGGCGGTGCTGGCTTCTCAGACACACGCTGGTGCAGGACGCGGCGGCGACGCTGGTAATGCATGCTGCAAAGGCCGCGCACGTCTGCCTGGCGCCTGCAGCTCGCGGCCCGACAGCGAGTCGCCCTCATCACCACCACCTGCGGCGCTGGAGCCAGGGCACCTCACGGCAGTGCGCGATCGGGGCGCGATGCCAAGGCACCTCCGGGATGCCTGACCATCGCCAGGGGGCTGGTCGTGACGGCGGGACCCCCTCAAACGATTCAACCACTCGAACACCCTTGGGCAATACTCGTGGCTTGCCGTCTAACACCAGGGCACAGAGGTTAGTCGAGGCATCGACGAACATCATCGTCGCCGGTTTCACCTCGAGATCGAGATCGCCGTCGGCGAGTATGAACACCCCGCCGGGCCGGGAGATTCGAAACGTGATCTGGTCGTCGCTCTCGAACCTGAAGCCGATATCCTCGTAGATCAGGCGCCAGTGATTCACATCGCGCGGCGAGACGGTGCCGGGATTTGGGCATGGATCGAAGCCGGTGCTCACGACGCGCCTCCGACGAGACGCAAGCTACCGGCCCCCATGGCGCGCGCGACGGCGCGATCGGCAGGGGAGCCTTTGGGTTCCGCTGCGGGGCGGGCTTCGACCTTGCGCGCTTCGAGCCAGTGATCGAGATCGGCCCGGCGGACACGATACTCGCGACCGACTTTGCACGCCGGCAGGTCCCCGTCGGCGATCGCCGCGCGAAGCGACCGGACGCTGACGCCGCAGGCGCGCAAGGGCAGGGTGTCGGTGTTGGCGAACTTGACGTCCAGTGCTTCTGCGACGGCTTCTTTGACCAGCGCGCGCAGCTGGTCGGGCGTCATCACCACAACGGCGTCGCTCACTGGGCTGCCTCCGCGCCAGAGGGGAGGGGCAAGCCTAGCTTGAATGCCGCCTGTTCAATCAGGCGCCGATTTGCAAGATACGTCCGGGCCCGGCCGCGATAGTACCGGCGAATCGTGTTGGTTGAGACGCCTGTCTCAGCCGCAATCAGGCAGTAGTGGTGCTCGGTGAGCTCGGTGCTGTTGTTGGTGTTTGACACGGTGGGGGGATTCCTTCTGGAATCGCCACGCGGTCAGCACCGACAGCTGTGAGTTCTCCGTCGACCACCACGGCAGAAGCCGTGGGCGTTGCGGTCGGGGATTCGGCCCGTTTGGGCCCTCGCTTACAGACGCGTTTGGTTGGGGTTTCGACGTCGGGAAACAGCACGCTCAGATGACTTTGGGCAGCAACAGTCACCGCCCACTTCTTGCGCAACCCGTGACACTTCGCCTCGGGAAGGTCGACCGGTTTCCCGTCGCGCGTGGCTCGGCAGGGAGTCCCCTGCTTGGCCCCGCATTTCGGGCAATCGACGCTGAGTGCACTGACTTTCACGACACTGTAAGCTTAGCGCTTGCTGCCCATGTGGCAACCCGCCGTCGACAACTCGCGAAGCGTACGTGCCAATTCGGACACCGTCTCCCAGGCCCCCGATGAAGTCGCCGCGCGGAGCGCTTCGGTGAGTGCTGCCACCGCGTCGTCATGAGTGCTGTAAGTGAACGTTGGTGTTCGTTGCTGTCTGTGACAGTCGCTTGTGACAGAAACGCTGTCACAGTGACCTAAAGTGCCGAAATCAGACTGCCCGGCCGGGTTCGAGTCCCTGTCGACCCACTTCATCTGGCGACTTCGAGCGCTGCTGGTGAAACCCAGTCAGCGCTTGAAATCGCTCAGGTTTCCACTGACAGTACTGGATTGTCGTATGACTAGTTGGTGGTAGGTGGTCAGGATTCGGCGTGACGTTTCGACCCTTCCTCAACGCACTGCATGCTAGCGTGACGGTCGTGACACCGAAGCTCGCATTCCTAAAGTCTTCCTTGCTAACTCTCTCTGCGCTGATCGCCCTCAGCGCCTGTGGAAAGGACGAGTCGGTCGTCCTGAACTCGAGCGCCGTCGAAACGGAAAACGGCGACACTGACAACAGTGGGTTCGAGACCGACTTTGGAGCAGGCGGCGGCAGCAGCACGCCCCCAGCCCGCCCAACGCCTACGCCAACAACCCCAACGACTCCAACCGCCCCGGCGGGGCCATCGCCCTTCGCAGAGATCTGCGACAGCGACGGAGATTGCGCGGACGGATTGCGCTGCATGCGATCGAGCTCCAGCGAGTGGCTCGACGGGGGACCTGCCCACGGCTACTGCACCCTCGACTGCGCGACGGATCCCAACACTTGCATCCAGCTGGATCCATCCGCGGTCTGCCTCGGGCTGGGTGACGCTGCGTACTGCATGCAGGGCTGCGCGCTGGGGGACACCGCAGCCAAGTGCCAGGGGCGGGGCGATCTAGCGTGTGACGCAGCCAGCATTGGCGTCGGCTTCTGTCGGCCGATGTGTCGCAGCGACGCGGATTGCGATGACCGCCTGTGCGACGTCGGCAGCGGGTCGTGTGTAGACAGCCTGCTCGAGGGCGACCCGATCGGGGCCGAATGCGATCCTGAAGGTACAGAGAGCACCTGCCAAAGTGGGATCTGTTTTCCGGTGAGTGAGACGTTCGCCACGTGCGCGGGCTTGTGCAATCTGAGTGAGATCGGTTGTGGGTCAGACAACGACGTGCCAGAGGAGCCCGGCGAACCCATCTGCCTCTTCCCCGCAGTTGACGGATCGCGGGGCGGGGATTTGGGGGTTTGTAATCAGCGCTGCGAGTGTGACGGGGATTGTCTGCACCCCGACGCGCTGTGCATGATCGTTACCGAGGATCTGCAGGCGGTTTTTGGGTCATCCGGTTTGTGCGTGGATCCCGAGTTCCCCGCGGAAGATCAGGGATTCCAGTTGGGCCAGGCATGCCCCGAAGGCCCCGCGCAAAGCGATGTGGATTCGGGCGGCGCGAGCTCCGGCAGCGATTCGGGCACCAGCAACCCATCATCCGGTGAGGACGCCAGCACGGCTGAGACCGACCCACCCGCAGAGGAACCGGCAGAAGCCGGCGCTGACAGCGGCGACGGCGGGTAACCGCCCACGTGCGTGCCGCTCGTCGATTGACTGGGCAGACCCAGGCTCAGGATTCGTCGAGCGAATCGGCGCTCTGCCCAGTCGTGTCGATTACCTGACCGCGAGGTCCGCGCTGCGTGTGCTGACCCGGCATGACGACCGTACGCGATACGATGTAACGATCGACGCGCTGTCGCACTCTGGCGGCGAGCCAACGGCGCGATCTCGGCACGAGCAGCAGGACGCCAAACACGTCCGTCATCACGCCGGGCGTCAGCAAGAACGCCCCCCCAACCAGCACGAGAGCCGCCTCGATCAACCCGGCCTCGGGGGCTTGGAGCTGGTCTAGCGCGCGCTGCCATTGGCGCAGCACCTTCAACCCCTCGCGTTTGGCTAGACTCCCTCCAATCACCCCTGTCACCAGCGTGAGCCCCACGGTCGGCCAGAAGCCGATCCAGCGGCTGACCCACAGCAGCAGATACAACTCGGTCAGCGGAACGACGACGAAGAAAAGGACAATGTAGCGCATGGTCTAGCTGTGGTCTGGTGTGGCACCTTCCTACACCAACGAAAAGCCCCGACGTCGCCGTGACGCCTGGTGAGGAGCGGAACGACGAGGCCGTGCTTCGCAGCCCCGAACTCCTGCCTCGCAGCACAGCAAGAAACTTGGGACACCCCCGGCATGGGTGACAGCTCGACCACGTTGGGCTAGGTTCATCAGCGCATCGGTGGAGACTGGGAGCAACGATGGCCGAAGACGTATTCCAACTCGTTGGTAGCGTGGTTGCGGGAGTCTACCTCGTTGAAGACGTCGTTGCGGAGGGCGGCTTCGCCGTCGTCTACAAAGCGCATCACGCAGGTTTCGACGCAAAAGTGGCCCTCAAGTGCTTGAAGATCCCCCAGCACATGAGCGAGAGCAGGCGGGCGAAGTTCAAAGAGCAGTTCCAAGAGGAGGCGCAGCTCCTGTTCCGCTTGTCGGCCAGCATTCCCAATGTCGTGCGCCCGCTACACATCGATGCCATCACAGCACCCAACGGACGCTTCATGCCGTTCATGGCACTCGAGTGGTTGGAAGGACAGACGCTCGATGCGATGGCGATGCGGGCAGCGGAGGAGGGCAGAGGTCTCGGTCCGCTCGACAACTTGGTCCAACTACTGACACCCGCCGCACAGGCGCTGCACCAAGCCCATCACTTCCGAGGTGATCACGGGCCGATCTCCATCGTGCATCGGGACGTCAAGCCGGAGAATCTATTTGCCGTCAACCAAGGCGGCAAGATCGTGGTGAAGGTGCTGGACTTTGGAATCGCCAAAGCGAAGAGCGCCGCGACGCAGGCCGTCGGCAAAGCCAGCGCCAATGCCACGGCTTTCACTTCGTTCACACCGGCGTTCGGCGCGCCTGAGCAATGGCTGCCCAAACGGTTCGGTCAGACCGGCCCTTGGACGGACGTGTGGGGCCTCGCGCTCACCACGGTCGAGTTGCTCGCCGGAAGACCGATTCTCGATGGCGATCAGGCCGAAATGATGGGTGCGGCCCTGGATCCTGGCCGGAGGCCCACCCCCAGGAACGAAGGCATTGCTGTCAGCGACGAGATTGAGAGAGTCTTCGCCAAGGCCCTCGCACTCGACCCTCGTGACCGTTACCAGGATGCCGGCTCATTTTGGCGCGAGTTGGAGGCAGCGGTGACCGCCGAGTCGATGGAGCGTGACGAAGCAACGCGGCCGGCGGAAGACGCGACGGTACGCCATGGAGAGCTCGATCTCGGCGAACTCGACGCCGGGCCGAAGATCGAGCTTGCCTCGGTGCCCCCATCCCGGTCCCAAGAGTTGGCGCTCGCGGAGATCCCGCAGCACCTTGGAGTGAACCAAAAAGGTGCACTCCAAGCAACCCGGCCCCGCACACCGGTTTCAATGGTACCGCAGCCGCGCTTTAGTGACATCCCCATGCAACTGCCGCCAGTCACCATTCGCCCAGCAGCGGCTCTCTGGCGCGCCTGCATCGTACCTGGCGCGGCGGTGATCGCGGGCATCGTTCTCGCGGCGTTGGGGCAATACTACGCAGCGAGTTCCGGCAGAGTGTTCACGCTTGGGCCACTCCGCCTCGGCTGGTTCACGATCCCCCTGGTCGTCGCTGGCTCCGGGGTACTGCTCGGACGTCTCTTGCACCGAGGCGGTGCAGCCGAACGTTGAGCGGGAACGCCAGCGGATCTTCCGGCCAGCGATGACACCTAGGCAACATTGCCCGCTGGACTGCCAGGAGGCAATCGGATAGCCTCTGGGGCATAGGGGTGACGCGTTCAACAGAGACAGCTACCGGCTTCACCGATGACTCGGTAATCTCACGGCGCCTTGCTTTGGCCGTGTGTGAAGCGTTCGCGATGAGCGGCTGCAAGGTCGCCGTGGTGGGCGCTTCGTTTGAATTGCTTGCGGCCAGCCCGGGCACACCGTCGACAGTCACCGATGCGTTCCCACAAGGCGTGCTCGATACGGCCAAGTATCCTAGGCTCACCCAAGCGCTGCGGGGATGTTTGGCGGCGGGTACCCGCGAGCGGCTGGATCCTGCCGAGCACGTAGACCTGCTCGAAGGCAGGTGGGCACTGGAATGCAGTCCCTGGGATATCCCCGTGAGTCTTCCGTCAACCGAATCGTCCGTTCGTCTCTCGGGCGTGGCCCGACGAGTCGCACTCCTCACGTTGACGGACGATGCGGAAGCACAGGGGTTGCGTTTGCGTCTGGAGCAGGTCAACCGAGCGGAGTCGTTGGGAATGCTAGCCGGCAGCGTCGCTCACGACTTCAACAACCTGCTGACGGGGATCCGTGGCAGTCTGGCCCTGGTTCGCCACCATGCCTCAGCCGAGGGGCGTGAGGCAGCGTTGTGCGCCGCAGACGCCGCAGCGCAACGGGCCGGGGATATGACGCGCCGCCTGCTGGCATTCACCCGCGGTCCAGACCGAGTGGTGGGACGGGCAGAACCCACCGCGGTTCTCAACGAGACCGTCGGCTTGCTGCGCTGCATGCCCGATTCGAGCGGAGTGCAAGTTGAGCTCGACGCGGAGCTCGGCGCTGTCGACATGCTGCCGTCCGAGCTGCATCAGGTGGTGCTCAATCTCCTGGTCAATGCAAGCGACGCCGTTCGAAGCCAAGGCTTGGCCGGTGGAGTCGTGCTGCGTGCGAGCCCGACATGGCGGGCCGAACCAGGGAGCAAGCACGGCAGCAGTCATTGGCTGCGAATCACCGTCATAGACCAGGGTCCTGGCATGGACGCGGAAGTCAAGCGTCGGATCTTCGAACCGTTCTTCACCACCAAGCCCAATGGTATGGGGACCGGCTTGGGGCTGAGCAGCGTTCAGGAGTTGGTGAAGAAAGCTGGAGGGTGGCTAGAAGTGGAAAGTGAAATCGACAGAGGCAGCGCGTTTCACGTGTACTTGCCGCTGAGTTCCGAGCCAGCGACGCACGCGGCAGAGTCGGCACGAACTGCCAAGCTGGCGAACCAACCCCAGATCCTGATCTGCGACGACGAGAGCCGTCTTGGCGAACTGACGGTGGGCCTGCTCGAGGAGTTTGGTTACAACGCGAGGGCCGTGCTCAAAGGTGAGGAAGCCGTGACGATGATGAGCGCGGGCCACCCTCCGGACGCGCTGTTGCTCGACGTCAACTTGTCGTCCGGTATGACGGCATCGGAAGTCATCGCGGAAATCGAGTCCAAGAACCTTCCAGTCCCGGTCATCCTGACGAGCGGCCTGTCAGCTGAGGACATTCCCTCGGAGCTCCGCCACCACCCGCGGGTGAAGTGCTACTTGGGCAAACCGTACACAGTTGGCGAATTGGTTGCTTCCATCTCCACCGCGCTCGAAGCCGAACACGAAGAACCCGCAGCGGATTCGCAGACTCGCTGATCTGGCGACCGCTGTCCTTCGGGACCGCCGCTTTCTGGTCGCATCCGATGAAGTGATCCGTTTTGAGCAATCCGGGTCGAGCGGCTATAAGGCGGTGGAGGAACTCAGATGCCGCAGCGAAAGAAGACGGGAATGACGGGGGCACGAGCTGTCGAAGGAGAGCTCCTGCGACAGCTCACCGAAAGTGGCATCGAACGGGTCAAAGTCGGTGGGTTCGACATCGACGGTGTCCTGAGAGGCAAGTACATCTCGTTGGACAAGCTCCGCTCAGCGCTGGAGAAGGGGTTCGGCTTCTGCGACGTCATTTTTGGTTGGGACGTGGAAGACGCGCTCTACGACAACGCTGCCGTGACGGGGTGGGCTACGGGTTATCCGGATACGCTGGCCCTGCTCGATCCCAAGACGCTACGGACGATTCCTTCGGAGCCTGGCGTCGCGGCGTTGCTCTGCGATTTCCACGTTTCGCCCACGAAGCCTCACCCCGCCTGTCCGCGTTCACTTCTCAAGAAGGTGCTGGCACGCGCTGCCAAACAAGGGTTCGAGGCCAAGGTCGGAGCTGAGTTTGAGTTCTTTCTCTTCAAGGAAACCAGAGAGACCATCGCGTCGAAAAACTTTTCGGGCCTCGAACCGCTTGACCCGGGGATGTTCGGATACAGTTGGGTCCGGACCGGGCAAGACTCGGACCTGATGAGTGACATCTGGAACAGCTGCCGTGACTTTGGGATCCAGCTAGAGGGGCTCCACACGGAGACAGGGCCCGGCGTGTACGAGGCTGCGATCTGCTACAATGACGCGTTGGAGGTAGCTGACCAAGCTGCTCTGTTCAAGACGACACTCAAGCAGGTCGCCCATCGACGCGGGCTAGCTGTCACGTTCATGGCCAAGTGTGACGCCTCGCTTCCCGGTGCAAGCGGCCATCTGCACCAGAGCTTGTGGCAAGGTTCGAGGAACCTGTTTTTCGACGGACGACGTAAGCACGGCATGTCGAAGCTCATGGGTCACTACATCGCTGGGCAGATGAAGCTCATGCGCGAGTTTACGTGTCTCTACTCACCAACGGTCAACAGCTACAAGCGCTACGTTCCCGGGTTGTGGGCGCCGCTCGTCCCCTCCTGGGGTGTCGAGAATCGGACCTGTGCGATCCGAGTTGTTTCCCCAGACTCGGAGACAGCTGTGCGTGTCGAGTACCGGCAGACAGCTGCAGACATCAACCCCTACATCGCCATCGCGGCCTCTTTGGGTGCCGGACTGTGGGGCATTGAAAAAGAGGTCGAGTTGGGAGCCGAGACTTTGGGCGATCCCGGCACGGAAGGCCACGATCGTCTACCAACGTCGCTTCGCGAAGCGCTTGGATTGCTGGCAGAGAGCCGCGTGGCAAAACAAGTCTTGGGCAAGGACTTCGTCGATCACTACGTCCGAACGCGTGATTGGGAAGCCCGACAGTTCGAGATCGCCGTGACTGACTGGGAGCGGCGAAGGTATTTCGAAACCGTTTGATGAATAGGTTCGCTGTCCGCGCCGGCACTCCGGGCGGCTTTCGAAAGAGCAACACGCATGGCAACGATTTGGAACTATCCGACGCGTATACTGTTCGGTCTGGGGGAGTCTGCCAATATCGGCAACGAGGTGAAGGGACTATCAGCCTCCCGAGCGCTCGTCGTGACGGACGAGGGGGTCGCTGGCGCGGGCCTGCTCGCCCCCATCGTGGCTGCGTTGGAACAAGTCGGAATCGAGGTTGCAACCTTCAGTGACGTCGAGCCGAACCCAAGCGAGGCGAACATCGATGCTGGCGCCGTCGCGCTCTCGCAACACCGCGCGGACATCATCGTCGGTTTGGGCGGAGGGTCGCCGCTGGACGCTGCGAAGCTGATTGCAGTTCGCGCCGCCGTCGCGTTGCCGTTCGAAGCACTCGATGATGCAAAGGGCGGCGACCGCTTCATTCCCAAGCAGCTCATTCCCGTGATTGCCGTGCCGACAACAGCCGGCACAGGTAGCGAGGTGGGGCGTGCTGGAGTCGTCGGCATTGCCGGTAGCGGCCGTAAGACGGTGATCTTTTCCCCCGCCATGCTTCCTCGCGTTGCGATCCTCGATCCGGAACTAACGCGGACGATGCCCGCCTCCACGACGGCAGCTACCGGGTTCGATGCGTTGACCCACTGCATGGAAGCTCGGGTGGCCATCGGCGACCATCCAATGGCGGACGGGATCGCGGAAAAGGCCCTGTCGCTGGTAGCGAAGTATCTGCCTCGGGTGGTGCAGGATGGCGATGACATGGAGGCCCGCGGAGCGATGATGAAAGCAGCTATGATGGGTGCGGTCGCTTTTCAGAAAGGTCTGGGGGCTTGCCACTCTCTGGCGCACCCACTCTCCAGTGAGCACCAACTGCACCATGGCTTGGCAAACGCACTCTGTTTACCTGCGGTCGTGCGGTTCAACTTGGAAGCAGCGCCTGATGACTACGCCAGCGTGGCGCGGTGTCTGGGAGTCGTCGACCCCCACGAGTTGCCTGACAAATTGGCGGTACTGCGCTCGAGACTCGGGCTGCCGGGTGGGCTCGCCGAGGTTGGGGTCCGGGCATCGGACATCCCCGCACTGTCCGCCCTCGCGATAGAGGATGGTTGCCACCTTGGGAACCCGCGCCGTTGTGACCGTGCGGCGCTCGAACAGCTCTACCACGAGAGCCTCTAGCCAACCTCGCGGTCAGAAAATGGGCAACTGAAACCGTGGAACGCCGAACCGCGTTTCATGTCCCTTTCCAGGTTCGCAGCGCTCCTCGTCTCTCTGGCCTCAGTCTCCCTGGCGACACCTGCGGGCGGGGCGGACGGTGGGACTTGTCAGCTCGTGCTGTCGCGCCTCAGCTACGACGACCCGGGCGTAGACGACTCGGAGTTCATCGAGCTGCGCGTCATGAACGGCTCGGGCCGTGTGCGTCTTGACGAGTGCGGCGTCGTTCGCCTGGAATTGACCAACGGGGAAGGGGAGTGCGGTGTCTATCGCGAGTTCGAGCTTGCCGCGCAGACAACGGACCCGCGTGGGTTCTTCTTGATCTGCGCCTCGGACTCCTGGATCGGGATGGAGGTTGGCTGCGACCTCACAACGTCATCCAGCGGGAGCCTGAAAAATGGCTGGCTACAGAACGGCCCTGGCGATGGGTTACGGTTGATCCGCGGTGATGGAACCGAGGCCGCCACCTACGTCTACGGTAGCGTCGACGGTACCTGTCCCCTTGCGGGGTCGATTGAATTGCCGCTGGACGAGAGCTCACCATCGTTGTCCAAAGCCGCCTCGGATGACGATGTGATAGCCCTGTGCAACGGTGGGTACGAAGTGCACCCCATCACAAGCTCTCCGCTGCGGAGCACTGATTGTCCGGACGTTCCGGCCGCAGTTGAGACCGACGGCGGCGCGTCTTCGGCCGGCGCTCTGTCGATCGCTGAAATGGATACGACCGTGGCGGACCGAAGTTCGGTCGGTGGCTCGGTGCTGCAGCAACAAGGACGCCTCACACCGCTACCTTGGGACGCAGCCATCGCTTTGGAGGTAGCGGACGCAGCTTCCGGCTCGACCGACGCGCCCGTCAAACCGCCGGCGCTGAGCTGTTCGATGGCGTCAGGCGCTTCCACAATGCCGAATCTAGACGCTGTTTGGTGGACTTTGGCAGCGCTGGGTCTCAGCGCCGCCAATCGGCGAAACCCACGGCGGCGACTTCGGTGCCCCAATCAGCTCCGCGCGCCAGTTTGACACCGGCGCGCGGTAAGCGACCGCTCCAACCGTCAGGCGACGGTCGCGGCGCTCCGGGCGGCGGTGTTCGCTTGTTCTCGCCCTGACAGAGCGTCGGCGCTCTTTTCGCTGCGCGCCTTGGCTTCTTGGTTGACCTTGACGCTAACCACTCGTGAAACACCAGGTTCGCCCATCGTAACGCCGTAGAGCACGTCGACGGACTGCATGGTCTTCTTTATGTGAGTGATCACCACGAACTGCGAATTGCTCGTCATCGCGCGAATGGCTTCGTTGTAGCGACCCACGTTCGCTTCGTCCAAAGGCGCATCCACTTCGTCCAGCACGCAGAATGGCGAGGGGCGGTGTTCGAAGATCGCGAAGATCAAGGCTGTCGCAGTGAGCGCCTTCTCACCACCGCTCATCAGCTCGATGTTGCCGAGCTTCTTCCCTGGCGGTTGAGCAACGATATCCACGCCCGTCTCCAGGATGTTCTCCGGATCGGTGAGCTTGAGTTCGCCCCGACCGCCCTTGAAGAGGCGAGCGAACGTCTTCTTGAACAGCTCGTTCACCGTCGTGAACGTTTCTCGGAAGCGCCGCTTGCTTTCGCGGTCCATCTGGCGAATGGCGCGATCCAGCTCGTCCAACGCCTCTTGTATGTCGTCTCGTTGGACGCTGAGCTCGAGGTAGCGCTGCTCCGCGTCTTCGTACTCCAGCTTGGCGTCGAGATTGACGGGGCCCATGCGATCGATCAGCTTGGTCAACTCGTCGATCCTGCGGCGATGCTCCGCATCGGGAGCGGGCCGACTGTGGTAGTCACCCATCACCCGCAACAGGTCTAGTCCACGGAAGCGCTCAGCCACGTTGCGCAGTAGGTGCTCTCGCTCGAGATCCAGCTTCTGGAGCTTCATCTCACCTTCGCGACTTCCCTCGTCCACCTCGCTGAGCTCAACGCGGATCTCGCGGAGCTCACCCTCACGTTCGCCCAACCCAGTTCGGATCTGCTCGAGCAATTTTCGCACATCGTCCAGCTCGCGCTGTGCCGATGCCGCGTGACTTGCGGCGATCTGGCTCGCCTCTTTGCCGAGCATCCACTTGGCAGCGGTTTCTCCGAGCGAGGTTGCCGCTTCCTGGACCTCAGCGATGACCTGCTCCTGCCGCTCACGCCCGGCCTGGAGCTCTGCCTCCGTCCGGCTCATCGCGCTCTTGGCTGCCTCGAGCTGCTCACGCACTTGAGCCAAACGGACCTGTCGTTCTGTCGCTTTCGCGGCCTGAGTGGCTACTTCCGTCTTGCAAGCCTCAGCGCAGAGCTCCGCCTCTGCCAGCGACTCCCGGCGCTCCAATGCCCGAGCCTCCAGCGCAGCGAGGGTCTGACGTGACTTCTCGATGGCGGCGATGGTTTCCTCGGTGCGAGCAACCGCCGTCGACTTCTCTTCGGCCAAGCGAGCGTAGCGCTGCTCAGCTGCCTTGGTCTCGTTGCTGCAGTTGGCCAGATCCTTCTCGGTGCGAATATGCGACAGCTCGCGCTCGTGGTGCTCCGTCTGGCAGGCCTTGAGCTGTTGCTGGATCTGGGTCAGCCGTTCTTCCAACTCAGACCCGGTCTCGGTTGCTTGCGCCGTTCTCTCGTCCAGGGACGAAAGCTCGCTCCGCAACGTCGACATCTCGCGTTTTTGCTCCAGCATGGCAGACGCGATGTCATCCCCTGAACCTCCGCTGACCAAGCCATCCTCTCTGACAACCGTCCCGTCGAGGGAAACGGCGGTGGTTCCCGGATGCCGCGCATTGAGGGCCAATGCGTCCGTCGCAGTCTCCACCACGAGAGTGTCCGAGACGAGAGCCCGGATCAGTGCCTCGTCCTCCTTCGTGTAGCGAACCTGGTCGATGAGACGTGTCAGAACGCTGGGGTCGTCCTTGGCGCCACTGCGGGCTCCAGCCACGAAACCCGGAGTCTGCGGGGCTATGGTAGCCCGCCCACCTTTGCTCTTGCGCAACTCGTCCAGCAGTTCCAGACCGCGAGCAGGATCGCGCACAATCACGCACTGCAGACGATCACCGAGCAGACTCGCAAATGCTTCCGTGTAGCGCTCCTCCACCTCTACGCGGTCGGCAAGCAGACCGACGACTGCAGGGTCATCGCTCGAAAGCAACACCTTCGTCCCCGCGCCGACGCCTTCCAACCGGCGATGCAAGTCACTCAGCACGTTCAGTCGACTGCGCTTGTGTGAGACCTCGTTCCTGAGGTTTCCGAGCTCGTCCTTGGCGGAGTCACACTCGAGTTTGGTTTCCTCGAGCTCGCGCTCGAGCCTGGCTAAGCGCTCGGCGGTCTCGGACCGGCGTTCCGCCAGCTCCCGGACGCTCGCCTCCAACGCCTGCTGCTCGAGCTTCTTGCGCTCTAGGGCAGTCGCCAATTCGCAGCGTTCTCGCTCCAGTTGTTCCTGACGCTCGGTCAGCTCCGCCAAGCGCTGCTCAGATGATTCGAGTCGCGCGCGGGTCGAGGCCTCCTCGGCCTGTGCCGTCGAACTCTCACGTCGCAATGCGGCAAGAGCTTCGTCGGCAGCGCGCTCCTTTGCCTTGAGGTCCTGAAGCAACGAATCTTCAGAGGCTGCTTCGGAGTTCCGCGAGGTTTCGTCGCTATTGAGCCACTCCACCCGCTCTGCCAGCTCGCTCTGTTCGGCGACGAGCCGCTGCAGACGCTCCTCGAGAGAGCTGCGCTCCTGCTCCAGCTGAGTCAGGCGCTGCTCGAGGTGACCCGTTCGGTCCTGGGAGCGGGCGACTTCGCTGCGCAACTCCGTGACTCGCTGTTCCGCCGAGGCGGCGTGGGTGGTCACTCGCTCGTAACGGCCTTCGACCTCCGCCGCCTCCGTTCTGGCCGCACCCAAGCTACTTTCGCCTTCCGCGAGCTGCGCCGACAACGCGGTGGACCGCTCGCGCAGCTCTTGATGGCTGGTAGCAACAGCCTTCTGCACAACGATCATCTCGAGCAGACGGTGCGCGGCATCGTGCAGGAATAGATCTTCGAGCTCGTCACGATAGCGGATGTAGCGCTCCGCTTTGGCAGCCTGGCGCTTGAGAGAGTTGCGCGTTCGGTCGATCTCGTTGACGATGTCGGTAACCCGCAGGAGGTTCTGACGCGTCAGGTCCATCTTTCGTTCCGCTTGCTTGCGGCGCAGCTTGTACTTCGTGATACCAGCCGCCTCCTCGATGTAGAGACGACGATCCTGCGGACGCGAGCTGACTATTTGCCCAATACGTCCCTGCTCCACGATGGAGTATGCCTTGGTGCCGACACCCGTACCCAGGAAGAGGTCCGTCACGTCACGCAATCGTACTTGCGTCTTGTTGATCAGGTACTCGCTGGTCCCATCGCGAAAAAGCCGTCGAGTAACCGCTATCTCGGGATAGTCCTTGTATTCTAGCGGCAACGTCTCGGCGTAGTGCTTGTCGCTGTTGTCGAACGTCAGCGTGACCTCCGCCAAACCATGCTGTGGTCGCGACTCGGAACCGTTGAAAATCACGTCCTCCATCGCACGCCCACGCAAGTGCTTGGCGCTCTGCTCGCCCATGCACCAACGAATCGCGTCGACGATATTCGACTTGCCACAGCCGTTCGGACCCACGATACCGATGACGTCGTGATCGAAGTGCACGACCGTCTTGTCGACGAAGGACTTGAATCCGCTGATCTCGAGCTTCCTGATGTGCATTTTGGTCGCTGGCCCCTATTTGATTGGGATGCCGGAGCAATTCATCCGGCGGTTACGGCTTGGCTTTCACTCTGAGAACCTCACAGGCACGACGGGGCGTCTCCGGACCGTAGGCGCTGCTCCTGAAGGCGAACGGCGCGTGGGTACGGGTGGGTGAACGGGGCAGCCGAAGGATACATCGAATCGCCACGGTTCGTCTTGCTCCCGTGTCGAAAGTCCCCGAACACGATGACCCCTGACTCCAACCGCGGCGCCGGCGCGCGCGCTGAGACACCCGCGCTCGCGGGGCTTCGGAAATGCGAGGGAGTGTATGGCAATGTCGTGTCACCCATTGTCACGCAATGTGAAGTGCGAATCTGCTCTAGATCGGATCGGGTACACTGACAAGCGTTCAGTCTCAAAAGTGCAGTGGTACGCCGGGCTGGCCGGCACTCATCCGAGCGGAGCGGGTGTCGCGCAGTACGCCATTGACAGGGGCCGCAGCCAGACACACTTCATGCGCTCGAAGGACCATGACTTACGAATACGTTTGTACCTCCTGCAATCACCAGTGGGAGGCTGATCAGTCCATCAAGGACGCCGCCCTCAAGGACTGCCCCAAGTGCAAGAAGGCCACTGCCAAACGCCAGATCAGTGGTGGCACGGGCTTTGTGCTCAAGGGAGGCGGATGGTACTCGGACCTCTACAGCTCGGCCGGCGCATCGAGCGCCAAGTCGAAGGAAGCCGAGACGGGCTCGGGGGAAAAAAAGAGCGACGCGAAGGGCGACGCCAAGAGCGATGGCAAGACCGAAAGCGCCCCCAAGGGAGCTGAAGCGTCGCCGTCCAAGGGCGGCTCGAAGGACGCAAAGCCGGCAGCCTGATCGGAGGGCCCTGGGCGACCGGGGCAGTCGATGAGCTGCGACCATGGCGAGCACGTTTTTCCCATACAGTCATCCAGCTTGTGTTCTAGTGTGCCGAGCACATGAAGCCGCTCGTCACTGAGAGCATCGAGGCTTTGCGGCCGTATTCCGCTGGCAAGCCATTGGAAGAGCTGGCCAGGGAACGCGGGGTGACGTCCGCGATCAAGCTCGCCTCCAACGAAAACCCGCTTGGACCTAGCCCATTGGCGCTCGAGGCTATCAGTCGCGCCGCGACGCTGGTGCACCGCTACCCAGACGCCAACGCGTACGTGCTCAGGCAGCGGCTCGCGCGACATCTCGGCGTGATGGCGGATGAGATCGTGTTCGGCAACGGGTCCAACGAGCTCATCGAGCTCGTGCTACGAACGTTTGCCACAGGCGAACACCACGTCGTGTACGCTCACCCGTCGTTCGTCGTGTACGAGATGGCATGCGCCTGCCAAGGCCTGGCCAGCACATCAGTGGCCCTGCGCGAGCAGACTCATGATCTCGACGCCATGCTCGCTGCAGTACGACCCAACACGCGGGTCGTGTTCATCGCCAATCCGAACAACCCCACGGGAACTTACGTCTCGCGTGACGCGCTTGCGGCGTTCCTCTCAGCACTGCGGAAAGAAGTGATCGCCGTCGTCGATGAGGCCTACTTCGAGTACGCGACAGCGCCAGACTACCCCGACGCACTGTCGCTTCGGGACCTGCATGAGCGGCTCATCGTCCTACGCACGTTCTCCAAGGCGTACGGGCTTGCGGGCTTGCGTATTGGCTACGCCGTCGCCCCGCCACATTTGTGCGACTACATGAATCGAGTTCGCGCTCCCTTCAACGCGAATTCACTTGCCCAAGCGGCCGCAGTAGCCGCGCTCGACGACGCGGCCCACCTCGAGCGCTGCCGGAGAGAAAACACCCAAGAGCGTACGCGGGTGTCGCAAGCGATCTCCGAACTCGGACTGACGGTGGTACCCAGCGAGGCCAACTTCGTCCTCGTCGACTTCGGCGCTGCGGCGGAGCCTTGGTTCGAAGAGCTGTTGAACCTCGGTGTGGTGACGCGGCCCGTCGGTCCTTTGCCGACGGCGCTGCGAATTTCCATCGGCACACCGGAAGAAAATACGCGACTCTTGCGCGCGTTGCGGGAGGTTCAGCAACGGGAGAGGACTGGATGATGAGCATGAGCCGAAGAAAGTCGTTTCGACGAAGACCACACCCTGCAGGCCGACGTCGCCTCGCTTTCGCTGTAATTTGGCTCTTGCTGATTGCGCTGGCGTCAGCTGCTTGCAGTGGCGAAGAAGTCATCATCAAGACTGCTGATGGTGTTGAGCTGACAGCTGAAGACATCGACAGGAACCCTTTGGCGTTGATGCCGGGCGGAGCCCTCGGCGTCTTCAATATCGAAGTCCCGGCCTTGTTGAGTTCTGCAGCGGGAGAGAGGATGAGCTCGATGACTCAAGCTCGCTTGCCAGTGCCGCCCAGCGCGGGGTTCGTGCCCGCCCGGGACCTGCAGCGCGTCGTGCTTGGACTCTACTCGTTTCAAGGTGTCGATTTCATGGGCGTGGCCAGCGGCAGCTTCGACATGGCCGCGATCGACCAAGCCGCTGCCGGAACTGAGGCGACACCGCTTGGAACGCCGCTGGTCCGCGTGGAGTACGCCGGTCGCCACTTCTACGTATCGGCCAACATTGGCTTCGTCGTTCTGACCTCGAAGACGGTCATCTTTGGTAACGAGACCGGGATCCGCCGCGCTCTCGATCGAATCGAGTCCGGCCGAGTGACAGTGGATTTGCCACCAGAAGTCGAAGCGCTGATGGAGCAACCGGGAGCGCCATTGGCGTTTGCCAGCGATGCGCGCCATGACCCCCAGGTCGCTGCGTTGATGTCTCAGATGCCGTTCCTGAACGGCATGAAGATGCTGCGCATGATTGGCAACTTCGACCCGCCCGGTATGAACTTAGCCGGAACATTGACGTACGATGACGCGGCGACGGCGGAGGCGGGGCGGGCGTCGTTGCAGCAGGTCCACCAAAACATTGCCACCATTGGGCTCATCGCAGCTGCGTTTGGGGTGGCGCAACCAATTCAAAAACTCGAGATCCAAGTCATCGACTCGTCGCTGCAAGTCAGCATGGCACTGGACGCCAACGCGGCGACCGGCATCCTCGACTTACTGGCGACGACGATGGGCAGTGGAGGGCAGCCACAGTGAGCGCTGCAAGGTTTTCCAGGCCAGCACCGGTGGTGGCGATCGATGGCCCTGCGGGCGCGGGCAAGAGCACGGTGTCGCGTCGCGTCGCGGACGCTCTGGGCTACACACTACTCGATACCGGAGCCCTCTATCGGTGTGTCGGACTACAGGCAAAACGCAACGGAGTTCTCGCCCAGCCGGATCAAATCGCTGCCGTCGCGCGGGACCTCGCCGAGAAGCGCGCCATTCGCTTCGAACAGGCCGCCGATGGCGCCGACAGAGTGCTGCTCTTCGACGAGGACGTGAGCCAGGCCATCCGCACGAACGAAGTAAGCACTCTCGCTAGCAAGGTATCTGCCCTGGCTGCCGTCCGCGAGGCCCTTCTGGACATTCAGCGGGATGTTGGGCGGACGGGCCAGGTGGTGGTGGAAGGGCGAGATATCGGAACCGTCGTCTTTCCGGATGCAGAGGCAAAGTTCTTCCTGACCGCAAGCGTCGAAGAGCGCGCCCAAAGGCGCTACGACGAGCTACGCTCACGCAACGAGGACACATCCTTGGAGGCGGTGGTTGACGCTGTTAAGGAGCGTGACCGTCGCGATTCCAATCGGCCGGTTGCGCCACTGCAGCGGGCCGACGATGCCGTGCTCGTCGACAGTACCGACCTGGGCATCGACCAAGTCGTCGAAAAAATCGTGGCCCACGTCCAAGCTGTGGCCCGTTCGATGGCGAGCAGCTGAGGCTTCGAGGAGCTTGGCTGTCAGCGATGTCGTCTGCCGATAGTACGAAACGACCGCGTTCGGGGATCCCGGGGGGCGTCGTTGTTCTGGCGCTCTTGGTGATCGTCGGCTTGGCCGTCTCTGGGCTTTGGTTCGCCTACGCGAAACTAGTGGGGTATGAGCGGCGTGTTGCGCTGCACATGCCGCCTGGGGCACGTTTGGCGGTTCGAGTCGACCTGGAGCAAGTGGTGCTTTTCGAACCAGTGCGGCGTCACGTGTTCCCCGTCGTCAGCAGAGAACTAACGGGCAGCGAGGGTCTGCGGGAGTTCGAAGCCGCGACTGGGATAGAGCTCAGCAGCGAACTGCGGGAACTGATGTTCGTCCAGCCCGCGTCCGGCGCAGGTTGGTTCTTTGCCGCTGGCGGTCTGTTTCCCAATGAGGGTGTGGTCGAGGGCCTGGGGGACCTACTGAATCAACGAGGGGTCACCGGATGCTCGTTAGAGCGAGCGCGGCTGTCCTGTGAAAATCAAGGGTTCTTCGCTCAGCAGGCCGACGATGGAGTGTTGATGATCGCTTCCGAGCCTGCGCTGATCGCAGCCGCAGAGCGCCCGAACAGCGAGCACGAGCGGCTTGGCCTCGAGCTGGACGACGCAGCTGGCTTCGGGATCGACGGAAGCTGGTTACGTCAACTCGGGAGGTTGGGATCGCTGCCAGTGGTCAACAGCGTCGTCCCTGGGTTGGAGCCCCTGTCGCAGGTGCAGAGTGCCAGTGGACACGTCGACCTAGGCACGGAGTCCGTCCTGACGGTCACGCTTCGACCCACGCCGGACACCGATCTGCACCCGTTGGTTCCGGCCGTGAAGAACATGCTGGAAGGACTGTCCAAATTGATGGCGCTCACGGCGCATCAAGACCTCGCGGGAGAGCGCACGATGCTCACCACCGCTCGAGTCCTCCCTGGTCCCGACGGCACCGTGGCGATAGTGAGCGTGTGGCAGCGACAAGACATCGACCGCGCCGCCCGCAGCCTGGCGGATTGGTTGACGACCTGGGCCGTCACCTGGCAAGAGGCCGGAACAGCGCAATAATTTCAAACAGTTGAACACCAGACCCCGCTTTTCCAAGCTGGGCCGAAATCACCCGGATCGCCACGACGCTACACGCGTCGCTTGCACCTATGGGTCGAGGGGACCAACATTAACGCCCGCAGCATTTGACGCGGGGGGCGTGGCGCGCTAGGGACGCCCCCTCCCTCCGTGCCGGCAGGGCCTCACTTTGTCTTGGGGGTCCCGGAGCAGAAGGGCTGCATCCAGCTACCCGACGCGGAGATCTCAACCAACCAACATGAACCAAACCATCACCACCAACAATCAGAGCGAGGGCGGCTTCGCTGCACTCTTCGAAGCTAGCGCGGAAGCGCAGCCCCCCGCACCCGAAGACGCCTCCGAGGGCAACATTGCGAAGGGCCTCGTGGTCCAAGTCACTCGTGATGCCGTCGTCGTCGACATCGGAGGAAAGAGCGAAGGCGTCATTTCCAAAGACGAGTTCGCTGATGCCGTCGGCAACGTATCCGTCAAGCAAGGCGACACCGTAGACGTCTTCGTCGAAAGTCGTGAAAGCGATGATGGGCTGATCAGCCTCTCCAAGGAGAAGGCTGACAAGATGAAGGTCTGGGATGAGATCTCCGGCGCATGTGAGCGCGATGAAATCATCGAAGGGACGATCAGTCAGCGGGTCAAGGGCGGCCTGTCAGTCACCATCAAGGGTGGCGTCAAGGCGTTCCTACCAGGTTCGCAGGTGGACTTGCGCCCCGTGCGCAATCTCGACAAGTTGATTGGGCAGACCTACGAGTTCAAGGTCATCAAGTTCAACAAGAAGCGCGGCAACATCGTCCTGTCTCGACGTGTTCTCCTAGAGCGAGAACGCGACGAAATGAAGCAGAAGACGCTCATGACCCTCGAAGAGGGCCAGGTGCTCGAGGGCACCATCAAGAACCTCACCGAGTACGGCGCGTTCGTCGACTTGGGCGGTATCGATGGCCTGCTGCACATCACAGACATGTCCTGGGGGCGCGTCAACCACCCGAGCGAGGTGTTCAAAGTTGGCGATGCGGTCACCGTCAAGGTGCTCAAGTACAATCCGGAGACGGAGCGCGTCAGCCTCGGCTTGAAACAGACGCAAGAGGATCCGTGGAACCACGTTCAAGAAGCATACCCGCTGGGCAAGAAGGTCAGCGGTAAGGTGATGAGCATCACTGACTACGGCGCCTTCGTGGAGTTGGAGCCGGGTGTGGAAGGTCTGATCCACGTCAGTGAGATGAGCTGGACCAAGAAAATCAAGCACCCCTCCAAGATGCTCGAGGTGGGCAACGAGGTGGAGTGCCAGGTGCTCGAGGTCGATTCCAAGGCCAAGCGCATCAGTCTCGGTCTCAAGCAGTTGGAGCCCGATCCGTGGTCGCTGTTCACCGACACTTTCAAGCCAGGCGACAAGATCGCCGGCAAGATCCGCTCGATCACCGACTACGGCGTGTTCGTGGGCATTCAAGACGGCGTGGACGGCATGGTGCACAAGACAGACCTGTCTTGGACGACCAAGCCCAACCACCCGCAGGACATGCACCAAAAGGGCGACGACGTCGAAGCCATCATCCTCTCGATCAACCACGACGAGAAGAAGGTCAGTCTCGGAATCAAGCAGATCTGGGATGATCCGTGGCCCACGCTGCTGCAGTCCTACCTGCCTGGCACCGTCGTGGATGAGGTGACCGTCACAGCTGTTGCTGACTACGGAAGCTACGTCCGGGTGGCTGACGGTGTCGATGCCCTCATCCCCAATGGGGACATTCCCGAAGACATGAAGCTCCGCAAGGGCGATGTCGTGAAGGCCGAGGTGTCCAACGTCGATTCGATGGACCGACGTCTGTCGATGAGTTTGAAGGAAGTTGGCGCTAGCCCAGCGGCAGAGCAGCTGACGAGCCTCAAACGCGAGGCAAGCGCCGCCGCCAAGGGCAGCACTTTGGGAGACCTCCTCAAAGAGAAGTTCGGCGATAAGCTGAAGGACCTGGCTGGCAGCGACAGCGCGGAGAATTCAGACGGCTGAGACCCAGCGCTAGGTGGGAGCCCCAGAAGGGGGCCCGCTTTGCCTCGCTCGGGGCGTGTTCCGAAGGAACGCGCCCCGAGCGCGTTTGTGCCCCCACGACACGGATAGTGCGACAGAACCCGCGATCTCGAGTTTTCTGCCCCGACGACGGAAACCCTGCGGGGGAGCTGCTCGCTGCGCCCTTGCATGAGGGGCTAGGCCGGCGCTATAGGCTCGCTGTGGGTAAAGAGAGCCGCAAACTCAAACGCGCGCTGAGCGTCGACGCCGACGCAAAAACCGGCGGTGCCGATGCCGCGAACCTCGCTGCGCCGGCACCGATCGATCCGTTGCCACCCGACGCACTGCGAGCCATGGTCATTCGCGTCGGCCTGCTGGTGCTGGCGCTGTGGATCGTTGGCGGCACGATTGCTGGATTCTCCCAATCCGAGACATCACAGCTCATTGCCCTGAGCGTGCCGCTGGTTCTCACACTGGTAATTGTTGGCGTTTCCATCTGGGGCCTCTCGCGGGCCAGGAGCGCCAAGAACGTCGCGGGGATCATCGCCGGCGTGCAGACGGACGAGGACCGCAAAGCAGCGCTTTCCAAGTTGGATAGCGAGTTCAAGCCGAAGGACGCCGCTGCCATCTTCGCCAAGGCCCAGCTGCAGCTCCAGGAAGACCCGCGGGCGGCCCTCGAAACGCTCGAGCGCATCGACCTGAACAAGGGCATGGCAACCGCTGCAGACGAAGCGCGCGCCCAACGCGGCATGATCCACCTCATGCTCGGTGAAGTGAACCAAGCCCGTGACCTCGCTGACGGCATTGATTTGAGCCGCCATCAAGACGCTCGGAGCAAGGCCATGATGAGCGCGGTCATTGCCGAGGCGTGGGCGCGAAGCGGGCAGGCGAAGAAAGCCGTTTCCGTGATCGAAGTGTTCAATCCCGAGGATGAAACCTTCGCACAACTCAAGCCTCAGCTCTATCGCGCACGAGCTTTCGTCTATGCCTACACCAACGACACCAAGGGAATGAAGCGTGCGCTGCGAAAGCTGAGTGAAGGGGATCCTCGTGTGCTTGGGGGGTTCCTCGGGAAGCGTACTCATCCGATGCTGCAGCGCGAAGCGAAGGTGCTGCTAGAGAAGTCGGGCGCCGTACAGCGCAAGGTGCAATTCCAGCGCTGAGGGCTCACGTCTGTCGCACGGAAGCGGTAGCAGCGGGCGCGACCCGCAGCTCCGGAAGCAGCTCCGAGTACGACAGCACCGTCAGAGCAGGCAATTCCACCTCGACCAGCTTTCGAACGAAGCGACGGATGTCCGGCTGCGTCAGCAGTACTCGGACGCTGGGAGCATCCCGTCGCCCCGCTTCGACGGCGCGTCTGATAGCCTCCACGACCTCACGCGCCGCACGCGGGCCGAGGGTCAAGAAACTACCGGCGGCCGTTCGACTGATGGACTCACGGATGGTCTCTTCGATGTCCTGAGACAACAGAACGACGCTCAGCTGACGGGCGCCACCGGATGCCTCGAATGTCAGGCTGCGTTTGAACTGGGCGCGCACGAATTCGGTGAGGTTCAGCGGGTCCTTGTCGGTCGGTGCGACTTGGGACAGTGCCTCGAGAATTCCCTTCAAGTCGCGGATGCTCACGCCTTCTTCCAGCAAGCGACGCAACACTTCGGACAGAAGCGTCAAACTGACCGGTTTCGGCACCACCTGACGGACGGTGGCAGGTGCGACGTTCTCGAGCCGGTCCAGCAACGCCTGAGTTTCCGCGATGCCGACGAACTCGGAAGCACGGCCTTCCATCAGCGGCAACACGGCCTCGAGCACGAACTGGGCAACGCCGTCGTCTGGGACGCTTTCGGGTACGGTGATCGCGCGCGCCGGGATCTCGAAGACAGAAACCACCACACTGCGCGCCGGCAGGGAGCCTTCGCATTGCACGGGACAAGCGGGCAGGGGAACGCCGAGTCGTCGGAAGAGGATTTCGCGAGCTGCGTCTCCGACAGACCGCAAGCCCGGCCGAGTCAGCTTGCCGCCTTGGGCTTGGTCGTCCAACAGCGCCTCGAGATCGGTGCTGCAGTCCAGCGACCAAGGCAACACTACCGGCACGAACCGTTTGGCGAGTGTCTTTCCGTCCCGCTGCACTGGTCCGGTTTCAGCGGTGGCGGCTGCCGCGGCGCTGTCACCTGCCCGCACTTTGACGCGCGAGATGGCGAACAGCAACGCTCCGATTGCCAGCAGTGGCAATGCTGGCAATCCAGGGACCAGGCCCAAGACCAACACGAATCCGCTGGCCACGGCCAGTGCTTTGGGCGCCCGCAAGAGCTGCGACCCGAGCTCCTTACCTAGCGCTGTGTCCTGCTCTTCGCTCGCGACGCGCGTGACCAGGATCCCCGCGGCGGTCGACAGCACCAGCGCCGGGATCTGCGAAACCAGCCCATCACCAATCGTCAGTAGGCCGTACTTCTTGAGGGCCACCTCGGCGGCCATGTCGCGCTGCAGGATACCAATCGCAAGCCCACCCAGGATGTTGATGATGGTGATTAGGAACGAAGCGATGACGTCACCCTTGACGAATTTCATCGCACCGTCCATCGCGCCGTAGAACTGGCTCTCTCGGGAAAGCTCCCGCCGACGCAACCGAGCTTCGTTGCCATCGATACCGCCCGAACGCAGCTCGGCATCAATCGCCATTTGCTTGCCTGGCATCGCATCGAGCGTGAACCGTGCCCCGACCTCCGCAACGCGTTCGCTGCCCTTCGCGATCACGACGAACTGGATGATGGAAAGAATGAGGAAGATGACGGCGCCAACGACATAGTTGCCTCGCACGACGAAGCCACCAAAGGCCGCGATCATGTCCCCTGCGTCAGCTTGGAGGAGGATCAGTCGCGTCGACGAAACATTGAGCGCAAGCCGGATCAGAGTCGTGATCAGCAAGAGCGAGGGGAACGCCGCTATCTTCAGAGGCTCGGTCACGTACATCGTGACGAGCAGCACCGTCACCGCGAGTGCCAGATTCGATGCGATCAGCAGATCCAACAACCAGGTTGGAAGCGGGATGATCATCAGCCCAACGACGCTGATGACCAACGCGGCCAGGATGGCATCCGCCGGCGAGAAACCTCCCGGTTTGGGGCGCTTTAGAAGTACGTCGCGGGCGCTGTCCATGGGGGTAATTCAGCTCGGCGACCCGAACACAGCGAGTATCGCCGTGTACAGCTGCAGCGCTGGTGCGGCATGAAACGGCCCGATTTCGAACGCGGACTGCAAACCTGCAAGCGGCAATGGGCCAAACTGGTCCCGAAGGATTCGGGTATCGACGTTCGGCGACTGGTGCAGAGCCCTCCCGCGCCCGCTGCAGTTGAAGTACAGCCCAAAGCGCGGCGCCGCCCCAGCCATACCCCGGAGAGCCTGCCGACAGACGCTGCCCATGTCTTCTCGCGCCGCCGCCGGGTCACGAACGGCAAACGTGATCAGCATGTCCGGTTGGATTTCCTGAGAGATCAAAAGGGAGCGAGCATCCGGATCGATGCCTTGAATACCTCGCACCAAGAGCTCGTAGCCGCGGCCTTCATCGTCACTCGCATGGGCAAGGACCGTGAAGACCAGGGGTTGCCCTTCCAACTCCGCCCCCAGCCGCTCCAACACCGATAGGGCAGGCTCGCCACCGATCTCTTGAATCATGGCTCCGTCTGAACGGGTGATCGGCATCGGCTCGTGAAGTAGCCGGCAGGAGTGAGCGGTGCGGATGGTTGGAGGGGCTAGCCCTTTCAGCCCGATGCTCATGGCCTTCGGTTGATGCACTTCCCCCCGGTTGGCGCACACGATTCCAGGGTCCCCGTGGATCCCTGCACCAAACACCAAGGGGTACTCCCGCGTGTGCCTCAGTTGCCAGAGTTGTTCTGGGTCGAAGCCCTCCGAGCGAATGAACAGTCCGGTGGGGACGGTGCCGCGCGGGTCCAACAAACGCGCGATGTCCGCCGTGGTCAATTCGTCTACCGAATCGCACAAGCGAAGTTCCGGCAGCTTGCCACTCCAGACGAGTCCCGTTGCCGCGTCGACTTCTTCTAGTTCCCCACGCTCGGTCAGAACCCCGGGGCCGCCAAGAACGACGATCGGAACGTCATGACGCAACGCCAATGCCCCGGCAACGTCCGTCATCGCATCATTGAGGCGACCGGAGCAGAAGACGAACGCACCAGCGGGTCGCGTGACCTCCGCCAGAGTACGCTCAACACACCCCACGACCGCCGCAGCGGAATCGGCGCGAACCTCGAAACTCGCGGCTGGCTCTCCCATCGCGCCTAACGGTATTTGCCTGAACTACGCATCGCAAGCGTGGTTGTCGGAAATCCGGCGCGCACAATTCCAGTGCCGGTGCCTCGCCCACTCAATCACGCCTCCGCGACGCCAGAGCGGCTGCGCGCATGTCGGTGCCTTCGCGCCCCGCACTCTGGGCGGTTTACTTGGCCAGATGGCGTTTCATCCGCTAGCGGATGGGAAATTGCAGCAAGCCAGCGGCCCTCGAGCCTCGAGTGTAGCGACCAACGACGGAGAGCGAGCAGTGAATCAAAAGCGAGTCGGTGTGATCATGGGCGGGACCTCATCTGAGCGAGACGTATCCCTTTCCTCTGGCAGAGCCGTCGCGGCGGCACTTGCCGAGAAGGGCCACGATGTCGTCGAACTGGACGTCACTTCGACGCGAGGGTTGGCGACGAGACTCCACCGCGCGAAGCTCGACGTGGCGTTCATCGCGATGCACGGCCGCTTTGGCGAAGATGGACGCTTGCAGGCCATGCTGGAAACGGTCGGGATCCCATATACCGGATCCGATGTTCTCAGCAGCGCGCTGGCGATGGACAAGCTAAAAGCAAAAGAGCTGTTTCGCCTGCACAACGTTCCGACGCCCCCATACTACACTCTGAGGAGGGCCGATCGCGCTCTGCTGGAGGAAGTTCACGGTTCCTTCGGCTTTCCGGTAGTCGTCAAACCCAGACGCGAGGGGTCGAGTTTCGGTGTCGCCAAGGCAAGCGACCGCGAACAACTTGCTCGATCGGTGGACGAAGCGCTGACCTACGACGAGTCCATTGTCGTCGAGCGTTTCGTGGGAGGAAGGGAGATCGCCGTGGGCTTGCTCGATGGCCGGGTTCTCGGCGCAATCGAGATAGCACCGCCCGGTGACTTGTACGACACGGAGGCCAAGTACCAGAGTGAGCAGACCGAGTACTTCCTGCCGGCACGCATCCCTGCGTCGCGACTGCTCGGTGTGATCAATTTGGCCCAACGTGCTGCGAGCGCACTGGAGTGCCAGGGCGCCGTGCGAGTCGACTTGATCGTGACCGAAGGCGGCAACGAGTACGTTTTGGAGGTAAACACCTGCCCGGGTATGACCGAAACGAGTCTCCTACCCAAGATCGCCGACGCTGCGGGATACGACTTCCCAACACTCTGTGACGCAATCCTGCAGGCGGCCCGCGGGTTCGCGCCGGCTCGACAGAGTGTGGCAGAGGAGCCCAGCGTGCCCCTGGCTGCCGAGCCAGTGCTGGTCGCAGTCTGAGTCCACGGACCAAATTTCCGAGTTTTTGGAGCGTGTGAGGGCGATAGACGTTGCTCCGACAAATCCGAGGAGTTAAACCGCCCATCCCCTGTCCCTATCGTCTAGTCCGGCCCAGGACGTGGCCCTTTCAAGGCTAAAACACGGGTTCGAATCCCGTTGGGGACGCCAATAACCCGCCAGCTCGTGCTCGGCGGGTTTGCTTTTTTTGAGGAAGCGGGGCCCGGGGAGCGCGCGCTAGGGCTTGCCGGGCGCGTGTTAAACCACTACTCATGCGCTCCCATGCAGATCGACCTCACCAATAAGCGTGTCCTGGTCGCCGGGGTTGCCGACGACGTGGGGTTTGGCTTCGCCATCGCGAAGGGCTTCGCCGAAGCCGGCGCCAATGTGTGCGTCGCCACGTGGCCCCCGGCAATGAACATCTTCGAGACGCTATTGAGGCGAGGCAAGTTGGATGACTCACGACGCCTGTCCAACGGGAAGCTGCTCGAATTCGAACGCGTTTACCCGCTGGACGCGATGTACGACACCCTGGAGGATGCTCCGGAAGACGTGCGCACCAGCAAGCGGTATGCGGGCAGGGGAGACTTCTCCGTCCAAGGCCTCGGCAAGCGCATGATCGAAGACTTTGGTGACGAGCCGGTGGATTACATCGTGCACGCACTCGCCAATGGTCCCGAGGTCGCGCGACCGCTACTGCACACCTCACGTGCCGGGTACTTGGCGGCGCTGGGAGCGAGTGCCTATTCCTACGTTTCGTTGGTCAAGACCTTTGCTCCCATTGCGCGGGATGGCGGCAGCTTCGTATCGCTGACCTACCTGGCCAGTGAGCGCGCCATCGCCCGCTACGGCGGTGGGATGTCTTCCGCGAAGGCGGCCCTGGAAGCTGACACTCGCTACCTCGCGCTGGAAGCGGGGAGACGCTACGGCAGCCGGGTAAACACCATCTCGGCTGGCCCGTATGCGTCCCGCGCGGCCAGCGTCACCGGTGCCATCGGCGAAATCGTCGAGTACTACAAGCAGAACTCGCCCCTGCCGGCACGCCTGGAGCCTGCGGAAGTCGCCAACACGGTGGTGTTCCTTTGCAGCCCACTTGCCAGCGCCATCACCGGTACGACCGTCTACGTCGACAAGGGCTACCACGCCGTGGGCAAAGCCCTGACGGAGGACGATCAACGCTGGATCGAAGGCGAAGACGTCTGAGCCCCAGATAGCTCAGTCCGCCAAACGGCAGTCAGAGGGTTTGCCCTCCGCCCATCCGGGTATCTCGAGCTGTCGCCACCCCCGCCGAGCCCGGCCGCAGCGACCAGCCCGCTGCAAGCCTCAGTAGTGCAGACGAACCTTCACTCCGTGGTCGTGCAGGTACTGCTTGAGTTCGGCGACAGTGTAGTGCCCGTAGTGGACCATCGATGCCACGAGCGCCGCATCTGCTTTGCCTTTCGTCAGCACCTCGTAGAGGTGCTCGGGTTTGCCCGCCCCGCCTGAGGCAATCACAGGGATCCCGACCGCTTCGGCGATGGTTCTGGTGAGCTCGATGTCGTAGCCCTCGCGGGTCCCGTCGGCGTCGATGGAGTTGACTACCAGCTCACCTGCGCCCAGTTCCTCGCCGCGTTTCGCCCACTCGAGCGCGTCAATCCCCGTGTGTTTGCGGCCACCGTGAATCACGATCTCGAAGCCCGATGGCGTCGTGCCGCCACGCTCCACACGCAGCACGTCCATGCTCAGAATCGTGCTTTGCGAGCCGATGGCGCGCGCAATGTCAGTGATGATGACGGGATTCTTCACCGCCTGGCTGTTGACGTTGATCTTCTCAGCTCCAGCGAGGCGCAACGACGTCGCATCGTCGACCGAGGCGATGCCGCCGCCGACGGAAAACGGAATGAAAATGTGGGAAGCAACCTGTTCAACCACGTCGAGCATGATGCCGCGACCGTCGCTCGAAGCAGTGATGTCGTAGAACACCAGCTCATCCAAGCCCTGCTCGTAGTACTGCTTGGCTTTCTCCAATGGGTCGCCAATGTCTTTGGTATCGACGAACTTGACGCTCTTGGCGAGCTTGCCGTCACGCACGTCCAAACAGGCAACCACTCGTTTGCTCAGCATCGCGTGCCCTCCCAGCGACTGAATCGGGACAAGAGCTCCAAGCCGAGGCGCCCGCTCTTCTCCGGATGGAACTGGGTGGCAAACAGGTTGTCTTTGCCGAGTGCGCAGCAGAATTCCCCTCCGTAGTCGCAAGTTGCGAAGACGTGGGCGGGATCGGCCGGGGAAGGGAAGTAGCTGTGCACGAAATAGTATTCATCCCCGGGCTCGAGCGCATCCAACAGTGGATGCGGCTGCACACGCCGCACCTCGTTCCACCCGATGTGCGGGACCTTCAGAGACGGGTCCCCGAGCTGAAAGCGACGAGTCGTTCCTTTCAACCATCCCAAGCATGGGATCGTGCTTTCCTCAGAACGCTCCAGAATGAGTTGAGCGCCAACACAAATTCCGAGAAGCGGCGTGCCCGAATGCAGGGCTTCGGTCAGGGCCACATCGAGCCCACGCTGACGCACCGTCTCCATGGCGGATTGGGCGTTGCCGACGCCGGGAAAAATCAGACGCGGTGCCTTGCGGATCTCGTCGGGATCTCCGCTCGGTCGCGCATCAATTGCTGCCGCTGCGCACGCTCGCTGCACGCTCCGCAGATTGCCTGCATTGTAGTCAACGATGACCAAAGACATCAGGCCAGTCGGATACTCGCTCACTGCCTGGACGGCAAGCGCCTAGCAGCCCGTCGTGACTGCGAGCGCCGCGGTGTCCGCCGTAGGTGCAGCCACCGCTCAAAATCACCTCCAAAGCTGGGTTCAGACCGTCACCGACCGGAAACCAGACCGACCTGGAGCTCAGTGGTAGAGGGCCGTGAACATGAACGTCAAGCTGCCTGTTGCCGCCGTTACGTCGTTGCCACCATCCTGCTCGCCAGTGGATCGCATCGCACTGAAGCGAACCAAGCCGCCGACGCTGAAGTCGTCGCCCACCCATTGGTCGTAGCCCGTCCACACGGCGCCACCGAAGCCCCCGGCGCGGTCTATCAGGTCATCTTCGCTCAGCGTTTGCCCGCCGACGCCAATCAGGCCGCCGAGGTGCCACCCGCCGCTGACCTGGGGAAATCCGTCCACGAACACGCCCACCAGCCCCGTCGTGATGTCCGAGTCGGCCGCCTCTGGATCGAACTCCGCTGAGAACAGCAGATTGCTGATGAGTCCACCGCCAACGACGAAGCCCGGACTCGGAGAGCCGCCGACGAGCACGTCGAACCCGATGCCGGAGCCGCTCGCGTCGAAGTCTTGGGCGTCCGTGTCGTAACTGCCCCACAGCCAACCGTAGCCGAAGTTGGCGCGCAGGTAGAAACCGTCGTGCATGTGAAATGTCCGAGGACCGTCAATCGTCGTCGTTTGTGGCGTCAGATGGATCTTCGACGTGTTGTCGTCGGCGGCGGCTGGCTGGCTCGAAAACTCAGAGACTCCAGTCTCCTCTGCCGGCTGCGCGTCATCCGCCGGAGCGGGCATTGGCGCGGGCTCAGCCTCGGGCGCCTGTGCTTCAGCACTCGTGGGCTCAGCCTCGGGCTCAGCCGCCAACGCCGCGTTTGAGATGAACACCCCCAGGGGGACCAGGATGGTCGTCAGTTTGCGCATTCGTATTGCTCCCAAGCTAGTGTCCCGAACGAGAAGTTCGGGACCAGTGAAAGGATCGTGTGCCGAATCAATGGGACGGCCGCGGCCGCAGAATTGCTGCGACTTCCCCAAACCTGGGGTCGCAGCAATTCTGCTACGAACTTTGGATTCGGCACACTAGTAACTTCGTGGGCCTTCGCCCATCGTATCTTGTTCGACGCGCCGAGAAAGCAAGAGCTTCAAATTTGATTGCGCTTCTTCGGCCGAGTGAACTCAGCCGCCAAAGCGGCTCGAGGCACGTGATTCGACGCTGTTTCGGTGGATCTGCGGCGCGGGCTGGGTTGCCGTTTCGTGGCGGAGGATTCGTGCAGACGACGGCGTACCATCATCGATACGCGCAAAACTGGCGCTCGCTAGGGGGTGTTTGGGGGCTCGGTTTCGTCGCGGCCCATTATCTTGGTTCCGGGTGGAACCGACTTCATGAGCCAGGCATTCGCGCCGATGACGGAGCCTCGACCGATGACTGTGGACCCGCCGAGAATCTTCGCACCCGTGTAGATCGTCACGTCATCTTCGATGGTAGGGTGCCGTTTTGCCGCAGGACCGGTCACCTTCTCGCGCGGAATGCTCAACGCGCCCAGCGTGACACCCTGATAGATCTTGACGTTGTTGCCGATGATCGCCGTCTCGCCAACGACCACCCCGGTACCGTGATCGATGAACAACCGTTCTCCGATGGTCGCGCCTGCATGGATGTCGATACCCGTCTCGCTGTGAGCGTACTCCGCGATGATGCGCGGGATCATCGGGACGCCGGCCACGAAGAGGGGGTGAGCGACTCGATGAGCGGTCGTCGCGCGCACTCCCGGCATACTGAAGACAACCTCTTCCACGCTCCGAACTGCCGGGTCGCCCTCATACGCAGCGAGCACATCGCCGTTGAGGCACCGTCGCAGATCCGGGATTTGTTTGAAGAGCTGAAGCACCACGTTCTCGCTCCAATCCGGGGTCTGAGGCGGACGACGGCCCATCGTGACCTCGTAGGTTGCCGCGCGCTCGATCTGGTCGACGAAAATCTCGAACGCTGGATAAAGCGTTTCGCTGATGGAGGAGCGCAGGTTGGCTCGGTCGAGGGCCCGTCGGGCGTAAAAGCCCATGTACAGCGCCGGCACGAAATGGTTGTAGGCATCAATGACTGCCCGGCGGTTGGGAAGCCCGGCGCTTTCCAGATTGTTGATGGCTTCAGGGCCGTCGTAGCTCAGTGTGATGGCGTCGATGGTCGCCTCGAGACGGGCGGAAGGTAAGACTCGCGCGGGCATGATCCTGTCCGTGGATGAGCGACCGCGAAACGCGGGCGCGTGATTGGGAAGGTTGGAGGCGTACTTAGCACCGTACGGACCAGGAGCGAAAAAGGTCGCGCCACCGGGCAGAGACGCCGTTCGTGTCCGGCGCGGCCCAGCGGGTCCCGCACCGTTGCGGGGAACCGGCCCGCGCCCCAGAACGATCAGACGTCAGAAACTGGACGAGTTTTCAGTGCCTGATCTACCACTGAACACATGATGATGTCAGATCCGAGAGCACGTCTGCTCTGCAGCCTTTTAAGTATGTCACAAGACGATGAAACAATTGACATTTTTTCGCTATCTGAAGCGGCGGGGCTGACCCTGTACCAAGCGCTGAAACACCTGAACATCCTGGCTCAGGCCAACCTCGTGGACGCCCGTCGCTTGCGTCTCACGTTCAACGGGCTGGCGGTCGCCGCCGCGCTCTCCAAGGGTGAAGTCGGCGAGAAGGTCAGCGAGTCGGTGAGGGAAGAACCTGAACCGGCAGCCTGGCGGCTGGCGGACAGCGCAGCCTAGTCCGTCAGTCCGGCTTCTTGTGCAGCACCGCTTCGAAGTCCCGATCCAACACCGTCTTGCGGCCCTCGGTCGCCGCTTGGCGCAGCGCGGCAACCGACACCTCCCTCAGGTGGCGCGAGAGTACCGGCATGACGCTATCGGACGTGTTCATCCCAGAGCTGCTCTTGATGAACTTCTTGAGCTTGCTGGCGACCACCAGCACGTCGTGATCTGCGCCGTCAGTGCCGGCGGCTTGGGTGACTAGGCGACGCTGCGGCACAGGAGTGTCGCGAGATCCCTCCTGAGCTTCCGCTGCCGCCTGCTCCCTGGTTGGCGAGGTGGCCTCTTCTGCCCAAGCGTCGCGGTGGCGCATCATCGGCAAGTGGGCTTCGAAGCAGGGCACGGAGCAGAAGACCATACCGGTTCGCTTGCGATTGCACGTTGAAACCGAGCACACGTAGTGCTTCGCGGAAAACGCGATTGGGGTCTTGCAGATGTTGCACTGACGCCAGGTAGACGCTTCGCCCATTGGCGCAGGTTAGCCCAAGTCCGTCGTCGGTTGAACTTCGTCTAGCCTGGTCGACGCCAAAAAAAAGCCCCACTCGGCTGAACCGCGGACCGCCCCCGGCTCCAAGATACCTCGCCAGCCCTTGACGGCCGCCAAATCGTGCGAATGGTGCCGCCCAGTCTATTTGGAGTCAGCCCATGAGCGAAGTCAAAGAGCGGCGTTTTGAAGCCGAAGTCAGCCAAGTCCTGCGCTTGGTCGTCAATTCCCTCTACAGCAACAAGGAGATCTTTCTCCGCGAGCTCGTATCCAACGCTTCGGACGCCTTGGACAAGCTGCGATTCGAGGCGCTGAGCCGTCCTGAGCTGCTGCCGGAAGGAACGGAGTTCCGAATTCGGATCTTCACCAATCCGGACGAAAAGACGCTGACCATTTCCGACAACGGCATGGGGATGAGCGACGCCGAGCTCGAGAAGAACCTTGGCACGATCGCCCATTCCGGCACTCGGGAGTTCATCGAGCAGCTGCAACAGGCCAAGGACAAGACGGGTGACGTTCAGCTGATCGGGCAGTTCGGTGTCGGCTTTTACTCGGCGTTTCTCGTTGCCGACAAGGTCGAGGTCGTCTCCCGAGCCGCCGGCTCGGAGCAAGCCTTCCGCTGGACTTCGGAAGCCAAGGACTCCTACACGATTGAGCCCGCCGAACGGGAGAGTCAGGGCACCGACGTCATTTTGCACATCAATGACGAACAAGCTGAGTTCCTGCAAGCCACGCGACTGCGGCAACTCGTGACCAGGTACTCCGACTACATCGGGCACACCATCGAGATGCCCACCCTCGCAACCGACGACCCGAAGAAGGAGCCAGAATTCGAGCGCGTCAATCGAGCCAGCGCCCTGTGGCAGCGCAACCCGAAGGAAGTGGACGACGAGACCTACGACGAGTTCTACAAGCACCTCGGTCACGACTGGGAGCCGCCGCTCGCCCGCGAACACTTCAAGGTTGAAGGAACGCAAATGTTCGCCGGCCTGCTCTTCCTCCCGAAGCGTGCCCCGTTCGACCTGTTCGATCGGAATTCGAAGCACGGCATCCGCTTGTACGTCAAGCGCGTGTTCATCATGGACGATTGCGAGGACCTGGTCCCGCCATACTTGCGCTTCATCAAGGGGGTCGTCGACTCCGAGGACTTGCCGCTGAACGTCTCGCGAGAGTTGCTTCAAGACAACCGCATCGTTCGAACCATTCGAACGCAGGTAAAAAACCGCGCTCTCGGCATGATCGAGGAGCTCCACGAGAAGCGGGCGGACGACTTCAAAGTCTTCTGGGACACCTTCGGTGCCGTCCTCAAGGAGGGGCTGCACTACGCCGAAGATGACAAGGACCGTCAACGAATCGCCAAGCTCGTGCTCTACGCATCGACGGCGGGGGACGAACTCGTCTCGCTCCCTCAGTACGTCGAGCGCATGAAAGAGGGGCAACAGGCCATCTACTACGCTACCGGCAACAACAAGGCGCTGCTCGAAAGCAGCCCCCACCTCGAGCGACTCAAGAGCAAAGGCTACGAGGTGCTCTTGATGACGGATCCGGTGGACCCGTTCGCCGTCAACAGCTTGACCGAGTTCGAAGGAAAGCCCCTCCAGGCCGCGACCGACGCCAAACTGGATATCGACGACGAGGCGGACGAGGAAACCAAGAAGCAGCAGGAGGAAAAGACCAAGGCCGTCGAACCTCTAGTCGAGCGTTTCAAGAGTGTGCTCGGCGAGCGTGTTGGTGAGGTGAGGGCCTCCACCCGCTTGACGGACTCCCCAGTGTGTCTGGTTACTCCCGAAGGTGGCGTCGCCCCACACATCGAGGAGATGCTCCGGGCCCACAACCCGAACATGCCGAAGACCAAGCGCATTCTCGAGGTCAACCCAACCCACCCAGTCATCGAATCCCTCAACCGAGCGATTTCCGGAGACAAGCCCAGCGATTCTGTCGCGGAGTGGATCTCCTTGCTTCACGATCAGGCCCTGATTGCTGAAGGCAGTCCCGTCGAGGATCCTGCGGGGTTCGCCAAGCGGCTCGGACATCTGATGCAGCAGGCGCTCCCGGGCGCCTGAGACGGCACGGCCTCGGGGGCCGACGAGTGAACCTCGTGCACCGTCCCTCCAGGTGCCGCCGACGCGTCCGGCAAGCGAGCTCAGCAAGCCACTCACAACACATCCGCACCCGCCTCGCCGGACTCGGTCCGATTTTCACCACGGACTGCTGGGCGGCTCGACGTCGGCGCCGCCTGAAACACTGCGCTTGCTGCCTGAAGTACCGCGCTCGCTACGACAACACACTGTACGCGATGCCGGAACGACTACGCTCGCCGCCAGAGCGACTGCACTCGACGTGAACGAAAGTCCTAGTCGATGCGCCAACCACTGTAGTCGACGCGACAAGAGCTACACTCGATGCGCCAACCACTGCACTCGATCGACGGACTTGTGGGGTCGTCGCGGTGTCTAGGCTGGGTGGGAGGCCGCTCTCGCGGTTTTCTTGGCGGCGGGGCACGACAAGAGCGGCAAAAAGTACGGCTCCGGCGGTGGCGAGTGCAGGTTGGGGCGCATCGAGTACTGTGGTCCAGACGGGCTCGGGGCTCAGCCGCGGGTGAAGTGGGCGAGACGCGCAAGGCTGTGTCCGGCTCCCCGCCGGCCGTGGGCTGCCGGACACGGGCGCAAGAGCTCCAACCCCTCCCGATGGCGCCTCCCTCCGGACGGCATGACTCTTCAAGCGCTCGGAATCGCTGTCTAACCCTCTCGGACGGCGCGCGGCGTCCAGCGCCGAAAGGGCACGTAACTTGGCTGGCAACTGCCTTGCAATCTAACCTCACGACTGGAGCCAACCCCCCAGTCGAGGAGCAGATAATGGATAGTCAGCAATGCATGTGGTTTTCCCGACTGTCGTTCGGAGTTTCCATCGCGGCCCTGGTGTCGACCTGCGTCGGAGGCTGCCAGAAAGCATCCCCCGACGTTGGCCCGGAACAAGTCGAGGCGACGTCGGAAGTGAGTGCGGTGACCGAGCGAAGCGAACGGAGCCGTGAGCTTGCCGTCGAGAACGGGCCAGAAGGTGCTGCATCCGACGGAACCGAAGCAGTTGCTCAGAAGCCGGAACAAGTGGCCAAAGCCAAGCCAGAACCCGCTCCCGAACCTTCTGAACGAGCCGAAGCGAGCGAGCCCCTCCAATTGCGTCGCTTGGTGGTCACGCAGAAGATCGACGACCGGGAGCCGGTGCTCGTCGATAGCGTCGTGCTGGGTGCGAGTCCGGTGATTGCCTTCCTGGATCTGAAAAACCCGGACGACCATGCGCAGACGGTCGTCATCACGTTCGAAAAAGAAGGCAGCAACGCCAAGGTTGGCTTCGTCGAACTCGAGATCCCGGCAAGAGCCAAGCGCTGGCGCACCTGGGGCAACACCCAGCGCATCAACGAGCCAGGTAAGTGGGTGGCGGTCGTGAGCACCAAGGGTGGTGAAGAACTCGGTCGACAGCCTTTTGAAGTAGAGCCCACGCCTTCACCGACGACGAACGACGAAAAGCCCAGCCTCGGCGACGATGCCCCGCAAGGGTGACCGCCCGTGAAACACTCCCTCAGGTGGCGAACATGACCGCCATCAGCACCACCCAGACCAAGCCCAGGAAGTGCCAATACTGGGCGCACAACTTGACGCCTTCCAAGCGTGAGCTCGAGTACTCGCGCTGGTAGGCGCGGTGCAAGGTGATCGCCAAGGGAATGAAACCACCGACGACATGCAGTGCGTGTAGCGCGGTCAGCATGTAGAAGACGAAGAGCGAAAGCAGGCGAGTGTCGTCCGTGCCGTTGAGCCTCAGCATCGACACCCAGTTCAAGCATTGACCCACCAGAAAGGCCGCAGAAAACACGCCGGCCAGGACCAAGCCAAGCCGCAGACGCTGTTGGTCATTGCGACGAATGGCCCGAAGACCCTGCTCGAAGGAAAGGCTCGTCCCAAGCAGGAACGCGCCGGAGGCGAGCAGGGTTAGGGGCAGGCTGGCGGCGGTCTCCCGCCAAGCGGGGTGATTGAAACGGGTGAGGAGGTAGGCGGCAATACTGGCGACAAAAAGAACCCCGAGCGACAACAGGAAGACGTTCATCCCGAGCTGCCGCGTGGACATCTGAAACGACGGCTCGCGCCTCGGTTCGGGTCTCAAGGATTCGGGATCGGACGCCACGGTCGATATGTACCCCGCCTCGACGAAACGAACCAGTCCCGCGGCCATCCCCGGTATCTTACGCTGTGACCACCCCCGCCGATCCCGGCCGCAGCGACCACCTCACTGCGGGGGTGCCGAAAACCCGTAGGTTTCCTCCTCACGCAACCGCAAGCCGAAGCTCACGCTGCACCTCGGGGTCGAGCTCACGAAGTTCGGCGGCGGCGAGGGCAGCTCGGGCTTCCGTTCCGCCGATTCGTCCCAGTGCCCAGGCCGCGTGTCCGCGAACGAGCGCGTAGGTGCTGTGCGTGAGCGCCCGGATCAGTGCGCTCACACTGTCCTGTCCGCCGACATTGCCAAGCGCCACGGCTGCATTGCGCTGCAGCTGTTGGCGACTGGCGCGCCGCATGGCACTGCCAGCGACCAAGCGCCGATAGTCGCCACTCGTCATTTCCAACAACGCCATCAAGTCCACATCGCTTCGCGCAGCCTTCGGCTCGAGCTCAGCGGGTGGGGCAGGTAACTTCGACGAGGCGTTGAATGGACAGACTCGTTGGCAGATGTCGCATCCGAAGACGTGAGCCCCCATGAGCGGACGGAGCTCAAGAGGGATCCATCCGCGGTATTCGATGGTCAAGTACGAGATGCAGCGCCTAGCGTCGAGCACGTAGGCATCGACGAACGCAGCAGTGGGACACGCATCGAGACATTGGCGGCAAGTGCCGCAACCCGCGGCGATCGGTTCGGACGCAGGCAGATCCACGTCGACGATGAGTTCGCCCAAGAACGTCGCCGTGCCCACTCCGGGAGTGATCGCCAACGTCGACTTGCCGATGAATGCCACTCCAGCGCGCAAGGCCCACGCCCGCTCCAACATCGGTACCGAGTCCACGCAGGCCCGTGCTCGCACAGGCTGTCCCAGTACATCCGCACAAGCTTGACCGAGGCCCATCAACGCCAACTTGACCACACCGTGGTAGTCCTGTCCGCGCGCGTACGCAGCGACGGCGTGCGGGTCCAGCCCGCCAGGTCCATAGCTCATGACCCCGACGAGTACACTCCGCGCTCCGGGCAGCAGCTCAGCCGGGGAAAGCCGAGGCCGCTGCATGTACTGCATCGCGCCATGGTAGCCTGTGTCCAACCACGTGCTCAACCGGTCGCGGGTGTGCTCCTGGGCGTCGGCGGATGCCACCCCAAGCCGGGAGAAGCCGAGGCCCCTTGCCTCTTTCACCAGCGTGGGCAGGGCGGATGCTGCCACGGGCAAGCCAGTCTGGGGCGTGAACTCGAGCACGGCATCTGCGGTGTGTGGGGGGGCGGACTCAGACAATCTGAAGCAAGCCTTTGCTGTGGGTCGGGTCGGCCACCGGCGAGCTAGGCCTGTAATTGGGGTTGTCTTGGACGCGGCGACTCTGGAATAAACCGACGCCTGGAAATGTCCAGCGGTCGCTTCGCCGTCGGGGGCGAAGTGAGACTCACAGGTTAGTGAGATGATTCGAATCAAACATCTATATAAGTACTACGGCACCCACCGAGCCGTCGGCCCTGTATCGGCAGAGATAGCCAAAGGGGAAGTGGTGGGCCTGCTGGGCCTCAATGGGGCCGGCAAGACGACGACGCTGCGCGTGCTGGCGTGTGATCTGTTGCCGTCGGCCGGAACAGTCGAGGTCGATGGCGTCGACGTGGTGGCAGAGCCAGACCGCGTTCGGTCGATGATCGGCTACCTGCCGGATACGCCGCCACTCTACGACGAAATGAGCGTCCACAGTTTCCTCCGCTTCGCGGCTGAACTGCGCGGCGTGCCCTCCGCCTCGCTCGCCACGAGCGTGGCAGCGGCCATCGAGCAGACCGCCCTCTCGGGGGTGGCTGATTCGCCGATAGGCGCACTCTCTCATGGGTACCGACAGCGCGTTGGCATCGCTCAGGCGATCGTCCATCAGCCGAAATTGGTGGTGCTCGATGAACCAAGTTCGGGCTTGGACCCGGTGCAGATCAAAGACATGAGGAAGCTCGTCCGCGGGATAGGCGGTGATCGCACGGTGCTGATCTCCAGCCACAACCTCCCCGAAATCAGCGAGATGTGTGATCGCTTGCTCGTCATCGGTCAGGGGCGCATCGTTGCGTCGGGCACCGAAGAGGAGCTCGTCGCTCGCCTGATGAGCGGGGAACGACTCGAGCTGACAGTCCGGCCCAAAGCGGGATCGGACTTCGCTTCAGTGATCTCGGCGCTTCGCAACCTTCCGGGCGTCTCCGAGGTGACTCAGGACACCGAGTCCGATGATGCAGTGCTGCAGCTCGTGATGGTCGCCACGACTGAGGCCCGCCCCGTCATCGCCAAACACATCGTCGAGGCAGGTCATGACCTGATGACTCTTGCTCGCAGTCGACACGAACTGGAGACCGTCTTCGCCCGACTTGCCCAGGGCGGCGCGGATGGCTCAGAAAGTGAGGCGGCATGACGCGTGCTTGGCTCATCGCGCGGCGAGAGCTCGGCGCGTATGCCCGATCGCCGCTGGGCTCCGTGATCATCGCCGTCTCGCTGTTGGTCAACGGCATCTTCTTCTACACCGAAGCGTTGTCCGAACGACTGCTTTCGGGTGAGGCGCTGCAACGTTACTTCTACAACGCCAGCGGTATCACCATGATTGCGTCGCTGCTGCTCTCCTTTCGTTTGATTGCAGAAGAGCGGCAAACCAACACGTTCACCTTGCTCAAGACTTCACCCATCACCGATCGGGATATCGTGCTGGGTAAGTTCATTTCCGCCTTCGCCATGGTTGGCTTGCTCACACTCTTGTCCGTCTACATGCCGGCGCTGCTCTTCGTGAACGGCAAGGTGAGTGTCGGGCACATCGCCATCGGATACCTCGGCCTGCTGCTGATCGGAGCAGCCAGCGTCGCCATCGGACTCTTCGCTTCTGCGTTGACGCGCTATCAGGTGCTGGCCGCGATTGTCGGTGCGGTGATCCTCGGCGTGATGGTGATCTTCTGGATGCTGGCGAAGGTCGCCGAGCCTCCGGTCAGCGAGTTCGTTTCGGCGATGTCATTCCACCACGTCAACTTTCAGTCGTTTCAGGCGGGCGTCCTCGAGTTGCAGGGCGTCGCCTACTACCTGGTCGTCACTTACTTCTTCCTGTTGGCGGCAACGAAGGTGTTGGAGGCACGGCGATGGCACTGAGTGATGACGACCGCGCACCGGAGCAAGCTTCGGGGAAGGCCGAACACGTGGAGCAGACGTCGAGCGACTCGTCAGCAGGGTCGAATGGTGGTGGCCGCACGGTCCCTCCGTTGTGGCTCAGTGGGCTTTTCCTCAGCGGGCTGGTACTGCTTTACGCAGGGCAACGGCTCATCCTGAAGTGGGAGACCGTCGCGACCTTCGCTACTTGGGGTGGGGTTGCCTTGATGTTGGTGGGGACAGCAGGCCGTTTCTCGCCGATGTTTCGGGGCGGCGGCGGCTATGCAGGTGTTGCCCGCCTACTGGACGGGCTGCAACTGCTGGGACTGCTGGGGGTGACGCTCTTTGGTCTGAGCACTGAATCCGGCGCGGCGCTCTTGGGCCTGGACGGTGAGGGCGCGGAGCACCTGCTGACCGTCCTGCACGTCTGTTGGGTCGTGGCGATAGCGGTCAGTATCACCGGCTTGGTGTTCTCCGAGATCGCTCTGCATCCGATGCGGGACGCATCACACCTCGAGCAGGGCCGGGTTCGCGCGGCGGCCGTCAGCGGAGTCACGCTGGCGCTTGCGGCAAGCTACGGCTCGTTGTTTGTCTACAGCGCAGCAAAACAAGAAGCACAAGCGGACTTTTCCTACTTCAAGACTTCGGAGCCAGGAGAAGCCACCGTCAAGCTGCTACAAAGAGCTTCCAAGCCGGTTCAGGTGACGGCCTTCTTCCCAAAGGTGAATCAGGTGCGCAAGGAGGTGGAAGGGTACCTGACGAAGCTCGCTCACGCCTCGGGCAATCTCGACGTGCGGGTCGTCGATCGCTATCTGGAGCCGGCGCTTGCCAAGGAGTTGAAAGCAGTATCCGATGGTACGGTCGTGCTTTCGTTGGATGACTCTACCAAGACCGTCCGAGTGGGCACCAAAATCGAAAAGGCTCGCAAGACGCTGATGAAGTTCGACGGCGAGTTCTACGAAGAGCTCGTCAAGCTCGTGACGTCCCGGCGCACGGTGTACTGGACCACCGGACACGGAGAACTCAACGACCAAGACCGAAACGCACAGGACCAAGCCCGCTCGGCCAAGATTGTCGAGGAGCTACTCAAGCGACAGAACCTTCGCGTCAGCGATCTCGGATTGAGTCAAGGTCTTGGCAAGGACGTTCCCGACGACGCCGACGCCGTGCTCGTGCTGGGACCCACCCAGCCGTTCGCCCCCGAAGAAATCGCCGCTCTAGGTCGCTACGCCGACCGTGGCGGAAAGATCCTGCTGGCGCTCGACATCGACGGGATTGCCACCCGGCAGGCTGTCGGGCTCGGCGGAGCGAGCGAGCCCGAGGCAGCTGCCGGCACGACCAACGAGCCCGCAGACAAGGCAGCGACCGACGACACTCGAGACGGCGACGTCAAGGCTGGTGAAGAGGCTGAGCAAGCAGCAGTGCCCGAAGAGTTCAGGTGGCTGACGAAGCTTGCTTCCACGGTCGGAGCGACTTTCGTACCCGCCGTGCTCGCCGATCCGGCGGCCCACGTCGTGCGGCGCAACGATCCGAGCGATCGGATCATCATGCCGACCAACCGCTTCTCCTCTCACGCATCGGTGTCCACTCTCAGCCGCAACTCCTCTCGCGCGGCGGTGGTCGTGATGGGCGCCAGCTACCTGCAGGCCAAAGATGGCAACAAGGGGAAACCCACCGTCACGCTGCGTACCTTGGCGTCGGCGTTCGAGGACAAGGACCGCAACTTCGAGATGAATAGCGGCGAAAAGCGCAACACGTTCAGCCTGGGCGTCGCTCTGACTCACAAGCCCGAAAGCGACCAGGCGAGTGCTGCAGCTGAGGCACAAGCCATCGACGAGGGTGCGGCTGGCGCGCCCTCTGCCGGGGAAGACGACCCGGCCAAAGCTGGCCCACACCAGGACAAAGACGAGCCCGCCCCCGCGGGCGAAGGCGCTGCCGAGGCAGAGGAAACGAAAGCCCCCGAAGAGATGCGGGCCTTCGTCATTGCCGATGCGGATGTGTTCAGCGACATGTTGATGGAGCGAGTCGTGGGCAACCAGATGTTGTTGATCGACGCAGTTCGTTGGTTGGTAGGGGAGGAGAGCCTGGCGGGGGAAATTGAGAGCGAGGAAGACGTGCGGGTCGAGCACACCAAACAAGAAGACGTCGTGTGGTTCTACTCGACGATCTTCGGAGTGCCCGCATTGGTCCTCGCAGCGGGGGTCTGGACGAGTCGCCGCTTGAGGCGCGCGCCCGCCCAGAAGAGATCCAAAGCCAGTGCGGCCTCACCAGGAGCAGAAGCATGATGGTCCGAAGCTTGGGAGTACACGTTGGGCTGCTGGTCGTTGCCAGCGCCCTGGGAGCACGTGCTTGGCTCGCCGAAGATGAAGACCGCAAGTCGGAATCCAGCGTCGACGTCTGGTCCGGCGAGGCAGCGGCCGTCTCCAAGGTAGCGTTCTCGTCGGCATCCGCGAAGCTGCTGCTCGAAGCGAAAAGCGATGCTGCGGGGCGCTATTTCGTGGGTGACTTGGAGCGAGAGAAAAAGCAACACAATGCCAATCCCCATGCCCCAAAAGACGCCGAGGCCACCGGCACGCCCGAACGGGAGCAAGTTCGATTCATCTCCGTCGAGGATGCGACGGAGTTGGCTGAGCAACTAGCCCCGCTCACCGCGACTCGCAGCCTCGGCATCTTGCCCGCAGACAAGCTGGGTGATTTCGGGTTCAGCGAGGAAGAGCCTGCGACACTGACCGTCGTCGTCGGCGGACAGCAGCACGAGCTCATTATCGGTGACAAGACACCGGGAGGCAGTGACCTCTATGCGAAAACGAAGGACGGCGAAGCGTTCGTGATCGACGGGCAGATCGCGCGCGATCTCGAGGCAGCCGAAGCGCGACTGATGGAGCGCGACTACAAGTCTTGGGAACAGGAAGATGCGGTGGCCGCAAAAATCACCACCGAAGCCGGCTCCCGTGAGCTCAAGCTCGGCCAGGATCAGAAGTCCTGGGGCGACGCACAATCACCCGAGGAGAAGGACGAGACTGCAACCAATTGGATGGACAAGCTTCAGCGGTTGCGCCTCATCGAGTACGCCGACCCTGCGCCGGATGATCTTCGGCCCCTGTTTTCCGCCGAGTTCTTCGACGCGGAGGGCAAACGTCTCGGTAGCGTCCAACTGGCAGCACGCCCCTCGCCAGAGGGCGACAAGGAAGAATACTTTGCGCGCTCCGAGCACACGCGATGGTGGGGCAAAGTCCTCAGCTCCGCAGCAGAGCAGCTGTCCCAAGACGTCAGCGGCGTGATTCAAGAGTGAAGTTCGCTGGCAGGCACCTGCTGGGGACTGCAGGGCTCTCCGTATGCCGCCCGCCGGGCGGGCGCGTTGCACTCTTGCGTCCCAGCGCCCCGGTCGGGCACTCTTCGGGGTGCCATGAGCGAAACCATCTTTTCGAAGATCATTCGGGGCGAGATCCCCTGCCACAAGGTGTACGAAGACGAACACGTCCTCGCCTTCCTGGACATCGCGCCGCTGTCCTACGGGCACACCCTGGTCATTCCGAAGCAGTTCGCCCGAACCTTGGATGAAGTGGACGAGCAGACCGCAGCTGCGCTCGGGCAAGCGTTGGTCAAAGTCAGCCGTGCTGTGAAATCCGTGACGGGGTGTGACGCCTACAACATCCTGCAAAACAACGAAGCCGCCGCGCACCAGGCCGTTTTCCACGTGCACTTCCACGTCATCCCCAAGCCCCAGAGCGAGGCTGGCCTCGGCATCGGGTGGAAGCCCACCCCGCTGGACCAGGGCGCGGCTCCCGAACTCGCGGCGAAGCTAGCTGCCGCCGTCCAGAGTTAGGGAAGGCATCGCAGGCGGTCGGCCTCATAGCGGCACCAGCACCTGCTCCGTCGTCACAATCACGTCGGCCACCCGAATACGGTCGCCTTCGAGCACGAAGGGGAAGCTGCGTCGCTCACCTCGAAAATGGATCTCGAGGTTTCCGGAAACAGGCCCCGCACCAGGTTCACCACGCACGACCTCGACGCCGTAGCGGCCCGGACGGACCCCGCGCAACGCCAGCGCATCTCGGTGCCCGCTTCGAACGTCCTGGGCTGTGATGACGGCGCGAGTCGGTGCGCCCAACCAGGATACGCGGTAACCCTCCGGGTGGATGAACACTACGTCGAGATCTTGGGAGGAGTTACCCCAAGTGGCGACAGCGCGAAACTCACCGCGCAAGTCGTTGACTGGGGCGCGCTGTCGCTCCTTGCCAGCCTGGCGTCTGATCCCAGGCTCGGCGCCTGCAAGGAGATCCTCCGCGAGGCCCACATCACCTATCTCATCGGCGCAGCGCAAAGCGTCGCCCAGAGCCTCGGCGTCGTCGACGACAAGTTGCGCCACGGCCACGTAGTGAGCGCAACTCCGCTCCGTTTGCCCTGCCCAGCGAAACAGTCGCGCCAAGCGCCATTGTGCTTGGTGCTCGTCTGGGCGAACGTCGACGACACTGCCCAGGATGCGGATCGCAAGAGTGCGATCTCCCCGCTCTGCCGCGACGTCTGCGCGAGCGGTCAACGCGTCAGGATCGAGGGGATCCTTCTCCGACCAACGTTCAGCGAGTTCGGCGGCCCGCTCCAGATCTGCGGCTGCCATGTAGGCGGCGTATAGCTCCGCCAAGGCTTTGCGGCTCTCCGGCTCGCGCGCGAGGGCGTCCCGTTTGACCGACAGCGACGAAGCGCTTGCCGCACTCTCGACATGGGCCACGATCTTGGCCTTGCTCTGCCAGACTCGTCGCATCGGCACCATCTGACGTCGTGTCATTGGGGGGGGGCGCGGTGCGGGCGGCTCACAGCGCATCGCGCACAGGATGTCTGCGGGGGGACAGTCGCAGCGCCTCTCCAACCGCCTTTGGTCCAACAATTCGACCGGCGCCGAGCGAGTCGGAGCTTCCTCATCCTTGGGAAAGGCTTTCGCCTCGGGCGCCTCGTCGTCGTCCGAAGCACCGACTGCGCTCTCCGCAGAAGGGGCGGGGCGTTTCTTGGGTTTGAACGTTGGGCTTGGGATCCGGCGGGCTCGGTTGGCGTAGGTGTACGGGACTTCTGCTCCCGCCGCGTCGTCCGACCAGGTCGAGCTGCGCCCCGCTGAGCCGACGCTGCTCGTTGCCGAGCTTTCACTGACGCTACTGGATTCCCCCGTCCAAATCGGTGTGTGGCGCTGGTTAGTTAGGCCAAAAGCCTCGAACATCGCGGGGCTCGCCAACACCAACAGGGATGTGTATCGACTGGCAACATTGAACTGCTCGGAGAGGTCGATGGCTGCCCGCTTGGCACCCACCGACGGATCGCGTTGCAGCTCAGCGATGCGTTTGGCCGCGAAGAGTCTCGGTACAAACGAGTTGCCACGTCGGGAGTCCGCAGACACAGACAGGTCGAATTGTCGCTCGTATGGCTTACCTGCCAAATTTCCGCGCAAAGTGACCAGCCCTCGAGCCTCGCTGCCACGCATCCTCGCCACGACGACAGCTTCGCGACCGGCGCTCAAGGTCCCGAGTCGCGCCGGGGCGACACTTTCGAACGCCGATGGAAGCTCGAGGTGCGCCTGTTCGAGCACCTGACCGGAAGTCGCTCCCAGCACGTCGCCCGCGACTTCGTACGCGGTGCGTCCGGGAGCAAAGCGCAACAGGATGCCACCACTCTGCTCGGTTGCGGCAGTCAGTGCAGCATCGTCGGACGAGCTTCCGACGGTAACCGCGGAGACGTGAACCCGGTCTAGCGCACGCGATAGCTGTCGCTCGATCAACGCTGGCTGGATGGCGCCAGCAGTGGGGCTCCCATCGCCAATGTAGACGACATGGAGTTCACCTTTTCCCGAACGGCGCAACCAGTCACTCGCACGGCTGACAGCGTGTACCAAGTCGGACGCCCCCTCAGGTGTCTGACCTTCGAGAAAGGTCCTGACACGATTGGCAGCGGCCGCGCCCGCGGCATCCAGCATCGGCGACTCGGCGTCACACGTCGAGTCACAGGCCAGGACCCCGACCTGAAACTCGGGATCGAGCTCAGCAACGATGCGAGACGCCAGGCTCGTCGCGCGATGGTAGTGCTCGCCGTACATCGAGCGGCTGCGGTCGACGACGATGACGTAGCTCCGCCCCTGATGAGCGCTTTGCAGTGGCAATTCTGGACGCAAAGCCAGCGCCACGTAGGACTGCCCGTCCTTGTCGTCGCGGTACGCCCAAGTCGTCAGTTCCTCAGCCGGTGCACCGAACTGCACCACGACGTCGCCTGCAGGCGAGAAGTCGGTCTGATGGAACGCGAGACGCTCCTTGTCGGCGCCATCGAACACGTCATCCAGTCCATCAAGCACTGGGGTGAACGCCACACCAGTGGCATTGACCTTGCCTGTGTGCCCCTGGACATGCACGTCCATCGAGAAGTCGCCGACTGTTACCGAGCCAGCCTTGTCGTGGGGAAGCGGATACGTGTAGCGTCGCGCTTCGCCCTCCGACTCGAGCCACTCCGTGTAGGTCAGAATGATGCGCCTCGAGCCGCGCTCTGGGATGGGGAAGATCCGCAACTCGAAACTGCCACCGCGCTGCCACTCGAGCAGGGCAGGGTCCTTCCACGGGCCCGGCACCCAAACAATGTCGTCGACGACGGGTGGCTTCTTCTTGGACGAGTTGACGATCGCGCCGCGCCAAATCGCAGCAGCCCGCTCCCTGTCCACGAAGGCGCCTTCTTCCCAACGCCCATCGACCTCGAGAGCCAAACGTTCGATCTGGGCCCCTGGAGGCAAGGGGAACCGGTAGATGCCTTCGAGCACCTCGCCGGTGTGGTTTAGGAACTCTTGCTCGATCTCCGTACGCGCCATCGCACCACTGACACGCACCTTGACGTTCTGGCGCGTCAGCGTGACCGCACCCCGCCGTTCGTCATTCTCCCCAGGCTTCCTTGCCGTCAGTTGTCCAAGTCCACGCGGTGCGACGTCCGGCTCACCCTGATCCGCTGTCTCGGGGACAAAGCCGCGCTCGCTCCACCCAAACGAGTCCGCCAAAGACGCCAAGTGCCGCACGGCGGGGGCTCGCCCGGCGCCAATGCGCGTGCCTTGTCCTGGCTCGAGTAGAACTCGTCGGTCCTCCCTATCCGTTACCCGCACGCGCCCCCGCATCACGCTGATCCAAGATTGCTCAGGCTCCGCACGGAGAGCGAACTTGGTTCCAATGACCGCGACCCTGCCGTGGGGTAACTCGACGAACGCCGCGTCACTCTCGTCGGCGTGCACATCCAGCACGGCCTGACCAGCATCGAGGCTCGCTCGACGACCGTCAGCTGAGTGGAGACGAAACGTGGTCGAACGCCCCAGCACGACCTCGCTGCCATCCGCCAATACCAATCGCGCTCTCGTGGCATCGGATGTCTTGACGGTTACAGGACCTGTGAACTCTTGACCCTCAGATGCCGCGCGACAGTTCTCGCCGTCCGCGTCGCACAGCTCTAGGGCGGCGTTTTCGCGGAGCACCGCGACCGCCGCAACCTTTCCAGCCCAAGGTTGCCGGACCGCTCGGGTCGGGCCGCCCACCGCCACAGAAGAGGCAGCATCACTCACCGAGTTCTGCGCGGGGCGCCACCAGAGTGTGAGCAACACCGCTGCCACCAGACCCAACACCCAGAATCGCTCGCGCCCACGGAAAAGGGGCACGACGTTGCCGCCGATACTCTTGGCTTTCTTGTCCACCCGTTCTGCGAAGCTCAGAGCCTTGGCAGTGGATGCTTTCGTAGCGGGGGTCGCTGGTGGGTCTTTGGCAGCCGGGGCGCGCGACGACCGCTCGCTAGCAACCGTGCTGTCGGATCTTTGGAGCCCAGCCGCGAACAACTCGTCGAGCTGCTCACCGAGGCGAAGCGTGAAGTCCTTCGGATGAATGTAGTCTGCTCCCGAATTCTGCGCGACGCGGGCTGCGTCCAAAAGGCCATTTCGCAGCCGTCGGCAGTCATCGCAGTCCACCAAATGCTCCAATACCTCACGCGAAGCGCTGGTGGTTGGTTCTGCCGTCAGTTGCTCCTGCACGAGAGCGCAGGTCAAGTTCGCTTCAGTTTCCTGGCTCATGCTTCCTCCGTTGTTGATGGGTCTGGGCGCAGCACGGCTCGTAGACGACCGAGCGCCCGAGAGGCACGCTTGCGGGCCGTCGCTTCATCGAGTTCCAGCGCCTCTGCCACCTCGGCGTACGACAGTTCGCTCACGTACCGGAGTACCAGTACTTCGCGATCCCGATGCGGAAGCTGGTCGAGGGCGAGCCGCGCCTGGCGCGCTTCTTCCCGTCGAGAGAGTGAGTCCTCGTCTTCGGACTCACTCTGTCCCCCCTCGATCAGGGACAGCCGGCGCTGGTGAGTGGACCGTACCGAGAGCTGTTTGAGGCACTTCTTGCGGGCGATTCCAAACAGCCAGGCACGCACGCTGCCTCTGCCCGCGTAGCCGTCAAAGCCTCTGTAGGCATCGAGGAGCGTTTCTTGGGCGATCTCTTCGGCCTCGCTCTGACTGCCGAGCATCGCCAAACACAAGCGTCCCAACGAAGCACCAAAGCGCTGGGCACAAAGTTCGAGGGCGTGCCGGTGTTCCGCCCTGGCCAGGGCCGCCTCGATGCCATCGGGACCGAGCCCCTCGTCTTCTTGCTCGCCGGAAGTCTCCACGCCTTCCGCAAGCCTACCCTCACAGGGGCTCAACGCTGCTGTCACTCGGTCTTCGGCTCCTTCTGACACCAAGTTCCACCAGCGACACTTTCGTGACCGCACCGACTCAAAAAGCTGTCCTCCGTTCGCCATGTCGCCGCCAACGCAGGTGCTTCCGCCGACTTACACCCCGATCTAACAATCGCTTCGCTGCCGCTGATCTCGCAGACGTCGCGCGTGTCACAGCGGGACAGGAGCCCCATCGACACAGCAGATGGCGCTGATCTGCGCTAGACTGACCCTACAGAAAACGGCCACCACCCGGTCTTCTCGGTATCGGCACGCAGAACCCGCAGCTCCCCAGCTTCGTTGGTCCCGCCACCTACACGTCTCCCCACCGGCTCCGTGTGCACACCATCCCTGGTCTCTCGAGCTGTGACCACCCCCGCCGAACCCGGCCGCAGCGACCACCTCCCTGCGGGGTCCAAAACGAGCGGGTCCCACACAGCCGCGGATGGGTGGGTTCGAGGCTTGGGGGTGCTCAACAACCCGTAGGAGTCAGCTCGGCAGGGCGTTGAATCGAGCGGCCAGCGCCCGCGCTTCGAGAATGTTGTCTTCGATAGAGCAATACGTCCAAGATCCGTAGCGCCCGATTGAGTGGACGCCCCGCGTCTCGAGGATGGACTTCTTCGTGGCGACGTCCGCAATGGAGGCGCGTGTGATGTGAACGTATGCCGGATCGAGCACCACATGGTGCTCCGCGACCAGCTCGTGATCTCGAACGATCCCAACGCGCCTGAGGTCGTCCAACACGCGCTCGCGATGAGCGGCGATGGCCGCTTCGTCGAGTTCGGCATCACCAGGGAAGCCGATCTCGACGTACATGCTCATGCGGGGCGTATCGAAGATGTTGTCGTAGAACCCGAGGCGGTAGAACACCAAATCGCGTTGCGGGTAGTAGATCCAGTGCACACCCGGCGGGCCCTTCTTGTCGAAGCCCAGGTTGAAGACGAGCACCTTGTTCCAACTGTACACTTCGCGCTCGTAGTCGAGCCCACACATGGACATCAGGCGAGGGAAGGGCGCGGCACTCACCAGAGTATCGAAGGCAATTGGGCCGCCGCTCGTCTCTGCTACCTTGCTACGGAGGTCGATGCGCTCAACCCGTGTCCCGAGGCGGATGCTGTCCCCGGCAACGTCTTGTGCGATGGCGTTGACGTACTCGATTGCCCCCCCTTCGGGATAGGTGAAGGTCGAGTTGTAGCTCTTGTTGTCGGTGGCACGGAACCCACGTACGATTTCGGCAACGTCCGCATAGGGAAAGAATCGCCCCATCGCGTCCACGTCCAACCCCGACAAGTCCGTGGCGTAGAGCTTTTCGTTGTATGGTACCAAGAAGCGCTCGCTGATGCCCTTGCCGAACTTGGAGTAGAGCATGTCCTGAAATGATGCCGGCTCTCCCTCAGGACGTTCAAACAGCCCCACGAGGCAATCGATGAAGTCGTGGTGGGGTAGTTGGTGAATGTTCTTTTGGAACGGGAAGTCGATGAAGCGGTCCTGCCAATGTATGCGGGAGTCCTTCTCTATCTTTCTAACCCGCGACGGACCGATCCGCGAAACGAGGAGCTGCTCGATATCTGGATGCCGAAAGTGAAAGAAGTGCCCTGAGTAGTCCCACACGAAGCCATGCTGCTTCACCGTGCGGCAATAGCCCCCCAACTCCTGCTCCGCCTCGCACAAGACGACGTCATCTGTGTCCAAGGCGGCAGCGAACGCCAGATTCGTGATGCCGCCGCCGACGAGCAGGAACTTGGTGCGCTCCATCTCGCCCTCAGTGCTGTATCTCAATCAGTTCGACGTCGAACACGAGCGGACCCGCGGGCGCTCCCCCTTGCTTCGGCTCGTCGCCGTAGGCCAGGTTCGCGGGGATCCATACGCGGCGTTGCTCTCCCTCGACCATCAACTGCAACGCTTCCGTCCATCCCGGAATCACTTCATCGACGCCGAATGCGGTCGGCTCCCCGCGCATGATCGAGCTATCGAAGAGCTGCCCATCCTGCGTCCAGCCCGAGTAGTGCACGAGCACACGGTCGGTTCGGTCGGGTTGGCGTTTGCCCGTTCCTCTGCGCAGCACCTTCGTACGCAGTCCGGAAGCCGTCACTAGCGCGTCCTCAGGTGGCGCGGTCAGATCGGCAGGGACCTCCGGGGCTTTCGGGGGCTCGATGATCTCGAGCAGTTCCACGTCCATCACGACGTCGCCAGCAGGACGCCCCGGAGTCGGTACGGGGCCGAACGCCAGGCGCTCGGGTATCCAAAGGCGGCGCTTCTCCCCCACGACCATATTCGCCAGCCCTTCGCGCCAGCCAGGCTCGATCTGCTGCATGCGCATCCGATCCGGCTTGCCCCGAGCGACGGAGCTATCGAACTTGTTGCCGTTCTTGTCCCAGCCAACGAAGTGGATGACCACTGTGTCTTCTTGCCTTGGGGTGCGCTGGCCGGTCCCTGCGCGTAGGACGACACTGGCCAAGCCGCTATCCGACAGAGTGGCGTTCCCAGGCGGGCGCATGACAGACTTTGGCGCGGAGTCCTCGCCGTAGAGGGCGCGGTGGACGTACTCGGCGCTGCCGCCGTCATCTTGCCCGGATGCCTCTTCAGCTTCCTGAAAACCGAGGCGGGGCTCAACGGGCGCCGGACTCGGCGTGTATCCGGCGGGACGACAGCTGACGGTGAGACAGATCAGCCAAAACGCGGGTCGAATCATGTGGAGCGGGGACACTACTTGCCGAGAGCGCCCCTCGCAACGCCCTGTACCCCCGAAATAGGCTCAATCTGCAATGTCGACACGTAGCTCGACGCGCCGTAGTGACGGCCTCAAAACGCGGGCAGAGGGCAGGTAGCGACCGGACGGGGTGGTGTCCTGCTGTAGCGCAGTGTCCCCCGGCTGGGCGTTCTTGCGCGAGAGCTGAGTGATCCGCACGAAGACCTCGAGCTCTACCTCACCGTTTTGGGAGTGGACACTACCGCCCGAAAATCGACGCTTGTTGAGGTAGAAAAACGCGGCCTCGATCGCACGCGCCATTCGCTCGGGCGGCTTGCCGACGACCTGGTGCGACTGGATGCGCCCGTCCCGGAGCAGGACTCGGAAGCTCACCTTGGAGTCACCCAAAGCCAGTCGGTCCCACTCGGGAGCCGCGTGAGCTTGGTAGGATAGCCAGCGAGCCAACCCCACCGGAAGATCCGTCACACCGGCCATCGACGGCTCCGCCGCGGGGGATGCGAATGCTGGACGCCGGCGGCGTGGCGCTCGTTGCTGCTCAGGATCGCCCAGCTTGCTGTCCTGCGCCGCGGCCTTGCGGACTTCAGCGGCGAGCAGCCGTTGTATCAGCGGATCACGCGCAACCTGCTCCGCTTGTGTGCTGGGCCTGCCTCCGACGGCGGTGGACTTGGGGGCCTGCGTCGCGGCCGGTACCGCAGACGGTGAGTGTTCTACCTCGTCACCAATACCGAGCCAGTCCTCACCCTCCGTGTATGGCGATTCGGCCTCGGCCCGCTTGGTCGGCTGCGGCGGCGTCGCCAACTCCTTCGTTGCCGGCTCGCGGCTGGTCGCCGAGCTGGAAGCCGCATCCGGCTCGGGCCTGGTCGCCTGTGGGGCAGGCGACGGTTTAGTTACTGCTTCCGCGAGGCGCGGGTTCGGCAGCGCTTCAGGCGGACGCTCGGCGTGGCCCGGCACACCGTCGAACTCGACGGGGATCGGCTCGTTTCGCGCGCCGGGCTCGGCGGAGTCGACCAATACGCCGGTCACCGATTCGCTCGGCCCGAATGGACTCTGAGGGTCGCGCGACGCGGGCTCCGGACCACCGGCTTGGGGGCCCGCAAGCACGAGCGCGAGCACGGCACTGTGCAGCAGGAGCGAACCCGAGAGCGTGGACCAGGCGCGCCACCTATCGGACACGATCCCCCCAAGGTATCGGCGCACGTTCACTCAGGGTTCGACCCAGTGAGGGGTCCCCCCTTGGGTGACTTGGGTGACGCCTGACCGACATGATGAAGACTATGCCGCCAAACGACCGCCGCACAAGCGTGTCAGCGTGTCGAGAGCCGCCGGGTCAATCCGTGCGGTGAGGGATTTGCGCCTCTTCTCTGAAGAAGGCATTTCGCTGCGGTGAGTTGAACGGTTCGTAGTCAATCTTCCAGGGAACGATCTCCGAGCGGCCGTCCTTGAGCCGCAGCGTCATGGCCATGGGCGTAACGCTGCGGTAGCTACTCTCGGGTGGCAAGTCTTCGTTGGTCGCTCCCCCTGCGGAAAACAAGGAGATGAGCAACTGGTCTTCGTCGTCGTACACACGACGGAACCCCTCGTTCACCTTCTCGTGGCCGCGAATCAAGGTGTGGCATCCGATTCGTTGCAGGAAGGCTTTGCACTGCAGGCGCCCAAACGGAAATCGCGAACTCTGTTCCTGCAGGGCCGCCGGAATGACATCGGCGCTGCTCGGATCGCTCCACATCATCTGAAAACGAATGTCGTCGTCGTTCAGGCTCGACAGGTCCGTGTAGCGCTCCTTGAGTAAACGGTCTCGCGGGATCCCACCGTGCACGAACAGGAACTGATCGAAGAGCAGCATGTTCGGCAGCATGTCGAACATCATCATGTATTGCTGAAACACGTCTTGACTCGGTACGTGCGGCTTGAGCGTATTGATCGCCTCCGCCGGTTTCACACCCCCATAAACCTGCCCCTTATACTCAAAGTAGTATTCGTGGTTACCTCGCAGCATGAAGACGTGCTGAGGCTCCTTGACCAGGAGCTGCATCGCTGCTCGCAAAACGCCATGGTAGCTGAAGATACCTCGATCGATGTAGTCTCCCAAGAGTACGAGCATGGGATAGGGTGAGGACGCTGGGTTCTTCTTGTAGGCGAGGACTTTGTCCAAGAACCGCGCTTGGCTCAGCACGGCCTTGAGGCAGCTGTAGCATCCGTGGAGGTCGCCGACGACTGTGACGTCGTACTCGACCCCGGCCCGAGTCGGAAAGACGTGCACGTGAGTGTCCAAGAACGGCTCCTGACCCGCAAACTCAGTCACGGTCTTTGCGCGCCCCAACTTGCTTGCTCCCGCGAAGCGCATCTCTTCTAGAGTCCTGCAGACGAGATCGATGAGCTGGCGGTCCTGTTGGAGTTGCACCCGCAACTTACCTTGGTCTGCCGAGTAGTGGGTTTCGAACTCCTCCAAGAAGGGCGCATCCCGACCCGCGGGCGCCAACTCGGCGTGGTCACGCACAGCGACGCGCTCTCGGGCGGTTTCTTCATCGATGAGTTCCACTCCGAGATCGTCTTCCAACAGCTCGAGCAGCTCGTTGCGGAATTGGAGTTCCGCAGGGTGGACTTCACCGTCCGCTTTGATCAGGTCGTCAATGCTGTCCATCAGCAACTCCTGATTCGATTCATCGAAGGACTTGAAGATCTCGAAGCACTTGAGCTTCAGCTGTGAATGCACGAACGCGTTGTGGTTTTCTCCCTCGGCCACGGCCTCGGTGAACAGCTCGCGCACTTGAGCGTCAATGCCTTCGAACACTTCGTGAAAGTGATTGGTGTACTTCTTCTCGAGCTCCGCTCGAAGATTGGACTCCGACTCGGCGACAGCTCCGGCCACGCGAGCCGAAACCAAGCGTTCGATGTACTTCCTAACGAACTCTCTTTCGGACTTGTCGAATTCGCCGTCGATGTACCCGAACGTCGTTAGGTAAAAGATGACCGCTCGCATCTGGCGATCGGCCGTTGCCCCATCTTCACTGAACGTCAGCATGCCCGCGCAGCTTAGCTCGGATCCAGGCGACGCGCAGGCAACGTAACAGGGCTTCATTAAGGCGAGTCGCACGCCCTTTCGCGGCCACTGCAACCGGTACCCGATGTAGCTCCAGGACCGACGCCGGAGCCACCTGGGTCAGCTCCTGGCCGTGCGACGATAGAGCGGCAGCTTGTCGTCAACGGCCGCTTGGTACGTGACGCTGAACTCATCGAAAGCCGCAAGTGCGCCCTCGATGTCCTTGCCCGCTTGGAGCGCAAACGAATCGATCCCGCAACGCAGCATGTAAAACAGCTGGTCACGGAGCACGTTCCCTACTGCACGGAGTTCGCCCTTGTAGCCGAACCGTTCACGCAATAGCCGCGCGTGAGAGTAACCACGGCCATCGGAGAACTTCGGGAAGTCGATGGCGATCAGGGGCAGCTCCTGGTGACGAGTGATGTCCCCGGGATCTTCGTCACTGCGCAGCACGACCCCAACCTGGCCGGCACGTTGCGACAGGACCTCGTAGTCGCTGTTCCAGCGAGCGACACTGACTATCACGTCGCCAGCGGCCGGAATCGTGGCGCTTTCGTCCACTAGGTCCCAGCCGTCGTCGATGATTTTCTTATCCTTGATCACTCGCATATGCGGCCTCTTTGAAGGGTTGCATGCCAAGACGACGGAAGCATTGGATGAAGGTTTCGTCTTCTGACAGCCGTACTTCCACGTACTTGCGCAGCACGTTCTCTAATGCATCCACGACTTCGTCTTGAGAGAAAGCTGGACCGATCACCTTGCCCAGTGATGCCTCGTCACTTTCACAGCCACCAAGCATGAGCTGGTAGGCCTCTTGGCCGTGTTTGTCGATGCCGAGAATGCCTATGTTCCCAACGTGGTGGTGACCGCAGGCGTTGATGCAGCCTGAGATCTTCACGCTGCATGGCCCGATGTCGTCTTGGTAGTCGATGTTCTCGAAGCGTTCGGCGATCTGCAACGCAACCGGGATCGATCGAGCGTTGGCAAGTGCACAGTAGTCGAGTCCGGGACAGCAGATTGCGTCCGTCACGCGCTCGAAGTTCGGCGTCGCCATGTCCAACTTCGCTAACGCCTGGTACAGCTCCGGAAGGTCCTTCTGTCGGACGTCCGGAAAGACGAGGTTCTGCTGATGGGTGACGACGATGTGACCCAGACTGTACTTGTCGGACAGGTCAGCGATGGCGTCCATCTGCGTATCGCTGACGTCACCTGGTGGCGTGTCCTTGGCTTTGAGTGACAACACGACGATGCTGTACCCGGGCTGCTTGTGGGATCGGACGTTGTTCTTCAGCCACTGGGCGTAAGCACGGTCGCCAGAGAGCTGCTGTGCTTGGAGTCTGAGATCTTCGTCAGGGAGCTGTTCGTAGTCAGGGGGCGCGAACGCCTTGCGAACGCGGTCGATCTCCTCGCGAGTGAGCTTCATGGCGCCCTCTTTGAAGTGCTGCCAATCTGCCTCCACCTCTTCTGTGAACTTCTCGACACCGAGCTCGCTCACCAGGATCTTGATGCGTGCCTTGTACTTGTTGTCGCGCCGGCCGTGCAGGTTGTACACGCGCAAGATCGACTCGAGGTAACTCAACAGATGCTCGTAGGGTAGGAATTCTCGCACCACCGACGCGATGAACGGCGTTCGTCCGAGACCACCACCCACCCAGATCTGGAAGCCCGTCTCTCCAGCGTCATTGTTGACGATGCGAATGCCAATGTCATGGTAGCGGATCGCGGCACGGTCGTGGTCTGGAGTACCGGTAACGGCGATCTTGAACTTGCGCGGCAGGAACGCGAACTCTGGGTGCAGGGTGGACCACTGCCGAATCAGCTCGCAATAGGGGCGGGGATCTTCTAGCTCGTCCGGCGCCACGCCAGCAAAGGGATCGCTGGTCGTATTCCGGATGCAGTTGCCGCTGGTTTGAATGGCCTGCATCTCCACGTCCGCGAGTTCTTCGAGAAGCTTCGGCACCTCGCCCAGCTTGGGCCAGTTGTACTGAATGTTCTGGCGCGTGGTGAAGTGACCGTATCCGCGATCGTACTTGCGAGCGATGTGTGCCAGCGTCCGCATTTGCTCGCTGCTGAGCAGGCCGTACGGGATGGCGACCCTCAACATGTAAGCGTGAAGCTGCATGTACAGACCGTTCTGCAGGCGCAGCGGCTTGAACTCCAGCTCCGTGGTCTCTCCGGAAAGGCGCCGCTCCACCTGGCCGCCAAACTGCTTGGCTCGTTGGTGAACGAGCGTCTTGTCGTAGGTGTCGTACTGATACATGAGGCTCTCTCGTACTTGAAGGAACAGGTGAGGTGGGGCGCTGGTGGTTTCTGGCCAGTTCGGGGACCACACCGCCAGCGCAGCTGGCTCAGTCCGGGCGGCGGACGCGCACACTCGGCCCTTCGGCACGAATGCGTTCGCGCTCAGAGATAGGCTGCGGCGTTCCATCCGCGAGTAGCACAGTGAAGGTATACGGGTCACAGACTAGACGCTGGTCGCTCCGATCAGCGGTCTTGGCGCGCGCCTCCGCTTCCTCTGGGCTGTGGAAGGGGGCGGCTTCCGACAGTGAGGACGCCCAGCTGCCATCGCTCTTCAAGTAGGCGGGCGCCCCCGTGCCGGTCAGCGATGCGCTCACGACGTGATGGGTTCCTTTGACTTTCGCCATGCGCACATCGTGGGGGTTGTGGCCCCATGAGAAAAAGACATAATTCTTATGCCCCCCATCAGACCAAGTTATGCGCACCTCTGCGAGGAATCAGCGTGAACCTTAATCAACTACGCGTTTTCAAAGCAATTTCCGACGCGATGAGCATCACCGGTGCCGCCCGATTGTTGCGCATCAGTCAACCCGCGGTTTCCAAACAACTCGCGGAGTTGGAGCAAGCATTGGGCACTCCACTGGTTGACCGTCTGTCGCGCGGCATCCAGCTAACCGCGGCTGGCAACCTGCTCGCCTCCCACGCACGGCGGATCTTCCAAGCGGAGCACGAAGCAGAGGGCGCGCTGGCCGAACTGTTGGGTCTGGAAGGCGGCAGCCTTTCGGTAGGGGCCAGCACGACAATTGGAAGCTACTTGGTGCCTCGCGTCCTCGGAGACTTCCACACCCGGCACCCCAAAGTGAACGTTCAGCTGGTCATTGGCAACACCCAGGCAATCACCGAAGCACTGCTGGATCGCCAGATCGACGTCGGGCTGACAGAAGGGCTGATCCCGGGCGAGTCGCTCGATCAGGACGTGCTGACTCACGATGATATGGTGCTGATCACCAACGTCAGCCATCCGCTCGCCAACAAGCCGCGGGCGAGCCTTGCCGATCTGACGAGCTATCCCTTGATCTGCCGCGAGCAAGGCTCGGGCACCAGAGAGGTGATCGAGGCGGCGCTAGCTCGCCAAGGCCTGCAAATCGCGCCGGCTATGAGTCTAGGAAGCACCGAGGCCGTCAAGAATGCGGTGCTTCATGGCTTCGGGATCGCGATGGTTTCTCGCCTGACGGTCGAACTGGAGCTCTCCAGTCGGCGACTGCGAGCCCTGGAGGTCGATGGCCTGCAGATCCGACGGGCGTTGCACCTGCTGACTCTCAAAGGCAAGCATCCAAGCCCCTCTGCGGGGGCGTTCCTTCAGCTGCTACGCGCCTACTACGCTCGCAAGAGTTGAGGACGCACGAGCTACGACTAGCGTATCATCTCGACGCCGTTCGCGACGATTTGGATCTCGTTGGCACTGCCGTCCTCGTTCTTGGAGGTGAACACTGCCCCCTCTTCCTCTAGGTGCCTGACGCGGCTTGGGCGCACTTTCTTCAGCTTGACCTCGCCCTCGAGCACGGCAGCCGCGCCCGCCGAATCCGTTGGCACGAAGAAGCCGTAGTTCTTGAAGTTTACACGACAGGCGGGCGCCGCGGCATCGCTGCTGGTCGCGAGCTCCATCCAGCAGCCTTTGCGCTGACACACCCGGCGAGCGTTGCCAGAGACACGTACCGTCTTGCCTGCGTACTGGTCCGGAGAAGCCAAGACGTCCGAAAGTGGCGTCTCCCTCAAGTCCGAAAGCGGAGCGCCGAACGTCTCCTTGGCTTGGCTCTGGGCCTGGACGGCGGGCTGCTTGCTAGTTTCGATCGGGGCTTCCTCGGAGGGAGGCTCACCCTTGCATGCGGGGACCGATCCGAAAGCGAGTGCGATGGTGGCCCAGAGCAGGGCGGTGGACCTCGATGCGACAACAAGCGCCATGGGAGGAGTATCCGAGGCCTCGCGGCCTTGTGCAAGCTGGCAGCAAGCAGGAACGAGCTAGGGATCGGCCGGACTCGAGGATTCGAAGATCTCGAGCGGCTGGGAGAGCTGCAAGAGTTGCCGGGTGACGGCACGCCGATCCACCTTGCCGGTTGTGTTGGTCGGCAGCTCAGACAACAAAGAGATCCGCCTGGGCAGTTTAAAACGCGCCAGACGGTCGGACAACCACCCCGAGAGCCCCTGCAAATCGCCACAGGCAACGATGGCCGCAGCGACGATGGCCCCCCACCGTTCGTCCGTGATCCCGCAGACACAGCAAGCCGCGACTGCCGGGTGGTCCATCAGCACCATCTCCACTTCTAGCGGGTGAACGTTCTCACCCCCAGTCACGATCACGTCGTCCCGCCGCCCGAGGACGAAGAGCTCCCCACTTCGCATCTCTCCACAGTCTGAGGTGCGAAAGTACCCATCTGGACTCAACGGTGCCTCCCCTGAGGGGTAATAGCCGCTGAACAAGGATGGACTTCGGACCTCAATCAACCCATCACGGATTCGAACCTCCGTCCCAGGCAGTGGTCTTCCAGAACTCCCCGCCTTCAGGGGATCGCCCGGGCGGGTGAGGGTGACTTGAGAACAGGTTTCCGTCATCCCGTACGTAGGCAAAACAGGCCAGCCTCCGCGTTGTGCTCGTTGGACCAATGCACGCGGTGAGGCCGCTCCGCCAAGCAAGACGCTGCGGATGGCGGCCGGACAGCGCCCACCCGACGCGCGCCGGGTCAGATGGGGGTGCGGGCTCGCGTCGGCGGAGGCGAACGCTTGCTCGGAGCTGCCTGCAGGGCCGGTGGCAGCGTCCGACGTGTCCAGGATGCGCTGCAATTGGATCGGCACGAGAGAGAGGCGAGTCACCTGAAGAGATGACAGAATCGAGAGCACCTTTGCTGGGTCAAAGGTCCTGTCTTCGGGCAGAAGTACGATAGCAGCTTCCGCCGTCAGGCAACGCGTGACAATGGACAGACCACCAACGTGCGCCAAGGGCAAACCGAGCAGCCAGCGCTCGTCGCTGCCCAATGGGGCGACGCAGGCACTGGCACGCGCCGACGCTTCGAAGGCTCCCCGGCTCAGCACGATCCCACGAGGAGCGCCAGTAGTCCCAGTGGTGAACACTATGACCAACGGGGCCGTGGGCGGATGCACCACAGCCGTGCTGTGCAACTCCACGTCGTCCATCGCCGGCCAGTCTGCATCGGGGACTCGGAGCTCGAGTCCGACGCTCTGCAAGGCGCCCTCACATTCCGCACGAGTCCATCGCGGGTGCAGCAGCAACGCCGGAGCACCGAGTTCAAACAATCCGAGCAACAGAGCGAGGGATGGTAGGTCGCGTCGCGCTACTAGCGGAAACGGCTGGCCCCTGACGGCCCCATTTTCGAGGAGCCAAGCCATCGCCCCGTTCACTCGAGCCGCCATCGCCGAAAAGGACACCACGCGGTCCTCGCTGATGACGAACGGAGCATCCGGTCGCCGCCGGGCCGCATCGAAGATCGAAAGACTCATCGCCGAACTCCCATGACAGCCTAAAAGCGCCGGCCCCTGCTCGTTCGCGCGTCGGACGGCACGTCTCTCCACAGCTCGAGCGACGCATGCGGGTAGAGACCCATCGCATAGCGACGAGTGCCCAAACAAAGCGCCAACTCGCGATACACTCTGGCAGCTACGGACCCGTCGTGCAGGTGCGATACGATGAGCGGCAAGCCATATGTCTGCGCCAAGCGCCAGACGTGGAGCAAGGGGCTGATGCCACCGAGCCTCATCGGTTTCACGACGAAAGCCGCCACTTGGCCAATCTCGCACCATGCCACCACCTGGGCACTGAGCGCGCGATCGCCGGCAAGACCGAGAAGTGATTCGTCGAAGGCGATTGGGAGCGGTAGCTTGCGTGGACGCCCGAGGTGCTGCAGCAGTGTCGGCTCTTCCATGAACTCAGGCTCACTCTCAGCGTATTGGGATAATACCGTATCAAGCTCGGAGCCAGAGAAAGCTCCGTTGGCATCCAAACGTAGCGAGGTCACCTCGCGAGGACGCTGCGCGAGCACCGCGAGTTCAGTAGTCATGTCCAAGCCCACTTTTGCCTTGTAAGGTCCGGGCAAGAGCCCTCGAAACGGCGCTGCCGCGCAGAGGTCGATGTGCCGGCAAGAGACGAAGCCCTGAGCGTCGCTCCGGAAGTGCTGCCCCGTGTCGAAAAGAGCGCCACGGCTGGTCCGAGCGTCTCCCGCGACCGCTGAGTGATCGTCCGCCACGTTGTCGACCCCGGCGTCGGTGGGGCTCGTGTTGATGACGCCCTCTGCAAACAGGGACCTGAGCCAAGCTCGGAGAGGTACGCCGTTCAGCTGCGCCCCGACGTCCAACACTGCACTCTCCACGGCGAAGCGTGCGCTGGGACAGAAGCCGTCCAGCAGCGGACCGAGTTGCTCCAACGCCTCCTTCGGGGTATGGCTCGCCACAGCAGGCTCGATCACTCGGCTTGTCAGGCCTTCCAGATCCGACAGCGCGGCGTCGACGTCATCCGGACAATAGCCGGGTAGGGGAGTTGCCTCGCCCAATCCAACGGGACCCGCCGGATGCCCAAGTCGCAAGAGCACGCTGTGGCGCTCATTCCACTGACGATTGCTGTTGTAGGCCGCCCCCGCGGGCAGGCCAACAGCAGCACGGTGGGTTTCAAACCAAAGCATCCGCTGCCGGGACCCATGCCAGGCCGGCGCTCGCCAACAGGCCATACGAAAGGAGAAGCTGCGCCGTTCTTGCCAGCGTCGAGTTCAACGATGGCCCCCGAAGCACGACCAGCTGACGCATCAGGCGCGCAGCCAGCGGCAGGGTGAGCAAGGGAGCCAGCGCCGGCCAACCGACGAGTCCGCGCGCCACGAGCAAGCACGGAACCGCGTAAGCTATCGCCAATAGCAGAGCGTATTCGAAGAGTCCCGCCCGACGCCCGAGGCGAACAATCAGCGTGCGCTTGCCGGACTTGCGATCGGTTTCTTCATCCCTGACGTTGTTGACCACCAAGATGGCGCTGGCTAAGGCCCCCACGGGAACGGACGCCCACACCGCCAACTCGGGGACTCTGCCCAGATTGACGAAGGTGGTCCCGCACACAGCGACCAGGCCGAAGAAGATCATGACAAAAACTTCGCCCAATCCGTTGTATCCGAGCGGGTATGGGCCGCCGGTGTAAGCAACGGCGCAGGTGATCGAGCTGACGCCGATAGCAATGATGAGCGGGCCACCCACCGTGGTGAGGTAGATCCCCACCAAGAGCGCCAAGAACAACACGAGCGCTGTGGCACGCTTCATCGACTTGGGACTGATCCAACCAGCAGAAACCGCACGAGTGGGTCCGACCCGTTCGTCGGTATCCGCCCCGTTTTCGTGATCGAAGACATCGTTGGCGAAATTGGAACCAATCTGAAGGAGCAACGCACCGAGCAGCGCGGCCCAGCTCGGCAACCATCGGACCTCGCCCACACGCGCTGCGCAGGCCATTCCAACCAACACGGGAACGACGGCAGCCGGCAACGTCTTGGGACGGGCCGCGAGGAGCCAGGCGGTGATGGCACTGGGCGATGAGCTCATGATGTCGGCTTGCGGGACAGAATTCGAGCGACGGCTTCTGGCTGCTCGAGGACTGGATTGTGCCCGCTAGTGGGGATGACGTGAAGGTGGGCATTGGGCAGCTGCCGAGCGAACTGCTCGCTCAACGCGCGGAACTTGTCATCGCGGCCGCCGACGACCAGATCGAGCTCCATCGCCAATTGACCCGCTAGCAATGAGAAATCCGGCATTTGCGACAAAGCGCACGCACGCAGTGAGCGTGCCAGCCCCTCGGGATCGTGGCTCAGGCGTACGGCCCTCTGCTCGGCCAACACCAACGACGGGAGCTCGAGCTGGGTCTGGAACAAGGACAAACCTTCCCACTCGGAGATGAACGCGTGGATCCCCCCTTCGGTCAGCGCCCGTGTTCGCTTCTCATCGACGAGGCGCCGCTGAGCGCGGGCAGCCTCATTCGACAGCCCCGGGTGCACGCCAATCAGACAGCCGCGATGACCCCAATCGGGTTGAGCGCAGAGAACGCCCAAGGCCAACCGCGCGCCCAGGGAATACCCACCGATGATTCCGCCGCTGAAGCCGTAACTGCCCGCCCAGCGAATCAGCAGCTGCACGTGGGCATCGAAGGTATCCCCCACCTCGGGGTCGATCGCCTCCGGTCCGTCAACGAGTTCCATTGGCCCCCCACTCTGACCGACGAAAGACAACCCCCGATGACCTGGCAGCGTCGGTAGCCAGACGCGCCAGGTCGGGGGAAGGTCCTGGAGCAGTCGTGTGAAGCTCGACGCAGCGCCAGTGAATCCATGCAGCAGTAGAAGGTCCATCACGCAACAGAGTTTCAGGCCGCTCCGGTCAACGCACCTTGAACGCGCGCGTACCACGAGCGAGCGCCACTCTCCTCGACACAGGCCTCAATCCAAGATGCGCCAGAGTGCTGTCGCGCGATACCCAACGCTAATCGCAGCTCGCTCGCGGAGCCAGCCCGCATAGAGCGGACCCCAAAGACCTCGCCGGCCTTGGCAATGTCGTAGTCGTGGGGAGTTATCCAATTCGACAGCGACTGACCCAGGGCGGTCGACGCCTGCGCTATCGGCAACTGCTCGAAGATGCGCCCGCCGTGATTGTTGATGACCAGTACAGTCACAGGCCCATCGGCTTTGCTCAACGCGGCGAGACCACCGATGTCGTGCACGGCGGTGACGTCACCAACGACGGCGAGCGTCCAGGCTGAAGTCACTGACGCGATCCCGGCGGCTGCGGAAACCAGACCGTCGATCCCATTGGCACCGCGTTGACTCACGCAGTGGACGCGCTTGGCGGTCGCGCCGATCACCGAGTCGGCAAGTCGGATCGGCAAGCTGTTGCCAAGCAACAGTGCGTCACCGTCGGACAGAACGCCACCCACGGCGACGAAGGCATGTGCCTCACCGAACGCGGTGTCTGCGACGAGCTCTTTCGAGACGGCCTCCCAACATCGCGCATTCAACCGTCGCACGTGTGTGCCCCACTCTGCGGACGCTCTCGGAAGCCCACCGCACAACACGTCTGCAACCGCGCCCTCACTGGCGCGCACGAGCAGGTAGGCGCTGTTGTGCGGATCGGCATGGGCGTGTTCACTGACGACGACTCGACGCAGGTGCCGGGCGCGGCCGAAGTACGCGTTCGCCGCACCCGAAGTCACAGGGTCACCGAAGTGCAGCACAAAGTCCGGTAGCTCCTCGTCCGGAGCAACCCGAAATGCAAGGTCCGCCGCGTCCCAGATCAAGCTCTGCTCGACATGGGCCCCCATCCTCAGCCCACTGCTCGCCTCCGCTAGAATGGGCCAACCCGTTCGGACGCAGAGATTGGCGAGCTTTGCGATATCGGTTCTGGTAGCGGGTGAACGTGGGCCAAACGACAGGACTGGCCGCCGCGCGTCCCCCAAAATGTCCAGCACGTCCGCCATTAGAGCTGCGCTGTCGGACAGAGCGGTCGTTGGCGCCGTGATACGGGTCACGCGCGCTAGGGACTGCTCCGCAGTGACTTCCAGGGCACGCTCGTCCTCGGTTTGGGCCGGGCGCGGCTCGAGGGGCTTGTCCGCTGGGAAGTTGATGTGCACCGGTCCGGGGTGCGGCGCGAGGGACAGCGCCACAGCTTGTGCCGTCTTGCGCACTAGACCCAGAAACGCAGCCTCGGTCGCTAGCGGCTCCCCCAGTTCGAAAAATCCCCGCACTTTGAGTCCGAACAAGCCCGTTTGATCGATGGTCTGTGCGGCACGATTGCCCTGTAGCCGTCGGGGTCGGTCGGCGCTCAGAACCAGAAGGGGAGTGCGACTCTCGTCCGCCTCGATCACGGCCGGGAAATAGTGAGCTGCTGCCGTGCCTGAGGTGCACACCAACACTGTCGGCTCGCCGGTGATCTTCGCCTGCGCCAGCGCAAAAAACGCAGCACTCCGTTCATCGATCAGGACCCAGGCAGAGAGCCGGGGCTCTTTGTCTATTGCTGCTACCAGCGGCGTGGAGCGCGAGCCTGGACTGATGACGACACGACGGACCCCGGCGGCGACCAAGGTGCCAATCACAACGCGTGACCATTGCGTCAGAAGGTTGTCGGGCGACTTGTCCATCCCGTGGCTCTCGAGCTACTCAGCGCTAGAGGTTCAGATCCGCGCGCAGCGCGCCCGAGAGTGCCCGCAGCTTGAGCTCCGTCTCCTGATACTCACTTTCGGGAACTGACCCGTGGACGATACCGGCACCAGCGAATAGCTGTGCGCTCTTTCCGCGAATCAAGCCCGTACGAAGAGCGACGGAGAACTCTCCGTCTCCGGCCGAGTCGAACCAGCCGATGGGCCCCGCGTACCAACCTCGTTCCAGATGTTCGTTGTCACGGATCCAACGGAGCGCAGCCGCCGTAGGCACACCGCCGACGGCTGGTGTCGGATGCAGTGCCTCTACCAGCTCCAGGACGTGGCGGGGCCCTGCCAGTTGCCCGACGATGGGGGTCTGCAGGTGGAGCAGGTGCCGCAGTTCACGCAGCTGCGGTCCCGGGGGATAGTCGATTGTCGTGCAGGAGGCACCGAGAGCGCTGACGACTGCAGCCAACACGGGTTGGTGCTCGGCGTGCTCCTTCGGGCTCCGAAGCAGCTCCTCGGCATACGTGGCCCCGTTCTTGCGGAAAGTCCCCGCAAGGGCCTCGGAGGCGACGTGCAGACCAAACTTTCGCACCAAACGTTCGGGTGTCGCCCCAACGAAGGCTTGCTCGCCAACCTTGAAGGCAAAACGGGCGGCGGTGGGGTAGTTCACCGACAGCGCCGCCAACGTCCGGCTCAGCGACAGGGGCTGTGCAAATCGCAGCGTCGCCCGCCGCGCCAATACGACCTTGGCAAACGTTCCGTTGGCGATTTCCTGAAGCGCGCGGCGGGACATCTCGCCCCATTGCCCAGCTCCGGAGGATTCGACCGAAAGTGGCGCCAGCTCACTCTCCGTCATCGGCTCGGCCGTGGCAAGATCTGCAACGGCTTCGAGCTGACGCTGCAGTTCGGAAACCTTCGCCACCACCTGCGCTGTCTGGTTGAGCTCGGCCTCGGGCAACCAAACCCCGAACCGGGCAGCGTCACCGCGCCGAGCGTACAGCACTCGCGGCAGAACAAATTGGGCGTCATCGAATTGAGCCCAAGGCGCGGCCTGAGCTCGATCGAAAGCGCTACCCCCAAACACCCTGGGACCAAGATCGTCGGGCTCGATGCCCACCGCGAGCTGCTTGAGGTACGCGTCGACGTCGCGACGCAACGTGCCGAGTCGCTCGGCGCCTTTCGCCGCAAACCTGCGAGCTACCCCAAACCCAGCGCAGTACTCGAGCCCTGCGGCATCGATTGACTCTCCGTCAGGAACGTCCTGTCGAGGCGCCCACATCCACGCCGCCTCGGGGTGCTGCATCAACGCCTCGACTGGCAAGAGCGGCGCGTCCAACGTGAGCCAAGCGTCGCGATGCTGAGCGGTGCCCCAGACGTCCGGCTGATACCCCACGGACGCCTGCGTCATGGTGCTGTCCCCACGTACAGTTGGCAAACACCGAAGGACAGGGACGTTGCCGTGACGTCGAGCATGCCGGCACCACGCATCCTGTCGGCGAACTCCAGGGGCGGGGGAAAGGCCGCGATGCTTTGGGGGAGGTAGCGGTACTCCCGACTGCCAGAGAGCAATCCGCCCATGAATGGCACCACGCGGTGCATGTGAAACCGCGCCAGCGCGGACATCGTGCCGGACTTCGGTTCCGACAATTCTAGAATCGCGATCTTACCGCTCTGGCGAGTGACTCGAACCATCTCGCGTAGCGCTTTTTCACGGTCAGGAACATTGCGAATGCCGAAAGCCATCGTGACCCCGTCGACGCTATCGTCGGCAAGCTCCAGTGCCTGGGCTTCGCCGACGACCAGGGACACGCGCTGCGAGAGCCCCAGGCGCTCCAACTTGCGACGCCCGACGTCCATCATCCCAACGGAAGGATCGACACCGACGACGCTGCAGGTGGGGTAGGTACGGCACGTCAGCACGGCAAGATCTCCCGTTCCTGTCGCCAAGTCCAACACTCGCCCTCCGTCAGACAGCTCCAGGGCCAAAACCGTCTGGCGGCGCCAACTCTGGTCGATGCCCAGACTGATCAGACGATTGAGCAGGTCGTAGCGTTCGGCGATCCTGTCGAACATGGCGCCCGATCCGGCTTGGGGCACATCTTTAGTATTCGAAATCGTGTGACTCATGAAAAGGCGGGTCCGCGCCGGAAACGGGCGCGTCGTCCCGTGGGATTGAGGTCGTTTACAGCAAAAGACGCAGGCATTGAAGCCGCTTGTTCGCACCAAACGGCAGTCCGGCAGGCGCCGCGGACTGGCGCACCAGACCGTCGACAATCGGCGTAGGCCCCGGCGATCCGCCCGTCAAGCGGCCAATTCAACGCTCCCAGCCGAGTCTGCGGTCCAAGACGGAGTAGTGATAGCGGAGCTGATCTGGACCGTAGCGATGCTTCCGCCCGAACGGGCAAGCGTCGCGAACGGCAATCCATCGCTCGGAAGGTCGCCCGCTGGTCGACGAGGCTGCGGACAGGGCTTGCTCCAACGCTGAGACGCACGGCGCGCTGCAGCCATGGCAGGGCGCGATTTGAGGCAGCAGGGTGCGTTGCAAGGATAGCGGGAAGACTGCCACCGCACGCAGGGCGATCCACGGTCCCAATTGCGGGTGCACACTCAGGTGGCTGGGTGCTAGCGCGGCCAGACCAGCCAGCGCGGCCAGTCGCTGGATCGGGATGGCTCCGCGGATGGCAGCGCCCGTGTCGTCGAAGCTCGGGTAATCCGTGCGGTGCGAAAAGTAGATCTGACGTTGCCGCAGGCGATGGGCGGCGAGCGCGGTATCCAGCGCATTCGGGAGCTCTCGTTCGACGTACTCGTCCAGCGGGTTCGAGCCCGGAGCAGAGTCCGGAAACCGTCCGGGATTGGCGCGTTCAATGCGCTCGGCAACGAACCGCCAAAGGTGTCGACTGTTGCCGATGACGACAGCCATCGGGCTCTCCAACCCGAAGCGTTCGATGGGGAAGTGCACGCCGTTTCGCCGGAGTGACGCTGCGTTGGCGCCAAATGCAGCGCACAGATCGAAACCCCGCGAACTCAGCTGCGCGCGCAACGCGCTGAGTACCGCGTTTGCCGATGGGTCCAACTCACTCATCGCCACCCACGATTCACCTTGCCCGTCACGAGTTGGGGCGCCCAACGCTTGCCGTCTTCGATGCCTTGCGGCGAGCCGCTCCAGCACCATCTTTTTGGCTGGCTTTCTTGGCGCCAGCGCGGGTCGCCGTTCGTGCCTTCTTCTTCGAGACCTTCTTGGCTTCGTCGGGAGGAGTGGCCAGTTTTTCGGCAGCCGCAGCCGCAGCCTTCTTTGCCTTCTCCGTTTCGCCGCGCATCTCCAACAGGAAGCGACTGACGATGCTGGGTCGGGCTTTGCCCCACTTCATGCGTTGCTTCGCCAATGACAACGTCAAGTGGTCTTGAGCTCGCGTCACCCCCACGTAGGCAAGGCGTCGCTCCTCAGCGATCGCACTGCCGCCCTCCATCAGCGAGCGCTGATGGGGTAGTAGACCTTCTTCCATGCCGACCAGGTAGACGCGTGGAAACTCGAGCCCCTTGGCACTGTGGAGGGTCATCAGCGTGACTGCATGTTCTGTCCGCTTGTCCTTGTCGTCGCGTTGATCTTCTCGCCCGGATAGGGCGGACTCTTCGAGGAAGCCAGCCAGGCTCGGTTCCTCCGCCCGCTCCTGGTAGATACCAACGGCGTTCATCAACTCCTCGATTGAGTTCCAGCGCCCTTCGATGTCGCTAGGCGTCTTGTACAGGCGCTCCAGCTCCTTCTTGTAACCGACTTCGCCAACCAAACGCCGCGCGACGTCGACGAGGGCTTCTTCATCCAGTGCTCTTTGGGTCTTGTGGATCATCTCGACGAAGACCTCGATGCGCTGGGCCGTTGCGTGCGCCACGTCCGGATGTTGCATTGCTTCTGGCAGTACTTCCCAAAGCGGAACACCACGCTCGACCGCGAGGGCCATCAGCGTTTGCACGCTGGAATCTCCGATGCCACGAGCCGGTGTATTGATGATGCGCAGAAGCGCCACCTCATCAGCCGGGTGCGCCAGAACCTTGAGGTAGGACATGATGTCGCGAACCTCCTTGCGGTCGTAGAAAGACATACCGCCGACGAGCACGTAGGGGATCTGGTTGCGACGCAGCTCCTGCTCGAACAGGCGTGGCTGTTCGTTCGTTCGAAACAGAATCGCGATGTCGCTCGGCTTGACTCGCAGACTGGACTCCGTCCGCACCAGACTTGCGATCTCTCTGACGACAGCTTCCGCTTCTTGGACCTCATCATCGAAGCGACAAAATCGGGGCGGCTCACCGGACTTCCGAGCCGCTCGGAGGGTTTTGGGATGCCGTTGGGTATTGTGCGCAATCAGCGTGTTCGCGAGCGACAAGATCGCATCACGCGAACGGTAGTTGTCCTCTAGATAAACAACGGTGGCGTCCGGCCAGTCCCGGGTGAAGTTGAGAATATGCTCCACCTCTGCCCCGCGCCATCCGTAAATGGACTGGTCGTCGTCGCCGACAACACAGAGGTTCCGGTGCTGACTCGCCAACTCCTTGACGATGCGGTACTGCAGGGCGTTGGTATCCTGATACTCATCGATCAGTAGATGGTCGAAGCGCGACGCTTCTGCAAAGCGCACGTCCGGATGCTCCGCAAAAAGTTGCTCGGTGCAGAGCAGCAGGTCATCGAAGTCGAGGGCACCGCACGCCTTGAGCTGGGCCTGGTAGCGGGCATACGCGCGAGCGGCAAGTAGCTGCTTGTCGTCCTGGGCGACGGACTCGGCCGCCTCGGGCCGCAGCCCCTGCGACTTCCAAGACGAGATCTGTGACATCAGGTCCCCAGGTCGCAGTTTCTCGTGGCTGACCCGGATGTCTCGCAGGGCGCTTCGCGCGAGACTCTCTTGGTCACCACTGTCGTAGATCGGAAACCCCTTGGGGTAACCAAGGCGATCGATGTGTCGCCGCAAAATACGCACGCACAAGGAGTGAAACGTCGAAATCTCAGGCGCTTCTTTGCTGCGGCGGCGCTTGCCGAGTAGCTCCTTGGCGCGCTGCTTCATCTCCTTGGCGGCCTTGTTGGTGAAGGTAACCGCCAGGATGCGAGATGGCTTGATGCCGCTCCTAATCAACTCCGCGATGCGGTAGGTGATGACTCGCGTCTTGCCGGAACCCGCGCCGGCAAGGACCAACAAGGGTCCCGAGCGCGTCTGAACGGCTTTTCTCTGGTGTGGGTTGAGATCGGGCATAGGCGGCGTTCAGCCAACGTGCCTGCTGCGTTCGAACACTGCGTGCTGGCGCTCAGTCTGCAACGGTAAACGGGCTCTCGACGAAACTCTTTTTTTTCTGATCGTAGATGAAGAGCTTGTGCGCCGTCACTTTTCCTTCGTCTACCGCGGTGACCAGGTAGGCGAGCTCATAGGCCGGATCGCCCCTACCGCCATTGGTCATGCTGTCCGCGTCTTCCTTGCTGAAATAGGCGCCGCAGTCCAAGTGAGAATGAAAGAACACCTTGACGGGGCGCTCTTCTTGTTCGCCTTTGGCGATGGCCTTCTCGAACTTCAGGGAATTGATCTTGAAGTACTCGCGCCCAGTGCGCGGGTGACCCTCAGGATCAATTAGGTGGTACTTGTTGGCCATGTTCTCGAGTTCGATGGCGTCGTCGCAGAAGAGCGGGTCGCTCGCGGGCCCCACGAGGTACCCGCAGGCTTCCTCGTTCCTCGCGTAGGCGCTGACGCCGGCTCTTTCGATCACCGAAAGCGCTTGCTTGTTGATCTTCAAGTTGCCGTTAACCCACTGGTTCATATCTCTCGTCTCCCATGCGCTGGCGCCCTTCGGTGCCCGGCGCGACTACCAGACGTACTTCTTTTCCCACTTCATCGGTGCGAAGTACCGGTCGCTGCGGTCACAGGCAATCGTGACAACGCAGCCCTGACCTCGCTCCTTTTGTAGCTTCTCAGCCAGGTGGACCGCTGCCCACACGTTGGCGCCAGACGAGTGCCCCACGAACAACCCTTCCTCGGCTGCCAATCGCTCCGTCATGTCCCAACCGTCTTCGGTTTTTACAGGAAGAATTTCGTCGGGCACACTGGGATCGTAGATGTTGGGCACGATGCTGGAAGCCATGTGCTTGAGCCCCTCCAGCCCGTGAAGCGCCTCCGCGGGCTCGGCTGCGACGCAAACGACGTCTCGGTGGTGTTCCTTCAGACGCCGCGTGGTGCCCATCGCCGTTCCACTCGTACCGAGGGAGGTAACGAAGTGGGTGATGCGGTCCCCCAGGGCATCGAGGATCTCCGCGGCGGTGCCATGATAGTGGGCGAGAGGATTGTTCGGGTTCGAGTACTGATCCGGGTAGAAGTACTTGTCTGGGCTTTCTTCAACCAGCTGGCGCACCATGCGGATCGCACCATCCGAGCCCTCCATGGGGCTACTGAAGATGAGCTCGGTCCCGAACGATTGGGTAATGTCCTTGCGGGCCTTGCTCACGTTGCTCGGCATCACCAGCGCGACCTTGACCCCCATCGCTGCCCCAATCCAGGAGTACGCCACCCCCGTGTTGCCGCTCGTCGCGTCGATCAGCGTCTTTTCCGCCGACAGCTCACCGTGTTCGAGCGCCTGCTGCACCATGCGTAAGCCCGGGCGGTCTTTGACGGATCCACCTGGGTTGGCAAACTCCAACTTGACGTACACCTCCACGTTGGGAGCTGTGCGAGCCACGCTTTTTAGGCGAATCATGGGCGTATTGCCCACGCCGTCGAGCATCGAGTGCCAGCGACGAGATCGCACGAGCCTACGCGTCACGTTTCATCTCCCACGACGACCTTCATTAGTCAGGCCAGTCGAAAGGCAGGTACGAAGGGCGTCGAGAGCTCGATGGCTGCCGTCTGCGAACTCACGCGCTACCTGGTATCGGAAGAAGCGTGCGTGCGCGAAGTGCCCCGGCGGCGCTTCCGAGACGGTCACCTGCGACACGCCAGCGCGTAGGAGGTACTGCCGCGCTACCGACCCGGCAGGGTCACCCGACACCTGCACGCGAAGCGCAAAAATTCGCTCCTGCCCCGCAGGTCCTACCTCCGGCAACTGTCGTTGCCGGGTGTAGCGATCCTCGAACGGAAGCATCAGCCTCCTGCGATCGCCGGCACGATCGACAGTTCGTCGCCGTCCTTGAGCTCCGTGTCCAAACCATCCAGAAACCGGATGTCTTCGTCGCCCAGGTAGACGTTGACGAAGCGCCGCACGCCCTTGTCGTCGGCGATGCGTTCCTTGATACCCGGAAATTTGGCTTCGAGGTTGTCAATCAGTTCTTTGACGTTGGCGCCGGAGGCCTCGACGGCTTCTTCACCGCCGGTGAGGGTGCGCAGGGGAGTGGGGATACGAACGGTCACGTTCATCGGTTTCTCCTAGTCGGGAGTGGTGGGGGCCACCATGGGCCAGTGCACGTTGAGTGTCTAGAGTGTTTGATTCGATTGGAAAGCCCGCCTCCTAGGCGGCACAAAACTGTCGTGTGTAACGCTGTTCTTCGACGTCCAAAATCTCTCGCTGTTCCCCACAAGTCGGACAGCTGTTGCGCGGCGGGACCCGCACTTCGCGGACGCGATCACGCTTGCCGTCATACTCGATGACATGCCCAAAGCGAGGCTCCCCAACGCACACACCCAGCGCGAGATCCGCCAGTAGCGCGCCCACGAACCCGACGACCGGTCCCATCACCCCCGCGCTACTGCAATTCTGCGCCGCACCCTCTGGTATGTCCTCGAACAAGCAGCGATAGCAGGGACGGCCGTCGGCGGCGACCGCCCAAGCCGTACCACGGAATCCGAGAGCTGCTCCGTGAACGATGGGGCACCCTTCAATTCGAGCGGCGTCAGCCAACATGAACTTGCTCGCGTAGTTGTCCGCCCCCTCGACCACCACATCAGCCCTGCGAACCCAGCTCCGCACGTTGTCCGGCACCAGGCGGGGTGCGGCTTCCAGCACCACGCGATCGCTTCCTAGCTCGGCCAAGCGCGCCGCCGCGACCGCCACCTTGTCCGCGCCAACATCCGCCTCGTCGTACAGCAGTTGGCGATGCAAGTTGCTTTCATCAACGGCATCGTCATCTGCCAGATAGATGCGACCGACTCCGGCCCGAGCCAAGACCCAACCCGTGGCACAGCCGAGCCCTCCAACGCCCACCAAGAGCACCGTCGACTCGCTGAGTTTGCGGACATGCTCAGGCGTCAAAGTACTCGTCCAAGCTGAAGTAGCGCTCGCCAGTATCGGGCAAGATGACGACCACGTTCTGTTCAGGGGTTAGGCGCTTTGCCTGGTCCAAAGCAACACGCACCGCGCCACCAGAACTGATGCCGGCGAGCAGACCGCCGCCCTTGGCCAGTTCGAGTTTCGTCTCATACGCGGCGCGATCACTGACGGTGACGACCTCATGGACCACGGATGCGTCGTAGTTCGCAGGGACGAATCCAGGTGCCCAACCTTGGATCTTGGTCGGGCCAACCGCACCTCGGGAGATGGTCGCGCAGCTGTCGGGTTCGACGGCAATGATGCGACACTCGGGACGTTCCTGCCGAAGCACGCGCCCGACTCCGGAAACCGTACCGCCGGTACCCACCCCAGCGACGAACGCATCCACGCTGAGGTCAGACATGGCGTGCAGAATCTCGCAGGCGGTGTGAGTCGCGTGCACGTCGGGGTTGGCTGCATTGTCGAACTGATGCGGGATGAATCCCGAATGCTCTTTCGCCAGCTGCTCAGCTTTGGCGATCGCTCCGTGCATCTGCTCTTCCGCCGGCGTGAGTACCACTTCCGCGCCGAATAGCTCGAGCAGGGCCCGCCGTTCGAGACTCATGCTTTCCGGCATCGTCAGCAGACAGCGATACCCCTTGCTCCGGCAAACGAGCGCCAATCCGATCCCGGTGTTACCGCTGGTGGGTTCAACCACCACGCCTCCGGGCCCCAGGAGCCCAGCCCGCTCCGCCGCTTCGATCATGGCGAGGCAGATGCGGTCTTTCGTGGAACCACCGGGGTTGACCGCCTCGAGTTTGCCCCAAACCCGGGCGCGCGGGGTTTCCTGTTCCAATGGGATCTCGACCAGAGGAGTATCGTGAATCAACGCCAAGACATCGCCGTAGATGAGCGGATGGTCTTTGAGCGGCGGCAGTGAAGTTGGTTCAGCAGACATGGCCTAGATCATGTACACGTAGCGCTGGGTTCCGGGTTTGGAGACACCTTGCTGCTCTGCCCGTTGACACAGCTCAGCCAGGCTGATGGCGTCGAAACAGGTTTGAACCTTGACCGAGAGCTCGAGGAACAGCTCTTCAGTCACCTGACGCGCCGTGGGCGGCCCATCCGGCGCGTCAGATTCACCTTCCTCCGCCAAAGTCACCGGCCCCTCAGTGATGCGCAGAACGTCGCCCACGCTGATCTCGTCAGGGGCTTTGAGCAAGCTGTAGCCACCCTGCGGGCCGCGCTTGGAACCGACGAGGCCGGCTCGTTTCAAGTCCTGAAAGATCTGCTCCAGAAACCGCGGAGGGATGCCTTGACGATCGGCAATGTCCTTGACCTGCGTCGGCCGGCCCTCGTTGAAGTAGGCGATGTCGAACAGCGCCCGCACGGCATATCGCCCCTTGTTCGACAACTTCACGGAAACGGTATGCGATTCTTCATCGGGATTGTCAAGAACCAGCATCCACCCACCGTCTCGAGCAGACGATGGTCTGAATTCGGGCGCCGGTGGGTCGGGGGAAATCCCCATTTCCGACGACGACGACTCGCTGGGGCCAGCATTTCTCAGCGCCGGGGATCTGGTGATTCTGCGAGTGGGATCGGTTGGGACGCGGCTCCTGCGCCCACGAACCCAGTTCGTGCGAGAGCTCCTCAAGTCGGTGGAGGACCTGTAGCTCGCCTGACGCGCGTTCGCCAGGCGCGTCAGGTGCAGCACTGAGCTGGGCGACCCGTGGAGCAGTCTTGTCTGGCGCTTACGCGCCAGACTTTCTTCGTGCACTGCCGGGTGCAGGCGCGAACCTCGACGCCACAACTCTCGTCTTTGCTGAAGTCGATCGTTGCCTCTCCGTCGTCGCTCGATTCGCTGACGGCCTCCACATCGCACTCAGCCTGGCTCTCGTCTGCGCCTTTGCAGCACGCTGCATCAGCGCAAGCGTAACACTCGCACATGCTGGTGTGGGTGATACTGCTGCCTGGGCGCGCCGGCGGGGCATTGCCCCAGTCGAGCCCAGTGCGGCCGCTACTCCCCGTTGCGGCAGACCGACAGGCGACTGGGCAGCAGAAGCACACCAGAAGAAACAACATGCCGAGGACGCACCCAGCGACCCGGTGCTGGGGTGACGGATGAACACGCACCAGCATCAGACACCCGAGGTCACGCACGCTTGGCTCTCGTGCTGTATAGCGCCACGTGTCGGAGACCTCGTCAGGGCAGAGGCTCTGCCGCGTGCTCGTGTAGCTCGATCACGTTGGCGTCGGGGTCACGGATGAAGAAAGCACGACCTCCGTTGGGGAACTGCACCGGACCACCGGAGATGCGCACCCCGGCTGCCCGCAACTTCTCGACGCTCTGTTCCAAGTTTGCACACGACAGAGCGACATGGGTAAACCCAGGGTGCTTGTCCGGGACATCCATCAAGACATTGGGCCGCTCAGCACCGCGGTCGTCTGCCGATGCGTTGATGACCAGGTTCAACTCAATCCCCGAAGGATGCGAAAGAATCGCAACCGGCTCGGAACCGATAGGGCCAACGACGAACTCGAAGCCGAGTAGCTCGTAGAACGTGCGGGACCGCTGGAGATCCGTAACCCTGATACCGATATGCGCGATCCCCTGGAGCATGCTCACCTTACGGTTGATTCTTGGGTTGGGGGAGGCTCTGGGTGCCGCGCACGAACTTGGCGGTCACCTCGATCAACTTTTCATCCAGCTGCTGACACTTCTTGCTGACCGTGCCCATCGTTGCCCCCTTACACTCACGCTTGCGCGCGACGAAGGTTTCGTCGACCGTATCATCCTCGCGCAATGCATCCTGCATGTCGTCCCCGAGCCAGCGCCATTCGATGCGAGACGTTTTCGCTTTGGGCGGTTCGCGTGTGGTCACCTCTTCGCCTTCCAGGCTAACGCAGGAACCATCCCAACGTAACGCGTCATAACTCCCCGAACCGGACCCCACCTGGATGCTGTTTTCGCCCACCTCACGATGGCGCAGGACGAGCACTTCTTCGTCGAAGGCGAGGGTGCCAGCGACTGATGCGCCACCGGACGCATTGATCGCGTCAGTTTCACGGGTGAGGTACATGCGCTGCCACGGAGTACCCGACTGGAACATGAACAGTGCGACGTCCGCATGCACGTCTTGGCATAGGCGCCGTACCCATTTACCCGCTGGAACACAGGTCGACCCGCTCTTGCTAGAGCACTTGGTAGGGATCTGCTCGGAGTCTTCCTCCGCCGGCCGCTTCTTCTTGGGCTTGTCGTCTGCCTCATTGGCAGATTCGTAGGCCTGGTGGGGATTGCCCGTGTCCCAATCCTCGTCTGGAGCCTCTTCCTTGTGCGGGGGCCCCTCAGGGTAACCCGGCTGCTGACTGCCTCCGCAGGCGACCAACAGCACTGCCCATGCCATGGCGAACGGACCGCCGATTCGGGCGGCGCGACCGCCAAGAGCGTTCGCTGCGACTGTCAACGTGTGCCGCGCGCGACCGACTGGAGGCGCATCAAAGGCATAAGGAAGCGTCGAGTCGGTACCTTCGAATTCTCTCATCGGCAGCATCAAAACACTTCTACACGCGGCTGTCGAGCCTTCGCCCGACACCCTGGGATCCGAGCTTCTGGCGCGCGCGTTCGAACCTCGGCTCGTTCCAGAAGATCAAACAGCCGTTGCAACCAAGGCCGCAACACCCGTCGACCCCAAGCTTTGGAGGTGGCCGGGGGCCAGCGTCCTTCGTGGTGACCCGGCGCAATGCCTCTGGACGGACGAGCCCCATCTCCGCGCGCTGTGACTGTTTGTTGCTGGCGAGGTGCGCCTGCTCCTCTGCTGACAGCAGGCTGCGCTTGCGTCCGACGCTGAGCTCAGGCAAGGACTGCCGCAGGGAGCTCTCATCTTCGGCATGAAACAGCGAAAGCGGAATACGGATGGCCCTCCCGTTGCCAGCGGAAATGCTCTGGCGCCGCTCACCCGTCGCCGCGTCCTCGAATTCGTACAGGCGCAAGCGCACCACGTCCAAGCTGGAGGGCAGCAAGAACTCGATGATGTCCCCGACGACCAACCGATTGCGGAGCTCGAACACCATCGAGGACTGCCCCCACGAGCGGACGAAGCCGGCGAACTCGAAAGCGCTCAGTGACTGCCCATTGTCGTAGTCGTGGGCGAGGTTGGTCAAGCGCCCGTCGTGAAAGCCGAGGGTGTAGCCCCGAGAGCGCGAGGTTTCCAACTCCCTCATGTAGACGTCGGGGGACCACCCCTCGGGGTCTGTGCGGTACGCATCGATAGCGTGTCGATATGCCCGAGTGACGACAGCCAAATAGAACTCGTTCTTATTTCGCCCCTCCACCTTGAGTGAATCGATGCCCAGACTGAGGTAGCGGTCCAGCTTCGGCATCAGGCAGAGATCTCGGGAGTTGAGAATGTACGAACCGCGGTCGTCCTCTTCGATGGGATAGAGCTCATCCGGGCGGAACTCTTCCTGAAGGTAGAACTCGTACTTCTTGAAATTCTCGTCATCGATGTCCAACAGCTCGTGACCGCCATCCGGGCGTCGCACCTTGAGTTGGTACTTCCACCGACAACTGTGAGCACAGCTGCCCTGATTCGAGCCGCGCTCCGCCATGTAGTTCGACAGGAGGCAGCGGCCAGAGTAGGTCATGCACATGGCGCCGTGCACGAAGGTCTCCAGCTTGATGCCCGGACATCGCTGGCGGATCTCCGTCAGTTCGTCAAAGCTCACTTCACGCGCCAAGACCACCAGGCTTGCGCCGAGCTCCTGCCAATGCTGCACCGTGGCCCAGGACACGACGTTGGCCTGTGTTGACACGTGCAGCTCCAGTTCCGGAGCGTGCCGCTTGACGAAAGAGAACACTCCAGGATCGGCCACAATCAGACCGTCGGGGCGTAGTTCCCGGATGGTTGAGAGGAACTGAGGGAGCTTGTCGATGTCTCGGTTGTGCGCGAACAGATTGAGGGTCAGATAGATCTTCTTGCCCAGCGCGTGGGTCAGAGCGATGCCCTCTTGCAGATCGTCCAGAGAGAAACTCGACTGGGTTCGCAGGGATAGGTCAGGTGTACCGGCGTAGACAGCGTCGGCTCCATAGCGAAGGGCCGTCTTGAGGCGGGATAAGGACCCCGCTGGCATCAGAAGTTCGCCCGTTCGGTGGCTCATGCGCGCCCCTTGTAGCACGCCGAGCGCCGAGCTACAGCCTCGGCTGATGGCACGTGACGAGATATTCAAGAAACCCCGCGAGCTCAGCGAACCGTTTAGATTCGACGGGGAGGTTGCGGACGTGTTCGATGACATGTTGCGTCGCTCGATTCCGGGCTATGCGGCACTCACCGCGCTCGTCGGCGTCGCAGCCCATCGCTACTGCCGCGAAGGAACGCGAGCCTTCGACCTAGGTTGCTCCTTGGGAACCGCCACGCTCGCGATCCGACACGGAGTGCGCAACCGAGACGTCCGCATCACCGCGGTCGACCAAAGTCAGGCGATGGTGGAGCGCTGTCGCGCCATCATGGCGCGGGACCGAGGAGCCGCCGCCGTGGACGTCATCTGTGCGGACGCCCGCGAGGTGGACATCCAAAACGCTTCGCTGGTGGTGATGAACTTCACCTTGCAGTTCATACACCCAGACGGGCGCTCGGAACTGTTGCGCCGGATCTACGAAGGCTTGAGCCCAGGAGGACTTTTCATCCTCGCTGAGAAGCTCAGCTACCGAACCACTTCAGAGGCCCAGCTCTTCGAAACCCTCCACGATGAGTTTCGCAAGGAAAACGGCTATACGGAACTCGAGATCAGTCGCAAGCGAAACGCGCTGGAGAACGTGCTCATCTGCGACGCGGCGGAGGACCACGTGGCCCGCCTACGAGAGGTTGGGTTTTCTCCGGTGACTGAATGGCACCGCAGTCTGAACTTCGCTTCTTGGTTGGCCTTCAAGTGACCGCCAGCGAGCTTCACGCCTGCATCCTGGAGGCCGGCGCGGCTCGCCTCCGGAACAGCCTCGAGAGCCGCGACATCGAGTCAGTATTGGCGGCAGCCAAGCAGAACTTCACCTGGGACCAGCACGGTGATCTACGTGGTTGGTTCGAAGCTTTTTGCCGGTTAGGGCCGGATCACCACGACGACGTCGATCTGACCGCCGCGGCGATTCGCATCGGGCGACCAGACCTGGTTGCCACTGACCGCGTTCAGCAGCTCGAAGCAGGACTGCGATGCTTCACTCCCTGGCGCAAGGGGCCGTTTGAGGTATTCGGGATCCACATCGACAGCGAGTGGCGGTCCGACATGAAGTGGTCCAGATTGTCGGGCGCTGTCGACTGGACGGACAAACGCGTCTTGGATGTGGGCTGCGGCAACGGCTACTACGCGCTGCGCGCCATCGGAGCGGGGGCCGCAAGCGCGCTCGGTGTTGATCCCTCTTTCCTGTTTGTCATGCAGTTCGCGACGCTCAACGGCTGGATTGACGCACCCGCCTGTGTACTTCCGTTGCGTTTCGAGGACCTCCCCATTACTGCACCCTTCGATGTGGTGATGTCGCTCGGAGTTCTCGGACATCGCAAAAACCCGGCGGAGCATCTCACTCAGCTTCGCCGTCGCCTGCACGACACCGGCTGCCTGGTGCTCGAAACCCTCGTCGCACCCGGTGACGGCGAGGGAGTACTGCGCCCCCAAGGCCGCTACGCTGCCATGCGCAATGTCTACGAACTACCCACCCTGGCCACTCTGCGCAACTGGGTATTGCACTCCGGCTTCAAGGCGGCGGAAGTGATCGACGTCACAGTGACGGGCTTGGACGAACAACGCGCCACAGAATGGATGCCGTCCCAATCCCTGGCGGACTTCCTCGATCCGCAGGACCGGTCGCGGACACGAGAGGGATATCCCGCGCCGACCCGCGCGGTCCTGATCGCTCTTCCCTGAAGGTGCCCTGACAGAACTGCCAGCTCGCCAGCGCCAAACGGTTCGAACCCGAGCATGCGCTTCAGCTCCGGTACAGACCTTCGAGCAGACTGGCGTACTTCTTGGCCACCTCTTGCCGCTTGACCTTCATGCTGGGCGTTAGGAGTCCATTCTCCGTCGTGAAGTCCTCCGCCAGCAGAGCCACCTTGCGTGGGCGTTCGTAACTCTTGAATGTTCCGGCGAATTTGTCGATTTCGCCCAGTATCAGTTGAGAGACCCGTGGATTGTTGCTGAGGTCCCCCACCGGGGTCCCAGTACTGTCGCTCCACTCTTCGAGTGCCGCCCGCTCGGGCACCACGAGCGCCACATTGTGCGCCTTGTTCGCTCCGAAGAGCATCACGTTCGCGATGAACGGCGAGAGCTTGATCTGCTCCTCCAGGACCGCCGGCGCGATGTACCTACCATTCTCGAGCTTGTAGAGCTCCTTGAGCCGCCCGGTGATGTAGAGGTAGCCGTCCTCGTCTTTTCTTCCGAGGTCGCCAGTCCGAAAACCGCCGTCTTCGGTGAACACGCCTGCCGTTTCCTCGGGGCGATTGTGGTACCCGCGCATGACATTGGGACCGTACACGATGAGTTCTCCCTCCCCAGGCGTTTCGCTTCGACCCCCGTCGATCTCGACGCGCACACCTGGCAGTGGTTTACCGACGCTGCCGATCTTGCGTGCGCCAGGGTAGTTGACGCTCACCACCGGTGCAGTCTCCGTCAGGCCATACCCCTCATAGACCATGATTCCAAGCGCATCCACGAAACGAGCCACATCCGGATTGAGAGCCGCGCTGCCGCTGATGACGAGCTTCAGTCGTCCTCCAAACTTGGCTCTCACCTTGGAGAAAATGAGCTTCTCGGCCGCTGCCAACACGAGCTGCTCAGTGGTGCTCAGCACCTCACCACCATTGCGACGCTGGGCGAGCGAAAGCCCTCTCTCGAAGAGGACTTGGACCAACCTCGGTTTGGCGTCCATCTGCCTGTTCACACTCTCGTAGATGCGATTGAAGATCCTCGGTACGGCAACCAGCAGAGAAGGCCGCACCTCAGGCAAGTTCGTCACCAATCGCGTCACGTCGTCGTTGATTGCGATTGTATGTCCCTCCTGCGTAAAGAAATGCAGCTCGCCCGTCTGACCAAGTGCATGCGCCCAGGGTAGGAATGCCAGCGAGCGTTCCTTGTACAACGGGAACACCTCACGACAAGCGTCGGTATTGCTGCAAAAGTTCTTGTGCGTGAGAACAACGCCTTTGGGTACCCCCGTCGTGCCGGAAGTGTAGATGAAGGCGGCAACGTCGTCGGCCTTGGGATGAACCACGGGTGATGGGTTGTGTCTCCCAGAGGCTAACAGAGCCTGGTAACTGTCGCCGTGTGCGGTTGGCAGCGCAACGCAGATGATCCGATCGAGCTCCGGCATCCGGTCTTTGCGCTCCACGAGTTGCTCGTAGATGGTCTCGTTGGCGACGACCACGACCTTGGCGTCCGAGTCCTTGATGATGAACACCCACTCGTCCGGTTGCTGCGCAGTGTACATCGGCACAAAGACCCCACCCAAGCTGTAGGTGGCGTAGGCGGTCGCCGCCCACTCGATGCTGTTGTCCGAAACCATCGCCACCCGGTCTGTGGGGCCAACGCCTAGCGCCACCAAACCCCCTCGGACGGCGTCTACCAGCTCTTTGAATTCACCGTAGGTAATCCATGCCCAAGATCCCCCACTCTTGGTGCCGAAGTGGTTTCGATCCTTATACTTTCGGCAGCTTGCTTCCCACAGACTGACCAGACTCTCGTGCACTCGTTGTCCTCCAGATAGGGGCGCCAGACCGAGCGAGGTTTTCTCTCGGCGGCCGGGACACTAGAAGATGACGCTGGACCTGGTCAATGGCGCCCGCTATGGGGCATACGATTGTGCAGTGACCTGGGTGCGAGTTCTGCCGACCGCAACCAACGAGGCCAACGAACAGTCGCAGCACGAATCGAAACGTGGCGCCCCTCCGACCCACAGTCCCACCGCCCGCATCTCCCCAATGAACCACCTTCGTTACAGCATCGTCACCTTTGGCTGCCAAATGAACGTGCACGATTCGGAACGTATCGGCGAGGTACTTCAGGCGGCGGGATATCGTATCCAAACGGACCCAAAGGACGCGGATCTGGTGGTGCTCAACACGTGCAGTGTCCGGGAAAAGGCAGAGCAGAAGCTGCGCAGCGAAGTCGGACGACTGGGCGTCTTGAAGCGAAGCCGTCCCGACTTGACGATCGCCGTTGCCGGCTGCGTCGCGCAACAGGAAGGTGAAAAGCTGACCCGTTCGATGCCGCAGATCGACGTCGTTATAGGACCGGACAACATCAGGGAGTTGCCCGAGCTAGCCCAGGCAGCCCGCACTGGCGCTCCGGCACAAGTGCGGACGGTCTTCGACTACGACCGACCCAGCTTCCTCAGCGCCAACCCGCTGCCTGGCGCCCAGCACGTGACGTCTTTCGTCACGACGATGAAGGGCTGCGACGAGCGCTGTACTTTTTGCATCGTGCCGACCACGCGGGGAGGCGAGCGCTATCGACCTTCGAGCGAAATCCTGGCAGAGACCGAACTGCTCGTATCCAATGGTACCCGGGAGATCACGCTCCTCGGGCAGACTGTGGACTCCTATCGAGATCCCGAGCGTGCACTGGCAGCGGCGCCAAGGGCAGGGGAGGGTACCGTGCGCTGGGGACGTCGCCGACTGTCCCCAGAAGACGAAACCGAGTTTCCTGCGTTGCTGAGAGCCATCGCCGCCCGTGTGCCTCAGCTCTGTCGGCTGCGCTACACGAGTCCGCACCCGCGGCATTTGACCCCGGCACTGGTACAAGCCCACCAAGAGCTCCAGATGTTACCTCGGCACCTACACATGCCAGTCCAGTCTGGGAACGACGCAATTCTCAAGCGTATGGGTCGCAGGTACACACGCGAAGAGTACATCGAGCGCACGACCCTGTTGCGGGAGGCCGTGCCCGGATTGTCGCTCTCGACGGACATCATCGTCGGGTTCCCCACAGAGACTCGAGCGCAGTTCGAAGACACGTTGAGCCTGGTGCGAGAACTAGGATTTGTCGGCGTGTTCGCGTTCAAGTATTCACCGAGGCCATCTACCGCTGCTCTGAACTTGGGCGACGATGTAGCCGAAGACGAAAAGAGCGCGCGTCTAGCTGAACTGCTGAAGCTATCAGAGGCCATCCGCGGCCGACACTTGCAGCAACTCGTGGGTTCGACTCAGACTGTGCTCGTAGAGGGGCAGAGCAAGACGGGTGCGTACACAGGGCGCACTGAGCGAAACGAGATTGTTCACTTCGGTTGCAAGGACGACCCCACTGGTGAGCTAGTCGAGCTACGCATCGAGCGGGCGCTCAAACACTCTCTGGTCGGCGAATTCACCGACTCAGCGCGGCAGGTGCCCTACGACGATGCCGTCGACATCCGGGATGGGGCAGAAAGAAGCTCGCCCGAGGTGAAGGGGCCCCGCAGCTTGCCCGTACTTGGATAGCGACACCCCCTAGCGGACAGCGTAGCGCTCTACCAACCGGTCCATCAAAGCGTCCACCTCCGGGTTGATGGGCTCGAAGTCAGGGTTGTCGTCGTAGAACCGAACGATTTCCTCAGCGCCTCGGGAGAACGGAACAGTAGCGCAATAGTCGGGGACGAAGCGCTTGATCTTCGAGTTGTCGAAGATCACGCTGTGTGCCTTGTCTCCCAAAAGCCCCGCACCCCACGCCGGGTGCTCCTTGGCGATCACGTCGGAGGGAACGTGGACGATACTTGCCTCGACCCCCGCCGCGCGGGCAACGCAGTCAACGATCTCGTTCCAGGTGAGCACTTCATCGGAAGTGATGTGGAACGCTTCACCGACACTCTTCTGGTTCCCCAGCAAGCCAATCAAACCCTTTGCGAAGTCCCGGTGATGAGTCAGAACCCACAAGCTGGTCCCGTCACCGTGAACGACCACGGGCTTACCAGCCTTGAGACGAGAGAGCACTGTGTAGCCCGCCTGATAGGGGTCGAAAGGCAGCAACGTCTTGTCGTAGGTGTGCGACGGGCGCACGATCGTCGCGGGAAAATTGTCCTCTCGACACGCGCGCAGCAACCGCTCCTCGCACGCGATCTTGTCCCGCGAGTACTGCCAATGAGGGTTAATCAGCGGCGTCGATTCGGTAATTGGCCAATTGTCTACCGGCTTCTTGTACGCCGACGCGGAGCTGATGAAGACATAGTGTCGCGTGCGCTCAGAAAACACTTCGAGGTCGGTCTGGATGTGCTCCGGCGTGAAGGCGACGAAGTCGCACACTGCATCGAAGTGATGCTCGCCCAACGCGCGACGACAGCTGTCAACGTCGCGAATATCGGCGGCGAGCACTCGAGCCCCCTCGGGGATGGGGCGGGGAGACCGTCCACGACACAGCAAGTACAAGTCGATCCCCTGAGCGAGAGCCAATTCCGAACAGGCCGAACTGATGATCCCCGTGCCACCAACGAATAGGACGCGCATGCCCTGAATTAGCGAGCGCCGCACCTGCTGGCAATCTCCATGACCGCGGAGCTCCGCCGGGGTTCGCCAGGAGCCCTTCCGGCCTCAACGGGAACACTGACCGCCGCCGCTAAGCCATTGCATTCAGTGAGAAATTTAGAGCCACTGCACACTTGCACCAGAAACCCAAATGCGACACAGTTGCGGATGCAGTCAGTTGGCGCTAAACGCCCAGACCGGCAGCGACATGACCCTCCGCCCCCAGACAACTTCCCCCCTGCGCCGCCGTCGCGCCATGGTTTCGGAGAGCGTGACGCTCGATGGCTAGTCCAAACACTGCGCCCCGCAGCCAGGTCGTCGAACGCATTGATCGGGTCGCGATGCTCCTGTCGGCGTTGTGCGCGGTCCATTGCGTGGTAACGCCGATTCTCATCGCCGTCGCACCCCTCGTCGCATCTCACGAGTTCGAGGAAGGCATGCGAGGCCTTCTGGGAGGCCTGGCCATCGTCGGCGTTGGCCTGGGGACCCTCGTGCACAAGAACGGCAGGGCCATCCCGTTTTTGATCGTCGGCCTGGGTCTGTTGGTGTACTTGCAGCTGCACGGTACCCATGATGGCCAGGAACTGGCTGTCTCGTTGGGCGCCTCTGCGCTTCTGGTGACCGCACACGTGCTCAACTCGATGGCTTGCCGGCGTGAGAGCCACCCGGCAACCTGACTGGCAGGTGCAATTGTCGTTCTGCCCCGGATGCAGCGCGCACCGTTTTTGACTATGGTCTGATCCAGTGGAGGACAGGCGGCAACGACGTCGCGATACGCGCTGGCTCTTGTGGGCGCTGCTGGCAGTGCTCGGCCTGAATGCATGGGGGCTCGGCGGCGTCCACCCTCCGGTCATCGCGGTCTCGTGTTGGCTCCTCGCCTGGGCCTTGTTGTTTCCTGGTTCGCAGACCCACTCGTTCGGAGCCGGCGCTTGGCTGTTGTTTGGCTTGGTCTGTGCCGCACAGTGCATCCCGCTACCGACAACCATTGTCAGTTGGGTGGCTGAGAACAACGCAAAGACGTGGACGCGCACGCTGCACCTGCTGGGTGAGGCGGGACCCATCCCGATCAGTGTCGATCCAGAGTCGACACGCCTCGAGGCCGCGCGCTTCGCACTGTACGCCGCCGTGTGGTGGGTGGTGATGGCCGCGCCGCGCCGCCTTTCGACGCGCAGGGTCGCGAGCCTCGTCGCCGCGCTGGCGCTGTCGGTGCTGTTGTTGACAGCACTGCACACGATGCTCGGAGCGACGAAAGTATTTGGCTTCTACGAGCGCCTGTATCCGACCACAGGCCACGTGGGGCCCTTCATCAACAACAACAGCTCAGCCGGCTTGTACAACCTTGGCGCCTTCGCGGCGCTCTCGCTCGCCCTCGATCGAGCCACTGATGTCCGTGTCGGTAGTGCCGCGGCCGCCACAGCGGCCGTCCTCGCCGCTGGCTGCCTACTCACTGGTTCGCGGGGGGGAGCATTGACGCTGGTGCTTGGGCTATTGGCCCTGGGAGGGCTCCTGGTTTGGCGGAGCCGCACGCAGGGCCACCCTCAACCGCACCGGCGCGCGGTGCTCATTCTAGCGACGGCGGTATTGACACTCTGCTTCGCCGCATTGTCGATGAGCCCCGCTTTGCGGCAGGAGCTGACAAATCTTTCTCTCGAGAAGCTCACACTCGCTCGTTGGGGCTTTTCTATCGCGCTGGCGCACCCTTGGTTTGGAACGGGGCGTGGCGCGTTTGGCGCGGAGGCTGGGCGGTTCCGGGAAGAGGGCGGGGAAAAGATATACACTCATGCTGAGAACTGGCTCGTGGAAGCCATCACCGGCTGGGGGGTCGCGCTCGGACTGCTCGCTGTCGCGCTCTTCGTTTGGGCGCTCATTCCCAGTTCGCCAAGAAAGAACAGCTCATCCCGAATGGCGCTGTCCGTCGGCGTGCTGGCCGTCGCCGCGCAGAACCTGGTCGATCTCGGGCTGGATGCGGTCACTGGCCTGACACTACCTTTCGTCGTCGTTCTAGCGCTGCTCAATCGCAAGGCGACCGAGCAACCGAACGCGCCGCTCCTCCGATCGCACTCGGCAATTGCAATGGGTCGCTGGCCGCTATTTATCGCTCTGGTCGGTTTCGGAGGCTGGTTGCTTCTCGAGCCTCCCGAGCTCGCTCACGTCGAGCGGCGCACCCTGGGGGAAGCGTACATGCAGCAAACAGATCTCTCTGCAAGACGACAATCCATACGCGCAGCGGTCCGTCGTCACCCTGGCGATGGATTCCTGCTACGGCTCGCAGCCGCTGACGCGTTATCTCACAAGGATGACGATACGCTCGCCTGGCTCAATGCGTCGTTGCTGCGCGAGCCACTATTCGGCCGCACCTACCTGTTGTTGGCTGAGGCGCTGCGCAGCGCCGGGCGGGTGGACCAAGCCCTCGTAGCTCTTCGCGAAGCGGCTCGGCTTGCGCCTGGGCTCAACGCTGCCATCGCCCAACGTGTCGGCGCATGGTCCCCCAAGAGTCCGACGCTTGTCGTGCCACCCGGGGAGGCCGGCGTCGACCTGCTGCTCGACTTGGCCGACGCAGCGCCGGAACTCAGCCGTCGTTTGAGTCTCCTGGACCAAGCGCTACAACGTGCGCCGGAAGATCCTCGTCCCCGTGTCTTGCTCGCCGACAGCTACATTCGCGCCAGCGGTGGATTGAGCCCGCCGTGTGACGATCACCCACGCTGGTGTTTAGCTGAAGCCGATGCACAGCTGGATGCCGCCGAACAGCTCAGCGGCCCGAAGCCACCTCCGGCATTGGTGGCGGCTCGGGCGCGGTGGTTCTTGGAAATGGATCAGCCGGAGGAAGCTTTCGCCGTGCTACGGCGAGACTGTCCATCGGGTGCGAAAGAATGCGGCGTCACGCTGCTCGACGCTGCCACCCGCCTGTCGACGACTCACCTTTCCGAAGCCGCGAAACACTATGTCGCGACACATTGCACGAACACGACGATGTGCGCCAACGCCGAACTCGAGGTAGCGCGCCGGTTCGAACGACGCAGTGACCTTCGCTCTGCTCTCGAACACACCGTGCGCGCCGCAGAGTTGTCCAACCAAGCCGACCTTTGGCGCCAAGCCAGTGCGCTCGCCGAGCGCCAACAGCTGCACGCGAGGGCCAGGCGACTCGCGGAACGCGCCAGCGGAGCAGAGCCAGCCATCGACGTCACACGCTAGGGCAAGAGTTGCAGGCTAGCTACCACTCATGCGGTCATGCCGGCGGGTTCGCTCGCTTGCGCTGATAGTGGCCACGGCCATTGGCTAACATCGACGCGATTGCGAAGCTTCGCGAAGGCGGAGCGGACCTCATCGGTGGTTGGGCGATTTCGAGGGTCACGCCTCAGGCAAGCACCGAGAATGGCCGCCACTGGCTTGTACTCAGGCTTCTCGGCCATCTTTGCCAGCGGCGCAGGCCAGCCGTCATGCCCAACGTGCTTGCCCATCAGGGCGGTCTCATTTTCCGCGTCGAAGAGTAACTCTCCGGTCAAGAGCTCGTAGGCGAGGCAGGCAAAGGCATAGATATCGGCACGCACCGCCTCCGGTGCGTATCCCTCGGGTATCACCCCCAGCACCTCGGGCGCGCAGTATTCCAGCGTGCCGCAACCCGGCCTCAGCTGCCGCCCGCTCAGCCCAAAGTCCACCAAGACCGGGACGCCGTTGTCGCGCAGAATGACGTTGGAAGGCTTGAGATCCAAGTGGGCGACGCCGACGGCGTGCATGGCTCCCATGCCAGCCAAAATGCCATCAAGAAGAGCAAATGACTTTTCCGTAGTCAGAGTGCGCTGCAACAACAGGCGCTCCAGGGCCTGGCCACGGATCAACTCCATCACCAGAATCGGTTTTGGTCTCGCCGACATGTCGAAGTTGACGAACGAGGACAGATTCGGATGCGAGGGCAAGCTCAAGAGCGCCCCCGCCTCCTCGCGGAACATGTCGAGGAACTCTTGCTCCGAAAGGCTCCGAGCAGTGGTGGGATCGTAGTGCGGGATCTTGAGCGCGTAGGTCTCGGCTCTCTCGTTCTTTCGCTCTTCGATTCGCTTGGCCACGAACACCGTGCTGACCCCCCCGCTACCCAGTGCCCGCACGACGTAGAAACCGCCGATGGTTCGTCGGGGCAGCAGCCAGTCGGGCAGTGCCGTACGTCGCTTCTTGAGAGGGATGACCGAGCGTTCGGTGGTAGGCCGCGGCGGAAGTTTCGCCAGCCGCTTGGCGACTTCCACCATGGGTCTCGCAATCAGCGCCGGCATGGTCCGGGCGAGTGCGCTCAACGCCGTGTCCAAGTCACTCTGTGAGATGCCCTCCCCACGCCCCACCTGACGCTCGACCAAACGCGACAGCATCTCGTCACCACTGGGAGCCACGGTCGTCCGGCGTGTCCGGAGCTTCGCCCCCCGAACACGGGCAGTGGCACCATAGGTCAGCGCTTCGAGTGAATCCGTGGCGCGCTCGAGCTCGTCGGCCCAATCGCGACTCCCACTCTCTTCGGCGACCAGCTCCGACAGGCTCAGCGCGGAATTGAAGGCGCCGAGAGCACGACCAATACGTTGCAACGACTGGCGAAGGGCTTCACCGCGATACGACCCCCGATCACCAAGTGCCGAACTCAACGCAAGAAAAGCCTCTGTCAGACGCTGGGAGCGGGTCGTACCCGGGTACAGCTCTGCGTCCTCTTCCCCCCGTACCACCGTCAGGAAGTCGTCGTACGCCGCCAAGTAGTGACGCATGTCCTGATCAGTGGAGCCTTCGGTGATGGCGCGCAGGCTCTGCGGTTCTTCGATTCTCTTGATCACGAGCAAAAGCAAATCCGCTGGGTCGACCATTCCCTCTCGCACCGCGGCGTCGAAGCTCCGCGCCAACGCCGCACAGGTGACCCGATGCACCGTGGCATCGGGCCCTTCGCTGATCCTGTCCATGAGCGTCAGAAGTGACGCTCGCAGCCGTTGCCGGACCAAAGGCGCAGCATGTTCATCCGCCCGCTGGCCACTCTGCGTATCCAGCAGGTGCAGGAAGATCACGAGTCGTCGGCGCCGAATCATCGTCTCCGCAGGGGACCACTCTTCCCCCAACGCCTCGTCGGTCTGCTCCGAACGCAGCAACCAATTGCCCATCCGTTCCAACAGCTGGTCAAACGGGGGGACTCCACCGTTTCCCTCACCCGGACGCTTTCCGAGGAGTACCATATCACGCAGGCGGGCCCGCTCGAGCACACTGACGCCAAGATCGGAGAGCTCACGGAAGACGCCCACGAGGCCCGTAGATGCTTGAGCGGCCGTCTCGATCGCGGTCATGGTCGCATGGGCCTCCTCAAGTGCCTCCACTGCCAGATCTCGCGCTTGTAGGGCACCGACGCTTTCAAACGCAGAGAGGGCTCGCAGGGCCTTGGCACTTACCCTCGCGGGACCCGTAATCAAGCGCGAGCGGCTTTGAAGAATGAGTGCCTGCAAGGTGGGATCATCTGCCGGCGACGATTCGCCGAGTGCACTCGCCAGACTGTCTGCCGCCTTCGCCGCGAAGGCGGGGTCTTTGACTTCTTGCCGCAGCCACGCGAGTTCTTCTGCCAGATCCGGGCGAGGCTCCTTGACCAGTAATTCCACGAGCGCCTCTGCCGTGTCCGGATCGGCATCGATCACAGGAGGAAGGCCCCACAAGACGGTCGACAGCAGGCCGGGATGCTTGCGGACGAGATCGCCGCGCAGCAGCTTCTGACATTGAGAGAATGCGGTTTCCGAGTCGTGACTCAAGCACGCGACCAGACTGACGACGGCGCGACGCCATTGCGTCGCGGAGAGCGCCGGATCGAGCTGCAGTTCGATTTCTTCCCTGAGCTCCGGCAACTGCGCCGCCAAGATCCCGCGCGCATTCGCGACGTGACGCCAGACCAGTGGTTCACGATCCGCGAGTAGCCGCTCGTAGACGGGGCGTACGAAAGGGCCCATCAGCCAATCCACCGGGTACGAGTCGCCGTTCTGTGCCCGCCTCACGGCCTCGCGCGCTGTCTTCTCGAGGATGCAGGCGGCCATCCGACGCTGGGGCAGTGGCCCCATCGAGGGTTGCTCCACCCAGACCGAAAAGCGATCACGACCCGATGCCAACGCGTAGGCGAGGGGATCGACGTTGACATCACCACCAATCCGCAAGCACAAGCTCAACGAGACTCGCGCGCGCATGGGCTCGGTCTCCAGCTGCTTGACGCCACTCCAAGCCATGCGCTGCGCCACTGCGACGAAAGCGGCAGCCGGACCACCATACGTTCGCTGATAGACCCGCTTGCCGAACTCGCGACGTTCGTGCCCCTGTGGCAATGCAGTAGTCAGTTCATACAGCGCCACCAGTGCCTGCTCGGCACTGATCCACTCGAGATCATCCACTAGCCCATTGTTCAAGGCGGCACGACAACTCGCCAAGACGCTCCCAACGTCCAAGCCATCCAATGGAGGAGGGCGGTCAATACGAGGCTCCTGGCCCAGGAAGGTGAGCGCCTGACGCCACTGGGCCTTGCGTTCATCCGCGTCGTCCACTCGTGCTAGCGAGACGAGAGCCTGAAGAGGGGGAGGGCGACCACGCATGACAATCAGGCGGCGCTCTGGCCCAAACTCGACGCGACCATAGTATGGTGCAGGGATCCGATCACGATTCGTACAACGTCACTCGCTGGAGAATAGACGAGCGCTGACCCATAGTTTAGTGGCACGGAGTGAGGAGGGGCCACCCCGGATTGGAATTCATGCGCCCAACGCGATCCCGCACGGCCAGTCGAAGTTACCGTGCTACTAAGGGCTCCCAACGCGTGCACGATAGCGACTCACGTTCACATACATGCGTTTGCCCCTGTCGCCGAGGCAGTGAGGGGACTATAGGAGCAATGCGATGGCGACAGATGGCGTACTGTTACTGGCTCATGGGACCGTCCGAGACAATTCGGAGCTCGCCGACTTCCTAACGGTGATTCGGCGTGGCAGAGCTCCCAGTGAAGAACTCGTCGCCGAAATGACCCGTCGGTACGATGCCATCGGTGGCTCGCCGTTGCTTCATGTCACCAACGCACAAGCCTCAGCGCTGGCAGCGAGCCTGGGCAAGCCCTGCTTCGTCGCCATGCGCTTGTGGCATCCTCGGGTACAAGACGTGCTTCAAGAGGTGGCCGCCCAAGGCGTCGAGCGCCTTTGCCTGTTGCCTTTGGCGCCGTTCAGTGTCGATGTCTACAATGACGCGGCCAAACGTGCCCAAGCGTCACTTGCAGGCGCGGCGGCGGCGATCGAGCTAGTGGGGGCCGCGCCGTGGGGTGAGCACGCGGGGTTCGTCGAAGCCCAAGCCACACTGATCCGGCGCCATCTACCAGAAGGAGAAGGACACACTGCGCTGATACTGACGGCCCACAGCCTGCCGACGCGCATCATCGCCGCCGGAGACGGATACGCAGACCAAGCCCGAGCCTGCGCAGCCGCCGTAGGAAAGAGCCTCCAACTGCCCTATCGATTGGCGTTTCAGAGCGAGGGTGCGGACGGTGGACAGTGGCTAGGTCCGTCTCTCGTGGAGACTCTGCGCAACTGCGCCGCAAGCGGCGTGCGTCACGTGGTCTTGGCTCCCTTCGGCTTTCTCGCCGATCACGTGGAGACTCTCTACGACCTCGATATCGAAGCGCAGGCGATGGCGGAGGAGTTCGGCCTCACACTGACCCGGGTACCGGCACTCAACACGGAGCCGCTCTTCATAGAGGCGTTGGCGGACATCGCCCGACGCACACTCAATTGCCAGTGACGCGCGGGCGCGAGGGAACTCACCCCTCAGCCTTGGCTCATCGAGACCCGCCAATCCACGGGCAAGTCCAGGAAGCCCTCGACGCACAACTTGTCGTACATGCCCGCACAGATCACTTGGCAAGTCGCACTGTAGATGTGCGGGTCTGTGAAGAACGCTATCGTCTCTTCGCGGACGTCCTCGTCGTCCTGATTGACGCGCGCGATGAACTCATCACCACAGAAGTGAATCATCTGGGTCATCAGCACGCGTTCCCAAGCTCCACGGAACTCGTTGAACCGGTCCGCGTGGATCTTGTAGGGCACGCTATTGGGCTGACGCCCCGTACCTGAATTGCGAATCGTGATGCGGGCCATCTGTTCTAGGCGAGGCGGCAAGTGCTTCTGAAAGAAGTCCACCAACACACCGCTGAAAATACCCATTACACGATTGAGCTCTGGGGACCGACGGGACAAGAACGCCACCTGCAGGTCGCGCTCTATCTTCTGTAGTAGTAGTTCCGTCTTCTCACGAAGGTCCGGATCGCTGTACTCGAAGCCTTCCAGCTCCGTCCGCATGCGGTGTCTGTAGCGTTTCAAGACGTAGTACACGCCCTGCTCGGGCAGGTGAATGACTTTGTCCCGCTGCCCTTGGGTCTTAGCGTGCAATTCACTCTCGAAGAAGAGTTTCGCGAGCCGCTTGCCGATGGGTTGAATCGTCCGCGTTGGATAGTTCATGTCTGCGACTAGCGCCTCGTTCAAAAGGCGATGCAACATGCCAATATGCGCGTTCTCGATTAACTGAGGGTCCTTCTCTACGACGTTCTCTTTTTGGGCTGCTTGCTGGAGCTGGCGGATTTGATTGACCACTTGAGCAGTGACCGCGTCCAACTCGGGGCTCGTCTCGAGCTCGGCCTTGTAGTGCACGATGCGCGCCTCGACCTGCTCTCGCAGTAAGCCGAGGGCCTTGAGCGTGAGCTCCTCGCGCTCGACATCCGTCATCGGGGGTCGGCTGGTACGGGTGGCGGGCCTCCCCGAAGGCTTGATACCGCTGGCCTCGGAGGACTCTCCACCGCCGGAGGCTTGACGCGTCGTGGGCTTGGGCGGGGGTGCAGCGCGAGTCACCCAACCATGATAGCCCGGATCGAGGCGGAAATCCGAGGACTGCAGTGCACGAAGCGAAACAAAACGCTTATATGGGTGGCCATGCTGGACCCCGCGCAACTCCGCCACATCATTCTCGAACACTTCCCCGATGCGGAGGTGGAGGTCCAAGACCTAACCGGCACCAAGGACCACTACCGCCTCATTGTCACCTCCGCTCGCTTCGAAGGACTGCCAGCACTTCGACGCCATCGGCTGGTCTACGAAGCGTTGGGCGACCGTGTTGGACGCGAGATCCACGCGTTGTCCCTGAGCACACAGTGCCCATCGGAAACACACTGAACCACCTCGTCGATGCGGTGTCCGCTGCAGTGGAACTGATCACCACATCCACCCACATCGACTCAACGACTGTTGGCGATCTCCAGGCGTCGCGCGAGACGCAAACCGGCCCGGGAAGCCCGATTGGAGTCTCTGTACGGAAACTGCAGCGTCAGGCCCGACTCTGAGCGCCCGCTGACCAGGCCCTGCTCGGGTGACAACCACATCGCGAGCTCTGTGCGGTCGATGCCCCCGGTGCGCTTCTCGAACAGGGTGAGCAGGCTGAGTTCCGGGCGGACGGCGGGGTCAGCAGGCAGGTAGTCACGTGTGAACACCGGCGTCTCAGAATAAACACCGGCGTAGTGGAGCAGAGCGGCGGCGGCTGCTTGAGGTGAGGCCCCCGCAAACCAACTCCCGATATGGTGGGATCGTTGGTGCGAGCACCGGGCAACGAGAGCGCCATAGCGAGCGCCCGTCTTCTGAAATAGGTTTGCCGCGAGCTCGACCCAAACGCGCCGCCCAAGCTCGTCGAAGTAGGCGCGAGCGTAACCTTCGTGCAAGACGAGGCGAAGCTCGCTCAACCCACCATCCTCGTGCCGTATGAGTTCCCCGTAGCCCGCGCCAGCCTCAGTCAAGCTCTGGTCCGCTTCGCGAAGCTTCAACTGGCCTGCATCCGTGCCGGTGAAGTACTCCCGCCAGCCGTCGATGATTCCGCCATCCGCGGCACTTCGGCCAACGACGATGAGCTCGACGACCCAGCCTTCGTGATCGGTTGGTCCGGCCGTCCCCCCACGCATGACGCGGGAGCGCGTCGCCTCACAGACCCGCTGGGAGCGCGCAATTTTCGCCTGCTCCTCCTCGTGACCGCCGCCTGCTCTGGCCAGGCTTCGTCGATGCGCTATCAAGTCCCGTACCACGGCACCGCCGAGACCTGCGGTCAAAAGCACCAATGCAATCAATGGCGCCGAAACGGACCACTGCCGATGCGCGGGCATCGCCTTCATTCCGCGGGACAAGTGCTCGACCAACGGCAGCAGGCGCGCCGTGCGCTGTTGCGGCGTCAGCTGCCGCCACTGAGACGGTAAATCCCCCAGCTTCGCGCGACTCTTGCCAGCTGGTCCTGCTAGGATGGCTTCCGCGTGGGTGAGCTCCAACGTAGCCGCCACGCCACGCGTCGCGAGGAGTTGAACGAGTTGACGTTGAATGTCCTCGAGGATCCGTCGCTTGAGTCGCTCTTGCCGCACGCCGCCCGCTTACCCGAAAAGCCCCATTTGGTCCGCCAAGCCTACTTGGGCTCGGTGCTCACGCCAACTCTGCGGCGACCCGGGGCCGGAACAGACCGCGAACGCCCGGACGGGCGGGCGACTGTGCTTGCCCTCGTGAAGCAGCGGACTAATCTCCCGCCCAAAGCATGGCTCCCAGACCCCTCATCCTCCTGTCCAACGACGACGGCTACCAGGCCCCAGGCATTCGCAAACTGCGGGACGCCCTCTCGAGCTTCGCAGACGTCATCATTTGCGCGCCAGCGACCGAACAGAGTGCAACCAGTCACGCGATTAGTCTCAATCGCCCGTTACGGCTCCAAAGCCCCGAGTCGGGGATCTACTTCGTGGACGGGACGCCCGCGGACTGTGTCTACGTTGCACTGCATGCGGGCGAGCGGGTCGTGCCCCGTCGCCCCGACTTGGTCGTCTCGGGATTGAACCATGGCCTCAACCTGGGCAACGACGTGTTCTACAGCGGCACGGTAGCGGCTGCCAGAGAGGGTGCTCTTCGCGGTATCAGCGCGCTCGCCTTCTCCGCCGCGCCTCAGACTGACCTGGATGCCGCCTGCAACCTCGCCGCGACCATCGCCGAGAACACGGTCTTCATGGACGTTGAAGACACGTTGCTGCTGAATGTGAATTTCCCAGCGGGGAGCGAGTGGGCAGTGCGCGCCACGCAGCTTGGCAATCGGGTGTACCAAGACGGCGTCGTCTTCAGAAGTGACCCGAGGGGCTGGGAGTACCTGTGGATCGGCACAGGTGGGGTCAAGCATTCGGGGGCGGAAACATCCGACACGGCGGCGTTCGACCAAGGTCTAGTAGGTGTTACTCCACTATCGCTACAGCTTTGGGCATCCCACGCCCAAGACTTCACCCGAGAGCTCATCGCACGCACGGAAAACGCGCGCGATGCTGGCTCGGACAGCGTGGCGCCGTAGTCATGGGCCAACGAAAGCGTCCAGTAACGAAGAAGCGAGTCCCTGCCCGGCGCGGGCCAACCCCTCGCGGCGTCAAGGTCCACGCGCCTTCCATGGGTCCGGGCGCTGTGCCCTCGCGCTTGTCCTCGGCGCTGACCCTCGACCCGACTCGCTATGCTCGAGACCTGATTCGCGACGTGCCCGATTTTCCGAGGCCGGGCATTCTGTTCAAAGACCTGACGCCGTTGCTGGCCGATCCTAAAGGCTTGGCGCTCGTGATCGATGCGCTCTCTGGTCGCTTCATCGGTGAGCACATCGACGCCGTGGTCGCCATCGAATCTAGAGGGTTCATTTTTGGTGCAGCCCTTGCCACGCGGTTGAACGCGAGTTTCGTGCCCGTTCGCAAGCCCGGCAAGCTTCCGAGTGCCACCCATCGGGTCAGCTACGAGCTGGAGTATGGCTCGGCCGAACTCGAGATGCATCAAGACGCACTAGCGGAGGGGGCCCAGGTGCTCGTCGTCGATGATCTGCTCGCAACAGGTGGTACTGCATCCGCCGCTGGTGAACTCGTTCGCCGACTCAACGCACAGGTCGTCGCGTACGTGTTTGTTGTGGAACTGCTGGCACTGCCCGGCAGAGAAGCGCTGGAACCGACGCCAGTGTTCTCGCTCATCCAGTACCGCTGACGAAAAACGGCGGGAAGGCCCGCTACATCACGGTAACCGACTTGGCTAGGTTGCGCGGCTTGTCGATCTCGCAGCCCTTGTGCAATGCAACGTAGTAGGCGTACAGCTGTAGAGGCAACACCGTGAGCAGTGGTGAGACCGCCGCGTGGTGCGGAGGTAGGTTGACTCTGTCGTCCGCCAACTCAGCAACTTCGTCATCATCTGCAGAAGCCACCGCAATCAGGTGGGCGCCTCGCGCTTTGAGCTCGCGCAAGTTGCCGATCATGCGCTCACGAGTCTCGTCGGGCGGCACCAGAGCCCACACTGGCAACCCAGGCTCGATCAGAGCAAGCGGGCCGTGTTTCATCCCACCGCCTGAGAGTCCTTCCGCAGGTAGGTATGCGACCTCCTTGAGTTTCAAGGCGCCTTCGGCCGCCACCGGCACGTTGATGCCGCGGCCAATGAACATCGTGAAGCGCGCCTCGCTGAACCTCTCCGCGAGGGACTTGCACAGCTGCCATTGTTCCAGTACCTGGCGTGCCTGCTCCGGTACTCGTTCGAGGCCGGAAACCCAACACCGACCGTCGCTGGCCCCCAAGTCGCGCATGCGGGCGAAGCGCAGTGCCAGTAGCTCGGCGGCCACGACCTGAGCGGTGAATGCCTTCGTTGAGCACACGCTGATTTCCGGCCCGGCGTGCACGTAGGTACCAAAGTCGGTTTCACGAGCCAGGGAGCTGCCGACGACATTCGTGATCCCCGCAACGAGCCCTCCGCGCTGCCGGATCTCTCGAAGAGCACCCAACGTATCCGCCGTCTCGCCGCTCTGCGATATCGCAACGTAGAGGGTGTGACGGTCCACGATCGGATTCTGCACCGCTAGCTCGGCAGCGTCCTCGGCCGTGGCGGGCATGCGCGCGTACCGATTCATCAGGTAGGCTCCCACTTCTGCGCTGTAGAGACTCGTGCCACAAGCAGCGAACACGACTCGACGGATGTCGAACAGGCGCTGCTCGTGGGTTTCCAGACCGCCCAATCTCGATGAGCCCATCGCCGTGTCCAGCCGGCCCCGCATCGATCGATCGATCGCCACAGGCTGTTCCCAGATCTCTTTGAGCATGAAGTGGTCGTAGTCACCGAGCTCAGCCTCTTCGGGACTATGTAGTATCTTCTCCACGCGCTTGTCGCGATCGCGCATGTCCAGATCCATCGTTCGCACCCCGCTGGGGGAGAGTTCCGCGATCTCGCCATCTTCAAGCACCACCATGCGCTCGGTGAACGGACTGAGTGCCAGCGCATCCGAAGCTACCCAACACGCGCCGTTGCCGATGCCTATCACCACTGGACTGCCAATCCGCGCTGCCACCAAGTGTTCCGGGTCCGCGCGGTCGATCGCCACGATGCCGGCTGTACCTTCCAGACGCCGCATCGCGTCGACCACAGCGTCGCGCAAACTCGCGCCGGCAGCGACAGTGCGTCCGATGAGCTCAGCCAACACCTCGGTGTCCGTCTCTGAGCGGAACACGACACCCTGACCGACTAGTTCCTTTCGCAGCGCCTCGACGTTGTCGACAATACCGTTGTGCACGATGGCGACCCGTTCAGTCGAATCCAGGTGTGGGTGGCAGTTGGCTTCGGTGACTCCGCCGTGGGTGGCCCAGCGTGTGTGTCCAATGCCAACGTTGCCCGGCAAACCGTCAGGATGCGCTTCCTCGAGGGCTCTCAGGTGTCCGACGCTGCGCGCCAGCTTCAGCCGCTTGCGAGAAACTGTAACGACTCCTGCCGAATCGTAGCCCCGGTATTCCAAACGTCGCAGGCCGCTCAACACGATGGGCCAAGCCTCGTCACTGCCCACATAACCCATGATTCCGCACATTGCTCGTCTCTCCCGTTCACTTCAGCCGTATACACGGCGCCTGATTTGGCGAGGGCTCAGCTCGGGCCCCCGGAAACGCAGAGTGGGCAGCTCGTCTGCTATACGCTGGTAGATGTCCTCGTTGGCCATTCCGCGGCCACGCAGTTCGGTGTGTCGAGCTTGGATGAACTCGTCTACGCCAACGTCGAGACAATCAACAACCTCCGATACGGCGCGCTCCGCCTGCACGGGCGTCAAGCCGAGTAGGTGTTGCAGTCGCTGACGCGCTTCGAGAAGTCGATACTCCACGCCAAGGGTTCTGGCAGGTCACGACACTTTGGTCACATTTTCTGCCCGAATTCGGGCAGAATCACAGGTTTTCGGCGCATCCAAGGTGAGCGGCCAGCTCATTGGGGTCAGCCTCGCCCTCACTTCAGGTTGCCCAGCGCTCGGGACAAGACTCGAAGGGGGCGGTCCTGAGCGGCCACTCCCCGGAGCGGGTTCCCAGGGAGACTTTTTCGGCGGGCGTCTAGGCCGACGCCTTCAAGCGCGGTAGCCTCGGACGGGAGCGGAGAGAGTAACAACCATGAAGAAAGCCATCTTGCTTGTCAGTGGCGCCTTTCTGGCGTTCGGGTGCATCACCTTCGACGCTGGCCCTGAGACTCGAGACCTACCCCCGGACGACATCAATGATCTGGAAAAGAATCCGGATGCCGGCGCAGGAGAATCACCGGACCAACCCTTCAGCGGGAGTCTGCCGCCCGAGGTCGTCGCTGGACTTCCGTTGGACCTACCACAGGGTTTCATTACCGGACAGAACCTCGGACAAGACTGCGATGAAGACTTTCCTTGTCGGGATGGCCTGGTGTGTGAAGACGACGTTTGCGCCGCCGAAGGCCGGACCGAAGAAGGTGATTTCTGCATTCTCAGCATCGAATGCGCCGATGGGCAGTGTGTGAACAACCGTTGCCAGGACTGGGGCGATGGCGGCCTGGGCGATGGCTGCCTCAGCAGCTCCGAGTGCGGGGAGGGGTTGCGCTGCGGCGTCGTGATTCTCAACGCGCAATGCGTTGCAGAGGGTGAACTGGGAATGGGCGCCCAATGTGAGTCTTCCAACGACTGCCTCTCGGGCCTAGCTTGTGTGAAGCTCGGTAGTTCGACGGTAGCAACCTGCGCTCCGGTCATCGGCGGCCCACCTGGCGTCCCGGCCACTTGGGAGGGCGTCGCTTGCGACGAGCCATCCGAGGACCGTGTACGGGCCTACTTCGAGATCCCGGGGGCGCCCGATGCCGACGAACTCGATTTCTTCCGCCTCCCGTTTCCCAATGACGTCCGCACGGATGACAGCGGCCGCGTCGACGTTTCCGACTTTCCGACGCCAGGCAAGAATCCCATCGTCGGCGTCGATCCCATCGAGCCCTACGTCGACGCAGTGGACGGCAGCCTGGGATGGGGCACCAACAGCACAGTCACGTTCCGCTTCTCCGGTCGCATCAACCTCGACAGCCTCAAGGCTGAGGGCGGCATCCAATGGGTGGACATCACCGATCCAGAGGAACCCGTCAAGGTGGGCATCAATTACCGAACCTTCTCCGGTCGCACCAACTACGTCTGCCACAATGTGCTGTCGGTACGGCGAATCGATGGGCGTCCGATGGATCCCGGCCACACCTACGCCGTTTGGCTGAGCACGAATAGTACGAGCGATAGCGGACTTGCCCTCGAGCGCTCGGAGAATTTCGAGACCATGCTCTCCAACAGTGACCCCTCCAATACCGTCCTCGCGGCGGCCCACGAAAAATTTGCTCCTTTCCGAGACTACTTGAGCGCCCAAGACATCGACACGGACGACGTCTTGGTCGCGACCGTGATCACGGTCGGTCCCGTGCGAGACACGATGAGCGAACTCGCCCAAGCCGTCTATGAGACAGACATCCCAACAGCGCGTGAGTGGATCCTGTGTGACGGCGACACGCCTTCGCCCTGTCCGCAGGCCGAGGGTAGCCGCGCCTGCGGGGAAAACGACGCTTATGATGAGTATCAAGCGCTCGTCGAGTTGCCGATTTTCCAGCGTGGCGAACCACCCTACATCGAGGAGGGTGGCGACATTCAAACGAGCCAACCGGTGCGGACCGAGGAAGTCTGCATGGCGTTGAGCATTCCCAAGAGGGAGTCGATGCCAGACGGCGGCTGGCCCTTGGTTGTGTTCACGCACGGCACCGGAGGGTCCTACCGCAGCCACTTGAACAACACCTCCGTCGCTCAGAACTTGGCAGCGGCGAAAACCCCTGACGGGGATGTCGCCTTCGCTGTCCTCGGCTACGACCAGGTGCAACACGGGCCCCGCCGGGGGGACTCCGAAGAATCCCCGGAGAACCTGTTCTTCAACTTCCGAAACCCCGACGCTGCCCAAGGCAACCCCCTGCAAGGTGCCGCCGACGTCATCTCGATCGGGCGCTTCGGCTCCTCCCTCAACATCGACGGCGACGAAACCGGGGGCGATGCCATCGCCATCGACCCGGAACGCGTCGTGTACTTCGGGCATTCCCAGGGCTCGATGCACGGCAGCCTGGGGCTGCCCTACGCCAACGAGTACAAAGGTGCGGTACTCAGCGGCAATGGCGCCAGCCTGATGCACGCACTCCTGACCAAAACCCAACCAGTGAACATCAAGTCCGTCGTGCCCCTCGTCGTCAACGACGGCATCACGCTCGACCCCTCAACCGGCACCATCTCGGGAGAGTTACCGGACGGCATCCACAACCCGGTGCTCTCGCTGATCCAGCACCACATCGACCCGGCTGACCCGGTAAACTTTGGCAAGCAAATCGCTCGTGAGCCGCTGGAGGGGATGCTGCCCAAGCACGTGTTTGCAACCTATGGAGCAGGCGACACCTACAGCCCACCAAAGACCATGGAAATCTACGGGCTGGCGGCACAGATGGTGATCGTCGAGCCTCACTCGTCGTATGACGACGAGGCCTTTGCTACCGCTTCCGATCAGTTCCCGCTGTTGGCGTCGTTCGGCGTGGACAACGTCGAGTACACCTTGGGGATACGCCAATACGGCCCCCCTGACGGCAGCGATGGGCACTTCGTCGTCTTCGATGTGGCAGCGGCTAACGACGACGCGCTGCGGTTCTTGGGAATGAGCGCGAGCGGCCTGACGCCACAGATCGGACAATAGGGCGGCAATTACTGGCAGCCCGAAGACCACCGCACCCATGGTCCACGAGCGCCCGCCATAGCACCTCAGCGCGGCACGAGTTGCTCGAGCTCGGTGCCGCCAGCATATGAGTAGCTGACGTTGCGGTCGAAACCATCGACCAGCACTCCGATCTCGTGGTCACTCTCAACGGTGTGAACGCCGTCGTTTTGAATGCCATCCTTGAGAGAAACTTCGGCATCGAACGACCCGTCGATGATCGGGAAGCTCAGCTGGCAACGGTAGACTGTGTACTCCTCCTGATCCTCTTCGTCGAGTGTCATCCGCAACCCTGGCGGGTCGAGGTTCGAGCACTCCTCGGTGAGTTCGTCGATCGAGCGTTCGTCGATGACGATCTCCGCATCTCGGGGTGCGATGATGCGCAGGAAGTCGAAAGCGTAGTAACTCGGCGTCAACAGAACGTAGTTGTTCCGGAACTGTTCGATGGGGGGCAGGATGAGAAAACTCGGATCGCCACCCGGTAATGGCCTGGGAACGCCCGCCGCACCTTGGCTAGGCGTGATGTTGGCGAGCATCACTGGAGCATCGCTTTCGAGGAGGAAGTCGCGACTGGTTTGGATTTCACGGAAGTCCCCCAGCCCTTCCAAATCGAACTCCCTGGAGTTACCCGTCAGCGTTGTCTGGATCCGGGCACCTGCGTCTGTCGCCGCGATGACCCGGAACACCTCCGCCGCAGAAACAACGCCGATCTCACCACCTGCATTTTTGACAGCTAGGCTACGGTTGAAAGAGACCGGAGCCACGAATCGGCGCCCAGCAGTCCGACGATGGTCGAGTTGTTCCTCCAGATGGTCCGCACAACATTGACGCTCCGTTAAATCCTCAAAACGCGGGGCATCACTGGCCTCGCTGCCGCTAAACACGACGATGGGACCGTCGGCTTCAATTAGACTACCGGTCAGGTCCGCGTTGAAGTCGTCGGTTTCCAAGTTCAGTACGTCGAAGGGGTTGAGCGTCATTTCCAACGCCTCCCCGGGGAGCGTCTCAGCGACCCCTGGGGCGCCCAAGGTACGGGCGGTGGGCGTCACCCGGACCCGCGTTTGCGGTCGCGTCCCCACGAGTGTCAGGAATGCTCTGAGCGCCGTTGGCTCGCCCGCGTCGAAGTTGGTGAGCGGATCGTCGGTGATCGCGATGGTCTGCGGCCATCCCAAGGTGACGTATGCCGGGCGCAACCCTGAGCCCTCGTCGCTCAGTGCTTCCACCGGCTTGAGCAGGGAAGCGTCGTTGGAGAACACGTTGACGTTGTCCAACGGGTTGAACTGGTACGCTACCACGGGAACGCTCGACGTCACGCGATAGGCCGCTCGCGTGAGTGCCGTGTGGGTTCCCGTATTGAACTCCCCTGGCAACGAGCCGTCCACCTCGCGCGGCCCCAGGGGAAAGACATGAAGGGCCCGGGGCGAAATGCGCTCGGTAACGAGCAGGGTGGGGTCGTTGTCTTCGCCGGGCAGGGTGTCGTCGAGTTCGACTGTCACGTGAGCTGCGACGTCGGAGTGCGGGTTACTGACCACCACCGCGAACTGTTGCGCGGCGCCGTTGACGCTGGCCCCGACGTTGGCGTTGTCCAAATCTACCGCCCAGTACTCGCAGCCCACGTTGCTGCGTCCACGACCCGCCTGCCTACACAGGTCTCGGCACACACCAGCACGACAAGCCAAACCCTTGCCTTCGTCGCACGGGTCCTCTGACTCCCAGTCAGATCCTTCCTCGTTGCACGTGCGGGGACGCCCATCGTCGCAGCTGCGCTCCCCCGGCTCACACGTCGCACAACGCCTCAACTCCTGGGAGCAAATGAGCCCTCGCTCCCCGCAGTCGTCAACCACCGTCCACGCTAGGCCCCCATCGGCGCTGCTGCAGGTTTGCACTTGCTCCCCGCTGCACACGGTGACGCCCCGTTCGCACTCCGTAGGTCCAGCCAGCTCGAGGACCGGTGCCCAGCGATCGCCACGGTCGTAGTCGCACGCGACGCAAGACAACAAAGCCCACGCCCCGACCCAACGCCTCGGGTGAGACGTCAGCACTGGTCGACGCATGCCGATCTGCCTCGTGGATCGTGCTGCCACCGCAGTCACGCCCGTCGACGGTGCCGTCTTGGGGGCTTTCAGACACGGGTTGGCACTCCACTGACTGCCGCTGCGTGGCGCGCCGCCGATGAGGCTCAAGGGACAACCACCGAGATGACGTCCGCCGAGTGAGCGGACCATCCGCCAACCCCATAGGCGCGCTGACGAAGGCTGCCGTAGTCGAAGTCGCGCAAGCGTGCCGCGTGGACCTGAATGCTCACCGGCCCCTCTAGCGCAGTAGCCCCGACCGCCGACACGTCCGGTAACTCTATCCGCGTGGTCTGCCGGGGGGCCACGATACGCCATTCGAGGGCGCCCCCCCTGGCGAGCATCTCCAGCGCCCAAAGGTCAAAGTCTCCAGCGATGCTGCCATCCAACTCCAAGCTGCGAGCATCCCACTGCGCCGCCGGCGCGGGTGCCTTCAGGCGCGGCACTTCGATGAAGCGGTCCATGACCACCGCGCTATCGGTGGAACGTGTCGCGAGAGCTTCCATGTCGGCAACGGGTAGCGACTCATCGAGCCCCGTGACGGCGGTCGCCACCACGACGTACTCCGCATCCCGCAGCCCCCCCACGAGCGGCGGCACGCCTTGGAACTCGACCGCCTCAGCGATCGGCAGGAGTAGCGAGCGCGTCGTATGGGGCAGGGGAATGAACCCTGTTCGCCCAACTCGCAGTAGTACATCCAGCTCCACGCGGTCGGGTCCTCGTGACTGAGAGAGCGGTTGCGTGACCTCCACGCTCAGTTGATGATCGAGCATGATGTCCATCGGGATGATGGGACGCAGGTCTTCGTTGGTGGGGTCGACGCCCTGAACCACGCCCATCACGTAGGGCGTGAACACTCGATCCGATCCGACCTGACGTTCGATACCAGCGAGGGCATACAACGTGAGGTTGCCCGTATTGCGCGTATCTAGGTCGAATTCGTAGCCGAGCGCCCCCGGCGCGCTTGGGGTCACGACGTCAAAACGGCTGGGAAGGCTGAACTGGACCCGCGAATTCGAGGCGAGTTCAAACACGTATGCCACCTGTTCCTCGGACTCGTCCGAAGGCCTCGGCACATTGCGCCAGCTGGCTCGCTTGAACTCGATCCCCGTGCCCCATGAGAGCTCGCCTTTGAAATAGTTCAGCGGTGCAGCCCCCGCACTGCCACCAAAGCGCGGGATATCGAGACTGGGCGGCACACAGTCCGGCGTCAAGATTGGAGTCACGTACAGCGTCAGCGCTTCCGAGGGCAAGTCGACGACGGTGATCGGTTGAACGCACGGGCCAGCAACGGTCACCGTTTGCGTGGGGCCGAGATCCCCAGCGAAAGAAGCCACACCACTGTCGTCAGTGAGCGCCACTCGATCCTCTCTGCTGCCATCCCCCAGGATGACGCTCACGCCGGGTAGTCGTTCCCCGAGGAAGTCATCTAGAACGGTCACCTCGAGAAATTCATCCAACTGGGCGCCACTGCTACCGCCTTCAAAATCCGTGGCCGACTCGTCATAGGTAAACGCACCGGTAACGCTGACGGGAGACTCAGCACCCGTCCTCGTGGTGACGACTTTGGCTCCCGGACTGCCCTCGGGCGTCCGGCAGTCCAATTCCTGTATCCCGCCACCATTGTCGCGGATCTCGACAACCTCGCACGGTGCGAGATCTATCAACACCTCGGTCTCGCTGGTCCAGCCGATGCCGGAACCCACCAGAGTGACGAGGGTGCCCCCCACGACGGAGCCCGTCGACGGGTCAACGGCGAAAGCATCGTACTTGTAGGCCTCCGGCAACGTGCGAAACGTCGCCTCGTCATCGCCGTTTTGAACGCTGATATCGACCGCTCCGGGCTGACCGGCGGGCACCCGCACCTGGATCCGGCCTGGATCCACCGCCGTCACCTCACCCTCGGAAAGCTCCTCATCTGCGAACCAAACACGCACCTGGCTGGAGAACCCATTGCCGCGAACCACGGCAAGCTGCCCGCCCGAGAACGGACCGTGAGCGGGATCGATCCCGAGAAGTGCGTGGGGATCGGTGTCGAGAGGCTCGCGTTCGACGCCGCCGTCTGCATCGATGAGGATCACGGTGTCTTCGGGTTCCTCCGCCACGACCCGTGGGCTCAGCACCCTGTCAGAGCAAGCTGCTGCTAACGCGCCCAGGGCCAACACCGAGCCCACAGCGGGGACCAGCGGCAGCACTGCGCGCGCGCCCGTTCGGTACCTGGCGGTTTTCGGTGTCGCCCCGCTGCGATGGGCGGGGGGAGAGGTACGCTTGGGAACACGCCAATACAGCACGACGGAAAACTAGTGCGGCGGCGACGCTGCCGCAATCGCCGGACGACGTTCTAGGCTCAGAAGCGGCCAGCTCCCACACCCAACAGAACGCCTCCGCGATTGTTCCAGGCTACTGCGATCTCGCAATTGTCAGGCCGATTCGAACCGGACTACAGGCAACTCTGCAAGATGCGTTGCGCCAGCTGTTTCTGGCGACCCAACCCCTCCGTCGGCCCCACACAGGCCGGACAACCCCGCCGGCACCCACAGCCGTCGATCAGCTCGCTGGCGCGCTGTATCAACTCGGATGCCCGGCGATAAATACGCTTGGCCAAACCCACCCCACCCGGCTGCGCATCGAACAGAAAGAGGGTCGGCTCACTGCCCCCACGCTGACCCTGGTTACGCCCGGGCAGGCGCTCGACACCCGGACCGGAAGACTCGTAGCCATCCCCCAAGGTGCGATTGATATCTCGCGGCTCGCACATCAAGGCGAGGGACGAGACTGTCTCCAGCGCCAGCCCAGCACCCCGCATAGCTTCAATCACATCAGCCCTGGGCACGCCAAAGCTCTCGACGAGAGATTCGGAAAGGCTGAGCCAGAAGCTCGTCGTGTGCATCTGCATCTCCGGCAAGTGCACGTCCCCGTAGCCGGCATTCTCATGGGTAAAGAACTTGATCTTCTTGTACCCGGTCACCTTTTCCACGACCTTGACTTCACCGAAACCGCGCACGGCCAAACGACTGTCATCACGGTCGAATTCTTCGATCACTTCGACGTCCCGATAGGTCAGCGCCGTGGTGAAGTAGTCGGGCAGGACCTTGCGAACGAAGGCTTTGTGGTTTTCGTAGTCCAAGCGTTCGACTTGATACTGCTCAGCGTCATGTTGGTAGATGGCTTGTTCATGCAGCATCGTATGAGTCGCTCGCCAATCCAACTCCGCCAACGACTTGCCCGTGCCTTCGTCGATGATGACGAAGTTGTCCCACCCGATATTGCGCAAGGACACGTGGCTTGCGGGATACGCTTCACCCGTCCAGTAGTAGCGCCCAACGCGTTCGTGAACCAACCCCTCTGCTTGTAGGTACTCGAGGGCGTCCCGAGTGGACTCGGCATCCAAGCCCCCGTAGCTCTCACCTACTGCGGGCTCCCGGGACGCGGGGCGGTGGCCGGGTGGGGAAAGCTCGAACGGCGCCTCGAATGCCGCACACTTGAGGTGTTGAATCAGCACCTCGGGGTTGTGCGGGTCGATGCGCGCCTCCTCGGCAGACGCACTCAGCAGATACTCGGGTTCGCGCGCCAGGAACTGGTCGAGGGCGCGACTGGAACACACCATGACGGCGATGTTCTTGCCACCGCGGCGCCCGGCGCGACCGAAACGCTGCCATAGCGAAGCAACGGAGCCGGGGTAGCCGACACAAATGGCTGCGTCCAAATCGCCGATGTCGATGCCAAGTTCGAGCGCGTTGGTCGCCACGACACAGAGGATCTCTCCTTCACGCAGCCCACGCTCGATGTTGCGTCGCGTCTCCGGCAAGTAGCCGCCGCGGTAAGCCATGATGGCCTCGGGCCCCGCTACGTTGCCGCAACGATCTCGCAGGTACTTGAGCATCACCTCGACGCTGTTTCGGGACTCGCCGAAGACGATGCTAGGCACTCGAGCCTCGATCAGATCGGCGGCGAGGGAGACGGCATGCTTGAGAGCTGAAGCGCGCAGCTGGAGCGTCTCGTCGATCAACGGCGGGTTGTACAGCAAGAACTGGCGACTCGACGTGGGCGCGCCGGACTCTGCCACCAGCGTCATGCGCTCGGGAGCGCAACCGATCAAGCGCGCGGCGTGCTCCTTTGGATTGCCGATCGTTGCAGTGGCGCAGATGAACTTGGGGTAGCTGCCGTGAAATGCAGCGATGCGCTGCAGGCGCGAAAGTACGTGGGCCATGTGGGAGCCGAACACGCCACGATAAGTATGCAACTCATCCAACACTACGTACTCCAGACTCTGAAACAGGCTCGCCCACTTGCTGTGGTTCGGCAGAATGCCGGAGTGGAGCATGTCCGGGTTGGTCAGCACGATGCGAGCGCGCTCTCGTACCGCCCGGCGCGCGTCCCCACGAGTGTCGCCGTCGTAGACCATGGCCCCAATGGGAAGCTCCGCCTCCTTGACGAATTCAATCAGGTTGTGCTCCTGATCGCGACTCAGCGCCTTGGTGGGATAGAGGTAGAGTGCGCCCTTGGTCGGATCCTTGGCGATGGCGTCCAAGACGGGCAGGTGGAAGCACAACGACTTGCCGCTCGACGTGGGCGTCGCGACAACGACGTGCTGCCCAGCGAGGGCGGCCTCGATGGCCTCCGCCTGATGGCTGTACAACTGCCGAATGCCCCGTCTCTCCAAGGTGGTGTGGAGAGCCGAATGCAGCGCGGGCGGCAGAGGGCGATAGCGCCCCGCCGTTGGCGGAATCAACTTGTCCATCGTGACACAGGGCCGGACGCGGCCCTGATGGAGCCACGAGTCCACCACCGCATCCACACCGCTGGGAGCGCGAGCCCACACGCTGTCTTCCTGCATCATGACGTAATACTAAACGTCTGTGCGGTACCTGGCAAGCTGAGAGCTGTGCCCTAGGTAAGTCGAACTTGCCGCCTGCCGCCGCTGGCCTCCAGCTGACTTCTATCGTAGAGAGCCCCGGATGCCCACTTTCGCCGATCCGAACACCGATGCGGAACTCGACGCACCCGGCGCCAGCACGGCGGATGCCACTGAGGCCAAAACCACTGAGGCCAAAACCGCTGCAGGTGAAAACGCCGAAGACACGAGAACCGCGGAAGGCGCCGCTGACAGGACTGACGAGGCGAATGGCGCGGACGAGAGGGTCGCGGACAACACCGCGCGCGCACCGACCACGGCGCCCGTCAACTGGAGCCCGAGCTACGTCTTTCTCGGCGTCATCGCCGCCGTCATTTTGGTACTCGATGGGGTGACGAAATGGTGGGCGGAAACCACGCTCAGCAAGCTGACGTATGAAAACCCTTCCATCATCGTCATCGAAGACGTCTTGACGTTCACCTTGGCGTACAACAAAGGGGGCGCGTTCGGCATGCTGGCGGACGAGAACGACGTGTGGCGGCAGCCGTTCTTCTTGCTGGTCAGCGTGGGCGCCGTCGCTTTCATCGTATCGCTCTATCGCAGACTGACGCCAGAGCAACGCGCCCTTCGGTGGGGCCTCCCGCTGGTGCTGGGCGGTGCACTTGGCAATTTGGCGGACCGCCTCGCCAAAGGTAAAGTGGTCGACTTCGTCGACTACCGCGCGGGCTGGGTGGAGGCGATGAACGAACTGATCGCCAAGGTCAACGACGGCTGGCACGTGACCAGCCACTGGCCCACGTTCAACGTTGCGGACATGGCGATCTGCGCCGGGATCGGCTTGATGGCAATCGACATGTTCTTCGCCCGCCGCAGCCCAAACGACGAGGCTCCCCCCAGCAAAGCTCTGACCAGCAGCTGAAGCGTCATGCACGGCCGCCTGTTTTCGCTGCTGGACACACCGTTCCCGAGTTACTTCGTACTCATCTTGGTGGGCTTCGTGTTCGCCACCACGATGGGCGCACTGTGGGCCAAGCGCGTTGGTCAGAATCCCGACGTCATCGTCGACTTGGGTCTGGTCGCTCTCTTGTCTGGCTTTGCTGGTGCGCGTCTGTTGCACGTTTTTGCCGATGGTCATTTCATGGACTACGTCCACTTGTGCACCGATCCGGCGCTGGTGGATTGGCACATCACTCAGGCCGAGTGCGCGAGCGATGCGTATGCCGGTAGTTGGGATGCGGCGCAAAACGTGTGTCATCCGGTGGAGAAGAACTGCTGGGCATGGGCACAATTTTGGTCGGGCGGGTTCACGTTCTATGGCGGTTTGATTGGAGCTACCGCCGGTGCCTATTGGCTGTTCAAGCGAGACCGCTTTCCCTTCGAGAAAGCCCTCGACATGGGTGGCATGATGGTGCCCATCGGGCTTGGCTTCGGGCGCTTAGGATGCCTCTTGGCTGGCTGCTGTTTTGGCGATGTCGCCGAGGACTTGCCGTGGGCGTTGAGCTTTCCACCCGGCAGCCCAGCCAGTGATTGGCAGGCCCGGGAGGGCTTGTTGCACGATCACTTGCATCCATCCCTTCCGGTGCATCCAACGCAGATTTACGAGGCCTTCGCCGCTTTCCTCATTGCAGCGGTCGCCATCGCCGTCGTTCACGGTCGCAAACGCTACGACGGCCAGGTTTTCGTTTTCTTTCTGGCGACCTACGGGTTGCTCCGATTCAGCATCGAGTTCGTCCGCAGCGACGATCGCGGCGGCTTCTGGCTCATGAGCACTTCCCAATGGATCGGGCTCCTGGGGCTCTTTTTGGCTCTGGCGCTTCATCGGGTCCTCGCCGCGCGGGCGCGCCAAATGCCACCTGGGACGGGTGCAGGCGCGGACCCTGCACGTCGTGGCTAGGTGCGCCTTCGAATTTCGCAACGCCAGTTTGCCTGAGGTAGACTCCTGCGGTGTCGACTAACGAACGTGTTGGGTGTCTCGAGGGCCGCCCGCTGCTCCTATCCCTTTTCGTCGTGGCGAGCACAGTCGGCTGCTCCCAAGACGAGGAAGACCGGTTCCCTCCGGCTAGCGAATGCCAGAACGATTGCGGGGGCAGGAGAAGCGTGGGCGGGCTTGCCACCGGAAGCGGGGGGGACACGGAGGCGACCGATACTGAGGAAGCGCCGGATGGGGGAGACCCAAGCGAGCCGGTGGACGGGATCGTCTTGCGCGGCCAAGTCGTTGTTGCGACCAGCCCGGATCTGGCAACTGTCGCCGACTTGTCCGAGGGGCGAGCGGAGCTCTTGGCCATCAACGCGGACGGCTCGACCGCTGAAACGGAAATCGAGGCCGGGGAAGAGTTCAACTTGGTCGTCGACGAGCTTCCGGTCCGGGTCGCCGTGCGCTCGCTCGACTCCGAACTCGACCTCATGCCAACAGTTCAGTGGGCGGCCCGTTCGCCCGTCGAATTGCTGCTGGTCGAGCGGGCTGTGCTCGAGCAAATCGCTGAAAACCTGACGTCGAATGCGACATTCCTGAATGAGAGCCGTGGGCACGCGTTCCTCGAGTTCCGCGACGGCGGCAATCTGCCAACGAGTGGTGTCAGCGTCACGGCCTCCGACGCCATCGTCGCCTACGACATCGGCGTTTTCTACAGTGACGCAGACCAGCAGACTGCCACCCGGGGAACCGCCGTCCTGCTCAACGCGCCGGCAGGTGATTTCCCGGGCTCCGAGCAGGACGTCTCCTACCGCGCCAACGGCCAGACCACGCGCATTGAGCTTCCGATCGCGGTGGATACCGTCACGATCCGCATCATCCAACTCTGATTCCACATGTCCGCGATCTCTCGAATATTCGCGATCGAGCCTGGCGTGGTGGCGCATCAGCAAGGCATCGTCGACATTTACAATCACTACATCGCAGGGTCACCCGCGACTTTCGATCTGAAACCATTCGACCTCATCACACGCCGCCCCTGGTTTGATCGCTTCGGTGGGGACGCCCGGCACCGCCTCCTGGTCGCGACCCACCGCGAACTCTCGACGAGCGCAGGCACGGGCCAGGTGCTTGGCTACGCATCGAGCGGGCCCTTCCATCCCAAGGCAGCCTACGAAACGTCCGTCGAGACGTCGATCTACGTGCGCGAGGGCTGGGAAAGGCATGGAATCGCCCGTGCGCTGTACGCGCGTCTGCTCGCTGAGATTGCAGCGGCCGGTGCGCACCGAGCCTACGCAGGAATCACCCAACCGAACCCAGCCTCCACGACATTCCACGAAAAAATGGGGTTCCGACTCGCCGCCAAGTACAACGAAGTCGGTTTCAAGTTCGGCCGCTATTGGGATGTCCATTGGTTCGAAAAGGACCTCTGAGCCCCATGGCCCTCCCAGCGCGCCGTGTTTCTTGGTAGCACCTGCGTGTGACGACAATACTGGATGGTAAGGCAGTAGGAGCAAAGGTGCGGGCGGACGTGGCGGACCGCGCCGCAACGTTTCGTGACAAGTACGGGCGCGCGCCAGGCCTGCACGTCGTCCTCGCAGGCGACGACCCAGCGTCCGCTGTGTACGTGCGTCACAAAGAAAAGGCGGCCGCCCAAGCCGGCTTCGAAGGCAAAGTCCATCGACTGCCCAGCAGCGTCACGCAGGAAGAAATCGAAGGCTTGGTACGGCAACTCAATCTCGACCCCACGGTGGACGGTATTCTGGTGCAACTACCGCTACCCCCGGGCATCGTCGAAAAGCCCATCTTGGAGCTGATCGATCCAGCCAAGGATGTCGATGGCTTTCACGCGGTCAATGTGGGCGCGCTGTGGTCGGGTTTACCAGGTCTCGTGCCGTGCACGCCTCGGGGCTGCCTGCGCTTGCTGGAAGAGGGCAAGGTGAACCTAGCCGGTGCGCGGGCGGTGGTCATCGGACGCAGTAACATCGTCGGCAAACCCGTCGCTGCATTGCTCCTGCAGCAGCACGCCACGGTCACCATTGCCCACTCTCGCACCCAGGACTTGCCCGCTCGCTGTCGGGAAGCGGATGTCATCGTCGCAGCCGTTGGACGCGCCAAGATGGTGGGCGCTGACTGGGTGAAACCCGGCGCAGCCGTGATCGATGTTGGCATGAACCGCGACGAAAACGGCAAGCTGTGCGGTGACGTGGACTACGACGCCGTCAAGGATGTCGCTGGTGCGATTACCCCGGTGCCCGGTGGGGTGGGTCCCATGACCATCGCCATGTTGATGGACAACACGCTGCAGGCCGCCGCGCGTCGGCTTGGAGCTGGCTGAGCGAGCCCATGGCAGTGATTCGCCCATTCGGTGAACATCAGCCCCAGTTTGGCCAGGACGTCTTTCTGGCAGAATCGTGTAGCGTGCTGGGCGACGTGGAGCTGGCGGCCGAAGTCAGCGTTTGGTACGGCGCCGTGCTGCGAGGTGACGTTGGGCGCATTCGCATCGGGGCGAGGACGAACGTGCAAGACAACGTTTGCATCCACATGACCCACGAAGTCTCCGACGCGCTCATCGGCAGCGACGTCATCATCGGACACAACGCAGTCATTCACGGCGCCGTGATCGAAGACCACGCCCTCATCGGAATGAACGCCGTTGTGATGGACAACGCCAGCGTGGGTCAAGGGGCGTGGATCGCAGCAGGGAGCGTGGTTTCGCCGAACACGGTCGTCCGCCCCAACACCCTCTACCGGGGCGCGCCAGCACGACCGTTTCGTGACGTAACGCCCGAACAGCAACGGTGGGCGCAAGAGGCCGTCGAACGCTATCTTGGGCTGGCCCGGGAACACCGGCGAGTACAGCGTGAGGCTGGCGTCATCCTGCCTTAGGAGCCCGGTCGAAATTACCCGGCCTTCGACCGCCAGCCCGCCGATCCTGAGTCGGGCCTTCAGCCACCGCCGACGAAGTGAACGATCTCCACCACGTCACCTTCGGTCAATTGGTGGGCCGCGTGCTCAGCACGAGGCACGATCTCAGCGTTGCACTCCACCGCAACCGGACCGTCGTCGAGGCCCAGCGCCTCGATCAAGGCGGTCACGGTCAAAGGGGAGGGAGCCTCATAGGGATCGCCATTGACAGTGAGCTTCATGGGGCTAGCCTCGACCGCGCGCCGGGCCCTGTCAAGCACCGACCCGAGCGGCCCAACCGCTGCAGAATCCCTCGATGAGCCAAGTTCGTCTCTCAAAGACCTCTCGTTCCCGCCACTCCCGCCACTACGGGCGGCATCACCCGTGGTTGGTCAGGCTGTGCTGCGTCGGGGTCTGGTCGGTCGTGTTTGGATGCGCCGACGAAGAGGTGGCCAGTGGTCCTCTCGTCGTCTTCGAGTCCATCGATGCAGGCAAGGAGCGAGCTCCAACCCACCCCGCGACCAAGATAGCAGCGCTGCCCGATGCGGGAAGCACCCATCGGCTCACGAAGGAGGAGCGTGCCCCAACAAATCCATCTACAGAGGGTGGCGTAGCCGAGCACCTCGATGGACCGCGCCTTGCCGCAACGACCATCGCAGCGACCGTCTACGACAAGCCACACTCGATATCCCGGCGCCTCGGGTACATTCGACTCGGTGGGATCGTCCGACGGGACCCAGATCCCGTGCCGGGCAGCGGCTGCGATGGCAAGTGGTACCGCATCCACCCGCTGGGCTACGTCTGCACCACAGATGCCACCACCGACATGGCCGATCCCCTCGTGCGCGCCAGCCACGTGCGACCCGACCTCAGTAAACCCATGCCGTACAGCTACGGCTTCGTCCGCGCAACTGCCCCGCAATACCTACGCATCCCAACCAAAGAGGACCAACTGAACAGTGAGTTCAAACTGGAGGAGCACTTGCAGTGGTACAGGGAACACCGAGCTGAGGTCCAGCGCGTTGAATTGGGCGCCAATGATGTACCGCTCGATGAGGGTGGGTTCGCCGTCCTGGGTGGCCGTATGCCAGAGGGTTGGCGGCTCAGCACGCAAATGAGCACGACGGAGCTCCTGGGAGGAAGCTCCCCGCGGGGGGAAATCCCGTTCTGGTTGGCGGATGGTAAACGCTTGATCCCGAACGTCTCCGGCTTTGAAGTTCCGGAGTACGCCGTCTTTGCCGACCGGGTTCGACGCAAGACTGGCCTGTCTTTCGTCGACGCGTTTGTTACTCAGAACGAAGACATTCAACGTCGCTTCGCCGTCACCGTTGACATGCGCTTGATTCCAGCCACCAAAATCAAGCCAGACACCGCGTCCCCGTTTCACGGTGTCCGGGTCGGCGGCAGCGTTCGCATGCCGTTTGCATTCGTCAGTCGTCGCAGCAGCAGCGCATGGCAACTCATCAAGGGCCAGGACGCAACCAAAGAGGTCGGGCCTGTTCCGCGGCGAGCAGTTGTTCCCCTCTCAGGCAAGGCTCGATTCAAAGCCGGCAAGCGTCACTACCAGCTGCTTCGCGACCCCACGCGTTGGCTGCGTTCCGAGGACATCGGAGTCGTCGCGCCACCCAAAGAGTGGCCAGAAGAGGCTGCACGGGGCGAGCGTTGGATCGATATTTCACTATTGCAGCAAACGTTGGTTCTCTATCACGGCAAGCAACCGGTTTACGCAACACTCGTGTCCACGGGGCGCGACCGCCTCGGCGATCCGGAAGAAACCCTAGCCACACCTCAGGGCTCGTTTCGAATCCAGAGCAAACATATCGCGGCTGCGATGGATTCCGAAGAGAACTCGAGTGTCAGTGGCGGCAGCAAGTCCAACCGGCGACGCCGCCTGTCTGCGTCGGCTCAGGCAACTGTCACCCGTTTGCTCGCCGCGGAGAAAGCAGGCAAGAAATTGGACGAGGACGACAGCCGTCGCTTGCTCAATATCAAGAAGGGGCGCCACCCGGAGTACGGTGTGACGATGCGACGCGGTTCCGGCGATTACGAACTGCGCGACGTCCCGTGGATCCAGTACTTTGCCGCGGGCTATGCTCTGCACGGCGCCTATTGGCACGACGTTTTTGGTACACCGCGCAGCCACGGCTGCGTGAACCTTTCACCAATCGATGCGCGGATTGTCTTCAACTTCACGCAGCCCGCGGTGCCGGAGGGCTGGCACGGGCTCAACGTCAGCGACGAATTCGGCCAGGGCACTCTCGTCGTCGTCAGAGAATAGCGTCAGTCGAACCAGCGGCGCCACCAAGGACCGCCCCCTGGCGGCACGGGCGCGCGGGAAGGGCGTGCTCGATCCCGGGCACTTGCAGCCGGTGCGATCGACCTGCTGGCGACGGGCGGCGGTTCAGGCGCCGCCCGTTGTGCGGCTGGCTTGGGTGGCGGTGCCGGTTTGGGTTCGTCAAAGAGGTCGCCGAACTCGTCCCCGAACCCCCAAGCCGATGGGTCTTCATACGAGCCCGTGTTACTGCGCATGGACAACGGAGAGTGCCCCGAGGGGCGGTTATCCAACACTGAATGGATCTCCGGGAGCTCCGGTCCGTCGCCGGAAAAACCGTGCAGCGTGTCGAGGATCAGCTCGCCGATGACGGCCTCCGCGTTCTTGACTGGCTTCTGCTCTTGCTTCTTTCCTGCGGCCGTCGCTTGCACGATGGCGGCAATGTCCTCATGAGTGACCGGGTTTCCTCGGGAATACAGCACCTTGGCCAAGTCTCGACTGAGTTCGTTGGCCGTCTGGTAACGTTGGTCGCGGTCTTTGACGAGCGCTTTGAGCATGACGCGCATCAACGCGTCATCGACGTCGGCGCGTTCCCGCCGCAGATCCGGCACTTGGGCAGCCTGCACTTGCTTGAAGGTTTCCAAGTCTGTCTTGCCGAGGAACAAGCGTCGCCCCGCGAGCATTTCGAACAGCAAGATCCCGACTGCGAAGATGTCCACGCGGTGGTCCACCCCTTTGCGCAGAGCGATTTCAGGCGCCAGGTAGCCGAACTTGCCTTTGACGATGTCTTCGTCTTCTTCCTCCAAATGGGAACTCGCCTTGGCCAACCCGAAATCCACCAACTTGACCTCACCGAAACGAGTCATCAATACGTTGTGCGGTGAGATGTCTCGGTGCACGATGCGTAGCGGCTTGTCGGTGTGGTCCCTGGCATCATGGGCGTAGGCCAATCCTTCGCAAATCTGCATCGTGATCAGACAGGCCACTTCAACGCTCATCGCCTTGTTGTCTTTCTGCAGGAAGTCGAGGACACCTTTGAGATCGGCGCCGTCCACATACTCCATCACGATGAAATGGGAGCCTGCGCCTTGCCCGATGTCGAATACCTGGACGCACTTGGAGTGGCTCAGGTAAGCGCAGAGCCGCGCTTCATCCAAGAACATGTTGATGAACTCTTGGTTCGCCGATAGCTTCGGAAGCACCCGTTTGATGGCGACTTTCTTTCTGAAACCTTCGATACCCGCGCTCTCGCCGAGATAGACCTCAGCCATACCGCCCGCTGCAATGAGCCGCTGGATTTGATAGCGCTGTGCGTCTGCCATAAGTACATCCGTTCTAGCGCGCTCTTTGGGGCACCGTCGAGGCCGTTTGAACGGGCGGTCAGCAGCGGCCTGCCCCGTTCCACGAGAGAGGCCTGTTGCGATGGGTCCAGAGCGATGGTGGGTAGACGTAGTCCGTGGTCGTGACAAGCAACCCAATCAGGGATCCTGTAACCCTTCTGGGAACGGACTGATCGCGAAAGCCGTGTTGATCATACCCACGTGTGAGTAGGTCTGGGGGAAATTGCCGAGCTGCTCGCCAGAGACAGGATCTACGTCTTCACTGAAAAGCCCCACATGGTTGGCGTGAGCCGCAAGCTCCGCGCACGCCTGTTCCGCTTCGTCGGCGAACCCCAAACGAGCCAGCGCCTCCGCATACCAGAATCCGCACACGGTGAACGTGCTTTGACTTTGACCGAAGTCGTCTAGATGGCGATAGCGCTGCATCAGGCCCTTGGGCTGCCCCAACTCGCGTGCCAACGCTCGAACGTGCTGCTCGGCGCGGGGGGAGCGCGGATCCAAGTAGCCCAAGTTGACCATCATGAACAACGAAGCGTCGGGGTTGCTCGAGCTTGTCGAATCCCCGTAGAACTCCCCGTTGAAGCATTGGGTTTCGATCAGTTCGCGCGCACCATTGGCAACTTTCTCGCCGTAGGCCACGAGCTGTTCGTCTCCGAAACGCGCACCGATGCGTTGTGCCACCCTGCCGCCCGTCCAATGCAACAGCAGGGAGAAGGTGTGCACTCGCGCCGCGCCGCGATACTCCCAGATGCCGGCGTCGGGTTCGTTCATCGTCATCTCGATACGACGCAGTAGGCGCTTGACCAATCGAATGGTGTTCTCCTCGCCTCCGTGTGCTTCGAAGCGAATGTCAAGCAACAGGGGCGCTATAGCGCCGATCATCTCCCCATACACGTCGTTCTGAATTTGGTGATACGCGGCGTTGCCAGCTCTGACTGGCTTGTTGCCCATGTAGCCCGCTAGATGATGGAGCTCCGATTCCGTCAGCTGGTGCTCGCCACTGATGCTGAAAACAGGTTGCAGACGCTTCGGATGCGTTTCGGCGATGTTCTTGAGGAACCCAACGAACCCTTCCATCTCCTCGAAGTGCCCCAACCGGCGCATGGCACGCAGAGTGAAGTACGAGTCTCGCAACCAGCAGAAGCGGTAGTCCCAGTTTCGCCCGGAACTGTGCTCCTCTGGCAGGCTCGTAGTGCTGGCGGCCGTGATGGCCCCTGTATCTTCGAACTGGTGCAACTTCAACGCAAGAGCCGAGCGAATCACTTCCTTTTGAAAGCAACCGGGCATCGACGTGTGTTTTACCCAGCGCTCCCAGTAGCGGCGCGTGTTGTCCAGAAAGCTCTCCACCGTTTCTTCCAGAGGAGCTTCCAACGGGCTGCCCCAAGTCAGCGCGAAGTATGCGTCGCGCTCCAACAAGAATGGGCGCGACTCAACGACGTAGGTAAGCGGCACGTTGGTAGTCAGCCTGAGCAGCGCTCCCGGAATGTTCCACTTGATGTGGTTGCTTGCCACGTAGCTGTCGGGCGCCACCATCCCGTATTCCGTCGTTGGCCGGACACGCACGCGCAGCCTCGGATCGCCGGATATCCGTCGAACGCGGCGCATCAGCTGCGTTGGCTTGAATGACCGTTCGTATTGGCGGAAACGAGGCGCGAAGTCGACTACCTCGAAGCTGCCTGATTTCGAGTGGAAGTAGGTTCGTAGGATGTTCGTGTTTGGAACGTAGTGTTGCTCCGTTTCGTAGTCGTCACCCTCGGGAAGGATGGCAAAGTCTCCTCCCTTGTTCTCATCCAATAGTGAACCGAACACGAAGCTCGAGTCGAACCGTGGCCAACACAGCCACACCACGTTGGCTCGATCGTTGATCAATGCCTGATACGCACAGTTTCCGATGAGGCCAAACTTCATTGCCGGGTTGTCATCCATTCTCACGAAGCGCCGCAACCCCGAAGGCGCATGCGATGCCACGAGCGACGCGGCCGCCTCGGGGCGTGGTTCGGCCCGACAGACAACCCGCCCTTACGAGGCAGGTGACTCTGTGCAATAAGTCCACCCCAATGAAACAAGGCAAGCTCATCGTCGCCTCGACGCGTCTTCCGGTCACCATGACCCGAAAAGCGGACAAGTGGGAGGCGAAACCGTCTGCAGGGGGCCTCGTCACGGCGCTCAAGCCCGTGGCGCAGGGGCGGGGGTTCGAGTGGTATGGCTGGGCCGGGGCACACGTTCCGCCAGCGGACCAAGCGCAGGTGAGGAAACAGCTCGCCCGTCACGGCGCTCGCCCGATTTTCATCTCCAAGGCGGATATCGAAGGCTTCTACGCAGGCTTCAGCAATCGGGTGTTGTGGCCTCTGTTTCATGGCTTGACGGACCTCAGCAGTTTCAACCAGGCGGCCTGGCAGGCGTACGAACGCGTCAACGCGATGTTCGCCGACGCGATCGCGGAACGCGCCCGGCCAAACGACGTGGTGTGGATCCACGACTACCAACTCAGTTTGGTACCGGAGATGCTGCGAGCTCGCGGCGTTAGCTCTGCGGTGGGCTATTTTCTCCACATCCCGTTCCCGTCGTCGGAGATCTATCGAACGCTACCAGTGCGTGAGGACGTGCTGCGGGGCATCTTGGGCTCAGACTTCGTGGGCTTTCATGCGTACGAATACGTCAGCCATTTTCGAAAGGCATGCCTCCGAGTGCTCGGACTCGAGAGCGATCCTGAGGTCGTCAAAACCACGGCGCGGCGCGTTCACCTTGGGGTGCTTCCCATCGGAATTGATCCCGGGGAGATCGACGAGATGGCGACCCAAGAGGAGGCGCGTCACGAGTTCGACTCGTTGAAGGCGACATATGCCGGCAAGAAGATCATCATTGGTGTCGATCGCCTCGACTACACCAAGGGCATTCCCGACAAACTGCTGGCGTTCGAAGACCTGTTGCGCCGATATCCCAAGTGGAGGACCAAATGCGTGCTGATCCAGGTGGCCGCGCCTTCCCGTGAGTCCGTCGACGAGTACCAAGCGCTCAAGAGGCGTGTCGACGAACTTGTCGGACGAATCAATGGCAAGTATGCGAACCCCAACCACACCCCCATCATCTACATCAATCAGAACATCAATCGCACGCGGCTCGTGGGTATGTATCAAGCTGCCGACGTCGCGTTGGTGACCCCCGTTCGAGACGGCATGAATCTGGTCGCGCTCGAGTACATCGCTGCCCGCGGTTCGGAGGGCGGCTCGCTCATCCTCAGCGAGTTCGCGGGAGCAGCATACTTGTTGCCAGGAGCACGCTTGGTCAGCCCCTACAACGTTGCCGAAGTCGCGGATGCGCTCGCCGACGAGCTAGAGCGGCGGCATGTGGACTCAACGCACATGTTGGAGTTCGTCAACGAGAATACGTCCACGGCCTGGGCCACATCGTTCCTCGGCCGCTTGGAAGCCACCGCGAAAGAGGTACGCCCCAACGCCAAGCGGCTGAAGGTATCCGAGCAACCACTTGCACAGCGCTTACTCGAGGCGCGCAATCCCTTGGTCCTGCTCGACTACGACGGCACGTTGCGAGGGTACGAGCGAAAGCCAGAAGACGCCTTTCCCGACGAAAAAATCCGCAACGTGCTGAGGGAGCTGGCTGGCCAGGCCAACGTGTACGTCATCAGCGGGCGCCCCGCCGACACCCTCGAGCGATGGTTGGGCGACCTACCCATCGGACTCGTATGCGAGCACGGCTTTGCCATTCGCGAGGTCGGGGGCCAGTGGGAGGAGCGGGCAACTCAGGGAGCACAGGGTCTACGGCGCGTGTTACCGTTGCTTGAGGAATTCAAGCGCCGCACGCCGGGCTCGATGGTTGAGCGCAAGCGTTCGGCCATTGCCTGGCACTACCGCTCGGCTGAGCCAGAATTTGGCCTATTTCAGGCAAAGGAGCTGCTCAACGAGCTGGAGGAGTTGCTGCGAAAGCGGCCATTTAGCGTCTTGCGCGGCAACCGCGTCATCGAGGTGCGCCACGTCAACACCACCAAAGGGCACGCCGCTGAGGAGCTGCTACGACGCCATCCGGAAGCGGATCTCGTATTTTGCGCCGGTGACGACCGCACCGACGAAGACATGATGGAGGCTATCGCACGCTTGCGCAGCGACTATTCTGTTCTTTGCTGGGTGGGCGGCAGAAGCACGGCGGCCCCCCACTGGACGGATTCTTCCAAAACGTTGTTGCGCGAACTCGGCGAGTTGACCGAGCTGTGGAAGCGACGACGCAGGGCTGCCCCTCCGTCGAACCCGAAAGGTCGGCCAGTCCCGAAACGCGGGACGTCGCGAACCCGCGCACGCTAGACATCACCGCGATAACGCGCCAAGTTGACGGACTTCTTTGCGCCGCAGCTGGTGGTGGACCTTGCTAGCGTCCGACAGACACCCCAAACTACAGAGTATCGATGGGCATCTTGCGTTTCAGCCTCTTGGGCTTTCCTGTCAGCGTGCTGCCAGGCTACTGGCTGCTAACCGGCTTGATCGGCATCGGCTGGGCAGGCCAATCCATGGGAACGGCCGTTCTGGTAATAACGTGCGTTTTCGTCAGCATTCTCGCTCACGAGCTGGGTCACGCCCTCGCTGCGCGGGCCTTTGGCCTCCCCGCGCAAATCACGTTCCACATGCTCGGTGGCGCGACGTCGTTTCCAACTGGCGTCAAGCTCTCCCGGGGCCGGGACATTCTGATCTCACTGGCTGGCCCGGGTGCAGGGCTTCTTCTTGGAATCGTATCCCTGGTTCTATTTCAGATGTACGCGCCGCAGAATCTGTTGGCGCCACCTTCACCGGAAGCTGTCGTGCCCGAAGTCAGCCTGTTTGTGCGCGCCTTGCGCTGGCTGACGATTCTGAACATCGCCTATAGCCTGCTCAATCTCGTGCCAGTCATCCCCTTTGACGGCGGACGCGTGCTGGCGGCGGCTCTCGGCCCGAGGCGTCAGGCAGCCGCGGCCACTATCTCGCTGGTCGTCGGACTGGCGGCAGCGTTCGTGATGTTCAAACTCCAGTTCCCGGTAGCTGCTTTCCTATTCGCGACGGCGGCCATCATGAGCTTCACCCGGATGCGCCAGCTCCAACAGCAGCAATCCTCCGGCAAGTCGAACACCGGCGCAGAGTCGCTGGACTCTGGCGCTTTGAAGCAGACGCTCGCAGCCGCCGAGAAAGCCCTGGAAAACGAACGCTACGAGCAGGCCTCGCAGCTTTCACACCGCGTCCTCAGCGCCACTGGAGACAAAGTCGCCGGGCGGCGCGCACTCGAGGTTTTCCTCTGGTCCCGACTCGGGGCTGGGGACGCGGCAGGTGCCCGCGCGCTGCTGCTGGCGACTCCGACAGGTTCGGTCGACAACTACGTCGCGGCGGCGGTACAGGAAGCAGCGGGTCACCTTCCAGAGGCTCAGCGCTTGCTCACGGAGGCGCGCGCCAAGGGCGATCGGCGCGTTGAAGTCACTGCGCTATTGATCAAGCTACTACTCGAGCAGAAGAAGTTCTCGGCGGCAGCCAACTTGACAACGGAACTAGTGGGTCACAGTCAGCCAGACGACGTGCGACGGGTTGCCCAAGAGGCCAGCAGCGGAGGAGCTCTGACCGAAGCCGCTCGGTTGTCGTTGCAGCTTGCGAAGGCAGAGAACTGCTTTGCCGATGCCGCGTTCGCCGTCCGTGGGTTTGCTGAGGCAGGCGAGCGCTCCGAGGCCTTGGAAGCCTTCAAGCTCGCTCTGGGCTTCGACAAGAACAAGTCCCGAGAGCTGCTCGACGATGAACGGTTACAGCCCCTGCGTGGGGATCTGGAAGCAGCCATCTAGCTGCTGCCTAGCCGCAACACGCCCCTGCCTCCGCATCCCCGGTGTGTTGGACCCCCCAAATGCAGGAAGGCAAGCGACCACTGCACGGCGCTTGCCTTCTGCTACGCAGCCCGACGAACGTTGCGGTCCTTAAGATTCGCCAGCCTGTGCTGCACCATCCACTGGCGCAGCTTCCTTGGTAGGTGCTTTGCGCTCGATGGCGGCCTGCAGCCCACAACGCTTGCGGGCACGCAGCTTGGGCCTTTCAACCTTTAGGGGCTTGGAGAGCCACACGTGGCGTTGACGGACATCCCAAATTGCACGATTTGCCATAAGAATTACCTGTGAGCGGCGAGTGCTAGCGCAGCCCGAGCCCGGTTGCAACCGAAACGACCCTCAAATTCGGCCAAGCCATCTACAGGGCGTAGGCCAAGACGAAACACGCGCCCAGCACCAGCACCGCCCACCACGCAGTGAGCCCGACCGGCCAAGGCTCGCCCAACGCGCCGTTGGGCGAGCCGAGTTGTCGGGCCTTTCGAGCTGTCTGTTGGCCGAAATCGTAGGTGCTGTCGCGTAGGAATCGAAACGCCGCCAGTGCTGGGGCACCAACGTGCGCGCCGAGCAGCGGGAGCAAGCGTCGATAAACCCAGTCGGTGTCCAGGTTGATGGCGCGGAGCTCGGGCGGGTACTTCAAGAGTTCCCAGCCTCCTCTGCGCTTGGAGGCGTGGAGCTTCCACATGACGCTGAACGCAAGAGCCGCAAAGAGCAGCAGTTGCAAGCTCGTCATCACGTGACTTGCGGTGTAGGGAGCGTAGTCGACTTCGTAGGGTAGGAGCGCGTACAGGGGATCTGGGTAGATCCCGATGCCGATGCAGATCGCCGCCATCGCGGCCATAGCGGCGATCATGTTCCACGGAGCCTCTTTGACGCGCTTGCCGCTATCGTGGGCGAAGAACGCGAAGAACGGGATCTTGATACCGGAGTGGTCGACCACTCCAGCAGAAGCTACCAGCAACGCCACAGACACCCAGACCACGTGTGTCTCGGCGGTCGCCGTCAGGGTCATCGACTTGGTGACGAAGCCGCTGAACAGTGGGAAGCCGGAGATGGAGAGAGACCCAATGATGCAAAAGACGGTCGTCAGCGGCATCGACTTGTAGAGTCCCCCCAGCTCGGTCGCCTTGACCGTGCCCACCCGATGCAAGACAGCTCCCATGGCCATGAACAGCAGACCCTTGTAGATGATGTGGGCGAAGGCATGTGCTGCAGCGCCATTGAGCGCCAGTTCCGTCCCGACCCCAACGCCTACCACCATGAACCCGAGCTGGTTGTTCAAGCTGTAGGCGAGCACGCGACGCAAGTCGTTCTCGATCACGGCAAAAACGATCGGAAACAGCGTCATCGTGACACCGATGGGTATCAGTATCTCGGTGCCGGCGAACCCGCGCGCGAACGCGTACACTGCTAGCTTGGTCGTGAACGCAGAGAGCACCACGGAGCCGAAGGGCGTCGACTCGGGATACGAGTCCTGCAGCCAGTTGTGCAGGAGCGGGAACGCGCACTTGATGCCGAACGCCAGAAATATCAGCTTGCCACCAAAGGAGTCGATCCCAATCGGCCCGAAGTCGAGGGACCGAGTCTCGGCGAAGTGGCTCAAAACTCCCGCCAGCAGAATCACACCCGAACTGACCTGTATCAGCAGGTACCGAGCTGCGACTCGAACAGACTGCGGTCTGCCTCCCGCCCAGATCAGGAACACACTAGTGATCGCCGTGAGCTCCCAGAACACGAACAGCGTGATTAGGTCGCCGGCGAATGCGGCGGCGATAGCGCTGCCCGCGTACGTGGCCGCAGCCACATGCTGCATGCGCTCCTTGACATGCAGCCCGTAGATGGCCGCGAGCAGGGCAGCGATGTGATAAACAGTGCCCCACACCATGCTCAGCTTGTCGACGCGCACCGGCGTCAAGTCGTAGCCGAAGAGCTCGAGGCCAAGCTCCGTGCCGAGCGGAATGCTCAGCAGGTGCAAGAACGACAAGAGCGGCACCAATACGACGGCGGCCTGCAGTGCGGCGCCGCGAAGGAAGAGATACAGAATGGGGCCCACCAACAAGATGAAGCCCGGGGCGAGCTCACTCATCGTAGTAGTCCTCCGGTCGCTTGACGAAGCGGCGCAACAGCTTCGCAGAATTGACGATGGTCAGGTACGCGGCGAAGCCGAAGATCGCGTGGAAGCCGAAGGCCTCTTCAAACGAGAAATGCCCGTGCTTGTGGTAGAGCAGGTCGCTCAAGACCACCACGACGCAGGCCGCAAGCAGCGAATAGAAGATTCTCTGGTGCGTTGAGGGGCGATCGAGGAACGGCACTTCGCCGGCGCGGCTCACCCGCGGGTGAGGCGCGTCTGACTGGTTCCGAGGGTCTTGCTCCGACATCACGAGCCTCCAACGATGGGAAGAAGCAGCCGATAGATCGGTTCGGCAAAGAAGAACAGGGCGACACTGCCGAGGGCCGTGAGGCAGAGCGGAAGAAGACAGAGCAGGGGAGCCTCCGTCCAATTCCTGCCGATGGTATCGAATATTGTGGCGGGCTCAGGGCCTGCGTGGTGACCGTGCTCGCCCGCGTGGTGCCCATGGCCTCCTGCTTCCTCGTGGCCGTGCCCCGAAGCATCGGGCGCAAAGAAGAACGCCCGCGCAACCGGCGGCATCAAGTAGGCGACACTGAGCAACGAACTGGCCATCAGCACGAACACGAAGATGTTCTGCTGGGATTCGGCTGCGCCAAGCGCGAGGTGCCACTTGCTCCACATGCCGCCAAACGGCGGCAGTCCAATCAAGGACAGGGAGGCCAGAAAGAACGCTGCCATGGTGAATGGCATGCGCCTCCCAAGGCCGTTCATCTCGCTCACCTTCGTCTTGTGCGCCGCGACGTAGATGGCGCCAGCGCAGAAGAAGAGCGTGATCTTCCCGACTGCGTGCATCGCCACATGCATGCCGCCGCCCAATACGCTGGAAGGGGCGGCAATGGCGGCACCGAGCACGATGTAGGAAAGATGGCTGATGGTCGAATAAGCGAGGCGAGCCTTCAGGTTGTCTTGGGCTATGGCGATGGCGCTCGCAACCAGCAGGGTAAACGCCGCAACATAAGTGAGCCAGCCAGCGCCAGGCGTACTCGACAGCAGGTCGAGACCGAACACGTAGACGACGACTTTCAGGATCGTGAACACGCCTGCTTTGACCACCGCAACGGCGTGCAGCAACGCGCTGACTGGGGTGGGGGCGACCATCGCGTTGGGAAGCCAGCGATGGAACGGCATGAGCGCGGCCTTGCCCGTGCCAAATGCGAAGAGCGCGAGCAGGACCGGCACGACGGCGGGGTCCGCCTTTTCCCCCAGGATGCCTCCTGGCGAGAACTCTGTCGTTCCAGCGATTTGCCACGTCCACAGAATGCCGAAAAGCAGACCTGCGACGGACGTCGTCACCAGTATACCGAGATAGATTCGGCCCGCGCGGACCGCTTCGGGCGTGCCATGGTGGGTGACCAACGGATACGTACAGAAGGTCAGCACCTCGTAAAAGAGGAACAAAGTAAACAGGTTCGCGGCGAACGCGATGCCCAGAGCCGCTGAGATGGACAGGGCGAAGCAGGCGAAAAAGCGCGTCTGGTTCTTCTCGTGGTGCCCGCGCATGTAGCCAATCGCGTAAGCGCTGGTCAGGATCCAAAGCCCCGACGCGACAGCTGCGTACAGCATGCCGAGGGGTTCCAGCTCGAATGCTAGCTGCACTCCTGGCAGCACCGAGAACAGCCGCAGCTGTGGGGCTTCTACGTCGGGACTCGCGTGTGGGATCAACTGGAAGACGATGAAGGCCGTCGCCACGGCAGTGACGAGCGTGACAGCCTCTCGCAGGTTTGGCTTGCTGCCCGTGATCAGCACACCCAAGAAACCGATGAACGGCAATAGGATGGCAATGCCCAATGCGCTATCTGGCGTCACTTGGAACCTCCCATCAACACGGCGGCGGCGGCGTCACTGAGCGATAGCGGCAGCTGCGGGAAGAACCCGAAGAAAACCACCGCCGAGGTGAGCACCCACGCGGGGATCATGATCGAGGGGGGGTCGCCCGTAGCGACGTCGGAGTTGGCGGGCTTGAAGTAGGCGACTTCGACGACCCGCCAGACGTACGCGACCGCCAATAGGGAGCTCAGCAAGACCATCAAGGCAATCCAGGTGTCCCCACTCTCCAGAGCCGCGACCACCAACTGCCACTTGCTGATGAACCCAGAAGTTCCAGGAACCCCGATCAAGCCGAAACCGCCAACGACCAAGGCGGCCATCGTCAGGGGCATCTTCTTGCCCAGCCCCGCGAAGTCGTCAATCCTGGCCGAGCCAACTTTGGCCACAACCGCTGCCACAACTAGGAACAATCCAGATTTCATCGCAGCGTGGTTGACGACGTGGAGCAACCCTGCGGAAAGTCCCTTTTCGGTGCCTAAGCTGAGGGCCAGTGTCATGTAACCGAGCTGAGAGACACTGGAGTAGGCAAGGAGCCGCTTGAAGTCTTTCTGATAGATGGCGGCGGTCGCACCCGCGAACATCGCCACCAAGCTCAGCGGCATCAGGAGGGAACCCAGGCCCAGTACCTCGAAGGCGAGCGTGGCACCCAAAACGGTGTAGACGAAGCGTATCAGGAGGTAGTAGCTCACCTTCGTCGCAGTGCCGGCGAGAAACGCCGACACCGACGATGGGCCAAAGGCGTAGGCGTTGGGTAGCCACTGATGCAGTGGAAAAATAGCGACCTTCAAGCCAATGCCGGTAAAGAGAAACCCAACAGCGACAATCAGCGTGCGACTGTTCCCGACACCAGCAAGACGCTCAGCCAAGTCCAGCATGTTGAGAGTGCCGGTCAATTGGTAGAGCAGTCCGACCCCCAATAGGAAGAAGGTGCCGCCCACAGTCCCGATCATTAGGTACGACAGGGCAGCGGTTACCGCACGCCTCGTCGCTCCCAGGGCCACCATCGTGTACGTCGACAGAGACGCGATCTCCAGAAAGACGAAGGAGTTGAAAGCGTCGCCGGTCATCGTCATCCCGATTAGACCCGTCAGACACAGCAGATACGCGGCGTAAAAAAACGCTTCCTGTCCCTGCGGGACTGTGTGACTGCGTGGCCCCATCCCGATCGTCGCAACCACCATCGCGACCGACGTCACCACCAGCAGCACCAGCACGGTCAACGCATCCGCGCGCAACTCGATGCCCCACGGTGGCTCCCACCCACCGACGTGGTACGAGATGGTGCCCCCAGCCAACACGCGCTGCGCCAGCATGACGCTGAACGCAAAGGCTATCACGGTGACGAGAGTTGCGAACCAGCGAACGAGCTGGCGTTGCCGCAAGATCACGCAACCGGGTGCCGCGAGCAACGGAACGATGATTTGCAGCGCGGGAAGGTGATTCACGAATCCTCCGCGTCGAGGCGGGCGATCTCGTCTTCCTCTACGGTCCCGTAGGATTCCTTGATCCTCACGATCAACGCCAAGCCGAGTGCCGTCGTCGCGATGCCGACGACGATGGCCGTCAGCATCAAGACGTGGGGGAGGGGGTTCGAGTAGTCACTAGGCTTCGCGCCATCGAAGATGATGGGCGCGGTGCCACCTTCCACCTTGCCCATGAGGACGTAGAACATGATGACAGCTACCTGAAACAGGTTGAGCCCCATCATCTTCTTGACCAGATTGCGTCGTGAGATGAGGGTGTATAGCCCGAGCATGAACAGGACTACGCAGAACCAGTAGTGCCAGTGCGTCGCTAGAGTCATTGTTGGTCTCTATCGGTAAACGCGTAGTAGATTGCAATCATCACCGATGTAACGGTCACCCCCACGCCCATTTCGACGGCGAAGATCCCCCAATGTTGACCGTGCTCCGGGTGATGAGGTGAGAGCGCGCCGTAGTCGAGGAAGTTCATGTCGTGGACAAAGCTGTAGACGCCGGTACCACCGTAGATGATCACACCAAGGGCAATGCCTATCTCAATCACTCGCGGAGGCAGAATGCGCTTGAGCGATTGCGGTCCAAAAATTAACGCATAGAGCACTAGGCCCGCTGCGAAGATCACCCCCGCCTGGAAGCCCCCGCCCGGCCCGAAATCGCCATGAAACTGCACATACAGCGCAAACAAGAGGATGAAGGGAATGACAGCCTTGGCGACGGTGCGAACAATCGACAGTTCGCGCATTGGAGTGTGCATCGGGTTCATACTGGACCCTCCGCTTCACTCGAGCCGTCGTCAGGAAGCTCCCGCACCTCGTCGATGGGCGCTCCCGATTGCTTGGCGGCGTCACCTCTTCGCCGGACCTGACTTCGCAGCAGTATCAGCACACCGACCGCCGCCGTGAACACGACCGTGGTTTCACCGAAGGTGTCGAAACCCCGATAGCTGGCCAGAACACTCGTGACTATGTTCGGCATGCCGACCTCGTGGGGCGACTCTTCGACGTAGCGCGGCACGACGTGGTGGTGAATGGGAGCCGAAAAATCGCCGTAGGCCGGCATGTCAGCCGTCCCGTACAGAAATGCGCAGCCAGTGATCGCTACAACCACTATGGGCAGCACCGATCGGTGACGCCGTGGCGCTTCGTCCTCTCCTGTGAGCGACAACGTGGCGAGGAACAGCACCGTCGACACACCAGCTCCGACGGCTGCCTCAGTGAAGGCCACGTCGACGGCATCCACCAACGTGTAAATGCCAGTGCATAGCAAGCTGAAAATGCCACCGAGCATGACCGCCGTGAACAGATTGTGCGCCCGAACCATGAACACCCCGATCACGAGCAACAGCACAAAAAGAATGGCTTCAATCGGCGGCACGTCCACTCCGATCTTCCGCCCCACCAAGGACCTTGAGGCCGCTTGCGTAGGCAGCTTTGGCCAGTGCATGGGTTGCAGCTGGACCAGTGAGGTAGATGAATGCCCAGACAGTCAGCAACTTCACGCTGATCAAGCTGAAGCCCGCCTGAAACCCACATCCCAACAGGATCAGCAACGCGCCCATCGTGTCCGTCACCCCTACCGCATGAACTCGGGTGTAGAAATCTGGCAGGCGCAGCAGACCAATCGCCCCGATGACGGAGAATATCGTGCCGACGACCAAACAAGCCCACGATGCATATTCGGCGATGATGGTCATTGCTCTGCCCCCTGTCGCAAAGCGCCGTCGGGCGTCTGCCTCTTGGGCTTGTGGTCACGGGCAAGGGAGCCGAATTTTGCGTAGCGCAGGATTGCGAAGACGCCGATGAAGTTCATCAAGGCGTACACGAGAGCCAAATCCAGCCATTCGGGCCTTCCGAAGAGGAAGCCCGTCACGGCGATCAGCAGAGTCGTTTTGGTCCCGAACATGTTGCCCGCCAAAATGCGATCAAACACCGTTGGCCCGTACCAAACCCGAGTCAAAGCCAGCAACATGACGACGATGACGGCCGCTGTTGGAGCAATGAATTTGATGTCCATCGTACCTCCTCTACTGACCTTCCAAGCGCGTGACTTTCTTGTCCAACATACCGCTCGAGTCGGCGTCGGCGGCTGCCAGCGTCAGCGCGTGAATCAAGAAGGTGTCCCCGCGCACATCCAGCGTTACGGTGCCGGGGGTTATGGTGATGGTGTTGGCGTGGATCACCTTGCCCAAGGTCGTCTTCTGAGAAACACGAATCTTGACCAGATGCGGTTGAATCGGCAGCGATGGTGCGAGGATCACGCGAGCTGCATCAAAATTGGTGACCACTACCTGATAGATCACCCACGGAACGTAGCCGAGCAATCGGACACCGAGCTGCCAAGGGTAGCCTTCATCGTCAAGGAGCCCCATTCGCCAGCTGAGCCAAACGACGAGTGCACACGACCCCAAGCCCAGCCCGATGAGCAATGTCTCGGTGTGCCCTGACCACAGGAGCCAGGTAACGAACAACAACACAAATGTGAGAATGCTGCGTAACACGGAGGGTCAACTATCCACCGGTGGCAAGTTGGCCTCGGGCTATACGGCACCCAACCCCAAGACGACAACCCTAGCCAGCTTCCCTATGTCCGGGGCGCCGGACTGTCGGCCGCCGTCTTCACCAACCCGCACCGATCGACGCCCCCGCCACAGTCGGGCCCTGCCAACTGAGGGGGCACATCCACGCCCCGCACCGAGACCAGTCGCTCGTCGTGCGGGCCTCGATGCAGTTGCGGGTTCCGTCGGGGTGAAAGGATTTGAACCTTCAACGTCCTGCACCCAAAGCAGGCCCTCTACCAGGTTGAGGTACACCCCGGAACGTCTTCGTCCGACGATGCGATACCATATAGAGGCAGTTCGCCCGCCATTCAATCCGGAATGCGTTTCATGCGCACGTCCAGGTGGATTGGCTTCCGGTCCGACACCACGATCCGATCCCAGGGGAAGTATCCCTCGCGCTCGATGGTGATACGGTGCTCTCCCTCCGGCAACCGGACCCCGCGGGAGGCAACATAAGCCAGTACCCCGATGAACTGCTCGTCGATGGTCACGGATGCATCCGGCGGCGTTTGAGGATCGACCTGGAAGCGGAGGCTGACGGCGGACCGTACCCCGCAAGCGAGCAACCCAACGGCGGCTGCCGTGGCCAATGCCCAAACCGCGGCTCTGCGCCCGATACGCGGGGCGGAGCGCCGCCGGGGTCCGATCCGGCGCATCACTCCCATTCGATGGTCGCCGGCGGCTTGGAGCTGATGTCGTACGCCACCCGATTGATACCTTTGACTTCGTTGATCAGCCGAGAGCTGATACGCGCCAGCAGATCGTAGGGCAGGCGTGCCCAGTCAGCCGTCATCGCGTCGCTCGACGACACGGCTCGGACCACGCAAGTTTCTTCGTAGGTTCGGTCGTCACCCATCACACCGACGCTGCGCACAGGGAGTAGAACCGCGAACGCCTGCCACAACTCTTCGTACAGGCCTGCGGCCTTGATCTCGTTGTAGACGATAGCGTCGGCGCGGCGTAGCACCGCCAAGCGCTCCGCAGTCACTTCCCCAAGACAGCGAATCGCGAGGCCTGGCCCCGGGAACGGCTGCCGCCACAAGACGTCACGTGGCATACCCATCGTTTGACCAACCTGGCGGACCTCGTCCTTGAACAACTCGCGCAGGGGCTCGATCAGTGAGAGCTTCATGCGCGCCGGCAAACCGCCCACGTTGTGGTGCGTCTTGATCACCGCGCTAGGACCTTTCACGCTCACACTCTCGATGACATCAGGATACAACGTGCCTTGCACGAGGTAATCCACGTGACCCACCTTGTGACTCTCTTCTTCGAATATTTCGATGAACAGATTACCGATGATGTGACGCTTGCGCTCGGGATCCGTCACCCCGGCCAAGCGATCGAGAAAGCGTTGACGGGCGTCGATGGCAATCAGGTGCAAGCCGAGGTCTTCTCGCATCGACTGCTGGACTCTCTCAAACTCACCCTCGCGCAAAACACCGTTATCCACGAAGATGCACGTGAGACGATCGCCCAGTGCGCGGTGAGTGAGCATCGCGGCCACCGCCGAGTCCACTCCACCGCTCAACGCGCAAATGGCGTGAGCATCGGGTCCGACCTGCTCTTGGATGCGTTCGACCGTCTCCTCGACGAAGCTGCCTGGCGTCCAATCCTGACGCAACCCAGCGACGTCGAACAGGAAGGCGTCGAGCATCTCGCGTCCTCGCTCCGTGTGGGCGACCTCAGGGTGCAGCTGAATACCGTACATCTTGCGTTCGGGGTTACCGATGACAGCCATCGGCGCGTTGTCGCTATGTGCAATGACCCGAAACCCGGCTGGCAATTGGGTGAGCTTGTCACCATGACTCATCCAGACGCTGGAGATGTCCCCCGCCAAGAAGCGGGAGAGCACCCCTACAGGTTCGTCCACGATGAGCTGCGCGGGGCCGTACTCGCGTTCGTCGCTCGCTTGAACCTGACCGCCCATTTGGAGCGCCATCAAGTGTTGCCCGTAGCAAATACCGAGCATGGGTAGGCCGAGGTCGAAGAGCTTCGGGTCGCTCTTCGGAGAATGCTCGCCGTAGACGGAATCCGGGCCGCCGCTAAGAATGATGGCTCTGGGCTGGGAGGCCCGTATCGACTCGATGCTCGCCGTGCCAGGGACGATCTCGCAGTAGACCTGGCTCTCCCGCACTCGCCGAGCGATGAGCTGCGTGTACTGGGAGCCGTAATCGAGAATCAGAACAACCTGTCGGTCCATTGGCGCGAGCTACCACGAGTCGGGGCGATGGGTCCATCGTGCCCGGCACCCATCGTTTGGAGGGCTCAATCGCCGGACGCGAGCGAACCCCGCGGACGTTCGGCTGCCAACCACAACACCCACGACGGCACTGCGGATTGGGTCGAGCAAACGCCGAGCCGCACCGGCGGTTAGGGCTCGGTGATGGCTGGGGGAGTCGGGCGGACGACGATCAGGCGAGTTTCATCGAGTTCTCGAGCGAAAAATTGCTCGAGCTGCGTTGCGGTCGGGGCGGGATGCTTTCCCTCCGCCAAGGCCGCCAACCGCGCCGCCGGCTCAGCAAGGTCGTGCCGCGTCGCCAGCACCTCGACTGCCTGACTCAACGTGGCTTTTGAAACCTTCGTACCGCGCAGACGATCGAGCAGAGCCCGGACCTGCATCACGGCAGGTCCCAGGCGTGCTGCGCTGTCGCTCAAAGCCACCACCAGGGCGGCCCGCTGGCTAGGCACGCCGAGAACGTAGGCCTCCGCACGCTGTGCCAAACCGGGACCCACCACAGAGTGCTCCAGCCAGCCGCCGGCCCCTCCGAGCATCACCGCGGCGACCTGGGCCGAGGCTAGCTGGTCGGCTGCCAGCGGATAGATGAGAAGGGCCTGCCCCTCATCGCTGTCGATCAAGTAATCGCCGCCAGCAGTCGGTGCATCAGCTGGTTTGGGACACGTGCCTGAGCTCGGACCCAACGGGACGAGCAAGTCGCCAAGTCGCTGTGCGACCTGGCCCGCTTGGGCTTCCCCGTGGTTGGCCAGCACAGCGAGGCGCAAGCGGCCGTCGACAAAGCCTCGCAGCGCGGCACGAGAACTGGTCAGATCAAAATCATCTCCGCTGCCGCTCCCCCCTCGCGGCAAGAGGTGTGAGGGGTGGCCGTCACTGCCCAACCGCAGCGCCAGGTCCCAAGCTGACGAGGTGTGAGCGCCCTCCATCCGCGCCGTACGGGCTTCGCTCACCAGGGTCACGTCGCTCGCTGCAGCCAGCAGCGCCTGGCCCATCAGACCACCCAACCTTGCCGCTGCATTCTTGTCGTGCGCGGGGATGGACGCAACGAGGCCGAGCCCATGAGGACTCAGCCAAGGCTTGGCGAGAGCTGTCGCGTCAGCTGCTACGAGGAACTTGGCGGCTGTCGCCAACGCGGTTGCCGTATGACCGGCACTTGCGGCGTCTTCGTGCGCGGTGGGACAGGCGCTAGTCAGCAAGGCCCACAGTCGACCCTGGCCCGCTTCGACAGCGGTTTCAACGGTCATCTTGGGGCCTTTGGCCGCGCGCACCTCGCGTTCGAAACCGCTTCGATCTGGTGTTGGGCTCATCCAGACCATCGTGGCGCGAGGCCCCTCCGGGGGTTCTTGACGCCCTGAAAGCGCTGCCCACGCTGCGCGAGCTGCCGCGTCGCCCGCACGCGGCGCTTCCAAGGGTAGCAACTCGACCCGCTTCGGTGGGGACACCGTGAGCGCATGCGATAGCTCGGCCGATACGGCGGACGCGAGCCTCGCGGCCGAGCGTGTCGAAGCCAGGCCTGGCGTCTGGACCTCCGCCAGCAGACAGGCGCCCCGTGGACGGACGGTTGCACTCACCCGCTCTAGGCTCCACCTCGGGCTCGCGGCCTGAACCAGCCACCTGAGGCTCGAATTCGGTCGGCCCAACGCCTGCGCCGCGCCCAGCGCTTGGCGCTCTTCGGCCACGCGCAGAGCCACGAGGAGCCGCTGCCCGTGGGGCTGCCGCTCCGCAGCGTAGACGTCGCTTGCCGGCCAGGCGTCCTCGATGCCTACGCCTTCGGGCCACTCAGCGCTCGCCTCGTACGCCTCGGTCAGCGCCTGCGCCGCCTGCTCACTGCCGACCACCGACAGCGCAACGTTGGCCCGACCAACCATCGCGCGGAGTTCGGCCGTGGTCTTGTCACCGCCCACAGCACCGCAGGGGTCCGTCGGCAGCGGCCCCGCTGGAGGGTGCTTGATTGGCGCCGAGAGCAGACCGCTTCGAATCCCTTCCAACGCGCGCTGCGCGAAGGCCGGCGACGGCAACTCGACGGACACCACGAGCGAGTCGCCCCCGACTCTGCCCCGCGCGTCCAATCCATTTCGACGCAATGCGGCATCCAACGTCACCGACAGCGCGCGCAATGCAGCTGGTCCCCCAGGGAGCCACGCGGCGACGGCTATCGCCGCTCTGGGATCACCGGCTCGCTGGACCACCACTAGCGGAGGTTTGTTGCCATGGCGGTGGGTGACGAGTTCCTGAGGGGCGATCGGATCTGGGGTGGGGGAGCTGCCGCAGCTGGCACTACCAACGCTCAGCGCCCACGCAAAAAACCCCAACCAGCGTGTAAAGTAACTTCGCAAGTTGGGGCTTTAATAGCGTCTTTTCGTCCCTGGCGACAGCCCGCTGCGACGGTACTGACTCAGGCGGCCATCTGCTCTGGTTTCACCAGGCTCTCCAAGCGGCAGCGGATCTTGTGCTTCTTCGAGTAGACCGTCTTGATGCTGATGCCCATGACCTCCGCAATTTGCTCCGGCTCCAGACCCTGCTCGAAGTAGAGCTTCACGAACTCGCGATCCTTGGTCGAAAACTCGCCGAGCAGCTTTTCAACCTGCTCGACACGCTCGCGCATCAGGCAGACATCGTATGGGCTGGGCACGTCCACGGAGGGCGGCTCCTGATCGCTGTCTTCCGTCCTCGGGTCGCGCCGGCGACGGCGCAGGAAGTCGTAGGCGGCGTGCGTCGCGAGCATCCCCAGCCAAGTGCTCAAGCGCGCGCCGCGAGTGGGGTCGAAGCTGCGTAGCTTGTGCTTGTTGCTCTTGAGCAACTGCAGCAGAAGGATCGAATAGACTTCGCGAGCATCCTCCTCGTTGACCACGCCGCCGAAACGATTGAGGACGCGCGAGATGCAGCGCTGGATCACGCGGGTGTAGGTCTGGTCGAAGTCTTGCCAGGCGCTGGCCTCGTCACGCAGCAAACGCTGGACGAGCGCGTGCTCTTCGTCGGCGGAAAGGCGGGGGCGGGGGCTGTTCGATTGGGTCATGCGTTGCTCTCCTAGGCGGGTGTCGTCGGGTGACGACGTTCCCTAGAGCACGCTGCGTGCCATGAACATTTATGTTTAAATTCAAATATTTACATACCGAACACAGGCGTCACACCGTAACACCTGGCGACGAATCGTGACGCTCGTCTCATGTGTATGGTACGTGCACGGAGGACGCGGCCTTCCCTGAATCGACGCTGCGGTTCGAGCCATGTTGGGACGCCTGAAAGCCTATTCGATGCTCGCGGTAGCGTTCGTGCTGACACTTGTGTCACGCTGGCTGCGGTTGGGTCGGCGGTTTGGGTTGTCGGCGTACCGGCGCAACTATGCCGCTGATCGGCTCGGATTGATGGGCGCCGACGATACGGAGCTCTTTGTCGCAGCGGGCCGGTGCATCGCCTGTGGCCGGTGCGAGGAGGGGGATTCCGCAATCAGAAATCGCCACTCCGGAAGCTATCCCGGCTTGATGACGCTGGTCCTCTGCAGCACCCGCGCGACGCCCGATGCGCGGGAGGCCGCGGTCGCCTGGCGGCTGCTCGACGAGGCCGAGTTGATGCGGCGCGAGGCGCTGTGTCCAGTGGATGTGCCGCTGACGCGCCTGTCACGCTTCGTCCTCGGGCACGCCCAGCAGCTCGAGCGCGACTCACTCTAACGAACTAGCGCTAGCCGGGGCGCGGCCCCAAACGCGGCCAAGTGCCCACTTTCCTCGGCCACATACACGTCACAACGCTCGTCGACGCGAATCAGGTCGGGAATCAGGTCCGAGGGGAGTGTGCCCAACAGCTCCCCATCACGTGGGCGCACCACATGCACCTGCTGCTGAGGAACGAACAGGGCACCGCTGCGCAACACCGGCTCGAGCCGTCGTGGTTGGTCCGCGTCCGGGGAGGACGAGAAAACGTGCTGAAAGCGAGAGCGGCCATCGGCGGCGCCCAGTCCGAGCAGCATGCCGCTGGCGCTGTTGGCGACAACGCAGTCGTCGACCGCTAACCACGCGCTCGTCTCGCTGACGAGGCCTGGCCCGTGCTCCCAGAGCTTTTCGCCCGTCATCCGGTCGAACGCCAGGGCGCCCCCGCCCTCCGCGTCCAGCGTGGGCACGACCACGGCGTCGGACGTCAGTAGTGGGGCACGACCTGGTACGGGGCGCTCGTCCAACTCGACCTCCCACTGAGCGTTGCCGCTCCAGGGGTCAAAACGGTGCAGCCTGTAGCGGCCTCCGGCAACCCCGCTGATGGTAAACGCGCTCTCATGGTCGACCGCGACGTCGCCGGCGAAGGGCAGGCGCGCGCGCAACGACCAAACCACGTCGCCGTTGACACCATCCAGCGCGACCATCAGTGGATCACCGCCGGAGACGATGAGGAGACGCCCTGCGCGCTTGAGTCTGTAGCTGCCGGGACGTCGGGCGGAGTAGCGCCAGCGAATCGCACCGCCGAGCAGATCCACCCCGGTGACTTGTCGGTCTCCCTCGGCCAAAGCCAGCAGCTTGGGCATGCCAGCGCCGTACAGCACGGCGCCCGCCGCCGCACCGGCTGCTCTGGGCGTGACGTTGAGGCGAAAGCGCACCTCGCCTGACTCCAATTGATGGCAAGCCAGCTGTCCATCGGGCTCGACTCGAACCAGCCCAGATGGCGTGACCACACTCGCAGCGGCACGGGTAGGCCGCTTCCACAGCATCTCCCCACTGCGTCGCTTGATACATGCCGTCTCGTTGGCCGCACCGACCATGATGTGGTCCCCGCACAAGAACGTGGCGCGCAGATCGATCTGCGGCACGCTCGCAACCCAGCGAGGGGAGAAGCGCATCTTGGGGCCAGTCTCCCAGATGCCGACGGCGCGCCGCAGCTTGGGCACGAAGCGGCTGTAGTTGGCCGGACTGGGGTTCGAAACCGACTCTTCCTCAGGCGATCCTTGAACGGCTTTCAACAACGCCGCGGCGCGCCCTTCGAGATCTCTCAAGCGTAGGTTGCGGCACTGCTCTGGGTCCCGCTCGCAGATGGCGTCGGAGAGGGCCGACGCCATCTGCCCGGCCACCTGCGCGAAGTCGACGGCGGGAATTTTCGTCACGACGGCGTTGTCGCGCCCGCCTCCGAAGCTCAGCTCGAGCGCCGCTTCCCCAGGGCCTCGTCGCAAGCTGACCCGTGTCGAGGCCAGCTGGGTGCGCCGGAATGTGGGTCTAGCGGAACGAAAGGACTCCAACGCGCATTCCGCCAAGGCCAGGAGCCGCTCAGCATCCAAAAACACCTGGGACGTTCCAACAAGCAGCCTACGGCGGCCTTCGATGATGCTCAGCTTGCCTTCGCCCAACAGCCCCAAGAGGTCCGCCCGCTCCAACTGATCTGCCCCAGCTCGCTCAGATGGCATCGTCCTGAGCGCCAGCTCCGCGCCGAGCGACAGCTTGCCTACGCGAGCGGTCACCCGTGCGGACTGACGTTGAATCGGTGGCGCGCAGCACTCGCCAACTGCGGCTATCTCTTCCCGCGCCGTGCGCAATCCGATGCGGGCGGGCGTTGGAAGCTCGCTCAGCTGGTGCAGGCACGCATCGAGCCCCGTGAGCAACGCAGCTTGGAGTGTCGAGAAAGGCACCCTCCGGCCGTAGGTGGCAACAGTGGGCACGGGCCCCGGCGAAAACACCGACAAGAGCACGTCGGAGCGGTCTGCTTCCAGTCCAACCTCCCAGACTTCGGAGGTCGCATGCAAAGCGACGGTAGTTCGCCCGCGACGGCAAGTGACGACGCTGGCGGCCGCCAGCGCGAGGTCCGTCAGAAAGTCCACGGCTTGACCTTCACCGACTCTAGCCGTCAGGTTGACGCCATCAGCGATGACGTCGAGAACCCCATGGAGCGGTCCGAGAGGTGCTGCGGAGGGGTCTTCGGAGCGAGGGCGAACGACGACGTGCAACGCGGTCATACCCACATCGTAGGTGGCAGCACGATACGGGCTAAATTTTGAGACGGAATCGCCGAAGTGTGGACAACGGCGGCCCGAAGAGAGTAGGGCCGATGTGCGGAGGGTCAGGGCATCGGATACTGGCGCATTCGCAACACGGCCGGCCATGGGGTCTGCTTTGGTGGAGTGACTCGGGGGTTGCAATGCACAACAGCGCACCGAAGCGCTCGCCAAAGCGGCAACAATGATACACTCTGAAGTCGAGTGGGTCGCGAGACCTACGAAACCGTTGCAGTAATCGGGACAAATGGAGCTCAAGCAACAACTGAAACTCTCGCAGCAGCTGGTGATGACGCCCCAGTTGCAACAAGCGATCCGATTGCTTCAGTTGTCGCGACTCGAACTGCTGGAGGAGGTGCGCAAGGAGCTGGATGGCAATCCTATCCTCACGGACGAGGAGCCAGACGGGAAACGTCGAAATAGCGACGGCGCCGAGCGCAGGGACGGCGGCGAGCCGGGCGAATCAGCCGCGCGGGCCGAGCAGGAAGACCACCGGCAGACCGCCGAAAGTCGTCAGACTGAGAACGCCACCAAAGAAGTCGACTGGGAGAAGTTCCTCGAGAACTCGAGTCAGCAACAGCCCACCGGCAGCAAAGGCAGCTCTGGATTTGACGAGCTGCCCCCGATCGAGCAAAGCCTGACGCGCCCAAGGTCTTTGAGAGATCACCTGCTGTGGCAGCTCCAGCTGGGCGACTTCACCGACGTCGAGCGGGTTTTTGGGGAGTTGGTGATCGGCAACCTGGACGACAACGGGTTCCTGGACCTCAAGGGTGTCGATTTGCCCGATGGCACACGTACTCCGGACCTGACCATCGAGGATCTCGCCGATGAAGCGGGTCTACACCGGGATGACGCGCCCATCGTGCTCGAGATGATCCAGAACTTCGATCCACTCGGGGTCGCTGCTCGCAGCTTGCAGGAATGCCTCATCGTGCAGGCCAAGGCGATCGGCTTCGACGATATCGAGATGGACATTCTGTATCGCCACATGCAGAACCTCGAACGGCGCAACTACCTGGCCATCGCCAAAGACCTGAAGATCCCTGTTGAGGAAGTCTACGAGGCGGCAAAGGAGATTCAAAAGTTAGAGAGCCGTCCGGCACGCAATTTCACGGACCAAGACGAGCGCAGCATCGGTATCACGCCAGACGTCTTCGTGATCAAGGACGGCGAAGATTTCGTGGTGATGGACAACGACCGTGGCATGCAGCGCCTGCACATCAATGAGGCCCTGACCCAGAAGCTGCTCAAAGATCCGTCTGCCAAGGATTTTGTTGGTGAGAAGCTGAAGAACGCTCAATGGTTGATCCGTGCCATCGAGCAGCGACGCAAGACCATCATTCGCGTCACAGAGTGTATCGTGGAGAAGCAGCGCGAGTTCTTTGAAAAGGGCGTGGAACACCTCAAGCCGATGATTCTGCGGGATGTCGCCGAGGCGGTGAACATGCACGAGTCGACCATCTCACGCGTGACCACCAACAAGTACGTCCACACGCCACGCGGCCTGTTTGAACTCAAGTACTTCTTCAACTCGAGCATTCGTCGGGTCGCCAACGAAGACATCGCCAGCGAAAGCGTCAAACAAGCGATCCGCAAGATCGTCGACGGCGAGGACAAGAAGAACCCATTCAGCGACCAAGCCATCGTGAAGCTTCTCGAGGACAGCTCGGGAATAAAGATAGCGAGGCGCACGGTTGCCAAATACCGAGAGATGCTGGGCATCCTATCTTCCTCGAAACGAAAGAAGCACTTCTGAGAAGGCTTTGCCGCACGAGCGTTGATGGGGTCCGGTGCCTCGGTCTCGGGTCGCCATCGGCGACGCCCCCCGTAGCAGTCACAAGGAGTCCGAATGAACATCAGTATCACCTTCCGTCACCTCGAAGCGACCGACGCCATCAAGGCCCATGTGAACGACAAAGTGGCCAAGCTGCAGCGCTTTCTGCGTCAGCCGATGACGGTGAAAGTGACGCTGTCGTTGGACAAGCACGAGCACCAGGCGGAGATCAAGGTTTCGAGCGGCAGCGAACACCATGAGGCTCACGAGTCCTCGTCAGACATGTACGTGTCGATTGATCGAGTAGTGGACAAGTTGGAGCGCCAAATCAGCTCAACCAAGGGTGCCGCAGAGGCCAAGCGGCGTCGGGGAGGCGAAACCCTCCGTGGCGGCGTCCCGGTAGATGAATCGGGCGATTGAACGCCGGGTTTCGGCGGAGAGCGCCACCAAGCCGACGTCGCGTGACATTCGTGACGCGCTGGTGGCCGCACTGGCTTCGCAGCAAGCGACGCGGTAAGACTCCGGCGTGCGCGTTCTAGACACATTGACGCCCGAACGAGTGTGGCTCACTCGCTCTCAGGGCGCCCCTCAGGACAAACGAGAGGTCTTCTCGCTACTCGCACGGTTGCTTGCCCCTGCAGCTGATGAGACAACTGAAGATATCGCGCAGCGCCTGGCAGAGCGGGAGGCGGTCCAAAGCACAGGCATCGGTGACGGGGTCGCCGTCCCTCACTGTTCATTGGTGGGCCTGGACCGCCACCTGGCGGCCTTGGTCGTGCACACTGAGGGGGTTGATTTCCAGTCCATCGACGGCAAGCCAGTGCAGCTCATCATGGGCGTGGTCGGACCGACGGCTGGAGCAACCAACCATCTCAAGTTCTTGGCCCGTGTTTCGCGTCTGTTCCGTAGTGCGACCACTCGTCACCGTCTGCTCGAGGCGGCTTCCCCGGAGGGTGTGATAGCAGTAGTCGAACAGTCTGAAGGTGCCGAGCCGTGATCGCCCAGGTCGAACCTGCGGGCATCAGCGTGGCGCAGCTGTTGGATGATCCCAACTTGCACATCGACCTGGAGCTCCTAGCGGGTGAGGGCGGGATACGCCGCACGATTGAACACTCGCGTATTCAGAAGTCTGGGTTGGCGATGGTGGGGCACCTGCACGGACTGGTACCAACCCGGGTGCAGGTGCTCGGCGAGACCGAACTGAGTTTCGTCGAGACGCTCAGCGACGAGCAGCGAAAGCAGGCTGCAATCGACCTCTTTTCACTGAAGCTAGCGTGTGTCCTCGTCACCCGCGGCGCCACGCCTCCAAAGGAGTTCGTCGAACGTGCGCAGCTGACCCATACACCGCTCCTGGGATGCAATGAGCGAAGCAGCGTGGCAATCATGGCGCTCCACGCCCTATTGGACGAACGCTTGGCGCCCCGCAGCCGACTCCACGGGGTCTTGGTCGATGTGTTCGAAGTCGGCATCCTGTTGCTTGGCCAGAGCGGCATTGGGAAGAGTGAAGTCGCCCTGGAGTTGGTGATGCGTGGACACAAGCTGGTCGCCGACGATGTCGTTGAGTGTGACTTCCGTCCCCCCGGAATGGTTTTTGCTGAGCCTGCTGAATTGCTGCGCCATCACATCGAGGTTCGCGGCCTCGGGATCCTCAACATCCGGGATCTGTTCGGGGTGACCGCAATTCGTGAACGCAAGCGGATCGATCTGGTCGTACGCCTCGAAACTAGCCAAGAAGATAGCCACTTCGACCGCCTGGGGCAGCGCGGTCGAACCCATGCGATCTTGGACGTACCGCTCCCTGAAGTCGTGATTCCGGTGCGACCAGGACGGAACGTCAGTGATATCATCGAGATTGCTGCCAGAGACGAACTTCTCCGGCGCGCCGGGCAGGATGCTTCGCAAAAGTTCCTCGAACGCATCGATGCGAACGCAATGCAGCCGTTGCAGCACCCCAGCCCCAGGCCCCGGCCGCAGATGGCCCCACGCGACAGCATGATTACTGACCCTTCAGTGCTAGAAAGCAGCGTACCTCCGCCGCTCGGGACGCCCGGTATACGCGCAGGTCAGCACTCACGCGCTGCGCACGGACGGCACTCGACAGCCCAGGAAGGTTCCGAACGCCACGACAGCAACCGGGAAAGCGAGAAGAGCTCATGACGAACGAGGCACCGTTTTCGGTCGTCGTCGTGACAGGACTCAGCGGCGCAGGCCGTTCCACGGCGTTGTCCGCGATCGAGGATCTGGGGTTCTATTGCGTCGATAATCTGCCACCGAGTGCCTTCGCTCCTTGCTTGGAGGCTTGCCAAAAGGATCGCTTGCGCCGCGTTGCCCTGGGAATCGACGTGCGTGTACGCGCCTTCCTGGACCCGACGCTGGATGCGATCGCTCGTCTCGAGGAGGACCAGGCACAAGATTTCACCTTACTCTTTCTCGACGCCTCGGATTCCACGCTTCTCGCCCGCTACAGCGCCACGCGTCGTCCGCATCCGCTTCGTATTGCGCCACATGAAGCCAATCAGAGCCTGGCGGTGATCGATGGCATTCAAATCGAGCGGGAGCGACTGGCACCGCTCCGGGCCAATGCCTCCAGCATCGTCGACACGAGCGAACTCACCGTGCACGAGCTGCGCCGGCGTATCGTGGAGATGTTTCGTCCGAAGTCGGAGGGTACTTCTGGCATGCTGACCCGCTTCGTTTCCTTCGGCTTCAAGTACGGTGCTCCGAGTGACGTGGATACGATGTTCGACGTTCGCTTCATCGACAATCCGTACTTCATCCCGGAGTTGCGACCGCACTCGGGGTTGGACGCAGCCGTGCGCGAGTTCGTTCGTGGGGCCACGTCGGCGGATCAGTTTGCACAGCACGCGGAGGGACTCCTGACATTCCTGATCCCGGAATATCAACGGGAGGGAAAGAGCTACTTCACGGTGGGCTTCGGTTGCACCGGGGGCAGACACCGCTCCGTCGCCATGGCAGAGTGGGTTGCCGAGCGAATGCAGGCCCAAGGGTTTCAGATTGAGGTAGGACATCGCGACGTGGCGCGGGTCGAACGAGAGAAGGAGAGGCAACGTCGGGCGGAACTGGCCGACGATGTCTAGCGCAAGGGTTGTTGGCGCGTGATCGAGAAGACATTCGAAGTCCTCAACAAGAAGGGGATGCACGCCCGGGCGGCAGCGAAACTAGCACAGACTGCGTCGAGGTTTGTGTGCAGCGTCACCGTTGCCCGAGACACCCAGTCGGCCAATGCCAAGAGCGTCATGGGCGTACTGTTGCTTTGCGGAAGCCAAGGCACGACGATCTCGGTCAAGGCTTCCGGGCCGGACGCGGAAGCGGCGGTAGACGCCATTGGTCAGCTGTTCGCGAGTCGCTTTGGAGAAGCCGAGTGACTCGGCACCGAATCGAGGCGGCGTCATGACGTACGACAGAGAGGCTCACGATACCGACGAAGCGCCGGCCTCCACGCTGTCGATACATTTCTCCGGTATCGCGGGTTCACCCGGCATCGGGCTGGGGGAAGTCTGCATCATCGGCAGTCGCAGACGCGTCGAGTTCCACACAGTCAATGCCACCCAGGTCGACGCGGAGCTCGACCGGTTCAAGCAAGCCGCTGCTCACGCGGGCGCTCAGCTGAGAGAACTCGTTCTCAATTCTCGCAACAAGTTGAGCGCCGGTGAAGCCTCGATCCTCGAAGCCTACGCGCTAATGGTGGTCGACCCACTGCTGGAACAGAGGGTCAGCGACTTCGTCAGGCTTCACCGCGCCTGCGCGGAGTGGGCGCTCGAGGCCGCCGCTTTCGACGTATCACGCGAGCTGAGCGGCGCCTCCGACCGCTACCTTCGAGAGCGCAGTCGCGACATCGAGTTCGTCGGCGAGCTGATCCACGATGCGCTCGAAGCACTCTGCAGCTCTGGAGCCCCAGCCACGCCGCAGTATCACGGCGTCGTTGTGGCTCGGCAGCTGAGCCCAACCCAGGTGGCAGCGATCGATCCGAGTCGGGTCGCAGCAGTCGTGACGGAGAGTGGTACGGCCACCTCGCACACCGCTATCGTCGCCCGAGCGTTGGGGGTGCCTGCCGTGGTCGGGTGCCCCGGAGTCGTCGAAGCATGCACCGCCCACGCGTTGGCAATCGTGGATGGACGGCGCGGAATCGTAACACTATCGCCGAACGCGAGCGAGGTGTCGGCTGCGGAAGACCGCCGCGACCAACGGCGCAAGGCGCTTGCCGGGCTGCGCTCGAAGGCGCAGCTGGGGGCTGCGCGAACCCGCTGCGGGACGCAGGTTCAGCTCCAGGCAAACACCGAGTTTCCCTACGAAGTGGAGTTGGCGATCTCGGAAGGCGCTGGCGGGATCGGCCTGTACCGAACTGAATTCCTATGCGTAGACCGCGGCGGCTATCCATCGGAGGAAGAGCAGTTTCATGCCTACCGGACGGTGCTCGATCGGGCGGGCAAGCGCCCCGTGACGTTCCGCACGTTCGATCTCGGCGGCGACAAGGCCTTCGTTGGGCCAAGACATGAGCACAGCCGCAACCCGGCTCTTGGCCGAAGGGGGATCCGCTGGGGCTTTTCTGAACCGGACGTGTTCATGACGCAGCTTCGCGCCCTGCGCCGCGCGTCCGCGCACGGCGATGTGCGCGTGATGGTACCGATGGTGACGACCGTCGACGAATTCGCAGCGGCCCGAGCCATGTTTCACGGCGCCGGGGAGCAGGTGCGTGGGCAAGGCCACGCCCAAGCCGACAAAGTACCCTTCGGCTGCATGATAGAGGTTCCGGCGGCCGCCTTGATGGCGGAGCAGATAGCCCGAGAGGCCGAATTCCTGGCCGTGGGAACCAACGACCTGGTGCAATACACGTGCGCAGTGGACCGCGCCGATCCACGCTTCGCCGCTCTCAACAACCCGCTGTTGCCGGCAGTCATGGAGCTCATCGAACGCGTCGTCCAAGGGGCTGCCAGCCACAAGCGACCGGTATCCGTGTGCGGAGCGATGGCCAGTGACCCGCAATCGGCGCTGTTGCTCATCGCCTTGGGTGTCCGCAACCTCAGCATGGAGGCTGGAGCGCTCCAGGCCGTCCGCGAAGTCGTTGGCCGGGTCAGCCTGGTGGAGCTCCAAGGTTGCCTGGAACAGGCGCGGGCGGCCACGTCGGCAGCTGCGGTAGAAGCCATCCTCACGGATCGGTTCGGCGACTATCTGGCAGATCTCCGGGAGATCTGACCGGCCAGACAGTAGCCAGTCGGGCGTCTTTCCAATTTCGCTTTCCGGCAGGACTGGTGGTAAGACCCCCGGCACTCAATTCCTTGCCTTGGCGCAAGTCCGAAGGTGAGCGCAGCACGCTCTGGCGGGTATTCGCCCGTTCAACCTTCGGAGTCGCACGTCGAGGTGAGTCGTCAACCGACCACATTAGGGAAACACACATGCCGCTAGCACCTGGCGCCAAAACAAGCGTCATCTCCACCCATCGTCTGCATGAAACCGACACCGGCTCGCCTGAGGTACAGGTTGCGCTCCTAACCCAGCGCATCGAGCACCTCACCGACCACTTCAAGACGCACAAGAAAGATCATCACTCGAGAAGGGGCCTTCTGAAGCTGGTCAGCCAGCGCCGGCGTCTTCTCAACTATCTCAAGAAGAGCGATATCGAGCGGTATCGCGGCATAGTGGCAGCTCTGAAGCTCCGCCGATAGTCGGTGGGGCTGGGGGCAGCCAACAGTCATCTCCAGCAGGGGCGCGAACCAGATACTTCAACTTCGCTTCGTGTGCGTGACAGGACCCCATCGGGAACTTCGTCGCGCATAGGGACCGAGGCTGAAGTCACATCGCAACCGTGCTGGCGTCGAGCCGCACGCAGCGGCGAAATGCGCCAAGGAGCGCTCGTTTAGATGTTTGTACGAGAATCTGTCGAGGTCGGCGGTAAGGCCCTGACCCTAGAGACAGGCAGAATTGCCAAGCAAGCCCACGGGGCAGTGCTCGTTAGTTATGGAGAGAGTGTCGTGCTCGTCACGGCCGTCTCAACCAGCGAACGACCCGGACTCGACTTCTTTCCGCTTACCTGTGAGTACGTGGAAAAGACATACGCGGCCGGGCGCATCCCTGGCGGCTTTTTCAAGCGTGAAGGGCGACTACGTGAAAACGAGACCCTAACAGCGCGGCTGATGGATCGTCCGCTGCGCCCGATGTTCCCGAAAGGGTTCAAGAAGGACACGCAGATCATCGCGACAGTCCTCAGCAGCGATCAGGAAAACCCCACCGACGTTCTGGCTCTCATCGGGGCCAGTGCCGCGGTGCACATCTCAGACATTCCGTGGGACGGACCCGTCGTCGGCATCCGAGTGGCACGCGTGGACGGCCGCTTCGTCGCCTATCCGACGTTCGAGCAAATCGAGCAAGCTGACATCGACCTCACCGTCGCTGCCAGCAAAGACGCCATCGTCATGGTGGAAGGTGGAGCTGACGAAGCGCTGGAGTCCGACATCATCGATGCCCTCGAATTCGCTCATCAGCAAGGCCAAGGCATCCTCGAGTTGATCGAAAAGTTGCGCGCTGCTGTCGGCAAACAGAAACGCCAATTCTCCATCCCCACGCTGGAGGATTCGATCAAGCAGCGCGTCAAAGCGCTGGTAGATGATGGAATCGCCAAAGCCTGCGTGATCAAGGAAAAGCACGCGCGCTACGATGCCTACGCCGAAGTCAAGACTGCCATGGTGCAAACCTTGAGCGCGGAGCTGGGCGACGACAGGTGGGGAGAGGTGGAGAAGCTCGTCGCTGGCGAGTTCGAAAGCCGCAAAGCCGATGTCGTTCGTCGCATGGTGGTAGACACAAAGAAGCGCATCGACGGGCGCGACCCGAAAACGATTCGCCCCATCACGTGTGACCCGGGCTTGCTACCGCGTACCCATGGCTCCGCCATGTTCCAGCGCGGCGAGACCCAGGCCATCGTCACCTGCACCTTGGGCACGGCAACCGATGAGCAGAAGATCGACGGTTTGACAGGGGAGTCGTGGAAGCGCTTCATGCTCCACTACAACTTCCCCCCGTTCTGCACCGGTGAGACGAAGCCTCTGCGTGGCCCAGCGCGCCGCGAGATCGGGCACGGTGCGCTCGCGGAGCGTGCGTTGACGCGACTCCTCCCGAAGCACGAAGAGTTCCCCTACACGGTGCGCATCGTCAGCGAGGTCACGGAGTCGAACGGCTCGAGCTCGATGGCCAGCGTGTGCGGCGGAACCCTGTCGATGATGGACTGCGGTGTACCTCTGCGGGCACCTGTGGCGGGCATCGCCATGGGCATGATCAAAGAGGGCGACAAGTACGCTATTCTCAGCGACATTCTGGGTGACGAGGACCACTTGGGCGACATGGACTTCAAGGTGTGCGGCACCAAGAAGGGCGTGACGGCCATTCAAATGGACATCAAGGTCAAGGGGCTCGCCCGCGAGTTGATGGAAGAGGCGCTTTCTCAAGCCCGTGAAGGTCGACTGTGGATCCTGGACAAGATGCTTGCTGTCCTGCCTGCTACTCGTGAGCAGCTCAGCAAGTGGGCTCCCCGCATCGAGACAATCAAGGTCAAGCCCGAGCAGATCCGTGTGGTGATTGGCTCCGGCGGCAAAACGATCAAAGGCATCACCGACAAGACCGGCTGCAGCATCAACATCGACGATGATGGTACTGTGTCTGTGGCTTCACCGGACGCCGCTGCGGTCGCTCAAGCCATCAAGATCATCGAAGGCCTGCTTGAGGAGCCCGAGGTCGGCAAGGTCTACCAGGGTGTCGTACGCCGGGTGGTGGACTTCGGCGCTTTCGTGGAAATCCTTCCGAATACCGAAGCGCTGCTGCACGTCTCCGAGTTCGCTCACGAGCGCACCGAAGACATGTTCGAGGCCTGCAAAGAAGGTGACGAGTTCGAGGTCAAAGTGCTCAGCGTGGAGCGCGACGGCAAGATCCGCCTGAGCCGTCGAGCACTGTTGCCGGAGCCCGAGGGTGGCGTCCCGCGGCCAGAGCGTTCGGACCGAGGTGACCGCGGAGATCGTGGCGACCGAGGTGATCGTGGTGACCGCCGCTCGGAGCGTCCCCGACGCCGCAGGCGCCCCGGTGGTGGCCGCGATGGTGGGCGTGACGGCGGTGGGCGTGAGCACCGCGACGGTGGGCGTGAGCGTGATGGCGGCGCACGCGACGGCGCTGAACAGCGTGAGCGCGACGGCGGCGCACGCGACGGCGCTGAACAGCGCGACGGCGGTGGCGAGCGTCCTGCGCGCGAACCCCGCGAGCGCGAGGGCCGCCGGGAAGACTGAGACCGCCCAACAAGCCGTCTCAAGACGAGGTGCGGACATGTCCGCACCTCGTCTCCGTTTGTGGCGCCCCGCTGGCTCGCCATTGCTAGCGCGGGCAATGGCGCATCCTCCGCCGGCGGAACGGAGCGCATTTTCTTGTCAATTGTGCTGCAGGTTCGCGAGGAGTAGTCGTTCGTCTGCAACGAAGTGCGCATCGTCAACGGATACAGCTGCGCGACCTGCACCGAAGAAGCAGCAGCAAAGCGGGGCTTGGACCCCAGCAAGAGCGCCACCGCAGCACTCGCAGAAAAGCGAGGGATCCCTGATGTGGCGAGCCCCGACTTCCGGACGGAGCTCGATCGCGCCCTCGCCGTGACGGGAGCGCGAAGCGTGCCAACGATGACTGCTCCGGAAAACCCCTTGGGACGGCTCAGTCTCTACGCTTGACCTGAGGAGTTCCGAACGTCAGTCACGCACGACGCGGAGCTGCCGGCCTGTCAGAACCTCGTTGTGTGAGCCCTGGCGATAACCGGCCAGATCAATCGTCACGTACCTGAAGCCCTGCGCAAGCCCGGAATCAACGATGCGCTCGCGGAGCGGTTCGGAACAGGCGCGCGCCAGATCTTCCAAACCCAGTTCAATGCGAGCGATTTGGTCGTGCCAACGGACCCGCACATGCGGAAACCCCAGCTGCCGCAGCGCTGCCTCGAACCCGCCAACCTGGTTCAGCCGCTCCACGGTCACACTGGTTCCATAGGGCAGGCGACTCGCCAGGCACGCTGCCGCTGGCTTGGCCCAGATAGGTAACCCCAGATGGCGCGCCAAGCGGCGAACATCCGCTTTTGACAGCGACAGCTCTGCTAGGGGACTCCTCACGCCAGCCTGCGCAGCGGCCTGAAGCCCGGGTCGGTAGTCGCCCAGGTCGTCTGCGTTCGTGCCGTTTGCGATGTGCTCGAATCGCAACTCGGCTTGTTTCGCGCGGGCGATGTCGTACAGCTCACTCTTGCAATGAAAGCAGCGATCGGGCCCGTTTGCGACGTAGTCTGGGCGCGCCATTTCATTCGACGCCACCAGCTCATGACGGGCGCCGAGCGAAGCTGCCAGGCGCACGGCGCCTTCGCACTCGGAAGCGGGTAGGCTCGGGCTGACCGCCGTCAAAGCCACCGCACGTTCACCGAGTTCCTGATGGGCAACCGCCATCACCAACGCGCTGTCGATCCCGCCGGAGTAACACACCAACACCGAACCCAGTGCTCGAACGTGGCTCCGCAGCTCGCCCAGCCGAGACTCGTCGGACGCGCTGGATGGGGCGCTTTCGGACGCGTGGGGTGATTCCATAGCCGAGGGAACATGGCGGACTGTCCGGCATACCGCAAGACGTATCCCAGCCCAGCACCCCGCTAGAACGCCATTTGCCAGCCCATCCACGCGCCATCCCGAGCGACGGCGGCGCTTACGGCCCCCGCGCCAGATTCGCTCGACTCCGGCTCGTCCAACACATCCAGCAGTACGAGCGCTGCGCCGCCTACGGCGAGGGCTGCTCCCCCGAAGAACAGAACGTTTACAACCAGAGTACGGTCTTCGATGCGCGCGTTGCGATCGTCGAATTCCTCCCTGGTCAGCGCCTGGCAGGGGTCCACATCGCCACAATCGGCTTCCAAGTCCGTGACACGCTGCTCTTTGAGTAGGAACGCGACGCCGCCACCCAAAACAGCCGCGCCGCCGACGGCCATGAGTGTCACACCTGCCGGCACGTTCCAGCCGCCATCGTGCGGCGTCACAGGTGGGGACGACCGACCATCCGCTGCCGCGCTCGGCTCTTGCTCGGCTGGCAAAGGGGTCAATGCGACCGTGAGACTTTCGCTACCTCCCCGGTTCAACACCAGTGTGTGACGCTCCTGGGCATATCCAGGCTGAGAGAACTCGATCACGTGTTTGCCGGGATCGAGCGGCATTCCAGCGGTCAACACGTCTTGTGCGATCGGCTTGCCATCCACGATGACCTCGACCACACCAGCGTGCTCCCGCGCCAAGGTCACGAGCAGCACAGGCAAGTTGCGCTCCTCCTCCGCCAGGCGCAGCTTGGTTTGCTTCACAAACTCGCGAGTTACTGGGTCCTTGGACCCCGTGTTGTCTTCGAGCACCTGGCGCCAGAGGTCGATGCCCTCAATCATCCGCCCCAACCCTACGAGAGCCTCTGCGATGTAGAACTGATGAGGGGCCCAAGGTAACAACTCTTGGGCCTCCGTGAACATGCGATGGCAGCTCTCGTAGTTGCCACTCTGGCAAGCCTCTCGCCCAAGTTCGGAAAGCGTCTCCAGACGTTCGATCTGCTTGTCCGTCAGCGTCGTCTCGGCGCGCGCTGGCATTGGCAGAAGCAGCACGCCCAGCAAGGGTAGGCAGTGCGCTACGCGTCTCATCACTGAAGCAAGGCTAGTCCTGAGGTCGTTCACGGAATCGTCGGTAGTCGATTTTTGGGGCGTTCGGGCCATCCACGGAGGACGAAGGAGTCTGCGACTTTTCGCTCGGGGCTTGCGCGGGAAAGGTACTCACTGTTCGCGGCGGCGGCTTGGACGTCGCCGATTTGCGTGGCGGGCGGTTCGTCGCGGTTTTCGGAGGTGGGGTGCTCGTCTGGGACGAAGAGGCGGTAGGGGGGCCATCGTTTTGCTCTTGGTCGGCCTGCTGGGGGCTGGTCGTCGCGGGGCGCGGGGCGACGACCTTCGAGGTCCGCAGTGGCGAGGTCCCCACGGCGCCCTTGGCTGAGTCATTGTCTGCAACTGGCTCGAGTCGTTCACTTGGGACCCTGATCGAGGCCGAGGTTGAACCTTCGAGGGCATCTCCAGCGAGCTCTGAGTTGATTGTCTGGGGCGTTGTGGTGGCGGTTGGAACGACCGCAGAACGCGAGACGCTCGCCTCTTCTTCGGCGTCCGCCCCGCCGAGTAACCAGAGACCGCCTGCGCCGAGGGCCAAGCTGGCGCCGAGAGCGACCGTCCACGACCGGGACGCAGACCAGCGCCGGGGGGGAGCGCTCCCACGAAGCGTCTCCGCGGCGGCGGGCAAGGAACGGAGCACTTCCGCAGGCGAGAGACCCGCGCGTCGGCGTTTCTGCCCCACGGGTGGACGCGATAGTGCCTGCTTCGGCAGATCGCGCAGGCTCGATAAGGCTCGAATCACGGCCTCCGCGCTTGGGTACCGCTCCTTGGGTTCGAATGCACAGCAGCGGTCGATGACGGCCGCCAGATCCGGTGAGATCTGGGGGCAGATCTCTAGCGCTGGCGGCGCAGGCGTCCACGCCGCGCGCACCATCAGTTCCAGCGCGTTTTCCCCCTCGTGAATCGTTTGCCCGCTGATGAGGAAGAGCAACGTGGCACCGAGAGAATAGATATCGCTCTGAGGACTGATTTCCTCGTGTTTACCGCGCGCCTGCTCTGGTGACATGTACGCGGGCGTGCCCAGAGAAGTTCCGGTTTGTGTGAGGTTACTGTTGCCGTCGAGGGCGCGCGCGATGCCGAAGTCCAGCACCTTGACCCCCGACTCCGTGATGAAGATGTTCTCCGGCTTGATGTCGCGGTGGATGACGTTGGCGGCATGGGCAGCGCTCAAACAATCCGCGAGCGCCAACATCATGGCAACTGCTTCAGGTGGCTCGAGGGGCCCACTGCGCTCGACACGTTCACGGGCGGTTTCGCCGCTGAGCAGCTCCATGACGATGTAAGCGTGCTCCTTGTCGTAGTCGATCTGGTCGTCTAGAACCCGAGTTACCGCCGGGTGTTTGATGCGATTGGCGAGATAGCCTTCCCGCAACAAGCGCTGGCAAATTTCGGGGCCGGTAGCAACGCTGAAGGGAAGTAGCTTGATTGCTGCCCGGGCACCGTTGCGATGAGTTGCGGCGTAAACCGCCGCCATGCCTCCAACGCCAAGTAGCCTGTCCAGACGCCACTTGTCGTCTAACACCAAGCCGATCCGACGATTCGCGAGGTCGTACTTGCTAGGGGTGACACTCGGTGGAGACTGCAACTCGAGAGGGGCCTCAGCTTCCTGAGTTTCGTCGGGATCGCTTAGCTGGGCGCGCAAGTCTTGACCCTGTAGCGTGTTAGAGGTTAGCGCCTCCATGGAGGCAGTCGCTGCCTCGTTTGAAGCGCTGGCCTCACGTAGGGGGAGGGGGGCCGCCCCGAGACGGGGAGCCGAGTCTGATTGAGGGTGTTCGAGTTCTGCCATGGCGGCAGGCGGAAAGCCGTTGAGGGTCGGAGGAGTGAAGCATAGCGCGACAATCGCTGCGATTTCTTGGGGTGTTTCAGTTTGGAACTGCCGAGGATCCGGACAAAGAATGACCGCACATCTCACACCACTGGTCATGTTTTCAGCATCTGACATAATGTTCAGTATGCCAGCGACAGCTCAAGAGCTCCAACGCCTACTGGAACAAACCTCTCCGACAACTGCAAAGCATCTTGGTCTAGCTCCTTCTGTGCTTCCTCTGGGGCTCGAAGCCTTCGATGAAGTGCTGCCAGACTCGGGATTGCCCCGGGGACAAGTTATAGAAGTCGCGGTTTCTCCCGGATCGGGTCTGGCCACTTCCGTGGGTCTCTGGGCCTGTCGTGCAGCTCAAATTGACGCGTCGCATCAGGGTTCAGAAACCTGGTGCGCCTTCGTTGACCCGTCCGGCTCTCTATTTGCCCCAGGTGTCGCTAGCGCTGGCGTTGAGCTCGAGCGCTTGCTCGTCGTGCGTCCCTCGTCATTGGCGCCCATTCAACGCTCGACCAAGACTCGCAAGTCGGGTCAAAACCGAGAAGCCGTTGAGTCCTCATTGGCCGGACTCAATCGCATCGCCGTCAAGCTCGCCGAAGCTCGCCTCTTCTCCGTACTAGTTGTCGATTTAGTAGGCGCTACTTGGAGCCCGGGACGCACTCGCACGGCTCCGCTCGAGCCCCGCTCGCTATCTCAGTGGGGAAAGAGTGTGCGGCGCATGGCCATGGCCGTCGCTGGCACCGCCACTCAAGTGATCCTACTGACGGATAAAGCGGCGCCGCGCACGCTACCACTGCCCGTGGCTCTTCGGCTGGAGCTGCAGCAGCTCAATCCGGACCGGCTACAGGTAACCATCGCCAAGGAAAAGCGAGGGCGCATCAGTGCCCCCAAAACCATCCAGCTCAATCCAACACCATCGGAAGGGCTTTCCGCCAAGTCTACGGCGCCCGCTCATCTCGACACGACAGAAGCCAGCGAGCTCAACACGAACGACCCCTACTCCAGCACTGCAGCCGGTCAGCAGCCACTGTTACCCAACGTCGTTGATTCTGTCGCAACTCTCCCATTTCTTGGTCGATCAACTCTTCCACCAACACTCAGTCTCGTTCATCCATCCGCTTGAGCATCAGCTCAGAACTCGAGGTCAGAAGTGTCTGAGCGTCGCATCGTCGCCGTCGTTCTAAGCCAGCTCTTGTACGAACTCGCACGTGAGCAACGAAGACTCAGCTCTCAAGGGGAGAAGAGTATCTCAAAAAGTACCCCCGTTGCCATCGTGCTCGGCGACGCTTTGAACACAGAAGCGTTGAACGGAGAGGCGCACAGAGAAACTACGAGTGTGAGGACTGAGCTCAACGGGCAGAGGCCTCCCCGAGAAAAAGGTAAAGAAGAGGAAACGACAGCTCCGAACAGCATCATCAACGCCGTCAACGAAGCAGCCCACGGCTATGGCGTTCGCACGGGTCAAAGTGTGTCAGAAGCACGCGCTTGGGTAGCGCACTTGCAGGTCCTCCGCATCTCTCCTTCGGAGGTGCAACAAGAGTTGGAACGCGTCGCCGAAAGTCTCTCATGTTTTGCTCCTACGATCTCGATTGGCTATCCCGATACGCTCTGGCTCGACATCACTGGTGCAGCGCACCTCTTTGACGGGGAACCCAACCTGCTCCGCGAACTGTCGACGAGCTTGTCCAACCTCGGCCACTTCTGTCGGCTAGCTATCGCTCGAGGACCAGTGTTGGCACGCGCTTTCGCCCATTGGGCATCTGCTAATCGAGGGCAAGCGGGAGTCATCGTCGAAGAGAGCAAAACCAAAGAGTACGTCGGTGAGTTACCCATCGTGGCGTTACCCGTGGGCAGCGACGTACATGCTTGGCTGGCTCAGCTTGGTTTGTTGCAGTTTTCCGATTTGTCAGAGCTTCCGCGAGCGCAGCTCGCCTCTCGTCTCGGCAGTGACGCCAGTCAGGTCCTCGACTTGCTCGACGGGCGGGATACCTGTCCCCTCGAAGCTTTTGTCCCAGCAGAGCTTCCTTCAGAAACGCTGAGCTGGGAGGAAGCAGTTGCTGGGCGTGACCCTCTCCTATTCGCTCTACGAGGCTTGACCTCTAAGCTCAGTGCTCGTCTGGAAGGCCGTCGACTGGCTGTACAAGCCCTGCGCATCGTGATCGAGCACGATCGCACCATCGCTCGATTTCGGCAGGTCGAACCCGAAGTCAGCTTGCCGTGTCAGCTCGCATCTCCTCTTTCTCGCAGTGATGATCTGTGGCGCATCATCTCGTCGAAGATTGGCCAAGCCGAACTCGATGCACCTAGCATCGGGGTACGCTTGGAAGTAGAGGCACTCACCGTAGCACCGAAGCGACAGCTCGACTTGTTGAGCTCTACCTCACGTCTCGACCCCACCAATCCAGAACGCTTGCAGCTCTTGCTGAGCGAACTCGCCACAGAGCTCGGCCCTGATCAGTTCGGCATCCTCAGCATCGAAAACTCGCACCGTCCAGAGAAGCTCAGCCGCCTCAAGCCTGTCGAAGTCTGCGTTGGGGCTCATCGCACGGCCTCATCTATTCGTGGTGCTCGTTTGGGCCAAGCCTTTTCCTTCGACTCGAAACCAACGTCGAGAAGGAGTCCTCCGAAAAAGAAGAAACGGCGGCCCGAGCAGATCACATTCGAGTCCGCCAATGTGATGACCGCGCTAAAAAAACCTGAGTCAACAGCGCTGATCGGCACATTCAAATCTCAGCAGAGCCAACAACTGCCTTGGCAAGCCACCGATAGAGCCGTTCCAAACCGTCTTCTGCAGGAGCCCATCATGCTAACAGGCCCCGTCGAAACAGGTGCACTCTTGGCGTTTGGCGGACAGCTCTATTCGATCCGCGAGGTGACCTTCGAGTACCGCTTGGATTCGGTGGAGTGGTGGTCCGGGCAGAACATCGCACGTGACTATCTGCGGGTTCGGCTTTCGGCCTCCTGTGGTCAGCTCGAGGCCCTGATCTACAAGAACCGCATCACGGGCAGGGCATTCCTTCAGGCCTTGTATGACTGAGCGATGGCGTTCTCGGAGCTATTGGCCCGTTCGGCCTTCTCATTCTTGCGCGGCGCCTCTCTACCCGAAGAACTCGTGAGCACGGCTTTCGAGCTGGGTTTGCACTCGCTCGGATTGTGCGACCGCGATGGCATCTACGGATGTGTTCGCGCATGGAATCAAGCACGTGAGTTGGATACTCGCTTTCACGTCGGGGTGGAGTTTTCCTTATCCGATCCTGCGCACCCAGTGCTACGCGCCGATCCACCTCATAAGAACCTGCGACTTCCCCCTGAACCCGCCACCTTGACGCTGCTCGTACAAGACGCGGAGGGATACGAGAACCTCTGTCAACTGATGACTCGTGCCCACGCGGGACTCGTAAAAGGCACGAGTGTCCTCGAACCTCAGATGTTGCGTGAACATCATCGTGGTCTATTTGCCGTGCTCCCAGTCCAACTCGGAGCTCCGCAACGACAACTGAATCCTTGGTTTCAAAACATTCGCGCGGCTTTCGAAAGCCGCGGGGCAATCGCCGTTTACCGGCGCTGGGACACGCACGATAGGACGCGACAAGATTGTGCTCGCGCATGGAGTGAGCGGCTCGGCTTTCCTATCATCGCCAGCAGTCTTCCCACCTTTCACGCGCCCGAGCGCAAGCCGCTGGCCGATATCGTGCATTGCATCCGACTCGGGCTCACTCTCGACCAAGCAGGGCGGCACTTAGCACCCAACGCAGAAGCCCACCTACGCCCCGAATCACACATGCTGCGTCTTTTTCGGGAGCACCCCGAGTGGGTCCATCGCACCGCCGACATTGCCGATCAGCTCGACTTCGACTTGAGTCAGGTCCGCTACCGTTTTCCTTGTCAGCTCGCGCCCGGGCAGACTGCCGACGAGCGTTTGGAGCTTTTGACCTGGGAAGGAGCCAATCGGCGCTATCCCAGGGGCCTATCAAAGAAGGTGCGAGGGCAGCTCAAGAAAGAGTTGGCTTTGATCCGTCGGCTAGAGGTCGCTCCGTACTTCCTGTGCACTTGGGAAATCGTCGAGATAGCCCGAGAGCTCCGCATTCTTTGCCAGGGCAGGGGCAGTGCCGCCAACAGCGCCGTCTGCTACGTGCTCGGAATAACAGCGGTCGATCCCGCGCGCAGCAACCTCTTGTTTGAACGGTTCTTGAGTGAAGAGCGCAACGAACCGCCGGACATCGATATCGACTTTGAGCACGAACGTCGTGAAGAAGTGATTCAAGAGATCTACCGCCGCTACGGTCGAAGCCATGCGGCAATGGTTTCGGAGGTGATCAGCTATCGCGGCAAGAGCTCATTGCGAGAAGTGGGCAAGGTGCTCGGCTTGTCCCTCGAACAGGTCGACCGCCTGAGTCAGAGCATCACTCACTGGGATACCGCCGACATCAGTGACCAGCGCCTAAAAGAGTACGGCTTCGACCCACGTGATCAACGCGTCAGTCACGCCATTCGTTGGGCGCGAGAGCTACAGGGGTTTCCCAGGCATCTATCGATCCACGTGGGCGGTTTCGTCTTGTCGAAGGATCCACTCTACAAGGTCGCCCCCGTTGAGCCCGCGAGCATGCCCGGGCGCACGGTCATTCCCTTTGACAAGGACGACATCGAGGCGCTCGGCTTTTTCAAAATCGACGTCCTAGGACTTGGTATGTTGACGGCGATTCGCAAGGCGCTCGAGCTCATCTTTGCCGAGGGGATCTTGCGTCAACACGACGACGAGTCATTCGACGCGTTGGATGTAGCCCCTCGCATCCCCGCGAAAGATTCCGTCGTTTACGCCATGCTCAGCGAGGCGGACACGGTAGGTGTCTTTCAGATCGAAAGCCGCGCACAGATGGCGATGTTACCACGCCTGCGGCCCCAATGCTTCTACGACCTAGTGATCGAAGTAGCCATCGTTCGCCCTGGGCCGATCCAAGGCGGCATGGTTCATCCCTATTTGCGTCGACGCAACGGAGAGGAAGCAGTGGGTGTACCCCACGACGACCTGTGGCCGATCTTGGAGCGTACGTTGGGGATCCCGCTATTTCAGGAACAAGTGATGCAAATCTCGATCGTCGGCGCAGGGTATACGGGAGGAGAAGCTGACCAACTGCGCCGTGACATGGCGGCCTGGAAAAAGACCGGGCGCTTGATGCGCCATCGGCAGCGTTTGCTCGCTGGCTTCGCCAAACGCGGGATCCCAAAAGACTTCGGCGAGGCGCTCTTCGAGCAAATCAAGGGCTTCGGCGACTATGGTTTTCCTGAGTCCCATGCTGCCTCCTTCGCCTTGCTCGTTTACATGTCTGCTTGGGAGAAGGCTCACTTCCCAGCACACTTCTGCTGCGCGCTCATCAACTCCCAACCCATGGGTTTCTACTCACCAAGCAGCCTGGTCCGCGACGCGCAGAAGCACGGCGTCGAGGTACGTCCCGTGCGCGTCACGGCGAGTCATTGGGACTGTACCTTGGAAAACCCTCACGAGAGCCGCATCCGTAGCCGTTACCCCAATGCACATCGGGCTCTGCGACTGGGGTTCCGACTCATCAAGGGGCTAGGACGACGCCACGCAGAAGCCATCACCCAAGCGAGAAGCGAACAGCCCTTCGAAAATCTGGCCGACTTTCAGCGGCGCACGAGCTTGCCGCAAGATCAGTTGCACGCCTTGGCCGAGGCGGGCGCGCTGGAAGACTTGGTTCAGGGGCGTCGCAACGCCTTGTGGGTCGCAAGAGCCCCACAAACGGAAGGGTTGTTCGAAAAGAAACCTCTCGAGGAAAACCCCGTTGAGCTACCGAAGCTGCCCAAGGGGCAACAGCTGCTCTTGGACTATCACAGGGTCGGACTCAGCATCGACGATCACCCGCTGTGTCATTTGCGAGGCTGGCTCAATCATCGAGGTATCACGACCGCTCGTCAACTCGATGGGGTGGCGCACAATCAACGCATCACCGTCGCAGGACTAGTGCTCTCACGACAGCGTCCTGGCACGGCCAGTGGTGTCGTCTTCGTCACGCTAGAAGACGAAACGGGCTGCATCAACGTCGTGCTCTTCAGTCAGATCTACGAGCGCTATCGTCTGGTCGCGCGCCATTCCACGCTACTGCTCGTCGAAGGAAAGCTCGAGCGCCAAGTCACGCATCCCAAACCGGGGGAAGCTGGGCGCCCAACTCCCGTGATCCACGTCATCGCTTCGCACCTCGAACGCCTCGACGGTGAGGCCAACGTCAAGAGCCGCTCCCGCGACTTTCGCTGACGCTCCCGTACCTGATCTCGCGCTGCACAAAACAATACCGGCGTCGGAATAACACCGACGCCGGCTTGCTTTGGGCCGAGACAGCCAGGTTGGGGTAGGGCTCAGCCCATGTCGAGGTCGCCCATACCGCCCATACCACCCATGCCGCCCATTCCACCCATACCGCCCATTCCACCCATTCCACCATCGCCCCCGTGGGCGTGCTTGGGAGCCGGGGGTTCAGGTCTAGCAACGATGAGCGCTTCGGTCGTCAACATCAGCCCCGCGATACTGACGGCATTTTCTAGCGCTAGTCGCACCACCTTGACTGGATCGATGATGCCCTTCTTTTCCAAATCCCCGTACTCGAGCGCCTGCGCATCGAACCCGAAAGCGCCCTTGCCCTCGAGCACCTTGTCCACGACCACCGGCGGATCCTCGCCGGCGTTCTTTGCGATCTGCGTCAATGGTCCGCGCAGGGCGCGACGTAGAAGCTCCGCGCCATTGCGCTCGTCGTCGCTCAGGTCTTTCAATTCGTCGATCGCTGTCGAGGCACGCAACAGCGCCACACCACCGCCGGGCACATAACCCTCGAGAATAGCTGCGCGAGTCGCCGCTAAGGCATCCTCGACTAGGTGACGCTTCGCTCGCACTTCGACATCCGTCATCCCACCCACACGAATCACAGCCAGCCCGCCGGAGATACGCGCCAGACGTTCTTGGAGCTTGTCCTTGTCATAAGTACTGTTGGTTGCTTCCGTCTCATGCTTGATGAGCTGAATGCGCGCCTGAATGTCTTCCTTCTTGCCTTTGCCTTGAATGATGCGGGTCGACTCTTTGTCCATCTGGACACGCTCGCAGCGCCCAAGGTCTTCTAGGGTCGCTGAATCCGGCTTGCGCCCCGAGTCCTCCATGAAGGGGAAGGCGCCCACCAACGCAGCAATGTCCTTGATGGTCTCCTTGCGACGGTCGCCAAAGGCTGGCGCCTTGACGGCAGCGCTCTGCAAAACGCCGCGCAGCTTGTTCACCGTCAGGGCCGCCAACGCCTCACCGTCGACGTCTTCAGCGATGACGAGAAGAGCGGCGCCCTTCTTCTGCACGGCCTCCATTGCCGGAAGCACATCGCGGAGTGAACTGACCTTCTTCTCCACAACCAGGACGTAGACGTCCTGGTGCTCGACCTTGAGGTTCTCCTGGTCAGTGATGAAGTACGGTGAGAGGTAACCACGGTCAAACTCCATGCCCTCCACGATTTCTACCTTGGTCTCCGCCAATTGAGACTCGATCACGGTGACGACTCCATCGGGGCCGATCTTGTCGAAGGCGTCCGCCAGGTACTTGCCAACTTCCTCGTCACCGTTGGCGCTCACGCGACCGATGTAAGCAATCTTCTCGTTCGAGTTGGCCTTCTTGGCCTGCTTCTTCAAATTCTCTTGAACGACGACGGCGGCGGCATCGATGCCTCGCTTCAGATCCATCACGGGCACGCCGGCTTCGACCAGCTTGAGCCCATCGTTGTATAGAGTCTGCGCCAATACGGTGGCCGTCGTCGTGCCATCCCCCGAGTCTCTGTTCGTACGCTCGGCGACTTCCTTAACCAAACGCGAACCGAGGTTTTCTACCTTCGAGGGCAGCTCGATCTCTTGCGCCACAGTCACCCCGTCTTTGGTGACCAAGGGGGCTCCCCAGCTACGCTCGATGGCAACGTTGCGGCCTCGCGGTCCCAGCGTGACTCTCACGGCGTCAGCCAATGTGTTCAACCCGATCTGGAAGGAACGCCGCGCGCGCTGCCTGTAGACGATCTCTTTGCTGCTCATCCGGATCCTACTCCTGTGCTGCCAATGTGGTACGACGGTTTCTACCGTCGGCGCGGCAAGGTAAGCGTGCTTTCGCCTGGGTCAAGAGGCCCGAGCCCTAGTTTTTTCGAAAGCAGGCCTGAGTCGGCCCCAGGCGCACACACTAGCCCCAAAGTCAGCCAGACCGCCAAATCTCGCGAATTCTTCCCAAAAGCCTTGAACAATCGGGCGAGGACAACTAACTTCCCCATCCCCGTTTTTGGGGAATCGTCTAATGGCAGGACGCAAGTTTCTGGTACTTGTTATCTAGGTTCGAATCCTAGTTCCCCAGCTCCCTGGTAGGTATACCCCCAGACCAAATCATCGGCCCCATCGTCTAGCGGTTAGGACATCGGCCTCTCACGCCGGTAACACGAGTTCGAATCTCGTTGGGGTCACCAGAAAAGATGCAGACACGGGCCCCGGCGCGCTTCGGGGCTCCTCTGTTTTGTCGGCAAGCTTTGCCCATCCAGGCCCATTCTGACCGCCGTGCGAGCGTGCCACCGACTGGGCCGGGTCACGGCCCGGGCCTCAGTTGCAGCCGGGGATCTGTTTCAGATAGCCTGCGGGCACATGACGATGGACGTCGCCTCGACCCAGGGAGTGACATTGCTTGCCTACGCAGCCGACGGCGCCAGGACGAGCGGTGCCAACACCGCCACCCCCGAAGCCAGCTGGTGGCAGCGACTGCTGTTCGAGGATTGGCCGGGCGACATCTTCCTGCGGGCGCACTGGGAAGAGATCATGTACGGCGTGTGGGTGGTGCTGCCGCTGCTAGCAGCACTCTTTTTCATCGGCGAAATGGTCGCGCGGCGTGCTGGCTACCCGCCTGGGAAACGCCTGCGAAAGTGGTTGTTCGTCGCGCTGACTGCCTTGGGTTTCCTCAGCTACTTCAGCTTCTTCAACCCCTCGGTCCGCTACTCCAAGTACTACCACCGCCACGAGTTCTTCCACTACTATCTGGGCTCGAAGTACTCGCAGGAGCTCGGCTACGCTCGCCTGTACGAGTGCACCGCCGTTGCCGAGGTGGAGCTCGGACACGCCGCACACCTGCGCAAACAACGCATCCGTGACCTCGGTGCGGAGAACCTGACCAAACCGATCAGCGACACCTACGTCTTCGACGATCCCCAGAAGTGCACTCAGCACTTCGCGCCTGAGCGTTGGAAGCTGTTCAAAGAGGATATCAAGTGGCTGCGGAGCAGCTCCAAAGGCAACTACTGGGAGAACATGAAGAAGGACCACGGCTACAACCCGCCGCCGGTCTGGACCATGGAGGGCAAGCTATTCAGCTCGCTCGGCCCTGCGAGTGAGACCACCTTCAAGTGGTTGGCGTCGTTGGACGTGATGCTGCACTTGGGCATCTTGGCGCTATTGAGCTGGGCCTTCGGCTGGCGGGTGACCGCCGTGGCCTCTGTGTTCTGGGGCTGCAATGCCGCCGCGAACTTCTATTGGACGGGTGGCGCGTTTCTCAGACAGGACTGGATCTTTCTCTTGGTTGCGTCGCTCTCGCTGGCGAAGAAGAAGTACTTCGGCCTGTCCGGGGCCGCCTTCGTTTGGTGCGGGTTGTTGAGAGTCTTTCCGCTAGCCGCAGGCTTTGGCTGGGGTGCAATGGTCGTGCTCCACTGGTTGAGGCATCGCCGGCTACACCCGAATCACAAGCGGTTCATTGCGGGTTGCGCCATCGCGGCCGGTGTGTTGATTCCGGCCAGCATGGTTTTTGCTGGTCCCAGTAGCTACAAAGAGTTCATCACCCACATCTCGCTCCACAACCGAACGCCGCTGACGAACCACATGGGCATGGAGACTATGTTCGTGCACGACTGGGACGGACGGATGCGGTTCACACGGGACGACACCCAAGCTGATCCGTTCGCCGACTGGAAGCAGGGCAGGCTGGACAGAAAGGCGGCCTGGCGCCCAGTGATCGTGCTGGCGTGGCTGATTCTGGCAAGCTGCACCGTCTGGGCGTTGCGAAGGACGAAGCACTTCTGGCTGGGGTTGCCGCTCAGCCTGCCTCTGGTGGGCAGCTTGACGAGCATCACTTGTTACTACTTCGTGATGTTCATCGCCTTTGCTTCGTTGGTGCGCCTACGGCCGAGCCTGGCACCGGCGATGATGGTGACGGCGAGCGCAAGTCAGGTCATCCTGACTCACGCCCACTACATCGATGACCGTTTCGCCGCTCTGAGTTGGCTGTTCTTCGCCTTCTCACTTCTACCGCTCATCGCGTTCGCGAGGCCCGCTTCTGTCGCAGCCGTTCGACGCTGGTTACACTCGTTAGGGCCCAAAGCAGCCGACCAAGAACCCGACCCGGTCCCATGACGAGCTGACCCAGAACCGGTAGGTGAAGGGTCTGGGCACGGCGTGCCCGAGGCTTCACAGCTGGCCGCGCACCTGCTCCAGCGCCTTGGCAAGCCCGTACTGGAAGGGGCGAAAGACGACGTCGAGGTGCTCCCAATCCGTTCGCACGGCACCCACCGTGATCAAAGGAGTGATCAGGCCTAGCAGTCGCTCGACCTTCTGATTCGCGAGGGCCGGATGTTTCATCAGATCGATGACCACACGGTCGTCCTCGGCCTCCACCAGCATCGGGGGCCGTCTCGGCATGTACTTAGCCAGGTTTCCGGGTTTGCTTAGATCGAGCGCGCCGGACTTGAGTAGCGTCGCGACGGGAGAGTCCGAGTCCTGAAGCAACTTCATGGATACATCCGCGAGCCGCACCTCGATGCGCACTTCTTCCGCGTTGATGCGGATGTCTTCGACGTAGATGATGGCCGAGGCACGCACGACCGTACCCATCAAATCGACAGTGGCACCCACTCGGATACCTGGGGGCACGGCTTCGATCTGGACGTCCTTCGGTGCCTTCTTGCCCTTTGAGCGAGCAGCGAACCAGCGCAGCGCGTCCAGGGGCAATCCCACCCGTAGCAAGAACCCGTTCTTGACTAGTCGCACAATTTCATCGGGGTGACGCATCAGGTACTCGCGCACCGAGTCGAACATTTCCTGCTTGTTGACCATCGCGAACAGTATATGTCGAAAGTAGCACGCAAAGGGAGCCCCCAAGCGGACGCCCTCGGCACACGCTGTCGCGTGCGGTGTTTCGCGACAGTTCGGAGCTGCTCCCATCCTCGCTGCTGCTCTCCAAAAGCCCCTCCAGGGGTGGAGAAAATCCGTGCACGGGGCCAGCGAATGATGCTACTGAGGGCGGCTACGGCTTTTTCGGCTGCCCCCGGGGTATTCGGAGACACTCGTGACTGACACTTCCCACAGTGACGTCCGCACCAAGGATGGGAGAAACCTCCCTGGCAAGGAGGTCGGGCCTGCCCTCGAAACCGCGGCGCCCGAGTCGGACGGCGAGCTCCAACGCGTCGTGGGCGAAGAGTCCAGGTGCTTGGGACGCATCCTGGACCACGTCGAGGAAAAGCGTACCCAACCCAGCCAGCGTCGGGAGATCGACTACGATACCCAGCTCTTGCAGCTGCGTGACGAAATCGCGGCCGCTCGCATGGAAGACGTCCCGCCGCTCTTGGAGCAGATGGAGCGCCTGCAGGGCATCGCGGCCCGCCAGCGCCAGATGACCGAAGGTTTCGTCGACCCGCGCTCGCCGTACTTCGGACGCATGCTGCTGGAGGAAAATGGCCGCACCCGCGAGGTCTTGATCGGTCGCTCGACGTATCTCGATTCCAACGCTGGGGTGCGCATCGTCGATTGGCGCGATGCCCCGGTCAGTCGTTTGTACTATCGCTACGCCGAGGGCGACGAATACGAAGAGGTGTTCGGTGGACGTGAGGTCGAAGGGCAAGTCGTCGTCCGTCGCAGCCTCACCATCGTCGAGGCAAGACTGCGCCGCATCGTCAGTCCACAGGGCACGTTCCTCAAACCCGTCAAAGGCGAGTGGAAGCGTGGCGGCGCCAACCTGAGACTCAAAGGAGGGGAGGGGACCGCTACCCGCGCTGACCAGCAGCGTGGGCCCCGGCGCCTCGGCATCGGCGAAGAGGCCGACACAGGTGAAGACAAGCACCTAAAAGAGATCACGGCGCTGATCGACCCACGCCAGTTCGAGCTCATCACCCAGCCCGACTCCGGGCTGGTCGTGATTCAAGGAGGAGCGGGTAGCGGCAAGACCACCATCGGCCTGCATCGTTTGGCCTACCTCGCTTTCCAAGATCCCCGACGTTTCCGACCCGACCGCATGTTGGTCGTCGTCTTCAACGATGCGCTAGCGCGCTACATTTCCCAAGTCTTGCCGGCACTAGACGTCGCCGGAGTCGCCGTGCGCACCTACGAATCCTGGGCGAGCAAGCTACGACAGCAGCTGATACCGCAGTTGCCCAAACGCTACACGGAGGAGACGCCACCGATTGTCACGCGCCTGAAGAAGAACCCACTGATGTTGCGTCTGGTCGAGCGCGTAGTATCTGACTTCGAGGCCGAGCTGGAGCGCGGACTACAGACAGCGGCGGGTTCGCGCGCGGACCTGCAGGAGGCAACCAAGAACGCCTTCGCTGCCACCAAGGGGCGCCCCCTGGCTCACCGAGCGCACGGCTTGCGGCGGTGGCTGGAACGCAACACGGAACGCCTCAGTCCGTCGGAACAACATGCAGTCGAGCGGGTCATCGAGCGTGGTCTGGCAAAGGCTTCCGATCTGATGAGTGCTTGGGTGGACTTGTTGACGGACACCAGCCGCATGCAATCCTGCTTTGCGGAGCGTCCGGACCTGGCCCTGAGTGAACGAGAACTCAGCCGCGCCATGGAATGGTGCCGTGCTCGTTGCACGGCGGTGTTGACCGAGGCCGACCAACGCGAAGAAGACCACGGCGCCGAGGCCAAGGCGACGAACGAAGACGACGATTACGGTGCCGTCGATGGGCGTTCCCTCGAAGAAACCGCCACGATGGACGTGGAAGACGACACGCTGTTACTGCTCTTGTGGCAGCTGTTGCGGGGGCCGATTCACAAGCCTGGCGGCAAAGAGGCTCTCGTTTACGAGCATGTGTTGGTGGACGAGGCGCAAGACCTGAGCCCGACCGAGCTCACGGTCGTCATGCGCTGCGTGAGCCGAGCTCAAAGCATTACGCTAGCGGGCGACGTTGCCCAGCGGCTGCACATGGACAACGGCTTCGTGGGTTGGCAAAGCACGCTGGGTGAGCTCGGTCTCGCCCACGTGCAGATCGAACCCCTGCAAGTGAGTTACCGTTCGACGGCGCAGATCATCGAGTTCGCGCGTGACGTCTTGGGCCCTCTCGCCCCCGATGACGCCCCCCGCGCTACCCGAGAAGGCACCCCCATCGAGCTCTTCCGCTTCGCGGACAGCGGCGAAGCGGTCGGGTTCCTAGCAGAGGCGTTGAAGGACTTGATGGACGTCGAACCCCGGGCATCCGTGGCGGTGATCGCGCGCCACCCCGAGCAGGCGGACGTGTTCTATCAGGGCTTGTTCCGGGCAGAAACTCCTCGGGTGCGCCGAATCGCCCAGCAGGACTTCCCGTTCAAACCAGGAATCGACGTTACGGACGTGCGGCAGGTCAAGGGCCTGGAGTTCGACTACGTGATCCTGGTGGAAGTGAGCGACTCCACCTATCCTGCCGAGAATGAAGTGCGGCACCTTCTGCACATTGCAGCCACGCGCGCGGCGCACCAACTGTGGATTCTCACGAGCGGCAAACCGAGCCCGCTGTTGCCAGAAGAGCTCCAAGACAGAAGCTACTGACCGCACCTTGGGTGCGCAGTGGCGGGGGAGCTACGCAGTACCCTTGGTCGCGGCGTTCGTAGCATGCGCCGGCTCTGTAGCGTGCGGCGGTGTGACGTCGCCCAGCGCAGTGACGCCGGCGACCGAGGAAGCGACCAAAGAACCGTTACCCTACGACGTCGTAGAACGGGCGGAAGTCACGTTCACGGCGCGCACCAAGACAATCAGCGCCAGTGGGCAAGCGATGACTCAGTGGCTCGCTGAACAGCGTGTCGTCTGCGTTGGAGAAAAGCACACCGACCCCGCGCACCACTACGTGCAAAAAGAGATCATTCGGAGGCTCTCCGGCTGGGCTCGAGTACATGGCGTGCCGATGGCAGTCGGCTTCGAGATGTTCGAGCGCCCCCAACAGCAATACCTCGACCAGTTGTCGCGCGGCTGGGACCTTTCCACGTTTGCCGTCGACTCCGGCTACGCTGAGCGCTGGGGATTCGATTTCAGTCTTTACCGACCACTGCTCGAGGAATCGCTTGAGGGGAACGCAAACCTGTTGGCCCTCAACGCACCAAAAACGTGGACCCGCGCGGTGGCCAAGGACGGGCTATCCGCGGTCGATGCAGAGCTTCGGGCACAATTTCCAGAGCTCGATCTCGCGAGTGCACCGCACCGTGCCTTTTTCCGTGCCGCCATGAGCGGTCACCCTGGAAAAGAGGGCCAACACGAGCAGCCGCACGGCAAAGTCGGTTCCGAGCACACGTCCCATGCCGGGGACGGCGTGACCAAGCAAACCGACGGCGGTGCAGAGACATTCGAGCCCGCACTGGAGGCCTACTACGCGGCCCAAGTGGTCTGGGACGAGACCATGGCGGAAACCGCGAGCAGCTGGCTCAGCGCCGCCCCGGCGAACGCCCTGATGGTGCTCGTGGCGGGCAATGGGCATTGCCACGAGAGCGCCATCCCCGCACGTATCCAGCGGCGCACCGGGTTCCCCGTCCTCAGTTCTCGACCGATCGCCGAGTCGGCCCTCGACGGTGCCCACGTCCCCAATCTCGATCAGTTCGACGCCCTGTTCATCATGGCCAAGTAGACGAAGGAGCGGCACGGCGGCTGCCTGCGCTGAGGCGGGCCAGGCAAGCGTGCTCAGGTGCGCTTGCCAGCGAGTCGAAAGCGGGGAGGAGAAAGTCGCTCGCTCTTACACTTCGGACAGCGACTCGGGCGCTTGGTCTTGTCCTCACCGAAACGCAAGCCGCAGCGTTGGCACAGGGCCGGCAACGTCTCGAGTCGCTCCCCGCTGCGCTGCAATGACCGTTGCAGCTTGTCCAACAGGGCGGGGAGCTCTTTCTCACTCAGGCCCGCAGCACCCGAGAGCTCCTTCAGCGACTGATAATCGCCACTCAGCGCTGCGTGCAGAGCCTGCGTGTTGGTCACCACGCGTTCGAAAACCCGAGATTCTCGCTCCTTCGACATGATGGCCTGGTCGAGACGTCAGTCAGCTGGCAGCCACCAGCGGAAGACCAGTACGATCAACGTGGGACCGTCGTGTCTTCATGCGAGCATCGATCGCGACGATGTCACCGGGGGCGAGTGCCTCCCACACGTTCGCCCCTTGTAGGGGCTCACTCGAGAGGATGAAGTGATTGACGAACCCCGTTTTGCTGGGCGCCTCACACTCCTCGGAGAGGCTGGGACAGGTGTCGCGCTCCGAACAGCGTTTCTTGTGGGTAGAGACGAATAGTTCCTTACCCCCGTGCACCCCCACCAGTGAATGCCCATCCGTGGCGATCATCGTGAGCAGGCAAGGCGTCTCCCCGGCATTGTCACAGGTTTGTCGAACGATGCGGGTCGTCTGCTTGACCGCCTCGATCAGGTCGTCGACCTGGTGGGGGCGGTTGAGCGGGCCGAGTTTCTCCAGTTGAGTCAACAAGATGTAGAAGATCGTTTCGCTATCGGTGTCTCCCAAGATGAACCGGCGGAGTCGCGGCGGAATGTGACCGAGCAACGCTTTCCGAGTGTCCTTGAAGTTCGGCACATCCCCATTGTGAGCAAATACCCAGCGCCCGTACTGAAACGGGTGGCAATTCAAGACGGTCTTGTCTCCTTGAGTTGCCTTGCGAACGTGGGCCAACACCGTCTCGCTCGAAACAACGCCGCTCAAACGATGGAAGAGCTGGTCCCCCAGCGCGTGCTGAGGACTACGCATCAGCTGGGGACAGTCATCGACGTAGTAGGCAACGCCCCATCCATCGGGGTGGTTGTTGCTCTGTGTGCCGAGGGCATTCTCTGCCTCGACCAATGACGAGTGGACCTGACTGGCGATGATGCTTCTGAAACCAAATAATCGACACATGATGAGCGGAGCGCGCGTGGGGAAGGTTGCGGCCCGAATCGCGACACTGGGAGCTTGCCACAATCCGGCACCGTTGGTCGATTCGGCCCAGAAACCGAGGCCTTCTGACGGCCGACAACCAGCAGCCGGGAGGAGGTAGGCGCACAGGCTGTGACTGGATGGTTTCGCGTCGACACCCTTGCCGGTAACCTGACTCTGCCCCCAAACATACGATGAACATGGGTTTCGACGACGAACAAGCACGAAGACGAATGGACCGCCGCCGATTCGTCGCACATGCTGCGGCGGGCTCGACGATCGCCGTCCTGGGCGGTCTCTACTACTTCTCGGACCATCTGACGGCGGTCGCCCGCGCCGAAACGCGCTCAGACGGGCGGCCCAGGTTGCCTCCGGGACAGCGAGTCATCGGACGCCTCAAGCCAATGGGCGGTCAGCCTGGTAGTCCGAAAACCAGCGAATGGCGCTTGAAGGTTCACGGTGAAGTCGAACAGCCCTTCGAATTGACGTTCGCTGAGTTGCTGAAGCTACCGCAAGTCGCCGCCAATCTGGACGTCCACTGCGTAACGGGATGGTCACTGCTGGGAGCGGAGTGGAAAGGGGTCCGGGTGAGCGAACTCGCGAAGCGGGCCAAAATCAAGCCCACGGCCCGACACGTGATCTTTGAAGCCGCCCACGGGTACACGGCGAACATCTCGCGTCAAGAAGCTCTCAAAGACAACGTCATGATTGTCCATCATCACGAGGGGGAGCGCTTGGCGCGGGGTCACGGTGCCCCGGTCCGGTCCTTGGTACCCGACTTGTACTTCTGGAAGAGCGCCAAGTGGTTAACTGGCATTCGCTTCGTGCGCAGAGACGAGCCGGGCTATTGGGAAACACGCGGCTACCACAACCACGCCGATCCTTGGCTCGAGGAGCGCTATAGCTGATGGGCATAGATGGCGCTGACACGGCCGAGCGAGGACGCAAGCGGCCAGGTGCAGCGGCAAGGAAGGTTCGCGCGTGGCTCCGAACGTTGCATCGCGACGTGGGCTACCTTGCGGTGGGGCTGACATTCGTCTACGCACTGAGTGGACTCGCCGTCAATCACATCGCTGACTGGGACCCGAACTTCACGCCCATCGAACGTGACCACCAGGTCGAGTTGCCGAGCTCGACGTCGAGCGACACCGCCGTCGCAGCAGCGGTTTTGGACGCACTGTCGATCGACGCCAAACCGAGTGACATCTATCGCGCGGAGGCCGGCAAGCTGGAGATCGCGGTCGATGAGCGCACGCTATTCGTCGACCTCGGGAGCGGCCACGTTCGCGAGGAAGGGCAGGAGGCGCGCTGGTTCCTGCGAGCTGCCAACTGGCTACATCTGAACCGCGGCAAGAAGGCATGGACGTACGTGGCGGACGGCTACGCGCTGTTTTTGCTCTTCCTCGCCAGCTCGGGCCTCTTCATGATCCCGGGTCGCAAAGGATTGCTGGGTAGGGGCGCTGTGCTCGTCGGAGTGGGAGCCTTGGTGCCGATCCTGTACGTCGTGCTCTCGGGCCCCTGAGCCGCCAATCGACACAGGGGAAGGCTCAAAACCATTGCCAAAGCCGCCGAACGGGATACTGTTCGTCTCCCGCGCGGGAGTAGCTCAGTTGGTAGAGCACAAGCTTCCCAAGCTTGGGGTCGCGGGTTCGAATCCCGTCTCCCGCTCGAAGAAAACGCTTCCCTCACCCCGAATTCTTGCATCGCCGATGCTCAAATTCGGCAGAGCCGCTGAGGGCAGGCGTCGAATCTTGGTGTGTTGGTCATATGGCGCTGGCCAGCTCTGTGAGGATACCTCGGACGTCCTTGGCCATGGTGGGCGTCGATCGTCTTGGGGCCGAGATGCAGGTATGCGTGCCGTCGAGGCCGCGCCAGGCGGCAGGGGCCTTAGAACGGATCATCGGACTGGCGCCGGACGATGCGCTCTGCCGCGTCCCTGAACGTTTCGTGCCGCCTGGCGTCCGTCGGCTCGGGGGACGTTTGCGACACTAGGCGCTTCAGTTTGATTTTGGCGGCCGCCTCGCTGGTCGTGCCGAGGTCGTACGAGTTGCGGATGCGCGAGTGCCAGCGCCAGGAACCCAGAAGAAATGTTCGCAACGCAGGGTTGGCCGCGTCTGTCGGAGGGTTGTGCACTAGGTCGGCGCTGAGTTACCCTTCAGTGCGTGAGAGCCACAGGATGAGGGAGTCGATGCGGGCGCAGGGCCGACATCGCCGTCTTTCATCCGCGGCACCCATGACCCAGATCCGGTCGCGCATCGTCGCTGTCGTCGCCTCGATGGCTGGTGCGGTGACGCTGGCGCAGGTGCTGAGCGCGGGCTTGCGCGACGAGTCCACGACCACAATCCTCAGCAACGCCGGGCTGACGCTCACGTTTGCCGTGGCGCTGTGGTTGCATCGAACCCGCCCCGAGTTGGGTGGCTTCCTGTTTTCGGTCGGAGGTCTCTCGTTGATTTCCTTCCAGGCTTATGATCACGGTTTTACCGACTCCGTCACCGTATCTACCTATGTCACCATGGTGGTCATCGCGGGGCTGGCTTGGGACTCTCGCGGCGCCATCGTGTTGGCAGCGCTCTCCAGCGCCTTTCTACTCCTGCTCGCGCAGAACAGCCCCATCGACCCCGCGACTCCCATCCAAGCCTGGGCCGAACTGACCATGCAATTGATGGCGGTCGCGATCGCCGTGCATCTGACGCTGCGAGCCCTGACACGCGCGCATCGAGATGGGTTGACTCAGGAGCGACGCTTCCGGGAGGTGACGGAGAACTCACCTGAAGCCATCATCGTGCTTGATCGGGAGCAAAAAGTTCGATTGTTCAATCCCAAGGCCGTCGCGTTGAGTGGCTACAGCGCCGAGGATGTACTGGGTAAACAGCTCGACGAGCTCGACTGGCTAACGCCAAGCGCGTTCCAGATGTTGATGGCGCAGCTGAAGTGGGTCTCGGTCGGCACGGTACCGCCGCTCGAGCTAGAGACCGTGCATGAGGACGGCCTGGTGGAAGCGAGCGTTTCACAGGTCGTCAACCCCGCAGGAGGGAAGGATCGACTGATATCCTTGCGCGACATCAGTGAACGCCGCCGCTTGGAGAAGGCTGAGCGGGCGCTTGAAGAGAGGCTTGTGGTCTCCCGCTCACTGGAGTCCTTGGGGCGTTTGGCTGGGGGCGTCGCCCATGACTTCAATAACCTGCTCACGGTGATCCTCAGCACGATAGATTTGATGAGGCTCCAGCACCGAGTGGCACCCGAGATCGACGAGGACATCGCAGAGATCGAAGGTGCGGCAGGGCGCGCGGCGGAGTTGACCAGCCAGCTTCTGGCCTTCGGCCGAAGGCAGGTGCTCGAACCACAAGTCATTTCACCCAACGCAGCACTTCAGGGATTGCGCCCGCTCCTCGAACGCCTGCTGCCCGAGCACGTTACGATCCAAATGTGCCTCGGCGAGAGCACGGGAAACATCAAAGTCGACCAAGCGCGTTTGGAGCAGATCATCATCAACCTGGCGACCAACGCCAGCGATGCCATGCCTCTCGGAGGCAAGCTCACCATCGAAACCACGAACCGCTATCTCGACAACGACTATGCCGCCCAGCGACCAGACATCTCCGTCGGCGACTACGTCGAGATCGCGATCACGGACACCGGTCAAGGCATGAGCCCGGAAACCATCTCGCACATCTTCGAACCGTTCTTCACCACCAAACTTCACGGCAGTGGCACCGGACTGGGGCTGGCGATGGTCCACGGAATCATCAAGCAGAGCGGTGGTCACATCCACGTTTACAGCGAGGAGGGTCAAGGAACCTGCTTCCGTGTCTATCTTCCACTCTGCGATGCAGCCCTCTCAAAACGAACGCTGGAGCGGAAGCACGAGCAGGTAGGGCGGCTTAGGGTGCTGCTCGTAGAGGATGACAAGAAGGTGAGGTCCGCCGTGCGGCGAATGCTGGAGGCTGACGGGCACCACGTCGAGGAAGCCACCGACGGCGAGGACGCCCTCGATCGCTACGGCGAGCGGGCCACGGAGTTCGACCTGTTGCTGACTGACGTCATCATGCCAAGGATGAATGGCCGTGCTCTGTCGGAAAAACTGCTGACGATTCACCCTAGCCTGCGAGTCCTTTTTGCCTCGGGCTATACGGAGAACGCCATTGTTCATCAAGGCGTCCTGGTGGAAGGACTCCATTACCTCCCCAAGCCGTTCAATCGACACTCGTTGACGGCAAAGCTGAGCGAGATCTTCTCAACCCAGTAACTGAGCAGCTCAGGTCAAGAACCCCCCGAGTGCTCCAGCGAGTCCCCCACCGCCGGTGCCCCCCTTCAAGAAGGGTAGCGCGCCGAGCACTTTGGCCAGCGTTTGGTCGTCGAGGCGTGACTTGAGGAAATCCACAATCAGAGGCAATGCCTTCTGTACCGCACCGGCATCTAGACCAAGTTTCGATGCGGACGACACCAATTGACCCAGATCGCCACCCCCCATCAGGCCAGCAGCCGCGCCGAGGATACCGCCGCTGCCCTCGCCGGAGGGGGCCTTGTCAACCCAAGCGTCCATCTCCGGAATCGCGCTTTGTACAGCGGCAGCTTCCTGACCGCCGACTTTGTCGGCGACCTGTCCTTGAATGAAGCCCAACGCGGCTCCGGCGAGACCTTCGGCTTTGGACGTGTCGATGCCGAGCTGTGAGCTGAGGTTTTCGATCAAGTTCATGACTATCTCCGTATTGCTTCGGGCGCCGCGCGTCCGTGAGTTGATGGTTGCCCAGGTTGTAGAAGGCCCCGAAAGTTTGGGGACGGATACTCCCGATGGGGAGGGGCCCTCGCTGCTTTTCCCTATTTTCTTGCTTTGACGATGTGGAACTCCACACGGCGGTTCGTCTGTCGACCTTCCTCGGTGTCGTTCGTTTCAATGGGCCGGTCCGGCCCAAAGCCGACGGACACGAGGCGCTCTCGCTCGATTCCATTGGTGACCAGCCACTCTACAACTGCCGCTGCGCGACTGGCGCTCAGGCGAGCATTCAACTGCGCAGAACCGCGATTGTCGGTGTGACCCTCCACCCGCAGCTTCTCAATGTGGGCGTTCTCCGCCAGAATGAGGCGAACGGCCTCGAGAATCGGATTGCTCTCCGATCGCAACGTCGCCTTGCCGGTATCGAACTCTATACGATCGAGAATGATGATCTGCTGGCCGGTGATCTGTGCCCGGGGGCAACCGTGTTGCTTCGGATCTTCGTTCGCCTTTCCGCGTTCTTTGGGGCACGCGTCCACGTCGTCGAAGATGCCGTCTCCATCGCTGTCCATCGGTGCTGGACAACCATTCTTGGCTGGATCGCTGCTGGCGACGCCGGGCTCATCGACACACGCATCGTCATGGTCGAGGATACCGTCACCATCGCTGTCTGCCGGAGGACACCCATTGAGCTTGGCATCGTCGTTGGGTTCACCCGGAGTGTCAACGCAGGAGTCCACGTCGTCGAAGATGCCATCTCCGTCGGTGTCCGTTGGGAGTGGGGGAGGCGGACAACCGTGTTTCGCAGGATCGTCGTTGGGTTCACCAGCCAACTCAGGACAGGCATCGTCATCGTCGACGATGCCGTCGCCATCGGTGTCCGTTGGGGGAGTGGGTTCCTCGATCTGATCCGTCCATTCGATGGAGATCAGCGATCTCACTTTTGGGGCACCGATCCCTCGCGTCAATCCCGGTCCAACTCCGGCGCCAAAGCGCCAAGGGCCGGCGAAGTAGTGCAGCCCAATCACGCCTTCGAACGGAGTCGTCCGTTTGTCGAACGCTCCCTCACCGGAATCAGAGACAACCGTCGAACCCCAAATCTCTGGTCCGACGAGCCATGCCCCGTCCCCAAGACGAAGACCCGCCGTGGCACCGAACTGCATGTCGGCCCCGAAGGGTTCACCTGCGAAGTTGTCCGTCTGGGTGCGCAGGGCGCTGGAGACGCGCACTGAGTAGGCAAAGTTCGCGACATCGCCCGCGAGCAGAGCTCGGGGAGTTATTCGAACCTTGCCGTCGCTGGCGAAGCTATCGCGGCTTCCAGTGGGCACATGCACCTGAGCTCCGAGGGCCAATGCGACCGGATCGCCGTACTCGCCGACCAGCCTGACGTCCCCACCGAGACGCAAGTCGCCCAACGCCGCGCCGTCAGCCGCTTCGTACGTCACTCCGTCGACGGTTGCATCGGCACCTTCTTGAAAGACCAGAACCGGCAAGCTCAACCCCAAGCGAACCCGCTCCCAAAGAACGACGCTGGCGCCGAGGTGAGCAAAGGCCTGGTGCTTGATGATCGCTTGCACCACGTCACCATCGGGACCGTAGACGACCAGTGGTTTAAACCCCCAGTCACCCACGACACCGACCGCCCAGCGCCCGTGCCCACGCAAGTCGAGGGATTCGCCTTGAAACCAATCGCTGCCTCGCTCCGAGGGCTCGTAGCGATTGAGCGCTATGCCTTCGCTGGACTGGGCCGCCGCGGGGCGGGGGAGTGCCGCGAACAAGACGGGCAGGAGCAGTGTCGACCAGCCGAAACGCGGGCGTCGCCTCTTCGAGCGTCGGCGAAGCACAATGCCAACGCCCACGGCGAACACCAGCAAGATCCACTGGTTGCTCGCGCCGCGCCGCGACTGCGCGCCGGCCATGGCGCACGCGCAACCTCCACCTTCCAGGGAGCGATCGAGACTAGAATCCGTGTCTTCGGCTTCTTCGGTCACCTCGGTCTGTTCATCCGTCGGTTCCGGTTCCTCGGTCTCCGTGAATTCGGTCTCCGTGAATTCAGTCTCCGTGAATTCAGTTTCCTCTGGCAACCCAGAATCCATCTCCGCCTCGGGGACGACGATGATGCCGCCATCGACGCCTGCGTCTGCCGACCCTCCGTCTGGATCGAGATAGTCCGGGGTGCCGTCGCCGTCTGTATCCACATCCTCGCCGTCAGGACGCTCGTCTTCCGTCGTTAGCCCATCACCATCGTCGTCGGGGTCGAGGTGGTCCGGCGTCCCATCGCCGTCGGTGTCCACGTCCTCGCCACCCGGACGCTCCGTCTCAGTCGGTACCGTATCGTTGTCATCGTCCGGGTCCAGATAGTCCGGAGTCATGTCGCCATCGGTATCCACGTCCTCGTCATCAGGGCGCTCGGTGGTCGTCGCCAGACCGTCTCCATCATCATCAGGATCGAGGTAGTCAGGGGTGCCATCGTCGTCCGTGTCGACGTCCTCATCATCGGGTCGTTCGTCCTCCGTCAGCACTCCATCGCCGTCATCATCGGGGTCGAGGTGGTCGGGCGTCCCATCGCCGTCGGTGTCCACGTCCTCATCGTCGACCCGCTCCGTGGCGGTTGGCACTCCATCGTTGTCGTCGTCTGGATCCAGGTGATTCGGCACGCCGTCATCGTCGGTATCCACGTCGTCGGCGTCTGGCCGCTCTTCCACGGTAGGGATCCCGTCGCCGTCGTCATCCGGGTCCAAGTTATCCGGCGAGCCGTCTCCGTCCGTGTCCGCACAGTCTTCGACGTCCAGGCATTCCAAGTCATCCGGAATGCCATCGTTGTCGCTGTCCAGAGGCGCGTTGTTCGGATCGAGGTAGTCCGGCACTCCGTCGTCGTTCAGATCGCCGTCGCCCTCGTTCTCTGCCGCATCCGTGACACCATCGCCGTCGCTATCAGGGTCGAGCCAGTTGACGTCACCGTCATCGTCGAAGTCATCGTCTTCGCCAGCGTCTTCGATCTCGGTCTCGGTAGGTATCCCGTCACCGTCGTCATCCGGGTCGAGAAAGTTCGGAGTGTCGTCACCGTCCGTATTGTCGTTCGTCGGATCATCGTCGCCGTTGATGTCTTCGTCGACAGTGGGGATCCCATCGCCGTCGTCGTCAGGATCGAGATAGTTCGGAATGTCATCTCCATCCGTATCGTCGTTCGTCGGGTCATCATCGCCGTCCAAATCCTCGACCAGCGTCGGCACGCCGTCACCGTCGTCATCAGGGTCCAGGTAGTTCGGAGTGTCGTCACCGTCAGTATCGTCGTTTTCGTAGTCGTCGTCGCCGTTCAGATCTTCGTCGACCGTCGGCACGCCGTCGCCATCGTCATCAGGGTCCAGGTAGTTCGGAGTGTCGTCATCGTCAGTATTGTCGTTGGTCGGGTCGGCATCGCCGTTGACGTCTTCGTCGGCAGTGGGGATGCCATCGCCGTCGTCATCGGGGTCTAGGTAGTTCGGAGTGTCATCGCCGTCCGTGTTGTCGTTTTCGTAGTCGTCGTCGCCGTTCAGATCTTCGTCGATCGTCGGCACACCATCACCATCGTCGTCAGGGTCGAGATAGTTCGGGGCGTCGTCCCCGTCGGTGTTGTCATTCGTGGGATCGTCGTCACCGTCGACGTCCTCGTCGACGGTGGGAATGCCGTCACCGTCGTCGTCCGAATCGAGGTAGTTCGGGTTCGCGTCTCCGTCCGTGTTGTCGTTGGTCGGGTCGCTGTCGTCGTCGACGTCCTCGTCGGCCGTAGGGATGCCGTCACCATCGTCATCCGGATCAAACACGTTGGGTATGTCGTCTCCATCCGTGTCGCCAAAAGCACATTCCGTACCGTTGATGACCCCGTCACCGTCTGCATCGTCCGCGGGGTCTCTAACGAGGAAGCTGATCTCTTCGACGTCCTGAGCTCCGAAAACCCATGTATCGATGAACGCGTCGTTCCCAACGCCGTTGTTACCCGTGGCAGCATCCCCCCAATCGTGACTGTTGGTCGCCGTGGAGACACCATCCGGCACCGTGACCACCGGGTCAGGGATGTTGTTCGAGTTCCCGCCGATGATGGCGCGGTCATCCCAGTAGATGAGGGTGTCAGTCTCCGACAAATCATTCGGATCGACCAGGGCGACGCTCACGCCGGGGTCAGTTGCCTCGACGTCAATGGCGGTGAAGTGAAACTCACCCACGCGGACGGAAACGCGGGCGTTGTACTCCGTGCTACTGGCTGCCACCGGCGCCCCCCCGCGGTCCGTGCCGTCCCAAACCACCAGATTGGCTCCGATCGCCGCTGGCCCCGACAGAATGACGTCGTCCGCGTCGTAGCCGTCGCGATCCGTGTCAATCATGATCTCGTACGTACCCGGCAAGTCCGTCTCAAACTCGAACGTACCTCCAGCACCTTCGAGCACCGCGCCACACCCGCCGAACCCGGTGAACGTGAGCGTGGGAGCGCTAGGTTGGGGCGCCCTCGAGTTCGGTGGGTTCAGGTAAAGAGGGTACTGGGCGAGATCGGCGCAGTAATCTCGGGCTGCATTGGTTTGCCCCGTCTGAGCATTGAGTGTTGCAAGCGTTTGACTCGACCGTACCAAATCGCCAGGTAAGCCGAGGTCGTTGGCGACGACACACATGAACCCCCCGGCGATACCTCCCAAGTCCAAACGCCAAATGTATTCGCTGCCGGCGCCGACCGGGGACCGGACGAAAAACGACTGGTCCACCACCAGTCCATCAGTCGTCGGCAGTTCGCCCGAAATGTGCCACGCCGTCGAAAACAGTCTGCCGCCTCCGCTTGGAATGGCGGCCGGATCGACGCTCACCGCGGCATCCGTCACCGAGACGTCCCACGGATACACCTCCGCGACCAGAAACTGAACCAACCATACGCCCGGACTCCCAGAGACATCAACACGCAGTGGGTCGGTGATCGTACTCGGCATGGCCGGGGGCAGAAGCCCGGCCGCAGCGTTGATCGTGTGCACGGTGGCTGCGCCGCCTGGGTCCGTTACCCGAACATCGAACGATGTCAGCGCACCGGAACGCGCGGCGATGTTCAAAAACGCGTCGCCGGCGAGCACGTCTACCGCCAACACGGTTTCGCCCGCATTTTCGTTGGTCATCAGCTCATCGCTACCGATTTGCTCGCTACCCTCAGCCCAAGAGACGGCTGGCACCAAGACAACGCCCCAGACCAGACATACCAAACTAAGCCATCGACACACGTTCAACATCCACTTCTCCTCGGACGAGCGCAGACCAGTTTCAGCCGCCGTTGCAACTCCCTACAAAGCGGCACAAACCGTTCATTCGTCTTCATCGTCGCGCGCTACTGTCTTTCAACAGGCGCACCGACACAAGCCAAAGGGGATGACAAACGACCACCGTCATCAAACGACCACAGTCATTCGACAGTAGTCTTTCTTGTCAGGCACACCCAATGTCGGGTCCCGGCGCCAACCGCCGAGACACCGAGATCACCAAGCACGCTCGGCTCCAGACGGGCCCCAATCCAAAAGTTAACATAATCTATCTTATGCGAACTAGTTGATGTCGGCTTTCTTTCGCGGGGGTTCGCGTCCCTGGGACGGTCTTGGCCGTACGCGTGCTGGCGCCGCGCCCACACCATCCCACGCGCCCCCCACGATCTCGGATGGGCCTCGCGCTGAATCAAGCCGGTCGCACCGGATTTAGAGCGCAGCGGTTGAAGCGCACGGACGTGGTACGCCGCCAGCCAGCTTGGGACTCAAAGCGCCGCCGGCGGACTCATTAGGCCAGCGGACTCAACTCAATACGCGCTAGCGAACCAGTTATTACGCACTTGGGGTTTGGGCTTCGGGACGCTCAGCGCGACGAACTGACCGCTGTCACTGAGTATGAAAGCGCGCTGGCCCTGAGTTGCCGCTGGCATCGAAAAGCCGGCCTGAGTGTGAATCCCGTCGATGATGGCGCCATCGACAGGATTGACCAAGAACAACCCGTGTTGGGTTGTGCTCACCAGCATGGCACCGGAGATGTACGCAGGTGCGCTCGTGCCGCCATCCGGTAGATCTCGGCGCCAGACTTCGGTTCCGGTGCTCAGTTCGAGCGCCCACAAACCCGTGGTGCCTGAACTGGCAACCACCAAGCTGCGCTTGGCATACACCCGTCCCCGGGCATCGGCATGCGCCGGTTGTCTCCACACGCTCACGTCAGTCACCCCAAGCACTGCCGCGTTCGACCAGATTTGGTTGCCATTGTCCGCACGCAGCGCGACGACACCAGCTTCGTACCCACCAACGATGATCGATGGCACTCCCGAGATGACGGCAAAGTCTGGGGTCGTGTCGACGTCGAGGTACTTCGGGACCTGCCCGAGCACCTGCTCTGCCTCTGCCGACAGATCGACTGGGTCCCATGCCTCACGTCCACTTGCAGCGTCGAACGCCGTCACAACGCCAGTGCTGAATGCGACGAAGACGCGCCCGCCCCGCACCAACAGACCGCTGTGTCCCGCGACCTCCATGCCCAGCGCAGGCGCTCGGTGTTGGCTCCAGATGCGTTTACCGGTCGCCGCGTCCACAGCCACCACGGTGTCGTTGGCGTTGACGAAGTACAGCCGGCCGCCTACGAGCACGGGCCTCCGGGTGACCTCCGCGTTCGAAGCGAAACGCCACAGCAGCGTCCCGTTCGCAGCCGCCACTTTGTACAAGGCACCGTCGTTGGAACCGAAGTACACGACCTCCTCCGTTGGGTCGTACAGCGGTTCTGACTGGACAGGACCTAGGGTCTCGAAGCGCCAAAGCCGTTGCCCGTCCTCAGCGCGCAAAGCGTACAGCCCGCGGTCACTCGAGCCAACGAAGACACGGTGATTGGCGGCGTCGATCGCTGGACGGCCACGCTCGTAGGGCTCTCCCTGGCGCCGGGAGTCCGCCACAATCTCTTGGCGGTAGAGCAGGTGCATCGTGTAGCTCGGACGATGCCGGTACCCCTCGAGCTCCGGGTGCGCCGTCGTACGGATCGGATTGCAGGCGGCATTTAGAACAGCCACGCACAACCACGGCCAGCGTCGAGCGAGCCAATGCAGGGCGCTACTGTGCATCACTTCTCTGCAGCCTGCTTCTCAGCGGCAACCGGCGTGTCTTGCGGCTCGGGGGCGTCCTCGGCTTGAGTGTTCACGGGAGTATCCCCCGCTTGACCCGATTTTGCCTTCAACTGTGCGGCGTCGATCTGGGTTTGGACCTGGCGCTGGAGCGCGTTGAGTTGCTCAGCAGTGATGGGTTTGGACCCTTGCTGGGGTTCCTCTAGGCCGAGCTCGTCAGCCAGCGACTGAACGCCGCTCTGCAGGTAGCTGCTGGACATACCCATCGCTCCCGCCGGGCCACCGACGGATTCCTTCAGCTTGCCAACCAGCTCCTTGGCCTTGTCCGTCTCGCCCAGCTCCTGATGCAGACGAGCCTGCTGGTACTGGGCGAGCTCCGTGAAGCCGTCGATGCCCGCAGCGGCCAGTGCTTCATAGGCACCGATGGCGCCCTTCTTGTCCCCCTTGGCCACAGCGACCAGCGCGAGCCCTTCCAGAGCTCGCCCCCGTAACTCGGGATCGCTTGCTGCGAGCTTCGAATCCTTCACTTCGTTGTAGGCCGCCAACGCATCATCGTACTGACCGCTGTCGAAGAGCACTGCCGCAAGCGCGAGCTTGGCGTACAGTGCGGTACCACTACCGGAGCGCATCGCTGCCGCCTGCTCGAAACGCTGCTTGGCTTCCGCCAACAGCGCCTCACGATCCTTGAAGATGGGGGTGGGATCGACGACGTTCTGCTCGTTGAGCTGGCCCTGCTCCGCGGGATCACCGATCCTGCCTCGTTCCGCATCCACCGCGGCTGCGACCGCATCGGCGGCCTCAGCCTTGGCGGCTGCCGCACGCCATCCGTAGATCCCCCAACCGGACCAGCCGACCACGCCAACGACGAGCGCCCACTGCAGCTTGTTGGAATTGCGGCGAAACCACTTCGCGGCCGTGTCCGTGCTTCGGACGAGTGCATCATCCAGAATCTCCTGGGCATCGAGCCCCACGGCTTCGGCCTCGCGCCGCTCTCGCAAGCGGTGCTTGCGCGCCTGGGAGGCAGCCGCACGCCGCGCCCTGCGGTTCTGCGGCTCCGCTGCGTCGGATGCCTCAGCCTCGTCCAATTCGGTCGAATCTGGGTCGACCTGACTCTCGTCTATGACCTTGTTCTCTTCGTCAGCCACGGGGCGCTCTATATCACTGGTTGCCTGCGTCATTGCCAGTCTGTCGTGGGGTTTTCGGCTGTTTTTCGTCCGCTGCCGCGGCTCGCTCGGGCTCGAGCTCGTCTGCGTTAGGAAGCACAGCGAACGCCTCGAGCTCCAAACCCCTGCCAGCAAGTACCACAACGTGGGACGCCTGTCCCGCCCGAAGGCCGAGCTCCGCTGGTACGTCCACGAAACGCTCCACGCCAACGGAGGCTGCTGGAAATTCCACCCGGACCTGCTTGGTGGGGTGTATTTCCGGGATCTTACGCGCCTTCTTCAGTTTCCCTTCGGCATCGTAGGAAAACACCTCGTGTGGCACGCCAACTCGCAGCGCTGCCGGTTCGGGTCCGGGATTGTTGGCCCGCGCGATCAACCGCACCCCAGCGCCGTTGCCGCCCTTCGGGACGATGACTCGGACTAGCTCTCCGAGCTCCGCGTTCTGGTGCAACAGTCTCATGTCCCGATGGGACGGGCCGCCGATGTGTTCGAGGATCCCAGCTCGGGCCGCCAAGCCCAATCCTCCCTGCAGGGGATCTGGAACACCCAACCATCGCCGCAGAGGCATCACCAGTTCGTTTTCACCACCCAGTTCCACGAGAGCCTCGGCGAGAGCGACCCGCGCGGTCTGGTAGGGTTCTTTCGTGAGCGCCAGAGCCAGTTTGCCCCGCGCAGCCTCGTCGCCGATCTTGGACAGCGCCCGAGCGATGTGAGGCCGTAGTCGGACGTCATCGAGCGTCCTGAGGAGCGGCCCCACCGCCATCCGACTTCGGATCGTGGCGAGCGCCTGCACGATGGCCACGGATTCTTCGAATGAGCGCTCGTCACCGGTCATCCACCAGGCCACCAACTCCGCTTCTCCGCGCCTGTCGCCGCTTTCCGCGAGCGTCAGTGCCGCCCATCGGCGCCAGCGGACCTCCTCGTCAGTCAGAAGCTCCATGGTCAGGGACGCCCCCTGCCCCAGCCGCGTCAGGCTCAGCGCCGCAAAACGTCGAACCTGCTCGTCCTCGTCGCGGTCCAACGCCAAGCGCAACGATGCCGCCGTCGCGGGGTTACGCAGCTTGAATAGGGTTTCGGCAGCCTTACGACGGATCTCGACGTCCGCGTCATCCAACAACTCGGCTATTTCCAGCGCTGCGTCTCCATCTCCGGAGATTCCCCGCAGAATGGCGTTGGGCCAGCCCTTGCCCTCTGCGCGCAAGCCGGCGCGTTCGTATTGGCCGTGGCTCGCGTTGAGTTGTTGCAAGCTCTGGCGCAGTCGAGCGGCATCATCGCTCAGCTGGGAGCTGGCATCCTTCTGCTGTTTCGGATCCTCTTCGAGGTCGTAGAGACGGCAGGCACCGAGTTTACGTTGGCAGATCAGGCGCAAATGCCCCTCAGCCAACATCGCCTGTTCGTTGGTCTCTGCATAAGCAAAGCCTGGCCCCACGACACTCGCTTCCGTGAGCAAGGCGGAGAGATCACGGCCGCGAATTCGCGGTCGCGCCGGAATGCCGAGTCCACCCAAGATCGTCGGCAAGAGATCGATCGTCTGCACCGGGACAGTCACCACCTTGATTGGGATGGCTCCGGGCGCGGACATGACCAACGGCACCCTCACCTGCTCCTCATACACGCTGCTACCGTGGTAGCGCCCGCCGTGTTCGCCGAATTCCTCGCCATGATCCGACGAAACGACCACGACGGCCTGAGGCCGTTTGGCGCGAAAGGCGCCAACCAACTTGCCGACCGTGGCATCAGCCGCGGCGACTTCGCTGTCGTAACGATCGATGTCTCGCTCCCCGAACTCGAACCCGGCATGCTCTTCGTAGGGCTCGTGAGGCCCGAACAAGTGCACCCACATGAAAATGGGCTGCTCAGGAGAGTTGTCCAGGTAGTCGACCACCTGCGCGACCCGGGCATCCCCCTCGAGGAACTCCTTCTTCTGGTATTCGAACCCCAAGTTGGTGCGTTCAAACTCCTCGAAGCGATCGCGATCGATGAAGAACACTGCCGGCGGATAGAAGGCCGCGGTCCGGTAGCCGTAGGTTCGGAGCAAGCTGGCCCAAGTGTCCGAGCCCTGCCCCGCTCCCTGCAACAGAAGCGGGCGGATATACTTGCCGCTCATCAGTGATGTCACTGAATACGACGTGTGGGGCGTTGCGCAGTATGCGGCGTCGAAACGCGCGCCGCCGCTAGCCAGACGATCGATGTTGGGCGTCGTGGGACGCTCATATCCGTAGGAGCCTACGTGGTCCGCGCGCAGTGCGTCGATGGTGATGAGCAGCACATCCCGCCCGGAAATGTCCACCCCGCCTTGCACTTCTGCACTGTCCAGCTCGCGAGGTGCCGCGATCAGTGGAGGTGGCGGTGCGATGAGCGACGCGAGTCGAACGGCATGCGCCAAAGTGGGTGCCGACTCGAGAAGTAGCAGGCGAAAGTTGTCAAACCGCGCAAGCCTTTGGCTGGCGTAGGGAACCAATGCCGCCGCCGCGACCAACACGACAGGGGCCGCCACTGCCGTTGGAGACGAGCCCGTAGTCGCCCAGCTCGAGCCATGGATGCGGACGGCAGTGGTCACGGCACCTACTGCGAGAACAGCCAAACCCAGATGAAACGCTGGGTAGAGGCGTACCAAGAGGAACTGATTGACGAGCTCCAACACCGTAGCGACTCCGAGCAAGAGTGCCGCCCCAGTCCACCTGCCACCCTCGATGACGTTGCGCAGCCAAGGGTGCACCATCCAAGCGCCCCCCCCCCAAGCGCCACCGCACACCAGCACGAAACCCAACCGGCGCCACAGAAGCTCGAAATGCCGCCCCCCCGATAGCCCATAACCGAGAGCCAGCCCAAACCCCGCCAGCATAGCCACAACCACTACACGAGCGGCGCTCGACCGCCGCTGCACGGCGAGCAACACAACCCCCCAACTCCCAGCAACTGCAACCGCAGTCAGCATGGCCACCGGCAGCAGCCACAGAGTGCCAAACTGCAATTCCCACAGACTGGCGATGGTCTCCCATCGGCTCGCGCCCACGACGAGCAGTTCCGCGCTGATCAGCAGAGCGGCTGACAGCACGGCGTCTCGGAGCACGAGCGCCAGCGTACTGAAGCGTTGCGACATGCGTGGGCGGGGAGACTCCGCTTTACTGAAACACGACGTCGACGACTTCGTAGTTGCGCTTGCCACCCGGGAGTTGGACAGCGACTTCATCGCCAACATCCTTGCCGATCAGGGCGCGCGCCAGCGGCGCTGAAACCGAGATGAGTCCGTTGTCGATGTCCGATTCGTCGGCACCGACAATCTGGTACTTGGCCTCTTCGTCGGTATCTAAATTCAGCAACGTCACGATCGCCCCGAAGCGCACTTTCGTGCCCGTCAGTTTCGAGGGGTCGATGACCTCGGCGCGGGACAACTTGTCCTCGATGTCCTTGATGTGCGCCTCGACCATGCCCTGCCGTTCCTTGGCGGCGTGGTACTCGGCGTTCTCCTTGAGGTCGCCGTGCTCGCGAGCAACCTCGATTTCCTTGGAGATCTTCGGGCGTTCCTCTTTCAGGCTGGCCAGCTGCTCCTTCAACTTCTTCGCCCCATTCGGGGTCATCGGCACGCGTTCTGCCATAGCGGGCGTTTATCGCGCCAATGCTGGGACAGGTCAACGCCGGTCTTGCGCTCAACCACGACAACGGCTAGTTCAGCTGCGTGAATCGGCCTCGATGGATGCCCCTTTGCCTCGTGGCAGCCTGCTTGAGCGTGAGCGCGTGCGCCGCTGATCAGACAGAGCCCCAGACGGCGGCGGAGTACGAAAACCGCGCCAAGGAAGCCTACGACGAGGCACTCGTCGAATTCCTCGACCAAAACTGGGAATACGCGGCACAGTTGATGCAAGAGGTGCGCCGCAATTTCGGGTACACCCCCTACGCACGCATGGCGGAGCTGCGCCTCGCAGACATTGCGTTTCATCAGGAGAGCTACCCCGAAGCCATCGCAGCCTACAAGGCGTATGCCCACGACCATCCCAATGACGTGGAAGTGCCATTCGCCCGCTACCGTGTCATTCGCTCTCAGTTTCTCACCTCCAGCAATACGGTGTTCCAGCCGCCCTTGGAGGAGCGGGACCTCGCCAGTGTTCGCGACGCGTATGCTGCGATCCGCGCGTTTCTGGCCGATTATCCGAACTACGACCAGCAAGAAGAGCTCGCTTTCATGTACGAGTCCGTCAGCGGAATGCTCGCCCGCCACGAGCTGTACGTTGCGCGCTTCTACATCGGTCGCGGAGAGTTCGAATCCGCTGCGCGACGCGTTCAGTATTCGCTTCGCACCTACCAAGATAGCGGGCTGGAGGCAGAAGGTGTCGTACTTCTTGGCGAGATCTATCTGAAGCTCAAAGAGCCGAAGAAGGCCGAAGCCATGTTCCGCCACGCTCTAGCAAAGTACCCGGCAAGTGCATTTTCTGTCTCCGCGAAGAACTTCCTGCGGCACATGGGTAAGGGAACGGGGACCGCGACGCCGGAAGACGACAGCTGAGGGGGACCATGGCGACGCATCCACCACCGCCTGCTGCGCCCAATGACGGTGCTCCGGCGTCCGAGCGACTTTCCACAGTCGCACCGACCATCCTGGTCGTCGATGACGAGCCGAACATTCGTCGCACGCTGGAGATGGTTCTCAGTGGCGAAGGTTATCATGTGGTATTGGCAACCACCGCGGAGCAGGCGTTGGAACGCCTCAGCAATCCTGACAAGCCCGTCGATTTGGCTATCTTCGACATCAAGCTCCCCGGACTGAGCGGACTGTCCGCACTGAAGCAACTGCGGACGGAACACGCTAGCAACGACCTCCCCGTCATCGTCATCAGCGGGCACGCCACGGTGGACGACGCGGTGCAGGCCATTCGCCTCGGCGCCACAGACTTCTTTGAAAAGCCGCTGAACCGAGAGCGCATCTTGGTCAGCGTGCAGAACTGCATCCGCACGGCGCGTCTGGGCAGGACCGTCGAGCAAATGCAGGCAGAACTCTCGCGCCGATACCAGATGATAGGCACGAGCGAGGCGATGAAGCGTCTGTACGGCGGCATCGACAAGGTCGCCCCCACCCGCGCGACGGTGCTGATCACCGGCCCCAGCGGCACAGGCAAAGAACTGGTCAGTCGCGCAATCCACCGGCTCAGCCCCCGCGCCGACGCGCCGTTCGTCAAAGTCAATTGCGCCGCGATTCCCAAGGAGCTGATCGAAAGTGAACTCTTCGGCCACGAGCGAGGCAGCTTCACGGGTGCGCAAGCTCGCAAGCGCGGGTTCTTCGAACAAGCTCATGGTGGCACGCTCTTCCTCGACGAGATAGGCGACATGGACCTGTCGGCCCAGGCCAAAGTACTGCGCGTGCTGCAGAACGGCGAGGTCGTGCGGGTCGGTTCAGAACACCCGCTGCAAGTGGACGTGCGCGTGTTGGCGGCTACCAACAAGGACCTGTCGAAGGAGGTCTCCGCAGGTCGATTCCGCGAGGACTTGTACTTTCGGCTCGAGGTTTTCCCGGTCGAAGTCCCTGCCCTCAGTGAGCGTACGGAGGACATCGAACTGTTGGCGCGTTCGTTCGTGGAAGCGTTCTGTCGCGAAAATGGTTTCTGCAACAAGAAGATAGAGCCTGATGTATTCGACGTGCTGTCACGCCGAGCATGGCCCGGCAACGTCCGCGAGCTGCGCAACGTGGTGGAGCGGGCGGCGATCTTGTCGAGTGACGTCATCACCGTCGCCGACCTGCCAGAGGATCCCCACGAGAGCCCCTTCGACGACGAGCCGCGGATCACGGGTTCGGTACCCCCGCCCCGATCGGAGGGCAAGCGACTCTCCTTGCGCGAATATCGAGAAAGTGCTGAACGCAGCTACATCGTGGAAACCCTGAGGGACATGGAGTGGAACGTGTCCAAGGCAGCCGTCGCGCTGGGCGTGGAACGAACCAACTTGCACAAGAAGGTGCGCGCGTACAACATTAGGCGTGGCGAATGAACGAGGCAGGTGATGTGTGCCACCAACTCCGCCCATAGTTGTCGCTCCTTCCGCCTCTAGCTGGCCGTCTGGTGAGCTGTGGGGAACCGGCAGCACCGCTGAGGTGGACGCTCCCGGGGCGGAACCGGCCCTGCTGGCGCTGCATGGGTTTGGCGCAACGCCCAACGAAGTGTTCCTATTGACCGACTGCGCTGCAGAACTCGGGTTGCGCCGGCGAGCCCCCATGCTGCCGGGTCACGGTACCCACGCCCGAGACCTGGCACAGATGCGCTACGAAGACTGGTATCGAGCGGCTGAAGCGGAACTGTTGCGCCTATCGACGAACGGCCCGATCATCGTTGGAGGACAGTCGATGGGCTCGGTGCTCGCTTTGGACCTGGCTGAGCGCCACGAGACGCGGGTCGCAGCGTTGATCGTTCTGGCCAACGCGACACGCCTAGCCTCCCCCTACCCGAATCTGGCTCTCGCCGCGGCAGAACGCCTGGGGGTGCCGGATTTTCAGATGCCGAAGTTCGGGGGACCAAACATTCGAGACGAAAAAAACCGCTGGCACCACGTCACCTACAGCACGCAACCGATGCGCGCTGCACTGTCGTTGCGGGACGCTGGTCTGCGAGTCCGCCGCGGACTGACGCGGGTGCACTGTCCAACTCTGGTCGCCCACGGGCAGTTTGATCAGGTATGCCCAGTAGACAACGCATGGGAGGTCGCTCAGCGCGTAGGCACCAATGACGTGGAATTGGTGATTCTCCCGAACTCAGCCCACATCATCACGAAGGACTTGGATCGCGACCAACTGCGGGCCAGAGTGCGTCGCTTCCTGCGGCACGTCGTCTCGCCGCCCTAGAGGCGGCGTTGCCCACCATCCACCCCTGTGGAGCCGTAGCCTCCCTCCCCGCGCGTCGTCTGGTCCAACTCGGCGGATTCCACTAATTCAGCGACCACCACCTGCGCGATTACCAGCTGAGCAATGCGCTGCAGTGGTTCGATGGTCACCGGGTCCAGGCCGTGGTTGATCAGCACGATGCCGATCTCTCCCCGGTAATCGCTGTCGATGGTTCCTGGTGAGTTGACCACGCTCAACCCGTGGCGTAGTGCCAGGCCAGAGCGCGGGCGCACCTGACCTTCATATCCCACTGGAATCGCCAGGCGCAGACCGGTGGGGATCAAACGCCGTTGTCCTGGAGCCAACACGACGGCGTCCTCCAGCGCGGCGTGCAGGTCCATCCCAGCCGCTCCCCGCGTCGCGTACCGCGGTAGGGGGACATCGACGGGACCGGTCTTCGCGACGTGGACGGTGGCCATGGCCGATGATTGTCGCCAGCCTGGGCGGAAAGGAAAGTCGGCACCCGGAACGCCAGCCCTATTGCAAGGGCCCCGAACACCGGGCCGCCCGAACGCGCCCGCTTGGCACGGAATTGGCGCACCTGCACCGACAACAGGGCGACAACGTGGCAGTTTTTTCTGGGGTAATCGCGTCTACCCCCTGGCGGCAGTGGCCTAACCACGGGTAAAACCAGATGCGCATGCGGCTGGTGAGGTCGACAACGAGCGCTGTGGAACGATCAGAGTGAGCAGTCTAAAGGAAACGCTAGAGCGGTTGTACGGGCTGATCGGCAAGGGCAGCAAGCTCGGGCTGGAGCGCATGCGGTCGGCTTGTGACAAGACCGGCAACCCCGAGAACGCGTTCGACGCCGTTCACGTCGCGGGTACTAACGGTAAAGGCAGCGTCACTGCGTTCACCGCTTCGATGCTGAATCAAGCGGCGCTGGCAGATCCGAGCAGAGGCCCCATCGGACAGTACACGTCGCCGCACCTGAACCGATTTGCTGAACGCATCGTGATCAGCGGCGAGCCCCTCGGCGACGAACAAGTCGTCAAGTACGTCACTGAAGCCCTCGAGGTCGACGAAGACTTGACGTTCTTCGAGACGTCCACCCTGGCTGCCTTCCTCGCTTTCCGAGACTTGGGTGTGAAGACGGCTGTCATAGAGACCGGCCTGGGTGGTCGTTTGGATGCGACGAACGTTATCCCGCCACCCAAAGTCGCGGCGATCACTCGTGTGTCCTACGACCACATGGCGGAGTTGGGCAGCGACATCGCCACGATCGCCAAGGAAAAGGCGGGCATCATCAAGGCTGGCAGTGCAGTCGCTTGCGGCAAGCTTCACCCGGACGCAGAACGTGTCGTCAAAGAACGGGCAGAAGAAGTGGGCGCCCACCTGATCGAACTAGGGAGCGCCGAACCCTACCCTGGAGCCCAACTCGCGTACCCTCGTATGGCGATGTACGGCACGAACCTCGCGCTCGCGTCGACCATCGCGCGTCACCTCGGCGCTTCACCAGAACAACTGGCGGCGGGGATCGAGCACACGGTTTGGCCAGGCCGAAACGAGCTGCTTCACCGCAACGGCCAGGAGCTCACGCTCCTGGACTGTTGCCACAACCCCGACGGCGCGGTGCTCCTGTCGCACATCATTGACGCGACTGCCGCCGAGACAGTCGGGGGGCGTCGTGGGGTGGTTCTCGTGTTCGGGACCGTGCAAGACAAGAACTACAAGGCAATGTTAGCCCGCCTCGAGCATTGCGCGGCCCAGCGCGTGTACGTGCGACCGGAGGTGGACAGGGCAATGGATCTGCGGCCCCTGGTGGATGCTTACCCAGGGGAAACGGCTAGCTCCGTCAGCGAGGCGCTGCAGATGGCCAGAAGCATGGTCGGTCAATCCGGTCTGGTCGTGGTAACGGGCTCGACATTCTTAGTAGGGCCCGCTCGAGCGCTTCTATTGGGCCTGCCCACCGACCCTCCCGTCGCGTACTGACCGGAGTACCTGGCGCCGTCTGGCGGGGGTCAGTGCGGCGAGATCAAGGAAAGGCGGTCCCAAAACAGGACCGACGATGCAACACACCACAACACCATGAACCTAGAACCCAAACCCCGCACCCTGATCCGCGCGTCCAACGACACAGGCGCACGAATCGCCCTGAGTTCCTAGGTCCTTTGGAGGAAAAGACAGATGCCTTCTTTCGACGTCGTTTCCAAACTCGAGTGGTCCGAAGTGCAGAACGCCCTCAACCAAGCTCAGAAGGAGCTCACCCAGCGGTACGACTTCAAAGGCACGGGTGCAAACATCGAAAAGAGCGAAAACTCCTTCATCATCGTCGCCAACGCCGACGACCGCGCTAGAGCCGCCTTCGAGATCTTGCAGGACAAACTCGTTCGCCGTGGTGTAAGCCTAAAGCACTTCAAAGCGGGCAGTCCCGGACCAGGCCCCAAAGGCAACCGCAAGCTCGTGATCAGCGTCCAAGAGGGAATCGACAAAGAGAAGGCCAAGGTCATCATCAAGCACATCAAGGATTCGAAACTGAAAGTGCAAGTGGCCATTGCAGAGGATACCGTGCGCGTAACCGGCAAGAAGCGGGATGATCTGCAGGCCGTCATCGCCAACCTCAAGGCCCAGGACTTTGATGTGTCGCTACAGTTCGTCAACTTTCGCAACTAGTCCGCATTGGAGATATCGTGGCAGCTTCTCCCCGTACGAAACGCCGTTCGACCAGGGCATCCTCGGAAGACAGACCCGCCACGGAAGCACCTGAAAGCAGGCGGCAGTTTTTCGGGACGGACGGCATTCGCGGCAGAGCGAACGTCTATCCGATGACTCCGGAGATCGCGTTGCGCTTGGGCAAAGCCATCGCGCTCGTTGCCAGGCAGAACGGCAAGCATGCCCCGAGAGTCCTCATTGGCAAGGATACCCGCCTCAGCGGCTACATGTTGGAGACTGCGCTTGCGTCGGGAATTTGTGCGATGGGTGGCACGGTCCTCCTAACGGGTCCCATCCCGACGCCCGCCGTGGCCAACCTCACCCACAGCATGCGTGCCGATGCGGGTGTTGTCATCAGCGCCAGCCACAACTCCTACGAGGATAACGGCATCAAGCTGTTCGGGCCCAACGGCTACAAGCTGGCGGATGCTTCTGAGCTCGAGATCGAACGCTTGCTCGTAGACGACGACGTCGACAAGCAAGCGAAGACCAACGCCCAAATCGGCCGCGCAGAACGTATCGAAGAAGCGACGGGACGTTACATCGTTTATGCCAAGAACACGTTCCCGAGCGATTTGGCCCTTCACGACTTGCGTATCGTCGTCGACGCGGCTCACGGCGCCGCCTATCGCGCCGCTCCCGATGTCTTCCACGAGTTGGGAGCACACGTTTACACCCTGGGGTGCTCGCCCAACGGGCGCAACATCAACCACAACTGCGGAGCCCTGCACCCGGAGCACGTCTCGAAAGTCGTCCGCAGTCGGGGTGCGGACATCGGTATCGCTCTCGACGGTGACGCGGACCGCCTGATCGTCGTGGACGAGCATGGTGACGTTGTCGACGGGGATGCCGTGATGGCTCTATGCGCCACTCGGATGTTGCAGCAGAGACGCCTCAAGAAGAAGACCCTGGTTGCCACGGTCATGAGCAACATGGGGCTGGAGCAGTCCATCGAAGCGGCAGGCGGCAAGCTGAAGCGCACCCAAGTGGGCGACCGATACGTCGTCGAAGAGATGCTGCGACAGGGTTACAACTTCGGGGGCGAGCAATCCGGGCACCTAGTGTTCGCCGACCATGCAACGACGGGCGACGGGATCGTGGCCGCCCTCCAGGTCCTGGCGATCCTCGTTCGCGAACAGAAGCCGTTGAGCGAGCTTTCCAACGTGATGACCCGGATGCCCCAGGTGCTGAAGAACGTGCACCTTTCGGAAAGACGGCCATTGGAACAGATGCCGACGCTCAGCAGCCTCTCGGCAAAGGTCCAGAAGAAGCTCGGCAAGCGTGGCCGAGTCTTAATTCGGTGGAGTGGTACAGAAAGCAAGCTTCGCGTGATGCTCGAAGGACCGAAGGAAGAGGAGCTCACTGCCTACGCCGACGAGTTGGCAGTCGCTGCCCTGCGCGACCTTCCGAACAGCTGATCACCCGTGGCCAGTTCGTGCTAGGACTTCAGTGTGCGTGAGCTCGAAGAACTGTCCTCTGACAAGCTTGCCGGGCAGTTGCTCATCGTGGGCTACCGGGGACTGACGCCACCCGAGGCGATTCACACGGGACTATCCACTTTCGCCCTGGGCGGTGTCATTCTGTTCGGTCGCAACCTGGTCGACCTGGAGGCGAGCTGGCGAGTCTGCCGTCAGTTGAGCGAATGGGCTCCCGAGGCGTGGCCGCCGTTCATTGGCGTGGATCAGGAGGGCGGGCGCGTGGCTCGACTTCAAGACAGAGTCCTGGCGCTTCCCCCGATGCGGGAGTTGGGCCGGATCGACGATCCAGCGCTCTCGAGGGCGCTCGCAGCGCAGCAAGCCCAGGAGTTGTCGTTGTTGGGCTTCAACCTCAATTTTGCTCCGGTCGCAGATGTGGACTCCAATCCGGAAAACCCCATCATCGGGGACCGCTCGTTTGGCGCTGACCCGCGGCTCGTAACGCGCCATTGCCGCGCATTCATCGAAGGCTTTCAGGCGAATGGCGTGGCGGCGTGCATCAAGCATTTCCCAGGTCATGGCGACACACACCTCGACAGTCACGTGGCTTTGCCTACCGTCGACCGCAGCGTCGTCGAACTGAGAGGCACCGAACTGTACACGTTCGAGAGACTGGCGAAGGACAGCGCCACGCTGATGACGGCACACGTGGTATTCAGCGCCTTCGACGACGTCCCGGCCACGCTGAGCCCGCGCTTGTGCACCACCCTGCTGCGCGGAGAGTTCGCATTCGAAGGTGTCGTCTTCAGCGACGATTTGGAGATGGGAGCGTTGAGTCAGGGTTGGGCCATTGAGGAGACCTCGGTGCGAGCAATCGAAGCAGGGTGCGATGCCTTGCTCATTTGCTCCCAAGAAGACCAGATCGTGCGGGCCCGAACCGCGCTCGCCGCACGTATCGAGGCGGACCCGGCCTTCCGGCGGCGCTGCTTGCAGGCGGCCGAAGTGAGCCTGCAGACACGACGGCGCTTTCGTCCTCGCCCAGCTCAGCGATTCAAGGAGGTGCTTTCGGTGGTCACATCCAAGGAAGGCCTCCGGCTACGTCAGCTCCTACGAGAGCGTGCATCGAGCAAGCCGCCCAAGCGAGGGCGAACACCGAATCCAAAGAAGGCCTAAACGAGGCGCCCCATCGAAGTCAGGCGTCTGGCTTTTCACCTTTGAACGGTAGGTCCATCTGCCCGGCGCTGGGGCCTGTGGCATCAGTGTTCATCAGCAGCAATTGCTCCCGAGCGAGATCGCGCTCGATGACCTCGCGATTGTCGAAAGCGAACGCCAGCGCGTCCAAGATCTTGCCAGGCCCCAGCCGCGGGTAACGCTTCACGAGCACCTCTACGCTTGCCCCTGCCTGATAGAACCCCCACAAGCGTCTCACCGGTACGCGCGACCCGGCCACATAGGGACTGCCCCCGAGTATGTGGCGGTCCACCCTGACATGGGGGTGCGGAATGAGTACGAGCGGTAGATCGTCCATCAACGGCGGGTGGCCGAGCATAACTGCTCACGCTACCGCACGCCACAGTGAACGGCTGTACCCCGCTCGGGGAACAAGTCAGGGCCCGCCAGAGATCGGAACGCCCCGCCAGCGCGCAAACGGAGGCTCAGCCCAGTTCCTCGACGATGCGCGCCGTGACTGCTTCGGGGGTGAATCCGAAGTGTTGGGCCAGCTCTTCCGCTGGGGCACTGGCACCGTAGTGGTCGATACCGATCGCAATCCCCTTCCCTCCCAGCCAACGGTGCCACAGGGAGGTCGTTCCAGCTTCTAGTGAGACCCGCGGAGCGCTACCGAGGACTTTGCTCTGAACTTCTCGGCTCTGACGCTCGAAAAGCTCGAGACAGGGTGCCGAAACGACACGCACCTTCTGTCCGCGCGCCTCCAACAGTGGTTTGGCGGCCATTGCCACAGCGACCTCGCTACCAGTCGCAATCAACACGAGGGTTGGGTCCTTGGCGTCGCTCAGGATGTACGCACCCTGCTTCATGTGTTCAGCGGAAAAGCCACTCTCGCGCGGAAGCTGAGGCAGGTCCTGTCGAGTGAGCAGCATCGCGGTCGGACCGTCGCGGCGTTCCGCAGCGTGAGCCCACGCGAATGCGGTCTCGAGACCGTCCGCGGGTCGAACCACGTCCAAGCCGGGGATCAGGCGCAGCGAGTTCACCTGCTCGATGGGTTGATGAGTGGGACCATCTTCCCCAACGTAGAACGAGTCGTGCGTAAACACGAACACCGCCTGTGTCTTCATCATTGCCGAAAGCCGCATTGGCGGACGCATGTAGTCGCTGAAGATCAGGAATGTGGACGTCAGAGGCAAGAATCCGCCCAGCGAAAGGCCGTTGGCGATGGCCCCCATGGCGTGCTCCCGCACGCCGAAGCGAATGTTGCGCCCGGCGTACTCCCCGGTACTGACATACCCACCGTCTTTGATGTCCGTCTTGGTGGAGGCGTTGAGATCGGCGGAGCCGCCAATCAAGGTTGGAACGAGCTTCGCCACTTCTTGGACGATGGCACCACCCGTGGCCCGGGTTGCCGTCGGCTTGTCGAACTTGACGCTTGCCAACTTGGGCAGGAGTGATTCGAGCTTGGGCGCGCTGAATGCTTCCCACGCGGCTTTCTGCTCCCCGCTCAAAGCCTCTACCCGAGCGTGCCACGCGTCGTACTCGGGTTTGACGGCAGCGACGCGAGCCTTGAAGGGTTCGAACGCCTCCGCTGGCACGCGGAAGGTCTCCTTTTCTGGCCAACCTGCGTTCTTCTTCGCGCCTTGGATCTCTGCATCCCCCAAAGGTGAACCGTGCGCGCTGGATGTGTCCTGCTTGGTTGGGCAACCGATGCCAATGTGCGTCTTTGCGATGATCAGGGACGGCTTGTCGCTGTCGGCAATCGCGGCATCCAGCGCCTCGCGGACCTGTTCTGGAGAGTGACCGTCGACGTTCCACACCCCGAAGCCGTAGGCCTCAAAGCGCCGCCCCACGTCCTCCGAAAACGATACTTCCGCTTTCCCATCAATGGTGATGTTGTTGGCGTCGTAGATGACGATCAGGTTGTCCAACCCGAGGTGTCCCGCCAAGCTGCAGGCCTCGGACGCGACGCCTTCCATCAGGTCACCGTCGGACGCCAGCGCGAACACCCGGTAGTCGATCAGGGTACTAGCTTCTGTGTTCACCCGAGCCGCTGCCATCTTCGATGCCAAGGCCATGCCCACAGCATTGCCGACACCCTGCCCCAACGGACCAGTCGTCGTTTCGACGCCGGCAGTGTGCCCGTACTCCGGATGCCCTGGCGTCTTGCTGTCCCACTGGCGGAATTGCTCCAACTCCGACTTCGGCAAGTCGTAGCCCGCCAGATGGAGTACCGAGTAGAGCAGCATGGAAGCGTGCCCACAGGACAGAACGAAACGGTCACGGTTTGCCCACTCTGGGTCCTTCGGATTGTAGCGCAGGTAACGAGTGAACAGGTCAGTCGTGATCCCAGCGAGAGCCATTGGGGTGCCGGGATGACCAGTGTTGGCCTTCTGTACGGCATCGGCGGCGAGGAACTGGATGGTACTGACTGCGGTGTCGAAAGCGCTCATGGGCAAAGCTGATACTTGGCTGCGGGGACCGATGGAAGCCTCTTTTTTGTGCTGGGTCCGCTGAGGCGGCACTTCGCAGCGACGGCGAGCCTCAATCCTTGCCTTGGATGGCGCGCCGATGCTCTTGCAACGTTTGACTGAAAACGTGCCGACCGCTCGGGCCGGCGACGAAAAAATAGTACTTCGTGCGAGGTGCCCCGATCACCGCCTGGACCGCTTCCGCGCTCGGGTTTCCAATGGGCCCAGGGGGCAGGCCTGGGTGCTTGTAGGTGTTGTACGGATTTTCCGCGTCCCGTAGCATGGCGGCAGTGATTCGCCCGTCGAACCCACGGCAGCTAGGGGCACTGCTTGGGAGCTTGCAGCCGTAGCCGGCAGTTGGGTCGCTCTGCAACATGCGCAGTGGGCGAAATTGAGGGTCCTCCAGGCGATTGAAGAAGACGCTGGCGACGAGCGGCAACTCCTCGGTGTCGGCAGCCTCCTTTTCCACGACGGAAGCGAGTGTGACCAACTGATGCATGGAGAGCCCTCGCACGCCCGCCTCGCCGCTCAACGCACGAAACCGTGACAGACCTTGCGAAGCGAGTTTTTCCACCAACCATTCTGGCGCCGAATTGACACGCAAATCGTAGCTGGCCGGATACAAGTAGCCCTCGAAGCTATCCTGTCCAACCACGTCTTGCGCCAGGTCCCGGTCGAATACCGCCTTAAGAAACGCTTGCTGCCCGCAGATGCCTTCGTCAGCGAGGCGCCTTGCGATTTGAAACGAGTCCCACCCCTCCGGTAGGTTTACGCGCAAGTGATGGCGGCCTTGCCGCCGCGCTAGCTGTTGGATCAGTTCGCGCGGCTCCGCGCCACGGCTCAACAAGTGCTGGCCTGGTTCGAACACTGCGGCTCCTGCGTACACACGCTTGAACCAAGAAAACCAGCCCGCAGATCGGACCAGGTCGAGCTCTTCCAGGTGCTCGGAGATATGCGACAGGGTATCGTCCGCACCGATTTCGAAGGCAGCGTAGCCAGTGCCAGAGGCCGGTTCCTGTCCCCACAGCCAGAGTCCCGCCAGCCCAACCCCAGCACCTGTGACAGCGCTCGCTCCAATCAGCACCACCCACAGAACGGCCAGCTTCGGTTTGGTCGTGCGTCGACGGCGACGGATGCCGCCTCCCCGTTTCGCTTTTGCTGGCTCCGACGAGCGGGGTGTCGACCGTTTGCGCGACTCTGCAGCGGACGTCTGACCCGCCCGCCCTGTTCGCCCCCCCGAGCGCCGCTGCCCCTGAGAACTCACGGCCGCGCCGACCTGCCGTCCAGCCATGCCTGAAGGAGGATGGCCGCGGAGGCACTGTCCACCTTCTGCCTAGCGCGCCTCGCGTCCACACCACCCTCCAACAGCCGGGATTGTGCCTGACGGGTGGAAAGCCGCTCATCCACCAACTCCACCGGGATGCCAGAGACTTTGCGCAACAGCTCTGCGAAACGCCGGGCGCGGCGGGCCGCTGGACCTTCCGTTCCGTCCAACATCCGCGGTAATCCGACGACAAATAGCTCCAACTGCTCCGCATCTCGCAGTCGCTTCAACTCAGCTAGCAGCGTCCGCATGTTTCTACCATCGAGGAATGGCCGAGGGTGGGCCAGCATGCCCAGCTCGTCACTGATGGCGATACCGACGCGAACCTTGCCGAAATCGATGCCCAGAGCGCGCATGGGCGGGTGCATATCATGCCCGGCCAGCACTGGCCAATTGACCAGGTTCCCTGGGCGTGCGGGGCAAACCCTTGACCCGTTGGCGCAGAGTGCGCGATAGGCCCCTCTGCCCTTTTTCTGGGCTCGTCCGAGGATTTTCAGAAACTCATGTCTTTCCGCGCCGTCAAGGGGATGAACGACATCCTTCCGGGTGCCATCGAGCGCTGGCACGAACTGGAGGCCGCCTTCATCAAGGCGGCACAGCTTCACGGCTTCGAGGAAGTTCGTACCCCCCTCGTGGAGCCCACGAGTCTGTTCGTTCGCACCATCGGGGAAGTGACCGACGTGGTGCAGAAGGAGATGTACACGTTCGAGCGTCACAAGGACTCGCTCACGTTGCGTCCTGAGGGCACGGCGAGCTGCGTGCGTGCCTATGTGCAGCACTCGGTACACGCCAAGGAGCCGATAACCCGATGGTACTACCTAGGTCCGATGTATCGCGCCGAGCGTCCCCAACGCGGACGCCATCGCGAATTCTATCAGGCTGGCTGTGAGATCTACGGCGATCCCGGACCCTCCTGTGACGCAGAGCTGATGGCGATGCTGATGCAGCTCTACCAGTCTCTGGGCATCGGAAAGCTCGAGCTGCTGGTCAACTCCATCGGCGGCGCGGAAAGCAGAGCTCGCTACCGGGAGGCCCTGATCGACTATCTGTCCCCGTTCAAGAACGACCTGAGCGAAGACTCGCAGCAGCGCTTGGATAAGAACCCCTTGCGCGTGTTGGACTCGAAGAACCCAAAAGACAGAGAAGTCACTGCTGGGGCGCCCTCGACGCTGGAAGCATTGACCGATGAAGACCGTGCCCACTTCGACGAGCTGCAGGATCAGCTCGATGCCCTTGGGGTGAGCCCGACAATCGAGCACAAGCTCGTGCGCGGGCTCGACTACTACAGCCGCACATTGTTCGAGATACAGTCGGACGCAGGTGAGCTGGGTGCGCAGAACACCATCGCCGGCGGCGGGCGCTACGACGGCTTGGTCAAAAGCCTCGGTGGGCCCGACGTTCCCGCCATCGGTTTCGCGATGGGGATGGAGCGCATCCTGCTAGCCATGGGGGATCGCGCGGTGAGCGGAAAAGCGACGGTCCTCATTGCCCCGCTCGGATCCGAAGCCACCCGCGCCGCGCTGAAGCTGGCCCAGACCCTGCGCAACGCCGGTATCCGCACCGACGTCGACGGCCGCGACAATTCACTGAAGAGCAAGCTCAGAAGGGCCAACACCAGCGGGGCCTGCCTGGCGCTCGTGTTGGGCGAACAAGAGCTGAAGGACCAACGCGTGCAATTGAAGAATCTCGACGCACACAGCCAGACCGACGTGGCTTGGAGCGACATCGTCGCGGGTGTGCAGGCCCAGCTAGACTCTGCCCAAGACGAAAGGCAGGCGTAAACGATGGCGGGACTCAAACGACTCCTCGGGGGCGCCTGCCTGGCCACGGGCTTTGCCGTTTCCGGGGCAGCTGCCGCTCAAGGCTTCGGCGGGCCTGGCTTCGGCGATCCATCGATGCCGATGAACACGCCGGGAGCCCCGGCGCCAGAGCCGAAGAAGAAGGCCGAGAAGGCCCCACCAGGCACACCCGAGCTGCACGCCGCCTCCGGTGGCGCAGAAAGCACCATCCCCCAAGGCAACGAGCCGACACTGCCAGAAAAACCCCTCGAGGTGAGCGAGGCGGCGATGGCGCGTATTGGCTCGGATGCGGCACTGATGGAGCCTGAGCTGGGCCGGGACCCGAATCAGGTCGACCGGGATTACTACGGGCTCTACTACCAAGAAACGAGCGACCAATACCGGCTCAAGCTCGCCTTCCCCGTTTGGATGGAACGCACGATGCCAAGCCTGACGGATCCCTCGGTGACCGACCGAGCGTCAGTATTCGGCGGTGTCTACTACAATCGTCGCAGCGCTGAACGGGCGGACGACATCCTGTTTCCGGTGTTCTGGAATCTACGGGATACGGAGAGCCGTACCACCGTTGTCGGACCCCTCGTCAATCGCAGGACGAAAACCGAAAGCGACGACTGGCTGGCGCCGCTCTACTTTTTCGGTACTAGGGAGAAGGGGTCGTACCAGATCATCCCGCCGCTACTCACCTACCTCAACAAGGATGAGGAAGGCGGGCTGAACCTGATCGGGCTGGGTTTCTGCTCATGGACGGACGGCGCTGGCTGCTTCTCGGGCCCCAAGACTCGCGATCTGGGCCTCTTCCCCCTCTACTTCTCCGGGCACACGGAAACCGCCAGCTACCGCCTCATCCCGCCTCTCTTGCACTACCACGAGGCCGATAGCGACCTCGACAGCGAGCTGAACGTGTGGGGGCCGTTTTACCGCTGGCGCCAGGAGAAGGAGAACTCCTTTCACATCCTGCCGTTCTACTGGAGCATGTGGGGACCGGAAGAACGCCACACAACACTCTTTCCGTTCTTCCACTACGGGTGGAAGCGAAACGAGACGCTGTTCATCAACCCCCTATGGATGAGCATGACTTCCGAAGAGGGCGACAGCACGTTCGCCACCTGGGGCTACGCCCGCCACCGGGGGCGCACAGAGCTGGACATGTACACGCCACTGTTGTGGCTCTACCGCGACCCCGATGCGGGAGTCGACCAGACGCTGCTGTTTCCTTTCTACTACCGTCGGACGAGTCCGCGTGAGGACAGCTTCGCCCTGTTTCCTTTCTACGGCAATTTCGAGCGCTTCGGACTCGAGCGCGAGACGTGGATCACGCCCTTCTTCAAGCACGAGCAAAGCCTGACCGGGTGGAACACGAACCTCTACCCGTTCCTGTTTTTTGGTCGAGACCGGCATGAGTCGTACTCCGTCGTGGCGCCGATCTTCTGGGACTTCGCGGGCCCAAGCTCTCGGGTTACTATTGCGGCGCCCGTCTATTGGCGCTTCGCGCGACCCAATAGCCTCACCCAGCTCGTGGGTAACTTCCTGTACTCGGAAAAGAAGGTGGCGCATGGACTGGATTGGGAGTTCCACGTCTTGCCCGCGCTTTCCTACGGCGAAACCCCAGACGGCCACTTCTGGGACATCCTCTTCGGTCTGGTCGGTTACGAACGGAAAGCCGACTACGCGGCGATGAAGCTGTTCTGGGTACCGATCACCCTGGCAGGCGAGAAGCCAGGCAACTAGGCGCACCGCCAGCTCCGGGTAATCTTGGGGCAGTCTCGAGCCCGGGCCCCGTACGCTGGAGGCCTGCGCCCGTCGCCGGTCCGGGACTGCCGGCACGTGCGTCACGGACTAGTGACGCTGACTGCACGCTGCCCGAGGTTGTCTTCCTGCGCTACACTCCCAGAGTGAAGCATTTCAAGGCAGCGGTCTACGGAGCGACAGGGTTCATCGGCGCGGAGATCTTGCGACGTCTGTGGCTACACCCAGAGGTCGAACTGGTACGCGTCCTCGCCGCCGACCACGTGGGACAGCCACTGGGTTCGGCGCAACCTCACTTGGAAGGACTCAGCGAGCTCGTCTACGAGGCCGTTTCCGACGACGAATCGACAGCACCGAAAGTCGACGTCGCCTTCTTGGCTTTGCCCCACGAAGTGAGCTGGCAGGTGACGTCGGCGCTGCTGAAGAACGGCACCCGAGTCATCGACTGCTCTGGAGCCTTCCGGGTGCAAACCAGCGACGACTACGCGCGATTCTATGGAAAACCGCACCCCTTGCCCGAACTGCTCCCAGATTTCGTCTACGGTCTCACCGAGGTCAATCGCGAACGCATCAAGCAGACGCGCACCGTCGCATCGCCGGGCTGCTTCGCCACCACCATCGAATTGGGCCTTCTGCCTCTGGCGAAAGCTGGTTTTCTGCGTGGCCCGATCCACACTGTGGCGGCCACCGGCTCGAGTGGCGCCGGCGCCAGCCCGCTGCTCACGACACACCACCCGACCCGCGCGGCAAACCTGCGCTGCTACAAGCCCTTCACGCATCCTCACGTACCCGAGATCGTCGAAACGCTGTCAAGCGCGGGTGCGACGGACGTCGAACTGAGCTTCGTGCCAGTGGCCGCTCCCCTGACGCGCGGCATCTTTGCCAGCTCCTTCGCCACCATCCCCAACACGGTGGGCCAGGACGAACTCGATCAGCTGGTAGATGAAACCTACGTGGGCAGCCACTTCGTCAGGCGCCCGAGAAGGCGCTTGCCGGAGGTGGTCGCTGTTGCGGGTTCGAATTTCGCCGAGGTGAAGATCGTTGCGGGCCCCGTCAACGGGCAACACCGCACAGTGACCGCGCTTTCCACCCTGGACAACCTGCTCAAGGGAGGCGGCGGCCAGGCGATTCAAAACATGAACCTGATGTTGGGCCTGGACGAAACCACCGGGCTGAGGGATCCAGGTCACTACCCTTGAACCCGCGACCTTTCCGAGCCAGTCCCGCGCCACGGCAAAGCGCCCTACCTTCACAGCGGTTGGCCGCACAGGACCCCCAAAGGCAGAGTGCTCTTCCTCAGCGGCGCTCGTCTTTCCAGGACCAAGGCTTGTCGCCATCTGGGCGCCGATGCTCTGCCAACCACGCGACGACGGTCTTCGCCCACCTGGTTCGCGCCGAGAGCGATGGGTGAATGTTGTCTTTGGCGCGCTGCATGTCCGGAATCAATGCGTGTGAATCCAGGAACTGGCAGGGAGCGGAGTTTTCTTCGATCACCCGCATCAGCTTGGGATTGGCTCCCTCCCACAGGGGGATCCCAATCCAAACACACGGGATCCCATCGAAGCGCTGAATCAGTCGCCGCACCGTCTCTGCGCGCTTTTCCGGCTCAGCAATGCCCAGTTCGTTGCCTCCAAGAGTGACTAGAATCAGATCAGGCTTGTACTTCCAGAGGTAGCTCGGGAAATCCTTCTTCCACGCCCACGTCGGAATGTACGTGCTCTTCTCGTACTTCAGGACGCCTTGAACCCCCAAGGCCTCGAGTTCACGGTTGAGTTCGTATCCCAAGGCGCCCGCGAAGCTGTCTCCGATGTGCAGCACGGTCGTTCCACCCGGCAAGGGCGGCGGCTCTGGATTTCGCAACTCCGTGTCGCCGGTAGCACCCTGCACGGCCTGCTCCCCTGGGGGCCCGTCGTCGCCCGGTGACGACGCTTCGGGCACCGGTGCGCTCGAGCCGGGGCGGCCTTCTTCCTCCTCCGTATCGGATTTTGCCCCTTGCACGCGAGGCGCCTGCAATCTCGATTCGTCGGGCGCGGCAGCGGGTGTTGCTTCGGGTCCCGTAGGACCGCCACAGGACGCACCGAACACGAGGGTGAGCACACCAGTCGGCAGCAGTGAAACGAACAAGCGACGACAGGAGCTCAGGGGCAACATGCGGAGTTCCATCCAACACCGACGTCGCGATTTTTGCAACCACGAGACTGAACGACGACGTTGCGGCCAGGATGAGTCCCCCCATGAAGTCGATAGGCCTTGGGGCGCGTGGCTTGGTGCTCCCGGCAGTCAGCATCGAAGCGCGGACTGCGAGTCATCTTCACCCCTTGGGTTCCGTCGTCGCGACGTGAATAGAAATCCTGCTCGAACGTGCGCGGGCGTTGACAACCGAAGCCGGCAACGAACGACGCCCCGGGCAGGCACTGGGGCTCCCCCTCCCTGGCGCAGCGCGCGCCGTTGAACGTCTTGTTGCGAGCGCATTCGGCATCCTCGACGCCGTGGGGACACGTTCCATCCTCGTTGGGCGAGCCGTACGCGCACTGCGCCCCCGGAGCCAATTGCGCGCACCGAAACCCCAGGTGTGAGCCCCACCGTGTCGGACTCCACCGGTTGCGCAGCGTCGGACTCATCCACTTGACAAAACGCCGACTCCAGCTGCCGCCTCGATACACTTTGTTGGGTGACTGCTCTGGCGGCCATGGGTAGCTCCCATAGTCGCTGGCTGTCCATTCCCACACGTTTCCAATCATGTCCTTGAGGCCAAACGCCCCTGCCGGATAACTGCCAACTGGGCACGTCCCGGGGCGCTTCCAACAGGTGACCTCCACGCTCGGTGGCTGATTTCCCCAAGAATACGCCCGATACTCATCGCCTCCGCGAGCCGCAACTTCCCACTCGACTTCAGTGGGCAGTCGCGCGCCCCGCTCCGCGCAATGCGCGCTAGCTTGCTCCCACGTCACACAGTTCATGGGGTGCGCCTCTCTCCCGGGACGACCGAAGTTGCAGGTCACCGGAGGCCGCTTGATACCTTCGCATTCGCCGGACTCAACGCAAGCAGTGAACGCCTTGGTCGTCACCTCCGTCTCATCTAGGCAAAAGCTCGCAACCTTGGTGCGAAATCGCGGATGCTCGTCCGGTGGCCCCTTCGTGCCCGGACTGCCAACCCAGTAGTTGCCACCGGCGACTTTGCGCATCCCGTCAGGGCACGCGTCGTTCGGCACAGAGCCGCCGCCCTCCTGAGCCGCCGTTGGGCTCGCGGCCGTCGCCCCGCCCGCACTGCGCGCCTCAGCGGTTGACCCGGCAACGTCGGGAGGCGGATCACCCTCATCCACCTGCCCTGCTGGGCTCCCCCCGTTGGCTCCGGTGGCGCGGACGTGCGACTGTTCCGAGCCCACTGAGCGTTCTTCCTCATCACAGGCCACGAACAACGCCATCGTACATCCGAGCCACACCACGCTGCGCCCCAAACTCACTTCTGCTTCACCCCATCTGGCTTGACCTTCTTGCCTGAACCCTCGGGCTTGTCCGCCGCCCGAGCAACCACCTCGGCCCCGCAGCGCCGGGCAAAGCGAATCAGCTCCGCGCGCCGAGCACCGCTTGGGCTCCTTTCCTTCAAGTAGAGCTCAGTGCCTTCCTGTACGACCTGACGCTGACCGAGCGCACACGCCAGGTGCACGCGGGTGCGCAACGCCTCTGCCTTGACCAGCGGTGTGCTGAGACCTTGGGACAGCGCCTGATCGAGTGCAGTCGAGGCTTCCTCCCAGCGACCCCTCGTGGCTAGGTTGCGCGCCACGAGGTACTCGGCGAGGCCGTCATCTTTTACCGCTTCCGCCCAGCGCCCCATCGTCACGGCCGCCAAGGACCAGTCGGTCCCGAACAATGGGCGCCCGATCAGCAATGCTTGCACGGATTTTCGTGCGAGCTCCGGCGCGGGGAGCTTGCCGGTGGCAACGCGCTTGACCTCCAACGTGCGGGCATGGTCTTGGTCGACTATCAGCTCCTCGGCTTGTGCATAGTGAGTGTTTGCCGTCGACAACTGCGTTCGGAAGAACGCCAAGTCGCCCAGGCGTTCCAGCACCATCGCTCGCTGCAACGTGGAGAGCTGGGTGTCCTGTTCGAGTTCTCGATAAGCCTTCGTGGCGCGGTCTAGCTCGCCCCTTCTGAACGCGCACTCCCCAAGCCCGGTTCTTGCTGTGAAGTTGTTAGGGTCCATGCTCAAGACGTCGCGATAGTGCGCCTCTGCCCCCTCTGGATCGAAACGCGCCAAGGCGTGGCGTGCCTCGCCCACCACTGCATCTACTTGATGCGGACAACGCCGAGCGAACACCGGGGGTCTCTCGAAGCGTGCCTTGGCAACCTGCATCACCTCGGGGCGCACATCGATGCCTTCGAGATGAGCATGAAAAGCAGCCTCCAACTCGGCCAACGACTCACCCGTGGCTTCCATCAAGGTGGCGCCGCCGTACCAGGCTTTCACCGCGGCAATTCCATGTGCCTGCCTCAACCAATGCAAGAACGCTCCCGCAACAGTGTAGGCCTTGGAGGAGTTCTGCCCCAGGAAGCCCAAACGAAAGATACTCTCGAGCGGCGGTAGGAGCTTCTCCTGCTGCATGGCACGTGCCCATTCGAGCAAAGAGAGCTCGTCGCCTTGGCGTGGCGATGCAGCCACTGCTACACCTTCGATACGCCCCGGGTCGGGGATCCATCCACCCAGTGGACCCGCAACCCGGAATGGTCCGCTGGCGAACTGACCCGCCATCACGTGAGCCAGTTCGTGCCCCAACACCGGATGCGGATAGCTCCGCGCCTGGATGTAGATCTCGTTCCGCCAGGGCTTGGCGATGTAAACGTCTCGAGCGCCCATCAGGTAGGCTTTCTGCGCGCCGGAGGCAAACAAATAGACCGTGACGAGCGCCGGGCCCTGCTGCTCGAAGAACTCTTCCTGCTCTCGGATGTGGCCGTCACAATCACGCGCCAGAGCGTGCGCATCCCGCTGAGCGATACCTGACGCGTAGACGACCTCGCAGCGCTCGGAGCGGGCCACGTGTCCCAACTCCTGCCGAATCGACGCCACCGTTTGGAAGTGCCCAAGAGCGGAACCGTTGACCATGAGCAGCAGCCCAACAACCGCCCCCAAAACCCCTGCGCCCACCGCTCGGCGACGTCCCCGAACGCGCGTCCTCAGCGAGCCATCGGCGCCACGGTAGACCGCGACGCTGACTGCGTACAACACGCACCCCCACGCCAACGTTCCGACGCGGTAGGTGAGCAAGCGCTCCGTCCCGTCGATGATGGTGTCGTAGAGAATGCCGGAGAAGAAGCCGAAGAAATGGTCGAACGCGAAGATGATGGGGCTCGTGTAGTAGCGCGCGAGGCTCAGGACGATGCCAGCGATGGGGGCAGCCACCGCGAGCAGGGCCGCACCCACCAAGCGAACGCGCGTGGACCCGACGGCGAATGCACCGCACAACGCTCCCCAGGCGCACGCCAGCAAAGCCCCGGGGACGGGCCCAAGGGCAAAGTACGCCAGGTCCGGCCACGGTTCACAGAAGCCAACGCGAAGCCCGTGGAGCAATGCGATGCCCAGGGCCAGGCCGCACAGTCTCGCGCCCGACGCCAGCCCGCGCACGAATGCTTGCTCCGGCAAAGCTCCCCGCTGCGCAGCATCCAGCGCATTGAAGACGCCTCCGAACAGCGGCAACACCACTCCGCAGGCCAGAGAAAACTCGTAGCTCGGGCCGCCAAACAGCGGCAGCAGCCCAACGCAAAACAGAGTCAGGACCACAATCGCCATCAAGGCCGTCTGCAACTTGGAGGCGAGCAGGCTATCCATCACTTCCATCACACGAAACGCGGAAGGGTTCGTCAACCGCGAGACCGATTCCATCCGGTCCATGCCACCCGGCGGACGAGTTCATACGCGCCCGGGCACGGCGCGTTCCCAGTGGCCTGAGTCGCATCTCAGCGACCAACGCTGTGACCCCAAGTCTCAAGGGCTCGCAGCAAGCTCAGGCCCGCCCTGGCGAGGCTCGGGATTCTGCTGGAGCACCTGGCGCAGTACTTCGTCCACGTGAGATATCGGACGAATGTCGAGCTCCCTGAGGACCTCCACCGGCACCTCTTCCAGATCTGGAATGTTCTGTTTGGGAAGCAAGACCTTGCGAATCCCCGCGCGATGAGCGGCGAGGATCTTCGCCTTGACCTCGCCGATGCGAAGCACGCGCCCGCGCAACGTCAACTCCCCGCTCACCGCGACGTCGGGATAGGCCGGGATCCCGAGCAGCAGCGAGGCCACCGCGACGAACATCGTGACGCTCGCGCCAGCTGCGTCGCGCACGACGTTCCCCCGCGGCACGTGCAAGTGAAGGTCGATCTTCTCCAACCATCGGGGGTCCAAGTACAGGCGGTCCGCCCGAGATCGCACGTAGGAAACGGCGGTGGCGGCCGACTCCTTCATGACCTTGCGTAAGCTACCGGTAACGTGAATGTCGCCCTTTCCGGGCATGCGGGTCGCTTCGATGATCAAGATATCCCCGCCAGCTCCGGTCGCGCATAGGCCTGTGGCGATACCTGGCACATAGTCGCGTTCGACCATTTCGAGCTGGTATCTTCGCGTACCCAGGACGTGCTGCACATGCTCAGCCGTCGCGACTTGCGACAGCTCCAGTTCACCCTCGGCGATACGCACGGCGGCGCCCCGGCAGACTGCACCGATTTCGCGCTCGAGACCGCGCACGCCAGCCTCGCGGGTGTAGTAGTCGATGATCGATTCGACCCCTTCCCGCGGAAAGCTCAGCTGATTCTCACTCAAGCCGTGATCGCGCAGTTGCTTTGGTACCAAGAACTGTTCGGCGATAGATAGCTTATCGTTGCGGGTATAACCTGGCACATCGATCAGCTCCATACGATCGCGGAGCGCGATCGGGATGCCGCCGCGCTCGTTGGCGGTGGCGAGAAAGACGACCTGCGACAGATCGAAAGGGATGCCGAGATAGTGGTCGACGAAGGTGTCGTTTTGAGCTGGATCGAGCACTTCGAGCAGCGCAGACGCGGGGTCGCCGCGCACGTCGGCTCCCATCTTGTCGACCTCATCCAGCACCAGCACGGGATTTTTGGTGCCGACTTTCTTCAAGGCCTGCAGGATGCGCCCCGGCAACGCGCCGACATAGGTTCGGCGGTGACCGCGAATCTCCGCCTCATCCCGCACCCCGCCCAGGGCGATTCGGCCATACCGACGACCCATGGCGCGCGCAATGGACTTGCCCAGGGAGGTCTTGCCGACACCCGGAGGGCCAACGAAGAGCAGAATCGGGCCGCGCTTGTCGCGGCGCAGCTGACGGATGGCGGCGTACTCGACGATACGACGCTTGACGTTTTCGAGGCCATGGTGGTCCTCATCCAAGCAACGGGCGACACTCTTGACGTCGTTCTGATCCGGGGTGATCCGACTCCAGGGTAAGTCCGCGATCCATTCGACATACGTGCGGGTGACGTTGTATTCCGCGGACTGGGGTGCCATCGCTCGCAAACGAGAGAGCTGCTTGCGCCCCACTTCCATCGCCTCGTCCGGCACGTCCGCACGCATCAATCGGGCTCGCAGCGCGTCCACTTCATCCTCGTCGGCGCTCTCTCCGAGCTCTTCGAGGATGGTGCGCATCTGCTCCCGCAGCACGTACTCGCGCTGCGACATGCTCATCTCATCACGGATCTCTTCGGCGATGGCATCCTTCGCACGCAACAAGCTCAGCTGCTTGTTCACCACCGCCTGGACGAGCTCGAGTCGCTGCTTGACAGCCACCGCTTCGAGGATTTGCTGACGCTCGGAGACCGGGGCTTGCTCATCGGCGAAGTTCGATGCGATCAGATCGCCGAGCGCCCCCGGATCCTTCACGTTGTCGAGCACGCTGGCCGTTTCCTTGGGTAGCTCTGGCGTCAGACTGAGGACCTCGCGCGTGCTCTCTCGCAAGTACTCGGTGGCCTGAGCAAGGTCCGACTGGCGCACTCGATGCTCGGGGATACGCTGTATCTCTGCCTGCATGTAAGGCTCGAGCGACAGGGGCTTGACCACGTTGAAGCGACCCAGGCCGTTGAGCACGACGCTGTAGTTGGAGGGCCCGAGCCGGATGACCTTCACGACTCTCGCCAGGGTTCCCACGGCGTAGACCTCCGAGAAGGTCGGCTCTACGGTGTCGGCATCTCGCTGGGCCAGAACCCCAACCAGCGCCCGTTCCTTGCCCGCTAGCTCCTCCACCAGCCGCACACTTCGAGGTCGCCCCACATTGATGGGAACGACGCTCATCGGAAACAACACCGAGTTGCGCAACGGCAGTACGGCGATCCGCTCGGTGGGACGCTGGCTCGGGCTCTCCGGCATGGGTAGAACACTAATGCATCGATTCCATCGAATCGATGCGAAACGACCACCCTCCCCTCGGGCGTGACCCCAACCTGGTCCTGTGGCAACGGGCTCTGTTGTGGTAAAGCCTGAGTCGTGATGCGACGTTGCACACTTGCCCTCCTTGGGACTCTCTTCCTGGCGCCGGCATGTGTCCGGAATTCGCCGTCCGCCGATCCGCAGGAAACGCTGCAGCGCTACGCCGCGGCCATCCGCGCACGAAATGCCGAGGCCGCCTACGCGATGCTGAGCGAGCAGGCCAAAAAGCGGATGACTTTCGAGGCGTTCCGAAGAATCTTAGAGGAAAACCCCGAAGAGCTTGAGCCCCTCGCTCACGCACTTTCACGCAAAGCCGACTCGGTGGAGGTCACCGCCACGGTCACGACACCCGACGGCGAAGCGCTGGAGCTCGTCCTGGAAGACGGCGAGTGGAAGGCGGATGTTTCGGCCATTCAGCTCTACAGCCAGGCGACACCCGAGCGGACTTTGCGCTCCTTCGTTCGCGCCTTTAAGGCCGGCCGCTACGACGTCCTACTCCGCTTCGCGCCCACAGAGCATACCGACGGGCTTACTGAAGAGCTGTTGCAGAAGGCCTGGGAGGGGGACCAGCGCGAAGAAATGAATCAGCTGGTCGCTGCGTTGGAAGCCGCCCTGCCGACGGCGCGCGCTGAGCTGCTCGGCGACGACAGGGCCACCGTTCCGTACGGAGCCGCCGGGGCGGTTCAACTCTTGCTCGAGGACGACGCTTGGAAGATCGAGGAATTCTAGTGAGGACCGCTACCGTACATCGCAAGACCAGCGAGACAGACATCGAAGTCGAGGTGGATCTGGACGGCAGCGGAAAGGCCGACATCGAGACGCCGTTACCCTTCCTCTCACACATGCTAGAGCAACTGCCGCGCCACGGCCTGTTCGACTTGAGGGTCAAGGCCAAGGGCGATGTCGAGATCGACGGACACCACACGACGGAAGATATCGCCATCGTGCTGGGCAAAGCGCTACAGCAGGCGTTGGGTGATCGGCGGGGGATTCGTCGCTACGGTTCGGCGACCCTGCCGATGGATGAAGCCCTGGTGACGGTCGCGTTGGACTTGTCGGGGCGCTCCTACTTCGTGTGGCGCGTCCGCTTGGCCAAAGCGAAGATCGGCGAGTGGGACAGCGAATTGGCTGAGGTCTTCTTCGAAGGGCTGTGTCGATCCCTCGGCTGTAACCTGCACGTCCACTTGCACGAAGGCGACAACCTGCACCACATCGTCGAGATATCTTTCAAAGCGCTGGCACGGGCTCTGCGGCAAGCCAGCGAACTCGACCCACGGGCATCAGACATCCCGTCGACCAAGGGTTCACTGGACTGACCGGGACAATGGCGGCAATCTGCGGAGTATCGACAACGCGGAGTATCGACAAAAGAGTGCCGAGAAAGCCACGCCGCCAGTGAAACCACACCGACCCAGCCAACGTCCGAGCCAAGTGCCGACGAGCGCCTCGGACGCGCCGCCATCAGCGGGCCATTACGACCAGGAGTTCCTCTATCACCTCTACCGAGGAAGCGAACTCCTGCAGGATAACGCTGTTGATGAGGCCAAGGCAGAGCTCGAGCGCGCACTCAAACTCCAACCCAAGGACGCGGAAGGGCAAGGACTGCTGGGCGTCGTCTATTTTCGTCTCGGGATGTATCCCCGAGCCATCGAGATATACGAACAACTGGAGTTGACGGCACCCGAGGAGGTCGCGCCGAAGATCAACCTCGCGCTCTGCTACCTCAAGACCGGCCTGGCAGAGCGCGCGCGTGACAAGCTCGAACAGGTGCTGGAACGCGCGCCCAGCCACAAGCGCGCCTGGGGCTATCTGGGGCTCGTCTTTCAACGATTCGGGGACTTCGAGAAAGCGCGAGTTGCCTTCGAGCGGGCAGACCGACCCGGGATGGCCGAGCGCATGGCGGCACTCGTAGACCAGGCGAACGAAGCCGCCCTCGCCGACATCCCCGAGCTCGGGCCGCGAAACGGGATCTCCTCACAGAACCTGAGCAGCCCGCCCGTTTCGTTTCACCCCTCCCTGATGCCGCGCGTCCCACGGGCGGCCCCCCCGCCCGACCTCAATTACCCCACCCGACCACTACCTCCGCCAGCCAACGGCATCGGCGTCGCTCAGCCAGTGCAGCGGCTGGTGCGCGAATCGGAGCTCGTTTTTGCAGAGTACCCCAAGATCGTGTTGCGCGAATCGGGTGACGTTCTGGCGCGAATCGATACCTCGTTGGCACTCCGTCCGAGCAGCATCGCCGCGCTGTCCTACGACAACGCTCCCTTTGCCACGGTGAGTCTGCGCCACCGTTCCCTCGGGCGGGTCCTCGCGCCTCAGGCCCTCGGCTCGGCCAAGGACGCACTGGTCTCGCTGATCGGGGCCGGGCGCGCCGTCCTGACCCCGGCCAGAGGCTGTCGCTTGTTCTTGGTGCAAGCCGAAGCGGAGGAGCTCTACTTGTTGGAATCTGCTCTCATAGCTTTTGAGGCGGGCATCGACTACGAAACGGGCCCGATTGACCCGCATCGGCCGGACGCCCCCATCGTCGTCCGTCTGTCTGGCAAAGGCACCGCGGTCGGCCAGGCACACCAGGAGCTGTGCAGCCTGCCAATCACCAACGAAAAGCCCACCCTCGTCAACCAGCGGCACGTGCTCGGTTGGGTGGGCCGCGTGCTGCCTCGTGTGGTTCCGGCCGTCGAAGCCCCCGCTGGCCTCGATTCCCTACTCGGATTTTCGGGCGAAGGGGCGGTGTTGCTCGACTTGAACGGCAGCGCCGTGGAAGATGGCAACCCGTGAACGCCGACAAGCCACGCACCCGCCGTTCGACGCTCAAGCAGGACGCGCTCAACCTGCCCAACCTGCTGACCATGGCTCGCGTGGCCATCATCCCGCTGGTGCTGTGGCTACTGGATGAAGGCACTCCCAAGGCCTGCGTCTGGGCGGCGCTCGTTTACTCGGCGGCCGCACTGACGGATCTCTTGGACGGCTACTTGGCTCGGCGCATGAACATCGTCAGTGTGCTCGGTAAGTTCCTCGACCCGCTGGCTGACAAATTGCTGGTGATGGCGTCGCTGATCTGGATGGTGCCGATGGGGCGCATCGCCGCTTGGGCGGTGGTGCTGCTGCTAGCCCGCGAGATTTCCATCACCGCACTGCGTTCCATCGCCAGTAGCGAGGGCATGGTCATGGCCGCCGCACGCGGAGGCAAGTTGAAGACCGCGCTACAAATGATCGGCATTCTGTGCCTGATGCTCGGGTATCCCTACCACCTGAGCCTGGGATTCTATGACCTCGGGATGGTCGATTTGGTGCTCGTGGGGCGGGTGCTCATCTACATCTCGCTGATATTCAGCATCACCAGTGCTTTCCAGTACGTGGGCGCATTTGCCGATGCGCTGGCGGCCCGGGAGCGGGCGAGCTGAGCCTTTCGGGCTCTAGTCGACGGGTGTGGACACGCGACGACCCGAGCTGGTAAAGCCGACCGGCATGAATTTCGGCAAGTTCCAAGACCAGGTTCGTCGCGGTTGGATACACAGGAGCGCGCTCGTGGTCGCCCTCGCTTCGGCCCTCACAAGCTGCTCCAAACAGGGTGAAGGCGAACGGTGCGACCCGCGCAACGACAACGAGGACTGCGAGTCCGGCTTAATCTGCCGCTCGCTGCGGTCGTTGAACCAAGGCATCGAAGGGGCCGTCTGCTGCCCGGATCAGGGCTCCAGCTCCGCCCAAATCTGCGAACGGGCAGATCTCGCCTACGACGAGACGGTGACCGACGAAAATGCCTCTTCCGATCCCGCGAACGCGAGCATGGGGGACGCTGCAGCGAACGAAATGAGCACCGACGACACGACGGATGCCGAAACAGCTACCGACGAGACGGCAGCCACAGAAGACGCGACGGATCCCGAAACGACCACCGACGAGATGGCGCCGACCGACGAGGCCGAGACACAGGACACACTCGACGCTGGCGCCGACGCCGGCAACGCACCGAACTAGCGCCAGCGGGAAGGTACTAGCATGAGCGACCCGGCAACCTTGGCAGAAAGCGCATTGTGGTTGGCTGTCGCTCTCTCGTTGCCTGTCGTTGGTATTGCGGCGTTGGCGAGCTTGGTCATGGCGCTATTTCAGGCGATGACTCAAATTCAAGACATCACGATCGCCCACCTACCCCGCTTCGTGGCGGTCGTGCTCTCGCTTGCCGTCTTGGGTCCGTGGATGGGTCGCCACCTCGCGAGCTTCGCGGCGTTGGCGTTCGGCGGTGGCTAGCCCAGCCTCATTTTCGTGCGGGGAGGTACTGGCTGGACCGTTCACCGGCCACGAGCCCGTGCGCGTGCGCGGACGGCTCGTCGCCATCATCGACGAGCAATGGGTGCTAGCGGACGCGTCGGCGAGAGTCACCGTCCGTCTTGGGCCAGACGACAACCGCGCGCCGCCCCCTCCACTGGGAAGTTGGCTATTGCTGTGTGGTGTGCCAGCTGCCGGCGAAGTGGTGGACGCTACCCTGCTCGACGTCGCCCCGGGCACGTTCAAGACCGACGGCGACTTCGCTCGCATCACTGGGATCGCCAACAACCTTCGATCGCTCGCCAGAGCGCGCAAGCTGGTGCGCGAATATTTCGACACGCGCGCGTTCGTTGAAGTCAGCACCCCAACCCGAGTCGCCTCTCCGGGGACGGATCCCTTCATTGCTCCCTATCGCTCGGACGATGAATGGCTGATCACTTCTCCGGAGTTCCACATGAAGCGGTTGCTCGTCGGCGGAATGGATCGCATCTACCAGTTGACACAGTGTCACCGACGCGAGGAGTGGGGCGCTTGGCATCAGCCTGAGTTTTTGTTGTTGGAGTGGTACCGAGCTTTTGAGGGCGTCGAGGCCGTCATGGACGACACAGAAGCCCTGGTTCGCTCGTTGTTCGAAGCATTGGCTGGCGCGCCCCGCCTACAATCAGGGGGCAGGACGGTCGAACTCTCCGCGCCCTTCATGCGCATGACCGTTCGCGATGCATTCGCCCAATACGCTCAATGTCGGGACGTGGTGGACTTGGCCGCCAACGACGAGCGCACCTACTTCGAGCTACTTGTAGACCGCGTTGAACCGGCCCTTGCCCGAGTGAGCCAACCTGTGTTCCTCACGGAGTACCCCGCCACACAAGCCGCGCTAGCGCGCAAGAAGCCCGACGACGCGCGTGTCGCGGAACGGTTCGAACTCTACTTAGCCGGGGTCGAGCTGTGTAATGGGTATGGCGAACTGACGGATCCCGTCGAGCAGAGGGATCGCTTCGAACGCGACCAAGCGCTGCGAACACAACGAGGCCTGGAGAGCATCCCGGCGGATGAGCAGTTCCTAGAGGCGCTTTCGGAGGGGCTCCCCCCGTGTAGCGGCAACGCGCTGGGGTTCGAACGTTTGGTAGCATTGACCCTCGGGGTACCGTTGCGAGACGTCTTGGCGTTCCCGAGGTAATCGTCAATCGCCCGCGCAACTCGCTGCCCGCGGCAGATCGGGCGGCCTATTCGCCCGCGCGCCGCCTTCGCGCGGCGCCAGAGTGGCCAACTCAAGCCGCAAAGCCGCGCTCGACGCAGCCAATGTGGCGCTTGCACAACACTTCCCCAATCGCTCCCCGACACGCCAGTGCGAGGAGGCCGAGCCAAACCGCAGGTTCCAGCGCTTTGCCTCGAGTCAATTCGACCGGAGCTGGCTGGGGCTTCCCTGTGACGTCGAACATCGCCCCCACGCACAGCGCTCGCATGGTCCCTGACCCTCGACCTTCCGCAGTCCTCTGCAGCCAGTGCAAGGACTCGGAATCCCCAGAGCGAGCAAGGTGAACGCGGGCCCGAACCTGTACGCTTGGTTCCGAATCGACAACCAGGTCACGCAACCTGGGCCGGGCGTACTCGACGTCGTGTTCGGCGATGCGAAAGACGAACGCGGGGGCGGCTCGGCAGGCAGACAACCCTCCTAACCGGTCGAGCTGCACCAAGCTTGGGATGCGCAACGGCAAGTCTTCACCGTCGCCACTGAGCGCCCAACAAGCAAGCTGCCAGGCAGTGCGTGACGTGCGTCCGCTTCGTTCCATGCGCTGCCGCGCCAACTTGATCGACTCGTCCCGACCCAAGGCGCCTCCGAGCTCAGCCCACGCCAACCAGCGGCCAACATGGCGCTCGGCATCGCGCAGGATCCGCAGAGCGGGCCACGCGTGCGCGGGGATGGGAGATGCGGGCTCGTCCAAAAGCAGCAGCCGCTCGATGAGCTCCAAGCGATCCGACTCCTTCATGCGCGTCGCGACTTCGACCAGGCGCGCCCCACGACTCTCCCCACGTGACACACGTGCGAGCTCTGCGCAGAAGGTCGCCTGGGCTTTCGCCTTGCTCGCGATGCGCTGGAGCGTCCCGGTAAGCTCAGCCGACTTGGTAAACCGACCACTGACGAGCAGATGCGGATCTTCTGTAAACAACAAACCGCGACACAGGAACTCACCGCCCCGAACGGCGTTAGCTTTCAACAGCGCATGAACACCAGCTTTGAACAGTGGGCGTTCGACTTGCTCCCGCAACAGCAGAGTCTCCAAGGCTTGCGTTATCTCGTCCAACAATGCAGAGGAGTGCGGTGCAACGATAGCCAGAGCGCCGGCGAGCCGACCTTCCGCCGACGTGCGGCGCTTCAAAGCTGCGCGAAGCGAAGTTGTCAGGCGTTCAATGCAACGCTGTTCCAAGCTCGCGACGAATTCGGACATGTGCATCAGATGCTATCCATCGCCGCTCCCCGCCGCGGCAGCAATCGCCTCTTCGCAGTGCCTGCCACAGTCGCCTTGGATAGTTTCGGGTTGACCGTTGCTTGGGCGCGGGGATAGCCTGGCCTCTGGAGGTCAGCAGATGCAGCAGTCTTGGATCGCAGCGTGCGGTGTATCAACTTTGCTCTTGACGAACGGCTGCGGTGGTAGCGAGCCGGAACCACAACAACCGGTGCCGCCGCCTGCGACAGCGCCGAGTCAGCCTCCGCCAACCGCAACCACTCCCCCCGCGCAGGCAGCCCCACCAGCTATGCCCAGCGCGACCGGCACGACATCACAGCCGAGCCCAATCGCGTTTCCGTGTCAGGCCGACGCTCAATGCCTGGCACATCGTTGCAACGTGCAAGTCGGCAAGTGTGCCTGGCCCTGTCAGAGTAACGCCGACTGCCAACCGGGCTTCCAATGCATGTCGCCAGCGTGTATCCCAACCCCACCGGGTCAATGACGGAACGAGCCAATGACGGAATTAACTGAAGGTCGCTACCTCGAGCTGGCGACGGCCGAGCTGGAGAACCTCCTGTGTGCGCTTGACGAGCTCGGTGAAGAGCTGGAAGCCGAACTGGCGAGTGACATCCTCAGCATCGAGTTCGAAGGCGGACGCAAGTTCATCATCAACAGTCACCGCGCCGCGCGACAGATATGGATGGCCGCAGGTACCACTGCCTGGCACTTCGACTACAGCGACGGCGGCTGGATCGCCAGAAAGACCGATGAAGAACTCTGGGATGTCGTCGAGCGCTGCTTGGCTGAGCAACTCGGGCGACCAGTCACCCTCAACAAGGCGTCGGGCTAGCGCTCAGCCGGTGCGAGCCCCGCGCGGTACCCACGACGGCTCCGGACGCCCCAGGACTCGAACCAAGCGGTGCAGCTCGAGAGCGATCGCGAACTGCGCCAGGACTTCGGGGGCAGGCTCGTCGGCGTGACCCGTGTACGCCACGGACGCGTACTCGTACTCCGCCTCCAGGATCCGCTGACGCCTCGGGATCTCGAGCTGAATGGCTGTGCTGATGGCCGCTTTCAGGGCGCGGGTCGTCACCGATCCCTTCGCCAAAACGGTACTCGCGCCTGCTTGCATTGCACGAAACGCCAACAGTTCGTCGTTGAGCGCCGTGAGCATCACCACTGGCACTGGCACCGTGCCCCTGGCGTCTGCCACCCGACGCAAAAACTCGACGCCACTCATGCCTGGCAGCCGGTAGTCGAGCAACATGCAGTCCGGCAGATTGTCCCGCAACAGTTCTAGAGCGTCCTCAGCGGAAGCTGCCTCTGAAATCACGTAGTCTCCCCCATCGACGCTGAGCATCTTGCGATACAGCGAGCGATCGACGGGACTGTCCTCGACGATGAGGACACGGATTGGGCGGTGTTCAACCTGCATTTCGACCGCGCGCACTAACGCCATGGAAACGACGAACGGACGAAAAACGTCATTGCCTTAGCGGGATTGTGCGCCATCGACCCGCAACACGACTATTTCGCCCGCACCGAGCCGACATGGCACATTTCGCCTCTCGCGACGCACAAGCCCAGCGGACAGGCGTGTGTGCTGATGTGCACCAAGGGCAGAGCCGATGTGCGCTAGAGGCAGAGACGCAACGCGCTGATGAGTGCGTCAGGCTCTTCGTAGGCGCTGGCGATCACCGAGATACCGGTAGCACCGCTCTGATCCGCTGCGGCCACATTCGCTGCCCCCAAGCCACCGAGAGCGTAGACGTGTCGGCCCTGTGCTTTACGGACCCCACGAGTCAACCCATCCCAGCCGTGCGGCGGCGTCCCCTTTCGCGCCGCCACGATCGGCGACAACAAGAAAGCGTCTGCGGATTCATCCGGTTCGGCGTCGGGATCGTGCCAAGCACGGGTGAGCCATAAGTGGCGAGCCGCTATCTGGGTGCGAACGTCACTCGGCACAACGGAGCGTTCGCCCAGATGCAGGCCATCAGCCGCACCGAGTAAGGCGATATCCAATCGCTCGGCCACGAGCAACATTTGCTTATATCGCTGCGTCACCATCCGCAGCTTTCGAGCCCAGTCCAGCCTCTCTCGTGCGGGCAGCTCTTTGTCTCGCAGCAGGAGCGCAACGGTTCCTGGTTGCGCCCGGGAGCACAAGGCTTCGAACGAGTCGAGTGTCGCAGTGGCTCCTCGCCCCGCGATATCTGTGATGGCGATTAAGCGTGGAGGCGGCGCCCTCACCGGTCCCGCTCCGCCACAGGAGCTACCGATCGGGCCGACAACCAAGCCAGGCAGTAGCTAGCCAACGCTCCAAAAAACAGCGCACCTACCGCGTCAGCGACCAAGTCGAGCCATTCGGCGCTCCGATAGGGAAGAAAGTGCTGCCAAATCTCGAGCAGCGCCCCGACCAGCGTAGCGAGGGCGGAGCCGGATGCCGCGCCCTTCAGCGGCGAAAGCCTCGGCCAAATGAACCGGAGACCGACGACCACCAAGATGGCAAGCAGACCAAAACCGAGCGCGTGGGCCAGTTTGTCGTTGATGCTTGCGCCGCCGTCGACCCGCTTGGTGCCAAACGACAACAGCCAGACCGAATACAGAGGTGCCGGCAGCAGCTGAACAGCCCCGCCAAGTACCCGCTTCAGACTGTCAGGCCACACAAGCTTGAACCATTCGACGTCGGACTTTCAAATGAGACCGGTCTCTGGACTAGACGCCGAAGCGTAACGCCGCTTGGGCATCCGACCCGCCTTGAACGCCATTCGGCCAGCTTCGGTGGCCAAGCGCATGGCGCGCGCCATCTGGATCGGGTCCTTGGCTTCGGCGATCGCAGTGTTCATCAACAGTCCGTCGCACCCGAGCTCCATCGCCACAGCGGCGTCACTCGCGGTCCCCACACCAGCGTCCACGATCACGGGGACGTTCGCTTGCTCGAGAATGAGCGCTAGGTTGTAAGGGTTTCTGATGCCCAGCCCACTTCCGATCGGGGCCGCCAAGGGCATCACCGCGGCGCAGCCGATGTCCTCCAGCTTCTTGCATACCACCGGATCGTCCATGCAATAGGGCAACACGGTGAAGCCTTCCTTGACCAACACCTTGGCGGCCGCGAGCGTCTCTTCGTTGTCCGGGTAGAGCGTGCGCTTGTCGCCGATGACTTCGAGCTTCACGAGATCCGCGATGCCGAGCTCACGTGCGAGGCGCAGCGTTCGGATCGCTTCCTCCGCTGTGTAGCAACCCGCCGTGTTGGGCAGTATTGTCCAACGCTTGCTCAGGACGAGCTTCATCATCGACCCCTCACCACGCTCTTCGAGGTTGACTCGCCGAAGCGCCACCGTCACGACCTCGGCCCCAGACGCCGATAGAGCCGCCTCGGTTTGCGTCACGTCGGCGTATTTTCCCGTGCCGACGATGAGCCGGGACTGAAAGCTGAAGTCGCCAATCTTCAAAGGGTCGTCGCTGGACATGGGCACCGCATAGCGTCATTTTGCGGTCCAGGCCAGCCCCACGCGACCGGGCCGCGCGCCCGCTGCACCGGGCCACGAAATGGTAGCGAGGCCGGCCCCGAGCAGGCTCACACGAAACCGGCTTTGCGTGTCGCGCGCTTGTCCGTATCCTCGAAGGCGCAGGCGAAAATGTCGTTGACGGACACGACGTAGGTCTCCTCCTTGGAGGTGTGCAGTCGCACCTGCGAACCCGCGATCTGCGCTTTGACGATCCGGGTAACAGTCAAGCCCACGCCGCCAGAGGCAACATGCACCGTGAGGTGGCGGCCGTCTGGCACCACAGCCCAGCCGTCCACTTCCTTCGTTCCGCACACGCTCAGCACCCCTGAAAACTCTTGTGTCGTCATACTCTCCTCATGGCGGCGACCGCCTCAGTTTGCTTGGTCGCGATAGTAGCGCGCCGCATCCACCAGCGTACAGAAGGTGTAGCCTGCTTGTCGAAGAGTGGACACGACCTGGTCCAGACTTTCGAGCTTTTTCTCGACTGCGATGCGCACGTCCGGTTGATGACGGGCAAGGCTCTGTAGGCCGTCCGTCGCGTCCAAAACGTCGATGCCGTGCAATTCGAGGTTGATGAGCTCACTCTTGACAACGCGCCGAGAGAGCCACGCTGCGCCCCTGGGTCCGCCCATCATGACGCTGGTCCCGATGTAGGGGAGACGGAGCCACGGGGTGACCTGAATGGGAAGCTCCATGATGCCCTGCCCGCGTCGGTAGTATGGGGCGCCCACGTGGTAGGGCCGCGTTGGCGCGAGCAACACCCGGGGATCGTCCACTAAGCTCGCGGAGCGCCGCCCGAGCACCCGCTTGAGTCCAATCGCTGCCGCCTTGGCGCTGTAGTACCACGGACACGGGAACACGGACGAGCTGTACTCGAGACCCGATTCCGAGAGCACCTCGTAGAGGCGCTGGGTGGTCACATACCCGGGTGCGCGGAACCCGGCGGGTCGACTCCCAGTCGCTTGCTCGATGAGATCCTGTGCGCCCCGCACTTGCGCCAGCATCTCATCGCGATCTCGCCGCGTCAGGTCGTAGAGGTGGTCCAGACTGTGATTGCCGATCTCGTGACCCGCTCGACTCAGCGCCGTCAGCGCCTGAGCGGACTCCATGCGCCGGAGGTCGCTGGCGACGGCAAAGAGCGTCAGAGGGATCTCATGCTTACCTGCCCATCCGCTCAAGCGCTCCAAAGCTCGGTCGTAGACTGCGTGTGCGTCGACGTCCGGCAGGGAAACGCCGTGGATCGCGCAATAATTTGGGATCTCGTCGAGGTCGACAGAGATGGCACAAATGAGCATGCGAACGGTACCCTAGTCGAGCGCTGCGCTGACGTCGAGCGCGCCCAACTCTCGGCCAAACACGGCCCTAACCACGGTAAAACGCGCGCACGGCGTCGATCACTCGGCTCTGCTCGCCCTCGGTCATCTCCGAAGAAATGGGCAACGCCAACAGCTCATTGCACAGTTGCTCGGCGACCGGAAAATCCCCGGCGGAGTAACCCAAACCAGCAAGGAACGGCTCGAATGGCAAGGGGCGTTCGTAATAGACGGCGGTCTGCACCCCTCGCTCCTCCATGTAGGCACGCAGGGCGTCACGTCCCGTGCAGGCCCGGATCGCGTAGACGGACCAGGCGTGTTCGACGTGGCCGTGGTGGGCCGGGGCGATGACCTCCGTCACATCGGACAGTTCCCTGTGATACGTCTCGGCCCGAGCGCGACGCAGTGCGCGCCGCTCGGCGTCCCACGGGAGCAGCACGCGCAGTACTGCCGCTTGCACCTCATCCAGGCGGCAGTTGCCGCCCACGCGGTGGCAACGGCCGTCCTGTTCGCGCCCATGCATGCGCAGCGCGCGACATTCCTCGGCCAACCCCGCGCGGTGAGTCGTCACCAGCCCCCCGTCCCCCATCGCGCCCAGTGGCTTGGCGGGAAAGAAGCTGAACGCCGCCAGATCACCCAAGGCACCCACCAGGCCATCGTCAGAGCTCGCGCCAAACGCCTGGGCGGCGTCTTCGACAATCATCGTGGAACCACAGCGCTCTCGCAGACGCCCGACCGACGCCGGCAAGCCAAACAGGTGAACTGGAAGCACGGCCTTGACACCGAGCAGGAGTTCCTCAGCCAGGTTGTCAACGTCCAAGTTGAAGGTCTCCGGATCGACATCACAGAAGCGGGGGGTGGCGCCCAACCGAGCGATGGCAGTCGCGGTCGCCACGAACGAAAGCGACGTCGTCAAAACCACGTCACCGGCGCCGACCCCTGCTGCAGAAAGTGCACACACCAGAGCGTCGGTACCGCTCGACACCCCCACCGCGTGCTGGACACCGAGCGCCCGAGCCGCCTCCTGCTCGAAGGCCCGCACCTCGGGCCCCAAGATGAACCGCCCCGAGTCGACAACGGCCGCAATGGCGGTCAGGAGCTCTGAACGAAGACGCTGATGCAGGCGCCCTGGCTGAGCCAAGCGCACTGGTTCATCGGGACATTGCAGTGTCATGGGTGAACGAACACGACGGTGCCTTTGAGCGGCAACAACACCCCGTGCCAACCGAGGGGTAAACGCGGCTCCGTCCAATGAAAGATCCGACGAGCATCTTCCGGGGCCAGATTGATGCACCCGTGGCTCTTGGGCGTACCGAAGCGATCGTGCCAGTAAGCGCCGTGCAGGGCGTAGCCTTCCTTGTCGAAGTACATCACGTAAGGCACGTCCTGCAGTTCGAACTCCTCGCCGATTTCGCGAGAACTCATGGTTGCCGTCACGTGCTTGGTGTGGATGCGAAAGATGCCACGTTTCGTCGCCGTAGTGGTTTCCGCATCCTCCAGACCAGCTTCCCCGCTGGAGATGAGCGTCGCAAACACCGGCTCAGTCCCTTCATAGAGCATCAACGTTTGTTTGGTGAGGTTGACGTCGATCCACTTCTCGCCTTTAACCCCCCACCCCGGCATGCGCTTGGCTGGATCCAGGCGAGACGCCACGCGGTCGGAGATCCATTTGCCGTCCTTGGTTTCGTAGTGCAGCACCTCGTCGTAGAAGCGTTGCTTGCCGGTGAGCGCGAGCACGGCCCGATAGTCCGCCTGGCTGCCATCGTGATAGCGAGCGCCGACGCCTCGGACGAACGCAAACGGAAAGTCCACGTCCTTGCCGATCTCAACACCATGAAAGTCGGAGCCACGAATCGGCCGGAGTCGGTCGGTTGGGAAGATCTCCAAGCGGGTATTGATGCCGTACCGGCGCCCTTGCCAGAAAAAGGTCTGCAAGAACGCGTGTCCGGCCTTGGGCAGCATGGTGCCAATGCGCAGGGCAGTGGCGTCCCGCGTCTTGCCGGAAAGCATCGGCATGACGTTGCCATCCATCAAGAACGGCGGCAGTCCCCGTGTCAACTGCTCGTCCCAGGCGACCCGGGGATCGGGGGGGTCCCCTGCATGTCCGAGCCACACATCTTGGGCGTAGCTGGCGCCGATTTCGCCCTCGGCGTCGAGCCAACGTGGCATGCGCTCCCGAACGTCTGGCTCGTGCTCCTTCAATTGCTCGTCCGTTGGCAACTTGGCGAAGATTGGTCCCGGGTTGCGAACGGTGCCGTAGATGTATGGAAGCTTGCGACCAAACTCCGGCGGGTGCTCTTGGACTGCCGAGACCGCCGGATCTTTTTCGTCGAGGGTCGCGCGCTTGCCGAGGCAAACGTAGCCGCGTGGCTCTATGGGCTGCCAACCCTTGGCGCACCCGCTACCGCTGACGATCTGCCCCGCAACCGGCGCAGATCCGCCCACTCGCAGGTAGCCCAGTCGATCCGAGCGGCGATCAGGGCGTTCGAAGATCCACGACCGGAGCGAGCGACTGTACACTCGCGGTCCCGCGGACACGAGGGTCACCGGATGCGGATGAGTCACTCCGTCCAACGTCACGATGGGCAAGGCCTCCACCGGCGGCTCGGGCTCAGGCTCTGGTTGGCGGCTAAGCTGGGGGTTCACCTCTTGGGCCTTCGCCAGCGCCTTGGCACCCCACCCTTCGGCGCTGTCCGACCCGTCTGCGCGCCGCTCGCACGCCGTCACGAAAACGAGGGCAAAACACGCAAAAATGGCTGGAAATCGCATGACCCGATGGTGTGTCAGGCAAGCCGCTCCGGCCCACTTCTCGGCGTTCGGCGCTTGTCGACCTTTCGGAAGGCTTGGTAGACCGCGCGGGCCGCCACGCCAAGCGGCCAAGTAGGCTTGGTGAAGTGATTTCAGTTCGAGAGCAATCCGGCACGGTCGTCGTGCAGCAAGCGGCGCTTCCGAGCCTCGTGGTCACTGGCGGACTGTTCGGCTTGTTGACGGCGTTGACGCTGCTGGACGGGAGCCGCCCTGCCCACGCCTGGCTGGCGACCGCAGCCCTGTTCGCCATTGGCTGCGGCTGCGTATTCATCGGGCTGCGCAAGAGCGCTCTGTGCACGCTAGATCGCGGGCAGGACGGCACAGGCGCGCGCGAGGTCGGCGGGCTGCGGGTCGGTTGGAGCCGGCTGGACGATAGCCGCGTGGAGGTGATGTCCGATCGGGGCAAGCTGCTCTTCGGCGGAACGCGGGTCGTCCAGGTGCTGCAGGCAGCCGAACGTGTTTCGACCCTCCTGGGCGTGCCCCTGGAGGTGGAAACGAGCCTTTCAGACGCCATTCCGCGCTCGATACCTCCGGGTCCGAGACAGGGCGGTCCCTGGCAATTGCCGCACTCCGGCGCTCTGCGTCGTGCCGAACAGGCGGTTTGGGGGGTCGGCATCGCAGGTGCGATCCAAATGCCGCTGCTCGTACTGGGGGAGTACTCTTCCATTGCAAGCGTGCACCCGCTGAGCGTGGTCTTGGCGATCGCGACACCGCTCGTGCTCTTGGCCATCGCGCTGGGACTGCGCTCGCGGGAGCCCCGCATCGAGATAGGTGAGCAGCTATCCGTTGAAAGCCGCTTTCTCGGGCGCTGCTGGAGCCGCACCGTCTTCGACCGCGCGGAGACTAGTTACACGCTGTTGCAACACCCGCGCCTCGATCTCGGATTCGTTTGGCTGCGGTCTCCCCGAAGCTCCTTGGTCCTGTCGAGCACGGCTGGCTCGGCTGCCGCGATGGCCGCGTACTTGACGTCGCACGCCGTCCCTGACTCCAATCGAAGGCAATGATGAAGAACTGGATCTCTCTGTTGAGCCTGCTCGCCTGCGTGGCGTGTGATCAATCGGAAAAACGTACGCCCTCCCCCGAGAAATCGTCCTCTGCGGCGAAAACCGAAGTCCCCGAGGTTTCCAGCGCCGCCCCCCTGAGCGCCCCCACTGCTACGGCAAAGCAGGCAGCCCCCAGAGAGCCACTGAATGTGTTGATGCTGACAGTGGACAGCCTGCGGGCGAAGATGCCCTGGACCGGGTACGAGCGCGACATCGCCCCCAACCTCACGGCGCTGGCGAAGGAGTCAGTAGTTTACGACAACGCCTACTCCGCATCCAGCTACACCGCCAAGAGCGTCTCGGCTCTGTTCACCGGACGCTACCCGTCCCAGGTCTATCGTTCGGGGTGGTTCTTTGCCACCTTCCCCGACTCCAACCTGTTCTTCACGGAAATCCTGCAGAAGCGCGGGATCCGAACGATGGGCGGTCATGGGCACGCCTACTTCGATCGGGGCAAGTTGCTCGACCAAGGCTTCGACGTTTGGAAGACGGTGGACGGCATCGACTTCGACAACGAAACGGACAAGCACGTCACCAGCGACAAGCTGACCGATCTCGCGATCGACATGCTGAAGGACCCCAAGAACAGCTCCGGTCAGTTCTTTCTGTGGTTCCACTACATGGACCCGCACGACCAGTACATCCAGCATGAGCAATCGCCCAAGTTCGGCAAGAAGGCCCGGGACCGCTACGACTCCGAAATCTTCTACACCGATCTGCACATCGGCAGATTGCTGGACTACGCCAAAAAGCAACCGTGGTGGAAGAACACCGCCGTCATCATCAGCTCAGACCACGGCGAGGCCTTCGGCGAGCACGACATGTACAAGCACGCCTTCGAGCTCTGGGAAGTGCTCACTCACGTGCCCCTCGTGATCTACGCATCCGGCGTGAAGGCGCGTCACATCCAGGAGCGCCGCTCACACATCGACCTGGCGCCCACCATCACCGAGCTGATGGGGCTCGGCGCCGATGCGGAAACCCTCGCGGGCTACGCCGCTGGCACCTTCGTGGGTCGCTCGATGGTGGCCGAGCTCTACGGAGCCGAGCCCGACAACCGAGAGCCCATCGTGCTCGACCTACCTGAAGACCGCAACAATCCCGAGCGCCATGCGATCATCTCCGGTGACTACAAGCTAATCGTCAAAGGGGATGGTAGCCGACAGGAGCTCTACAACCTGGCAAAGGACCCAGGGGAGCAGTCCGATCTCGCCAAGAAGCAGCCCGACAAGCTCGGGGAAATGCGGAAGCTCTACGACGAGACCTGGAGCAAGCTCGACGTGGTTCAAGCCTACGGCGGCATGAAGCTCCGCACCGGTACCAAGGCAGACGGCCCAATGGGCCCCCCGGGATGGAAAGCGCCCGAAAACGACGACAAGAAAGACCACGACTCAACGGAGAAGTAGGCGGCAGACGAAGCCCCGCGAAGCCGGGGTCAACCCGACAGCGGACGAACGTCGCCCGAGCGCCGTCGATACAGCCATAAAAGAACGACCAGAAGCGGCCACGTGGGTCCTGCCGAAAGCCCCGTCGCCCCGACCAACCCGCAGCCGCAGCCATCCTCGTCGCCAACGCCTCCCACGTCGGCATCTCCCGCATCCGGCGTGCCTCCGTCCCGCAGGCTCGGGCCGACGGCAGCATCCCCAGGCGGGGAGCCCGCGTCCGGTCTCGAAGCCGTACCGTCAGGCCCTGGTGGAGGCGCACCCGCGTCGTTGGGCGTGTCCGCGTCTGGAGTCGCGGCGTCGGATGGGCCCGCCTCGACTGGTGGGGCCGCTCCCGAGTCGCGCTGCGGCGGTCCGTAGTCGATGGGCGAGATACCACCGTCCCACGCGTGGGGGGCGGGCAGAGGCGGCTGGGCACGACCGCAGTCGCGCGGGCAGTCGCCGAGCGCGGGCCCATCGTCACAAACTTCCGAGCCGTCCACGACGCCATCACCACACCGCGCCGAGCGGCAGTCCACGCGACACGCGTCGGGTACGGCGTTGGAGTTGTCGTCACCGTGGTCGCAGAACTCCCCCGGTTCGAGCTCGCCGTTGCCGCACGCCGCATCCGCCCAGCCGATGTCCTCCAGCAGCTGAACAGTAAGTTCCGTCACGTCGTTGTTCACCAACTCACGCACGATGGGCTCCATCAACAGCCCAGTCGCCCCCCCGTCGCCGGTATCGCGCCGCGTCGAACCATCCCAATGAGCCAACGAGGAGCCGGCGAACACTGGGTCCGTCGCGTTCATCAACACGTGTCCGTGGTCATCTGCCCCGGCGAAGCGCGTTTGGTCGAGGCCCAACACCGCACCGACGAGACGGCTCGTTGCTAGCGCCAACAGCTCCTCGAAGTCCGCTTGTCCGATCACCAGCGTTGGGCTGTCGAACTCACCCGCGGCAAGCCACGGTGGGGAGGGAGGCAGCGTCGCCTCCTCGGATTGAAGCAGGACCCCGGCGGCGCCCGCCCGAAACAGCGCCGCCAAACGCGTTTCGATGGCGCACCCCGCCTCTGCGGAAAGTAGCACTACGGCACCATCGAGCGCCCCCAAGTTGCCACACGCCGCCGCCCCCGTCAGGGCCAACACCGGTCCGGAGACTGCCGGCAAACTGACACGCGGCCCACGATTGACCTCAGCGACCAGCGAGAGCAGGGCTCGTTCATCGGGTGCTCTGCCCGGCACGTCCGAAAAGATCGCAATCTCGACGTAGGCTGCTCCCTGAGCCAGCACATCCGGCACTCGCCGACTCACTTGGGATCCCATCCAAACCAACGACAGCGGAGTCTGGGCGGAAGTGGCCCGCTCTTCCGGCGTCATCTGATCCCAGTAGCGACCGAGAGTACGGTCGAAGAGTAGGCCGTCGAACGGAGTGAATCCTGGATTGCTACTACCCGTAACTGGGTCCACTCCATTGGTGAACCCCAAACCATGGGCCAACTCGTGCAAGACGGTGTTGACGAAACTGGTGCCGTCCGCCTCAGGCACGATGGAGTAGTCCCAACCGATGGGTCCCAGGCACTCATCCGCATCCAACGCGGCATTGAAGCTGGCATCGATGTCCGGATTGCCGGGATCGAGATCGCGCCCGGCGAGGCGATCTGCCAGCGCCGAGACGTAGTAGCGATCGCCTCGCGGCGCGCCCACAAAGCCGCGCAGGAGGCTCGCTGGCGAGGCTGCTCCGAGGACCGCTGATGCAGCTCCGCAGGCAAGGGTCTCGGAGAAGCGAGCTCGAACTACCACATCCACGGGACTATCCAAGACCTCCGCCCAAATCCCGAGAGCGTGTTCGAAAGCAGCCCGGCGCTGCTCGCCCAGTGTCGCTCCCGGATTACCAGGCGCCTCAGGCGCTGAAGACTCGTCGAAGAACCCCTCATTTGCAGCATCGTCATAGTCGACCACGAAGGTCACCTCGGCGGCCGCCGGCAACACAACAAGCAACAGGCTAAAAGACGCCGCCAACCGAGCCAATGAGCGGAAGTGCATGAAAGCCGGAAGATCACGCAAGGGAGTCGGGCGCCCCCTCGGCGGACATCTGCCCGCTCGTTGGCCCACGCCGTCCGCTCCCCAGGGCGCGTTGGAAACACGCCTCCACCTCCGTGGCGAGATCGGTCAGCAAGGTCAACAGGCGCTCGGCGTCCCCCGTGGGAATGAACGGCGGGCTTCCGTACTCCAAGACGGCTTCGATGCGCTGCGACTCCACCGTCAGCTGCTTTAGGTGTTGGGTCCGATGCGACAACTCCGCGAGCGACTGCTGCAACGCTCGGCTGCTCGACAACTGTTCTTCGGCGTCCGGCAGGCAGAAGCGATTGGGCAGCCAGCGGTGGAGCTTTCGATCCCCCAACGTGAAGACGGCCAGGCCTTCGGGCACTCGCTTGAAGTGCTCGTAGGAGCGTAGTTCGATTTGGGGCTCGTTCGACAGGAACACCACGATACGCGCGCGGTCGTCCGATTGGACCAGGACCTCGTGACCACGGAACGAGCCTTTGAGGCGGCCTGCCCAACCCTCGTAACGAGGCGCCTCGAACTGGAGCCCCAACTTGGCGGCCAACCCAGGAAAGCCGCGCTGGGCCATTGCCCTGCCGGCGCGACGTCGCGTCATCCCAATCAGTGTCCCCAGGAACATCAATATGCCGAAGGGAAGCGCTTGTGCCCAACTGAAGTCCATGCTCGCGGCACAGTGTATCGCGCCGCCCTGCCAAGCACCCGCCCGTTGGACCCCCGTGTGTGCGCGCAGCAGTTCCGACTCCACTGTCCCGGCAACGCCCAGCACCAGCGAGGAGCCAGCACCAACGAGAAAAGCCCCGGGGGTTATCTCGGGGCTACTCGGAGCTACTCAGTGTTTGCGCGGCGGACGGGACTCGAACCCGCGGCCTCCGGCGTGACAGGCCGGCGTTATAACCAACTTAACTACCGCCGCAAACGGGAGCAGCTACCTAGCACATCCGTCGGCGCAGGCTGCAAGAAGAAACTAAAAAATTGAGCGAACCCGCGGAAAGCACAGCCCTAACGGCCGGCATCCTGCGCCCGGCCCCCAGGGTGCGCGCCCGCTCCGCAATTGCATCCGCGCACGCCAAAGCGCACCTTCCCACAGGTGGTGCTGGATCGTCGACGGACCGCTTTGGGTGCGCTCGCCATTGCGGTGCTGCTCGTGGCGTACGCTCTGTCCGGCTCCGTTCGGCAGCTCGTGCTCGATCTCGCCGAGTGGTTTCGCGGCGCCGGTGCGGTCGGGATGGCCGCGTACGTCCTGCTGTACACAGCGAGCGCCTTGGTCGTCTTGCCGGCGTCAGGATTCACGCTGCTTGCTGGCTTTGCTTATGGGCTGGGACCGGGATTTGCGCTGGTGCTTCCCGCGGCAACGGTCGCGGCGGGTGTCAATTTCTGGTTCGCGCGCCTGCTCGGTCGGGAGCGGGTCGAGCGCGTATTGAGCCCCACTTCTCCTTGGCGCGCAGTGCTTACCGCAGCGGCAAAGCAAGGCTTTCGCTGGGTGCTGTTGCTGCGGCTCTCCCCGGTCGTGCCCTTTTCCGTGCTGAACTATCTGATGGGCGCATCACGGGTGACGTTTCGGAGTTTCATCGTGGCCTCCACCCTCGGCAAGGCGCCGAGCGCGTTCGCCTACGTTTACCTCGGAAGCGCAGCTCAGCAGCTGACGGCTTCGGACGATCCACAGAACGCCGGCACCCGCGGATTGTTCTGGCTGGGTCTCGTGTGCACCTGTCTCGTGGCCTTTCAGATCAGTCGAGTAATGCGTCGCCACACACGCGAGCTGCTCGCCGTTCCGCCTTCGGACAACTGAACGCCGGTCGGCGTCCACCGGCGCGGTCCGAAGCTCTGCCGGCTGCGCCTTTCTTGCGTCTGCGGGCACGTTACCCACCGGCTCACCATCCGCGCCTCACTTCTTCAGCAGCTCAGCAAAGTCCCAGGGGCGCATCGTCCGCGCGCCAACGTGCTTCACGCGGTCGCGGAGTGCTCGATCGGCACTCACCACCCACGCGACGTCACCCATCTCCCTGGCCGCACGCACGAGCTCCTCATCCGCGTCGGGCACGAACCTCACCTCGGCGTGATAGGGCGCGACGTCGACCTGCGGCGCGCCATCGCCCGAATCGAAGACCACGACCACGCAGTGTTCAGCCGCGAACGCATCGACCCAGGCTAGCACCCTTGCCTGCCCCTCTGGCAGCCACCACCCTGCCCGGTCACGCCCCGTCAGCACACAGGCGTGTAGGAGGTTGTAACCATCGAGCAGCCACTGGCGCTCAGATCCACTTTGGTCCCACTTCAGCGTGGGAAAAGGCGCCTGCTCCGCCACGGGGCTAATCCGTCTCCTTGTGAAACTCCGAGCGGTTCTGTGGCGCCAATTCGCGCCACGAGTTCACAGGACAGCGCCGAGCGCCCACTGCCTCTTGGAGGCACGCCGCGCTCTTTCGCCCGGGCCGCCATTGGCTACAACTTAGGAGAACCACGAACATGCGCTTTGATACTACAACCCTGGCCCGTACGGGGCGTCACATTGCTTGGCTGTCTAGCGTGCTTTGCGTCGTCACGGCCTGCGGCAGCGACAGCGGAGAGGCTTCGTCGGCGAACGTGGACGGCACGGACGACACATCGATGGACGCGAGCGCAGACGAGTCGATGGAAGCCACCGACACCAGTGACAGTACCGATCCGTCCGAAACCGGAAGCTCTGGCGAGACGACTGACAGCGCGACGGCCACCGACTTGGAGCCGCCCCTCACCGACAGCATCGATGGCGAGCCGGCACCGGATCCAGACCCAACGGACGCCGGTTCCAGCATCGAGGAGCCACCACCAGAGGGCGATGGCGGTAGCGATGCAAGCGTCGACACCGGCACGAACACGGAAGTGAACTGCGGCGATTTCGGCCAGGCGTGCTGCGACAACGACATGTGCGCTGAGGGCGCCGTGTGTACGGGAGCCCTGTGCGTGGAGTGCGGCGGCGCAGGACAGGCCTGTTGCGCCGATTCTGCGTGCAATGACGAGGGCACCGTCTGCGGCGAAAGCGAGCTCTGCGAGACCTGCGGCGGTCCCGGCGAGGCCTGCTGCGCCGATAGCACCTGCGGCGAGGGTGCGTGCTGCGTCGACAGCCTGTGCATCGCCAACGGCAGCAACTGCGGCGGTCAGGGCGGGACGTGCGTCGACGGCGGCTGCGACAACTGCGGCTCCGCAGGTGAGACATGCTGCAACGGCCGAACCTGCCAGGATCAGGGCACGACTTGCGAGGGCGATCAGCGCGGTATCTGTGCGCTGTGCGGCGAAGCGGGCCAGCTCTGCTGTGACAACGACACCTGCGCCGACGGGCTCGGTTGCAACGCAGACAACGAATGCGCTCCGTGTGGTGGCGAAGGCGAAGACTGTTGCGCCGACCGCGCCTGCGACGACGGGCTGGGCTGCGCAGGACCCGGCGGAGGAAGCTGTGAACCCTGCGGTGGAGCTGGACAGGCGTGCTGCGCGGGGGACGCGTGCGATGGGAGCGGCTGTTGTGATGTCGACGCCAACACCTGTATCGCCGACGGCGACATGTGCATGAGCAGCGAGGCGACGTGCGGCGACGGAGTGTGCCCGGATCTGACACCAGCGTGCGCAGCGGGACAATCCTGCCAATTCGAACTACCCAACGATGCCGACGTCTCTTGCGATAGCGACAACACGTGCGATGTCGTCTGCCAGGACAACTGCCAAGCGGACTGCCAGGGCTCCACCTGCACCATCACGGCGGGAGATGACGCTGAAGTCTCATGCGACAGCCAAGCCTCGGACTGCGTGGTGGACGCTGGCCAGAACGCGGACATCAACTGCGAGAACGCAGGCAACTGTCATGTCACGGTCGGCGATGGCAGCGAGGTTCTGTGCGAGGATGCTCAGATCTGCGAAGTAGTCTGCACTGGCGCGGAGTGCCAGGTGGACTGCAACGACGCGGAAGTGTGCGGCTGCACTGGGGACGGGTGCAACATCAGCAACTGACGCCCCAAGGGTCGGCGCAGCCTGCAGCTAGGACGGCGCCAGCTGTTCATCGGCTGCGGGCAGCACCGCGTCGACGGCGATGTAGATGACGACGCTGCCGGGTGCGACCTGGGTATTGGCTGACGGGTTGATGATTTCGTTGCGTTCCTCGGCACGCAACCCCAAGAGCAGCACATCGTGCTCCTGTTTGAGTTGGCTCATCAACTCCCCGAAGGTCCTCACCGGACCATCTTCGGGGAGCCTTCCGACGTAGGTGCTCATCCCTCGCGGGCGCGCCACCACGCTCAGGGCTCGGCCGGTACCGTGGGCGGAGATCGCATGGGCGAGCAGCGAATAGGTGAGCTTGGTGCCCTCGATCACTTCGTCGGCTCCCGCGGCTCGGGCATGCTCGACATTCTCTTCGTCCATGATCTCGGCGACGACGTAGATGGGGACCTTGCGAGGCGCCTTGGCCACTGCTTTGGCCATGAACGAACGAATCGTGAACAGTGTCATCAACGTCACGGAGTCCGCCAGCGCTGGCGAGAGCGAACGCCGTCCAACCACCACGGCGCTATTGGCTCGGGTGAGGCTGACCTTGCTGAGCTCGCTCTCTTTCGTGCAGTTGCCGGACACCCACGTGAACCTGGGCGAGACGTCGTGGGGCCTGTCCCCCATGGCGAACAACACGACCTCTGCGGTCGATTCCCCCATTTCTTCGATCAACGAATCCAACAATAGGTGCGCTTCTGGCTCGTAGCCGAACACGACCGTATGACCTGATCTTTCTGACAATCGAAACTGCTCCTCTCTGATGCCGACCACGGCATGCAGCAAGGTGTGTCCCACCACCCCCGCAAATAGTGCCAGGCAGAACATACCAGCAACCATCAAGAACCCACCGACGATGCGACCCAGACTGGTCACCGGCGCAATGTCCCCGAAGCCCACGGTCGTCAACGTCACCAGCGCCCACCACAGCCCATCGCCTAGATGCACGACCGCCGGATTGCGCGCACGTTCGACCAAGAACAGCGACACGCCACCCACCAGGGTGCTCAGCAAGACGGCCGAGAAAGCAAACGCAAACAGCAGACCGTTGTCCGCAAACGAGCGCCCCATGGAGGCAAACACATCGTTGTAGCGAAATATCTTCGACGTGCGCAGCAGACGCAGCAAGCGCAGCGCCCGGAGCCCGCGCAAAGCCGGCACCAGCGCCAAGACCGTGAGTATGTCGATCAGGTTCAGTGGCCTGAGGCAATACTTGACCCGCCCCCACAAGTGGACGCGCGCCTGCTCCGCCGGCGAGAGCTGAAACACGTCCAAATAGGGCGGACGGTACGTGAGCACCCTCAACGACACCTCCACGGCGAAGAAGACGAGCAGCACGTCGTCCACCTCGCCCAAGGTCTGTCGCAAGGGCCAATCCTCAGGCAGCGCCAAATCGACACCGAGCAGAATGATCGAGACGACAATCAGGATCCAGATCAGCGAGTTGGTGACCTGATACGCCACCGATTGCGGGACGTGAAAGACGCGATGCAGGAATGTGGAGGCTCGGGACACGACACTCGAAGAGGCACAGGAAGCCGAGCTCGACGTCTTAGCCCAATTGGAGGCCCCAAGGCCAACTCACCGGCCGAGTCTCACACTGACTTCGCTCCGACGGGGTGTCGCCGGGCGAACCACCCCAGACACGGAGCCCAAAACTAAACGCCTCGACCTGTTCCGCGCGCTCGAAACCTGTTTCGGGTGCCCGGTCGCGCCACAGCACGATCGGTCTTGGGATGGCGCTACCACGAAACGCAAACGAAGTGGTTCGGGAGTTGGGTAGTGGGCGGAGTCGGGGTCGAACCGACGACATCTGGCTTGTAAGGCCAGCGCTCTACCACTGAGCTATCCGCCCGATTGGGGACCGGACTTCTACAGCGTCTCGACCAATATTGCCAGCCTCTGACGTCGCCGGCTGGGTCCCGTGGCCCACGGCTTGTGGGGCATGGCGGCCACGAGCTCATTAGGCAAGTGACCGCCATGCCCCGGGCGGACTACCGAGCCCCGGAGCGCTCCCCGAGGGGAGCGCGCCCGGTTCTCATTGGCCCGAGCGGACGAGCAGCTCGATTCGGTTGTTACGTGCGCGGTTCTTGTCATTGGCGTTCGGCACCAAGGGCTTTTCCGAGCCGGCGCCCTTGGCTGCCACTCGACCTGGGTCGACACCGTTGGCAACGAGACGCTCACGAATCGTCGAGGCGCGCTCGGTCGTCAGCGTCAGCGCCACCTGGAACGAGGAGCTGTCGTCCGTGTGCGAGACTACCTCGATGGCCAGGTCGGGCTTGTCCACGAGCAGTGCCGCCAACTCATCGAGCAGCCCCATGGAGCTATCCGTGAGCTTGGCCGAGTTGGGCTCGAACTCGATAGGCTGGCGCATCTTGATAGCGTCCGCACCGACCACGTAGTTCGAGCGACCCACTGGCTGCAGCCGGAAGGGTGCGCGCGTGCGCGTCTCGGCGACCACGTCGACCGGTTGTGTGGTTGGGTAATATCCCTCGGCCGACACGCGCACGGAGACGGGCCCTGCGGGAACGTCCGCCACGACAATCTCGCCTTCGCCGTCTGCCGTCAGAGTGATCGACCGCCCATCCTTCGACGGAACGACCGTCGCACCGGCAATCGGCTCCTGATTCGAAGCGTCCACCACCGAGACCTCCAAGGTTCCCAGTGCCGGCTTCGGCTCGAGCTCGCAGCGTACCTTCGTCACCCGCACGCCATCCGAGCCGTCAGGCTGTGCGCCCGGAGCCGCGATGTCGGCCACCGGAGGTGGTGCATCCGCACCCTCGGCACTCGGCGCCATGTCGGGTCCGGCAGCTGCAGCACCAGCGTTGGGATCGATCGTGACGCTGCACTCGCCGTCGTTGTACCCCTCTGCCGTCACCTGCAGGGTGTAGGTGCCCGGGTCCAAGTTGGCGGATCGGAACGAGCCCTGTTCGTTGGCAACCATGCCGGTGAGCGGCTGACCCTGGTAGCGGAGGATGGCGTTCGGAACGAAGACGCCCTCGTTGTCCTTCTCCACGACCACACCTTCGACGACGTAGACGGTCGGCGGGGGCTCTGGCTCTGGTGCAGGTGGCACGTCCGCTTTGACCTTGACGCGCTCGACCTGCGGCACCGTGTCGGCAGTGTAGGCGACACCGAAATAGAGGTTCCACGGGCTCTCCGGCTGCACCTCTTCCCAGAACGGCGGTTTCATCCCTCCTGTACCCAAGTCGAGGGCCGCGTGGAAACCCAGCCCATCGAGCAAGCCAAAGACGCGCGTGCCCAGGGTGAAGCGTGAGGGCGTCCCGGTGAACGATCCAGCATCCTGCAGACAGGCATCGCCCGCGTGCACGTCATTTTGCAGACACGTGTAGTCCTGTCGATTCGACGGGACGTCGATGGACCACTCCAGATACGGCCGAACGACTTCGAACATGCCCTCGATACCCAGCGCAGGAACGAGCCGGTCTAGCCGACTGATGTTCAAGCCATAGCGCTCGATGCGAGTGATCACGCGATTGCGCTGCGCCTCGATGTCCTCCACCAATGCTCCAGAGTTATCGAAGATGTAACTCAGGCTGAAGTTGACACGAAGGGGGACGCGCTGCGCTGGGTCGCTGCGATTGGTCAGATCGAAGGTCGTCAAACCTCGCAAGGCCACACTCGCGTTGTCGATACCAACGCCCCCAGTACCATTGAGCATCCAAAGCTCCGCAGCACCGCCCGCGGTGAAGATCGAGTCCGGTTGTCGCGGCATGAACGCCTTGACACCCCATGTGGTGTCGCCAAGCACTTGCAAGAGCTCGGGATCGCCACGGGTGTTCGATGTCGCCGTCGAGTGAACACCGAAATAACCTTCGAGGAACTCGAAGGGCGTGGCGCTGAGCAATACGTGAGCTCCAACACGACTGACGTCATCCGGCGTGGAGCCGGGACCGCCCGAGGGATCTTCACACTGCGGACACAGAAACTCATCCGTGCCCATGTAGCTACCCAAAATAGCGAAGCGGAAGGTACCGACCGGACCCGAGCCCGCGTAGTACGTGCGCATCATGCCGGTGGACGCTCGGAAGCCAGACTGAGTCTTGAGTTGCAGCTTGCGCTCTTCCTGTCGTTTCTGCAGCTCCTCGAACTCCTCCTCGCTGATGGCGTCAGGATCACCCTGCCCATCACCTTCGGCGAAGTCGTCGCCTTCCGGGGGCGGTGCCGCCTGCTGTGTGGGCTGAGCCTGCTGTGCGGGCTGAGCCTGCTGGCCAGGCGCTGACGCGGCGGGCGGCGGCGGGGGCTGATCCGCGGGTGGAGTCGGATCGGGCTCAGCGGCCACCGGTGGCGCCGCGGGCGGCGGCGGTGGCAACGGGCCGGCGGGGCCGGGCGGCGGTGGCACCTGCGCAGTGGCGACGTGCGTACCCAAGAAAAAGAGTGTGGTCAGGGCCCAAGCACGGGCGTGGCGATTCATCGTCGTTGTGTCCCCGGGGATCTGGTCGGTCTCAGCGAGCTTCAGCGTGCTTGTAACATCCCCTTTGGAGTGCTGGAAACGCCCGAAATGACGACATTTTCGGTGAAACACCCGGCCAATAGACCTGCCTCGGCAAGACGCGTCCATTTCTTCACTGATTCTAACGACTTGACAGCATTTCGCCAGATCGGGCCGGCGACGCTAGACTGCGCGACGTGAGCCACCCTTTGATCGAAGTTGAGGGCCTGAAGAAGACTTATCGCCAGGGCTTCTGGATGCGTCGCGTCCAGGCGGTGCGTGGGATCTCGTTCGACGTGCGCGAGGGCGACATCTTCGGCTTCCTGGGTCCGAACGGCGCGGGCAAGACGACCACCATCAAGGTCCTTACCGGGTTAATCACTGCCACGGAGGGGCGCGCGCGACTCTTTGGCAAGCCCGTCACCGATGCCATGGCCCGTCGGCAGCTCGGTTTCCTCCCAGAAAACCCGTACGTCTATCCCTACCTGACGCCTCGCGAGTTCGTTTCTATGTGTGCTCAATTGGGAGGGCTCCGCGGCAATGCCGCTCGGGCGCGCACCTCGGAGGTGCTCGACCGTGTAGGCATGCTTTACGCCGCCGACCGCCCCGCTCGGCGACTGTCGAAGGGCATGCTTCAGCGCACCGGGTTGGCCGCGGCCCTCGTCGCCGATCCCCAGCTGCTCGTGTTGGACGAGCCCATGAGTGGGCTCGACCCCGTTGGTCGCAAAGAGGTGCGCGACCTCATCGTCAGCGAACGCGCCAACGGCCGCACCATCTTCTTCTCCACACATATTCTCTCGGACGTCGAAGCCATGTGTGATCGGGTCACTATCCTGCGACAAGGACAGGTCGTCGTTTCCGGTTACCTGAAGGATCTGTTGAAGCGGGAGGCAAAACTCACGGATCTGGTGGTGCGTGACGCCAGCACCGAGTTCGAGCAGGCCTGCTCAGCAAGACAGTGGGCCGTTGAACGGCGCGACCACCGTACCATCATCAGTGTAGAAGGTGAATATCCCTTGCAGGAGCTGCTCAGACTCGCAGTGGAAGGCGCACAGACCGTCGTCGAAGTCATCCCCCACCAAGAGTCTCTCGAAACCCTCTTCGTGCGCGAAGCCATCGAAAGCTCCGCTTCGACGCCGCCACTCTAGTGTGCCGAATCCAATATTCGCAGCAGAATTACTGCGGTCCTAAGTCGGGCAGACCGCAGCGGAGTGGCCTCACTACTCGGCTCTAATCGCGACGCAGGATGGCGCGGGCTCGACGCAAGTCATGCGGGCCGAGCTCGCGTAGCGCGGCCAAGATGAGGACGTACAGAACGGCAGCGACAGCGCTTGCGCCAACGGTGGCGAGCTTGCCGAGCGGCGGCAGTTGCCGTCCGGCAGCCACGACAACCGCCAGAGCCACGCCCACCCGAAGCAGTACCAGGGGCCGAACCACGACCCCCGCCGAGAAGCGCACGCAGGCCGCTGCCGCCACGGCCGCGCACACCATCGCGATGCTGGTCGCCATCGCTGTTCGGAACAGCAGTTCGGAGCCGAAGGTCACATCGCGTACCAAGAACCAATTGAGCCCAAACACCAAGAGTGTCGCCACGCCGGTGACCAGCAGCGAGAGCCACTGCCGCCCCAGACTATTGAGTACGGTGGTGAACACCCCGAAAAGCGCGAAGGCGCCGAGCCCCAGGGTCAGGACTTGCATGCTCTGAGTTCCCACTTCGGCAAACTCGGGAGGAAACACGAGCCGGAGCAGACTTTCGGAAAGCCCCGCGCTGACACACACGACCAGACCCATCACTACGGTGGCGAGACGGTTTCCCTCCAGCACGTACTGCTGCACGGCGCGCGTTTCACCTCGAGCCTGCGACGACGCCAACAGGGGAAACAGAATGAACGTGATCCCAACGAGGAGTTGATACGGCAGAAAGCCGAACAGCTGTCCCGCGCTGTACGCGCCAACGAGCGTGTTGGCAGCGGTGGGCGTCAGACCCGCGTCCGAGGCCGCGCGGGCCGCGAAGCCACGCAAGGTGTTGACGTCAATTTGCAGCAATAGGTTCAACACGACTTGCGCCATGATGACGGGCCCAATGAACAACAGGTGTTCGGCCTTACCGAGGCGTGTGACTCCGGCGCGCCCGACACCCACGAGCACGGCGCTGACCGCCACCATCGCAACCGAGATGCTGGCGAAGCCCCAACAAGCACCTTCAACCGCTCGCATGGCCCCTTCGGCCAGTAGCCAATACGCCCCTGCGAACAACGCGATAGTGCGCAGGGTCGCCGACAACGCGTCGAGCGCGGCTTGTTGCCCGAAACGCCGCAGCCCGTTGAGCACCCCGACGAACGGGGAATAGATTCCGTAGAATAACACCACGATGGCTAAGATCCGGAACGGAGTCACCAAGTAGTCGGACCCCAGCACGCTCCCCAAAAGAGGCGCAAGTAGCCAGAAGCCGCCCCCGATGACCCCTGCCAACCCGCAGTGCAACCACAAGCCACGTCGAATGACGGCTTGTCGCTCGTGCTCCGGAACACGGCTGACGGCTCGGCTCATCCCCTGCACCCCAGCGGATACGAGAGGATTGTAGGTGATGCTCGCCGGTGACAGCGCTCCTCGCAGAGCCCCATAACCTTCCGCCCCCAAAATGCTTCCCAACACGATTTGCTGAACGAAGCCCAGCACCAGGAAGTACATCTTGGCAGCGGACAGAGCGACCCCTCCCCGCCCCGCGTGGCGAGCCTCGGCCGACGATGATACGGATGGCGAGGCGCGTTCGGTCACGGCAGTCACCTACCGCTCTTGGCTGTCCGGGGTGGGGTCAGCGTCGGGCTCCGACGGTTCGCGCTCGTGCTCGATCTCGTCCAGCAATTCCTCCACTCGCGCCCGTGCGTCGGGCCCTTCGTCGTAATGGAAGCGTAGATTAGGCACGCGCTTGAGCCGGACCTGACTCGCGATCCGGCGACGCAATCGACCCGATGCTTTTTCGAACGCGAGTTCCAACGCGCGGACTGTTCTCGGTGTCGTCGGCTGCAATGAACGAAAGTAGACACTCGCGAGCCCCAGATCCGGGCTGGTTTCTACCCGCGAAATGACAACACCCGCCAAGCGAGGATCGGAAATCTCCCGGGTCAGGCTCGAAGCGATACTGTCCCGAATGTCTTCGGCCACGCGGCGCGGACGTCGACCATCGCTCACAAGGGCCCCCAGTCGTCGTCGACGTCGATGCCCGCCCCTTCTCGACCGAAAGAGAATACTTCGGCTCTGTAGTCCGCCAACAGGGCGTCGTTCAGACTCTCCGCCATCTGTCGCACGCTACTGAGCAGTTCATGGCAAACGGCAGAATCGCCGGAGACGACTGCCACTCCGAGAGTTGCCCGTTGCAACTTCTCGGGGTCACCGATCTCAGCGGCACTGATGCCGAGCCGCGACTTCAATCGGTCCTTGAACGACTTGATCACGCGGCGTCGATCCTTGAGCGACCGGGAGCCGGGGATCTGCACAATGATACGCGCCGCACCCACGAACACCTTGGGCCCCGCTGGTCAACCCCACGCATCAGAGCGTGGGGCGAACTTCTTTGACCTCGAAGGCCGCGATGACGTCGCCCTCCTGCAGATCGTTGTATCCGGAGAAGGAGATACCGCAGTCGAAACCCTCTCGCACTTCCTTGGCGTCATCCTTGAAGCGCTTGAGACTGTCCAGCTTACCTTCCCAGATGATGTCCGTGTTGCGGCGCAAGCGCACCACAGCATTGCGACGCACGACACCACTGGTGACCATACAGCCAGCAACCACCCCCGCCTTGCTGACCTTGAATATCTTGCGGACCTCGGCTTCCCCGATGGCTTCCTCCACAAGGGTCGGGGCCAAGAGCCCCTCCATGGCGAGCTTGATGTCGTCAGTGACGTCGTAGATGACGGAGTAGTTTCGTATCTCGACGTTCTCTTTCTGCGCCAACATGCGAGCCTTGCCCGCGGGACGAGTATTGAAGCCGATGATGATCGCGCCCGACGCTACCGCCAGGTTGACGTCGCCCTCGGTGATGGCGCCCACCGCAGAGTGCACGACAGTCACCTTCACCTTGTCGGTGCTCAACTTGTCGAGCGCAGCCACGACAGCCTCTACCGAGCCTTGGACGTCGCCTTTGACGATCAGCTTCAGGTCTTTCTGATCGGCCTGGCTCATCCGCATTGCGAGCTCTTCCAAGGAGACCTTGGTCTTCGAGCCGAGGCTGTTTTGGGCGATCTTCGCACGACGCTGGTCGGCGATCTGCTGAGCCTTTTTGGCGTCCTTGACCGCATCGACGGTATCGCCAGCACTGGGAACCTCGTTCAAGCCGATGACAGCCACCGGCATCGACGGTCCCGCCTCGTTGACGTTACGACCGGCATCGTCGAGCATCGCGCGAACACGGCCGGATGCGTTGCCGATCAACACGCCATCACCCTTTCTGAGGGTGCCGTCAGTGACCAGAACCGTCGCGACAGGACCGCGCCCGCGATCCAACTTGGCCTCGATCACCGTGCCGCGCGCATGCCGATGCGGGTTCGCTCGCAGATCGAGCACCTCGGCTTGAAGCAAAACCGCGTCGAGCAACTGATCGATGCCCTCACCCGTGTGAGCCGACACTTCACAGAAGAGCGTATCACCACCCCACTCTTCTGGTTGCAATCCGCACTCGCTGAGTTCGCGGCGCGCCCGGTCCGCTTGCGCTTCCGGTTTGTCTATCTTGTTGACCGCGACGACGATCGGACACCCCGCGTCCTTGGCGTGGGTGATTGCCTCCTTGGTCTGGGGCATCACGCCATCGTCGGCGGCGACGACGAGAATCACGATGTCGGTGCACTGTGCACCACGAGCGCGCATCTGAGTGAACGCTTCGTGGCCCGGTGTATCGAGGAAAGTGATACGACCATGCTTGGTCTTGACCGAGTAGGCGCCGATGTGCTGAGTGATGCCGCCGGCTTCCCCGGCCGCCACCTGAGCGCTTCGAATCTTGTCCAGCAGGCTCGTCTTGCCGTGGTCGACATGACCCATCACCGTAACGACGGGCGCACGAGGCACGCGCTCAGCATCGTCCGACTCTGCGTCAATGCCCTGCGCTGCCGCGATCGCTTCATCTTCGCTGACCGCGACGTCTTCGACGTTCCAGCCGAACTCACCCGCAACGATCTTGGCGGTGTCCACGTCGAGCGTGGTGTTGATGTTGACCCCGGTCATGCCCAGACTCAGGAGCTTCATCAGCAACTCGGCAGCCTTGATGCCCATCTTACCAGCGAGCACCTGGAGCGGAACACTCCCCTCGATCTTGACGACCTTCTTGTGTGCTGAGCGCTCCTGGGTAACGGGGGCGCCGCTACCGCCACGGCGTTGGCCGAACGATCCGATCCCGCGACGCGGGCCACGTCCCATGCGACCGCCGCCCATCATCGGGCCGCGACGACCACCGCCACCCACTTTGGCATCGTACTGCACGCGGCGCGGCGTCATGGCGCCACGAGGAGCCTTCGGCATGGGCACGCCGGGGCGCCCTTCCCACACGTCGATGCCGGTCTTGGGCGGACTTGACGGCCGTGTAGTCGAGGAGCTTTCTGGCGCCGGACTGGGTGGGGGGGCCGCTGCGCGGGGCGCCGGCGCCGCAGGCGCGGCTTTGGGTTCCGGCGCACGCTTCGGCGCTGGCGGCTGTTCCTGAACGACCACCGGTGGCGGAGGTTCTGCCGGCGGTGGCGGGGCTGGCTCTGCCGCGCGAGGCGGTTCGGCCTGGACGGATTCCGCGGCGACGGCTGGCGGCGGGCTTGGCTCTGCCGCGGGCGGCGGCGCTGGAGGGGCCGGTTCTGCCGCAGGCGGCGGCGCTGGCTCTGCCGCGCGAGGCGGTTCGGCGTCGACTGCTGCGGGCGCTGGAGGGGCAGGTGCGGGAGTCGGAGCGGCTTTCGGCGCGGGCGCCGGAGCAGCTTGCCGCACCGGGGAAGCGGCCGCGGGTTCCGCTTTGGGCGGCGCCGCTCGGCGCCGCACTGGTGCGGCAGCCTCCGCCGCTGCGGGCTTGTCCTCGGCAGCGCGCTTTTCATCGCTCCCACGGCGCTTACCGCGGCGGATGATCACGCCACCAGCTCCTCCTCGGGGCCGAACTCGCTGCTCGACAACCTTGCCGTCATCTTCTGACTGCTTCGAGAGGTGACGCCGAACGCGGTCCACCTGTTCCGGCAGAACGGCACTCATGTGATTGCGCACCTCAGTGGCGCCCAGGGACTGGAACAACGCAACCAGGGACTTGTTATCGATCCCTAGCTCTTTTGCGACCATGTAAACGCGAAGCTTACTCATCAATCCTCCGACAAACTCACGCCCTCGGCTGAGCTGCCTGCTCTGCCCGAAACGCATGCCAAGCGCAATAGCGCAACAGCCTTTGCGACTTCGGCGGCCAGCGCACTTTCCGTAATCGCGACAATGGCGACGTCGCCACGTCCGAGCCAATCCCCGAAACGCTGCTTGTCGCCCCAAATCACCAATCGGCCTCGTGCGCCCAATTCTGTGACAAAGCCTTCTCGCCGCAGTGACGGAGAATCCTCCGCAAGCAGCACCAGTTGCACCCGAGTAGTGTTGTCGCGCACCATGTCGCGACCAAAAAGCAGCTTGCCGCGTGCGCGCGCTGCCTGAATCAGCCCACCGATCCGCCGCGTCGCGGCATCCGTCAGCAGGCCATAGAACTGTGACGAATCAGTTGCGACCCGACCGCGAAAACTACGGGCGAAACCTCGACTCAGACCACGTTCGATGCACTCGCTCCGAGGGTGAACCCAAGCCCCCCTACCCAGCGAGCCGGCTTTCAGATCAATGACCAGTCCGCCGTCCGGGGCGTGGATACAGCGCAGAAGCTCTGACTGTTGGGCTTGCTGCCCACACCCCACGCACGTCCGCAACGGCGCCCGAGGCCCAGCGCTTCGGCGAGGTTTCGTCGAGCGTGAAGCCGCTGGGCGTTTGGCAGGCACCCGCCCTTTGGGGCGTGTGCTTGGGGTTGTCGTTGCGCGTCTATCCATTCAGTCGAGATCCGTCCTAACCTATTTCTCGGAGGGGAGCTCACGCTCCCGCATCGGCAGCCGAAGCCTCACCGTCCTCTGATGCAACCTCGGCGGCTTGCGCGGCCGCGGCTTCTCGAGCGGCTTCCTCACGAGCCACCTGACGGTCACGCTCCAACTCGGGCAAGTCGCTTTCGATGAACATTCTGGCCGCCTTCTGTACCGCGCGTGCCTTGCGGTTGAGAAGCCCTGTCTTGATCGCCAAGCGGTCCGGGTCCTCGCGAACGATATCTCGCAGCGTGCGGTAGCCGCCCTCCTCCAGGAACTGCAAGGTTCTGAGCCCCACGCCTCGCACCAAACGGAGCAGTTCTCGCTCGGTGGGCGGCTCACGGCGCGTCTTGAGCTCGGAAAACCGCTCTTCACGCAAGCGCTCCATGGTGTTGGTCGCGTGCTGCTTGAGATCCGTCGCCCCAGCATCGTCGTCGATGCCCTCGATGCCGCGCAACTCCTCGACGGACGCCTCCGCGACTTCTTCCAACGCACGGAAGCCTAAACGGTACATCGAACGCGCAACGTCTTCGCTGACCTCTTCAATCTCGCGGAAGGCAGCCAGCGCCTCTTCCTCGAGGGCTTTGAACTTGCTTTCGCTGATGATGTCCAGCTTCCAGCCCGTTAGCTGAGATGCCAAGCGCACGTTCTGGCCTTTGCGCCCGATCGCCAGGGACAGTTTCTCGTCCGGAACGACGAGCTCCATCCGATTGTCAGCCTCGTCGACGATCACCTTGTTCACTTCAGCTGGCTGAATTGCTGCGATGATGTATCGGGCAACGTCGTCATCGTACGGCACGATGTCGATTTTTTCGCCGCGGAGCTCTTGAACGACGGCCTGGACACGGGATCCCTTGATGCCGACGCACGCTCCGACGGGATCGACGTCCGAATCGCGGGTAGCCACGGCAATTTTGCTGCGGGAGCCAGCCTCGCGCGCCACGGCCACGATGCGCACGATGCCCTCATAAATCTCCGGGACCTCCGACTCGAACAGCTTTTCCACCAGCTGAGGTGCGCTACGACTGAGGATCACCATCGGGCCACGGGCCTCCCGGTCGATCTCCTTGACGTACGCGACCACACGATCACCCGGACGATAGGTCTCGCGTGGCGTTTGCTCGCGGTAAGGCAGCACACCTTCGGTCTTGCCGAGATCGACAATCACGGTGTGGCCCTTCTCGAAGCGACGGATGATGCCGCGGATGAGTTCACCCCGCCGGTCCTTGTACTCGTTGTAGATCAAGTCCCGCTCTGCATCCCTCACCCGCTGGAGCAGCACCTGCTTGGCGGTCTGCGCCGCAATGCGGCCGAAGGTGGAGCGCGCTTGCTTCAGATCCAGCAAGGAGCCGTACTCCTTATCCTGCTGACGAGCACGCTCGGCGTCGTTGGGGTGCCAGAAGATCTGAAAACCAATCTCCTCCCCCACTTCGACGTCTGGCCAGTACTCCTGGGCAACGTCCGCGGGGATCTCCGCTGCGGGATTGTCCACTTCATCCACGACGGTCATGTACTGAAAGAGATCGATCGCGCCGGTGTCCGTGTTGAAGCGAGCCTCGAGCTCACGTTCCGCGCCGAACGCCGCCTGTGCGGCTTTGAGAATTGCCGCTTCCATCGTTTCTACGAGGACTTGCCGGTCGATGCCCTTTTCCTGCGCGACCTGCTCGACGATGTGCCCTAGGTTGGCTTCGAATCCATCTGATGCTGCCATGAGTTGTACTCCGTACGTCGTCACCTTTGACGCGTGACTACCTCTGTTGATCCTTGCCTCGTTTGGGCGCGTAGGACTTGCGCCGCCCGGAGGGTTTGGGCGCTTTTCCCCAGCCCTCGAACACCAACTGCGCCGTGTCGATGTCGTTGAACTCCACGCTGAAGACGCCGCTGTCCGTCTCCAACTGCACTCGGCTTTCCTCTTCCAGTCCCAGCAAACGCCCGCGCAGGGACCACTGCCCGTCGAGTGCTTGCCGCAGCTTCAAACGGGCCGTTTCTCCGGCAAATCGCTCGTAGTCGCTGAGCTGATACAGATGGCGTTCCAACCCGGGCGTTCCCACTTCCAAGCGGTATGCCGGTTCTATCAGGTTCGCGGCGTCCAACGCGGCCGAAACGTCGCGGGACAACTCGGAGCATTCGTCCAGCGTGACACCCGCTCCCGTTCGGTGCTCTGGACGCTCGACCGTCATGTACAGCACCCAGCCGCGATTGTCCGTGCGCCAAATCAACTCCACACCCGAGACCCGATGCGCCGTGAGCACAGGCTGAATCGCCGCGAGCAGGGCTTCGCGATTCAAACCTTTCAGCTTTTCGAAGGCGAATGACATGGGGGATGGACACGTGGAATTAGGGGGAAGAGGTGGCTTTTGACAAGCGGTTGAAAACCGTAAGAAACTGACCTGGTGCTAGCCCAAAAAACACGAAAGCGGACCCAAAGTCTGGGGTCCGCTTCTGGACTAGCCCAAGTTTTTCGGGCGGCAGCCTATCGTAGGGCCGACACGGAAGCAAGCATCGGTCGCTGGAGCGGGACGGAGACTGAACCGGTGTCCGGTAGGCGGCCGCCCCCGCTAGAACGTGGCCCGAGGGGACTACGGTCCTGGCGCGTCCGGCAGCGGATAGACCAACTCTCCTAGGCGCACACCCAGTCTGCCATCGGGCAGCTCCTCCATGGCGTCCGCCAAGGAGAGTTGAGCGCTGCGGGAAAAGCGTGCCTCGAACTCGCCCCCTTTGACTTGGGCGTAGAGAGCGTCGCCGTGCCCAATGCGTAGCCGGTCGGGCACCAGCGGTTCTCGGCTCTCGTCTGTGAGCAATAACATTGGCGGCTCCACCGACCAGTCGATGCTGCTGACGGCGAACGGCACGTCGTCCACTGCTATGTAGGTCCAATCGTAACCGTTGCTGAGGATGTAGCGGCCGTCGTCGGGGTGGCGCCGCAGCCAGCGAGCGAAGGCGACTCGCATCGGAGCGTGGCTCACCAGTTGTCCGTCGTGCCAGAAGCGCCCGTCTTGATCGATGCGCAAGGTACTTTCACGGCTGCGCCCTTCTGGCGCCGGAAACCGAAAGAAATCTGGGTGGTCACCGGGTTTCATTTACTGCGAACGCACAATCACGAAGCACTGTCGAAAACGAGGCCTCGACGTGATACACGGCCGAGTCCGATGACTGCAACTGGCGGTGAGCGCGAAAACCGAGCCTACTACGACATCTTCTCCAAACAGTACGAGCGGTCGCGAGGTGGCAACGCCCCGGGGGGCTACCACGAGCTGTTGGACGAACTGGAAGCCGACCTCGTCGCTCGCTACGGGACCGGCGCGGAGGTGTTGGAGGTCGGCTGCGGGACGGGGCTCGTCCTGTCTCGCATCGCCAGCTTCGCGAGACGTGCCGTCGGGGTCGACCTTTCGCCGGGCATGCTCGACCAGGCCAGGGCAAGAGGACTCGAGGTAGCCGAAGGGTCGGCGACCACGTTGCCGTTCGAGGACGACAGCTTCGACGTCGCCTGTTCCTTCAAGGTCCTGCCCCACGTTCGCGAGATCGACGTGGCGCTGAGCGAGATGGCGCGTGTCGTTCGACCCGGGGGGCACATCATCGCCGAGTTTTACAACCCGCACAGTTTTCGTGGGCTGATCAAGCGCTTTGGGCCGAAGCTTCGCGTTGGAGACAATACGAACGAAGGCGATGTCTACCTGCGCTTCGATACTCCCGGCGACGTCGAGCGTTTAGTTCCGCCCGGCTGCAAGCTCGTCGCGTCGCGAGGTATCCGGATCACTGTACCCCTGGGCGCAGCCATGAGACTGCCGCTCTTGGGGCGCGCGTTCCGGCGTGCCGAGTGGCTGCTCTGCGATTCTCCGCTGTCGCGCTTTGGCGGGTTCTGGGCTGCCGTGATGGAGAAGCAAGGGTGAGCACCGGCTCGACCACTCAGCAAGACGCCACCAAGAGCCGCAATGTGCACCAAAGGCCGGACGCGTGGTGGCTGCAAACGCTGCGCAAGCGCGCCAAAGCGCGCCGTAGCTCTTGGCAAGAAGTCGAATGCGCCCCGCAATTTGCCGGGGACGAGCAGCGGCGCGCTACGATTAAGTACTTCAACGCAGCGTTCCGCGCAGAGCAGTCTGGGGCGGGCCAGGCCGAGTTGCTCTCTGACGTCGTTGCGGAGTGGGATGCTGAGCTGGCGGAGATCCTTGCGCTCTACGGCAAGGAAGAGGACTGGCATCGGGAACTGCTGACAGGCTTCCTCGAGGACATCGGCGGGAGCGTCCAGCCAATGGGTCGGGTGACGGGCATGTTCTTTCGTGCCTATGCGCGTGCGAAGCGCATGGAGACGATCGTGCTGGCGAACTTGATGTTCGAAACCATCGGCGCGACGACCTACCGCCTGACCCTACCTCATGTCACCGAACCGGTCATACGGCGAATGCTAGCCACGCTGGCCAGCGATGAGTCGTTCCACGTGCCGCTGAACATCTACTTTCTCAGGCGCATTTTGGAGCGGTGTGGGCCCGCCGACGTGCGGCGCTTGAAGGTCGTTCATCAGTTGTTGTTCATCGCGTTGGTGCTCCTGCCCATCGCGAGCCGCCCAAAGTCCAAAGCGTTCGACCAACTCTCGACGCTGCAGCTCTCCCGAGCCTACGCTCAGGAACTGGATCGGGTGTTTTCCCAGAGCGCGGATCTTCCCCTGTCATCCCCCAGTTGGTTGCTCCGGCTACTGCGAGTCAGGCAGGGGTCGGCCGCGCCGATCGTGGAGCACGACCCTACCGCCGAAGCAAACGCGCGCTGAATCGTGCGTGCCCGCCCGTCACCACAAGCCGCGTCGAGGCGGGTCGACCTGAGACGACTAGAACGCCCCACCGAAACCAAGCGTCGCCCCACCTGGGACAGCGCCCACAGTCGGTTGGATCGCGGCGCGGCGCCGATCACGGTTAGGCGGCGGGCGAACGCGCTGACGACTGCCGAGGTCCACTTCTTCGACGAAACTCACTTGCGCTTCGATGATCCCGATCACCGACAAGGCCAGAAAACCTGCCCCGGCCGAAAGCTCCACCGCGTGGGCCAAGCGGATCGGGTCATTGAAGGCATCGGGGTCGTCTACGTTAGTTCCGCCGCCCGCCTGGGAGTGGAGGCTCAGCTGGCGGGAGACCGCAACGACCGTCGCTGTCAGGAGCGCGAGTTCGGTAGTGAGAAAAATCGCTCCCAACGTCTCCTCGCCGTTCTGGAACTGGCCAACCCCGAAGGGCAAGGCCGCAACCCAGCGCCGATTGCGATGCACGACAGTCTCCTTCGCGGCGAGCTGCTCCAGCCGGTTGACGCGACGCTGCTCCTCGAGGGCCTGACGTTCCCTGCGCTGCTCGGCCGCCCGAGCCGCCTCGAGTTGCTGTTTGAGCTGCCGCTCCGCCTCATCCTGAAAATCCGCTTTCGCCTTGAAGAAGAGGTCACGAAACGGCTGTGGGAAGACCACCTGGTCTGGCGGCGCCATCAGCGGATTGTCTTCGATGGCCAGACGCAGCTGCTTGTCCGCTCCCTCCTTGTCGCCCAAAGCGAACAGACAGGCGGCGTAGTGAATGCGAGCCTCTTCGATTTCCTCGGCCGTTATGCCTGCTGGTTTTTTTGGCATTCGCTCGAACAAGCCACGGTAGGCGGTCTTACAAGAGTCGTAATCGCCACTTTGATAGTAGGCGCGGGCGCGGTCGACCTCTGCAGAAAGCCCGATCGAGCTGGCCTCCTCTCCCTTCCCGGCTCCGCTGACCCCCGGGCGGGTGCCGCTGCGCCGAGCCCCCGCCTTGCCGCTGGACCCCTCGCGTTGCGCGGCTTTGGTCGGCTTGGCAGTGCCACCATCGCCAGCTGGTTGGGCCTGCGCCCACGTGGAGACCGAGAGCAGGACGGTGATGATGATGATGACGATGCGCGGCATGCTGGTCGGCCATGCCGCACCTAGCTACGGCCACGGCAGTATGGTCGTTTGACCCGCGAACAGCGTAACAACTTTCTCTCGGGTTCTGGAACCCTCCTCGGAAGTCAGCATGCAACTCCCGGATGCCTTGACTTGGCTCATCGGAACGGAGCGCAGGCCCGGTAGCGGCATGCTCCCGGCAAACAGCGTGGGGCAGCTCACCTTCCACCCCTCGGCAACGTCCGAACGCATATCTAAACGTGCGTCTTTAAAAGGTATTTTTCCAACCACCTGCTGCACGCCGTCACCCGGAACGACTTCGACCCGCCGACTGCTGCCTTCGCAGCAGCTCGTGTTCGGGGGAACGAACTCGAACACGTGCGGTCCCAGGGTGAGTTCGTGAACGACCCCGCCGAACCACGGCTGCACCTGACCGTCAATCTTGACGGTTCCACCAGCGGCGCCGCGGATCCGAATGGACACTTGGCGCGTTTCCGGCGCTTCGGAGTTTTGCACCGGCGGGCGCACCCCCACCCGCCGCACCGGCTTGACTTTCTTGGGGGGCGCAGACACCTCGTCGCGCTCACTCGTGCTCGCCGCGGTCACCGAGATGGCTGTCGGCGGCGGAGCCGGCGGAGCCGCAGTCGACGCGACGCCGGTTGGCTTGGCCGGCACTGGCTTCGGGGCATCCGCCGGCCAGCTGCGAACGACACCCCAACCCAAGAATGCCAGCGCTGCGGCCATGCCGACCGCCGCGGCAGCCCTCCACGCGTGTCGCCGACGGCGCAGTCCGGAGGCCTGCCGGAGCAGCTCCGGATCACCGGGACGATACGCCAAGGCGCGATTGAATTGGGCTGCCGCGAGGGGTACGTCGCGCTCTTGCCGCGCCTTCGTGCCGCTGGCCTTGAGTCCTTCGACGATGCGCCCGAGGAACGCCGCTTCATACTCTTCGGGCGCGTGCAGGTAACTGGCAATCTCGTGGCGAACATTGCCCATCTGCACGCGGTCGAGCTCCTGACGGACGCTCTCCGCGAACTCGCCAATGTTGCGCTGACGCTTGTCGGGATCCTTCTGCAACGCCTGGACGATGATGCGATTCCAGCGGTCGCCGGCCGTTGGACAAGCGGTCACGGGCGCTTCGTAGTTGCTCTCCAAAACGTTGCGAAGCACCTGGGCAGGGTTGCGCCCGTCGAAGGGGAGTTTACCTACCACCGACTCATAGAACAGCACTCCGAGCGAGAACACGTCCGCCCTGCGGTCCACGACGCCGCCCTCGATCTGCTCGGGAGCCATGTGAGCCGGCGAACCCAGCACTTGGCCGGTCGAGGTGACCCCTTGAGCATCCAGTATCTTGGCGATCCCGAAGTCAGCCAGCTTGATCCTCGCGGGCTCGGAGTCCCCACCCGATCTTGGCCCGCCATCCCCCAAATCGATGAGAACGTTCTCGGGCTTGATATCGCGATGCACGACGCCCTCAGCATGGGCGTGCTCCAAAGCCGCCGCCAACTCGAGTACGATCGCTGCAGCGACTTCGACCGGCAATTTGCCGTGCTGCTTGAGCAGCTCGCGCAGCGTCGGCCCGCGCACCAGCTCCATGACCAGGTAGTGCTCTGGCTCGTCCTCGGTCGAAACGTCGAACACGGCGACGATGTTTGGATGCCGAAGCTTCGCGACCGCGCGAGCCTCCGCACTGAAGCGTGCCTCGATCTCTGCGCTCTCCCGCAGGTGCCGATGCAACAACTTCAGCGCAACCTCGCGGTCCAGTCGCTTGTCGCGTGCACGGTACACGGTGGCCATGCCGCCGTGGCCAATCTCCTCGATCAGATCGTACTTGGCGAGGTCAGTGGGAGCTGGCAACAGCGAGAACATGCTTCGAATCGAGGGCCGCAACCGCCCTCCTGTCTATGCCGCACTACGACCGCAACTGGTTTGTGAACAGCGCGATTCGAGCCGGCGGGAGGAACACCGACCGGCCAGTACGGTGACAGCCTACTCGCCCTCGCCCTGCTGTCGCAATGCTGTTGCATGGTGCTATCGAAACGCCCGTGATCGGATTTGACCGGGATGCTCGAGGTGGAGCAGTGTTCGGAGGGGTTTCGGTAGGGGACTTCCTGCAGCAGCACAAGATTCCCACCCCAGTTTTCATCTACGATTTGGACGGGATAGCAAAAACTACTGCCGACCTTGTAGCAGCGTTGGGTCCTGCAGGACTGGTCGCCTATGCCGTCAAGGCGAATTCGGCGGGCTCCATTCTGCGAACAATCCAAGCTGCCGGCGCGGGCGCAGATGTCGTCTCGGGTGGCGAGCTCGAGTTGGCGTTGCGTTGTGGGTTTGCTCCCGACAAGGTCGTCTTTAGCGGGGTTGCGAAGACGGATGCTGAAATCGATCTCGCCCTTTTGCGGGGCGTGCGCGCGATCCATGTGGAAGCAACTGAGGAACTGACTCGGATCGCGCAACGTGCCGCGCAGCTATCGCGGGTCGCCAATGTGTGCCTGCGCCTCAACCCCGGTGTTCGCACCGCGACGCACGATCACGTCGCCACCGGACACGAAAAAGCGAAGTTCGGGATCCCACGAAAGGACCTGCACCGAGCCTGGCAGGTCATCGACCAGAGCGAATGGCTCAACGGAGTAGGGATATCCGTGCACGTGGGGTCGACGCTGGCCGAGACCGCCCCCTACGAACTCGCCGCGCGCGTCGTTGCAGAAGAGGCACGACTGCGCATCAGCGGCGGCCATGAATTGCGCTACGTGGACTTCGGCGGGGGCTTTGGTATCGACTACGGAAAAGGCGCCCCCGTTCCGGCAACTGAGTTCGCTCGGGTGGCAGCCCGGGTTCGCAATGAGACAGGCCTCGGCAAACTCGACGTACTCATCGAACCTGGTCGCTGTCTCGTCGGCCCGTTTGGGCTGCTCGTAGCCGACGTGCTTCAGGTGAAGGAAAACGATCACAATCGCTGGATGCTCATCAACGCCGGCATGAACGACCTGCTTCGCCCCGCCTTGTACCAGGCATACCACCGAATCGAGTCGCTTTCGGCGGCCCCGAGCGGACAACCCTGGCGCGTCGCAGGCCCCGTCTGTGAGAGCACCGACGATTTTGGCACCCACGTCGTGGCTGACTCGGCAGAACAGGTCGTCCTGCGCGATGCGGGCGCCTACGGATATGTGATGGCCAGCGAGTACAATGGCAGGCCGCTACCGGGGGAAGCCTTCATCGCCAATGGTCACCTTGCCCACTTCCGGCCGAGTCCAGGCCTGGAAAATTGGATCCAGTCTCGTTTGAACAGCTAGGGCGATTTCCTGTTCCTGCTCGCCCTGGGGATGTCGGCGGTTACCCTAGCCGCGCACAGCTCGCAACGTCGGCCCGGGCAGTTGGGTCCGAAGCTCGATCCCAAAGCGGCGCAAGCGCAGAGTCAGGCGCTCGAGACTGACGCCGGAGGCCACCAGCAACCCACCCGGTGGCGACGGATCGACGAAGAGCCTGGCCAACGCACGCCGCTCCCGCAACTCTTTGAGCAGTTCAGGATCATCGACCCAGATGAACCCTGATGCCGCAACGTAGTCCACGCTCGCGCGCACCTGAACGATGGCGTGGATCAGCCGCTCGACCTCTGCCGACAGAGGCGTCAGCGACTGGAGCCGGCGCGCGATGGACTCCGGAGTCGCGCCGTCCAAGATGACCCGCTCGACCTTGGGACGGCTGACGACGAGTTCGAGCACGCGGCCGCTCTGCCCTACCTCCACGAGATCGGCGACCGACAGCACACTTCCGGCCGAGGCGTCCGCCCCTACTCGAATCGTCTGCGCGGCGACGTAGGCGGTGCGTGTCAAAGACGAGGCCTGTCCGCCGTCGAGCCACGCAAGCGCCCGAGAGTTTGCCCGAATGCACGGACGGTCCACACCCTCGCCACCCGGTTCACCAGATACATCTACTACTCCTAGCGCCACCAGGCTATCGAGGAGGATCCGTTCCACCGCCTCGAGGGGTGAGAGGACCTCCACGCCCGTCTTGTCGCGGTAACGTTCGAGCTGGCGCGTCAGCCCCGATGCGCGCACGTCGGCCAAACAGTATTCGACGAACGTATCCAGGGGCACCCAGTACTCCGCCGCGAGTTCTTTCAAGCCGTCGAGCACTACGTGCCGGAGGACCCCGGAGGGGCTCGCTTGGCGCGCAGCCTGAGGCGCACGTAGTAGTTCGGGTTCGGCACGCCCATCGTCCCACCCGACACCACGGACCCATGAATCGACGAGCAACTCGGACAGCTCACCGACGCGTATGCGGTCCAAGCTCTCCGCCGCGGTGGAGTCCCACAACCCGAGCTTGCGCCCCAGCGTCGCAAGCAACGCTGCCCGGCGCACGGGCACTCCGACCGTCGTTGCCAGTTGCTTGAGCAACGTCTTCGGGGTTCCCGCGTGTGAACGCACCGGTGTCTTACGTTCCCGAGCCAGCAGCGCCAAAGCCATCGTCAATGGTGCTGGGTCCAAGCTGAAGCTAGCCCGCGTGGGTTCGAAGTTCTCCGCCTCCAAATCGCGTCTCAACTTCGTTCGACGCAGCGCGAGCGCCCGTTGCTGTTTCTCGCCAACGACGTCCCTCACCTCGTTGGCGACCAGATGGCGATTGGGTGCCAAACTGATCAGGAGCCCCCGGCGTTCCAACTCGTAGGTCGCCCCGCTACCACGAGTCGCTACGCTCCCGCCGACCCGGATGCGCATCGGCTCGCGCGTCAGGTCGAGCAGTTCTTCCGTGTCCACTTCGCCCCCGAGTCCGACGATCGCCTTGAGCAACTCTGCCTCGAAGGGGGACAACTCCCGCACGAGCTGTCGAACGAGTTTCGGTTGGTGCAGTGCAACGAACGCCGGCTCCAGCGATAGCGCAGGCGCGAGGTTCACGACCCTCGGATCGAAATGGCGCGCCAGCACCGACGCCTGACGCCTGTCCAAGAGGCGCAGCAGAGAGCGCAAAGAGCGACGGTCTTCCCCCTCCCAAGAAGCCAACTGCAGCACGTAGGCGCCCGGCATCGCCAGTTCCAGTCCGTAGTCCCCTTGACGCTGAAACAACCACCCGTGCTCGATCAGGACAAGTGCGTCCTCTGGCACCCGCGGCAGCGGGGCCCTCCCTCCGATGCTAGCCAGCTCGACCAGCAATCCCAGCTGGGCGGCGCCAAACCCTTTTGGATTGGCAAGCTGGTTGCGACTGACCAGAGCCCGGGCAAGCTGTTGCGCCAAAGTCAGCCGTTTTGCCTCGTCCAACTCGGATCCGGTGCGAGCCGCCAGGGCCCGAAAATCGGGCGGCGACAACTCCTCCAGTAGCGCCTCCAGGCGCAGGGGCACCAGCCCAGGGGCATCGTGGATCAAAAAGGACATCAACCAGGTGAGCTTCTGGCCGCTCCGGACTGTGCGCTATCCTGAGGCGGGGAAGCCGTAGCCAAAGCCTCGTATTGTGGCGAGCTTTCGGCGCTGAGTCTACGCCCGAGGGCCGAGTTCGCGCTCCCCTGGGTGTTTTCACCAGGCGCTTGCAATGGTGAGCGCCCGCTGGCTCAATCGCCGCCTCGCAAGTCCGCTAACCTCGGAAGCGCGTGCGCTCTTCCTCTTATCCCCACTCATCCCACCTTCCCACCTTGGGCGCCCCACGTTGATTCTTCGAGACCCAGTACACGGCCTCATCTCCTTCGAATCGGACGAGTATCGTATCGTATCCGACTTACTCGAGACCAAGGAGCTGCAACGCCTTCGCCGGATCCGCCAACTGGGACTGACGTCGTTCGCTTACCCCGGCGCCGATCACACTCGGTTTTCACACGCACTGGGAACGGCACACGTGATGCGACTGTTCATCGAGCGTCTGCGGAAGATCCACGACGGCTTGCCCTACTGGCAACGGCTGACCACAGAGCGCGCTCGCGATGCGCTGGCCGCAGCGCTGTTGCACGACATAGGGCACGGGCCGTTTTCACATCTTTTCGAGGAGGCGTTACCCAACGGACCACGCCACGAGCATTGGACCGAGCGGCTCGTGCAGGATCCGGCAACCGAGGTGCATCGCGTGCTCAAACGGACGGATCCCGCGATGCCAGCCCGAGTCAGTGAGCTCATCGCCGGCCGACACCCACTGACCTACCTGGCGCACACCGTCAGCGGCACCTTCGACGTCGACCGCTGCGACTATCTACTGCGTGACGCGCTGTTCACCGGCGTCAACTACGGTCGCTACGACCTCGACTGGCTGCTCCGCAGCTTGCGCATCGGGGAACCCAATGGCGACGAAGTACCGCCCCTCGCCGTTGACGGCGCCAAGGGGATCCCCGCCATCGAGTCCTTCGTGTTGGCTCGGCTATTCATGTTCCAGCAAGTCTACTTCCACAAGGCGAGCCGCTCCAGCGAGTGGTTGCTGAGTCGAGTGCTGCAACGAGTGGCGGCACTTCTGGAGGACGGCACGCGCTTGCCCGCCACGCCGGAAGGCGTTTCGTCCCTGGCGCTGAACGGCGACGCCAGCTTGGGCCAGTATCTGGCGCTCGACGACAATGTGATGTGGGAAGCTCTTCGCGCCTGGACGACGGTCAAAGACCCCATCTTGGCTGATCTGAGCGGTCGGCTCTACGAACGACGGTTGTTCAAGACCATCGAGCTGTTCGGCGATGAGGCGACCCCTGAAATGTACGCCGAGTGGCACGAGGCGGCGCGGGAACTCGCCGATGAACGCGGTCTGGACCCGGATGTCTACGTTGGCTTGGACCGTTCGACGCTCTCTCCCCTAGACGACTCCCACGGACAACTGTGGGTGCTATTTCCAGATGGCAACAAGAAGCGATTACCCGAGGTATCCTTCGTGCTCAGCAGGCTGCAAAATGAGAAGCTGCACAAAGTGAGGCTCATCTACCCGTCCGAGATACGCACGGAGCTCAAGCAGCGCATGGCGAAGACACCGCTCCGGGGTGGGCATTGACGCTGCGACGGTACCAGCGACGGCCGGAGCGACTCACGATGCGCGACGCCGAGGCCGATCTGAGGGCTCCGCGGGCGAAACGGACCCGTCGCTGGTACCCGTTGTCGTGTGCCATGGCCATCGCGACGGGCGCTGCGGGTGCCGCAGCCGAACTGCCATCACAGGTCGAACCGCTCGACACCCGCACCGATGGGGTTTATGGCCGCCTTGACGGCGATGTCACGTTGTCCGTGGAGTTACTGCTCGATGCTGCGCCGGGCGGTCCGGCGCCCGGCGTGCGAGCAGCCGCGCACTACTACTGGATGGCTGGGGTGTACGCCGGCTACAGCCGCATGACACGATCGTCGGCGACTGACCAAGTGGCCTCAGTCGGTCTCGACTTGCGTCCCGCGTTCCTTCCACGGTGGCTGCTCGGACTCCAACGTGGTCCAGGTTGGCTCGACCTGACGCTCGACTCGATTTCCGTCTCCGCCGGGCCTTACTGGGGCGCGCCGCAAGACGGCGACTTTGGGGACGAGTTGGGCCTCGATCTGGGCCTCGGCATCGCGTTTCCCCTCATGAGTAGCGCCCGCGGCCTGTGGTTTTCGACGCGGGGTTTCCGTCGATTCGCCGATGAGCGGAACGACGCGTGGGTAGCTCAGGCCGGGCTGTGCTGGTACCAGCCCTGGCTCTCTCCGTTGCTCGACTGAGTTACTGTCACCACCAAACGCAATCGAAGCGCGAGCGGGCCGCGCACTTCACTCCCCTCGAGGCTTCAGTGGGCCACGCTCCAGCTCCAATTCACGACGCACCGCCAACGCCTCGCGCTCCAAAAAGTCGTCAACAGCGCGTTTGAGAATCGGGTGCCTCAACAGGTGAGCGCTGTAGGTAATCGTCGGCTCGAATCCCCGTACGACCTTGTGTTCACCGCCGGCCCCTGGCTCGAACGCTGTCAAGCCACGTTCGATGCACGCATCGATGCCCTGGTAGTAGCAGACGTTGAAGTGGAGAAATCTCCGCTCTTCCGTCGCCCCCCAGTAGCGTCCATAGAGTTTGCCACCGCCGACCAGGTTGAACGCTCCGGCGATGGGGGCCTGCTTGCCTTTTTCGCGGGCAAACACCACCAGGACATTCTCCCCCATCGTCCGACACACCTCGTGGAAAAAGTCTCGATTGAGGTATTGCTTCCCCCAAAAGTATTTCTGCACCGTCTGGCGGTAGAACTCGAACATGTGGTCGATCTCTGGAGGGCTCAGATCTCCACCCGCGATTACCTCTAGCCTCAGCCCCTGCAGGTCCATCTCCTTTCGCTCGCGCCGGATTTGGGTCCGCTTCTTGGAGCTGTAGCGCGCCAGGAAGTCTTCGAACGATTGGTATCCGCAGTTCTGCCAATGAAATTGAGTCCCCAACCGAAGCGATAGCCCCGCATCGGCAAGTGCTTCTGCCTGTTGCCGCTCGGCAAAGAGCACGTGGACTGACGAAAGGTCACTGCTTTCCGCAAACTGACCCATTCCCGCGGCAAGCGCCGAGAAGGCAACGTCCGGATCGACACCTGGCGAAAGCAGCACGCGGGGGCCCGTCGCCGGCGTGAACGGACAGGCGACGATGAGCTTCGGGTAGTAATCGACGCGGAGGCGTTCGTAACAGAACTGCGCCCAGGAATGGTCGAAGACGAACTCTCCTTCGCTGTTACCTTTGACGTAAGCTGGCGCCAGGGCGAGTCGCTCGGTGCCCTCTCTGAGCTCGAGATGCGCGGGAGCCCACCCCTTCTCCGGTCGGACACAGCCAGTGGACTCGAGCGCTTTGAGAAACGCCCAGCGGAGGTACGGTGGCCCATCGCCCAGGAGCGCATCCCACTCTTGCTCGGAGAAGTCGTCAATCTTGGGATGTATGGCGAGATCCACCACGGTAGTCAGCTTGGCGTGCTCTCGAAGGAGAGCTTCAAGAACCGAGTTATGGGACGCCTCAGGTGGTCATGACTAGGGGGTGTCCCAAGTTTCTGCAGCAAGAAGCTCGGGACACCCCCTAGCGCGAAAGGTCCACATCACGCCGCTTCAGCCGTCTTGTAGAACGGACTCCCCCTCACTGGAAGCGATCACGACAGCCGCAGTCGAGTCACTCAGTACGTTGACCGCCGTACGACACATGTCGAGCACACGATCCACGGCGAGGATGAGTCCGACCGCCTCCATCGGCAGCCCGATGGTACTGAGAATCAGGGTGATCGCCACCAAACTCGCCGACGGGATCCCCGCCACGCCGATCGACGTCAACAACGCCACCAGCACGACGGTGAATTGCTGTACGGCTCCCAGTTCGACCCCGTAGGCCTGCGCGATGAACATCGCAGCGACACACTCGTAGAGCGCCGTCCCGTCCATGTTCACTGTAGCGCCGAGGGGGAGCGTGAAGCTGCTGACCCGACTCGAAACGCCCGCGTTGTGCTCCACACGCTCCATCGTCAGCGGCAGCGTCGCGGACGACGAGGCAGTAGAGAACGCCATCAACGCCGCCGGCAGAACGGCCTTGTAGTGGCGAATGGGGCTGACCCTACCCAGGGTTGAAAGCAGCACCGGCAGCGTGACGAAGACATGAAAACCTAGAGCCAATAAAACTGCCACGACAAATGCAGCGAGCGTCGAGAGTGCTGCCATCAAGTCCGTGGTCGAGATGAGCACTTTCGCCACCAGACCGAACACGCCGATCGGCGCGAACAGCATCACCCAATCGGTCATGCGCATCATCACTTCGTTCAAGCCACGCCAGAAGCGCCGCTGGGCCGAGCGCAGGTCCTGGGGCAGTTGGTTGATGAACGCACCAAAAAGGATGCTGAAGAAAATGAGTCCCAGCATCTGGCCTTCAGCCGCTGCGTGCACGACGTTCTCCGGCACCATGCGCAAGAACACGCCCATCAGATCGGAGGCCCCGCGGCCCTCGACCTGTGCGGCCACACTCGCCGTGTCCGCAGCCAATCCAATCAAATCCTTGACGGGCTGACCATTGACGACGCCCGGCTCGATGCTCGAAACGACGGCGAGCCCAGTGACGACCGCCAGCATCGAGGTCAACAGGTAGTAGCCGGCCGTTTTTGCCCCCAACCGGCCTAAGGCTTTGCCACCTCCGACGCTGGCGACCCCCATCACGATGGAGGAGATGATGAGCGGCACGATGAGCATCTTCAGCGCGCGCAAGAACCAACTGCCGAGGAAGTCGCACACGTCGACGATGGCAACCCCCAGCAGGGACGTTTCTGGGCCCACGACGACGCTGAGCACCAGCGACAAGCCAAGGGCGATCAGGATTTGCCAGTGCAGCGCGAGCTTCGTCACCGGTGGAGTGTCCTAGGCCCCTCCCAGAAACACAAACGTCGCGGTGCCCTCCCTGCAGGAAGGCCGGTCAAACCGGTGTTTGAGGTCGCACGGGCCCACAATAGCTTGCGGTCTGGCGCCGTCCGAGCGCAGATGAACGCCGCGGAAGCCCCTGGCCACCGCGGGGACTTCCGAACGCTCATTCATGCTGCTCGACCTTGGCCTACTGCTACTGGGAGGATTGTTCCTGTACTACGGGGCGGAGTGGCTCGTGTCTGGCGCCTCTGGGCTGGCGCTGAAGCTCGGCATCGCTCCCCTGGTCATTGGTCTGACGGTGGTGTCCTACGGGACTTCGGCTCCGGAGCTGGCTGTGAGCCTGTTGGCGGCAACACAAGGGCAGAGTCCAATCGCGCTGGGCAACGTCGTGGGGTCCAACATAGCCAACATTGGCCTCATCCTCGGTCTAACCGCTCTGCTGAAGCCTCCTCGGGTCGATCACCTGCTGTTCAAGCGGGAGGTGCCATTTCTGCTCGTCGCCAGCGTCGCGGTCGTGCCAGCATTGTGGGACGGACAGATCAGCCGCATCGAGGGGGCTTGCCTGGCCGCTGGCGCCGCGGGGTTCACTTGGGCGACCTTCATTTGGGCCAAACACCGCAAGCCTGGAGCCGCCGAAGCGTCGAAGCCTTCCAACGCTGAGTCCATCGAAGACGAAGTTCCCAAGGAAACCGCCCACAAGCCCACACCGGTGCTGTGGGGTCTGCTCCTTCTGGGCCTCGCGGTGCTCCTGGCGGGTGGGCAGAGCTTCGTCAAGGGTGCGGTCGGTCTCGCGCACGCCTTGGGAGTTTCCGAACGCATCGTGGGGCTGACCGTGGTCGCGTTTGGAACGTCCTTGCCGGAACTCGCCGCCTCGGTCATGGCTGCGTACCGGGGGCATTCGGACCTGGCGGTCGGCAACGTGGTCGGATCCAACCTGTTCAACGTCCTCTTGATTCTCGGCACGACCTCGGTCGTCATGCCGATCACCGGCAGCCTGGAAGAAGCCAAGTTCGACATCGCGGTCATGCTGGGCCTGACAGTCTTCATGGCGGGTAGCATGTGGCGCGAACGTCGCATCACCCGCTGGGAGGGCGGTGGTTTCATCATGGCCTACGCAGCGTTCATCATTGGTCTCACCGTCTGGCAATGACAGATCACGGCTGATCGCAAGCTGCAAAGCGGCTATGGTTCAGCCCATGGTCAGAACCTTCTTGTCGTGGGTCACCGTCGCGCTCTCATTGGGCGCAGTTGCGTGCAGCTCGAGCAATCAGCAGAACGCACAACAGCCGACGCAACAGCAGCCACCCGCCCCCACACAACCAGCACAACCAACGACCCCCTACCCCCCGACCACACAGCCCGCCCAGCCGCCCCCTGTCTCTCCGCCCGTTGCCGCCCCGAGCAACGACCCGATCAGCACCAGCCAGCTAGTTTTCCTGAGGCAGCGCGCCCAAGACATCTTGGTCGAACTGGTGACTGCCCTGCCGCCTCAGAAGCAACAACGCGTGCTCGGTATCCCGCTCGTAGTCGACGACACCCCCGGCGAGGTCAACGCGTTCGCCGCCTGCGCCAACGGCCGCAGTGCGATGGCGATCAGCGACGGGCTTCTGCTGATCCAAGCCGGCTTGGCGCAAGCACAGGCACACGACGAAACCTTTCAAACCGCAACCGTCGATACGTACATTCAGGCTCTGGCGGCTTCCCTGCGCCCTGGACGCCCCGTACCAGGACCGCCCGCGGGCTTGTTCCCCGGCGGGGGGGACGCACGGGTTTTGGCCAGACAACACCAAGTGTTCGACGAACAAGTCGCCTTCGTGCTCGGACATGAGCTTGGCCATCATCACTTGGGACACTTGCCGTGCACGGCGGGCAGTGACCCACTCGGTGCGGGCGAAGCCGCGCGGATCCTTTCTAGCCAGGTCCCCCTGTTCAACCAGCCCAATGAGATTGCAGCGGATCTCGCGGGGACGTACAACTTGCTGGACGCAGGGCGGGCACGGCAGAGTCGGGGCTTTGCAGGTTGGAACGAGGGTGGTGCACTGCTGACGATGCGCTTCTTCGCCGGACTGGGACAGCTGTCGCCGGCAGACATCCTGACGTCCTTCGAGCGCTCTCATCCCCCGCCCCAGTTGCGTACGCCCATCATTCAGCAAGCCGCCGGAGCCTGGCGCAGCACAGGCGGAAACCCGTTCCCCGTGCCGGGCTTCTGAGCCCCCCATCCAATCCCGAAGCAACTGGGACTGGGTAGCGCCGATACCCGACAATGAGCTCTGAAAAAACAGAGGACCCAACCCCCAGAAAGCTGCGCAAGGCTCGTGAACAGGGGGACGTCCCCGTGTCGGGCGCGCTGACTCAAAGCGCCGCACTGTCAGCCGCCGTGGTGTTGATGCCCACTAGTGCTGCCATCGCAACCGCCACGTTCCGGTCCGCGCTGCCAGGGGCGCTTCGAGGAACCGTGCCTTCACCCTGGCAAGTGGTGCAGCAGGTATTCGCGTGCTCCCTCCCGCTATTAGGGGCGGCAGCGTTGGCGGCCTTCGCTTTGGGTGTCGTTCAGACCGGCGGCCTCGTCACGTTTGCGCGGCTTGCCCCCAGACTCGACCAGCTCAACCCCGCGGAGGGCGTCAAGAAGCTGTTCTCCCTAGAGCGGGTGGTGCAAGTGCTGCGCGCACTCTTGACCGCGCTGGTGCTGACGTGGCTATGCGCCAGCCTGCTCGAACACGAAGCTCAGAGCGTCGCCAATACCGCCGGCGATACGGCCAAAGCTGCTGCCGTGAGCACTGCTTTGACAATGCGGCTGCTATGGCTGTCGCTGGGGCTCACGGTGACGATGGCCGTCATCGATGTGCTCTTGACTCGACGGGCCTGGCTCCGACGAAACCGCATGAGTAAGGACGAGGTCAAGCGCGAGTACAAAGAGTCCGAAGGCGACCCACAGCTGAAGCAGGAGCGCAAGCGGGCTCATCAAGAGATGCTCGACAATTCATCCTTGCTGGCTCTCAAAGACGCCAACGTCGTCATCGTGAATCCTACACACCTAGCCACCGCGCTGCGCTACGACGAGGAGCGGGACGAGGCGCCGACGGTCGTGGCGTCTGGTCAAGGTGAGTTTGCCAGGCAGCTAGTGGAGGCTGCGCGCGCGTACGGGATTCCAGTCGTTCAGGACATTCCCATCGCCCGGGCGCTCCGCGAGCTTCAAGCCGGCGATGAGATCCCCGAAGACCTCTACGAAGCCGTAGCGGAAATTCTGAGGGAGGTGTGGGCGCAAACACATCCCACCGACGACACGGAAGACACCTAGCCTCGTGTTTGTGATTCGTCGCCCTCACCGCCGGATGAACCCGGCCCCGCTTCCGCGATTTGGCTCCACCGTTCGCTCAGCGCGTGCTGTCCCGCCGACTGCGCCAGCCGGGCCAGCAGCTTGGCGCAGTGGCGTTCAGACTCGCGGTCGTGAGCCTTGCGAGCATCGCCCAGTGCGTGCATGGCTTCGACCACTGCTACCTGTGGCTGCCCAGCTTTGACCAGCCCCACCGCTAGCGCCAGTCGCGCCTGGCTTTCTTCTCCGTGGGCTGCCAGCGTGACGGCCTCCCGCAACCGAAGAAGACCGACTTCGACGTCCCCGCCGGCAAGCTCTGCCATACCTTCGAGCCGCGCGGTCAAGTCACTGCTGCGTTCATCCGTGACCGCTACAGCGTACCGCTCGCCAGCTGCGGCGTCAGCCTCTGCCCCGGAGTCTGAATCGACCGAATTGGGAGCCCGCATCATCGGCTTGGGCGGTGGCTCGCTCAACCGGGGTGGTGGCGCAGACGTCCGAGGCTTCGGCGGTGGATTACTCAAGCGCCTCGGCGGTGCGGACGGCTTCGGTTTGGGTGGCGGATTGCTGAGTTGACGTCCAACCGACCGCGGGGGCGTGGGCAGGTCTGCCGCTGGAGGCAGGGAGGCCGAATCCTCGGGCCCAGCCGAGGCCAAGCCTTCCATCAGCTGATCTGTCACTGCCGGCACTTGGCGAGTGATCTCGTCTCCTTCGCCGGGGTGTGGGGACGAATGGCCGGGCGCGGAGCCGTTGTCCGGCAGCGATACCGCCTCGTTGTCCGGCAGTGACACCGCTTCATTGTCCGGCAGCGACACCACTTCGTCATCGTCCGGCAGCGCCACCGGCTCGGTATCGTCGGGGGCAGCTCTGGCACCGGAGTCGTCAGCGGGAGGACAGGCAGCAATCGCATCCGGATCGAACAGGGCGTCGACCTCAGGTTCGACCAGACCATTAGGCGGCATCGAGGAGAAGTCCGTCTGGGGAAACCCCGTGATGGTCGAACGGTCCACGACATCGGTATCGCTCGACTCCTCGAATGACGCGCCCAAGACCGCTCCTCCCGCGACATGGGAGGAACCCAGGGGCGCGCTCTGAAGAGCCGCCGGCATCGACGATGCGTCGTCATCTCCCCGCTCGGGAGTGTCGACCACTGCGCGACGCACGGTCACCGGCTCGGGCGGCTCTAGCGGCGGTAGCGAACTGCGACGCGCGCCATGAGGGAGTGCCACCTCCGGCGGGGGCAGTGAGCTGCGACGCACGGGCCGTTCACTCGCCGTCGCCACCATCGCGGCTGCTTCGACGGACAGCTCACCGAGCGGTGTGGTCAGCGTCCCTGAGGTCGCGAGCTCGCCGCGGGCGACCGACTCGATGGTCATGTCGAGGAGCACCTCCGTGTGACGCGCGGAAAGCGCCAGGTGCTCCGCCACCATCAGAGCCGGCCCCCAGTAGTGGCCGCTGGACGCAGACAACGGGCGCCGGCAAGCGCCTGCAGAATGGGCAAGGCCGCGCCTGAGAGCCGAAAGCACCGCCGCCACCAGGTCGGCCACATCGCACTCATCGGCAAGAGCGAACGCATAGCGGTCGGCTCCCCACGAGATAGACTCCGCTCCGAACTGCGCTAGCTCCAGCAGCACCTGATTGTGGTGCTGAATGTAGGCTTCTGGGGGTGTGTCTCGATCGCGCCAGCAGAAGCAGACTACCAAACGATCCATCATTTGATGCGCACCCTCAGTCGCTGTTTGAGGGCGTCCAACTCTGTCTCCAGCTCGCCTCCTGACGCCGCCTCAGCGCCCGCGCCTCCAAAGCCTTCCAATTCCTGGAACTTGAGCTCGACCTCCTGGCGGGTCATTCCGCCGGGGCTTCCACCGGTCGCCAGCATCTGGTCCACTTCGCGCTGCGCATCCATCACGTCATCGACGCCGTCTATGCGATCTTCAATGGCCTGGAAGGCGGTGAACGCGTCCCCTCCACCACCCAAGTTCTCGACACCACCACCGGCTTTGGCCTGAGTTGCACGCGCGGCGATCGTGTTCTTGCGAGCACTGAAATCCTTGAACTTCGTCTCCATGCCCTCCCAGGTGGACTTCATCTCGAGGGCGTTGCCGCGCTGCGCCGCGCGCAATTGCTCCGTCCGCTCCCGCTCCTGTAAAACTCGCCGCTTTTGCACCAACGCCTGGCGAGCCAGCTCATCGTCACCGGACTCCACGGCGAGTTCCGCGCGCTTCTCCCACTTCGACAATTCCTCGTCGAGATCCTCAACCTTGCGCTTGAGCTGGCGCTCCGCGGCCACGGCTCGAACCAGCTCTTTCTTGGCGAGACGGAGCTGGTGCTGCATGTCTCGCAACGTCTGCGCCAAGGACTTCGCCGGGTCCTCAGCCTCGTCAAGCAAGGCGTTGAAGTTCGAAGAAATCACCCGGCTCATGCGGTCGAGTATGCCCATCTGTTACCCTTCTCCGGCTAGCGGCAGTTCTTCCTCATCGATTGGCGATATGAATTGCGTGCCCCAGGGATGCAGCACTCGCCTCCATCAGTGCTTCGCCGAGGGTTGGATGCGGGTGGATCGACAGCGCTAAGTCCTGCGCCGTGGCCGCCATCTCCAAGGCCAGCACAGCCTCGCTGATCAGGTCGGATGCCGATGGTCCGCAAATGGTGATGCCGAGCACCAAATCGGTGTCCACATCGCGCACGACTTTGACGAAACCATCCGTCTCGCGAATGCTCATCGCTCGACCGAGAACGCTGAAGGGGAAGCGACCGGCCTTGACGTTCTTGCCCTGCTCTTTGGCTTGGGCCTCCGTCAAACCTACCTGCGCTATCTCGGGATCGGTGAACACGATTCCGGGCACAGTCACCCAGTCCTTGCCGGCCTTCTCTCCAGCGATCACCTCTGCACAGATCTCACCTTCCTTGCTCGCTTTGTGCGCCAGCATGGGGGGCCCACTCACATCGCCAATCGCGTAGATACCGGGCACGTTGGTCTGGCAGGTGTCGGTTGTCTTGACGAAGCCGCGTTGATCGATTTCGACACCGAGTTCTTCCAGGCCGAGGTTCTTCGAGCGCGGCTTCATACCGACGGCCACCAACACCTGATCGCAATCAATGGATTCGCTCCCGCTTGCGGTCGTTACCTTCACGGTGGCGCCGGTCTTGGTGCGCTTGAGGCTCTCGGCTTTGGTGTTGAGCATGACCGTTCCGCCACGCTTCTTGATGTTCCGCTCGACGACCCGGATCGCGTCGGGGTCCATCCCCGGGAGCAGGCTCGGAGTCAGTTCCACGACGGTGAGCTCGGAGCCGAACTGCTGGTAAACCATGCCCAGCTCCAAACCGATGACGCCACCACCAATGACCAGTAGGCGCTTGGGGATTTTTCGCAGACTGACAGCCTCACGAGCCCCGATCACGACCTCGTTGTCGAATTCGAAGCCTGGTACTTGAATCGTCGCTGAGCCCGTCGCGACCACGATTCCTTTGGTCGCGCTAACGCGCTTCTTGCTGCCGTCTCCAGCTGTCACTTCGAGAGTCTTGGCATCGACGAATCGGCCCATACCTTCGACCAAGGTCACCCCGTTGTTCTTCAACAGGCCGCGGACGCCACCGGTGAGCTTCTTGACAATCCCATCTTTCCAATCCTGCATCCGGTCAGGATTGAGCTCGATGTTGCCGAAGGTTAGGCCGACTTCTTCGGCGCCCTGCGCCTTGTGGTAGAGATGCGCGTTGCTGATGAGCGCTTTGGAAGGGATGCACCCCCAATTGAGGCAGACTCCGCCCACTTCTTCACCTTCCACACATGCCGTGCGGAGCCCTAGTTGACCTAGTCGAATCGCGCAGACGTAGCCACCAGGTCCACCGCCAAGCACGATCGCATCATACGTTTCAGACATCGAACCTCGTGTACAGCCAATTGGCCATGGCGACAAGGCGCTGAGCCAAGTAGAGATCGAGCCCCGGACCGGGCGAAGTCACCACCCAAATCGCCCGACATTTGCGACGGACGAGACCGCGTCGAACGGCTGGCCGCAACCCACGAGGAGCGTCAGCTGCCTTGCTGCCGCAGCTCAGTTGGGTGTGAGGCAGCTCAGTCTCACTCCGCGAGCAACGCCAGCGCTTCTTCGAGCGCGCCCTCTTCCGCCAAGCCCTCCCGCTGCATGCGCACGAGTTCCGGACGTAGCTCGTTCCACCGAGCGCGCCCGACTGCCGCCACCGCCAGGGTTCTCACGTCGCGATTTCGAGACCTCAGCCCGCGTGCGAATTGCTTACGCGCCGCCGGATCTCCCAGCCTTGCGAGCGCTACTTTTGCCTGCCACGCAAAACGACCAGGGATGAGACCAAAACGCCCCCACGCAGCGCGCCGTAGCCCCGGCAGAGCTCCTTGCAGGCGAAGCTCGCCACACAATTCGAGGAGTGCCTGTTCGTCCTCCGGTGCTGGCAAGCGGGTGCCGCTATTGACCGCGACGACTAGGCGCTTGCGGGCGGCGGACAGGCCGGCGGGCGCTCCCAACATCGCCGCTGCGACGGACACCTCGGGCTCGGGATCAGTCAGCGCGGAAACGATGCGCAAAAGCACGAATTGTGGCGGTCGGTCTCCCGCAAAGTACTCCTCCATCAGACGAAACGCTAGGTAGCGGATCTTGGGATCGGCATCGCGACTCGCTGCGACGAGTTTCTGTTCCCACTGAGGAACGCCCACCCGCTGCGCGGCCACCATGGCTTGAAAGCGCACCGCGGCGGAGCCTGCTTGCAGACTCCGCTCCAGCAACGGCAACACCTCTTTCTGACCCGACGCGCAGAGCTCGCCCAAAGCCAAGAGCGCCATCTCGCGAACACGCTCCTGAGCATCGTCTGCCGCGTCGATGAGCGCGGCAATGCTTTCAGAATCTTCCGCGTCGGCAAGAGCGACGGCGGCCGCGGCGCGAACGTCTGGGTCGGTATCCGAGCTCAACACGTGGTGGATGGCCGAGAGAGCCGGACGCCGACTGTCTCCTTCCGCCAAACGGGCGAGGTCGCCAAGAGCGGAGCGCCGGACACTGGCTTTGGCGTCTCCTACGTCTCGAAGAGCGGCATCGATATTTCGTGGGAGAGGCTTGGGCAGAAACACGAACTCCGAATCAGAGCACAACCTGAACAGCCCTGCATAGCATTCCGCCCGGACCACCAGCCATCAGCGGTAGCCATCTGCGACCGCTAATTGCCCCCTTGCCCCCGCGACCGAGGGCTGCAATAGCTCCCGGCGCATGCCCGACGTCCGCTCGCGCCGCTTGAGCAGTCCCGATATCAGTTCCGAGGCGGAGCTATCAGGTTACATCCGACGTAATCTGGTCAAGGCGGTGCTGGTTCTGGTGGGGCTCTTCATCTGCCTAACCATCGTAGGCACGGTGTTCGAAAAGGAACTGCTCGCTGCGACCGAGGGCCTCTATCACGCCATCGGGGTGACTGGATTGCTGGCGGCGCTGTTCATCACCGACGCGATCTTCTCGCCCGTACCTCCGGACCTCGTTCTTGTAGTGATCGCCAACAGCGCGTTGAGAACGCAGTGGGCTTGGTTGCTACCCGTGATCGGCATCCTCTCTGCGTTGGCTGGCAACCTCGGGTGGTGGTTCGGACATCGCTTCTCCAAGTTCGAATGGTCGACCCGATTCGTCTCCAAACTGCGCGACAAATACGCCAAGCAAGTGTTGAAGTACGATCGCTGGGCAATCACCTTGGGCGCAATCACGCCGTTGCCCTTCAGCCTCATTTGTATCACCTCGGGCGCACTCGGAATGCGCTGGCGCCGATTGGCTCCGATCACCCTGCTGCGCATTCCGCGATTCGCTATCGTCTACATCGTGATCGCCTATTCCGCGGCGATGTGATTCTGCACAGACCCCAGCTTACCGGTGCGTGCCGAAATCGCAATTCGACTACGGGCCCGCCTCAGCGGCGGCATCCTGCGCCGCAGGCGATGCTCCGGCTTCGGGGAAGCCCACCCCTGAATCGACGGGAAACAACAATGGCGGTGGACTGGCATCCATATCAACCGATGCAGTGCCGCCCTCGGATTGGCTCAGGTGGGACGCATCCGAACTCGAGGCGTCGACGGCACTGGTCGCCGCGTCCGCGACACTCATGCCTCCGTCTGGCGTCGCTCCTTGGGATGAAGGAGCTCCTTGGGATGAAGATCCGGCGTCCCCGCCAGTGACCACCGGCGGCTCTCCACTGGGCAGCTCCCAAGAGCAGACGTCGGAACTGCGGTCGGGTGACGATTCCGGCTCGGAGTAGGCAACAGTGCAGATCTTCGTGCGGTTCGCCCGTTTACCTTCCTCCAGGACGACGGCGCCCCACGGGTCGTCTTCTCCCACGTCAATGCACGCGTATCCCGAGCGACAGTCCTTGTCCGCGTTGCAGGTCCGCATGCAGTAGGTGCGCTGCAAGCGAGCGCGGCCGCTGGTCTGGTCGCATTCCGGCGAGTTGGCTAGCGACGTTCGAAAGCCGACGCACACAGACTCCGAGGGGCAGCTGCCGGGCTGGCAGTTGAACACCGTGCAGTAGCCGCCAGGAAAACCCTCGGTCACCTGGGATAGGCAGAGCCGACTTTGATCGGTGGTCGCGCAATCGGCTGAAGTCGTGCAATCGTCCCCAATCTCGGGGGCGCACGCTCCCAACAAGAGACAGACAGCCGCTATTTGGCTAAAACGCACCAGCATGAGCCGGCGGAACTTAGTGGGCTCGCCGATCGCAAGCAAACCCGCTGAAACGCACTGCCAACTCCGGTCAGCCGACCCCCCGATTGAGTCCTTGACCTCCCCCTCACCCATCGCTTGCTCCGCGTGATGAGCTCACCACGCCGACGCACGACAGCTTCCTGCTGGTGGCGCTGGGCCGGGTTCGCCAGTGCGACAGGCGCGATCGGATGTGGCGGCGGACTTGGAACACTCCACCCAGTCCACCCCTTGCCACCCGCCAAAGTGGAGGTCGGCGCCGGCACATTGACCCGCTTGCCCGTGGGACGTCCAGCGGATGAAATCGACGATGGCCGCAACGCACCTGCCTCCGGAACCAACCCAGAACTGAATCGTCGGTTCATTCGGGGCGCGCTCCAACACGCCTCACTCGGCCAAGGGACGACCCCCTGGGTATCGGCTCGGGTCGGCATCGACGGCGGTAGCGAAGGTGGGATCACATACACGGGTAGAAACCTGCGGCTGGGCGTTCGTCACGCCCTCGCATGGGATGATTTCGCCATCAGCGCCGGCCTGGGAGCGTCCTCCGTCCTGACCCACGGGCGCCCGCCGCCCGTCACGGATGTGTCCGAGGACGGGCTGGCTGGCGACGGGTTCGAATGGTCGGCGAGCGGCTACGCCCTCGATCTGCCCTTGGCCTTTGGCTGGGGACGCCCTGACGAACTCCTCTCGGCTTGGATGGGGGCCAGATTCGGCTACGAGGCCCTCTCCGGAACGCTCCCCTTCGTGACCGGAGGTCGCGAAGTCGACTCCGACGGTTCCGTCAGTCAGTGGTTTGTCGGTGGGTCGCTGGGCGTTTCCGTGGGAGTGGAACCGGTCTGGGTCCGATTCGAGACGGAAGCAACGTACCATCGTGGCAGCGGCACGGTGGACCTACCGTGGGAAGACGCGCCCAGTGAGCGCTTTGACGAGAGTTTCGACGGCATTTCATTGACTCCAGGCATCGCAGTGGCCCTGCGATTCTAACTGATTCTTCGCGCGCCTCAGCTTGCTGTGTCACACACGTCGTCGTATGGTTGCTGAGTGCTGAAAGTGTCCCACAGAACCACTCTTCGATGGTTCGTCCTGGCGCTCGCCACTGCGGCGAGTGCCTGCTCGGCGGCCGGAGGATCGCCCGCAGAGGCTTCTGAAGACAGCAGTCCACCGCGAATCGACGCCAGAGTCGTGGTGTCCCGGACCAGCAACGGTGATGCAGAGTCGGGCGAAGCTATGGCTCACTTCGCGCAGAGCGCGGCGGGCAGCCACGAGACATTGGCCGCAGCGGGGTTGGTCGAAAACATGCCCGCGGTGGGAACCTGCGAAGTACCGAGCAGCGGCACCGCGACTGCGTTTGCGACGATGGGCGAGGTGCGCTTGCTCGATGTTGGAGAGGTCAGCCTCACGGCTGATGGTGGCGGCGAAGCGCCCGCCACGGTGTCATTGGCCCCACGGGCGTTTCCGAGCATCTCCAGTTTCGCTTCCGGGGTGGTCTACACAAGCCGTGATCGCTCGGCCCAAGCGTTACCCTCGGGGGTGGATTATCGCATCGCGGTCAGCGGGGGCAACGAGCTGTCCGGGTTCGAACTCGAGGGTTCCGCACCTGCAGAGCTGCGGGACGTCACATTGGGTGGAGAGGCTCTCGTCAACGTCGACGCGGTGTCCACGGCGACGCCATTGGACGTCACCTGGCGGGTGGAACCCCAGTCTGAGGCTGACTTCGTGTCCGTCGAACTTGCCGACTCTCAAGTGGTCCGTGTCCGGTGCGCCTTCGCCGACGAGATTGGCGCCGGTACCATCGCGGGCGAGTGGCTCGAAGACCTCGCAGGCCCCGGCCGCGTGTCGATTCACCGGCAGCGTGTTGCGGAAGCTGCCTTGGCTTCGATCGACGGCACAGACGGTGCGGTTCGTCTCGCTTTCGACTTCGAGCTCAGCGTTGCTGTCACCTTCGAAGGTAATTGAGCTTTCCCGTTGATCGCGGAAGAGCAAGGTCGGGTCGAGACTAGGTGAGCCAGGTCCACCGACTGTATCTCGTGCCTGGCATGTTCGGGTTCTCTCAACTTGCTGGATACGAATATTTTGGGCACCTGAGAGGTGAACTCACTCGCCACTTTCGTTCTCGTGGCTTCCGCTTGGAAGCTGACGTCATCGCGACCCCCCCGACAGCGAGCGTGCGCCATCGAGCGCGCATTTTGGCCCGCGCCCTCAGCAAGTTGTGCGTGGGCCCACGAGAGCCCGTGCACCTAGTCGGTCACTCCACCGGCGGTATCGACATTCGTTTGGTCTTGTCAGCGAGTTCGGACTTGGGCCTGGCAGATGAACAACTGACTTGGCGGCAATGGGTACGCTCCGCGGTGCTCATGAACACGCCAAACCATGGCACACCGCTGGCAACCTATTTCACGACCGTTGCCGGCGGGCGCGTTCTATACCTGGTCAGTCTGCTTACGGTCTTGGGCTTGTCGATTGGCGAGCCGTCGCTAGCGCTATTTTCGCGTCTACTTGCTTCGATTGGCAACGTGGATCAGGTGTTCGGAGGGGATGCACGCGTCTTTCGCCGAGTCACCGATGCCTTGCTCCGCTACGTCGACCGCGATAGCCGCAACGCCCTCATCACCTACCTCAATCAGCTGCGTGAAGACCAGGGCGGTTTGATTCAAACCACTCCGGAGGCCATGGACCTGTTGAACGCCACCCTCGTGGACAACGAGCACGTTCGCTACGGATGCATCGTCAGCGGTTCGAACCCAGCTACCTTGAGACGACTCGGAACCCGGGTCGTCTCCCCCTACGATGCGCTCAGTGCCGCGCTCTACCGCGCCCTGTTTCGCATCACGAGCGAGCCGCATCCTCACTACCGCTACGCCAAACCCAGCGAAGAACAAGCACGTACTCTCAATCGAGGTCTGGACAGGCGAGTGGACGCAACCACCTGCGATGGCGTGGTGCCGACGCTGAGCATGTTGCACGACCACCTCATTTGGTCAGGCGCGGCTGACCATCTCGACATCATCGGACACTTTCAGGACCGGTTCAGGCCATCCTCGCACATGGATTGGATGGCGAGTGACGCACAGTTCGGACGCAGCGAGTTCACCCAAATGACCGAGGCACTCGCACGTTTCCAGATCGAGTCGGTATACTGATGGCGCTGAAACAACGCGGAAGCGAGTAGCACCGTTTCGAACCAGGGGGCGCTTGGCCGGCGGGCCCGCACCGAGACGTGAACGCAATCCAGACTCCCCGCGAGTGCGAAGGGCGCTGTCGCGCCGTTCAAAGTCTGGCATTCTGCCGCGCCTGATGGTCACTTACATCGATGGGCGATTCGTCGAGGACGACGATGCAACGATCAGCGTGCGCGCCCGAGCACTGAACTACGGCCTGGGCTGTTTCGGTGGGATCCGCGGGTACTTGGCGGACGATCAGGAGCAAGTGCTGGTTTTCCGCCTCGCGGACCACATCCGACGCTTGAGCGTATCCGCCCGGATGCTGTTTCTGCGACTCCCGTTGAGTGAGCGGGAGGCGAGCGACGTCGTGTTGGAGATCATCCGCAAGAACCAGACGCGTCACGATGTGTACGTGCGTCCATTGATCGTGAGCTCTTCGACACAATTGTCGCCGGTGCTTCGAGAAGAAGACAGCTCGTTCATCGTCTACTCCCTCCCCCTCCAGCGCTACATCGACAAGGAGTCCATCGACGTCGGTATCTCCTCGTGGCGGCGTACCTCGGACAACTCCATCCCTGCGCGAGCGAAACCCACGGGGATCTACCTCAACAGCGCGCTGGCCCGCAGGGAAGCCTTCGACAACGGCTTCGACGAGGCGATCTTGCTCACCGAACGGGGCTACGTGTCCGAGGGGAGCGCCGAGCACGTGTTCATCATTCGAGACGGTCAGCTCATCGCGCCGCCGTCGACCGAGGACAACCTCGACGGGATCACCCGCCGCACTCTGATCACGCTGGCCACCGAAGACCTGGGACTGACGTTCCTAGAGCGTCCCGTGGCGCGCACGGAATTGTACGTCGCCGAGGAGGTGTTCTTGTGCGGAACCGGCGCCGAGGTCACGCCGGTGGGCTCCGTCGACCGCCGCAGAGTGGGAGCCGGTGGGGTTGGGCCCATCACCGCCCGCATCAAGCAGCATTTCAACGACGTCGTTCACGGGCGGGTCCCTGAGCGAGCCGGCTGGCTCACACCGGTTTGGGGCTAGCCCCGGCCCTTCAGCCTTCGGTTGATTGCATCGCTTGTGACTGTTTGGGTGGTGGCGCCTTGGGTTCAGGAGCTCCCACGATCGGAAAGGTTATCTGACGAGCTTGCCCATCTCGAAGGAGGGACACGCGCAACTCGCCCACCGTACGGAGCGATTCGAACACCTCGAAAGCGGTCGCGGGTTGCTCGACCGACTTGCCGTTGACCGCCGTCACGACGTCCCCTGTCCTGAGATCGATCTCACGCCAGAAGTTCTCCGGCTGCAACGCCACGATGCGGAACCCCTGAAAGCGGCCATCTTGCAGACTTGGTTCTACCTGCACGCGTTGTAGAAACGTGCCGAGCCCCTCATCGACGACGGCCACCACGTCTTTGCGTCCAAGAGACCCTCTGGGGACCGGCTTCTGCGCACTCCTGGAAGCCGGCGATTCCGCTTCCGAAGTGGCTTGTCCGCCACAAGAACTGAGAGGCACACCCACGGTGAGCCCCGTGAGGACGTACAGAGACGCCCCAAGACAACGCCCGATACACGCGCTCATTCGTTTCACGAGCCGCAGCCTACGCTTGGAGCGCCGATGCGGCAAAATTTGCTTCAGCCCCCTCTCTGAAGGAGCCGTTCCAAGGCGGCCACGATGTCCGCTTGCACAACCTCGACGGATCGGTTGCCATCGAGATGTTCCAATGGCTCATCACTCAGCAACTCGTGCGCGTTGGCATAGCCCTGTGCCAAGCGCTGCTGCAGCTCTTCCACCTCGTAGAGTTCGCTCGCTTCTCCGCGTTGAGCTCGCCGCTCTGCGGCGGCCTGTGCGGGTACGTTCAGAACTACGGTTAGATCCGGTTTGCGTGCCGTACCATTTATTTGCCGCAGCCACGGGAGCCAATCCCGCCCATCGGGGGCTGTGAGGGACTGGTAGAGCAGGCTCGACAACGTGTAGCGGTCGCTAACGACCAGCTTGCCCGCGGCCAAGCTGGGCTCGATCAAGCGTCGGTTATGGTCCGAACGATCAGCGGCAAAGAGGAGTGCCATCGTCCGAAAATCTAAGCTCATACTGGCGCCCGCCTCATTGGTGAGCTCGCGCCGTAGGGCCCGGCGGATGAGTCTCCCGACAGGGCCCGCCGTGGGTTCCCGCGTGAGCACGGCGGCGTGCCCGCGGGCTGCCAACCACTCGACCACCAGCTCAGCTTGAGTCGTCGTGCCACTGCCATCGATCCCCTCGATGACAACCAACAGACCCCTAGCCATCTAGCTGAGTCCCCTTTGCTGCTGGGCCCAGCGTGGACACCTCCCCCAACACGCAGTTGTCAATCAAACGCGTCTGTCCGGCGAACGCCGCGACCGCGAGAAGCGCCGTTGGAGCGTCAATGGACGCCTCGAACGGGGTGAGCTCGTCGGCGTGCACACAACTCGCGTACTCGACGACCAGACCAGCAGCCTGGACCGTTTCCGCGACCAAGCGTTCGAGTCGCAAGCTGTCCCGCTCCCCCGCATCGAACGCAATGGCTGCGCGAGCCAAGCCGCGACTGAGGGACAATGCCTGAGAGCGTTGGAGTGAGTCGAGGTACCGGTTACGCGAGCTCATCGCCAATCCGTCTGCTTCGCGAACGATTGGATGACCGACAACCTCGACCGGCAGGAAGAGGTCGCGCGCCATTCGCTCGATGATTTTTAGCTGTTGATAGTCTTTTCGACCGAACACCGCCACACATTCACCGACGAGAGAGAAGAACTTGGCGACCACCGTGCAGACTCCGTCAAAGTGTCCAGAGCGCTTCGCTCCACACAGACCCTGTGCGAGTTGGGAAACGCTCACTCGCGTGCGCTCGTTGTCCAAGTACATGTCGCTGACGTCGGGCGCAAACACGAGCTCGACTCCAACATCTCGGCACAATTTCAGATCTCGGTCCAAGTCGCGAGGATAGCGGGCCAAGTCCTCGTTCGGACCGAACTGCGTTGGGTTGACGAATATGCTCACGACCACGCTGGGGCAATGCTGCTTGGCAAAACGCATCAACGACAGGTGCCCATCATGAAGCGCCCCCATCGTCGGTACGAATCCCAATCTGCCGCTCATTCGTGCGTTCGCACACCAGCGACGGAACTCGGAGGGATCTGTGACGACTTCCATGGTTACTCCGCGTCGGGCTCGTCAGCAGGACCGTACGTCGGCGCCGAAGGCTCCACTACAGGCTGGGCACCGGTGGACTCTGCGCGACTGCCTTCGGTGGGCTTGCGACGCGGAGAGAAGCTGTGCTCGGGACCGGGAAATGTACCCGCGCGAACTTCTGCCGCGAAATCTGCCGTCGCGCGAACCACGGCGTCTCCAAGCTCCGCGTAGCGTTTGACGAAACGGGGAGTGAAGTCTCGAAACAGTCCCAACAAGTCATAGCACACTAGGACTTGGCCATCGCAATTGGGCCCAGCCCCGATCCCGATCGTGGGAATAGACAAGGAGCGAGTTATGTCAGCGCCCACGTCGGCTGGCACCCCCTCGACGACGATCGCGTAGGCCCCCGCGGCTTCCAAGGCACGCGCGTCTTCCAACAGGGCCCCATATGCAGCCTCGGTTCTGCCCTGCACACGAAAACCGCCCATCGTGTGCAGCGATTGCGGCGTCAAGCCGACGTGGCCCATGACAGGAATTCCGGCCTCGACAATTCGCCGCACCGCCTCGGCGCTGCGCACTCCGCCCTCTAGCTTGACCGCTTCTGCCGCGCCCACTTTGACCAGCTCACCCGCAGCGCGCAATGCGTCTTCGGGCGACGTCTGATAGCTCAGGAACGGCATGTCTGTCACGACCTGCGCCCGTCTCACTCCACGAGAGACGGCGCGTGTGTGGTAAGCCATCTCGTCGAGGGTCACCGGCAGGGTCGATGACAAGCCTTGCACCACCATGCCCAGAGAATCCCCCACCAGGATGATGTCCGCTCCACCCTCATCGAACAGCCTCGCAAACGTTGCGTCATAGGCAGTGACGACGACCAGTTTCGCCCCCGAATCCTTGGACGCGACAACGGCGTCTGCAGTGAGCTTTTTCGACAAAAGTAGACTCCAACTTGACTTGGCAGAGACGACCATAGTGCCACGGACGAGGGACTGACCACACTTTTTGATGGGACCGGCAGGCTGCCCGTGTCGTGCTAGCCTCATCGCAATGGCGGACGATTTCCGGGATCGCTTCGGTAGGGTCTGCGCGCGGACTCGGCGACGACTTGCCCTGCGCCATCTAATCTCAGGGGTCGCTGCGGGGACAGGGGTCTGGTCCGCGGCCAGCCTCGGCGGATACGCCATGGCATCCACGAGTGTATCGCCCGAGCTTGCCTCCGTCGTTCGACAACTGTGGATGACTCCCCAATCTTGGCTTTTGGTCCTGCTCTGTCTAGCGCTCCTGGGCGCCGTCGGTGGGAGCATCCGTGCCAAGCTTCTAAGCCCGACGGACGAACAGATTGCCCTTTTCTTCGACCGACGCTTGGGGGCAGCTCAAGAGCTAGTGGCAGCAATCGACCCCACCACGCCGGGTCCCTTCCGGAGCTGCCTGTCTCAGCGCGCCTCCCCGCAACTCGACACCGTGATCAACAGCGGTATGTTGCCCGGCTACTGGCGCAACTTTCACCTGTCTCTGCCGGTGACGGTCGTGGTCGGGGTCCTTCTGTTGAACCTCCCGACGCCAGCGCCAGCAGCCCTTCCAGAGGTGGGGACACGCTCGATGCGGCTCCACAACGATGACGACCTAGTAGCGCTAGAGCATCTGGATGAAGCCCCCGGCCTCAGTGAACACACACGCGCAGAGCTCCGAACAGTGACCCAACAAGCGGCGGAGCTCCGCAAGAAACTGCAGGATGGCGTCAGTCAGCGAGAAGCTCTGGCCGATGTCGCTCAGCTACAAAACACCGTTTCGGAGGGACTGGCCGAACTGAACGCCCCCGAGCAACGCGCCGGGCTTGAGGCCGCAGTTGCCGTACTCAGACAACAGGCTCAGACATCGTCAGCAGCGCAAGCACTGGAATCCTTCGGTGCACGAGCGCTCGATGAGGAGATGCGGCGGCTGTCGAGCGCGGAGGAGCGCTTCGCACGACAGCAGGCGAAACAGGCCCTGGAGGAGGCTGAGCGGGCGGCAAGGGCACACAACGCTGACACCATCAGTCGACAGCTTTCCGAGCAACTCGAGCTCTGGGATAATCGGACTGATGCAGCGCAGCAGGTTCACGACTTGATTCGTAGCATCGAGGAACGCAGCGAGATGGGTGACGCCCGCCGCAAAGATCCAGCCAAGGCTGAAGCGCTGACGACGCCAGAAGCCGACGGGGCCCAAGCCGATCTCGCACCGGGGCAAGATGATGGGAAAGCCGAACGACTGTCTGCAGGGCTCGAACACAGCACGGTAGACTTCAGTGGCCCGGATGCCGAGCGCATCGAACGCGCATCTCGTCTGGCGTCCCGTGCAGAGCGCCAGGCGTTGACGAAGGCACTTGCCAAGCTCCAGCAGCCGAGCCCGGCGGCGAAGCGGGAGCAGGCACTGATGGACGCGAGTCAAGCGTTGTCACGGCTACAGAGCGCGCTATCCGACCGCCCATCGCCGCTCCCGACTCCAACGCCAGGCCCCAACGCGCCAGCCCCAAGAGACACCCACAAACGCGGTGCCTCAAGCTCTGGAGAAAGCGCGGCCAGCGGTGACCATCAAGGGCAAAGCCAACGCGTGAACGGTACCGAACTGCAGGCAAAGACGGAACAGTCGATGGACCTGCGCCGCGGCCAGGTTACCGCAACTGTAGGGCGCAGTGTGGCAACCGCGACTCGGGAAACACTGGTCCCGACGCCGCAGGCTCTTCACGCCCTGGGGCCGGAGCAGATCGAGAGCGTGGAACGCGCCCGCGTGCCTTCGGAGTATCGCGAACAGGTGAGTCGCTACTTCTCGGCAGACTGACCATTTTTCCTGCACCGCGGGCAGAAGCCACGTACAGTTGGCCTGATGACGTCCATCGAGCAAAGCCTCACCGACGCCCAGACTCAGGTCGCTGCCCTCAAGAGCGCGCTTTCTACAGTGGTCATCGGACAGGAGCAGGTGCTCGACGAAGTGCTCTGGGCGTTGCTTGCTTGTGGCAACGTGTTGCTAGAAGGTGCTCCGGGGCTCGGCAAGACTTTACTGGTCAAGACGTTGAGCAACTGCCTTGACCTGTCGTTTTCACGGATTCAGTTCACCCCCGACCTGATGCCTGGCGACATCACAGGTGGCAACGTTCTGCTGCTCGACGAGCAAGGACACTCGACGGGGCGTTTTGAACTGCACCGCGGGCCGTTGTTCGCGCAGTTGGTGCTAGCCGACGAAATCAACCGTGCTTCTCCGAAGACACAGAGTGCTCTGTTGGAGGCGATGCAGGAGGGATCGGTCACCATTTCCGGCACACGCCATCAACTCCCCTCGCCGTTCATGGTGCTTGCCACAGAAAACCCGATCGAAATGGAAGGCACCTACCCACTGCCTGAGGCGCAGCTCGATCGATTCTTGTTCAAGATCATGGTGCCTTCACCGACACCGTCGGTGCTCGAAAGCATTCTCGCCGCAACGACGGGGCATGCAAGCGCCAGTCCAACGACGGTAATACAGCGAGCGCAACTGCTCGAGTTGCAATCGCTGTGTCGAGACGTGGCCGTACCACAGGCAGTGCTTCACTATGCCAGCCGTATTACGACAGCAACGGACCCGATGGCGAGTTCTTCCACCGAGCGGGTCCGTGCCAGCGTCCGCTTCGGCGCTGGTGTGCGAGGCGGACAGGCGTTAATCCTTGGAGGTAAGGCCCGCGCGCTATCTGCGGGGCGCCCCAACGTCTCGTTTGAAGACGTGCGAGCGGTGGCCAAACCTGCCTTACGACACCGGTTGTTGCTCAGCTTCGAGAGCGAGAGCTTGGGGCTATCATGTGACGACGTACTGTCGGAAGTCGTCGACGGAATCAACGAATTGCCCCCCGAGGTGGAGCAACGCTTGTGAAGCTCGGCAGAGGGGAAACGCATCCTGGGGGGGCCGCGGAGCCGCGACGGAACCAACTACGCGCGCTATGCCGAGCGCTGTTAGCAGCCTGCATGCTGGTCGTCTCACCTCGCGCTTGGGCTATCGACCTACCCAGCGCACTAGGGCAAGATTCTGAGCTTTCTAGCGCGCCGCTCAGCGTCGAGGTTCGCCCAATTCTCGGGTCGGCAGCACCGGCCAGCCCCGGTTGGACAACGTACTTGGTGACGATTGACAACCGTACAGCTTCGGAGCAACGAGGCAAACTGTACTTGGCACCGACGCGTGGGCTCTTTCGCGAAGCAGACGTGAGCGACGCGTTTTCCCAGACTCCACTACAGCTTGCGGGTAGTGAACGGGTCACCGTCGAGCTGCCCGCGTTTGGGTATGGGGGTGCGAGCGTGGACGCCTTGGTGCTCGACGCTGCGGGCCAACGCCTGGGTTTGGGTCGCGCCAACGCCGCAACGGCCAACGTTCCTCACCTATTGGCCATCGATCGGGAGAGCCGCATTCCGCAGCTCGTGCACGGCGCAAAACTACCCCAACCCGCAGACCCGATGGGAACGAGCTCCCTCCCCGGGGGATTGCTGCCCCCATCGGTCCCCATCGACGTCGCTTCGTCAAAACCACATTGGGACTCAGACTCCAACCTGCCTCTGCTCCCCCGGTATCCTGCCGGCTACGCTCCGGCTACGCTCGTCGTCTGCCCGAGTCGCGTGTTCGTGGACCTGCCGCGCGACCAACAGCACGCACTGACCGCGTGGGTGTTTGCTGGCGGCACGTTCGCACTGCTGGTAAGCCGTGACACCGACTTGCAACATCCGGCACTTGCGCGAATGCTCGGAGGCAACGCCAAACCCGCCGCAGCCGGCGCAGCGCTGCGCGATCCCATCCCCACCCGCGTGAACAGCGGACGCAGCCCAGCTACTACCGCGGTGCATCACGTCACGCGCGAACTGTCGGCCTCGCTCGTGCCTCTGCTTCGAGGATACACCGCGCCCAACCTGCATGAAACCCGTTGGGGGGCCAGCGCAACCTATGGGCTCGGTGAGGTGACACTGCTCGGCTTCGACCCAGAGCGTCCTGAGTTCTCCAAGGACCCCTGGACCAAGCTGAAGCTGTTGGATTTGCTCGGTCACGCCTGGGACCGGCGTCTTTTGATAGCGACGCCTCATGGGGCAACCGCCCCGGATGACCATCGAACGTACTCCGTGCGGCGGTTCTTGCTCGGCACTCGTCATCAACATTGGGCGATCGCGGCCGCCGCGTTCTTGCTCATCGCGTACGCGGTAGTCGCCGGACCGGTCAACTTTCACCGAGCACGTCGCCAAGGACGGCCCCTGGTGGCGTTTCCTCGACTCCTGCTCCTCTCAACGGTGTGCATGGTCCTCGTACTGCTCGTTGGCACCGTCAGCCGCGGAACAGGCCGACGCGCGCGACATCTCACCTTGCTCGACGCCGGCGCGGGCCTGGGCCTTGCTTCAGCCACACGCTTTCGGGCATTCTACGGTTCCTCTTTGAACGAACTCGTGATCGAGCCGCTCAGCGAGCGCGCCGTCTTCGCTATCGTCAACGAAGACCAAAATGTCCGCGGCAACTTGCACGTCACCGGAGAGGGTTACCGCCTATCTGGGGTAGTCACGAAGCCTTGGCAGACGTTGCACGTGCGTGAAGATGGCTTTGCGGACATCGGAAGTGGCGTGAGTCTCGTCGCGGACGGTGAACAACTGAGCATCACCAATCGACTTGGCCGAGATCTCACGGGCGTGCTCGTGCGAGACACCAACGACAGCACCTTCTTCTTCGAACGCATCAGCGACGGACAGCAGGTCAAAGCTACGGACGGCGCAGCTCTGAGCCAAGCCGCGATACGTTCACCCTCCGGCACGACCGGCCTGCTTGCCCACGAACACGAGGAGCTCGTCGACGGCGCGAACCCTGGAGCGGCGCAAGCGTGGACCTCCTTCGAATGGCTGCGACAAGGGGACGTCGACTGGTGGCCTCAAGCAGTTCCAGTACTGCTAGGTCAAGTGAGTGGCGGCGAAGGCCTGTTGGTGGACAGCGGCTTCGCCGTCGAGTCAGACAGGGTGATGCTGCGCGTCACCGGCTTTGGGGGGCGACCGTGAGCGACACAGCCATCGCCATCAAAGACCTGACCCAGGCCTACGACGGCAAGCCGGTCGTTCATGAGCTGTCCTTGGAGGTCGAGCGCGGGGCAATCTTCGGTTTCATCGGTCCCAACGGTGCGGGCAAGACGACGACGATCCGCACTCTCGCGACCCTGCTCTCGCCGTGGCGAGGCAGCGTTTCGGTATGTGGGCTGGACGTCGTCGTTGACCGCGAGGCAGTGCGCCGAAAAATCGGATACATGCCGGATCACGCTGGGGTGTACGAGCGACTGACGGTAACGGAATACCTGGAGTTCTTTGCCAAAGCCAGCAATGTCGCCGATCCCAGCGCCACGGAGACCGTCCTCGAACTCGTGGAGCTCCACCCCACCAAAGAGAAGCTGGTCGCTACTCTGAGCAAAGGTATGCGCCAGCGCCTCCAGCTGGCTAGGGTGCTCCTGCACGACCCCGAAGTATTGATCCTGGATGAACCAGCAAGCGATCTCGACCCAAGAGCACGCATCGAGATGCGCGATCTACTGCTCGAGCTACGGCAACTGGGCAAGACCATCTTCCTCTCGAGCCACATTCTCACCGAGCTCAGCGATGTCTGCACCAGCGTCGGTATCATTGAGAAAGGGCGTCTGCTGGTTAGCGGCAGCGTCGGCGAAATCACGGCAAAGCTCAGTCAACGCCACAGCGTTCCCCCAGGTGCGGAAGGATCAGAAGCCTTCGAGGCTGCGCAGGTGGGCGACTACCTCAAAGCCCCGATCGAGCTGACGCCAGCAGGTGTCGAAGTCCCAGTCCAAACGCAACGCCGGCTGAAACTGCGTACGCTCACTGATGCCAAGGAGGTTCGCCCGCTGCTCGAAGCATGTCCTCCAATCAAGTCCATCGAATCGGAACACGGCAACCTGATCGTCGCTCGGTACGTGGGCGACGACCGTTTCGTTGCAGAGCTCGTCCGCTATCTCGTCAGTCATGGGGTGGGAATCGTCAGCGTGGAGCCAGAGCGAAACGACTTGGAGCGCGTCTTTCTGCAAGTCACCAAGGGAGAGATCCAGTGAGCAAGTTGGCGGGATCTGAGGGGCCACTGCTGGGTCGCTGGCTGGCCAGGGAACCCAACCCGTTGTGGCTGCGCGAAATGATTCAGTCCTCGCGTTTGACCCGCACCCCTCTCATCTTGATGACCATCACCATCTTGCTCACGGTCATCACCTGTTCCGTCGGAGGGATCGCAAGTTCCAGCGTGGACCCCACCGAGCTCGGCTCCATACTTTTCCATGTCTTCTTCTCGCTGTGCTATGCTGTCGTCTGCTGGATTGGGCCGGGCGTGGGCACGCTGTTGGTATCGGCAGAACACAGCCACCGAACCTGGGAGGCACTCGTCCTGACAGGCCTCTCGGCCTCGCAGATCGCCCGTGGCAAGTACCTAGCCGCTCTAACCTACGTTGGGATGTACCTGGTCATGCTGGCACCCATCGGGGCTGTGGCCTTCGTCGCCGGTGGGGTCTCGGCATGGGAGGTGATCTGGGCCTTCGTGCTGCTAGTCGTCTTTGGCTCGCTCGCAGTCGGCTTCGGCATCGCCGTAGGCTCGTCGGTGAAGAAACCCGCACCTGCAATGATGACGAGCATCGTCGTTGCCGTTGGGGTGTCCTTTGGCGTCTATCTAGCGGTTGGGGTGTTCGGCGCCGCGTTGGCAAGTGAACAGTGGCGGGCAATCACTGCGGGTGCACCAGTCTGGTTGCCAACGGCGTATACGCGAGCACCGTTCAGTTTGCAGTACTTCGCGACCTTGGTGTTCGCTCCCTTGACCACCGCGATAGTGGTTGGGTGGTTGTTCTTCGAAGTAGCCGTCGCCAACATGGGCAGTCCTGGAGACGATCGCTTGTTCGGCTTGAAACGTTGGCTAGCCGCAGCTCTCCCGCTGCTAACGTTGGTGGCCCTCACCCCCCGCGTGTGGTTGACGGCACGCAGCGAGGTTTGGTTGGCTCCAGCCATCGGCCTAGCCGCCCTCTTCCTCGTTTCCGGACTGAGCCTACTAATCCTCGCGGGTGACGACATCGCCCCCTCCAAGCGTGTTCTGGTGTCGTTTGAACGGGACCACGCAGGACCACTGCGTCGCTTCCTCGGACCCGGTATTTCGCGGACTGTGGTGCTGGTCCTCGCCGTACACGCCATCTGCTCGATGGCATTGTTGGCAATGGGCTACATCGAGGAGATGGACAATGCGCGCGTGCTCGGCTCGACGAAAGTCGGCAGGCTTGGAAGCCTGTTGTCCATCGCTTGCGCAAGCTTCGCTTTTCTGGTCTTCGTGTCGGGGTTGTTGGTGTTTGTGCGGTCACGCTCCCAGGGGGGAAGAGCGCCCCGTTTGATAGCTCTGGGCGCTGCCTTCGTCGGCTTAGCCGGCCCCTGGCTCCTGCTGGCAATCGCAGGGCTGGTTGGAAGCGGCTTTCGGAGCTCGATGTGGGTAGCGAGTCCCTCGCCACTGTTCTGCGCCGTTGTCATCGACGAGCTGCTCAAGCGAGACGTCTGGACGGTGCCGCACAGCATCGCGCAGCTCATGTCTGCAGGCGGCTGGACTTGCGCCGGTGTGGCCCTGTGGATACTGGGACAAAAAAGGCTGAGAGCGGAGCCGCGCGCCCTCCCCCACGAGGGTAACTAGCATGAGCCTCTTGAGCGCCGAATTCATGCGGGAGCTCGAGCTGTTGAGCCGCCAACTGAGACGCAGCCGTGCGGCGGGCGATTTTGGCAGCCAGATGGCTCGTAGCATCGGAAACAGCCCCGAGTTCGCGGACCGCCGCGGCTACGCGCCAAACGACGACGCAAAGTCCATCGATTGGCTGGCGTATGCCCGCACTGGTCAGGCGGTCGTCAAGCGCTACCACGCCGAAGAGGGAACACTCATGCGGCTCGTGCTCGACAGCTCAGGCTCCAGTGGACTGCCCCCCAAACTAGATGCCCAGAAGCGCATGGCGGCTGCCATCGGCTATGCGGCGCTCGCCGCCGGGTGGCGGGTGAACCTCATCGCAGCACCGGGGCGCGACGGCGACGGTTTGACAATCTCCTCCGAGCGCCGCGGTAGGGGCGCCGCAGGCGGGCTTTTTGACGACATCGAGCGGTGCTCGCCCGAAGGAGGGACCGCCATCGCGAGCTGGGTGCGGCGCCTGAGCTCCGTCCACCGTACGAGGGCCAGCATCGTCTTGGTGAGTGACCTCTTGGACGAAGTTCCGTTCTTGAGGACCCTCACCGCAGCCGTTCGCCGAGGCCTCGACATCAGTTTGGTGCAGGTCCTAACCCCGGAAGAGCTCCACCCGCAAGTCGGGGGGGACGTCAAGTTGACATGCATGGAGACTGGCGAGGAACTCAGGCTCGCCCTCGACGCTCACGCCGTGGCCCGCTACGAACGCAGTCTGTTCGGTTGGCTGTCGGAGGTGGCAGAATGGGCCCGTAGCAACGGACAATGCTATGTGCGTCTCTCGTCTGATGGGGACCTATCCGCGGCGGTGCGGCGGTTCGTCAAACGGAGCATCGACCTACCATGAGCGACGACGTAAAGGCAGAAACGCTGCGCCTCTACAGGCGCTACCAGTTGGAAGTGGTCGAGGGTCTCAACCTATGCCCTTGGGCTAAACGCGCGCGTCTTGACGGGCGTGTTCGCCAGTGGGTCTGCCTTTCTGAGTACCCTTCCACCACCGAGGTACTCGCGAAGATGGACGAGTGGAAGAATGAGGAAAATGTCGAAATCGGGCTGGTGATCTTCCCCAACTGTGCGGCGTCACGGTCCGACTTCGAGCGCTTCGCCAACCAGACGCTACACGCGGACGCTGAACGTTCGGGCTTGCGAAGTACGACCTTCGTGCTGGCGGCGTTCCACCCAGATGCGCCATTCGACGCCGGAAGCGCTGAGCGCCTCATCCCTTTCTTGCGCCGTACTCCCGATCCGACATTGCAAATCGTTCGGGTCAGCGCACTCGAGCGCGTGCGCCAGGGCGAAAGCGCTGGCACGCAGTTCATCGACACGAGCAAGCTGGACCTTACCAGCCTTTCGTTCCAACCGTCGGGACCGGCGCTCCGGGAGCGGGTCGCCAAGGCGAACTTGGACACCATCTCAGCAATGGGCGAAGCCGACGCGCGTGAGGTCATCGAAGACATCCATCGAGACCGGGCTCAGCGCCGCGACGACGAGCACTCGGGCAACGACGATGCATCTCAATGACCTCTCCGGCCTTTGGTTGCTCGGGCTCCTCGTTCCCCTGATACTTCTGTACTTGTTGCGGGCAAAGCCTCGGCCTGTACCGACGAGCGCATTGTGGTTGTGGCGGCGCAGCGCTTCTGAGCTGCAAGCGCAGGCTCCGCGCAACAAGTGGCTCTCGCAATTGCCGTTCGTGCTGCAGGCCGCGGCGCTGGTCGCTCTGGCGATTGCGGCGTCGCGTCCGACCCAACGCGGACAAGCCATGGCCTCTCGAGTCGCCTTCGTCATCGACGTCAGCGCGTCGATGCAGAGCAAAGTGGACGCCCACAGGACGCGACTGGATGTCGCCAAGGATCACGTCGGCGCCTTGTTAGACAACTTGAAACCAGATGCTCGTGTACTGCTGCTGGCTGCAGGGCAGGATGTCGAAATCCTCACACCGTTCGAACGGGACAAGCGACGCGTAAGGCATCTAGTCGAACATCTCCAGGCAACGGACGAGGAGGGTCACCTCGCGCCAGCCCTCGAGCTCGCAGCGGACAAACTTCGAAGCGCTGGGGGGACGCGCCTCGTGGTGGTGGTCACCGACGGCGTACTGGCGGACGAGGCGCACCCCAGTATCGAAGATGTCCCCGTCCAGGTCGTCGAAATTGCGGAGGCAATATCGAACGTCGCCGTCACGCAGGTTGACGTGCGCAGCCAGGCGCCGGTGAACGGAGTCAGCCCCACGGTGGTATTCAGCACTGTCGAGAACTTCGGGGCCGAACGGCGCAGTGTGTTTCTGACTCTGCGTCAACGCAACGTCACACAGTTGCTGAGCTCCCGGCACCTTCAACTAGATGCGGGTGAGGCGCGCTCGGTCCAACTGAGGTTTGATGCCACCGAACAAGATCAGGGAACAGGCTTGGTTGTCGAGGTCGCACCAGAAGACGCTCTCGGTGTCGACGACCGTGCCCATGCCGTAGTTCCGCTACACGGAAAGCAGCCCGTCGTCTTGGTCGGGCCCCACAACCATCCGTGGCTGGAGCGTGCGCTTCGTGCCGACGGGGGCGTGGATCTGATGTCCTCAGCCGGCGACGCCCTGGCCTCGGATGAACCGTTGTTCGATGGCCAGGTCCCTGCGGGAGCGCTCGTCGTGTATTCGGACTGGTGCCCCAACACACCCCCACCGCACGACTTCCTGATCGTCAATCCGCCAGCTGGGCCATGCCTTGGAGTCAACATCGGAGCACCACTCGATCACCCTGAAGTCACTCACTGGGACGAATCGGACCCTCGCTTTCGTTTTGCTTCTTTGTCCGAACTGCGAATAGCCAAGGCGAACCGCCTGGAGCCAGATAGTGACGCCTCGGTGTTGCTGTGGTCCCGACAAGCGGCGCTGATGACGCGCTTCAGCTCGGAGACGCGAAATGGCACCTTGCTCGGGTTCGACTTCGATGACACGAACTGGCCGCTGAAAGCGTCTTTCGTACTGTTCGTCCGCAACCTCGTAGACATGGCACGAGGACAGCGCCAGAGAACGGGCCTGCTCACGGCAAGGACGGGTCACCCACTCAGAGTAACTGTCCCACTGGACGTCACGGAGGTGAGCGTCACGTTACCTGACGAAACCAAACGCATGCTCCGCGCCAGTCAGGGCGTGGTAGTCCTGCCTCGGGCGGCTGCGGCGGGGTTCTACTACTTCGCGTGGCAAGGCAAGTCCCCTGGCAGCACCTTGGTGCCAGCGAATCTGGCAAGTCATCGAGAAAGCGACCCGAGCAAGGACGAGCTCGACTTGGGTTCCGTCGGGGCAGGCGCGACACCCGAGCCCCTGACACGAGACCGAGACCTGCTACCGTGGGTCGGGGCCTTGGCCTTGCTGTTTGTCTTGCTGGACACGGCCTACCTAACGACTCGCGCTGGGCGCAGTAAAAAGCGAGCACGCGCTTGATGGGTTCAGCTCAGCTTTGGTTGTGGGTGCTGTTGGTGGCCCAATGCTTGGCCCTGGGGCTAAGCTTGTACTGGCTTCGAGCCCGACGAGCTGCCCATTGGTTTCGTCCTCTTTTGTTGGTTCTTGTCACCCTGCCACTCATCGCCGCAAGCGTTGCCTGGTTGGACTTGGGGCTTCCAGCGTTCGTCCGCCTGGAACGCCGCTGGTTAGCATGGCTGCCCGGAACAGCCGCCCTGTGGGTTTGGTGGCGTTTGTGGAGAACTTCCAGCCCCGTCGAGAGTCCGCAGCTGTGGCTGCGGGATACCCTGCTTTGCTGCGCAGCGATGTTGGCGGGTGCGACTGTCTCTGGAATCCAACTCGTTGAGCCGTTGGACAGGCTAGCGATTATCGTGGCTGTCGACCGGAGCCGCAGCACCGAACTGGTGCCCAACGTGCAAGAACGCCTGGACAGGGAGCTGACCGCCGCGCGGACCTCCATGTCTCCAACGGACCGCCTCGGCATCGTCGCCTTTGGCGCGAATGCAGTTGTGCGTCTGCCGCCCCTCGAACGCGCGTCCTCTGCAACCCCGAGCTTGGCCCCAGTCGTGCGCGACGGAACAGATCTCGAGAGAGCCCTCCGGCGCGCGCTGGCTGAACTACCCGCTGATGCGACGGGAAAAATTGTACTACTCAGCGATGGCGTAGCGACACGCGGCGATGCCTCGGACGCCGTGGCTGCAGCCGTCGCCGCCGAGATCCCCATCGACGTCGTCGTGCTCGACCAGGCGCCGCTGAGCAACGTGCGCATCGTCAAGTTGAACGCGCCGGCAAGCGTCAGCGAGGGGGAGATATTCGAGCTGCGCCTGGTCGTCGAATCTCCAGCCGCGCTGGACCTTCAATTGAGGCAGCTGGAGGATGGCAGGCAGTTGCGAGAAACAGAGGTGAGCGTCGGACCGGGCAAGACCCTGCTCAGCCTTCGCCACACCGCCCAACTCCCAGGATTGCACCGACTGGAAGTTCAAGTCGCGACGAATCAGCCTGCACTCGATCAACTCGCGGAGGACAACCGCATGGCAACGTTCGTCCGAGTCCGCGGACAAACCAGGGCGCTCGTCATCAGTCGCACCGGAGAGTCCTTGCTAGACAGCGTGCTGAGTGCCGGAAATATCGATACCCGGGTCTCGGGACCGGACGAAGCGCCGACGACGCTGCCCGAACTTTCGACCTTCGACCTGATAGTGCTCGAGGACGTCAGCGCAGGCACCTTGCCAAGCTCTTTGCCCGACGCCCTGTCGACCTACGTGCGGGCAGGTGGTGGCGGTCTACTGCTGATGGGTGCCCCCAACACACTGGGACCCGGCGGGTACGCCCGTACGCCGATAGAAGAGCTCAGCCCTGTCAGCTTCGACCTGAAGCAGGATCGCAGACGGGGCCAACTCTCGGAAGTGATCGCTGTCGATTACTCGGGCTCGATGGGCGCCCCCGCTGGAACGCACAGCAAGCTCGACCTCGCCAACGAAGGCGCGGTGCGTTCGCTGGCGCTCCTTGGTCCCGGTGATCGCCTGGGTGTGCTTCACGTCGACACTGAGCCGACCTGGACACTCGATCTCGGTCCACTGAACGACAAACGCGCCAGCGCCGAGCGTATCATCGAGGTCGGACCAGGCGGCGGTGGCATCCTCTTGGACCCGGCCTTGACTACCGCCTATGCGGCGCTGCGAAGCGAAACATCAGCGCTCAAGCACGTCCTCTTGTTCGCAGATGGGAGCGACGCGCAAGGTTCACCAACTACCCTCAATCACGCCAGCGCAGCACGAGCCGCAGGCATCACGACCAGCGTCGTCGCACTCGGCCAGGGTGGTGACCTTCCTCTCCTCGAGCACATCAGCCAACAAGGTGGCGGACGCTTCTACTTGCTATCCGATGCCGCGAGAATTCCGGCCGTTTTTGCCCAGGAAACCATCACAGCAGCGCGAGCAGCCGTGCGAGAAGAGCCGTTCGTTGCCACCAAACATGCGGGCTCCGCCGTCGTGCGCGGAATCGATTTTCCGAAATCGCCGCTCCTCGGAGGCTATGTTGTCACTTTGCGTAAACCTCGCGCGCTCGTGCCTCTGCGGGCGAAAGACGACGACCCGTTGCTGGCAACCTGGAGCGCCGGCCTGGGACAATGTGCTGTCTTCACCAGCGACTACGGTGGGCGTTGGGGAGCCGGTTGGACTAAGTGGGCGTCGGGCGCTCAGCTATTCGTTCAGCTAGCACGAAGCCTCGCGCGCAACGAAGACGACTCTTCAGTCCGGCTCGATGCCGCAATCCGAGATGGGCGACTCGAGCTGAGCGTCGACGCTCTGAGCGCCCAGGGCTCACTCGACAACCTGCGCGACCTCGCCGCTGCGATCGCCCACCCGAATGGGGACTTGCAGCGCGTCGCATTGCGGCCCAGTGGTAGCGGTCGGTACGCAGCCACGATGCCAGTGCAGCGCCCCGGCACCTACTTGGTCTCCATCGTGGACGCGCAAAGCGATACCCTTCTGGCCACGACTGGCCTCGAGATGAGCACCGGTGACGAGCTCGAGCCAACTGGAACAGACCGCCCCACCCTCGCCGCGATCGCAGAGCGAAGCGGAGGCCGGGTGCGCGAAAATTTGGCAGGATTGTTTCGTGACAGATCCGCGCAGCGGCGCGGCTACTCCAGTCGGAATGTGAGCCTGATTTGGTGGTGTGCGCTGTGCCTTCTGGCGAGTGTCATCACTCGCAAGGTGCAGTTTGGTAAGTTGAGGGCTGCGATCCCCAACGGCCGCGCTGTGCAGGACCCCAAAACCTACTCGCCCGGCGACTCCCATGCGCCGGGTCGCTCCGATGCTGCAGGAGGCTCGAGGGCGCCAGCTCTCCACCCGCATCACCCGCCAAGCTCCCGCCCCGCTCCCAGACCAGCAAATGAGCCCCACCCCGACGCGGGCGAACCCAAGGAAGTTACTGCGGCGACACTCTCCACGGCTCAGCTGTTGCTGCAGCGACGTCTGCAACGACGGCGCCAACAGCGTGACAGGGAAGATGGCTGAGCCAGAGTCCGCGCACGGACGGACAGCTCAAGCCTTGGTACAAAGCGAGTCTAGCGCTATGAATGCGTTCGTGGCTCGACGATGCGCGTTCTTCGCACTGGCAACTCTGCTAACACTGCCGACGGGATGCTCCAGGTCCCCACAGCCCTGCCAAACCCCTGAGGACTGCGACAGCAATCGAGAATGTTTGGCGAGCAGGTGTACTCCGATTGGCGGCGTCGTGGTCAGTGAAGAGACGCGGCGCTACGCGCTGTTTCCTGAGCGCCTGATTGCCGGGGGCTTGAGCGTTGGTGGCAGAGCAGTCCAACTGGGTGGGCCTGGCGGTGTTGATTCCCTCCAAGTGGAGTTCGACCTAGCCAGCGGCATCGCCAATGGTCGGGCCAAGGTAGCGCTCGCCCTCCTGGAACTGACGTCATCACCCCTCCCAGCAGGTTCAGCCCGAGAGCGCGCAAGCCTGCGAGTCCGCATGCTACTGGATCCACCCAAAGAAGGACTGACGGCACGTGCGAGTATCGCCAGTGCCGACACGTTCTTGCGCTCGGCAACGAGCACACGCGTGGACGTCACTGACCTGGTGCGCTCTTGGCTGGAGGCTCCGGCACAACGACACGGTTTTGTCGTGACTCCAGAAGACAACAGCTCAATATTATTGGAGACCGGTGTGAGCGGCGCGGGGCCCAGACTCGACGTCTATGTAAGACACCGGAGCGTCGAGTGAGTGCTCGGCTTCGAGTGAACGGGCTCGGCATTTCTGTGAGGGATGCCAACACGTGGCGCAGCGTTCTGGACGACGTGACGTTCTCTGTAAGTCCGAAGCAAACCTTGGCCCTGGTCGGCGAGAGCGGAAGTGGCAAGAGCCTACTGGCTTCCGCTTGCCTGAACCTGCTGCCACGCGACGTGCGCATCGACGGGGGCAGCATTCGACTGGATGACGTAGAAGTCTTGGACTCCGGCGCCTCGACACTGACTGCCATCCGCGGCGCGAAGCTGGGCCTCGTCCCGGAGGACCCACGCGCATCGCTCGACCCGAATTGCAGCGTCCGACAGCTGGTCGCACGGGTTGCGCAGTTGCACGGGCTTGCGGTTGGGACAGCACAGGAACGAGCCGATGACCTGTTGACGCGGCTCGGCTTCGCCGAGACCGGAGCTCGCTTTGACCTCACGCCATCTCAATTGTCCGAAGGCGACTGCCAGCGACTAGCGATCACGCTGGCCCTGCTCAACCGGCCAAGCATCGTGCTGCTCGACGAGCCGATGGCCGCGCTGGACGCGACCTCTCAGGGACTGGTGATCGACACCCTCGACGCAATCCGAGCCTCGGAGGAGGTTGGATTCGTCCTAATCACCCACGACCTTGGATTGGTCCCCCAACTCGCTCAAGATATGGCGGTGATGTACGCCGGCCAGATCGTGGAGTACGGCCCGCTGCAATCCGTTCTGGATAGCCCAGCGCATCCGTATACGCTGGGGCTGCTGCAAAGTATCCCCCCGATGCGTCCGGTGGGTCCGCCAGAGCTGCGCCGACTGCCCACGATCCCCGGCAGCATCGATCACCATACCGCCAAAGACGGTTGTCCATTTCGCCTGCGATGCGCCTATCGCCAGACTCAGCCCACCGGCTTTGAACGATGCGACGGCGAGGCCCCACAACTGCTGGATGTGCGCTTGGACCACGCAGTCCGTTGCCACTTCTCCGAGGACTTTCTGACGTGAGTGAAGCCACCAAACCGGCTGCTTCCGGCCCCGTCGACATGGCACCGCCAGGGACCGGAGCGGGTACCCCAGCACCACTGCTACAGATCGACAATGTCACCAAGCTCTATCGGGTGCCCGGCACTTGGGCTCGTGGCGCAGCTTACCGGCGGGCGCTCGACGACGTCTCACTCTACCTGTACGCGCACGAGACACTCGGGGTCGTCGGGGAGAGCGGCTCAGGCAAGTCCACCTTGGCCCGAGTCGCACTGCGCTTGACGGACGCAGACTACGGTCAGGTCGCGTTTGACGGCGAGATGCTGACCGGACTCAACTCACGTGCGTTGCGCCCAATCAGGCGCCGACTGCAGCCCGTCTCACAGAACCCTCGCTCGTCACTCGACCCTGCGTTGCGCGTACTGGACATCGTTCGCGAAGGGGTGCACGTCTCGGGCCAACAGACCAACGACCCTGAAAAAGCAGCTCAGAACTGGCTACTCCGGGTAGGACTGGGCTCCGCTGCAGGGCGTCGGCATCCAGCGCAGCTGAGCGGAGGCGAGGCACAGCGGGTGGCTATCGCGCGCGCGCTCGCCGTCCGACCGAGATTGTTGGTGCTCGACGAACCAGTCGCCTCGTTAGACATTTCGGTCCGCGCACAAATCATCAATCTCTTGTTGGATGTGCAAGGCGACCTGGGGCTGGGCTACCTTTTCATTTCCCACGACATTCGCGTCGTCCGATACGTAAGTCACCGAATCGCCGTGATGTATCTCGGACGTGTCGTCGAGACAGGGCCTGCAGCAACTGTCTGTGATGCGCCCGCCCACCCGTACACGAGAGAGCTGCTGAACGCCGCACCTCGGTTGGAACTGCGGCGCAAACGCTTGCGGGTCATCCCCGAGGGCCAAGCGTCAGCGGGCACCCCTTCCGACGGCTGTCTCTATTCCACCCGCTGCCCAAGAGCCGAGCCAGGGCGCTGCGACCAGCAAATCCCTGTCCTGCGTACACACGGCCTCGAATCAGCTCACGTGGTGGCGTGTCACCATCCATTGGGAGAACCCTCGATGGCCTCAGGTGCCACCGACACCCCTTTGCCCTAGCCGAACAGCGGAACTGCATCCACCATCAGGTTCGTAGACACCGCCACCGTGTCATCACTTGTCCATCACTTTGTCATACCTGCAATGACGCCGAGAAGCTCGTCTGCGTCAAAAGGCTTGGACACGGTGCGGTTGGGAACGCTGGAGAGAAACGCTTCAATCTCGTCTGTGTAGGCACCACCCGACAGGAAGATCACCTTCTCGGCCGCGCCGGTGCCGAGTTCGGCGAGCTCCGAATAGAATTCACGGCCGCCCATCCTCGGCATGAAAAGGTCACACAGGATGACGTCAAACCGCGCGCCGTTGGTGATCTGTAACAGAGCTTGCCGAGCATCCGTCAACCCCACGACATCATAGTGTGCACTCAGCAGGCGCGAGAACGCCACGACGATCGCCCGTTCATCGTCGATGACGAGGATCCGAGGTTTCTTGTTGTCAGCCTGGGTGGTCACGTCTGCGTGTCCGGCATGTCGACGAACACCCTGTTCGCCCGGGCCCCCGCGGAGGCCGAACCGGAAATCCATGGCAGTCCCCCTCTGAGAACCACCTCAGTATTGAGTGATACCCAAAGGAAGCCTACCTCGCAATCAATCTCGCAATCAATACCGTGCAGGCACCCGCGGACCGCACCTCCCTGATACGAGCGACCCAATTCCACCATCGCTGACCCCGCCCCAATTTCGCCGGAACCGCGAGGTTAGCGCCCCGGCCTCAGGCGCCAGTGTGGCTCCAAGTACCGTCATCGGGTGGCAAGACCGCATTCTCTACGAGACGATACGCCTCTCCACCCACAGGACAGCGAGCCCACCCGGCCTCGTCAAACTGGAGCGGCTCCCCGCGACGACTGACCCAACCCTCAGGCTTTGCGGGAACGCCGAGGACGAGTGCAAATGGTGCGACATCACGAGTGACGACTGCCCCCGCACCAACAAAGCACGATTCGCCAAGTGTGACGCCGCACACAATGGTGGCATTGGCTCCAAGTGTCGCCCCTCGTCCGACGCGGGTGGGGATGAACTCCCCCTGCTTGGGGAAGGCCGAGCGAGGGCGACGAACGTTCGTAAACGTCACCCCGGGCCCACAGAAGACTGCGTCTTCCAGTGTCACCCCGCAAAAAACGCTGACACCGTTCTGCAGGCGAACGCCATCCCCAAGGACCGCCCCACTGGCAACGTGGCACCCCTGCCCAATCGAGCAGCCGCGCCCAATTCGTGCACCGGAGGCGATATGGACAAACCGCCAGACTCTCGTCCCCTCGCCAATAACTGCACCAGGTTCACACTCTGCGCTGGAATGAATTTTGGGCATGTCGTGACACCACCAATCCAAGTCTTCAGCACTGGCCTCCAACGGCGACCCCTGGCCAGGAATACCAAACCCCACCGGCGTCTAGTGATCGCTGCCCGGCCTCGAGCATTTCGACCACCGCGCCCCCATCTTCGACCCCCGTCTCAAACGGCGTCCCATTGGTGATCGCCCCCGCAAAGTGCAGTAACTCTTCGTCGAGCGGTGTTTCACAACCCACAACGATGTTGCGCGCGCCGGCCGACGTGTGTTCGACGAGGCGATGGGGCCCGAGATCGTCGAGAACCCAACGCAGTGGGGCCTTCTCCACGACGAAGCGCCGCACCTTGCGTGCAGCGTCGGTGCGGTAGGAAAGCTCCGCGCGAGCGCCATCGCCAAACTCCAGCTCAGCCAGTACCTCCCCGTCAGCGTTGCGTCGCACGCGAATTCGGGTCGGGGGCGGAAGCAAGCGTCGCAGGATCGATAGGTCGTGAGGAGCCATCGTCCACCATGGACAACGCTGGTCTCGACCATCTCGCTGGCTCCAGCGCTGCACCAGAACGTCAACTCCGGCATCCGACGCTCCCCTGCCGACTCGGCGCAGCAAGGCTCGGAACGCCGGGTCATATGCCAGCAAGTGCCCGACCATCAGGCGTGCTGAACCATTGGAGCACGCAGCGCGTAGCTCCACTGCTTCGGCGGTGCTCATGCACATCGGCTTCTCGACGAACACGTGCTTGCCAGCCCCCAATGCTTGGCGTGCTAAGTCCGCATGGTGTCGCGGCGGCACGGCAATGACGACGGCCTCGCAATCCGTATGCGCGAGCAGTTCTGAAAGTACAAAGTAGTGCGCGACCCCCAACCCATGGTGCTGGGGGTCGCACGTTGCCCTCAAGTCGAACTGCGGGAGTCGCTGCAAGGCTCGCGCTAGGTTTGTGCCCCAGCGTCCCGCCCCCACCAGCGCGACGGGGATCACCCCTTCGCCATCTTCTGGGCTTCTGCGGCGAAATCGTCCTTCTTGGTCTCGACCCCCTCACCGCGCTCGAAGCGTACGAAGCCTTTGATCTTGGCTCCGCCCACCGAATCCGAGAGCTCCGTCTGCAGCTGCCGGATGGTTTTTTCGGAGTTGAGTACGCTGGGTTGCTCGAGGAGGCAGACTTCCTTCATCCACTTGTTGATCTTGCCTTCGATGATCTTCGGACGCACCGCTTCGGGCTTCCCTTCCTCGGCCAGCTGCGCGTCGTAGATGTCTGCCTGTTGAGCCTTGTCAGCCTCGTCGACTTCGCTGGGGTCCAGGTAGCGGGGAGCCATGGCCGCGATGTGCATCGCGGTGTCATCCGCGAAGGACTTGATCTCATCTTTCTTGGCAACCGCCGAGTCTGCCTCGATCGCCAACAGAGCTCCAACCTTGCCACCCATGTGGATGTAAGCGTGAACCAAACCGCTCTTGACGCTTTGACGGCCCCAGCGACGGACGGTCACGTTCTCCCCGAGTCGCGCAACCAAGCGCTGACGAGCATCTTCGACTGTACCGTCTTCGCCGGGAAACGGCTCAGTGTGGATGTCTGCACCGTCTTTGGCGTTCATTGCCACGTCAACCACCTTGTCGACGAACGCCAGGTAGTCCTGGTTGCGTGCTGCGAAGTCGGTCTGAATGTTGACCTCGACGATCACACCGGTCTGACCGCCGTCGGCAACCTTTGCCGCGACGACGCCCTCCGCTGCTACCGCGCCCGCGCGCTTGGCGCTCTTGGCGAGGCCCTTCTTGAGGATGAGCTCCACCGCCTTCTCCATGTCGCCTTCAGCCTCGCCGAGCGCGTTCTTGCAATCGTTGAGGCCGGCTTGGGTGCGGTCGCGCAACTCCTTGACCTGCTGCATGCTGATCTGAGCCATTGTTCTTTTCTGCCTTTTCTGAAGGTTGGTTGCCGGAGCATATCCCGAGGGCCGAACCCCGGGATTGCTACGTGAGTTTGGGTGAGCGTGGAGCTCAGCGGCGGTAAACGACGGTCTCCTGGCCGGGGCGAGACTCACGATCCTTGTGAGCAACTTCCCTGCGACGTGACGTGCCGTGGATGCACGCATCCGCCAACGCTGCGGTGATCAGACGAATCGAACGTATCGCGTCGTCGTTGCCCGGGATCGGGTAGTCGACGACACTGGGATCACAATTCGAGTCTGTGACTGCAATAATCGGGATCCGCAGTTTACGAGCCTCCGCAACTGCGATCGATTCTTGGGCGGGGTCGATGATGAAGACCGCGGTCGGTAACGAGCCCATACCCTTGACTCCACCGATGTACTTCTCGAAGCGAGTCCGCTCCTTCTCGAGCTGCGAGATCTCCTTCTTGGAGATGTTCTCGTACGTCCCATCTTCAGCCATGCGTTCAAGAGACTTGAGTCTCTCCAGACCGCCTTTGATGGTGCGGAAGTTGGTGAGCGTGCCACCCAACCAACGATTGATTACGTAGTACTGACCAGCGCGGGTTGCCTCGTCGCGTACGATGTCCTGGGCTTGTCGCTTCGTTCCAACGAAGATGATGTGTCCGCCACGTGCCACGGAGTCCATGGCGAAGTTGAACGCTCGCTGGAACAAGCGCACCGTCTGGTCCAGATCGATGATGTGGATCCCGTTGCGAGCACCATAAAGGTAGGGGCGCATTTGGGGATTCCAACGCTTCGTTTGATGACCGAAGTGAACACCCGCTTCGAACAGGTCACGCACGGTTAGCGGATCGTTGGGGTCGCATATCTCGCGCGCCGGCTGCTGGGGCTCAGTAGTCGCCGTTTGGGGGGCTGCGGGTGCAGTTTCGTTTTCTACAGCTTCAGTAACTTCAGACATTTGCGATGACTCCTTTCGGTTGAGCATCCGCCTCACATCCGCCGCCAACCGCCACCTCGAGGGATGACGGCACCGGGCAACGAAGCTCGCACTGCGAGGCGTGAATTTGGGGGGCGAAAACTACGGCTGCGACCGCCGTGAGTAAAGGTCCCGTGACCCAATCGTTGCGGAGAGTCGGCCCATCAGCCGCATGCCACGTTCAGAATCCCGGTATTCCGGACCCGGGCAGTCGGCGCGGAGGCTCGCTCGCCTCCTCCGGCGGGGGGTCCGAAACCGGGGGCACAGTCGCCTGCGGCGCGGGCAACTGCTGCTCGGGCTCCGATGGGACGGCGACCGCGAGTTCCGTCTCCGAGGACTCATCCGTCCGGCGGTCGACGTCGGGATCCGGCGTGCGCAGCTCCGCCTGCTCAGATGGCGCTGGTTCGGCTGGCGACTGGATGATACGCGGTGAAGCGACCGGCAGTGTCGCCCCCGCTGGCTCGGGTCTTTGGGAAGGAGAGACGCTGCGCTCTGTCGGCGGCTCAGAGCCCCGACCCACCCGCTCCTCCACGGCTGGCACGCCCGACTCGGCGGCCCTCAGTGGCTCTGGCGTGGGCCCGACTTCGGCGACGTCACCGCCTTGACCCTGCGTGGTCTCGGTCACTCCGGCGCCCTCTTCCGCCCGAGGCGCGAACGCCCAGACCGCGCCGATGGAAAGCACCGCGCCGACCACGCCTGCCACCACGGCGACCCGCGTCATGGCGCTCGAACCTGCTGCCGGCGTTGGTTCTGGTACGTGCCAAGGTGGCGTACTGTTGGACACCGGTGGCGGGGTCTTCGGGGCGGGTGCGGAAGTCCTGGTGGGAGGCAACCCGGCGTCGAGTTGGGCGAGCGCCGCGGTGCGCGAGCTTGCTGGCCCCCTGCTTCGCGGGGCCGGATGGGACGTGCGCGACTGAGTCGGCCCCAGCGGACTGACTCCAGCGTCGACTCGCACGCGGGCCGACCCACCGCGCTGTGGCGACGGCACGGGCGCGGCCTCTGCCAGAGGCGTCAACGCGCCAGACAGGGGTTCGGACACGGTGTTTACCTCTCCGGCGCCCCCAAACGCGGTGCGCGCCACGGCCCGCAGCGCGCGGGCAACCCCCCGAGCGCTGTTGGGGCGGTCGTCAGGTTTCTTCTCGAGGAGTCGCGCCACCAGGTGGTTCAACTCCGACGGAGCGCCCGGCAAGCGTTCAGACAGTGCCGGCGCAGGCTTTAGGATGTGTGCCATGAACACGTCCTTCGAGTCGCAGCCTTCGAACGGGCTTTCACCTACTATCATTTCGAATAATAGGAGCCCGACTGCATAGAGATCGGCCCGCGCATCCACCGCACCCCCCGCTGCCTGCTCGGGTGACATGTAGCGCGGCGTGCCAATGGCGTAGCCGCGGGCGGTGATCGCCGCATTCCCCCCAAGTACCTTGGCTATCCCAAAGTCGAGAATCTTGGCAGTGCCTGAGTTCGTCAGAAAGATGTTTGGCGGCTTGACGTCCCTGTGGACCACGCCGATGGCGTGAGCCGCCGACAGCCCCTCCAAGATCTCCGCGGCAACCATGCAGGCTTCGGCCAGGTCCAGGGCGCCCTGCCCTCGCAGCCGTTCTCCGAGCGTGATGCCGTGCAGGCGCTCCATGACATAAAACGGGACGCCAGTTTCCGTGACGCCAGCGTCCGTCACACTGACGATGTTTGGATGCTCGAGCCGCCCCAGGGCCCGCCACTCGTTGCGCAGACGCTGAACCAAGTCGTTTCGACTCACCAACTCGCGCAGCAGGGCCTTGAGCACGAAGCGCTTGCCCAGCTCGCGATGCTCCACCTCGTAGACCGATCCCATGCCACCCTGGCCGATCAACCCCACTACGCGATAAGGGGTGCCGACAATGGCTTCGCCGATGTCGAATTCCTTGTACATGCTAGGCATCAGGCTGAAGGGGCAACAAGCACGAGTGAGGCGGCAACTGTATCTCGCATGCATGCGGCTGGCGAGCGGATCTTGGCCCGCTGCAAAGGGTCGGGCATTTGCGCCAGCCCTGGCAAGCTCGCGGACTCGCGGTCGCCGGTGCAATTCTAGCTGCGCAGCCGCCCCCGCTGAGGCCTCTGACGCAGAGGTCGTCCCTCCACTGATTTGTGTGGCGCGACGCGGAGCCAGCGCACTAAAACGCCCCGATGTCACTCACCAAGGAGCAAGTGAAGCACGTTGCAGGCCTGGCGCGCCTCGAGCTCTCCGAGTCGGAGGTCCAGCGCATGACCACGGACCTCGGCAAGATTCTCGAACACGTCGAGCAACTGAGCGCCCTCGACACCAGCAATGTGGAACCGACCGAGTACTTGGCGGTGGAGCGGCTTCCACTGCAGGCGGACGAGCCACGCGCCGGCCTCAGCCAAGAGGCGGCGCTCCAGCCAGCCCCCCGGTCGCTGAACGGCGGCTTCGCGGTCCCCGCCTTCGTGGACGAGGAGTGAACATGGCCCTTGTCCCGAATCGTCTGACGGAACTCGCATCCGCGGTCGCGAGTGGAGAACTCGACCCGCTGGTGATCGTGGAGGATGCGTTGAAGCAAGCGGAGCGCAATGCTTCTCTCAACGACTTTCTATGCATCTGCAAGGACAGCGCCCTCGAAGGCGCCCGTCAGCTAAAAGCGCAGCTTGCCGGTGGAGCGCCGGCCGGGCCGCTATGCGGCGTGCCCATCGCCGTCAAAGACGCGATTTGCACGACGGATGCACCCACCACCGCCGCTTCGAAGATCCTGACGCGCGATGGAACCCACGCATCTGGTTTTCGTCCGGCCTATGATGCGACCGTGGTGGCTCGCTTGCGAGAGGCGGGCGCCATCGTCTTCGGCAAGACGAACATGGACGAATTCGCCATGGGTTCGTCCAACGAAAATAGCGCGTTCGGTCCCGTCAAGAACCCGTGGGACGAGACGCGCACCCCCGGCGGCTCCAGCGGCGGCAGCGCGGCATGTGTTGGAGCCGGCACGGTGCTCGCGTCTTTGGGTAGCGACACCGGTGGCTCGATTCGACAACCCGCGAGCCACTGCGGAGTGGTCGGAGTCAAGCCTAGCTACGGGCGCGTCAGTCGCTACGGCCTCATCGCGTTCGCCTCGAGCCTCGACCAAATTGGTCCCATCGCTACTGACGTCAAAGGCGCGGCCCGCGTGCTGGAAGTTATCGCCGGGCCAGACGGACGCGACTCAACCTGCGCTGATCGCGCCGTGGGCGCATACGAACGAGCCTGCGAGCGAGAGCTGGAACCGCTCAAGGTCGGCATTCCCAAGGAGTACTTCGCCGAGGGGCTCGAGGATGACGTCAAGCAGTGTGTGCAAAGGGTTGTGGATTACCTCAATGCCAACGGGTGCGAGGTTGTCGACGTGTCGCTGCCGCATACCCAGTACGGCATTTCCACCTACTATCTCGTCGCAACGGCAGAGGCGTCGAGCAACCTCTCGCGCTTCGACGGTGTACGTTACGGGGCTCGGAACGGCGCTCCCAACGATCTCCTACGCATGTACGAAAAGACCCGCGGCGACGGCTTCGGGCCGGAGGTCAAGCGTCGCATCATGCTCGGAACCTACGCGCTCAGCACTGGCTACTACGACGCCTACTACCGCAAAGCACAACAAGTCCGCACGCTCATTCGAAACGACTTCGATGCCGCGTTCGCAAAAGCTGACGTGTTGCTGACGCCTGTAAGTCCGAGCGCGGCGTTCCCGCTCGGAGAGCGAGTCGACGACCCTCTCAAGATGTACCTGGCAGATGTTTATACCCTACCTGCCAGCCTGGCCGGCGTTTGCGCCATCTCGGTGCCTGCGGGGGTGAGCACAGCCGGCAAACGTCCCCTACCTGTTGGTGTACAATTCATCGCCCCGGCCTTCGGGGAAGAAACGCTGTTCAACGTCGGCGCGGCCTGGGAGCGACACGCGCCAGTCTCAGCTCTCCACCCAGAGCGCTGACTGTGGCGCGCTCGATGACCCTGGAAGGTCCCAGTGGTGTTCTTGTAGTCGACAAGCCCCGTGGCCCCACGAGCTTCGATGTCGTGGCGCAGGCTCGCCGTCTTCTCGGAACTCGGCGGGTGGGACACTGCGGAACACTAGACCCAATGGCGAGCGGCGTTCTAATCGTCGTAGTCGGAGAAGCAACCAAACTCGCCTCGATCCTCACTGGAGAGGACAAATCGTATTCAGCGACGGTGACATTCGGACGGAACACCGACAGCCTCGATGCTGAGGGCACCACGACAGAACTGCGACCAGTGTCTCGTGGCTGGCTGACTCAGCACACCCTCGACGCAGCCCTCGGTTTGGAATGCGCGCGTCAACAACAGCAGCCCCCGGCCTTCAGTGCAGTCCGGAAGGATGGGCAGCGGGCTTATGCGCTCGCCCGCCAAGGTATCACGCCAGATCTGCCGCGACGGACTGTCCAGGTGCGTTCTTTGGTCGCTACGGCGTGGACCGATGACTCCGTAGATCTCGAACTGACTGTGAGCAAAGGGTACTACGTCCGCGCGCTGGCCCGGGACTTGTGCCAAACGCTTGGAGTCTGCGGACACCTGACTCGACTGCGTCGTACCGCCAGCGGCGGCTTTCGTCTGGGCGACGCCATTGAATGGCCGACGGTGGCGTCCCCCGAGTTGATGACGCTAGAGCAAGCAGTGGCACGCGCCCTACCCCAGGTGTCACTCACACCGCTGGGGGTCACGATGGCGCGGCACGGCAAAGCGCTTTCCCCCGAACACTTCGTCGAACCACCACCGCGCGAGCTGGCCGCGTGGCTGTCGCAACGAGGCGGGCTCGTGGCGCTCGGTAGGGCGGGAGAGGATGGACACCGCGTGGTTCGTGGCTTTGTGGCACGGGGACACGAACTGGAGAACCCAAACGACTAGACAACCTGCAGAACTGGCCCGCCGCGCCAGCGCGCTACCTGCACTCGAGTGCCAAGACTCGCAACCCGCGCGCTCGCAGGCGTCGTCCCAAGCGTTCACTCAATACACTGGCATCGACCCCCGCCGGCGCGTCAACCTCGATGGTAAGCTGCCCATCATCGCTGGTAACCACTACGCTGCCCCCCGCCAGCGCCCCACTACCGAACTCCAAACGCACCGCGCCGCCGCGAGCTGTGGCTCCTGCGGATACGCGCCGCAGCAGCTGCATCGCCACGTCATCCAAGACTGCGGCAGGGGGAACGGGTGCGCTGGCACCGGGCGCCATGGGTTGAGCCAAGGTTCGCATCAACGGCTCCTGCGTGAGGGGCGCGACGAATTCGAAGCTGTCGTCCCGCCCTGCCGACTCCCACCCCAGTCTTCCCGGGTCGTTCGCACCGCCCTCCCCCGAGAAGCAATGGCGGTGTTGTGACCAAGCCTCGTCGGTGGGCGGGGCCTGGCTCTGGCCCTGGTGAGGCGCACCCCAATTGGCCACGGAGCCTGGAAGCGGCCTGCGCGCCGCGTCAAATTCCTGCTGGAGCGACATCCCGTCTGGGCGTTGTTCAACGGCATCGCCCCGAGGACGTAGGTGTCGAAAAAACTCAACAAATTTTCCGTCGGGCGCTCTGCCAGACAGTGCGTCGTGTGCCGCCACCGGGCGTTCTCTCGGACTCGTACAACGTTTCGAAATGCTGGAAACCATAGGCTCTCATCGGACTTCGCCCAACCCAGTTGCTCAAAACGTCGTGTGGACATAGTCTCTATGGGTCACGGGGATGTTATCCCCCGTTTGGCGGGTCGCCTTGGAACCACCAGAACCTAGTACTTGGGCCGTCGGGCTTTTGCCCGCCGCAGCCGCCGCGTTCGTCGCGGTGGTTGCGTCGACGTTAACTAGTGTCTCCAGGGCCCGACTGAGCGCCGTGCTGGAGAACTCGAGCGGCTCCACGCAGAGGGCCTTAAGCAGGTTCTTGCGGAGCGAGACGTTCCTGAGGGCGCGCTGGCGTGTGCTTCGAGCCCTCGGGATTTCGGCATCGGCAGCCCTCTTGCTCGATTCCGGAGCGTCTGCGTGGCAAGCGGTGCTGGCGGTGGTTGGTACCTACGCGGTGATCTCCCAGATTGGCACCGCGGTGCTGAGCAGAAGCTCGGAGTCGGTAGCACCGAGACTTCTAAGCCTGATGTACCCGCTGGAGTTGTTGGTGAGCCCGATTGCCGACGTCCTCGTAATCCTCAGCCGCCTGCTGGCTCGTCCGCTCAAGCAGTCGATCCCGAGCCCTGCCCTCGCAGGAACCGAGGTGGAGATGCTGGTCAACGAGGGCGAGGAGCGCGGCGTCCTCGACCACGAGCAGTCCGAAATGATCCGCAACGTTCTCGACTTCGGCGACACCGAAGCTTGCGAATTGATGGTGCCGCGTACTCAGATCCAAGCGATCGAGGTGGGGACTCCCGCCGAGGACGTGTTGAAGGTCATCGTCGAACAAGAACACTCACGCTACCCGGTCTATCGAGACAGCATCGACAACGTTGTCGGCATCCTGCACGTCAAGGACCTATTCTTGTTTGCGGCGTCTCACGATATCAACGAGGCAAAGCTCGGGGAACTGCTGCGGCAGGCAGTGTTCGTCCCTGAAACCCAACTCGCCGCGAGTGTGCTCCAGGAACTGAGAACCGGTCGTCATCACATGGCGCTGGTGCTCGATGAGTTCGGTGGAGTCTCGGGTCTGTTGACTCTCGAGGACCTGCTCGAGGAAATCGTCGGGGAGATCGAGGACGAATACGACGATGAACAGCCACCCATCGCCCAGTTGAGCAACGGGCACTTCATCGTGGACGCGAGCATCCCTGTCGCGGATCTGAACCGCCAGCTGGGCTTGGAGCTCCCCGACGACGAAGAGTACAACTCACTTGGCGGGTACATCGTCGAGGAAATGGGACACGTCCCTGAGGCCGGAACCGAGCTGGAACGAGCTGGACACAGGTTTCTGATCCGAATGTCGGACGAACGCCGCGTGGCGCAGGTGGAGATCGCTCCACCGGCCCTCAGCGCGACGGCTTGAGCCACCGGCGCTCCCCCAACCGGCCGGCAGCGCGTTGGTCCAAGCGACCGTTCTCCTGCGCTAGCGGCAGCCGCAGAGACACCAGCCCACAAGCACAGAACGCAACACGCGGCCCTTCACGGAGCCGCGTGGCGTACATCTTGTCGGGGGCGTCTTCAGCCAGGACCACCGATGCGGCGGAGCTGGTCGAGAACCTTCTCGCCCATATCCACAACACCGTCCTTCTCGTGCCCCGGCGTCTTGTCACCCGCGATCTGGTTTCCTAGGTCCATCAACGCGCCCATCAGACGTATCTGTAGATTCTGCGGACACACGGCACCTTCTGTCGTTGGGTCTACAGGAATGTACTCGCTGCTCTGCGGGTCACCCTTCTTGTATACCTCCAGCTCGCCCTTGCCGATCTTCAGCTTGCCCGGCCACGTCTTGGTCTTCTTGTCGGTGATGACGAACGGCTCGGCCACGGGTTGCACCTTGGCCCACTTGCCTTTGGGTCCATCGTGGATCGCGACCGCCCAGTGGACTTTGGGCTCCTTCGTTTCCTTCTTCGCTTCCTCGAACTGCGTCTTCACGGCACCGAATAGCCGACGCACTTTGTCTTTCTGCTGCTCGACGTCGGCAATGGCAGTCGAGTAGTTCAAAAGCAGCGTCACCGCGGTCGCGTTGTATCGACCGATGCCCTTGTTCATGAGGTTCGCTCCATCGAAGGGAATGTCCATCCCGCCGAGCTTTTCAATCTCCTCAGAGGGAAACTCGTTGTCGCGGACCTTGGCGGCCGCAGCCTTGAGCACATCGTTGAGCTCAGAGACGGCGGTATTGGCTGCGTCGACTTCCTTCACGAGCGCCTCAGCGCCCATGACCGCTGCCTGGGCACCTTCGTTCGCCTCAGCCAGGCCGCCCACACCGTACCCGATGCCGAGCCCTACGACCGCCGCAACTGCAGCAAGGATCATCGTCTTCGACCTACCCGCCTTCTGAGCCTGAACGACTTCTTCGCTCATCTCGATCTTGATGGGGCTTGGCCCTGCAGCAACCGGTCGCGCAGACGCCGCCACAGGCGCCTGGGACCGCACGGGTGCGGGTTGTGGCTTGGGCCCAAATCCCGGAGGTGGAGGAATGGACGGGCCCAGCGTGCCCGCGCCCCCAGCCATCGGGTTGGGCCTGGCCACGGGACCCGCCGGGGGCCTTGACGCGGCTGGCGGTGGGGCCGCCGGGGCCTGGGAGCCCATCGGGGCCTGGGAGGCCATTGGGGCAGAGGGGCCGGGTACCGCTGACGGCGACGCCGCCGGCATGGATCCAGATATCCCACTCGCAGGCGGTGCCGATGGGGCCGCGGGCGCGGGACCGGCAGGTGCGGCGGATTTACGCCCCAGGCGGGCCTTCAAGTCGATCTTGGGCTTTGCTGCAGCCATCTAGCTCCTCAGCTCTTTTAAAGAGGTTGGCGATTACCGCCAGAGTAGAATTCGGGCGGGGCCGTGACGGTAGCGATCCGACTTCCTTTGAGCAACAGCGAAATGGGGTCGGTCTGTTGGCGCAGTCGTATACCCAACGGCCGGACACGCCGTTTGAAAGACCTTTCCAGTGTGACGCGCCGACCCGAAGGGCGCTGCCCTGGCGGGGGCAGACGTCTCAGGCCGCGGTCGTGAGCCACCGGCGCAGCTGCTTCTGCGCCCCCGTGGACATGGACACGAATTCAAAAGCCTGAGTCCTGCCATCGCTGCGGACAGACTTCGCCCAAAGCCACAACGTGCGGCGCTCGCCCGGCAATCGTAGCTCCAGAGGAAAGCGAACGGCCTCCATCTCCGGCTCTGCGTAGGTGTCGACCAGCACCCCCGTCTCGGACACATCTACCGAACGGCAGAGGTAGGGGTAGCCATCGAGAAACTTATTGAAAAACACGTCCACGGATCGGCGGGTGGCGTTGCGTCGCTCTGTCATGGCCAGCATGGTACCTGGCCCGCATCGACTGATAGAAGTTCCCGACAGATAGACCTACATGACCCCGCGCCTGCTCGTCGTCGACAACTACGACTCGTTCACCTACAACCTCGTGCAGCTCCTGGAATTGACCGGGGCGCGCTGTCACGTGGAGGTCCACGACTCTGAAGTGCTTGCGACCATCTCAGAAGGAGGGAACGAGGCGTTGCTCGACTACTCGGGCATCGTCATTTCGCCGGGACCTGGCCGGCCCGAAAACGCAGGTCGAAGTCCTTCCGTGCTTCGTTCCGCAGCAGGCTACGTGCCGGTCTTGGGCGTCTGCCTCGGACACCAGCTGATCGCGACTCACTTCGGCGCTGGGGTCGAGCGCTCCAGTAGGCCGATGCACGGCAAGTCCAGCTCGATACACCATGACGCCAATGGCCCGTTTCGCGGCCTGCCCCAGGGTTTCGAAGCTGCGCGCTACCACTCGCTGATCGTTCGGACCGATTCGCTCCCGGAGGAGCTCATACCCTGCGCGTGGACCGCGGGGGGCGAACTGATGGGCCTGCGACACCGGAGTCTGGCGATTGTGGGTATCCAGTTTCACCCGGAATCGATACTAAGCCAGTTCGGCAAACGGCTGATCGGCAACTGGCTGGAGGAACTGTGACGACCCCGAACGCAATTCAATTTCCGGAGGTTTTCTCTCGAATCGTCGAAGACAGACTCGACGCAGAGCACGCGCGAAGAAGCTTCGACGCCATCCTGAGCGGACAATGGTCCGCCGTGCAGATCGCTGCGTTCCTGGCCGGATTGCGCGTGCGTGGTGAATCCGCTGAGGTCATCGCTAGCGCCGCCCAATCGATGCGCGCCGCAATGGTGCCCGTGAAACACCGCCTCGACAAGTTACTGGACACCTGCGGAACGGGCGGTGATGGCATAGGCAGTGTTAACCTATCCACGGGCGCAGCGATCATTTGCGCAGCGCTGGGGCAGAACGTGGCCAAACACGGCAATCGCGCGGCCTCCAGCAGGTCCGGAAGTGCGGATGTCCTCGAGGCGCTGGGGATACCGACCACTCTGACTGCGGACGCCGCTGGCGAGGTCCTATCGGACGTGGGTATCACGTTCATGATGGCACCAACGCACCACCCAGCCATGCGCTTCGCCGGCCCGGTGCGCAAGGAACTGAAGACTCGCACGATCTTCAACTGCCTTGGCCCGCTGGCGAATCCCGCAGGCGCGACCCACCAGCTCATCGGGGCATTTGCGGATGAACTGCGGCCGGTGTTGGCAACGACGTTGAGGTCCCTAGGAACCCGGCGCGCGTGGGTTGTTCGCGGGAGAGACGGCATGGACGAGATCAGCCCGTACGGCCCCACGGAAGTGACCCAGCTGGCCAACGGCGAACTGTCGAGCTTCTCCGTGGAGCCCAAAACGTTTGGTCTGGACGTTCTACCCAAAGGCGCCGTCGACGGCGGCGATCCAGAACAGAACGCTGCCATTCTCCTGTCGGTGCTGTCAGGCGAGCCCCACCGTTCGCGCGATGCGTTCATCCTCAATGCAGCAGCAGCGCTGGTGGTTGCTGACGATACAGGTCCCCGGGAGGCGACAGCGCGCGTCCGCCAATGCCTGGACAGTGGCCAAGCATTGGCCAAGCTCGAGCAATGGAGAGCGGCTGCCTCACGCCACGTCTCGAAGTAGTCTTCCGGACCCATCCGCAACGAACCCGCAACGACGCAATGCAAGGTATTCTCGACGAAATTCTCGCGCACAAGCGCCGTGAGATCTCCGATTGGCTCGCCCACCCCCTTCCAAAGGTGGAGACTCCAGAGCTCCCCCGGCGCGACCTTCGGCTGAAGCGTTCACCGAACGAAGCCTTGCGATTAATCGCGGAAATCAAACTTCGTTCCCCCTCCGCAGGACCTCTATCGACGGTGCTCAGCGTGGCAGAGCGGGCCCGCGCCTATGAGGCCGCTGGCGCATCCGCTGTCAGCGTGCTGTGCGACGAGCGGTACTTTGACGGGTCTTACGCGCATCTGAGTGAAGTCAAGCGTGCGTGCTCGCTACCCGTCCTTTGCAAGGAGTTCGTGATCGACGAAGTGCAGCTCGATCGGGCCGCTGTATTTGGGGCAGACGCGGTGTTACTCATCGTGCGCTGTCTCTCTCAACCTGATCTGCGACGCCTGATCGCTGGAGCTGAAGCGCGAACGCTGACGCCGTTGGTCGAAGTCTACACGGAGGAGGAGTGCGAGCGAGCGCTCGCCGCGGGGGCCATGGTCGTCGGCGTCAACGCTCGGGACCTGAACACCCTGGAGATGAATACGGACAGGGCACGTCGCGCACTGAACCGACTACCGTCCGACGTCACAGCGGTACACCTGTCCGGCATCAAGTCGGCGGAAGGCGTTCGTGAGCTACGGGGCACTCGTGCAGACGCTGCCCTGATCGGAGAGACGCTGATGCGCTGCGACGATCCGACCGAACTGCTGAGCCAACTCTCGCTAGCAGCCGAGGGCTGACTCGTCCCAGCGCAGCTCTGGCGCTAGAGGCAGTGCGCCCAACGGGAGTTTGCCCCTAGCGCCTTGGGGCTGCTAGGTTGTGCACTGATCATGACCTTGGGAGCGCTCGTTGATAACTACCTGGACCATCTGAAAGTAGAACGAGCTCTATCCCCTCACACGACCTCGGCATACGGTCGTGACCTGACCAAATTCGTCCGATATTCAGCCGGTGTCGGCGTGGACCACCCGGACGCAATCAACTTGTTGCTCATCAGCGATTGGATGCGTTGGCTCAGCGACGAGGGGGTCGGGGCGCGAAGCGCCGGTAGGCACCTGTCTGCCCTGCGCGGCTTCCTGAAATTTCTGGTCAATGAAGGATTGGCCAAAACCGATCACAGCAAGCTGATCGAACGTCCAAAGACAGGCCGAAGGCTACCTCGCCCATTGTCCGCGCCCCAGCTCTTGAAGATGCTGGAGTTGCCCCCTGAGCCAACGCTCGTGCAGCTGCGCGACCGAGCGCTATTGAGCCTGTGCTATGCGGCTGGGCTGAGGGTCAGCGAGCTGCTGGGGATGAAGTTGGGGGACATCGACTTCTCGCGCGGCGTCGTGGCCGCCTTCGGCAAAGGCAAGAAGCGCCGCCTGGTACCCATCGCAGGCGTGAGCCTGCGCCATCTGGAAGAGTACCTCGGTGCCCGGCGGGCTGCACAACGAGAGAGCGATAGCGGTCTCTTGTTTCCGTCCAGATCCGGCAAGCCCTACAGCCGGCAGATGTTCTGGAAGCTCGTCAAGCGCACCGCCCTCCGAGCCGGGATCCCAGAGCACGTGCACCCGCATCGACTCCGGCACTCCTTCGCCACCCATCTGCTCTCTGGGGGCGCTGACCTGCGCACGGTCCAGGCACTGCTGGGGCACAGCGACGTCGCGACCACGGAAGTCTACACCCTGGTGAGCAGGGATCACCTTCGCGAAACACACGACCGGACCCACCCTCGGGCCTGACCCTGGCGCGAACCGGCGCTGCACCCCGAGACGACATCAATGGCCCAGGCGCGCCACTGGCGACCCACACCCAAGCTGGCCTATGGTAAGTACTTCAGGTGTTCTTTGAAGTTATCGAGCCGACCAGCGACGAGACGCCGCTGGTCGTCGAGATCCCGCACGCATCGGTAGTGCTCGACGCGCTGAGTGTAGCCACGCTCAAGGTGCCGGCGTACTGCATAGGACAGGATGCCGACTTGTATGTCGACGACCTCTACGCCGACGCGCCTGCGTGTGGTGCCACAGTCCTCGTGTCCCGTATCAGTCGCTATGTGTGCGACCTCAATCGCGGTGAGTCCGACGTTGATGATGCCGCGGTGACTGACGCGCCTCGAGGTAGCCGCCCGGCTCCGCACGGATTGGTGTGGCGCCAATCGACGGATGGCCAGGGCGCACTGTTGCAGCGCCTGTCCCGTCAGGAATTCGAGCGCCGACGAGACAACATCTACCGCCCATATCATGCACGCCTGCAGGAGTTGCTGGCGGCCAAGGTCGAGAGGTTTGGCGTGGCTCTTCTGCTGGCGGCCCATTCGATGCCGAGCAGTGGGCGCCACGGCCACATCGACACCGGGTCGCGTCGTGCCGATATCGTGCCCGGGAGCCGTGGCCGCAGCACCGCCGCTAGCATCGTAATAGACCAGCCTGACGAACTGGCGCGCGAGCGCGGCTGGAGCGTTGCCCACGACCAGCCCTATCGCGGTGGCTTCACCACAGCCCACTATGGACGCCCAGACCAGAAGGTGCACGCCGTCCAGGTCGAGCTCAACCGGCACCTATATATGGACGAGCGGACGTTGGAGAAGCTCGAGCACAAGTTCGACGAGACGCGTCGATACTGCCGTGACCTCGTGGAAAGACTTGGCAAACTGCCCGTTGCTTCCGTAACGTCGACCTAGTCGGCCCAACGACCAATATCGACTTGGTTGGGGAGATGCTGGTTGAAGGGTGCAGAGGCATGAGCTAGTTTCCGCCGCCCCTGTCATGGCAAGAAGCGAAATTACAGGCCGACGCCGGCTGAGTGCACGACACGTCTCACACTCCAACATCAAAACGCCGCGCTGGCAGAACGTCAACGTTCAAAAGCGCCGGCTATGGGTGCCGGAGCTGGGCAAGTACGTTACCGTGAAGGTTACGACGCGCGACCTGCGCACCATCGACAAGATCGGGTTGATGAGCTTTGCGCGGCGCCACGGCGTGCGCATCAGCTGATTGCTGAGCTAGACAGGGCTCGCGGCAGGTCCTCAGTGGCTGCCTCCCTCGCCCGTCGACCAAGTCCACTCACCCGAGCGCCGCCAGCTTTGCTAGCGGCGCGCTTGCGTTTAGCGGGTGAAGTGCACTGTTCGCTAGCGCGTGGGTGGACCGACGACCAGCGGATGCTCCGCGAGCCCGGATTGGCGGGCGTGTAACACCCGACCCAATGCGTCAACGCGCACCTCAATCGGGGCCGCCATCGGTAACGGGGTGCCTGGGCGGACACGCGCGACGCCTCGGAGCACAGGCTGCGCCAGCTCGGGTGCGAGCAGTTGCAAGTCCTCGACGTCGACGCCAGTCGCGGCGTCTTCGAAACATAGTATGGCGGCAGCTCCGGTGGAGTCGACAGCGGCCAAGAGATGCTGGGTCTCCCCCAATTCGTCCTCATGACCTGCCCAAGGGCAGCGAAGGACACGAACGTCGTCCGTGCCGGAGCGAACAGCATCGTGGTCCACCTCGAGCACCCGCGTGAAGTCCCCCGACGTCAGCTGTCCTCCTTCGCTGGGTCCGGCGCAATGGATCAGAGCCCGATGAAGCGCTGGATCAGCGAACGCCCCTGCCCCTACTTCGGAGATCCGACGCAGGACTGCCTCGCGCTTCGCGGCTCCCTCGCGTTTGGCGTGAGCCAGCCCGGCCTTCATCAGCGCCGCCAAACGTCGCTCTCGGTCGTAACCTAGCGCAACGAGCGCCGCCACTGTCGCTGCCGGCACTGCGACCCGCGCCGTGTTGGGGACGTCTTCTTCACGTAAGAACCCACGAGGACGCTTACCTTCAACACCCGGTTGACGGGCGCGGCCGTCAAAGGCTCGGGCCGCGCCAAAACCGACGACCAGCATCGAGACGGGCGAAAGCAGTACGCCTGGACTGGCACCGGCTGCCGCGAAAAAACCGCAAAGGACGCAGCTGAGCGCACTGCCGCCCGCTAGAGCGAAGTCTTCGGCGGCCAATCGTGCAACGTCCAGAGTGCCGCCCACGGAGCAGCGGGCGCTCACGGCTCTTCCTCTTCTTGCCCCTCTTCCGGATAGCCGTCGAGGTCGTCGTCCTCCTCCAGAGAAAGTGCCTCGATTAGCTCCTCGAACTCTCGTTTGACCGGCATCGCGGAACCACCGTCAACAACCAAGATTGCTTCTTCAGCCTGAAGGAAGTTCAATGCCAACGACTCCATGAGCCTGCTACCAGTGCGCGCGCCGACTCCGAGGCGCATCAGCCGTGCGTAGATGTACTCGCCAGCCTGGACGTCTCGAGCATCTACCACTGGCTGCACGTCGAAGCGTTCAGCCGCACGCACCAGCGCGCTGCCACCCCACAAGCCCCGGGGCTCCCACGCAATTCGACTCCTGTCCACCCGCGACTTCAGGGTGGTCACCAGCTCCCCCAAGCGACGTTCACTCGCCGCAGATGGGCGCATTGTCGCGGGGGAGCGCAGGACGACCCAACGAGGCTCCAGCAGTTCACAAACCCTCATGCCATAGTCCAGCATTTGCTGTCCTTGCTCCGTCTCTTCGGTGACCGACGACGAGAGAACGACGCTGAAGACAAACCCTTCCGGGGCTTGCTCCCTGTAGGTTCGCAGCTTGGACAATTTGGGCAGGCGCTGCGGCTCGGCGACGAGTTCGAGGAAGTCGAGCTTTTGAGCGTATTGGGCGAACGAGCCCTTGAGCGAAGATTGACCGATGTGCAGTTGCATGTGAGTGGACTTTGGGGAGGCGGGTCAGCGGCTCGGTGGCGGTGCGCCGCCGAAGTGAAACCATTGCCCAGGGTAGCTGCCGATGAAGTCCGCCAGACAGTCAGCGCTGTACTGAGCCGCGTCGCGCGCGGCGCTGGAAGGGGAATCGGCCTCAATGAGGCGGTGGGGGTATATCCGAACGCGGTACTTCATGAAACCTATGCGCGCATTGAACACTGGCACTACCGGCACTCGACACAACCGGGCGATCCGAAACGGGCCCTGAGGTATCTCAAAACGACGGCCATAGAGGTTGACCGCGAAGCAACGGCCGGACGGTGCGGCACGGTCGATCTGAAACGCCAAGCAGCCGCCGCGACGCACTTCGTGCAGGAGCCTCACCCCCACCTCGGCCTGTTCCCCTACGTAGACCGTTCTGACGGCCCAATCTTGCCGAATCCGTTCATGCAGAGCGCGCGCGTCCGCATCCGGCTCCGGCTGCATCACAATCGACACTGGCCGCCCCAACCTTCGGGCCAAACTGGCGCCAGCGATCTCCCAAGAGCCGGTGTGCGCCGTGACGAATACGACGCCATCGGTCGTCGGCAACTGCTCACCCTCCACCTCCACGACGGGCGCAAGTCCCCTGGGCAAGGACAGCCCCTCTGCGAGACAGTGGGCATAGTTGGCGAACAGGTGCGCTTCGAGGTCGGTATCTGCGCCAGGCGCACACCACTGGTGAAGCTCCCGTACCCTGGCGCGCCACGTTGGCCTGGCGTGGGCAATCAGACGTCCGATGGGTCCGGGGCTGTACCGGAGCCACCAGCGCGGCCCGTACCGGGCTCCCCAGAACGCCAGGCGACGCAACAGAGCGCCGGTGAGGTGGACGCCGGACACCTCATTCACCCGACCGGACACCGAGAAGTCGGTCGAAAAGGATCGCTGCGGCCGCGCGCACGCTGAGGTGGTTGTATCCGTCCGATCGAGGCGAGGCGATTGGCTCCAAGTGACGCGTCGCGCGCTCCTGAACCGCGGGAGCAAGTCCCCAGCCTGTCCCAAAACACAAAACAACCGGCGGACCATTCTTCTGGAGTTCCAACCGGGCCTCAGACAACTCGGTGGGGTGGCCCCCGAGTCGCTGCGCACTGGTCGTCCACAACTCAGCGTCCGGCCCCACCGCGTCGAAAACTTCGTCCAACGAGGAGACAACTCGGATGATTTCCAATGCTGGTTTGCGGTCTGGTATTCGCTGCCCACCAGAGCCGAAAACCCAGTGACTACGAATGCGCTCCGCCAACGTTCGCTGCGCTTGGACCGGGTGAATGACGAAGAAGTCGCTGAGACCGAACGTCAGCGCGCTCCTCGAAATGTCGTGCAGGTCGATGTTGGTGATCGCCGCAGTGACGATCGCGCCCTGCCTGTCCAGCACTGGGTGGTGCACCAGTGCGGCAACGACACGCCTCATGTCACCTCCTCGTCGCCCAACGTCAAGTCGGGTCTGCGCTCCTTGGTTCGACGACTCGCTTGTTCACTGCGCCAAGTTGCTACTTTCTCGTGGTCCCCGCTCGTGAGAACCTCCGGCACGCCGAGCCCACGAAATGCTGCGGGGCGCGTGTACTGCGGATACTCGAGCCCTCCCTGCTGAGCGACGCTGAACGACTCTTCGCACGATGATTCTTGATTGCCGAGAACCCCCGGCCGTAGCCGAATCGTCGCCTCAATCATAGCCATCGCGGCGACCTCTCCGCCCGTCATCACGAAGTCGCCCAGGGAAGCCTCTTCATCCACGAAATCGCGCACTCGTTCATCGAAGCCCTCATACCGCCCACAAACGAGCACCAATGAATCCAGCTGCGACCAGCGATTTGCTGTCGCCTGCCGAAACGTCTGCCCTTGCGGCGAGAGGAGGACCACGCGAGCGCCATCGTGCCGCTGCCGTGCGGCTTCGATCGCTGAAACGACACAATCCACTCGTAACACCATACCCGAACCGCCGCCGTAGGGAGTGTCATCCACGTTGAGATGCCTGCCCAAGCCGTGTTGCCGAAGTGGCTCGGTTGCGAGCGACAGGAGCCCAGCCGAAACGGCTCGCCCAACGAGACTCGTTTTGCCAAATGTGTCGAAGAGTTCGGGAAACAGCGTGATTACTGTGACGCTCAGCATGTCACGGCTCAATCAATCCATCTCGACTCGCCAGCACGACGCGCTTGGCTTCCGGGTCGACAACCTGGAGCCACTCGTCGACCAGCGGCTGCTCCAGCAGTTGTCCCGCCGGTGAACGAATGACGAGAGTGTCCACGCTCGGATGCATGGCAATACGTTCGACCCGACCGACGAGTTCCGCGCCGCACCAGACTTCGGCATCCACGAGATCTGCCAAGTAGTACTCCCCTTCGTCGAGTTCTTGCTCGCCCCGATCGGCGAACACGGTTGCGCCCTTCCAGGCCTCGGCGGCGGCGCGAGTAGCGATCGCGTCGAGAGTGACCAGGGTGGTTTTACCCGACCCGCGAACGCCCGTGATTTGGGCTAGCAGACGGCGGTCCCCCTTCGTAAGCGCCAGGTGTCGTCCTGTAGCAAGCGCATCGCTGCCTTGGAAGTGCAAGGCGATCCCCAGCTCTCCCGAAAGCCCGTGGGCCTTGGCAACGTAGCCGACTTCGATCGGCTTCAATCCAAGATATCGAGGTGAACCCGACGCCCCGACTTCGCGGAGGCGGCGGAAAGCAACGTCCGGATTGACTGCGCGGTGCGGCCGTCTTTGCCGATCACCTTGCCAATGTCGTTCTTGGCAACGCGCAGTTCCAACGTCGTCGTCTGGCCCTCGTCGATTTCCTCGACCTCCACGTGGTCTGGCTCGTCCACTAGGGCCTGCGCGATGGTCTCGACCAAATCAAGAAGTGCCATATGCAGATGTTACGGTGGATCAGCTTTGAGCTGAAGTAGCGGCAGCGTGCTTCTTGATCACTTGAGCCAACGTGGCGGATGGCTTGGCGCCCTGGCTCTTCCAGTACTCCAGGCGCTCGGTGTTGAGCTCCACCTTAGGCGGCTCTACGACCGGATTGAAGGTGCCGAGGTTCTCGATGAATCGGCCGTCCCGGGGGTTGCGGATATCGGTGACCACGATGCGGTAGAACGGAGACTTCCTGGAGCCGTGACGTGCGAGTCGAATCTGTACTGACATGTGTTTCTCTAAAAGGATGCGGCGGCGTCGATAGTTCAGCGACAGCCAGGTCGAGAGCGCCCGCAGGGTAGCACCAACCAGTGGGCGCGCCAGCGAGGGGCTGGGAAGGTAGGTTAAGATTCGCCGGCAGGTCAAGGTCCGTGGTAGGCTCCGGACTCATCATGGGATCGGCCCTCAGTGACGTGCTGCGAAAGGTGATCGCTCCGCTCGTGCAGCAAGACCAGGGCGAGCTATTCGTGGGGCGGCTGGATGCGGAAACTGTTGAGTTGCATCTGCGGGGGCGCTACTCGGGATGTCCCGGAAATGCCTTGGCGATCCAAAGAGTTATCGAACCAGCGCTTCGCGCAGCGGCGCCCCGCGCGGATATCCGCATATCATCGGGGGAACTGCTGCCAGACGGGGTCGCGCAGTGGCACATGGGCGCAGAGCCGGATGAAGAATCACAGACCGGCTAGTCGATTCGCTTGGATCTGCTGTCTGTGGGCCGTGCTCGGCGCTGGCTGCGGTGGAACCAAGCCGAGCGAGTTGCCCATCGATGAGCTGCCCGCCTACGAGGACGAGAGCTCCGACTGGTTCGACGACTCCCTGTCGCCGGCCATCTTCGGATTGTCGGGGAATACAGATGTCATAAGGGAGCCATTCTGGGCCCAGCTCGTAGTCGCGTCGGACCACATCAGCCGGGTTCGTCTAACCACCGTCACCAGGGCCCGCACCGGTGACCAGGTGAGCTACCGCGTGGTGCTGCGCCCGATCGGGGACCCCATTCGGGGGCCCAGTCTTGACGATGCCGTCGAGGTTCGGGTCGGTTTGGAAAGCCCGTCCATCGGTCTGCTGCACTCCCTCGACACTGAGGCCGTTGGCAAGAAGTTCATTGTTTTCTTGAAACGTTTCCGTTCAAATAGCCAGGCTGTATGGCATTTTCGTGGACTCGCAGAGTCAGCCAAAACCTTGGAAGCCATCGAGCACGTGAATTGACCTGGACAACCAGGTATGGACCGCCCCACCCACGTTTCCCATGCTACTCCGTTCACGCTCCGTTCAGGTCAAGTCCCCGAGAGAAATCGAACTCATGCGGGAAGCCTGCCGCCTTGCGGCCGACACGCTTTGTTTGGTGGATGAGCTCATTCGCCCCGGCGTCACGACCGAAGAGATCAACGCCTTCGTTCACGAGGACACACTCAGGAAAGGGGCAACTCCCGCGCCCCTCGGCTACCATGGCTTTCCGAAGAGTGTCTGCACCTCCATCAACGAGGTCGTGTGCCACGGTATCCCCGAGGACCGGGCGCTGAAAGACGGCGACATCATCAACGTCGACGTGACTCACATCTATAAGGGTTACCACGGCGACACTTCTGCGACCTTCTACGTGGGCGAGCCCTCTGCGGACGCGAAGAAGGTAACCGAAGTGGCGCGCAAGTGCTTGGAACTGGGCATCGCCGAGGTAAAAGCCGGAGCACGACTCGGCGACATCGGAGCAGCCATCCAGGAGTTCGCGGAGGCTCGGAACTGCGGTGTCGTTAGGGATTTTGTCGGGCACGGCATCGGCCGCAAGTTCCACGAAGAGCCGAAAGTCAGTCACATTGGGCGGCGTGGGCGAGGCGAACGGTTGCGCTCCGGCATGATCTTTACGATCGAGCCCATGATCAACCTCGGCGGTTACGAGGTCGAGATCCTGGAAGATGACTGGACCGCTGTCACGATGGATGGCTCCTTGTCCGCGCAATTCGAGCACACGATACTCGTGACGGACGACGGCGCGGAGGTCCTGACGCGCCGTGATCGGGCTCTCCCCCACAGCGAGCGCTTTGAGGACTACTGGGCTTGATCCCAGCAACGCGACTCTGAAAGCCAGCAAATTTGACTGGCTACTAAAGCAGTTGCGCGGCTGACAACAAGTGCTCAACACTTGACCTTTGCTGGTTGTCGCAGGTACTTTCGCCACCGATTCTGGAGCGCCTACAACTGGGCCTCAGGGTTTGATGGCAAACGCCTGAAATCGCTTCCTTTTCGAGCGAAGCTCCGAGTCCTGGACGAACTAGGAAATGGCTGCCGCATCCAAGAAGACCAAAAAAAAGGTCGCCGCATCAAAATCGAATACGCAGCGCACCGCATCAAAGAAGGGGGCGAGCAAGTCTGCTTCGAAGAACAAGTCCAAAACGGGCAGTTCTGCGAAGAAGGGCAAATCTGCGACCGCCACCGTCAAGAAGTCTGCGCCGAAGGCTCGCGCCGGGAAGAAGACCAACACGACCAAGTCAAGTGCGGGGAAGACAACCAAGAAGGCCGCGGGAAGAAAGCCAGCGGCTTCCGGTAAGAGCTTAACAAAGCGGACCAGCACCGCGAAGAAGGCGGCCACCAAGGCGGCTGCTTCTTCCAAGGCTCCTGCTTCTTCCAAGGCTCCCACTTCCAAAGATCGCGCGCGCCTCAAGGCTGAGAAGGAGAAGGAAAAAGCCCGCCTCGCCAAAGAGAAGGAAAAAGAAAAGGCTCGTCTCGAAAAAGAGCGCCTCAAGGCTGAGAAGGAAAAAGAAAAAGCCCGCCTCGCCAAAGAGAAGGAAAAAGAAAAGGCTCGTCTCGAAAAAGAGAAAGAAAAAGCGCGCAAAGACAAGGAGCGCGAGCGCCTCAAGGCTGAGAGGGAAAAAGAAAAGATCCGCCTCGCCAACGAGAAGGAAAAGGAGGTGGCCCGTCTCCAAAAAGAGAAGGAGCGCGAAAACCTCAAGGCCGCGAGAGAAAGAGAAAAGGCGCAGAAGGAGCAGGAGAAGGAAAACCTGCGTTTGGAGAAAGAGCGAAAGCGGGAGGAAGCTCGAAAGCGGCGAGAAGAACAGGCGGCCTCCAAGAAGGCCGAAAAGGAAGAGGAACGCGAGCGCATCCGGCAGGCGAAACTGGCCGAAAAAGAGCGCGAGCGCCTGGCACGACTCGAGGAAAAGGCTCGGCTCAAGGCCGAGCGAGAGGCCGATCGTGAACGACTTCGGCTTGCGAAGATTGCCGAACGGGAACGTATCAAGAAGGAGCGCGAGGCTGAGCGGGAGCGTCTTCGCGAAGAACGTGACGCGGCCCGCGAAGCCTACCGCAAGGCCAAGGAGGTCGAGCAACTTCGACTCCGACAGGAGCGCGAGGCGGCCAAGAAAGCACTCGAGGGACGCATTGCACGCCAAACATCGCGCATGCGCTCAGTTGGCTCCCGCCTCGCGACGTCGGCGCGGGTCTATAGTCCCAACTCGATCCCCGACCAGTCCGGGACCCGGGTGGGTGGGGCAGTCTCCAGTAGCAACAAGTTCGCCAACCTGCGCACACTTCCCCCGCCGCCGATAACCCAGGCCGAGCCGGAGTCACGGACACCTACTATCCCGCCGCCCCCTCCCGTTCCCAAGCCAAAGAGCTTCGAGGAGCGGCATCGGCTCATCGAGCAGCGTCTGGCAAAGACTGACGAAGAATTCAAACGCGAGTACGAGCAAAGCTATCTTATGTCGTGGATTTACCACGACAGTGCGCTTGAAGGGGTCGTATACACCTACGAAGAGCTACGCACGGGCATCAATCCCGAAGTCACGGTGGTGCCTGACTCTAGTCTTCAGTCGGTCTGTGAGAACATCCGTCGGCACAAGGCGGCGATCGACCTAGTCCGTGAACTGGGCGAGAAGAAACGCCAGCCCGTGACGATCGACATGCTCAAGCAGATCTACCTCACGCTGCACCCGGATGAGGGTGACTTGAAGACGCTCAAGTACCGTCGCGACGTTCCCCAGCACCGCCTGTACTTTCACGAGTATGCCGCTCCTGACAAGATCGCGTACAAAGTGCGGCAGATATTCGACTGGCTCAATGGTCCGGAGAGCAAGAAGCTGAAGAGCCCAATCAAGATCGCTGGCAAGGTGCACTTCGATCTGCTGCGCGTCTTTCCCTTCGAGAAAGACAGCGGCAAGGCCACACGCCTTTTCATGAACTTGCTCCTGCTTCGCTCGGAACTTCCGCCGGCTCTCATCCATCTCACGGAACGACAGCGGTACTACGAGGCACTCAAGGGCTCCCTACCGACACTCTACGACATGCTTTCCGAATCCATCGACAATGCTCTGATGAGCATCGAGAAGAAGCTCGATGAACGGGACACCCGAACTCGCGCCATTGTTTGACGCGGCAACAGAGGGTTTGACCCGCAGTGGCGAGCAGCCCAGCAAGTCACTCCGCCTGGGCAACTCCCTGCCAACCCGTGGCGAGCGCAAGCCCCGCCAACGCCATATGGTAGTCATAGGTCGCTGACAGTTCGCTGAAGCGTTTGAGCGCGTACTCCTTCGCAGGCTGTACGATGTCGTCCGGTTCGTAGGTCCCGATGTCGATGCCCTGCTGCACCGTGATTACCCAGCGTCGCGCGTATTCGGCAGCTTCGGCGAACAGCTCGAGACGCTCCCGTGCGGTCCTGGCTTCGATGTATGCCTTCTCCACCTCGACTGCCACTCCCCCCAGGGCGAACTGCTCCGTAGCACGCATCTCCTCCAGTTTGGCCGTGGCCTCCGCATAGCGCGCATGCTGGGGGAGCCAATCCAGCTTCCATCGCAAACCCAACGCGATGCCATAACGCAGGTAGTTGCCGGGGTCTCGAACGAACGGGTTGAGTTGGTCCGTCACCTCCGGCGCTTGCCGATACCCCGCCGAAAGCGACACGCCAACATCCGGGAAAAAGCGAGCGTGCTCGAGCCTCAGTTGGGCCTCACGCGCTAAGACCCCGGCGTGAGCCATGTTCACCTCGGGGCGGTGAATGCGAGCAGCGCCCAAGTAATGACTGAGAGGAGCGATCTTGTGTTTGGGTGCGGGCATCGGCTCATCGACCACATCCCAGCCAGCTCCGCTCCCAACTAGGAAACGCAGCCCGGCTAGGGCAACCTCTTCTTCTCGGCGTACGTCGCTCTCCCGCGCCGACAGCTCTGCGCGATACATCTTCATCTTGTAGAACTGAGTTTCGTCAGCGTCGTCGTCATCGAGCGCCTGCTCCAGCTTTCGCAGCTGCTTGTCGATGCGCTTGGTCGCTTCCTCGATGATGCTCAACGCGTCTCGTGCGAAAAGCACACCGTAGTAGGCGCGTTTGACAGACTTCCTCAACTCCCCTCTCGCCTTCGCGACCTCCTGCTCTTTAACGCGCACGTTGGCCTGCGCAGCATCCACGACGTTGTCTATCTTGCCGAACGTCCACACCGGGATGGTTCCCGATAGGTTCACCTCCCACGCCAAACCCATGTTGTCGCTCAGCGAGATATCGTCGTCTCGGCTGTAGATCTGGGTGCCTCGCAAGGTGGGCGCGAGAGCCAAGCCAGCCTCTGTCTTGAAGTCGCTGAACGGAGCTGTCCGAGCCTGCAGCAACTGAGCCTGAACCTGGCGCACACGTGCCCGAGCCTCAGCGACTGACGGGTACGACTGCTCCGCGCGACGCAGGCACTGCTCCAGACTAAGGGTCGGGAGCGCCTGAACGCTGCGCGCCGGCCGCTCAAATGCGCCCGAATTTGTGCGATCTGCGCTGACTGGAGCAGAAACGCTGAACAGTAGCGAGGCAGTGGCTAGGCCACGCCGCCAAGCTCCAACTCGAAGATTGGGTCTGGTGCGCGCTTCGTTCATCATACTTGCGATCGACGCCCTCGAGCGCCCGGGAGTGTTACTCCCACTCTCGTACGCTCGCAAGCTTCCCGAGCTGGCCGACACCGCGGCTCACGGCTCACCACCGAAGCGAGCTTCAACGACTGATGCGGCCTGACGCAGGACCGTCTAGCTCGCCGTCTTGCCTCCACCGAATCCCTGCGCGCTTGACAGCTCGCCTGAAGTTGGAGCGGTCAAGCCCCGCCTGGCGTGCCGCCTCGGATACGTTGGCGCGCGTTCGGTCGCGGAGCGACGTGAAGTAGCGTCGCTCGAACTCCGCGAGTGCTTGAGCTTTCGCCTCTCGGTACGGCAAGTCCCCCAGGCTGCTGGGCAGGCTCAATTCCGGATCCGCCTCAGGACGCGAGGTTCGCCCGACGGCAGGCATGCTGCGACTGAGTCCCAAATGCTGCGACTCAACGGTGTCACGACAGAACACGACAGCCCTTTCCAGGGCGTTCTCCAGCTCTCGCACATTACCGGGCCACGCCTCGCTGCTGAGCAGAGTCATGGCATCAGATGAAATCTTTCGGACGCTGCGTCCGACGCGCTTAGAATGCTTCTTGAGAAAGTGGTACGCTAGCGCCGGGATGTCTTCCTTGCGCTCTCTGAGCGGCGGCAAGTGAATCGCTACGACGTTCAGACGATAGTAGAGGTCCTCGCGGAACGTTCCCGACTCGATTTTTCGACGTAGATCGAGATTGGTTGCGGCGATGACGCGCACATCCACGACCCTCGTCTCATTCGATCCTACGCGTTTGACTTCCCCCTCCTGCAATACCCGTAGCAGCTTGACCTGCGCTTGCGGCGGCAGATCGCCAACTTCGTCAAGAAAAATCGTACCATGATTAGCGGCCTCGAAGAGACCTGGACGCGGTGAAGTGGCGTTGGTGAACGCGCCTTTGACGTGCCCGAACAGTTCACTCTCAACTACGCCTTCGGGAATTGCGGAGCAATTGACCGCAACGAATGGGCGGTTGCTGCGCGGCGAGTGCTCGTGGATGGCCCTAGCAGTCAGTTCCTTGCCGGTTCCGCTTTCCCCCAAGATCAATACGGTGACTTTAGTAGACGCGACATCGTAGGCACGCCGATAGACGTCCTTCATCGCCGCGGAAGCCCCAATCAGGGCGCCAAAGCCTTCACCTTCAGCACTCAGCTGGCGCTCGAGTCGCGCAGCACGGGCCTTGAGGTTGCGCCGTTCGGCAGCTTGGCTAATGACGTGGCTCACCTCGTCGTTGGAGCGGAACGGCTTGGTGAGAAAGTTGTATGCGCCCGCCTGAACGGCTTTGACAGCCGTCTCCACGTCACCGTACGCGGTCATCATGACGACCTCGACGTCCGCATGCTCTTTGCGGATCCGCTGCAGCAGTTCGAGGCCTCCCATGTTGGGCATGATGAGATCGATGAGCGCAACATCGAAGGGCTCACTGCCCATCAGGTGCAAGGCGCGGGGACCGTCTTCCGCGGTCACTACTTCCATCCCCTTAGCGATCAACATCCGCACCACACTGCGACGCAGCGCTGGCTCATCATCCACGACCAGCACTCGAATCGGCGCGTCGAAGCGCTTCGGCGCTTCCGGCTCAGTCTCGAGTACCTCGTCCAAAGCGGCTGACCCTCCCGTCGTACTCATGGTGCAAATCTTACCCAGGTTTGTGCTGTTTGCCGAAGACAATGCGCACAAAAACCCAGGAACATCAAAGCAGTGCTGATGTTATGATCAGCACTTGTTCCCGAGAGGCACGCCACTGCAAAGCGAAAGGGCAAATTGAAAAGGCGCGCCAAACGGGCTAAGGGAGCGTGTCGAAATGTCCCCGCCCCTACCATCGAACGAAATCACAGCACTGCTAGGCCGCGGCACGCGCTTCGACGGCAAGCTGCACTTCGAGGGTCGGGTGCGCATCGAGGGATCTTTCTGTGGGGAAATTCTCAGTGACGACACGCTCATCATCGGCGAGGGCGCGATCGTGGACGGCGACATCCTAGCTGCGACGGTCATCATTCGAGGCGGCAAGGTAACGGCGAACGTGCGCGCTACCCGCTCGATCGAGCTGCATGTGCCAGCGGAGGTCAGCGGAAACCTCCGCGCGCCTGAAGTGTTCATCGACAAAGGCGTTCATTTCACCGGAAACTGCTCCATGGCACCGGTCAACCCAGACGATCCCGCTCACCTCCCGCAGGGCGCGCCCCGGGACACCGACAGCAACGCTTGAATCCATCTCGCTGCGCTTGCCGATGTCAAGTCTGCGACTGAAGTCGCAGCCAGCAAGCAACGCTGGTGACCTGATCGAGCTCAGCGGATTTCCCTGAAAATTCAGGGAGAAATCGAGCGCAGCCGCGCCACTGAAACAGAGCGGAAACATCACTGACCTTGGAGCCGGTCACCATTGTTTCCCTTGAAGAGAGAGCACTGAACGTACACAATCCGCCCCCTCCGGATGCGCGCTACTGGGTCTCCGTCCGAGGCCAATAGGCGCCACTTCCGGGCATCGGGTGGACAACGCAAAGAGCCCGTCCACAGCGACTTCTGCCACTGGGTCGAAACCCGGCCGACAGAAGGGCTCCTTCAGCCCTCGTCGCGAGGGCGGGCCTGACCAGCGGACCCGCCCCCAAACTCCAAGAAAGCCAAGCCTGAGATGACTTTGCCCCCCCGTTCCGGCCTCTACGACCCCGAGTTTGAGCACGATGCCTGTGGTTTCGGCTTCGTAGCGAACATTCAGGGCAAACCCTCACATCAGATCGTCCGTCAAGGCATCCAAATCCTCGTCAATCTGGTGCATCGCGGGGCCGTCGGCTCAGACCCCCTGACCGGTGATGGCGCGGGCTTGCTTCTGCAAATTCCCCATCCCTTCTTTGCCAAGGAAGCCAGGCGGCTCGGATTCGAGCTGCCAGAGGCTGGCCAGTACGGCGTTGGCTTCGTGTTTCTGCCCACCGACGCAACCAAACAGCAACAGGCCCAACAGATCTTGGAGGACAAGATCCTCGGCGTTGGGCAGAAAGTACTGGGCTGGCGCGACGTGCCAATCGACCCGGACCACTGCGGGCCCGTTGCGCGTCGGACGTTGCCCGCGATGAAGCAGGTGTTCATCGGATCGACCGCAGAGGACGAAGACGTATTCGAACGCAAGTTGTACGTCATTCGAAAATGGGCGGAGAATACGGCCCGCGAGGAACTGGGGGCTGGTGCCTTATACGTGTCGAGCCTTTCTTGCCGTACGGTCGTCTACAAGGGCCTGCTGCTTGCCGAGCAATTGGAAAGCTTCTACAAGGATTTCAGCAACGAAGACATGGTCAGCGCCATCGCGATGGTCCACCAGCGCTTCAGCACCAACACCTTCCCTGCCTGGCCGCTGGCGCAGCCATTTCACATACTTTGCCACAATGGCGAGATCAACACGCTGCGGGGCAACGTGGCGTGGATGAAAGCGCGTGAACAGATGTTCGGCGAGGAGGCGTTCGGCGAGGACATTCGCAATATTCGCCCTGTGATTGCGCCAAACGCGAGTGACTCCGCGTCGCTGAATAACGCAGTTGAAGTACTCTTCCACGGTGGCCGAAGCCTGCCCCACGTGATGATGATGCTGGTGCCCGAGGCGTGGCAGAACCATCACCAGATGTCCCAGGCCAAGAAGGACTTCTACGAGTACCACTCGTGTCTGATGGAGCCCTGGGACGGTCCGGCAGCTCTGGCGTTCACCGACGGACGTTGCATCGGCGCGATCTTGGATCGCAATGGGCTTCGCCCAGCGCGCTGGTTGGTCACCAAGGACGGCACGGTCGTCATGGGTTCCGAAACCGGAGTACTGGAGTTTCCCGCCGATCAGGTGGAGCGCCGCGGTCGCCTGGAACCGGGACGCATGTTCCTCGTGGACTTGGTGGAAGGTCGCGTCGTCGAAGACGAGGAGCTGAAGCAAAACTTGGCCGCCCGCAAGCCCTACGGCAAGTGGCTCAAGGACAACAAGATCTCGCTCGCTGAGCTAACCGCTGTGGGTCAAGTGCCCGAAGAGAAGCTCCCGTTGCTGCAGCTCCAGCGCGCCTTTGGCTACACACTCGAGGATCTGCGGATCCTCATGGGCCCGATGGCAACTACTGGTGCCGAGGCCGTCGGTTCGATGGGTACCGACACGCCCCTGGCCGTCCTCAGCGACCAACCCCAGCTCCTGTACAACTACTTCAAGCAAAACTTCGCTCAGGTCACCAACCCAGCCATCGACCCGATCCGCGAGGAGCTCGTGATGAGCCTGAAGACCTATATCGGCGGCGAGGGAAACCTCCTACAAGAGCTGCCCGATCAGGCTCAAATGTTGGAGCTACCGCATCCAATCCTGACCAACGAGGAACTCGCCAAGCTACGTGCTGCCCACATCATGCACCAGCGACAGCCCCCAACGCTGAAGATGCTCTACAGGGTCAGCGAAGGGGAAGCCGGGTTGAAGGCGACCCTCGACGAGCTGTGCCGTCAAGCCAGTGTTGCCATCGAAGCAGAACACACCTTCGTGATCCTCAGCGATCGTGGCGCTGATGAGAACCACGCTCCGGTGCCGGCATTGCTTGCAACCGCAGCCGTGCACCACCACCTGGTGCGCGCAGGAACTCGGGTCAAACTCGGCATCATCGTGGAGACCGGCGAAGCAAGAGAGGTCCAGCACTTTTGCTTACTGACGGGGTACGGAGCCGGCGCGATCAATCCCTACGTGGCCTTGGATTCGATCAAGACCCAGGTCGAAGAGGGCAACCTCCTGGGCGTGGTCGACCCTCAGCTTGCTCAAAAGCAGTACATCAAGGCCATCACCAAAGGCATCAAGAAGGTGATGAGCAAGATGGGCATCAGCACGTTGCAAAGCTATCGCGGCGCGCAGATTTTCGAATGCATTGGTCTGTCGCCCACTGTTGTCGAGCGCTACTTTACGGGCACGGCGACTCGCATATCGGGTATCGACCTCAGCGTGATCGCTCAAGAGAGCAAGTTGCGACACGAAAAAGCGTTCCCGTCGCTACCCGGAGCGCCGAGCCTCGACCTTGGCGGCAACTACCACTACCGCGCGCAAGGCGAACGTCACCTTTGGTCCCCGCAGGCCGTAGGAGCACTCCAGCGTGCGGTTCGGCTCGAGGACGCAAAGAGCTACGATGAGTATGCAAAACTCATCAACGACCAAACCAAGGGTTTCATCACCCTACGTGGCCTGTGGGGACTAAGAACCGCAGCAACCCCGATCCCGCTGGAGGAGGTCGAGCCTGCCACGGAAATCGTCAAGCGCTTTGCCACGGGCGCGATGAGTTTTGGCTCGATCAGTGCGGAGGCTCACGAGAACCTCGCAATCGCGATGAACCGCATTGGTGGTCGCAGCAACACGGGCGAAGGCGGTGAAAAGCCTGAACGCTTCACGGACAACCGACGCAGTTCCATCAAGCAGGTGGCGTCGGGACGCTTTGGTGTCACCCCCCACTACCTAGTCAACGCTGACGAAATCCAAATCAAGATCGCGCAAGGTGCGAAGCCCGGCGAGGGCGGGCAGCTCCCCGGTCACAAGGTCGACGAGATCATCGCCAAGACGCGTAACTCCACTCCGGGTGTTACCCTGATCTCTCCCCCGCCCCATCACGACATCTACTCCATCGAAGACTTAGCGCAGCTCATCTTCGACCTGAAGATGGCCAACCCCAACGCGCGCATCAGCGTCAAACTGGTGGCGGAAGCCGGTGTAGGCACGGTCGCCGCTGGCGTCGCCAAAGCGCACGCGGACGTAATCCTGATTTCCGGCTATGACGGCGGCACAGGTGCTTCGCCGCAGACCTCGATCAAACACGCGGGGGCTCCGTGGGAGCTTGGCCTGGCCGAGACCCATCAAGTCTTGGTCAAGAACGACCTGCGAAGCCGCGTCGTGTTGCAGACGGACGGACAAATGCGTACCGGGCGCGACGTCGTGATCGCGGCAATTCTCGGGGCAGAGGAGTTTGGCTTCGCCACGGCGCCACTCATCGCTTCGGGTTGCATCATGATGCGCAAGTGCCACCTCAACACTTGCCCCGTCGGGATCGCCACCCAAGACCCTGAACTGCGACGTCGCTTCGAAGGCAAGCCAGAACACGTCGTCCGGTTCATGTTCTACGTCGCCGAGGAGGCACGCCGCTTGATGGCGAGCCTTGGTGTGCGCAGCCTCAGCGATCTCGTGGGGCAGACCGAGAAGCTCGAGGTTCGCGACGTTTCGAATCATTGGAAGGCAAAGCACCTCGATTTCACGGACGTGCTCAAGGCCGCTGACCGCGCTGAAGGTGTGGCGGTGGTGAAAACAAAGGAGCAGGACCACGGCGTCGACCGCTCGCTCGACATCGAACTCATCGCCAAAGCCAAAGCGGCCCTCGAAAGCGGCACAGCGGTCGAATTTGAGCAGGCAGTACGCAACGTCAACCGCACGGTGGGGGCACAACTCGCAGGTGAGGTTGCCAAACGGCATGGTTCAGACGGGCTGCCCCCGGGAAGCATCAAAGTTCACTTTAAGGGCACCGCTGGACAGAGCTTTGGCGCCTTCATGATGCCGGGTATGGAGTTCGATGTCGCCGGTGACATGAACGACTACGTCGGCAAAGGCATGGCGGGTGGTGTCATCAGCGTCCGTCCTCCAGAGGGAAGCCCGTACATGCCTGAAGAGAACGTCCTGGTCGGTAACGTGGTGCTTTATGGAGCGACGGGCGGCGCCGCGTTCTTCAACGGAGTGGCTGGTGAGCGTTTTTGCGTTCGCAATAGCGGAGCGACCGCGGTAGTCGAGGGCGTGGGCGACCACGCTTGCGAGTACATGACCGGCGGCTACGTCATCATCATCGGCAAGACCAGGCGCAACTTCGCAGCCGGCATGAGCGGCGGCCTGGCTTTCGTGCTCGACGAAGACAAGACGTTCGAAGCGAACTGCAACGGCGATATGGTGGACCTAGTCAGTCCAGAGCCGAGCGACTTGGCGAAGGTCAGGGCATTGCTGGAGGAGCACGTCGAGCGCACGGGAAGTCCGAAAGCGCAGCGTCTGCTGGCCGACTGGGACGCGACGAAGGACTTGTTCGTCAAAGTCTTCCCCAAGGAGTACCGTCGTGTCCTCCACGAACGGGCCATGCGAGCAGCACACTCGGGTGAGCATGCTGCCCCCCCCGCCAACTAACCCGGTACAAGAACGTCGAAGAAGGAATCTACCGTGGGCAAAGTCACAGGCTTCATCGAGTATCAGAGGCAAAACGCGCGCAAACGTCCAGTCGACCAGCGTCTGAAGGACTACAAGGAGTTCGAACTCCCAGTTCTCCAGGACGAGATAAAGGAGCAGGGTGCGCGCTGCATGGATTGCGGCATTCCCTTCTGCAACACCGGCTGTCCGCTGGGCAATCTCATCCCCGATTGGAACGATCACGTCTACCGCGGGGATTGGGCGGCCGCCTCCGCCGCTCTGCACGCGACGAACAACTTCCCTGAAGTCACCGGACGTGTGTGCCCGGCGCCTTGTGAGGCATCCTGCGTGTTGAACATCAATACCGATCCGGTAAGCATCAAGCTGATCGAAAAGTCGATTGCCGACCGCGCCATCGCTGACGGTCTCAAGCCCGTGAAGCCAGCCAAGCGTACGGGCAAGAAGGTCGCGGTTGTTGGCTCCGGGCCAGCTGGGATGGCTGCCGCACAACAACTCAATCAAGCGGGCCATCAGGTGGTGGTCTTGGAGCGGGACGATCGTCTGGGTGGGCTGTTGACCTATGGCATCCCAGACTTCAAACTCGAAAAGTCGATCGTTGAGCGGCGCATCGAACTGATGAGAGAAGAGGGGGTCGAGTTCAAGACCGGCGTCAACGTCGGCGTCGACATCAGTGCGGAACAATTGCGCAAGCACTACGACGCTGTGTGCCTGTGTGGCGGGTCGAGAACGCCGCGCGACCTCCCGGTGCCGGGGCGCCAGCTCAAGGGCGTTCACTACGCAATGGAGTTCTTGGAGCAGCAGAACAGGCGCGTTGCAGGCGATGTGGTCCCGGAAGATGTAGCCATCATGGCAACAGGGAAGAACGTCGTCGTGATCGGAGGCGGCGACACCGGTAGTGACTGCATCGGTACGTCGCACCGCCACGGCGCAGCGAGCGTGACCAACTTCGAGATCATGCCCCGACCACCCGATGAGCCAGCATCCCACACGCCCTGGCCGCTGTGGCCCCTGATGCTGCGTACATCCAGTTCCCACGAAGAAGGCGGGCGGCGCGACTTCGGCGTATCGACCAAGGAGTTTGTTGGAGAGAACGGCCATGTCAAGCGTCTGCGCTGCTGCAAGGTCGAGGTGCGCGATGGTCGCTTCGGCGAGGTCCCCGACTCCGAATTCGATGTGGAAGCGGACCTCGTGCTGCTAGCGATGGGGTTTGTCCATCCGGAGAAAGAGGGGCTCATCGAGCACCTGGGCGTGGAGCTCACCTCTCGTGGCAACGTGCGCATCGATCAGAACTTCATGACGAGTGTACCCGGCGTGTTCGCCGCAGGTGACATGCAACGCGGACAAAGCCTCGTCGTTTGGGCCATCACCGACGGGCGCAAGGCTGCCAAGGGAATCGATGAGTATCTGTGCGGGCGTAGCGAGCTACCCACTGCTCGCAGCGCCGGAGTGCTGCGCTAGGTTCCTCGAAGCGACGAACCCGCTCCTTGCGGCCGGCACGTCCCACCTCGCAGCGGGATTGAGACCGCGAACCCTACTCACTCGCCACGGCCGCCACGCGCGGCAGACTCGACTCGATCTCACTTTGCACGCGGTCCATCAGCGAACGGATCTGTGGTCGAGTGTACTCTGAGACGTTGATCGGAGCGTGGATCGTGACAGTGACGGTTTTGCCTTTGTGCACAACCGTGTCGCCGGATCTCAAGACATGGATGGTTCCGTCAATGGTGACAGGTAGAATGGGAACTCCAGCGTCCAACGCCAGGTAGAAGCCACCCGTCTTGAAGTCCCCGATCTGGCCCGTCTTCGAACGGGTACCTTCCGGAGCAATCCAGATGCTCAGTCCGTCACTGGCAATGCGTCGCTTGGCAACCCGCATGCTTTCCAAAGCGCGTCGTCGATTGGACCGGTCCAACTCCACAAATCCGGAGTCCAACATTGCGCGCCCAAACACAGGAATTCGGAATAGTTCGGTCTTTGCAATCATCCGCACCCGGATCCCGAGGGCTTGGAACATCACAGGAATGTCGTAGTGGGATTGGTGATTGCTCATCACCACATAGCTCTTCTTGCGGTCCATATGCTCGCGGCCCTCGATCTGGAGAGTGATGCCGGCTTGATCGAGCAGTGCTCGAGACCATGAGTTCAAGCGACCATCGCACACCATGTAGTTGGTTCTGCCGACGACAGCATCGACGATAGTCGGCACGCTGATTTTCGCCGTCTCGTAGGCGGCGCGTGCCAGCACAACAGCTGAAAACATGCCGGCACACAAGCATGCCCCGCTTATGACGCCAAGCGGTGCCTGATGGGGTCTTGCCTGGAGACGGGACTTCGGGCCGAAAGCTTCTGACGCAGTCGGGGTCGTCGTGATACAGGTAGATGCCCCCGGCGTTGGAGAGAACGATGCGAGTGTCCTGTTACCAGTGCTCCGCCACTCAGACCGTCAGCGAACGGCAGCTCGAAGTCGGCACCGTAACGGCGACGTGCATCGAGTGCCGCGCTGAACTTTTCATCGATGAAAGTGGAAGAGTCTTCGCAAATGAAACCGCTCTTGCCGAAGCGAATGACCTCCCCAGCAGCGGGCCCGCGGCGGAGCTGTCGGATGCGTACGCCACGATCCCGCTCCCCCCTCTCGGCGCACTGGGACTGAACCAAAAACCGAGGCCCTCCACCGACTTGTCTTCCCGCTCGTCGGATGCCGCCGGCGGGCCCCCCCGCCGGTCCGTCGCCACTCTGGATCTCGACGGCGATGACCCTCCAACTAATGCGCACTCCGGTAGGCTCGGGCCGACTGGTGCGACCACCTCCCCACCCAGCCGCGGGAGCAACGCGCTGGCCAAGGTGCCGATACCGATGCCTCCTGTCACGAGGCACGGCTGGATGGTATTCGCCGGGCTCGCATTCGCCGGATTGGCCCTTGGCGCCGTCCTATCCGGGGACGACCCGGCGTCAGAGGTGGCTTTCGACCGGGAGGCGGGATTGCTTGCTCTGCTGGACGGCGCTGAGCGAGCACGGACTTGCCTGGCCGACACTGGCGACGAACTCGCCGGGGGGGTTGAGCTTCGGTTCGCCCCAAGCGGCGAGGTCGTCGATCTTCGTCTGTCGGGGCCCGTCGCGCGAAGCTCAGCCCGAGATTGCGTTTCGAAGGGCTTCGAAGGGCTCGAGGTTCCTGCTTTCGCGGGTCCCGCGGTCATCGTCAAACGACAGCTCAGCAAGCCGTAGGCCGCACCCACTCCAACGGGCCATGCTTCAGAGACTGCAGCCGGTCACGGCACGATGTGGACGATCGTTCCCTTGTCGAGGGTCTCTCCGGCATTGGCACCATGCCAATGTTCGGGAACGTCCGGTGCCGTCCAGTTGAACACGTAGCGAGCATCAATCGGCGCCATGTTGATGCAACCGTGGGAGCGAGGACGGCCGAAGTCGTCGTGCCAGTATGCGGCGTGCAGGGCGTAGCCCCCCTTGAAGTACATCACCCAGGGGACGTCGCGAAGCTCGAACTCGCTGTCGGCGACGTTGGAGTCCATCGTGGTGGTGACGTGCTTCTGGTAGATGCGATACGTGCCCTGAGGCGTACTCATCGTGGTCTTGGGGTCTCCCGCACCGTCGCGGCCCGTGGACACAAGTGTGGCGTATATTGGAGTCGCCCCTTCCCACAACACGAGTGTCTGGCTCAGCAACGAGACTTGGATCCAGCGCCGCTTCTTGCTCGCGAACCAGGGTAGATCCCGCGGCTTGACGGCAGTCTTGAGGTCGTCGCTGCGCAGCCAGCGCCCGTCCCTGGCTTGAACCATGCGCACCCCACCGATGCGCTGGATTCTGCCACTCAGCGGGATGAACTCCCGAAACTTCAAGCGGGGTCCACGCTCGAGCTTCCCCCCTTCTTGGGTCCAGTAACTGGCCCCTGCGGTGTTGGCAAACCCCACGGGTAAACCATCGTCGCCAAGGAGATGGCCGTGAAAGGGTGAGCCCGAATCCGCTTTGATCTTGTCCGCGGGGACGAGGCGCGCATCGGTAGTCAGCGCAAACCGACGCTCGAACTTACCTTCCCTCGCAACGAAACTGCCGATCAGGGACAGCCCTGCGTGGCGCTTGGACCGGCCGGCGATCTCGGCGTAACTGGGCGCTTTGAAGGAAGAGAGGTTCGGGATCTTCCGCTTCGACTCCTCCAACCACCACGGCACGGAATCCTGTCCTTCCCCACCCCCTCCGTAACGCTCGCTCATGTCGAGAGGTTTGGCGGTGTTCGGGATGCTCCCCAAGGCAATCCCGCGCTCGTCCAATGGGACGTCATTGGCGCCCACATCCAAAGCATCCCATTCATCCGACAACTTCTTCCAGCTTCGGAGGTGCCGATCGAGTCGCATCTCACGCTTGAACTGCTGCTCTTTCGTCGGCACGCGTAGGTAGTTCGGTGCGACGGCGCGCAAGAATCCGTAGGCGTACGGCATGGGTTTGGAGCGATCCGGCTCAGTCGTGATCGCGCGCGCCACGGGATGCATCAAATCCGTCGTGGCCTCGCGTTCCGCGCATACGAACCCGAGGGGACGCACGTGGTACCACCCTGCAGCGCAGCCTTCCCTGGAGACTGGCTCTTTCGAGCGCGGAACCCGGGCGCCGACTCGCAGGTACCCAATTCGCTCGGCATCTTTTTCTGGCTTGGCAAGGACTGGGGTGTCCATTGTCAGGGGCGCTAGGCTCGGCGCATCCGGCGGCACCACTGGCAGCGCCTCGAGCGGGTCCAGCTGAAGCTCTTCATGCAGCATCTTTGCAGAATTACCTTCCGGCTGGTGGGCGTCCTCCACCTGACAGGCGAGCAACGCGCACGCGAACATCGGCCAGCAACGCGACTTTGGAAGCAGCATGCCCCGCCCATGCCAGGTTTCGGCGATTCGGCCCAGAATTCGGCGAACCCTTGCCGATCCCCGGCGTCGTCAGCTCAGCCCGCCCCACCGTCGTCAATTCCGTCCGCCGTCGTCGCGACGTCGAAATCGGTCTGTGTGTACAGCCTTCTGACGGCTCGCCACAGAAACAACCGTGAAACTGTCGGGGTGGCTGCCTGAACAAGGGCCTCAAACGCTCGCTCGGGCTTGCAGAAATGCTCTCAAACCGACAAACATGCAGGCCCGACTGGCCAGAACAACCTCAGAACCGACGGAAGCCCATGTCTACGAAAGACACCCTCACGATTACCGACAACCGCACCGGCAAGACCTACGAACTCGACATCACTGACGACACGATCCGTGCGATGGACTTACGCCAGATCAAAGTCAACGAGGGCGACTTCGGGATGATGACATATGATCCGGCGTTCACGAACACTGCGTCGTGTCGCTCTGCCGTCACGTACATCGACGGCGAGAAGGGCATCCTCCGACACCGGGGCTACCCCATCGAACAACTGGCAGAAAAGGCCTCGTACCTAGAGACCGCTTACCTGTTGCTCAACGGGGAGCTCCCCAACCGCGACCAGCTCGGCGAGTTCTCGGAAGATGTAAAGATGCACACCTTCGTGCACGAGAACGTGCGCACGTTCATCAATGGGTTTCGCTATGACGCTCACCCAATGGGGATGCTCGTGGGCACCGTAGCGGCTCTGAGCACGTTCTACCCAGAGGCAGGTGACATCCACGACAAGGACAATCGCCGGCTGCAAATGGTTCGGTTGTTGGCGAAAATGCCCACGATTGCCGCTTGGAGCTTCCGTCACTCGCAAGGCAAGCCGTTCGTGTATCCCGACAACGAACTGAGCTACACCGAAAACTTCCTGGCGATGATGAAGCGTGTCGGCGACAACAAGTACGTTGCAGACCCTGACATCGTGCGCGCACTGGACGTGCTGTTCATTCTGCATGCAGACCACGAACAGAACTGCTCAACCAACACGATGCGAGCCGTCGGCAGCTCTCACGCGGACCCCTACTCCGCCGTCGCAGCTGCGGCAGCTGCACTCTACGGCCCACTGCACGGCGGAGCCAACTCCGCAGTGTTGAAGATGCTTCGCCAGATCGGCTCAGTGGAGAACGTGCCTGCCTACATGCAAAGCGTGAAGGACGGCACCGGCGGGCGACTAATGGGCTTTGGTCACCGGGTTTACAAGAACTACGACCCACGCGCCAAGGTGATCAAGAAGCTGGCCGACCGAGTTTTCGATATTGTGGGCACGAAGAACCCGCTGCTCAAGGTTGCGTTGGAACTGGAGAAGATCGCTCTGGATGACGACTACTTCGTGCAGCGCAAGCTGTACCCCAACGTCGACTTCTACTCTGGGCTCATCTACGAAGTCCTCGACATCCCAGTCGACATGTTCACGGTGCTGTTTGCCATTCCGCGCACAGCCGGCTGGCTCGCGCAATGGGAAGAGATGCTGCTGGACAAAGAGCAGCGTATCGCCCGTCCCCGCCAAATCTATACTGGTGAGGTCGAGCGCGCGGTGCCGCCCCGCGACGAACGATGACCGCTATCACTTGGACGAACGCCTGCGCTCGAGTGTGCAGGCCGGACGCCCGCGCTTTGAAGGCAGGGCGATCAATCGCGTTCTGACCCGATTGTGGCTACTCTGCAAACGATAGGACGTAGGTGTGCACCCCACGTCGCTGCCCGAGACATTTCAAGGATAGACACCGGCAGGCGGGACGGTGCAGCAACAGGGTTTGACTGCCAGCTCCGGAGCTGTAATCTCCAGCCATGAACACCCCGCGGGACTTCATGGACCGCCTTCGGGCCAGGCTGAAAGACCGCGCCGACGAAGCCAGAGCTATCGACGCCGTCTACCGCTTCGAACTCGACGGCGCCCACGGCGGGACTTGGGTCGTTTCGCTCCGAGATCCGGTGGGGGTCACGGAAGAGGACGCCCCAGGTGAGTGCACCATCGGGCTCAGCGCGAGTGACTTCGTGGAAATGTTTGAGGGCAAAGTGAACGGGCAGCAGCTCTTTTTCGCTGGCAAGTTGCGCATCGACGGCGACATGCAACTAGCCGTCAAACTGCAACGCTTGACAGAACTGGTACAGAATTGACTCCGCTGGGCGGTCACAACCCATGCGCCAGACTGTCCATTTCCTAGGCCCAGAGGGAACCTTCGCCCACGCCGCAGCCCTGAGCGTTTTCGGTCAACAGGCTGAGCTTCGACCGGGGCGAAGCGTTTTGGACGTGTTCGACACCGTGTCCAGTCGAACCTCAGATCTCGGGGTCGTCCCCATCGAGAACTCGATTGAAGGCAGTGTCAGCTTGACCCTGGAAGCCCTCGCCGAGAGCGACGTTCGCATCACGGGCGAGATCATCGTCGATGTGGTTCAATGCCTGTTGAGCACGGGCCAGCTTGCAGACGTGCGCCGGGTCCTTTCCCATCCACACGGACTAGCTCAATGCAAGAAGTGGCTGCGCGAGCATCTGCCCAACGCAGAACTCGCTACCAGCCCCTCCACCGCCGCGGCGGCGTTTTCAGTCCGAGGCAATCCGCACGAAGCCGCCATCGCCAGCGAGCTAGCAGGCAGACTGGCCGGGTTGAGCGTGCTGGCTTCGGGTGTACAAGACCGTGCGCACAATGCGACGCGCTTCATCGTCCTCGGTCACGATTGCCCTGCGCCGACTGGCCACGACAAGACGAGCATCCTCTTCGATGCCCCCCATGAGCGCGGCGCCTTGTATCGCGCCCTCGCTGTATTTGACCGCCACGACATCAATCTGTCTCGCATCGAATCTAGACCAATGCCCGGCGAGATGTGGCACTACGTCTTCTACGCCGACCTCGAAGGGCATCATCAGGATCCGAACATCGCGGCGGCATTGCGTGCGCTGGAAGCGGGACAGCACTCCGTACGCGTCCTGGGCAGCTACCCGAGAGCAACCTGACTCGGGTATCGCGGGGGCCAGCACCAGAGTAGCCAGCGGGAGCCCTAGTCGCCGCACCGCTCGGCATAGCGCTGCCGCGATTGCGCGCATCGCCGTCTGCCGTCGCTACACCTACCGCTCAAAGCGCCCGCCTGGGCGATCTCGCAGATACGTTCAGACAGCGAGCAGACGGCATCCCTGAATCGCTCCGCAGCATCACAGTCCGGGGAGGCCAGCCCCAAAGCATCGTCAAACCGCGAGCTCATTCCAGCAAGCTCGAGCGCAAGCGCTGATACCGCCTCGGAGCCGTCGCCCGCAATAGCGATCCCCTCCGCCTCTGCAGCCCCGTCGTCCGCACCCGCCGCGGGTGGTGCAGGAGCAGGTTCCGGGGCAGGGGAAGGTTCCGGGGCAGGGTCGCCGCTGCGCTGTTCCGCCTCGTCGGCGATTCGTTCATGGGGTACGGGCGCCTCTGCTGGCGAAGCGCGGGTCGGAGTCTCCGCCTCTGGTGTTGCCCCACCGCAGGCTTGGACCACCAACGCGCAAAGCACACCCCGCCTGCACGCAACCGACAGTGCTGCCCGGTGCTGACCTTGCCCATCGTCGGCGGCCGCACCCCGTCCACTACTCCGCATCACAGTCCCTCCAGACTTCGTTCCATCAGCGTCTGGTTCATCACCAGCGCTTGATGATAGCTTTCGACCGCCTGCTTTTCGTTGCCAAGTTGCTCGTAGGCTCTCCCCGCAACGACCAGCAGGTTGGCTGCGGGCACGCTGGGCTCGGGTTGCTTCGGCATCACCCGTTGCACCCACGAGAGCGCGGATCGCGCATCGCCTTGCTCCAGCTGAAGCTGAGCCAACCGGGCGCCCAAATCCAGTCGCACCCAGTCGACGCCGGGTGCGTGCGCTGGCAACGCCTGTAGTGCCTCCTCCAGTTCAGCGACCGCCTGACCACGCTGTTCGACAGTCTTCGCATCGTCCGCGACCTGATGGGCGCGTCGGGCTGTCCTTAACCAGCTCCCCGACTCGCCAGCGCCGTCTTGGGCGTCCTGTGGCGGCTCCGCCGCCTCGCAGCCAAGGATGACCAACCCGAGGCAGAGCAGAGCCCAGCACACGTAGCAGCCACGCGGGCGTTTCCTCCGCTCCAAAGCGTTCATCGGTGGGATGCCTCCAGCGAGGCGTAGACTTGCTCGCGGTAGTGTCCCATCTGCTCGTCAAACGTGTCGCGTTCGTGCTGAGTGGGGGCATCGATGAGACGCGCCTGGACCCGAAGCAATTGCTTGGAAGGGGCCGGGATTTCGATGTTGACCGCCTGGAGCGCGTCGTCGCTACCGCTGCCGACACCCAAATAGACGACCAAGACGGCCACACCCGCTGCGGGGGCAAGCCATAGAAGCCATCGGAGGAAGGAAGCGCCTCGCTGGTCTGTACCTTCCACAGGACGCCTGTCCAGCTGCTCCGCCAACTCCGCCCAGATGGCCTCCCTCTTTGGGCCGTCCAGCTCCGGGTGGCGACTCAGCTGCAACAACGCAGCGGCCTCCAGAGCGTCCTCGGACGGCAGCTGCTCGCGGACCGTTCCTCGCTCCAGAATCTGCGCCAAGGCGGCTGCTTCGGCCAACTCCGCCTCGGTCGCCTCGCCTTCGAGCTCGGACTCTAGTTCGTTGTCTTCAGATCTCGACACGCGATCCTTCCTTAGCACCCGAGCTGTGTTGCTCCCAATGCTTGCGCAACGCCTTGAGCGACCGCAGAAGCACTACATCGAACGTGCCTAGCCTGACCTCGAGTCGCTCCGCACACGCCTCCCGACTGAGCTCCTGAAAGAAGCGGAGCTCGATGGCGAGGCGGTATCGAGGGTTCAACTCTGCCAAACAAATTTCTAGCAAGTCGCGAACGTAAGTGTATTGCTTCTTACAGTCGAGCGCGTCGTCTGGCGTCAAGGGTGAGTCCAAGAGCGGCATCAACTTGCTCTCCACGTTGACCAGAGCGCGCCCAGTCGCTCCCCGGGCACGGTGCATATCCATCGCCTTGTTGGTGGCGATCCGAGAAAGCCAGAAATAGACGCTCGACGCCCTGTGCTCGAATTGCTCGATGCGTTCGATCGCCTGACGAAATGTCTCCGACAGAGCATCTTCGGCCGCGCTGCGATTGCCCAACCGCGGGTAAAGGATCCGGCTGAACAAGAGGTCCGCGTACGCCCGGTAGAGCTCAGCCCAAGCGGCCTTATCTCCGCGGCGAGCACGAGCCACGACCCCCCGCTCCCAAGCGAGGCGTTCGTCGCTGTTGAGTTCGTCCTGCACCTGGTCCAGCTACGCTCCCGGTTCGCATTCATGCCGCAAGTGGGGGGAAAAGGGACAAGTCTTCTAAGGTTGGATCCGCCAGAAACGAAGGCCAGCGGTGGGCACGATGAGCTCTGGCGACAAGGCGAGCAGCTGGGGGTTCTTGCGAGCATGGGGCCACAACGTGGCGACGGATTATTGCTTACAGGGTGCTTCGTGGGCGCGCCGAGGCAGGCCCATTTGGAACAGATGCGCGCCGCCGACCCCACCTCCGTCTGAAGAACCGACCCGATGGCCCACCCTTTGAAGTTCGGGGACTGTAAGCGACTCGCGAAGGCTGCGTTGGGCACCGCACAACCCCGAAGGAGACCCAACCCATGAACCCGTTTCGTTTCAACCCCACTTGCCTGTCGAGCCTCCTCCTACTCTGCGCCTGCAGCTGCGGTGGCGGCAAGGAGGAGGCCCTCGCCCCGGAAACCCCCACAGCGGCGGGACAGTTGAAGGACCAGGCAAACGACCCTGGCGGCGAAGGTAACAGTGAGCAGCAGCGGCTTCAGCCCTCCCCCACGCCCTTGAACCGGCCGCAAACGCCCACGGAGCTCGAAGTGCTGGAAGACTCAGAGAAAGAAGAAGAAGCGGACGGAGCTCCCCGAGCGATGCGTCGTCCACCGGCCGCACCCAAGCCGATGGCGGCCAGCCGGGGCAAGAAGAGCCGGGTCATGCTCGGCGCTCCCCTGCAACCCGCGCCAGCGCCGATCGCGATCGCTCCCGAGTACAATACCGAGAGCTACGACCACATCAGCGAGAACCGGTTCTTGTCGGTCTCCAACCAACCGCTGTCCACCTTCAGTGTCGACGTCGACACCGCTTCGTACAGCAACGTTCGGCGCATGTTGACGCAAGCAGCGCCGATTCCGAAGGGTGCCGTACGGGTCGAGGAACTCATCAACTACTTCTCATACGATTATCCGGAGCCGACAGGAGCTGAGCCGTTTTCCGTCACTACGGAGGTCGGCGTCGCCCCTTGGAATCCCAAGCACCAGCTCGTGCACATCGGTCTGCAAGGCAAGCGCATCAGCCAATCGCAACTGCCACCCCGCAACCTCGTGTTCCTGGTCGACGTATCCGGCTCGATGGGGGAGTCGAACAAGCTACCCCTGCTCAAGCGGAGCTTCGCCGCAATGGTCGACACACTGACCAAAAAAGACCACGTTTCGATGGTCGTCTACGCCGGTGCCAGCGGCCTCGTGTTGCCGCCAACGCCGGGAGACAACAAGCAAACCATCCTCGATGCCCTGACTCGCCTCGAGGCGGGCGGCAGCACCAACGGCGCCTCCGGCATCGAGCTCGCGTACCAGGTCGCCAAGCGGCACCTGAACAAGGCGGGCGTCAATCGTATCGTGCTGGCGACCGATGGTGACTTCAACGTTGGACCGAGCAGCAGAAGCGAGCTGGTCGACCTGATTGAGGAGAAACGCAAGACGGGCGTTTACTTGACGGTACTAGGATTCGGAATGGGGAACTACAAGGACTCCAGCCTGGAAACCCTCGCCGACAAGGGCAACGGCAACTACGCTTACATCGACAACTTCTCGGAGGCTCGCAAAGTGCTGATCGAAGAAGCGGGAGCCACCTTGGTGACAATCGCCAAAGACGTCAAAATTCAGGTTGAGTTCAATCCCAAGTACGTTGGCGCATACCGCTTGATCGGCTACGAGAACCGCAAGCTGCACAACGAGGACTTCAACGACGACAAGAAAGACGCCGGCGAGATCGGCGCAGGGCACACGGTGACCGCACTCTACGAAATCGTTGCCCCGGCGGAAACCACCAAGCTCGCCCAGGTCGATGCCCTCAAGTATCAGAAGCCGACAGTCCCATCGAATGACGAAAGTGAGCTGATGACCGTCAAGCTGCGCTACAAGGCTCCGCACTCCCAAACCAGCAACTTGATGTCCGTCCCAGTGCAAGCAGGGGCGAAGGAGCAGACGTCCGACGACTTCCGGTTCTCCGCGGCTGTTGCAGCCTTCGGCATGGTGCTTCGCGACTCAGAGCAGCGCGGCAAGGCGGACCTGGACCTCGCCCAGCAGCTAGCCCAAGGCGCGTTGGGAAGCGATCCGAGCGGACGTCGGAGCGAGTTCGTATCTCTGGTGGCGCGAGCACGAAGCCTACACAACTGAGCTTCGCTCAGCGAGGACTTACCGCCGACGAAGGAGGGTCAGCCCATCTCCAACAGGAACGAGGCACATGCTCACTCTCTCGTCGGCGGCGATGCGTTGGTTCAGCCCGCGAATCGCAACAGTGTCGATGCGCTCGTCCCGTGGGTTGGCGACACTGCCACCCCACAGGACGTTGTCGATCGCGATGAGACCTCCCGGACGCACGAGCTCCAAACAGCTCTCGTAGTAGGTTGCGATGTTCTCCTTGTCGGCATCGATGAACGTGGCGTCGAAACTGCCGGCTTCGGTTTCCAACAGCCGGCGCAGGGTTTCTGTCGCCGGCGCAATGCGCAAGTCGAACTTGTGTGCCAGCCCGGCGCGCTCGAAGTACCTCCGCGCGATTGCCGTCGTCTGTTCGTTGACGTCCAAACCAACCACGCGACCGCTATCGGTCATCGCCATGGCGGCCGACAGGCTGCTGTACCCAGTGAAAACGCCAATCTCCAAGTATCGCTCCGCCCCCAAGAGCTCGATTAGGAGCCTGAGCAGCTGCCCCTGCTCCGGCGAGATCTGCATTTGCGCCCCTGGCATACGGGCCGTCTCCTCGCGCAGGTCCCGGAGTAGGTCTGGCTCCCGTGTCCCAACCCGAAGGAGGTAATCGTAGAGTTCCGGAGTCAGAGGCGTCGGCGAGCGGCTCATGGACGGGACTTGGCACGCACTGCTCGACCAAACAAGGAAAGACCGACCAAGTCTTGGGTGCTACAGAGTTTCAACTATGAAGCCATAAATTTCAGAGTTGAAATCGATGTACCACTGCCGTACGTTCATCTACTTGATATCTGGCATGTAAGATCTGGCACACTCCCTGCTATATTGTAGGGTAACATCCGACGACGGATGTGCTCCCTCTGTCACAGGGGCCGTTCCCCTCCCCCTCCCTAGGCCCCTGTGCTTTTTTCTGGCAAACCGACTTCGGTCGGTTTGCCTTTTTTGTGGTCTCGCCCCCGCTGGCCTCGGCGTGACGGCAGTAGTGGGGACCCCGACGCTCCGCGGGCGGGTCGACGAATCCCACCCGCAACGCCAAGTCGTTCACGTGGCGCTCGCTCCTAGAGCCCCCCGTCGGGCATCGCCTCCTGGACGCCACAGCGCGCCAAGCCCAATACAGCGTCACGCCCACTGGGTCGGGCAATCAACAGTGTCCCCTGGCGCGCCGCAAGTACGCCGGCCAACCCGAGTGTTCCGCTCGGCGTGGCTGGTTCCAATGGCATGCCCATAGGTGATAACCCTGCAACCATCGTCGTGCCCGCACCTGACGCCACCACCAGCCACCCATGCGGAGCGCCTCCACCAGGGTTTTGGTCGTACAACAAGTTGGGCGCGCTGGCGCCGAGCTCCGGCGCTTCCACCTCATGGACGGAAGTCGTGCCGTCGGGTGTCACGCGGATCATGCGAACCCGACCGTCATCGAGTTCCGCCGGTGTTTCGGCATCTCGCACGGCAAAGAGCACGCTGCCGTCGTGAGCGGCCAGCCCATCGTAGGCCACGACACGTCCCTGAGCACTGGTCACTCGGAGCGGTTCGCCGCTGGGGCGTCCTTCGTCATCCAGAGGCATCACCTCCAACCAAGCGTGCTGGGGAGCGACCAGCGGCTCGTCGCCAACTTGCTCCGTCACTTTCGCCTTGCCCAACGCAATCCAACTCAGCCATGCCCCACCTGGTCGAGTCATCAGCAGCGGTTGCTCAGCGTCCCGATCTGACGGGCTGGTCTGCCCCAACTGGCTAACCCCATCGGCGTCCGCCGCCCCAAAGCGCGCCATCGAGACGACACTGTGCCCCGCCGCGCGATCCCAGTCATCCCAAGCCAGCAACCCCGAGGCTCCCGACACCAGGAGCGAGAAACTCGGCGAGTCATCCCCCAACTGGTCCACGGTGCCAAACCAGCGAACGCTTTCCTCCTCAATCACACCAAGTCGATAACCACCGCCGTTGGCGTCGTTCTCCGTCAGCGCAACGAACACCTTGTCTGCTCCTGAGGACAGCTTGGGAGGCGGAACATCGCCAACCACCTGCCCAAGCTCGACAATCCGTGCTTGAAGGTCGCTCTTCAGTCGCAAGACCCCCGCCGACCCGTGCGGCGCCCCGCCACGCACGAATGGTACCAAGTGCTCCGGACCGTGAGATATTGCTCGACCGATTTCGATCCCGAAGGGCGCATCCCTCCCCTCTTCGAATCGTTCCCCCGGACTGAGCCCTGGTAACGTGAATTGAGCGGCCTCCAACGTGCAACGCGGCACGCTCGGTTTGGGCTCGTCAGGTTCCTGTTCCGCCGGCGGTTCAGGCGCGCAGCGACAGCCTTCACAGAGGATCAAAGCCAATAGGGAGATCGCCTTGGGCACGGTCATGCTTGGTGCGTCTATAGCCTCTTTTTGACGAACTGTGCTACGAGTCGCGGGCCCAAGGCGCTCCCATGGCTTCTGCAGACCTCACGCGGCCGTACGAGCCCAATCCTGTGCTCAAGGCCCTCTATCGTCGGTTCTTCGACCGCATCGTGGTGGACGACGAGTGGTTGAACACGGTGCGCGACTGCGCAGCCAACGGCCGCATCGTGTACATGTTGCGAAGCCTCAACTTCGTGGACTTCCTCGCCCTCGATCACATCACCAAACGTTACCAGCTCCCGCAAATCCGATTCACCAATCTGGGGCCCGGCCTGGTAAACCCCATGGGCAAGGGCTGGCTCGATCGTGTCCTGCCGAACTCGAATACGGGTGCAGCAGAACTGCAAGACGCGCTCTCGCACGCCAACGGCGCCGCGGCCCTGTTCCTGCGTCGGCCCCCAAACATGCTGGCGATCGCTGCGGGCAGCGCCAGCGGGAGTCGCGGTCTTCGCGAAGGTGAAGAGTTGATGCACGCGCTGATCGAGCTGCAACGCCAGAGCGCTCGGCCGATCATGCTGGTCCCACAAGTGTTCGTTTGGACCAAGCGACCGGATACGCGCGGGACCGGTCCGCTGGACATGTTCTTGGGCCCGCGCGAATGGCCGAGCCCCGCACGTGTGATCGGACAGCTCCTGGCGAACTACCACAACGTCAGCCTGCGCGTAGGCCGTCCCATTGACCTGCGCGGGTTCATTCAAGAATGGGGCAGTACGTCCGATACGGCGCTGCTGAACAAGCTCGTCTACACACTGCTCAGGCGGATGGAGCGCGAGCGACGCAGCGTCACGGGCCCTGTGGACAAGGCCCCCGACCGAGTGCGTCAGGAAATCCTGCGCAGTCGACGCTTTCAGAATACGCTGGACAAGCTGGTCACCAGCGACCTCGAACGCCGCGAAGCCTTGACCAAGGCCAACGAAATGCTTCGCAAGATGCAGGCGCTACCCGACGCCACCGCCCACCGGGCGCTCGAGGTCGTGCTGCGGCGGATCTTCGAGCGCATCTACCACGGCATCGACGTCGACCCGGAAGGTCTGCGGCTGCTGCGCGAGCTGTCCCGAGATGGCTCCTTCGTCTTGCTCCCAAGCCACAAGAGCTACATCGACTTCCTGGTTGTGTCTTGGGTCCTGTTCAAGGCGAACATGCCCTTACCGATGATCGTCGCGGGTGAGAACCTCTCCTTCTTCCCGATGGGGCCTGTCTTTCGTAGAGGTGGCGCCTTCTTCATTCGCCGAACCTTTCGAGGAGATCGACTGTACGCAGCCGTGGTCGACGCCTACGTGCGTCGATTGATCAAAGACGGATTCGCTCTGGAGCTCTTTTTGGAAGGCATGCGGAGCCGAACTGGCAAGCTCCTGTCACCAAAGTTCGGCTTGTTGAACATGGTGGTGTCAGCCGTGCGAGGAATGGACTCACGGCCCGTGTTCTTTGTCCCCATCAGCATCGGCTACGAGCGCATCGTCGAAGCGGAATCACACCGTCACGAGATCACTGGCGGGGAGAAGATCAAAGAAGACGCTGCCGGCCTGCTCAGCGCCACCGAGGTGCTTCGCCACCGCTACGGCAGCATCAACGTTCAGTTCGGCAGGCCAATCACGCTGCGGGAAGTCGAAGACCAGCTAGGCTACGCCCCAGGTGCGATGTCACCCAAGCAGATTCGTACGACCGTCGTGCGCCTCGGCAATCACGTCATGGACGAGATCAACCGAGTCACGGCAGTAACGCCCGGCGCGCTGACGGCGCTAGCGCTGTTGAGCCATCATCGGCGAGGTCTTGCTCACGACAAACTGCTGCGCCATTGCGAAAGGCTCCTGAACATCCTGCGACAATCTGGAGCGCGCACGGCGCCAGCTCTGGCGACCAACACGGGCGTCCTCAGACGCGAAGCGATTCGCGAAGCCGCCCAAATGTTCGTGGACGCCGACGTGATCGAGGTGCATTCGACTTTCGGTCTGTCGCCGCGGCGGGATCGCGGCGGCAAGGCCCACGCTGGACCTGGAGCGATCTATACCATCGTGGAGACGAAGCGGGTGGACATGGACACCTCCAAGAACATCATCATCCACTTTTTCGTGGAGCGGGCTCTGTTGGCCACCACGATGTTACCCTCCAGCGATGGCCCGCTAACCATTGATCTAGTTCGTAGCCGCATGCACGACCTTGCGGGGCTGCTGCGCAACGAATTCCGCTTTCGCCCACCCGAAGACTTTGACCAAACCGTGGACGAGACGCTCGAAGCGATGCTGGAGTGTGGCGAACTGGAGCGGTCCGATGCTGGGCACCTCCGGCCCGGCCCCGGTCACGATGGTTGGAGCGGGCACAAGTGGCTGCTCGCCTACGCGGCCATGATACGCAATTTTTTGGAAGGCTACCGCATCTTCGTCAGGACCTTGACCGCCCTGCTGGACGAGCCTTCCACCGAAAAAGACATCGTCAAGAAAGCACTCGCCACCGGCAATCGCATGTATCTGGCAGGCGAAATTGAACGCAGAGAAGCGGTCAGCACGCCCATCTTGCAGAATGCATTGGTCACCTTTCAAGAACGTGGTGTATTGCGCTCCGCGCGGGGTCAGCTCATGCTTGGAGAGCAGACCAGCACCGAAGCCGAATTGCTCAAACTCGAGTCCCACTTGGCGGGCTACCTCGAGCGCGAAGGAGCGCTCTGATCTCGCGCTCGAAACGCCAGCTTTCGTTTGAATTGACACTCTCACTTGCACCCCTTCTCACCCTGACGTCCACCCTGGCACTTGCTAGTGCCTGTACGACGACGCCAACTCCCCTCGCACCACTGCTGCGCGGCTCGGTGGGAATGCCCCACAATGGGGTTCAGACAGACAGCGTGGAACTGCCGCGCAAGGGAACTGGCTTCAAGCGGTATCGCCCCTACGGGACGGCCTACTGGGCCCAACCTGAGCTCGTCGAAACCTTGCAGCAGGTCGCCCGCCAGACTCATGAGCATTTTGGAGGACCACCTCTGGTGCTGGGTGATCTTTCTGCCCGCAATGGCGGCAAGATTCCACGTCACAATTCTCACCGCAGCGGTCGCGATGTGGACCTGCTCTGGCATCTCTTGACCCCGGAAGGTATCCCCCACCCGGCAACGGGATTCATCCGTATCGGTCCAGACGGGTTCGGCCACGACCCTCTGAGCGGAAAGCTCTTTCGACTGCACGTCGAGCGCCAGTGGGCAACCGTCAAGGCGCTCCTCGAGTCCGACGAAATCGACGTTCAGTGGATGTTCTGTAGCCGCTGGATAGAGGCCATGCTCATCGACTACGCCAGGGCGCGCGGTGAAGCGAACGAGCTCGTCTGGCAAGCCGAAACGGTCATGCTCCAGCCGGCGGACAGCCTGCCCCATGATGACCACATACACATGCGCATCAGCTGTACGACGGCGACCAGCGTCACCGGCTGCGCAGGAGGCGGCCCCTACTGGCAGTGGCTCTCAACGCTCCCCACCATTGAGCTCACCTCCGAAGATCTGCAGGAAATTGGGCAGCAAGACCCCCTCGTCGTAGAAGAGTTCGACGAGGTCGCTGCGCGTGGATGAGCTAAAAGAACGTATCGTCAATGGGGATTGTCTCGAACGCGTGCCGGAGTTGCTCGAGCGGCACGGCGCCTTCGAGCTCATCTACGTCGATCCGCCGTTCAATGCCGGGGGGACGCGCCGTGCACGCGAGGAAAAGGGTTTGCGGTCCGGCGGCACGGATGCCTATGTGGACTTTTGGGGCGGCCTCGACGGCTTCATCGACATGCTGCGCCCGCGACTGCACACGCTGTATGGCGCCCTCAGCGAGGTCGGCAGTCTCTGGCTGCATCTGGACTATCGAGCCGTTCACGACACGAAGATGCTCCTGGACGAAGTGTTCGGACGGCGAGCATTTGCTGGAGAGATCATCTGGGTGCCCGGCAACGGCGGCAAACGACGGAGCGGCCCTTCGGTGACACACCAGTCGATCCTCATCTACCGCCGCGGTTCGAAGATGATCTGGAACGGCGACGATCCTGCGTTGCGTGAACCCTTCAGCGACACGTCCCTGCGCATGCACTTTCAGCGCCGCGACCAGAGTGGCCGCCAGTACCGAGAGCGAGTCATCAACGGCCGAAGCTACCGCTACTACGCCGACGAAGGCCGCCGCATTGGTAGCGTCTGGGCAGACTGCCCGGCCATGACGGCGAATACTCCGCTGACGGAGGAGACCACCGGGTACCCGACCCAGAAGCCCGAAAGCCTGCTGGAGCGCATCGTTCGCGCGGCCAGCACTCCGGGCGGTAGCGTGCTGGATCCCATGTGTGGCTCGGGCACGACGCTCGCCGTAGCGGCTCGCTTGGGCCGGCGCTTCGCGGGATCCGATCTGAGCGAACTTGCCTGTCGGATCACACGGCAACGTGTGGAACGAGTGCTCTCTGAGCAGTCCGCCCCCAGGTCGCGAGCGCTCTAGGGGGCAAGGTCGGCAGTGGCGTGCTAGATATCGCCCATGATCGACTTCAGTCTGAGTGACGAGCAGAAAGCACTGCTCGCCGAGGCTCGCCGCTTCGCGGAAGAACGCATCATTCCCGTTGCTGCGGAGGCCGACAAAGAAGCCAAGTTCCCCATCGAGGTGTTCCGGCAGGCTTGGGAGCTGGGCTTCGTCAACGTCACCATCGACGAGGAGTATGGTGGCGCTGGCCTCGGACAACTCGACAACGCGCTCTTGTCCGAAAGCCTAGCGTTCGGCTGCACCGGTATTCAAACCAGCATGCTGGCCAATACCCTGGCCCTGACACCCATCAAGCTAGCTGGAAACGAGGAACAGAAGAAGAAGTACCTCGGCATGCTCACGGAGGAACCCCTGTTCGCCAGCTACGCAACGACTGAACCTACGGCTGGCAGCGATGTCGCTGCGCTCAAGACCCGGTTTGAGAAGAAGGGTGACGACTATGTACTCAACGGGGAAAAATGCTGGATCACCAACGCTGGAATGGCGTCATTCTACGTCGTTTTTGCCACAGCCGATCCCGACAAGAAGCACCGAGGCATCGCGGCGTTCATCGTCGACCGCGACAGCAAGGGGCTGAGCGTCGGCAAGCATGAAGACAAACTGGGGCAGCGCGCCAGCGACACCGCCGCTGTTCATTTCGAAGACGTAGTCGTCCCCAAAACGAACCTGTTGGCAGAAGAGGGCAAGGGGTTCAAGCTGGCGATGGAGACCTTCAACGAAACCCGACCGGATATCGCTGCAATGGCCACTGGTCTGATGCAGCGCTGTCTGGAGGAATCCATCAAGTACGCCAAGGAGCGCAAAGCCTTTGGCGTGCCGATCGGCGAACACCAGATGGTACAGGCAATGATCGCCGATATGGCCATCGCCACGGAAGCCACGCGGCTCTTGTACAGAAAAGCCGCCTGGAACCTCGACCAAGGCATCAGAGATCCGATCTCTTCAGCATACGCTAAGGCCTACGGCGCGGACGCCGCGATGCAGGTCGCCACGGATGCCGTCCAGGTCTTCGGCGGCAATGGCTACGTTCGAGACTACCCGGTAGAGAAGCTGATGCGAGACGCCAAGCTGTTGCAGATTTACGAGGGCACGAGCCAGATTCAGCGAGTCGTCATTGCCCGATCCCTGCTACGCGACTGAGCCCGGAACAGCTTCCGCTGACAGCGCGTCGGAAGGAGTCTCTACTGTTCGCTCGCTGTGCGGGCAAGCCGAGCTTTGGCCCGCAGAACTAGATCACGCAATGCTTCGGGGTTCTTCATCGTGCCGGGATTGACGGCTGAGTCCAGTGCCGCCCCGCCCAGTATCCGCTTGACTGGGAGCTCCAACTTCTTGCCGCTCAGCGTATACGGCACCTCGGGCACTTCACAGATTTCGTCGGGTACGTGGCGCGGCGACAGCTGTTCTCTCAGGTGCTGCTTGATAGCGCGCTCCACCTGCGTGTCCATTTGGGTGCCCAAAGATAGCTGGACGAACAGCCACAGCTTCGATTGATGACCAGCACCAGCCAGCTCCACCACCAAACTGTCTTTGACCTCCGGTAGGGCTTCGACCACTCGATAGAACTCGGAGGTGCCCATGCGAACACCACCGCGATTCAACGTCGCGTCGGAACGTCCGTAAATGACGGCGCTTCCGTCTGCAAACTGACGCAACCAGTCGCCATGCCGCCACACCCCTTCGAAGTCCTCGAAGTAGCTGGCGTGGTAGCGCTTTCCGTCGTCATCCCCCCAAAAATAAAGCGGCATCGACGGCATGGGCTTGGTAATGACCAGCTCCCCAAGCTCCCCGAGGATGGGGCTACCGGTGCTGTCAAAGGCGCGCACGTCAGCGCCCAGCGCCGAGCATTGCAGCTCCCCGGCCCGAACGGCATGCCAGGGGCTGCCGGCGACGAACGCCGTGCACAAGTCCGTGCCCCCAGAGACGGAAGCCAAAGCCAAATTCGGGCTGACTTGATCGTACACCCAGTGGAAGCCCTCCGGCGGCAGGGGAGCTCCGGTGGAGCCTAGCGTGTGCAAAGAGGACACATCTGCGAATTCCCGAGGCACGAGTTGCTGGTCGCGACACGTCATGATGAACGGCGCGCTGGTGCCAAAGCACGTGAGGCGTTCCCGTTCGATCATGCGCCACAGCGCCCCCAAGTCGGGAAACGCGGGACTGCCATCGTAAAGCACGATCGTCGCACCCACGAGCAATCCGCCAAGCAAGTAGTTCCACATCATCCAGCCGGTCGTCGAGTACCAGAAGAAGCGATCACCTGGCCCCAGATCACCGTGCAGGGCCATCATCTTGCAATGCTCGAGCAGGATCCCGCCATGCCCATGCACAATCGGCTTCGGCTTGCCAGTCGTGCCCGACGAGTACAGGATCCAGAGCGGGTGTTCGAACTCGACCCAGTCGAAATCGACGAGCTGGTCCGGCGCAGCGGATACCCCCAAGGTCACGTCGAAGTCCAGAGCGTCCTCCACCCCAGAGGGTCCTGGTTGTCGTCGCAGCACGACGAGTGCAGCAAGATTCGACAACCCCCTCCGCACTTCGTCCACTTGCGTCGTCTTGTCGAAACTTCGCCCGCCGTAGCGCGATGTGTCCGCCGCGATGAGCACCTTGGGTGCGATTTGTTCGAAGCGGTCCAACACGCTCTTGGCCCCGAATTCGGGCGGGCAGCTGGACCAAATCGCCCCCAAGCTCGCGCTCGCCAAGAACGCGACCACGGCCTCGGCGCAGTTCGGTAGGTAACCTGCCACGCGATCTCCTTTGCCAACCCCAAGTCGCGCGAGGCCCGCCCTGCAGGAAGCCACCTGACGCTTTAGCTCACCGTAGCTGAGCTCCAGCCGCGCTCCTGCTTCGTCCAAAGCCACAACGGCCACGCCGTCGTCTGCCCATCGCAGCGCTTGGCGCGCATAGTTGACATCCACCCCGGGGAACCAATGAGCGCCCGGCATGACCATGGATGTGACTACGGTGGTCACTTCGTGAGGCGATTGGATATCGAAGTATTCCCAGATAGCCTGCCAGAAGCCCGAAATGTCCTCAACCGACCAGCCATGCAGCTGTGCGTAGTCCGCGAAATGCCGCCCCGCACCCTTTTCCGCGAAGCGCGCGAAGTCCGTCAACCTGGACGCCTGCACTTGCTCCGAAGTCGGCGCGTAGAGGACCTTTCCCCGGCTATCTTCGTTCATGCCGTTAGTATACGCCTCCACCGCACAGCCGGCAGGTGGCGGCCCGCCGTCGGGCTCCGAACGACCCACTCCGTCCGAACGCCGCGCCGGCAACCTCGGTCGACCTGTGTTATGCCGTCGCCCATGAAGCGAGTACTCCACGTGGTGGCCGCCTTGTCCATGCTAGCCGCAGTCGGCAGCGTCAGCGCCGAACCCGCACCCGTCTCGGCGGAACACCCCGCCGCCAGCCCCAAGCAGCTGAACATCAAGCTGACTCGGCACCAGCTGAAAAACGGTCTGCGCGTCGTGCTCAACGAGGATCACAGCGCCCCCACGGTCGCCGTTTGCGTCACGTACGACGTGGGCTCTCGCAACGAGCAACCCGGGCGCAGCGGCTTCGCACACTTGTTCGAGCACATGATGTTTCAAGGCAGCCGCAACGTCGCCAAGGGGCAGCACTTCGAACTGATCACTGGTAGAGGCGGTACTCTCAACGGTACGACCTCGGTGGACAGGACGAACTACTACGAGCTGATGCCATCGAACGCTTTGGCCACCGTGCTCTGGCTGGAAGCAGACCGCATGCAGTCGCTCGCAGTCACCAAGGAGAACTTCGAAAACCAACGCCAGGTGGTCCAGGAGGAGTACCGCATGCGTGTGTCCAATTCTGCCTACGCCGAAGGTTTGATGAGCTTGCGTGAGCTCACCTTTGGCGACTATTGGCCTCACGCGCACGACCCGATCGGCTCAATGCAGGATTTGGATGCCGCGAAGCTCGCGTGGCTGCGCGAGTTTCACGCCACCTACTACGCGCCCAACAACGCTGTGTTGACCATTGCTGGTGACTTCGACCCCGCACAGGCCTTGGCGCTGGTGGATAAGTACTTCAGCACCGCGCAGCCGTCAGATGTCCCTGAGTACTCCCCCGGCTCCCTGGTGGAGCAATCCCAACCACGAAGCAAGGAGCTGACTGACTCGAACGCAAAGACACCGGGACTGATGTACGGTTGGGCCATCCCACCGATGCGCACTGCCGAACACTATGCCCTGGAGCTCGCGACGGTCGCGCTCACTTTCGGGGACAGTTCGATTCTCGAGGAAAAGCTAGTGCGCAACGAGAGCCTCCTGCGAGAAGTCGCCTCCTGGACCTACGATCACCGAGGACCGGACATGCTGGTGATTCGTGCGCTCTTGACCGAACGGGCCGACGTGGCCGCAGTCGAACGCAGGCTCGACGAAGAACTCGGGGTCCTCGCCAAGAGTGGGCCAACCGAAGACCAATTGGCAAAAGCGAAACAGCGCATTCAGTCGTACTTGCTCTTTGGGATGGAGGGCAACCTGACGCGCGCCACCCAGCTTTCCAACCACGAACTGTTCTGGGGCGACGCCAACTTGCTGAGCACAGAAATCGACAACTACTTCAAGGTCACTGCCGCTCAAGTGCAAGCGGCCGTTTCGAAGTACCTCACCGCCAACCGACGCAACACTGTGTACGTCTATCCAGAACAGGCAACACCGAACGCCGCAGCAGCCGCTTCGAGGGAGAACTGAAGATGAACAAGAAGAACGCTCGCCGTTTGGGAACCCTCGCGCTGGTCTTGATTGGGTCGACCTCGGTTTGTTCGTGCGGACCCAAGACTCCGCCCGAGGCCCCTGTGACGGACCCACCCGTTTCGAGCTCCGCGCAGAGCGCGGCCAGAGTAGCGCCAAACACCGTCGAGTACGCGACCCTTCCACCAGAGCAGCGCCAAGCTCCGCCGCCAGCATCTCCGTCGCCCGAGTGGTCCTTTCCAGCCATTACCGACGAGAGACTGCCCAACGGACTGGGCGTCAAGCTGGTCCAGCGCAACACGCTGCCGTTGGTCCAACTCACTCTGATGGTGCGTTCGGGCCAGGCCTCCGACGGCGCAAAGCCCGGCCTCGCAGTCCTCTCAGGGGAAATGCTCAAGGTGGGAGGAAGCGGTACCTACGTTGGGCGGCAACTGCTCGACCGGGTCGAGTCCCTCGGGTCGAGTCTGGACGTCTTGACGTCCCGGGATTCGACGACGCTGTCGATGGCGGTAACCAGCGACCGCTTTGAGGAGGCCCTCGAACTCTTGAGCCTGGTCGCGCTAAAGCCACAATTCAACGACGCCGAGTTTCGCAGACTTCAACGACGCGAGATGGACCGCGTCAACAGCCAAGCCCGCACGAGCGCCGGTTGGGTCGCCAACATGGTGCTCTATCGGGAGCTGTTCAACGTTGCTGGCGGTCGGCACCCGTACGCAACGTACGATGCCACCGCCGACCAGATCGAGAAGGTCGGCCTGTGGGAAATCAAAGCCTGGCACCAACGCCACTTCTCACCCAAGAACGCCACACTCATCATCGCCGGCGACGTTCCGCCCGAAGCGGCGAAAGGCGCTGCAGAAAAAACATTCGGCGCTTGGCGCGGCGGCCCTGTCGCGCCATCGAAGTACGCGACACCATCGCTGCCCGACGGGCTTAGGATCTTCTTGGTGGACCGACCGAAGAGTTCTCAGGCCGAGGTGGAGCTGGCGCTGTTCGGGCCCGAATACCAAGACGACGACTACCCCACGCTGAAGGTCGCCAACCAGGTCCTGGGCGGCGGGGTCGCAGGTCGCCTCTTCCGCGACGTTCGTGAACAGCGTTCCCTTGCCTACTCGACCAACTCTTCGGTTGAGCGTGTCGCTCAAGGGCCGATGCCCATCGTCTTGCGAGCTGGGACCCAGACCGCCAAAGCGGGCTTGACTCTGCAAGCGTTGCTCGAACACGCCCAGGGCATGAACACCAATCCTCCGAGCCCCGAAGAAACCGCCATCTCGTCGCGCTACCTCTCCGATACCTTCTTGCTGCGTATGGAATCTGTCGGCTCGCTCGGCTCGATGGTCACCAACCTCGCAATCTACGAGCTACCGAACGACTACTACGACAAATACCGCCAGGCTGTGAGCTCCACGACTCACAGCGCTGCGGTCACTGTCGCCCGCAAGTACTTCGATACCACCCACCTCCTCGCAGTCGTCGCGGGAGATGCGGAACGGCTGGCGCTGCCGCTGAGTCATTTTGCCCCAGTGTTCGTCGTGGATCCCGAAAAGGACTTCGCAACCACGAAAGAAGTCGCCCAGGATCCCAATGCCCCCGTCGAGCTAGACCGGCTCGACGGCACCTGAGTCCCCGCGCACGTCGCACGCCAGTGGCTCGGCGTCCTCCTCGTCCCCCGTACCTCGAGCTGGACTGAGCTCCAAAATCTGGCGATGGCATGCTCTTTCGCAGCACGCACGGTTTGCACGCCTTTGCTGAGGCCGCGGCGTTGCCACGGCGCGTTCATGAATGAACGCGAGTTCATACGTAAAAGGCCCAAGCCACCTGGAGCAGGACCTCCCGTCGCCAGTGGAGGTGGGTTGCGCGCTTCTGCAACGTCAACTCGGCGCCCAACTCAACTACCTAGCGTGTTTGGTTCATAGGGAAATGTGAGGTCGTGTGCTGCGCTATCAAGGCGGGAGTGCGCCTGCAGGTTCTCACTGTCAACAAAAATCCCCTCACTTGTGACTCAGTGATTGTGATGACCAACCAATATGAGCTACTACTATCCACTATGGTCGATGATCTGTTTAGGAAGCTCCAGAAGAAGGAAGCCGAAGTCGAGACACTCCGTCGTCAGGTGGAGGCAAAGCAGCGCAAACGCCTGGCGTCGCTGCACAAGGAGCTCGGGTTCTCGTCCGTCGAAGAGCTGATTGCAGCGCTGCGAGGCGCGTCGCGAGGAGCCAAACCTCGTGCCGTCGCCGCGGGAGGCGAAAGCATGCGCGCATCGAAGCGCGCCCGCGTCACTCCCGATATGCGTCAGAGGATTGAGGCAGCTCTGCAGGCAGGTGAGAAGGGCGCGGCGGTCGCTCGCAAGTTCGGTATTTCGTATCCGACACTACACAAGATCAAGACGCAGGTTGGTCTAGTGACCCCACGCCCGTCACGCCGTCGTCGCGCCTCCAAGAAGCACCGCTGAGTCACCAGACTAGGTAGACGCCTTCGTCCACGTCGTCCGAGGCGCATGTACCCAGGACCGCGTGGAAGGTGCAATTTCAACCCCGCCGCACACTTGTCGGTGGGGCTTGTCGTGTTTGCATCGGACTGCACGTGCTCCTGCTGAGACACCAAAGAGAGTACAGGAAGCCAACCAGCCGAGCATCTAGCGGCAAGTGTGAATTCGCCGTAGGCCGCGCTGTGCCCCGGCAGTGTCAACCCGGGAAGTGCTTGCGAATGGCATCCACTACTTGGCCGTAGTCTGCCGCCAGATCTACCGGAGGATTCGCGTGGGCGCTCGTCACTCCGGGCAGGCGGTGCTCGTGATAGGCGGCCTTGAATTCAGTGAACTTGAGGCCGTGCGCGGTGGAGATACATACTACCCGCTCATCTGACTTGATGACCCCGCGCTTCAACAGCTTCTTCATCGCGGCCAATGCTACCGCCGTGTGCGGGCAGGTGTACATGCCGGTTGCGTCCGCCTCCGCCGCGACATCGGCAAGCTCTTGCTCGCTGGCTTGCTCAACCAAGCCATCCATCTTCTGCAGCGCACGTATCGCGCGCGGCGCACTGACGGGATTGCCAATCTGGATGGCGCTTGCCTGGGTCGGCTTTGCTTTGACGGCTGCCACCTCGGTCTTCTTGTCCTTCCACGCCAGGTAGAGCGGGTTCGCCGCCTCTGCCTGGGCGACGACAAGGCGTGGGATCCGCTCGATGACGCCCAGCTCCTGCATCAGCTCGAAACCGGCATACAGCGCGGACGCATTGCCAAGATTGCCACCGGGGATGATCACCCAGTCCGGCACCTGCCATTCGAATTGCTGGACTATCTCGACGCCGACCGTCTTTTGCCCCTCCAGGCGCAACGGATTCATCGAATTGGCAAGGTAGACGAGTCCCTCTTCGGCTAGTTGCTGGATGATCGCCATGCAACCGTCGAAGTCAGTGTCCAACCCCAATACGAGCGAACCGTGGGCGATGGGTTGCAGAAGTTGCCCGGTCGAAATCTTACCCCTTGGCAACAAGACGACCACCGGCAGGCCAGCGGCCGCTCCGTAGGCAGCCAGTGAGGCGCTCGTGTCTCCAGTAGATGCGCAAGCGACAGCCTTGACCTTCAACCCATTCTTGATTGCGTGCCGTACCACGCTGACGAGCACCGTCATTCCGAGGTCCTTGAACGACCCGGTATGACTGTTGCCACACAACTTCACCCACAGGTCCGGCAAGCCGAGCTCTCGTCCGTAGCGCTCTGCCCAGAACAGGTTGCTCTGCCCCTCACCCATCGACACGATGCTTTCGTCCGGAACCTGGGGCATGACCCACTCTCGCTTGCCCCAGACGCCAGAACCGAACGGCCAAGTCGTGCCCCCATAGCGCTCGTCAAACAGCTTCATCCAGGCGGCGCCACTTCTATCTTTGAGCGCGTCGACATCGTGGCGGACCATGAGGAGTCCGCCGCACTTCGGACAGCGATAGATGGCTTGGGTGACGGGCCAAGAACCGTCGCATCCCGCAAGACAGGTGAATTCTGCTGAGTACGGCACGGGCGGACTATATCCGGGAGACGTCGAAGGTCGAACGCAAAGCGGTACACGGCGGGCGGCCGGCTCGCAGCGAAAAATTGGGCCGCGCAGCGCGGACGGCGCTTGGATGGGCGCATGCCGAACGCGATCCCCCGTCTAAGCGTGTGGAGCCCCCTGTTCGTTGGTATCTTCATGGCTGCGTGCGACCCGCCACCCCCACCGTTGCTCGAAGAGTTTCCCCCGCCGCGCCTCGCCCTGATGGAGGTTTCGGCAACCCAAGCAGCACGTCACCACGCCGCTCCGAGTAGCCTGGCTGAGCTGCGATTGGGCTATGGCCGTCGCCACACCACGTGGGTGCCGGTCGTCGTCTCGGGCTGGGTGGAGATGTCGTCCGTCGGCGCGCCCAAGGCGGCACAGCTCAGCGTGCTCCCCTCTCAACACCAACCCCGGGTTGCAGCGGCATCCACCCCGTCCACCCTCGAACGATTGGGCCAGCTCGACTTACACTGGAATCAACCCAACGCCCAGAATGCGGGAGATGATGTGGAGACTGTTCGAGCGCACTTGGAGTTCAACAGCCATCGTTCGGAACTGGAGCTCGGGTTCAAGCGCTCGCGAAACGGCGATGTGGTGCGATTGAGTACGCGCGACCCCTCACGGATCTCACTGCCGGACCACGGAGCCAACGCCACATTCCAAGCACGCGACGGTCAGACGCAACAAGCGACCTACGCAGAATTGCGGCTCTCCCTGGATCTGGTTCGTGATTAGGGCCGAATTTGCCCAGCGCAGTGGAGTTTCTGGCGACTTCAAGTCAGACTTTTTCCTCATTGGAAGCTCGGAGCCCCCTCGATCCCCCAGATCTGCGCACGATTGACGAGTGCCTGAGCAACGGAGAACTGACCCAAGCCCAGCACTTGCTCGGCGCGTTGGGACCGTCCGAACAGCACGCAGCAGCGATGACGTATCTGGCCACCCGCCTCTTGTACTTGCGGGACCGACTCGACCCACGGAGCGTCGCCGAACGCCTGGAGGAACTCCTGCGTCAAACCCCGGATTTCCCCGAGGCCGCCGCCCTCTTGCGTGCCGCCTCGCGAGGGATCCCCGGCCCGGAATCGATCCTGCCCCGCAAGGCAAGCCCGGGCGACACCGTGTTAGCCATGGACGCTGCCTGCGGTGCCGTCGGCGACGACTCGGTCCCCATCAACGACCGGCCAACGAGGACCGACCCTTTGACCGCCGCCGAACCACGGAGCTCGCTGCGCATCGTGGTGGATACTCGCAACGATGTGGAAGCCCCCACACCCGTGGCCAATCCGATCCCGGCCATGGCTTCCCGTCGGCCGTCGACGTACTCGGTGCACACGCGCAGCGACCCGACGCGTGGGCTCTCGCCCGGCACGTCGTCGCGACGCCAGCGGCAGGCCCCGGCGATCCCCGGTCCTGCGGCTGTCCCCAACTTTGGCACGCTACCGCCTCCTCGGAACGACGACACCTCGCAGAACGCCCCGGGCCACACCCAGCCGCCAGCCGCTGCCACCGCGCGCACGAGCAGACCGCCGTCGTCCATACGGTCGCTTGCTGAACTGACGGCTCCGAGCGAGCTATGGCCACCGGAAGAGCTCGCGGTCTTCGGCGGTGATCCAAGCCTTGCCCTCGACGAGTTCACACGCGGCGCACGCTCACAGCTCAGCCATTTGCCGCCGACATCAGCGCAGCAGGAGTTCGAGCTGCTGGGCCTACAGGGAGCTGAACTCCTCAACAAGGCCGGAGTCACGCATCACTTCGCACCGTTCGACGTGTCGTTGCACAGTCTGGCCCGGCTGGAAGCCGCGATCGCTACCCTCTGCGGCATGCAGTCGCTGGCCGCGCCAGATTCTGCAGTTGAACTACTACTTGGGTCGTACGTGGGCGAGGTGCTACGCCGATCGCACCGGGGCGAGTGGATGGGAACGGCGGTCGATCCGACCTCTGCGCGGGTACGCTCCGGCTCCTATTCGTGGCGACCGTTCACCAGCGTACACCACTGGCTCCGCTCCGGCGGGCGAACGTCTCTGTTGGGCGAACTCAGCACCGGTCTCGCGCGCCTCGGAACCGTGGCCTGGAAGGCCTACGCATCCGTCAAGGTGACTCCGCGCACCCTCTGGCAGGGCGAGCTACAACCACATGACTTAAACTTGCTGGGCCGGGCCGTAGCGGACTCCGTGTTGAGTCGTTCCTGCGAGCTGCTCTACGCCCATTCTTTGGATCACAGCATTGCCAGCTTGGACGCCCTGGACCAACTCCTGCGTATCCTCTTCGCCTCACCCCATCCACTGACCGGCAGGGAAGCGTGGCTGCAGCGTACCGTGCTTTGGGCTGGCGCCTACGTGGGTAGCGTGCTCACAACGGAGTCTGGAATACCCGCAGCGGGAATCTGGTCTGAAGGGACGGGCGGAGCCCGAGGCGGCTACTCGCTCAGTCTGCCAGGCGGCAAGACGGTCGCTCCCATGGCCCACATCCTGACCCGAGCGGTCGCACAACGTCCCTTGGATTTGGAGCTTTTTGCCAATCTGGCGCTCGACCGAGGCCTGTAGCCGCGACAATCCCGTCGCAGCGAGACCACATCGCCTGACGGTGGGTTATAGTGTCGCACTCGCAGATGTACTTCGGCCACACCCTCCCCGTTGAAGTCGGCGACACGCTCGCTGGCAAATACCGCGTCGATGCCGTTGTCGGAGCCGGGGGCATGGGGGTCGTGCTGGCCGCAACGCACCTGGACCTGGACCGCAAAGTCGCGGTGAAGTTGATTCGCCCGGAGCTGACCGAGGACCCGGCCATCGTGGAGCGGCTCATGCTCGAGGCACGGGCTGCGGCCGCAATTCGCAGCGAGCACGTGGGTGCAGTGTTGGATGTCGGGCGTCTGGATAACGGTGCCCCCTACATCGTGATGGAATTCCTCGAAGGCAGCGACCTCGGGGCACTCCTGGAATCACGGGGCGCGTTGCCGGTGATCGACGCCGTCGACGTGGTGATGCAGGTGTGCGAAGCGCTGGCCCACGCCCACCAACGACGGATTGTCCATCGCGATCTGAAACCGGAAAATCTGTTCCTCGTCACGGCTCCCGACGGCACGAAAAACGTCAAAGTGCTCGACTTTGGCATCGCCAAGCAGCTGGGCGGCCCCTCCGAGCGCGCCCTGACGAATCCGGCAACGGCGGTCGGCTCCCCGCAATACATGGCTCCCGAGCAAATGCAGGCCCGGGAGATCGACGTCCGCGTCGACATCTGGGCGTTAGGAGCCATTCTGTACGAGACCCTGAGCGGTCAGCGTGCCTTCGACGGGGACTTGGTCGCGGTGATTTGCGCCAAGGTATTGTCCGAACAACCCGTGCCACTGCGGGAAGCCGCGCCCCACGTCCCGGATGCGTTGGCGGCCGTCGTCACTCGCTGCCTGTCGAAAGCGCCGGCTGAACGTTTTGCCGATGTGGCGGAATTGGCGAAGGCCCTGGCACCGTTCGGCAGTTTCAGGGCCCAGGCCTACTTGCCGCGCGTTTTGGCAGTGCTCGATTACCCCACGGGCGACCCGGAGTCCGATGTTCGGAAGCTGGGTTACGACGGCACCGTCGTCGGCAACAGCGGCGGCGCCGGGCCGAGCCGCACCGAGCGCGGCGTCACCGTGCCTCTTTCGACGGGCACCGCGCCGGCGCAGCCACAATCAAGCAAGCGCCCCAGGCCCGCCCTATGGCCCGTATGGGTTGGTGCCGGCGTCGCAGCGCTGGCCGCGGCGAGCGTTTGGCTCTTCGCGAGGGAAAAGCTGGAAGAGGAGGCCGCCGCCCGCGCTGAGAATGCTAACCTTTCAGCGACGCCGACGGACACCGCGCCGCCGCACAAAGACGAAGCGACACCCCCCGCGGTTGCGACCCGTTCCGAGCAGATTCCGGGCATGCAGGTGCAGCCGGTGATGGCACCCGACGCCGGCCAGCCCGACGCACCCCTGGACGACGCGACACGACCCGGAGCGCCCACGGAAACAACCAGACGGGTTGTGTCCCCGCGCACTGTTCCCCCACACATTGTGCCCCAGCCAGCCCGTCGACCCGCCGCGGGGGCGCCTCCCCCCCAGCAGATCACGACGCCGCCTGCAGGGAGCGAGTCCGACGCCTGGGACCCGGACAACTTCGGCGGACGTCACTGATGTCTGTCGCATCCGCTTTTCACGCCTTCGGCGGGTTCAGGGCGGTTGTCAGCGCAAGCTGGACTCAATAAAGCTACTCGTCCAGTTGGACGAGCCGAACCGATGTCACAGTTGAGAACTCGAGTGGTGCTAGCCCTGATGCTAGCTTGGTGCGCTCTAGCGCAAACGGCAGCGGCCCAGCCCTCGGCCGCGGACAAGGCAGCCGCGGAAGCGTTGTTCAAACAGGGCAGAGCCCTGGCCGACCAGGAACGTTACGCGGAGGCGTGCCCCAAGTTCGCGGCGAGCCAGCAGCTCGACGCGGGTCTGGGAACACTGCTGCACCTTGCCAACTGCTACGAAAAGCAGGGCAAGCTCGCCAGCGCCTGGGCAACCTTCGAGGAGGCCGCTTCCGTGGCGGACACACGTGGCGACGCCCCGCGTGCCGAACTCGCGCGCGTGCGCGCCGCAGCGCTGCAGCCGCAACTGGCCAAGCTAGTGGTGGAGGTGCCGACGATCCTTCCCGAAGGTTTCGAGGTCCAACGCAACGGTATCGCCCTGCCCGCCCCCTCCTTCGGCGTGCCGCTTCCGGTGGACCCGGGCTCGTGGTTGGTACGCGCCTCAGCCCCTGGTTACGAACCTTTCGAACAGGCTGTGAACATCACGCCCGAACAAAGCGAACCCTACATCGTGCGTATCCTACCGCTGACCCAACTTGCTCCCGCCGCAACGAACCCAGCTCCTGAGCCGCCCCCACTCGCTTCGACCGCGACAACCGAAGACTTCATCCAGGAAACGCCGCGGCAAGAAGCTCATTCCCAACGCACGTTGGGCCTGATCGTGGGCAGCGCGGGGATCATCAGCGGCGTCATCAGCGGGATTTTCACGGTGATGGCGTTGAGCAGCAACAACAACTCCAAAGACCTCTGCGACCCCGCGGACCAAAACTTGTGCTCTCCAGAAGGCGTCGAGGAACGCGACCAGGCGCTGACCTACGCCGCGATCGCGACCGGTGCAGGCGCCGTCGGGATCGTTGGCGTGGGGGTGGGTGCCACGCTCTTCTTCACCGCACCTCGCTCCCCCGAGGGCGCCCAGTCGGCCGTCGTCGGGGTGGGAGGCAGCTGGTGAAGTACGCGGTGCTAGGTCTGCTCTTCCTCGCCGTCGGCGTCTCTGCCTGCGCGACCATTCTGGGCCTCGAGGAGGCCGAATGTGACCCGAGGGATCCCGGTTGCCCTGGGTTCGAAAGCGATGCGCCGACGGACACCGACGAACCCACGGACAACATGGAGACGGCGAGCTCGGACCCCGAAGTCACGGAAAGCGACGCCCCCGACGCGGCGTCGACGGACCCGAGCGAAACCAACGCTGGGGAGACGGATGTGCAAACGGACACCGACGTCGGTAGTGATGCGGACGCCGGAGCTGCGAACCAGGCGGGCACCGATGATCCGGATGCCTCATTCGAACCCACCGCTCCTGTCCCTGATGCCGGCGTCGAGCCAGATCCCGCGGTGGCGAAACAGAGTCTGTGCACGGAATACTGCGAAAGGACTCAGGACAACTGCGTCGATGACAGCTTGCAGCACAACACCGTGGAGTCCTGCATAGCGATTTGCCTATCGATGATGGTCAGCGAAGCCGAACAGGTCGATCCCGATAGCACGGACACCATCGAGTGTCGCCTGGCCGCGGCGCGGGATGCAGAGATCGCTGAGCCTGAGTTCAACTGTGAGGCGGCCGGCATGACCGGGGGCAACGTCTGTGGTGCCCAATGCCCGGTGTTCTGCGACATGATGGCCCGAGTGTGCCCCGCAGAGTTCGCCGCGACGTTCACCAATTGCACAGAAGAGTGCCCCGACCTTCCCCGCGAAACGGAGCCCTTTTCTCTGAACATGACCAGCGGCAACACGCTCGAATGCCGCTTCAACCACTTGCGCCTTGCGACGGATTCGGAGCGCCCCGACATCCACTGCCCCCACGTTGCTGGGCTGGCGCAATGTGTGGACTGATCGGATACGAGATGTTTCGGAACTGACTCCCACAGCTTCGCGGTGGACCAGCATGGTCTTGGGAGGATTTCTGCCTCAGTGCGATCGGCCCGCGGCTCCATGGCGCCGGCAGGCTGGCCCGGCCGTAGCATCAACTAGTGGGCCTTCAGCACTCCCCGATCCCGTAAATCGGCGGTACGCTTGGAACCTAGGTTTATCGCAGTGAACGTTACTGTCCTCGATCTCGGTTCCAACAGCTTTCAGCTGCTCCAAGCGCGCCGCACGGATGCGGGCCGCATCGAGCCGCTGTTTTCGGCGGTGGAGTTCGTGCAACTGGCTCGCTTCGTCAATGCGCAACACGAGATCTCGGCGGACGGATTCACTCAGGGTGTTGCCGCAATCAAGCACCTGCTCCAGCAAGCCCCCGCCAGCGCCGTCGACGGGCCTGTCGCCGCTGTCGCGACGTGCGCTATCCGGGATGCTAACAACGGCACCGCCTTTCTCGAGCGGGTTCGCGCAGAGACTGGCCTGCAGGCGCGCGTCATCACCGGAACACAGGAGGCGACGTTAGCCTATGCGGGGGCAACCTCAGAGTTTGCCCCCAGCGAAGAAGCCTTCGCCGTCGTGGACTTGGGTGGTGGTTCGACACAAATCGCTTGGGGTCGCGGACCAAAGTGCGAACGCCAAGTCAGCATTCCGCTCGGCGTGTTGGCCCTGGCAGAACGGCTCGCTGGATTACCCAATGTGGGCAACACAGCGCTCGATCAAATGGCGACGTTCGTCAGGCGCACGATCGAACCCGCCGTGGTCAAACACCAGCCTCAAATGCCCACCCGCCTGGTCTTCGCCTCAGGCGTTGCTCGGGTCATTCTCTCCCTCGTCTACAGCTACGGCCTCGTCAGTCGGGGCACCGTCGTGCCATCACTCATCCTCGCTGACTTGGTGCCGCGCCTGATGGACGCTTCCGAAAGGGAGCTCATGGAGCGCGGAGTGCCGGAGAAGCGACTGCACAGTGTTGGTCCTACCGCTGTCGTGCTGGGGGTGATCACCGATCTATTCGAGCTCGACCGCTTCACCGTCGCACGCGGTGGCCTGCGTGAAGGCATCGCCTTGACCGCAGAACATGTCGGACTCCAGCCCTGGCCAAGCGCCTCGTAACGCGGCGCTCAGCTTCCGGGCAGCATGTAGCGGTAACCGACGGTACGGACCGTTTCAATCAGGTTACCGGCATTGCCGAGCTTCTCTCGCAGGCGCTTGACGTGAGTGTCGACGGTTCGCGTGACGACATTACCAGGCATGTTCCAAACTTGGTCCAACAATTGGCGTCGGGAGAACACGCGGCCCGGCCTACGAATGAAGAGCAAGAGCAGCTTGTACTCGGTGTTCGTCAGGGCGGTTTCCTGCCCATCAACGAACACTCGATGGGCCGCCTCATCAATCACGATGGGACCGCTTTCGAGGCGCGTGCCGACCGACCCCCCCCCACCTTCGGCTCGCCGCAGTACGGCTCGTGCCCGCAGGATGAGTTCACGAACGCTGAACGGCTTGACGATGTAGTCGTCGGCCCCTGTCTCGAGACCCATCAGGCGGTCGCTCTCCTGGCCCTTGGCGGTGACCATCAAGATCGGTACAGCCTGGGTGGATGCCTGACTGCGCACCTCCCGGCAGACATCCAACCCCGGAATGTCCGGCAGCATCAGGTCGAGAATCATCAAGTCAGCGGGTGCTTCACGCATCAGCCGCAGCGCTCGTGCGCCGCTGTCAGTGACTCGTGTTTCAAACCCCTCCCGCTGGAGGTTGAAATCGAGCACCGCGCTGATGTCCGGATCGTCTTCGACGATAAGCACCTTCACCATTGGGCCGATTCTTAACGTAGTGCGGTGACGACCCTGTGACAGGTGGGACACAGTTTCCTGTCACCCGGTCAACGCAAGCGTTGGCGCAAACCGGTCCCACACCGTTCGTAGCTGGCGGTTGTTTTGTTTCCAACAGAGGTCACACGGACGGTGGCTTGTTGTCTGGAGCTGGGCCTTCGGGTGTGACGGTTTCGGGCGCTGAGTGCTCGACCGTGTCGGCATCTGGCGTTTCCGTAGGGACACGGAAAGAGACCCGGAAGGTCGTGCCGTGAGGTGCAGTGTCTGCGACACGAATGTTTCCGCCCATCGCTTCCACCCAGTGCTTGACGATGGAGAGCCCGAGACCCGTGCCACCCAGCGCCCGGCTGCGTCCGGTGTCAACTCGGTAGAATCGCTCGAAAATCCGGCTTCGATGTTCCGCCGGAATGCCAGGTCCGTCGTCGGAAACGATGACCACGACGGCTTCCTCCTGGCGCTTGACGCTGACCCGAACCTGTGAGCCTTCCGGACTGTACTTGACCGCGTTGTCCACGAGGTTGCCAATCACGTGTTGAAGCCCTCGCTGACTGGCTAGGGCCTCCAGGTCGCTGGGGACCAAACAGATGAGTTCAGTCTTCTTCTCACGCGCAGCAGGCGTGAAGTCGTTCATGATCGCCTCGATCGTCGGCCGGAGTCGAACGGGTTCGATGTCCAGCTCGATGGTGCCAGATTCGAGGTGAGAGAGAGCGAGCAGGTCATCCACGAGCGCTTTGAGACGTTGCGCGTTGCGGGCTATCATGCTCAAGAAACCGGCGCCGTCCGGCCCCCCCCCCCAAATCGTCTCTAGTGTTTCCACCGCCGAAAGGATTGCCGCGATGGGAGTTCGTAGCTCGTGCGAAGCGTTCGCGACGAACTCCTGACGAACCGTTTCCAAACGGCGCTGCTCGGTGATGTCCACGAGCACTGCGAGGACCCCACCATCCGACAGGGCGCGCGCGCCAGCGAGCAACGTACGACCCTTGAGCTTCTCGATCTCCAATTCCGCAGACTGTGACTCGCCGCCGGCGGCCAACTCCAAGAGCTCGCTCAGCTCCTCGTACTCGATCACGTCCGTCACCGGCTCGCCAACGGGATTCGGAGCCAAGTAGAGCATCTCGACCAACGCATTGTTCACCAGCTGTACAACGCCATCCCGATCGACGAGCAGCACGCCTTCGCTCATGCTGGACAGCACGCGCGAGAGTCGGTTTCGCTCTGAACGAAGCTGCCGCAGCGTGTCCGAAAGATTCTCCGCCAAGCCGTCGAGGGCGCGTCCAAGCACCGCGAGTTCATCATGTCCGTGGGCATTGGTGCGAGCAGCTAGATCGCCGGCCGCCATCTTGCTCGCGACTTCGGTGAACGCCCTGGCTTGACGCGACGAGAGGTGAGTGGAGGCCACGGCGACTAACACAGCGAGCACCAACGCCAACAGCAAGGCAACGCCAAATCTGTCATCTAGCTGGGCCGCGGCCCCGCCTGCCGGCAGTGTCATTGATAGTCGCAGTGTCCCGACCACCGCGCCCTGAGCCATCCAGGGCAGCACGGTCACCAGCTGCACGCCCCCGCTTTCCACGGGTCTCGCCCTCGAGGAGAGTCCCTTGGCTAACGCCTCGGGCCCCGCGTCTCCCACCGGTGGCGCAGCCTCCGAAGATGCTGCGATCAGCCGCCCGTCAGCGGCGAAGAATGCCACGTCCGCATCAGCGCCAGTCGCCAACGTCCGAGCGAGCTGTTGCCAAGTCCTGGCATCCTCGATGGGCGCCGGGGTTCGCTCGACGACTTGCGCCGCCAATCGTGCCCGCCGCTCGAGGCTGACAAGTTCACCCCCTTCCCTCTCCGCGTCGGTGCTCGAACCCTGCAGGTGCCAGTAGGCCAGGAACAACGGCCCCAGCAGCAGCACCAACGTGACGACGAAGATGCGGGCGCGGGTACTCAAACCATTCGACATTGAGGCGGCAACTTATTCGATTTGAGCTCGCCAGCAACAGGCGTTCGTTCCATGCGAGCCGTCAGCCACTCCGCGCCATCATGCCACGCCGCCGTCACTCAGACAGTGGACCCTTGTCCTCCAGATAGTCGAGATTGTGCAGCGGCATCAGCACGCTAGAAAGCAAGTTCAGCAGGTGGCCGGCAATTCGCTTGTAGTAACGAGCCGCCAGCGCCATGTCGACGGAAACCGCCGAGCTCAAACCCGATCCGGCAACCTTCCCGATCAATTCGTCGCAAGCCCTCGATATCTGTTTACCTTCTAGGGCCAGTGCCTGGGCGCGCTGCCGGTCGTTTCGGCGATACACGGTGAGCGCCTCGGTGGACAGGCCCTCGGCGAACGCTGCGATACGACGCAGGTCGTCGGTCAGTTCACCCGCGGGGAGATCCCCGGCGCTGCGATCACACAGCTCGTGGAGCTCCGCCAGGTTCTTCGCGTAGTCCCCCAGCCGCTCCACGTCTTTGACGAGGCTGATGAGCAGCAAGCCGTACGGCGTGTCGGGCGCGGTGGCGCCGGTCAGGTGCAGGATCACCTCCTTGCGAATGGCGCGCTGCAGTTGATTGACCGCCATGTCGGTTTGCTGCAGGTGCCTGCGTTCGTCGGGGGTGATGTGACTTCCCCAGTAGGCCTTGCTCGCGGTGCGGACCATCCCATCCACCAATCGCAGCATCTCCTCGAACTGATTTGCGGCACTCTTGAGCGCGTGAGCGTCCGAAAAGATTTTGCGTAGTTGGTCGAACATCACTCCCTCTGACCGAGCGTAGCTAGATCCTAGAGGGCTCGGCAATCACTGTCGAAGAGGCGCCTTCGATGGGGCCAACGGCGGCCGCCTCGCCGCAGACGGAGCGAGGAAACGCCGGCGCCATCGCAGGCCTTCTGGCCGGCGCTGGCGAACCAGGCAGCAGCCGCCGCTGCCCAAGAGCGCGCGGGAGGCGAGCACGCCGACTTGGCTCAACTGATGCTTGCCGGCTCCTGACTTCACACAATTGGCACCGTTCGAACGCGGACACGTCACACGTTCGTCGCAAAAGCGATGCAGCGCCCAGGCGGCGTTCGTTTCCCCCCAGAGTCGCTCTGGTTCGCGCTGCGTCGACAGAAACCATGTCATCAAGTCGTTTCACGAACGTCACTCCCAAGCCCTGCCTATCCGATAGTTGGGTGGGCCCGAAAAGGACTCTGTGAGCATGAAAACCATGAGGCCCATCTCCCGTTCGCGGGGCCGCCGTTGGCTGTTCCTAGCCGTAGTTACAGCGGCCAGCATCGCGTCCCTACAAGCCACCGCCGATCCCAGCCAACTCGCTGCCCGATTGGCCCAACTCCGCGGCGACGTCGAAACGCTCGCCCAGGACCTCAGCACCAAGAGCGCCGAATCCAAGGAAGCCATCCGCTCCTTGGCGCGCCAGCGTGCGGATCTGGAGCTGGAGGTACAGCGCGAGGAGACGCGGGTTCAGAAGCTCTCCGCAGCCATCGCCAAACGTCGCGCGGAAATCCAAGCGGAGAAAGAGAAGAGCGACCGGCACGTCCCTCTGTACAAAGACGCAATCGTCAAGGTGCGCGAGTACGTCAACACGACGATGCCGTTCCGACGGGATGAGCGCCTCGCCGCACTCGACAAGATCGACGAGCAGTACAAGGCCGGGCTGGTCACCGCCGGAAGAGCGCTCTCGCGCCTGTGGAGCTTCGTCGAGGACGAGTTCCGCATGACCCGTGAGAACGGCTTGTACAAGCAGACGGTCACGGTCGACGGAGAAGAACGCCTCGCCGAGGTCGTGCGCTTGGGCATGGTCATGATGTTCTACAAGACTGATGACGGGGACACGGGTCGGGCGGTGCAACGCGACGGCCAGTGGTCGTTCGAAGCCATCAACAACCCTGACGAGCAGCGCGCGATTTTGGACTTGTTTTCCAGCTTCAAGAAGCAAATCCGTGTCGGCTACTTCGAACTGCCAAATGCGCTACCCCAGCTCAGTGAGTGAAGGAATACGGCTGATGAACACCTGCATATCTTGTCGTTTTCGTGGGCTCGTGGCTGCCACGGCATTGCCCACCCTGCTGACCGTCGTGTGCTTGGTACTGGTTCCCCAGCGGGCAGAGGCCGACGTCCAAACCGCCTACCAACGCGAGTTCGCCTTCCTCGAAGCGGAAAAGAACTCGCTCAAGAAGCGCATCGCCGATCTGGACTCAGAGTCGGCAAACAAGCAAGCCACTGCGAAGGCAGAGGTGGATCGACTGCAGGGGCGCGTACTCGCCTTGAGCACCCAAGCCGAGCGCATGGGTGAGATGTTGACGGACGTCGAGCGCGAAGCCGACTCCAGCGCCGAAGAGGAAGACCTCATCGGCTCGCTGCTCGCCCAGGCGGAAACCACCCTCGACAAGGGCGACGTGAAGCTGCCCGAGGTCAAGGAAGACGACCCCAATGCCCAACTGGGCCAAGTCACGTTCGCCTTCGACAAGGCCATTGAGCTATTGGACCGCTTTTCCAAGGTGCGCAAAGAGAACGGTGAGTTCTTCGCCGAAAACGGCGACAAGGTGAGCGGTACCATCGTGCAACTCGGCCGCGTCGGCGCCTTCGGCGTTTCTGACAAGGCCGCAGGTGCCCTAGCTCCGGCCGGTGGCGATCGTTTGAAGATCTGGCCCGAAGGAGAAAGCGCGAGCGTCGCTCGTGATCTCGCCAACGGCTCCGCCCCAGCAACGCTCAAGGTCTTTCTGTACGAGTCCCTCGAGAAGGGGGTCGAAAAGAAAGAGGACAAGACCGCGCTGGAGGTCATCGACAGCGGTGGCGTCATCGGCTGGGTCATCGTCGCCATTGGCGGCCTGGCCATGCTGATGGCCTTGATGCGCGTGTTCTTGCTGCTCAATGCCGCGGCCAACACGACCAAGCTGGGTGAAACGATCACGCCGCTGCTCGAGCGTCGTGAGATCACCAAGGCGATCGACATCTGCCAGAAGGCGCGCAGTGCCGGCGGTCGCGTGCTGGTCGCCACCTTGAAGAACCTCGACCGCGAGCGACAGGAGCTCGAAGACATCATCTCCGAAGCCATCTTGCACGAGCAACCGCAACTCGAACGTTTCGGTTCGGCCATCATCGTCGTCGCCGCCGTCGCGCCCCTGCTCGGTCTCTTGGGCACGGTGACCGGCATGATTGCCACGTTCGACATCATCACCGAGTTCGGCACGGGCAATCCCAAGCTGCTCTCGGGCGGTATCTCGATCGCGTTGGTGACGACCGAACTCGGCTTGGTCGTCGCGATCCCGGCCTTGGTCATCGGCAACTTGCTCAACGGCTGGGCTGAGAACATCAAGGATGGGATGGACAAGGTGGCCCTACGCGCGGTGAACGTCGCCTCCGGGGTACGCCTTTCCGAGCGGCCCAAGGCGCCGCCCCAAGCGCTGTCGACTGACGACGCGCTGCCTGCAACCTGAACCCCGGAACGGCGCCGATGGACTTTCTCCTATCCGTCCCAGCCAAACTGCTGCACTACCTCGAGCTCGGCGGCTTCGTCATGCCGCCGCTTGCCATCGGCACTTTGGTGCTTTGGTATTTCCTCGGGCTCCGTTCCCAGTTGCTGACGCGAGGCAACACGCGCAGCGCGCGCGTGCTCGTGGATCGCTATTTGAAGGGGTATCCTCGTAATCCTCAGGGAATCATCGACGGTGCCGTCGTCTGGGGTATCGAGCTGATGCGCAACAATCGTGGCCACGAGTTGCGCCCGGTGCTCCAAGACGCGTTCAGCGAATTCAACCACGAGCTGACCCGGGGCAAGATCATCATCCGGGTGATCGTGACGGTAGCACCACTGGCAGGGTTGCTCGGAACGGTGATCGGCATGATCGAAACCTTCGACTCCCTCGGGGACATGGCACTCTTCAGCCAATCGGGCGGCATTGCGGGGGGTATCTCCCAAGCACTATTCACGACCCAGATGGGACTCGCGGTAGCGGTCCCGGGGATCATCATCGGTCGCGTGCTCGATCGCAAGGAAGCCCGCTTCCGAGATGAGCTGGACCAAATTCAAGACATGTTGTGCGCCGACCGGGCTGCCCCGGTCGCCCGCGGACTTGCTGCGGAAGGATGACCAATGCGACGTAGAGCAAAACGAAGTGACAACGCCGACATCGACATCTCGCCGTTGATCGACATGGTGTTCATTCTGCTCATCTTCTTCATGGTCTCGACGACCTTCGTCAAAGACATGAAGATCGACATCGAGCGCCCCAGCGCTGCGAGCGCCAGTAGCGCATCGACCAAGTCGCTGCGCATCAACATCGACAGCGGCGCGAACGTGTTCATCAACGGCAACCCCGTTCGCCCGTGGATGGTGCAGAGCCGAGTGCGTGAATTCTTGGAGAGCGCAGACCAAAAATCTGTCCTCGTCATCACGGACCGCCGCGTCCCCGCCGACAGGTTGGTGGAAGTGGTCGACCAGTGCCGGCTGGGTGGGGCCACCGAAGTCGGAGTCGCGACGGACAAGGAGATGGGCGGCTGAGCCCCTCGATCAATCGAAGAGGTGTCACGATGAAACCGACTTGGTTCAAGCACGCATACGCTTGCGGCTCGATGCTGAGCGGAGGCTTCATGGTCTTCGCGACGGTCATGTACATGAACCAGCAAGAGAAGCCGCCCAAGGAGCAAAACACAGCTTCCGAAGTCCAGTTCAAGGTGGAGCAGAAGCCGCCAAAGAAGAAACCAAAGAAGAAGGAACGGCGGCAAAAGCCCCAGCGCCAAACACGCAATGCGCCAGCGCCCAAGGCGCCGAATCTTTCTTCGGCGATTTCAGGTGTCTCGTTGGAGTTCGAAGGCCTTGGCGGCTTCGCGATGGGTGGCGTCTCCACGGACCTGATCGGCAAGATCGACAAGAAGGGTCCGATGACGGAGGGCGCCCTCGACAATCCGCCCAAGCCCACCGCCAGGCGCGGCAACATGGACTACCCCAAAGATGCCCGCAAGAACGGGGTCGAGGGCTACGTGACGCTGAACATCTACGTCAAGGATGACGGCACGGTGGGCGGCGTCAAAATACTCGACTCGCAGCCGTCGGGTGTCTTCGACGCTTCAGCAAAGGACTACGTCCGCGAGTGGGTGTTCAGCCCAGGGACGTACGAAGGCCAGTCTGTCGACGCTTGGGTCAAGCAGACGGTCCGTTACAAGCTTCAAAAGAGCTGAGCCAATCCGCGACGGACAGCCTCCGAGACGACTTCACCATGACTTGGATTACCAAACCCACGAGCTGGCTTCGCTACGCCGGCCTCGCCCTCGCCCTCGCTGCCGTCGCCCCTCCGGCCGTCGCAGAAAAAGACAATGATGAGGAGAGCGAAGAGGAAGATCCCGAAGCGGAGGTAGACCACTTGGGTCTCGCCGCGCGCTTGTTGCACGACGAGCACTACGATCGAGCGCTCTCGGTCTTGGCTGAAATCGACCCCAAAGATCCAAAGGTGGACGCGTCGCGCTTCTACACGCTACGCGGCCTGGCAAACCTTCAGCAGAAGAACTTCAAGGAAGCGCGAAAGGACTTCACGAGCGCCGTCAAAGCAGGCCAGACGGACCCCACCTTGCACCTCTACAAGGCCCAAGCCTGCTTCATGCTCGAGGCTTACAAGTGCACGTTGGAGTCGCTGAAGAAGGCCGGCAAGAAGGCGAGCGACAAAGACACCACCTTGCTGATGAAGGCCGAGGCCGAGTGGAAGACGGGGCAGCGGAGCAGTGCCCTTGGCACCCTCGAGCGCGGCGAGAAGAAGTTTCCGAAGCAGCCTGAGTTTCAGCGCCTGCAGATCTTCCACCTGATCGACATGGGCCTGTACCTGACCGCCGTCGATGTCAGCGAGCGCTACCTCGCCCGCGAGGACATCAAGGCAACCGAGTTCGTCGCGATCGCCGAGGCCCTCCGCTCGGCTAAAGCGTTCAAGCGGGCACAGCTGCTGATGGAAGGCGCGCGCCTGCGCTATCCCGAGGACGAGAACGTCACCGTTCAGCTGGCGCATTGTTACCTCGACGATGGCAAGACCATCCCCGCCGCCATGTTGTTCGAAGAAGCGGCGCGCATCAATCCGAAGTTCACGCTCGAGGCGGCCGAGCTCTACAAGGAAGCGGGCATGGTCCACCGCGCCCATTGGCTCAACGCGCGGGTCGTGGACCAAAAGGCAAAAGCGAAACAGCGCTTGAGCTTACTGGTCGAGGGTCAGGATTTCGAAGCTGTCACAGCGATGTTGCCAAAACTCTCCCGTTTGGGGCTCCTCTCGGACGAGAACATCAGGTACGCGGTCGCTTACGCCTATTTCAAAACCGGGCAATTCGATACCGCCGAGGAACAACTGAAACCGATCAAGGATCCCCAGTTGTTCGAATCAGCTCTCCAGCTGCGCAAAGCGATGGCAGCCTGCCGCGAAGCAGGCTGGGAGTGCACACCGTAAACCCGCGGCCGCATCGAACTGCCCCACAGCTTCCGGACTCACCCGTGCGCCCACTGCGTTTACCCCTGACACTTAGCGCCCTCGTGTATGCAGCTGCAGGGACTTTCCTCCCCGCAAGCGTGTTCGCCCAGGACGATCCCCCCAAAGCCCCGCCGACAACGGAGCCTCCACCTGCGAATCCGCCTCCCGCGGACACGCCACCAGAAAACACTCCCCCCAAAGCGCCAGCGACGCCGGCCGCGTCGGACTCAGCACCTGCTCGGTCGGACTCACAGCCCCCGGGTGCATCTGCCGACGCGGAGTCCTCCGGTAACAGCTCGCCCACACAACCTACGCCCACTCAGGCCAGTGCTGGCGCCACTGACGCCGGTGTGGTGGTGCTCTTGTTTCTCAAGAACAGCGGCCCCTTCGGCGGCGGCATCACCGTCGAGTCGGACGAAGGTCATTCAGCGGTCACCAGCGAAGACGGCGCCGCACGCCTGCCCGCCACCAAGGGCAAGCGCACGCTTTGGCTGACCATCCCCAAAGAGCGGCGGACGGACGGCCAAGCCCAGCCCAAACGTGTCGAGCTCGGCACGGTGGTCGTCGCTGCAGGCGAGACGACCCAGGTTCTCGTCAACCTGGAGCCGAACGGTGATCTCGCGACCATCGACGTCGAGGGACTCGCGGCCCAAGATGCTGCAGCCGCCGAGGAGGCGGAGGTCACGCCCGAAGAGGTCATCATCGAGTACGGCGTAATCGCTGGGCAGGTCGTCTCCAGCGAAGAGGGCACGCCGGTGGCGGGCGCTCGCGTCTTGGTGCGTGGTGCGGAGGGCGAAGCCGAAACGGATGCCCAAGGCCGCTTCCAACTGCAGGTTCCCGTCGGCACGCAGTCCGTGTCCGTGATTCACACGAAGTACTCGCTGCAAACCACCAACGACATCGAAGTTAAGAAAGACGAAACGACCGAGGTCAAAATCGAGCTTTCCCCCGCCGCGACCCAGCTGGACGACGTAGTGATCACGGCGCCGTACATTCAGGGCGGCGTCGCGAGTGTCTTGGCGGACCGGCGCAAGTCGACCACGGTGCAAGACGGGTTGGGCAGTGACGACATCGCCAAGACGCCGGACGGCTCGGCCAGCTCCGCTACTCGCCGCATCGTGGGCGCGTCGGTGGTGGGTGGTCAGTTTCTCTTCGTGCGAGGTTTGGGCGGTCGCTACTCGAACGTGCGCCTGAACGGTGTTCCGATGCCGTCCACCGATCCCGACTTGCCCGGTTTCCAGCTGGACTTGTTCCCGACGAGCCTCTTGTCGGGTCTGACGATCTCCAAGACGTTCTCGCCGGACATCCCTGGTGACTTCGCGGGTGGCTCGTTGAACGTCGAAACGCGGAGTTTCCCCGAAGAGTTCATGCTCAAGCTGAACACGAGCGTGAAGTACGATACCCTGACGACGTTAAATGACGTGCTGGACTATCCCGGCGGTTCGACCGATTGGCTAGCGTTCGACGACGGTACCCGAGCGCTGCCGGACCGCATCCCCGCCGAGCAGATCCGCTCTCAGAACCGCTTCGACCCCGAGATCGGCTTCCCCGCCGAAGAGATCGATGAAATGGCTGCGAGCTTCCCCAACAACTGGAAGCGAGGCACCACAACGGGCCTGCCCAACCTCAGCGTCGGGCTCAGCGTCGGCGACACGATCAAGACGTCCGCTGGAGACATCGGTTACTTTTTCACGCTGGGGTACAAGCACAACATGCAGCGGACGTTGAACACGATTCGCGGCGTGCGGCTCACGGGCGGCGACGTCTCCGCGCGTGATGAGCTCACGCAAGAGACTGGCACTCAAGAAGCGTTGATCGGCACCCTGGGCACGGTCAGTTACGCCCCCACCGAGGACCATCGCATCACGGTGGTCTCGATGCTGACCCAAACCGCCAGCGACGACACCCGCAACGTCAACGGCTTCTCGGACCTCGAGGGTGGCGAAGTCGATCTGACGACCTACCAGTTCGTCGAGCGACAATTGCTGTTCAATCAGCTCCTCGGAGAGCACAAGGAGCTGGGCGGCTTTCTGGATGTGCGCTGGCAGCTGAACACCGCGCGCGTTCGGCGCGACCAACCAGATAGCCGCACGATCGTCTACCGTCAGGACCCGGACGGCCTGCGCTTCTGGGGTATCAAGGGCAGCGGCGAGCACCTCTTCAGCCAGCTCGAGCAGGAAGACTACGGCGGCGGCCTCGATCTGAAAGCGTTGCTGTGGGAAGACGCGGCTGCGAAGACCGGCTACATGGGCCGGACTTCTGACCGCACGTTCAAGGCGCGTCGTTTCCAGTCGAACGTCGACGACAATGCCGCTTCGTTGTTACCCCCCGAAGAGCTGTTCGACCCGGATACTGCCGGGGAGCGCTGGACGATTCAAGAGATCACCACGGCGACCGACGGCTACCGCGCGGAACAAGACTTGCACGCCGCCTACGTCATGCTCGACACGCCCATCGTGGGCAAGCTCAGGGGTATGACCGGGGTGCGCGCCGAGCGCTTCCACCAGTCCATCAACGCCGTGGCCCCCTTCCGGCTCGCCCCGGACCAGATCCCGGACGAGGACGAGGAGGTCGAGGAGGATGAGGAGAACCCGACCTCGGGTGACCGACTCGACATCGACTACCTGACCGCCGCCTCACTCAGCTACGCGTTCACCGAGAGCATGACCCTGCGCGCGGCCTACGGCGGCACCGTGGCGCGGCCCCAAATCCGTGAACTGGCACCGTTCGTGATCCAGGATTACGTGCGCCGCCGCACCATCCGCGGCAACCCGGAGCTCAAGCGCACCTTCATCCACAACTTCGACCTGCGCTGGGAAACCTTTCCCACGCCCACGGAAGTGTTCGCGGTTTCGCTCTTCTACAAGATCTTCGAAGATCCGATCGAGCCCAGCATCGAGAACAGCAACGGCGACATCAAGTACATCAACATCCAAGGCGCCAACAACTACGGCGCGGAGTTCGAGTCGCGTATCGGCTTGGGGCTGCTGTCGGAGTCCCTCGAGTCGTTCTCCTTCTTGGCCAACCTCGCGATAATTCAGTCGCAGGTGGAGTTTACCGACGAGCAGCAGGCGCTGAGCACAAGCTCGGAGCGGCCGTTGGCGGGCCAGTCCCCGTACGTCGCCAACCTCGGCATCGGTTACGAACCGGAAGAGACGGGCTTTTCCACGTACGTCTATTACAACGTGTTCGGTCGCCGAATCGCGGAAGCGGGCAGTGTCGGGTTGCCCGACGTGTACGAGCAGCCATTCCACTCCCTCGACTACACGGCGTTCTACACCCCCAACGAACACTGGAGCTTTGGCCTTTCCGTGCAGAACCTGCTGCTCCAGGGGCAACGCTTCAAGCAAGGTTCGGTGTTGTTCCAGGAGACGGAGCCGAACGTCAACATCGGTCTGAACGCGAACTGGACGTACTGAGAGTACGAATCGCCCAACGACCAAAAATTTCTGCAGCGGTGGGGTGCGCGGAGATCAACAGCGCGGCCTGATACCGCCACGAAGATGACACCCCTGGGTCACAGCGCGAGGAGCCGCCGCGCGCGCCGAGTTCACCTTGCGCGAGCCCTGACTGACATTGCTGTCGTGGGGTCCGATCCAGCAGGAAGCACCCAACCAAGCGAACAGCCCGCTGAGCGTGACACTGGAGTCATAGCCCAGCCGCAGTGTCGTGCTGCTGGATCAGCACAACCTCCATGTATTGGCGTGATTGTGCTCCGGGTTTTCGCCGTGGCCAGGATGGTTCCAGTGTGTCCTGGGAATGTTTCGGAGGCTTCGCGAAACCGTCACAAACCGTGGGGTAAACCCGCACCGCGTTTAACGCCAGTGCCTTATGTATCTAGAAAGGAACATCACTATGAAGCTTCGCTATCTTGGAACGCTCGCGAGCGTCGTGGCTGCAGCATTCGTTCTGCCCGCTTGCGGCGATGACGACGGAGGGTCGTCGGACGAAACTGAAGAGCCCACGGACACGGACGAGCCCACCGACGACCCGACGGATGACCCCACCGACGACCCGACGGACGAGCCCACCGACGCCCCGACGGACGAGCCCACCGACGTCGAGCCCACCGACGTCGAGCCCACCGATGTGATGGAGACGGATGACGGCGGCACTGAGCCACCCCCCGAGGTCGAGTGCCCGGATCCCGAAGACCGCGGACTCATCGAAGTCACGGAAGACATCGACGAGGACACCGAGTGGACTTGCGAGAACGACTACTACCTGCCAGCTAGCGACACCGCGGGTGATCACGTGTTTGTCAACGCAAACCTGACCATTGGAGCCGGCACGCAAGTGTTCGGCGATCCCGGCATCGCCCTCGTGGTCACGCGTGAGGGCCACCTCGATGCCCACGGCACCGCGGCACAACCCATCGTCATGACCAGCACTCAGCTGGAAGGCGAGCGCTCACCCGGTGGCTGGGCAGGCCTCGTGCTCTTGGGCAACGCTCCCATCAACCTGCCCGGTGGCGAAGACGTCATCGAGGGCATCGGCGATACTACGGATGAAGGCCTCTTCGGCGGCGATGACGAAGAGCACAACTGCGCCAACATGGAGTACGTGCGCGTCGAGTTCGCTGGTGCCGTCGTCGGCGTGGACAACGAGCTCAACGGTCTGAGCATCGGCGGCTGTGGTTCGGAGACGACCATCAGCCACTTCCAGATGCACCAGGGCCTCGATGACGGCGTGGAGATCTGGGGCGGCGCGCCGCGACTGGACCACATCGTGGTCAGCATGGCGCAGGACGACTCCTTCGACTCCGACTACGGTAACCAAGCGCTGGTTCAGTTCCTGGCAATCGTGCAGGACCCGGGCAACTCGGACAACGGCTTCGAGTGGGACACCAACGATCCCGAGTACGATCTCGAGCCCCGCTCGAACCCCGAAGTGTACAACTTCACCATCGTCGGTGGCTCGTCCAACGGCTTGCTGCTGCGTCACGGCACCTGGGGCCGGATCCACAACGGCATCATCATCAACTCGGCAACCGCCGCGATTGACGTTCGTGACGTCGAGTCGGTCGAGGGCACAGAAAACGACCCGCTCGACTTGACCGTGGAAGGTAGCATCTTCTTCAACACCGGACCTGACGGCGAGACACCCTTCCCCGAGGAGACCGGCGACGATGACAACGACGACGGCTTCGACGAGGAGCAGTTCTTCACCGCAAACGCCCGCAACAACATCGTCAACGAGGACCCAGGCCTGGCAGATCCGACGAACCTGACGGCGCCCGATCTGATGCCCGACGAAGACGGCCCGGCTGCGGAGGAAGGTTCGACGCCTCCGGACAACGGCTTCTTCGACACCAGCGCGACCTACCGCGGCGCATTCGAGCCCGGTGGCGACAACTGGATGGAAGGCTGGACCGCGTTCCCCGAGAACTGAGTTAGTTCGACCCCAGACGAATCGGGCCGTCTTCCTTCGGGAGGGCGGCCCAGTTCGTTTTGTTGGGACATCCCCGTAGCGCCGGACCCGCAACCACCAGCCGCCCCCATCGCGCCAGCGGCCCCTCTTCGAGCCACTCACATGGTGGCCGCTCGGGCGAGCTCCTGTTCGACTTCGACGCACCCGCCCGATCGCTCAGGTGAAGTCACCTTCGACCTCGACGCACCCACCCGATCGCTCAGGTGAAATCACCTTCGACTTCGACGCACCCACCCGATCGCTCAGGTGAAATCACCTTCGACCTCGACGCACCTACCCGGCGGCGCAGTCAGGCGCTTCGCGACCAGAGCCCGCGGTCAGAGCAGCCAGCGCAGCATCCGGCGTGCAGACGGGGCCGCGCCGAGTGAGCTGTGCCACCGAGAACGGGTGCATCCGAAAGTAGCGGTAACGCCCAAGCAGACTGTCGCTGCCGCGGTGGTAGACATTCAGCCGAGCGCTACCCCTCACGAGCAGGTCCTACCGTGTGAGCCGCGTGTCCCAGATCCCCTTCGGCAGATTTTACTGATAGGTAAGTATTGCCGATAGTCGGCAGATTGAACGGCATGGTCACTTCTGCCGATCGAACGGGAGCGAAACGGCAAGCGATCCGGATCCCGTGGCAGCCGCACCCGCACCCCACCCGGGGGCAATAACGGAGAACCCGTCGAAGTCTCTGCGCCGAGGTACTGGCACTGAACACGCGCGCCCCAGTGGCTCTTTGTCGGCCAATTGGCCGCATTCGGGACCCCGCCTAAGGCGGCAATTATTTGGCCTTTTCGTTACTGAGATGCCATCCGTGCGTTCGTGCTTTTCGATAAACGATTCTTTGTGCGGATAATGGGTCGCGATGGCTGAATTGCTTCAGAAATGCAGCATTTGTAGCCGAGCTTTTCACGTGCAGTTCAGCTACCAAATGGAGGAGCACCGTAACGATGTGGGACAGAGCGAGTTTCGCTTCTACTGCTCCCAAGGTTGCGTGGCGAAGAGTCACACCGTTTCCGGTCTCGTGAGTTGTACCGCTTGTGGCGCCGGGTTCTCGGTGACCCATGCTTCCCAGGTCTGTTATCTCCAAGGGCGCCGCCACTACGCGTGTGGTCCGGCGTGCAGAGAGCAGCTCCTGCGCGAAAGCAACGGAGCACGGCTCGCAGATGAAGTGCCGATGGCCACCCATGGCGTCGACCAGGGCGGCGCGCCCGCCGGCCCCCGCGTGATGGCAGTGTTCAACCACAAGGGCGGCACCGGCAAGACGACCACTGCCGTTACCCTGGCGGCAGGCATCGCTGCCCGAGGCCACCGCACCCTGCTCGTCGACACCGACGCGCAGGGCAACGTCGGTGTTTCCCTCGGCCTGAAAGACCCGAGCCGCACGCTGTATCACGTCCTGGTCATGGGCTGCCCCGCAGCGGATGCCGTGGTGCATGCTCGAGAGAACCTCGACGTGCTCGTGTCCAACGAAACCCTCGCGGCCGCGGAGCTCTACCTCGCTGGGCGGCAGAATCGTGACCGCGTGCTGGCGGCTCGCCTCGCCGCCGCAAAGAACCAATACGACTACATCGTCGTCGACTGCTCGCCGAGTCTCTCACTGCTCAATCAGAACGCCCTCGTGTTCAGTGATGCGGTGCTGTGCCCTGTCGCTTGCGACTACCTCTCCCTCGTCGGCGTTCGTCAGGTGGTCAAGACCATCAAGAACGTCAACCGCCTACTCAATCATCCCGTTCAGCTGTGGGGCGTCCTGCCGACGATGTACGATCGTCGCGCCCGCATCTGCAATGAGGCACTCGACACTCTGAAGGAGCACTTCAAAGAGCGTTGCCTCGACCCGATACGTTCCGCGATCCGCGCAAAAGAAGCACCGTCGCAGGGCAAGACCCTGCTCGAGTACGATGCGGACGCGAGCGTCACTGCCGACTACGGTCGCCTCATCGAGCGCGTCACGGAAAGCGCACGCTCTTTGAACGACAAACAGGGAACAGACAACGGATTCTTGGCGATTGCCTAGACAGGAGGAGACATGACTGAAAGAGGAGAACTGCGGCAAGCGACCGCACGCGTGCTCGACCAAGACGAGGTCGAAGGGGTGCTCTCGGGCACATTCTACAGCCCCCAGGGTCCAGCTAAGCAGCCACCCAAGGACATCACCCCGAAGCAGCAGCGCGAAGGCAAGCCGTCCCACTACAAGGTGATCTGCATTTCGATGTACACCGACGACCTGAAGCGACTCGACAAGATGGTCGAAGAGCTCAAGGGCCGTGGCCTCACCAAAGCCAATCGCAGCGCGCTCATCCGCTACGCACTCGGCGAAGTCGACCTCGATCGAGTCCCCAAGGGGCTCTGACTCTGCGGCGCGGCCCCAGCGGTCGCGCCTTTTGTCTGCTCTGGCGCTTGGTCGCCGAAGTCCATTTCCCCAGGTCCACAAGACCGTCCACTCCTCCGTCAAGGCCGTAGCTCGTCCATGAGTTGGACTCCGAACGCCCCGCGCTGGCCCCGCGAAAGCCCACGAGAGTGTGCCGCGCGCCTTGGTATTTCCATCGACGCAGCGGAGATCTTCGCCCAAAGCGAGGTGATCGATCTGCACATCGATTCCTTCATCTGGAATCGCATCCTCGGTTACCGCATCGACCAAGAACACGGCCCGGGCCTCTTCGCGGGCAGGTTCTCACATCAGGTTGATTTGCCGCGCCTGCGGCGCGTGGGGATTTCTGGCGCGACGTGGGTCGTCACCACGAACCCCTTCCGCACGGCCCGCGGACGACAGCGCACCTACGAGAAGAACTTCGAGCGCCTGAGCGCTCTGCTCGCGGCGCACCCCAATGACGTCGGCATCGTCACCAACGCACAGCAGTACCACGACGTTCGAAAGAGCGGCCGCCACGCAGCGTTCATTGGCATTCAAGGCGGCAATGCGCTGGACGTCCACCTCGACGCGCTCTCGGCGGTGCTGCCCCAGAAGGTACTGCGCATCACCCTGGTGCACCTGCACGCTTCCCGCCTCGGCACGAGCAGCACGCCGCTATCCAACTGGCACACGCGGCATCTGACGCCGCTCGCGGCCGACGCCATCGCCGTCTTGAACGAGAACCGTATCTTCGTCGATCTCTCGCACATTTCGAGAAGGGGTTTCGACGCAGCCCTCGAGGTACACGACCCGAGTGTGCCGCCCATCGTCACGCACACGGGCGTCTGCGGCGCCCACGACCACTGGCGCAACCTCACCGACGAACAGCTCCGCACCCTCAGCAACCGCGGTGGCGTGATTGGCATCATGTACCACATGCCCTACTTGACGCGGAGCTTTGCCCGCGGACGACTCTGCCGCATCGTCGACCACATCGAGCACACCATCCGTGTGGCGGGCGAACACTCGGTTGCGCTCGGCAGCGATTGGGACGGATTGATCACGACCCCTAAGGACATGAAGACCTGTCTCGAACTACCACGACTGGTGCAGGCAATGCTGGATCGAAAGTGGTCCGTGACCCGCATCCAGAACGTCTTGGGTCAGAACTTCCTGCGCACGCTGCGGGACCTGCGGGGCTAGGGGGTGCGGCCGCGCAGAGGGGTGCGTCGGCCGCTCTGGCTATCACACGAACAAGGCGTCCGGGTCCAAGTCTTCCAGGGAAACCGTCTCGGGTTCCTCGTCGCTATTGTCCCAGTCGTTGTCAGAATCGTCGCTGTCGGATGTGTCCGTGTCCGAGGCGTCGTCGCTACCATCGCCGGTGCGGACGAGTTGTTGGCGCTCCTCCTCGGTCAAGTCGGGTAGTCGGCGACGCCCTTCGGGTCCCTCGTCGACGAACTCGCGCAAGACGTCCATACCCCGCACGGCCTCGAGCTTGGCCAGCGCGCGCACCTCGACCTGGCGAATACGTTCCCGGGTCAGGTTCATGATGGCGCCCACGTCTTCCAACGTCGTGCCGCCACGATCGGCGACGTCGAGCGCGCACGATTCACCCATCTGCCAGACTTCGAGATCCGGAAAGTTCAGCTTGATGGCTCCGGTCTTCGGCGAAACGTCCACGAACAGGTGGTGCTTGCAAGACACGTAGGGACAGGGGCGCGGACCCTCCGCGCACTCCGAGCGCCGGCGCGGTTTGAAGTAGTCCGTCTCTGGATACATCATGCGCCCCAACTCCAACTCGCGCTTGGTCATGCGCTTGACGCTGATGGTGCGAGCTCTCACCGGACGCTTGCGACGCGAACGCCGCTGCTCACGGGTGATGCCGGGCTCCTCTGCCCCTTCAGCCATGTCGAGTCGCTTTGCGCTCACCGTCTCGTCTCCCTGTTCCAGTACCTGTTGTGCCGTCGCCTGTTTCATCCGTTGCCTCGCTGCCCTGTGGTTGCCCAATTTGCCCGGTTGTTTCCCGATAAGTCCTTTGCCTCGAAGTGCGCCACGACCGCGCGTGTCACGATGCCGTCAGCCGGCGCAGCTTGGCCCGTGTCGTCAATCGCGATTCGATCGCCAGCAAACGACCTAGAAGCTCTCGACTGATCCCACGTGCCCCTTCCAAGTCGCGAGCAACATCCTGCGCGTAGCTCTCATGCCGTCGATCCCGAATGACGTCTTTGAGGATCACGAACACCGTCGCGAGCGTCTGCTCGAGTTGCGACAGCTCACTGCGCACGAAGAAGAAGTCGCGCTGGATCTGCTCGATGGTGTAGTTGGCGGCCATCATCTCTTTGACGCGCAAGATCTGACGCAGCACGCTCACCGGGTATATGCCGCGGGAGCCGCTGTGCTTGCCCTTGGTGCCGACCCGCACGCTGCGGGGCAGAAGCCCGAGTTGGACGTACTTACGCAGAGACGCCTCGCTCAGCTGGATGCCCCAGTCCTCGAATACTCCCAATAACTGGGCTGATGTCAGACCATCGGGGTACTGTTTCTCGACCTGGGTTAAGGATGTCTCGCTAACCATTTCCGCCTCGAAGTGAGTTGAATGTAATCTACTCAGTGGATCGCCTGGCAAGCGCGTTGTTCACGAATATTTGTGCGGATCGTAAACAAACTCCATTCACAGCTTTTCCGGGGCTGGAGCGGACGTAAATTGTCCTAGCATATTCTGTAGTCCATGGAGATGGATTACTGTCCATCTCGGGAAGCGCACCTCTGACTACGTCAGAGCCCCCAAAGCAGGCGTTCCGATGTTACCCTGGCTCTCGTGCAGCCGGTCTACCGGGACGTCAAAGCCAGCGGGATCCGACTACGGGTTACCGAAGTGGGAGCTGGGCCACCCCTGTTGCTCCTGCACACGACCTTCCTGGATCGAACCAGCTGGAATGGGATCCTGGCTGAGCTCTCGCAGCACTTCCGCGTGATCGCTCCAGACTTGCCAGGCTTCGGCGAGAGCGAGAAGCCGGCGCGCAGCCGCTTCCCGTATCGAGTCAACGACTTCGTGCACGTCGTGACTGACCTGTTCGCGGGGCTGCGTCTCGGACAAGCGGCAGTCGTCGGACATGGACTCGGCGGGGCGGTGGCCCTGTCCATCGCCAGCAAGAACCCCGAGCTCGTGTCCAGGTTGGTCGCCATTGACGCGCTTTGTTACCCATCCAAGCCGGACATTGCCCGCCGCGTCGCCAACTTTCCCGTGGTCGGGGGGGCGCTGTTCAAGCAATTGTGGGGCCGTACGATGTTTGGCACCTACTTCAAGGAAGTCCTGGCAGCGCCCCATCGCCGCATCAAGAGCGAGCGCGTTGACCACTACTACGAGATATTCAACACGCCCTCTGGTAGAAACAGCGCAGTCGCGACGCTGCAAGCCACAGCGGACGTGCGCAACGTCGAGGTGAAGGTCTCCCGCATCGGCGTCCCCACACTGGTAATCTGGGGCCGTCATGACGCTGTATCGCCAGCTGCGTTCGGACAGCGCTTGGCCAAGGAAGTGCGGGGCGCGGGGTTTCGCCTCCTCGATACCGGCCACCTGCCCATGGAAGAAGATCCCGACGAACTGAGCCAAGCCATCATCCGCTTCTGCAGCGGCGAGGTCCCTCCCCTTTCAGCACGTTGAGCGCGTGGGCGCGTCAGAACCCGGGGAACTTGGCGGCGGGAGGCTTGCCCTTCTCCGTTGGTTTAGGAGTCGGTTTTGGCGCAGGCTTTGGCTTGGATGCAGGACGAGGGGCTGGGCGGGGAGCGGGAGCCGCGCGCTTGGGCTTCGGGGTCGCCTTGGGGGCAGGGCTCGATTTCGGGGACGGTGACGCTTTCGGGAGAGGCTTTGGCGCACTCGCGCCCTTCCCGTCGCCTGTTGCCGTCGGAGCGACGTCCTCGGCGGCGGGCTCGACGGTCGCCTCGCCCTTGGAGGAGCTGTCGTCGGTCGATGCAGCTCCAACACCCTCTGCGCCCTCGACGGCAGGAGTTGTCAGAGTGGGCTCCGCTGGGCTGGGCTCCGTCGGGAACGCCGACGTGGGCTTGGGCAGCTCAGGCACGGGCTCGATTTGCTCGTCTTTGGCCTGCTTCCAGATCCCAACGTACAGGCCGTAGCCCGCAATGCCCAAGGCCACACCCAGGATCCGCACCACCCAGCGCAGGTTGCGGCGACGGCGCTGCTGAGCGCGACGGGACGGCAGCCCGGCAATCTTGAGTTCGTCCACCAGGGAGTCGGTCGTCTTGTGGCCCTTTGCTGCGGCGCGCACCGAGGGCGCCACGGGGGGCGTCGTCTTCGGCTTCGGCCGCGGGGAAACCGACTCAGCTGGTTTGGTGGACCCAGCTGGCTTGGTGGACTCAGCTGGTTTGGAAGTGGTGCTCTTGCTCCCCGGGCGCGAGGACTCGAGCGCTGGGCTGGGCTTCTCGGATTGGGCGCGGTCCGCGCTGGATGTCGGAGGGACTTCGCGAGTCGTGGGCCCACCCTGGCTCGCCGCGCCCGACTGGGTGTCCTTGCCGATCCCCATGATGGTTGTCACGCCCACCGAGCGCGGGGGCGGCGTCACCTTGGCGCCGGGCTTTTGGCTCCCGGTGGGCCGCAACGTCGAACGCTGGGAGGGGACGTGACGCGCGGGCGCCAGTGTGGGGGGCGCTTGATCGGCATCGACGATGGGGGCGTGGGAGCCGAATTGGGGCGAGCGCGGGGGCGGGTCGGGATCGGTGCCGCGAGGCACCTTGGAAACGCCAATGCCCAAGATGGTGGAGCCAGCGCGCGGCTCCGGGCCTCGCGAGCGTGTCGGCTGCGTCAGCGAGACCGTGGGTTGCGCGACGTCAACGCCCACCCGCGGTGTCAGAGGGGGCGCCTCGTCCTCTGCAGCGACGGGTGGCGCCGGGATCGCCGTGGCAGCGGGTGGTGGCACCGGCGTCTCTGAGACGGCGTGGGGCTCAGCAGGCTTCGAAGAGCGAGGCCCCACGCGCACGGACGGGACGGGCGTGAGTACCTTTTCGAGCTCAGCCTCGTTCTTGAGCGCTCGGGGTTCCGGAGCTTGATTCGCAAGCATCTCCGGCGGCAACGCCGGGCGCACTGAGGAATTCGCGGTGTTGGGAGTCGGCGTGGGCTGCCCTTCGACCGGCGGCGGCAATGGAGCGTGCAGCACCCCCGCTTCGGGTGGGGGCTTGGGAGCCAGGGCGGGCTCCGAGAGCTCGGGAGTAGAATGCCGCGGGTGAGCAACTGGCGGCGCCAGCGTGGCGGCGTCACTCTGGTCGAACGCCTCTTCCAGACCCGCGGCGAGGGCAGCAGCGAAGTCTTGAGGTGCTGCCTCGGCCACGGATGGCCGCGGTGTCTCCACATCCTCCTCGTCGTCGGGCTCGCTCTCGGGTCGGGGCAACGCGGTGGCCTGAAGCGGCACGGCGGCGTGGCTGCCTTTCGGCGGATGGCTGACCCGCACACCGCCGGATGCCGTGTGATCCATCGGCGGCGCCGAGGGGCGGAACGAATGCCCACTGGGACGGGATGGCCGCGCCGACGGCGACCGCGTGCCCTGTGCTTCCCCATCCGTGGCGGCCTGCGACCCTTCAGACGCCGCTGTCTGCTCCGAGTCAGGCGCCCTCGATCGCTGTCCTTCGGGCACCGTTCCTGGAATCACGCTCCCAGCTGCATCGGTCGCATCCGCCGCCTGCACGAGCAAGCCTTCGAAGTAGAGCTTCGAGATCACCTCGAGGGTGGACAAGTCTTCGAACGGTGACTCGTCGATCACCGCCATCAACGAGCGGGTGCCATCGAGCAAGCGGATGATACCGTTGAGCTCATCGGGGATCTCCGGCAAGCGTTCCAGCAACAAGTCGGAGTTGACGTCGAACACCGCCGTGCTGGAGGGCAGCTGCTCCGCCAAGCGCCCCCACTCATCCACCCGACGCATGCCCTCCATCAGCAATGCCTGCGTCGAGGTCGTCATGATGACTTCCTTGTCGATGGAACGGAACTCGACCTCGAAGTTGCCGTGGGTCCAGAGCAACGCGCGGTAGATGGCCTCTTCCCCGCGCAGACGCCCGTGCTCGGCGTCGATGATCTGACCCTCCCGGAAGAACACCGTGACCTGTCGCTGACCACTGGTGATGCGGGCCACGCCGCTCTTGCGACTGACCTCGAGGGTCTGCAGCAAGTCCACGACGCCCATGTCGTCGAGCGTGCCGGAAAAGCGCGTGCGCGAGCTCACCGTGCCGGTGGCGATGCGCTGCTGAGTCTTCCTGGCCAGCAGGATGTTGACCCGAGTGATGAGCTCCCGGACGAAAATGGGCTTCGTCAGGTAGTCTTCCACGCCCAGCTCCAAGCCGCGGACCTTGTCCTCGATGGACGATGCCGCTGTCAGGAAGACGATGGGGATCGCGTTGAACTCGGGCTTGGACTTGAGATCGGCGACCAGCTGAAAGCCATCCAAACGCGGCAGGCGCGTGTCGGTCAGGATCAGATCGGGAACCGCGAACTCGAGCTTCTCCAGCGCATCAGCACCGTCGCTGGCCGTCGTGACGCTGAAGCCCTCGTTCTTGAGACTCACCTCCAGCACGCGGACACTGCGCGGATCGGCGTCAACCAGGAGGAGCTGAGGTTTGGCCATGGACTCGTTCGTGTCGAGGAATCGACCAGTTACGGCTTAGCAGAGCGGACAATAGCAACCAAGTTCGGCACCAACCAACCCAGTGCCGAAGCGGTCCAACGATGACGTCGATTGGCCGAGAGTCCGGGCTTGACGACGCCACCTCTGGATTTGCCGTGCCAGAATCGCCTGTCAGCCGCCCAGTTGATTCCCACACGCGGCACAGAACCTCGCCCCGGACGGGTTCTGCGCGTTGCACTTGCCACACACCGCTCCGACAGGAGCGCCAGCTGGCGGTGCGCCGGGTGGCGGCGCCGCTTGCTGTGGCGGTGGCTGTGGTGGGTAACCAGGAGGCGGCTGCTGCGGATAGCCGGGTGGAGCTCCTCCGTATTGAGGAGGGTAAGCTTGCTGAGGCGGGTAGCCTTGCTGAGGCGGATACCCAGGGGGTGGATAGCCCTGAGGCGGGTACCCGGGATAGGGGCGGCCGGCGTATTGCATGCCCATGCCCATGCCCATCCCCGCAGCCAGGCCTGCGCCTGCCATCGCACCCCCCGCGCCCTCGCCCCCCTTGGACATACCCTCGCCCATGCCCATCATCGCCTCGGCGCCAGCGAATTGCTGGTAGCGGTTCATGTCCAGTTGATTGACGTATTGGGCACGATTCTGGAACATCCGATCGTCGTGAAACTTCTGGGCTTGGGCTTCGGCTTCTGCCTGTGACACGGCGATTTTAGCCTTGCGAGCATTGATCTTGGCTTGGACGATTTGATCTTGGAACTCGTCGATGCGCGCTTGATCCTCATCGGAGAGGTTCAAGTTCAGCTTGGCGATCTCCATGACCTGAACGCCGATCCGCGCCAGGTCTGGGCAGCTCTGCACGATCGCCCTGGCGACATCAGGACCCGCAGTCCCGAAGTCCATCATCGTCATCTCACCATCTTTGATGAGCTGAGTTAACGTGGCCTTCACGCCCATCATCAACTGGTCGCGCACCCATTGCATGGCGCGGTCCGGATCAGCTGCCCCGGTTTGCCCAACGAACTCGAGCACGAACTTCATCGCGTCCGTGACGCGGAACGAATAGGTGCCGAATGCGCGTGGGTTGACGCGGATCTCCAGCTCCGGATCGCGCATCGAGCCGATCGGACCGCCAAACGTCTGATTGTACAGCGGGCGGGTCGTGACGAAGTAGAGCTCCGAGATGAAGACGTTGCCACCCGTCATCTTGTCGACCAACGCGCCGAGGAACGGGATGTTCTGGGTGTCCAACGTGTGGCGCCCTGCCGGCAGGTAGCCGACATAAGCACCATCCTTGAAGAACAGGACCAACTCGTCCGAATCGACGGTCAGCTGACTCCAGAAGGGGAAGTTCTGGTCAGGGTGCTTGTAGACGATTGCTTCTTTGGCGCTGTCGGGTCGCGCGATCATCATGCGCTGCACGCCGTTCTTCACGAAATCGAATATGCCCATCCGCGGTGGTCCTCCTGCCGACTGGGAAAGCGCCCAGCAGCCACCTGACCATAGTCCCCCCCTCCGAACCAGGCAACCTCGACCACGGCCCCGACCAAGCTATGCTCGGGTCGACCCGAGTGCAGCCTCGGGATGTTGCACCGCCACTGGTCCGCAGGCTATGCACACAGCCGAGGAGCGCTCACGTTTCCCCCTATGCCCCTGTCCATCGAACCCAGCGAACTAGCCCCCATCGCCCGAAAGCTCGTTAGCGGAGAAGCCCCGGTCAAGGCGGTGCAGATGGCTGCGCGTGGGATTGTCGTCGGCGCCACACCCAGCGATGTCGTGACGGTCGTCGCGGCCTTGTCCGTGGGCAGCGACGCCGAACTCGCGGCCCTGGCCAGCCAGACGTTGGACAAGCTGCCGCCACCAATTCTCACTGGCGCGTTGACGAGCGATCTGCAAGGCGCCGTGATCCTGGTCCTGGCGGAGCGACTGGGGCGTCAAGCCGAAGTCGTCGAACAGCTCTTGCGCATGCCGCGCATTCCTGGCGAAGCGCTCGTGCACCTAGCGAAGAACGCCGGCGAGAAGATTGGCGAACTGGTCGCTACGAATGAACAGTTGCTCTTGAGCTACCCCGAAGCCATCGAGGCGCTCTACATGAACAAGCGCGTGCGCATGTCGACGGCGGATCGTGTGCTGGAGCTGGCCGTTCGTAACGGCTTGGAACTCCAGATCCCCGCCTACCAACAGGCAGCCGCAGCCATCAAGAACGAGCTCATCCCCGAACCAACCGAGGAGCCAACCTACGACGACGAGCTATTCCAACAGACGGAAGCACTCGCGGCCCAGTTGACGCTGGACGTGGGCAGCGACACGTACGAAGAGGACGACGAGGGCGAGGAAGTGATCGCCGATCGCTTCTTGCCGCTACACGCTCGCATCGCGTTGATGACGATCAGCCAACGCATCCGGCGAGCGATTCTCGGGACGAACGCGGAACGCCTGCTGCTCGTGCGCGACACGAACAAACTGGTCGCCTCAGCCGCCGCCTCGAGCCCACAATTCACCGAGTACGACGCGGCACGTATCGCGGGCAGCCGGAACGTTCACGACGACGTGCTGCGTATCATCGCCAAGAATCGCAACTTCACCCGCAACTACCAAGTGAAGCTGAACCTAGTGACGAACCCGAAGACACCTCTGACGTTCGCCTCACGCCTGCTCCCCCACATCCGGGACAACGACGTGCGCGCCATCGCCAAGTCCAAGAACGTGCCAGCCACAATCCAGTCGATGGCGCGGCAGGCATTGGTCCGCAAACAGTCGAAGAAGCGTTGAGGGTGTCCCAGAGCTTCGGTGCTGCGAGGCAGGTCTCGCGGCTACGAGGCGTGGCCTCGTCATTCCGCTCCAGAACTCACTCCGCCGGTGTGATGACGGCGTGTCCTGATTTCTTCCTTTTCTTCTCTCGGGCGGCCATCTTCGCGTCGCGGACAGCTTTCTGCCGCTTCACCTTTTCGGGATCCACGAGGAAGCTCGAGATGCGTTCCTCCTTGTCGAGCTTCTCTTGATAGTTCTGGGCCTTGTACTTGTACTTGAATGGCCCGATTCGAACTCGATGCCACAGTCCTCTCTCGGGAACGTAGGCAGCTTGGCGATAGGCGCTGTGGCCTCGTTTTCGGAGCTCCGCGACGAACGCATCCGCGTCCGCAGGGTTCTGGAAGCTCGCGACTTGGATCTCGTAGCCTCCCTCACCTCCCGGCGGCGCCATCTCGCCGTCATCGCTCGCAACTTGCTGCCGAGCAAGCTGACCGAGTTCGTCCTTGGGATCGGTGGTCACGCTGGTGGCACTCAGCAGATCTCCCACGGGTAGTGACTTCTTGGGCAGACCGTTGGGGTCTGCCGGTGCCTGCGTCAGCGGCGCAACCTGGCTCTGCTCCAACAATCGACCACGTTCGTCCTTGACCGCGGCCATCGCGGTCGTCGGCGTGCCGTCGTCGCTCAGGATCTTTGGAAACGTGACGTGTTGATCGGAGACGACCAGCGGTGGCTTGGTGGCGTCGGCCTGCGACCGCTCCAAGAGTTCTGCCAGCGGGTCCTTTTTGGATTCCGTGGGCGGCGCCTCGCGCTCGAAGCTCATCATCAGCGTGACCACCAACGCCCCACCTGCGATGGCGGACAAGAACAGAGTGCCGATGGGCAGGCCGCCGCGCCCCGATTCTTCTTGGATCTGCTCCAGATTGCGAACGTTCATGGGAACTATACCTTTGAGTTCGCTTCAAGCTACCTGAGGCGGGCAAACTTGGGCAAACAACCGAAAGAACAGACGTTCAGGGTGGCCCCGGCCAGGCGCCGGAATGCAGCTGCGCGGCCTTCCAACGCGTCTCGAGGACCTCCTTTTCAGGCACGCTGTCGTAGACGATCCCGCCTCCAACGAAGTAGTGCCCGACGTCCCCCCGGCGACACAGCGTGCGGATGGCCATGGCCAGATTGAGTCCGCCATCATAGTTCAACGCCCCCAAGGCCCCGGTGTAGAGACCGCGCCGTTCGGACTCGAGATGGCCAATGAGCTCCATGGCGCGGATCTTCGGAGCCCCGGTGATACTGCCGCTCGGCAACATAGTGGACAGCAACGCCGTGCGGTCGATGCCTGAACGCAACACCGCGCTGACCTGAGCTTGACGATGAAATAGTGTGCGATGGGTGCGAATGAACGGTGGGTTTGCCACCACGCTTCCAACCCGAGCCACGCGACCGAGGTCATTGCGCTCGACGTCGACGACCATCATCAGCTCCGCCTGCTCCTTGGGGTCGGTCGACAACTCCCTTCGAAGACGTTCATCCTCGGCAGCGCAAGCGCCGCGTGGGCGCGTGCCCTTGATGGGTTCCGTCAAGACTCTGCCGTCAGGCCACAGCCGCAGAAACAACTCCGGTGACGTACTGACCACTTCGAGACCGACGTCGGGTTGCGGCAGACAAAGCGCTGCCGAGTAGGCGGCGCGCGCCCGTTCACTCGTGGCCTCGAGGAGCGCGAGAGCTGAGCCACGGACAGAGAGCTCGAGACGCCGCGCGAGGTTGACTTGGTAGATGTCGCCGGCCCGAATGTGTTCCAGAGCTCGTTCGACCCGCGCCCGATGCGCCAGTTCCTCCTGCACACTGTCCTGGACCTGCACCGCTGCGTTGGTGCCGTTCGCGTCTGGAGATGTCTCGTCGCTCAACCTGGCCAGGAGCGAGAGCGCCGCGGACTGACTTTCGCCAACGATGGTCACGCGGCGTCCGACGACTGCAACCGCAGGGTATCGCCACCAACGACGGCGGTCGACGAGCGGCGGGGCGCGATCTTCGGTTCGACGGTACGCCGGGCGTTCGAGGCGGCTCCGCTCGGCCTCATACGGCAGCACCCCCACCCAGCGCGGCACCCCACCCCACAGGCCCGCGTCGGGATCGAGACCCAGCGTGGGTTCCGGATCGAGTCCCGTCGCGACCTCCGCGGGATCACAGCTGAGGTAGCTCGGCCCCGACGCATCCCGCGTCCACAGCAGCATTGGGGCTTCGCGCTGCCAGAGTCGCCGCGCGAGCTGCTCTGGGTGTGGGGGAAGTCGTGTCTCAATGGCGAACGGTCTCATCCGCCGTTCACTCGCAGCACTTTTCCGTCGGCAAAGGCTATCGCGTCTGTGAGCGGAGCCTGTGCGCGCACCCCGGGCCAAACGACACTCCGCAAGAGAGTTCCGCTGCCTTCGACACGCGCGTCCGCGCCCACCACAGCTCCGATACAGTGAACCGCGGAGCTGACGGTCGCGGTCCGTGCGACCCAGGCTGCCCGCTCGTCCAACCAGTCCAGGTTGGCGGCTAGGTAGCCAGCAGGAGACCCCACATCGAACCAAGGCCCCGCATGCCAACAGGTGCCGAGGCGGTGCCCGGCTCCCAACAGGGGCAGGCACAAGTCCCCGATCAAGCAGCCCTCCACCGGCAGCGCCGCCTGGGCCTTCTCCCCCAGCGCAAGGACGCCAACGTAGTCCGCGCCGCGCACTTCCTCCCCGAATCGCTCCCCGCGCAAGCGCACCACTCGCCCATCCTCACCGAGGCCGACACTGCCCGAACCAATGCTGCCCGAGCCAATGCTGCCAGAACCATTGCTGCCCACACCGTCGCAGGGCGCCACCAGCAAGCAGGCCGCCGAACCCTCCAACGCGGCCAGTAGGCGTCGTAGATCCGGTCGCACCCAGATGTCGCCATTCCAGACCACACACGGGCTATCCAAGGAAGGCAGGACCGCCCGTACGCCGCCACCACTACCGAGGATGCGTGGCTCGTAGTTCAGCAAGTACTCCACTTCAGGCACTTCGAGCTGGGAGAAGGCGTCGGGGAGATGGTGGGTGTTCAGCACGGCAGAGTCGAAGCCCTGGGCTTTCAGCTGCGCCAGAATTTGAGCGACCAGGGGTCGATCGCCCAGCGGTACCATGGGCTTGGGAACCCTGTCGGTCAGGGGTCGAAGCCGCGTGCCGTAGCCCGCTGCGAGTACCATGACGGTCGCCATCGCGCGCTTGTACGACGACGGGCGCGCGTCGGTGGAGAAAAACTCGCGTCCACGGCGGCGCTTGTGATAGCGGCAGCACAATGGCCCGCTCATGGTTCTGGTTGCTCGCCTCGTCCGCACTGCCCGCCGCGCTTGGGGCCTGGTCCTGCGGTACGGATGCCGTGGGCATCGAAGCGTGTCGCGAAATCGAGTACGCGCGCTGTGAAGCGGCCGTGCACTGCGGCTTGATAGAGGACAGCGCTGCCTGCAAGACCTACTTTCACGACCACTGCCTGCACGGCGTCCGCCTGGAAGAGTCCCCCAGTCGGGGGGCAGTCAATCGCTGTGTCCGCGTGCTTGAAGCGGCGGGGCGCTGCGCCGACGACGAGGGCCAGAATGCGACGATCGACGAGTGCGACGACGAGCTGAGCGACGCGGATGCCAGCAAAGCCTGCGACATCATCGACGAACCACAGCTGGCGCCCGACTGCGCCTTCCTCGACGTCGACCAAGAAGAGGAAGAAGACGGCGAGGAGACGGCAGACGAGGAGCCGGAGCCCGAACCGGACGCCGGCTGAGCGAGTTCGCGGCGAAGCTGACCCGCTATCCGAGCCCCCTGAAGCGGCGGGGTAGCTCTTTTTCGCCAAGTCGACTAAGCCCGGCACCCCATGCTCAATCGCGCCCTCCTGGCATTACCGCTAGAGAACTCAGAAGGCCCGCCCGCAAAGCCCGGTTTTTGCCACGGTCTTCTGCGAGGAGCGGAGCGCAGCGGACCATCGGACGTGAGCACCGCCACGCACCCAAAACACAGGCAGAAGCCAGGACTTGCGGGCGTCGTCTCAGCACACCTTCAGGCAGTAGCACTTGCTGGGCTCTGCCTCGTTTCAGCTGCCTGCAACAGCACGTCAGCCTCCAGCGGCTCCGCGGTGGAGAGCTACATTGCCATCGACCCGGGCACGTTTGGCGTCCCCTGCTCAGGACAAAGCGACGCGGGCGACGGCTTCGCCAGCTACGTGGTGAGCTTGGTGGAACTGACTGAGGAAGTGAAAAAGGGTGACGTCGTGACAGTCGAAGTAGAGCGCGCCACCTCCCCACCCCAGCGCTGTGGCGCGACGCTGCTCTTCTCGGCGTCCGACAACGGGCTCACTTCCTGGTGGCCCTACGTGGCGGACATTTGGGGATATGCGACGACCGATCTGGAACCCGACGACGACGATCCAACCCTGATGCGTCAGGACGGCGAGATAGCGCAGCCAACGTGGGTTGGCAGCTGCGGGCGCCTTGGCGATGAAGCGGTCCCCGGCGACGCAGGGGCGCCGATCGACGAAGACTTCTACCGGAACTACAACGGCCCGCAATACTTGGTTTCGCGGCGGACAATCACCCTCCGAGGGTGCGTGCTTTCGCCAGCCGAAGAGTGAAGGCCACCTCTATACTGTCTCCGAGCTTGCGGGGGCAGCCCGCCGCGATTACGAACTATCGATATGTCGAACTGGCAGACGGGTAGCCAACAATTCGTGCTCCCGAGACCCGGTAGGGCGCTGATTGGGGTGATGCTCGCGCTGTTCCTGATCTGGTTGATGTTCGCCATCGCCGTCAACTGGGGTGGCGCGTCGACTGAGCTGTTCCTGCTGTTTTGCGGCAATGACACAGCCATCTGGAGCGGTGAGATCTGGCGCCTGTTCACCGCCCCGCTGATGCACCACCCCAGCGGACAGGTCGGTCACATCCTGTTCGTGCTGCTGGGCTTGTATTTCTTGACCCCTTCGTTGGAGCAGCAATGGGGTTCCGCCAGGCTGCTTCGATTCCTCGGCGCGTCCGCCGTACTCGCGTACGCGTTTCAAATGGTGCTGGCACTTGCGTTGCCGGCGACGGCGGCAGCCAAGCTGATCCCTCCGTACTGGTACGGAGCGTTTCCAGTCGTCGAGGCGGTAGCGATTGCTTGGGCGCTGAGCTTCAAGGGTCAGCAGGTGCGTCTGATGTTCGTCTTGCCGGTGACCTCCAGGGGGCTAGTGCTGTTCGTCATCGGCATCAGCGTGCTCCGGGTGATCGCGCTGTCACAGGGAGCACCTTCAGGCCTACTGTCTCCTTTTGGCGGGATGCTCGCAGGTTGGCTGTTCGGAGGTGGCACGCCATCGCCGATGCGACGCTTCTACTTGAAGTTCAAACTGCAGCAGATGGAACGCGAGGTGGCCAAGGAAAAACGCGACAGGCAGACTCGCGTCAACAAGGCCGGCTTCGATGTCATCGAGGGTGGCCGCTCGAAGAAGAAGTCGCCGCCGCGGGGCCCCGACGGCAACTACCTGAACTGAACCGGCGGGCGAACGGCTGGCTACGGTCTGAGGCAACGGCGGGCTCAATCAACTCGCACGATCTCCGTTCGAAATCCCTGGGTCACGGGCTCGAGTTGTATCACCAGGAAGTGACGGCCGATGTTGTCGAAGCGTTCCGGGATCGCGCCGCCACCTCCGGAGATGCGTGCTGCGATGCCGCCGTTGTCGAAGCGGTAGTAAGAGTGAACATGGCCGTACAGCGTCAGGTCCACGTCGTCTTGTTTCAGGCGACCGAGTAGTTTGTTGGCCTCTGCCCTGGAGGCGAACGACCCGTTGCGCACCCCCGTTGGATCGACCGGCGGGATGTGCATGGCAACGACGTGCAAGGCGTCCCTGGCGCGCGCTGTCCACTCCTGCAACCAGTCATACACGGTCGGATCGAGAGTGGCGCTGGCGCTATCGAGCAAGGTGAAGAACGCGCCCTTGTGCTCGAAGCTGAGATTGCCACGCCCGAACATGGAATGGTACGGCGGCGGATCCGTCCCGAGCTCGTGGTTTCCCAGCGTGGTGTAATACGGGATGTTCAAACTCTCGAGTTCACGCTGGAAGCGCGACAACTGCTCCGTCGAGCCCTGCTGAGTCAAGTCCCCGGCGCCCAGAAGAAAGTCCAGATCGGGTTGTGCGTTGAGCAGCGCGAAGATGTCCTGCACATTGCCGATCGCCTCCTGCACGTCACTCAATAGCCCGATGCGAAAGGCACTCTGCTGCTCCGCCCCTGGTGCCGTCAACGCTAGCGTGAAGCTGCCGCGATTGGTGCTGGTGAGTCGATAGTGAGCACGGGTCGGCAGCGACCGCGCCGCGTCACCTGGGAGACCTGCCTCGCGTTCATCCGGTTCAAACGGCTCGATTTCGATGGCTGGTCCAGAAAGCTGTGACAACCGTGAACCCGGAACGATGTTGCGAACGGCAAGCTCTACGGACCCCCTGCTCGGTAGCACCAACTCGAAAACGTAGTTCGGCGCAGAGCTCCAAAGCTCGACGTCGCCTGCGGCAAAGCGCGTCACCGCGGCCAAGCCGTCCTGCACGACGATGCTTGCACCGTCATGTTCCGCTCGACCCACCTCCTCATCGGCACGCACGCGTTCCTCAGCCGGCGAAAGGCACGCCGACACACTCACCAAAACCCATGGCAGCATCCACCAAGAAGCCCCCCTGCCGCCCACCTTGCCTCGCATCGCTACCGCCGTCATCGCTGATTGGCTCCGTCTCTGAATCTCAGGTTCAATCCAAGCACCCAGGCCGACCCCACGCGGGCGTCGACGCCGACTCCCATGTGCTCGCCCCAGTAGTAGTGTCCGCGCAACCCGGCGCGGCCCAGCACTCCGCTGCCCAAGCCCCACGCCAGCATGCCGCCTACCACGCCGTCGTGGCGGTGGTTGTAGTAGAGTTCTGCTTCGCCCCCTGCCGTACCCGGCCCAGGCAGGTACGCGCCAAAGGAGGCCCCGGCAATGAGTAACGAGTCTTCCTGGTCAGCGAAAGCCAGCAACAGCTCCGAGCTACGACGTGCGTAGCCCAGCTCGAACTCCGAAAACGCTCCCGGGAAGCTCGGCATCACTGCTTCGGTGTCAGTGCGCAACGTCACCCGCACCTCGGCGCTTCGTGTTCGAAAGTCTTCTTCCAAAAACTCCCGACGCCAACCCCCCAAGGCGACGTCGAGCGCGCTGCCATCCAAGCGCCCGCTCGGGTGCCTCGCTCCGGCCCACAAGCGGTAGCTGAGCTCAGCGTTCAATGCGCCATACAGCGCGTCGGGTGCGTGCTGCCCCTGGTACGCCAAGCGCAAGCGGTCGAAGGTCATCGCTGCCCCGTGGTCGAGCAGATGTGTCATCGAAAACTGCGGATTGTCGACAAACACGTACCCCAGGTGAGTCTCCACGTTGGGCCGAGCGCGAAACGAGCCACGGTATTCCAGGGGCACACTGACGTGATAGACGTCGGCGACCCAGCTCACTGCAAATAGCCCGGCACCAAGCACCGAACCAGCGGCGAGCGGCCCAACGAGCACCCGCGACGCTCCCGACAACACGATGCCACTGCCGCTGCCGAACAAGAGCCCGAGACCCGCACCCTCGGCGTACACCAGTGAGCGGGCGGTGTGCTCGTCGCCGAGTACCCAACTACCACTGCCATGCACGACGAGACCCGGCACCAGCGCAGCGCCGACCGCCGTCCAGCGGCTGCGCGACGACTCCCTGACTCGCTTGTTGGGCGGAGCCTCGGTGAGATCTTCGCCGACACTGCGGAATGGGGCCTTGGCGGGAGAACCTTCATGGCTCCCGCCTCGAGGCTCCGCCCCGGCACCACGGGTCCAAACCAGGCAGGCAACCAAAAGCAGCCCCGAGCGTTTCAAGTGTGGATCCGGCGGGTTCGAGAGGAGACGTCGAAACACGAGCACATGGAGTGTGCCAGTGATAGGGAACAGACACCAAAATCGCCAGTCGACGAAAACGATCCTGCCGAAAGTGGCCCGCGATCGTGATACCACCCAGCCCATGCGCGTGCTTCTGGAAGCCGAGGAGATTGCCCGGGGCCTGCGACGTATTGCGGGGGAGATCGCCGAGCGACACCCGGGCCTCGACGGCGTCGTCCTGGTCGGGATCCGGCGAGGCGGCGAGCCGCTGGCCAAGGCGTTGGGTCGCTGGCTCACCGAACTGGAAGGGGTGGAGATCCCCATCGGAAGCGTCGACATCACCCTGTACCGGGACGACGCTGCAACGGCGCTGCCGAACCCGCGCATCGGACCTAGCCACATCCCAACGGACCTCGACGGCAAGCATGTCATCCTCGTCGACGATGTGCTCTACACGCGGCGCACGGTGCGGGCAGCGTTCGACGCGGTCTTCGACTACGGGCGACCGCAGAACATCGAGCTGTTCGCGTTGATCGATCGCGCCGGGCGACAGCTCCCCATCCAACCCGACTACAGCGTCAAGCGCGTCGAAGACATCGACGACGATGAACGCATCGACGTGTTCGAACAGGAAGGCGGACTGATGGCCGTCGTGCAACCCACCTCCGCCCCAAGCATTCCACCCGCACCATGACCCTCAGCCGCCTCGTCTCGATCAAAGACCTCAATCGCAACCAAGCTGTGGAGTTGTTGAATTCGGCAGATGCGTTCTTGGAACTCTCACGCCGACCAGTCCGCAAAGCCCCCACGCTGCGCGGCAAGACCGTGCTGAACCTGTTCTTCGAGAACTCGACGCGCACACGTACCTCCTTCGAGCTCGCAGGCAAACGCCTGAGCGCGGATGTCGTCAACATTTCTGCCTCAGCCTCGAGCGTGAAGAAGGGCGAAACGCTGAAGGATACAGTCCTGACCCTCGACGCGATGCATGCAGACGTGGTGATTGTACGCCACTCCGCATCGGGCGCGGCCGCCTACGTCGACCAGCACACGGATGCCGTCGTCATCAACGCGGGTGACGGCATGCACGAGCACCCCACCCAGGCCCTGTTGGACGCTTTCACCATTCGCAAACACAAGCGCGACTTCGAAGGACTGGTCGTCACGATTTGCGGAGACATCGCCCACAGCCGTGTCGCTCGTTCCAACGCACTCTTACTGCACCTTCTCGGAGCCGAGGTTCGTTTCGCTGGGCCCCGCACGCTGCTACCCGCCGATCTGGAAGCGCTCGGCTGCCGCTGCTACACCCGCCTCGAGCCGGCACTGGAAGGTGCGGACGTGGTGATGATGCTCCGCATCCAGACCGAACGTTTGGGCGGCGTCTACTTTCCAGGTCTTCGAGAGTACTCGCGCTTCTTTGGGTTGGATCGCCAACGCTTTTCGTTAGCCAAGCCTGATGCAATCGTCATGCACCCGGGCCCGATGAACCGCGGCGTCGAAATCTCCGACGAGTTGGCGGACAGCGAACGCTGCGTCGTGCTCGAGCAAGTCGAAGCCGGCGTCGCCGTGCGCATGGCCGTGCTCTACTCATGTGCGCGCGGCGAAACCTGATGACTGCGCACCGGCGCTCTCAGCAGGAGGACCCCGTTTTTCAGTTCGAGATGATGATGTCCACCTGCTCGGCAGTCACCACGTGCTCCCCCAGGAAGCGCGAAGCGGATTGCTCGAAGCTGCTTGGCAAGTCGGTGACCAAGAGCTCGAGCGTGCTCGTCCCAGACTCTGCCCCCAGGGCCTTGGTAGCCAGTAGACTCTCGACTGCCAAAGCCGTCGCCTCGGCGCTGTCGACGATGCGAATGGGGCGCGAGGTCAACGCGTTCGCCTCTTGTTCGATCAGCGATTTGAGCAACGGGTAGTGCGTGCACCCGAGAACAATCACGCCAATGTCGTCCGAAATCAGCTGCTCCAGGTAGCGTCGGATGGCCAAACGCGGCACCTCCCCGGTCAACCAGCCCTCTTCGACCAGCGGCACGAGCAGCGGTGCCGCTCGTGCACACACCTCGTGGCGCGTGGACAGGCCATGTACGGCCCTCGGGTAGGCGCCCGAAGCTATCGTGCTCAGGGTGCCCAGTACGCCGATTCGCACTGGGCTTTTGTCGTCGGCTTCTTGCTCTTGCGCAGCCGCCACGGCCGCCTGTGCGCCAGGCCCGACCACCCCGATCACGGGTACGTCGAGTTCCGCCTGCAGTATCTCCAACGCGACGGCACTGGCGGTATTGCAGGCGATTACCAGCGCCTTGATGTCGCGCTGAGTGAGCAACCTAGCGCAACCGCGCGCATACCGCACCACTGTTTCGGGTGAACGCGTGCCGTAGGGCACACGCGCGGTGTCACCCAAGTACACGATGGACTCCGCCGGCAGGCGACGGCGCAGCTCGTGCACTACGGTGAGGCCACCGAGCCCCGAGTCGAATACCCCGATGGCTCGCTCGTTGCTCAAACGTCCTCGATGCGAATGAGGCGGGGCTTGTCCTTGAGGAAGCTCTCCCCTTCGACGGCCTTGAGCGCGTCTTGCACGGCACCTTCGCGACACTCGTGGGTGATCAGCAAGACGTGCACCGGTCCGCCTGCCGCCGCTCGTCCTTCCTGGACCATGTGTTCGACGCTGATGCCGTGGCTGCCCAACGCCCCGGCGATGGAAGCCAGCACGCCGGGCTGGTCGTCCACGTCAAACCTGAGGTAGTAGCGACAGACGATCTCCCGCATGGGTACCAATGGCCGTGGTCGGGTCGTAATGGCCCGAGTCGAAAGACCCGCTGCGCCCTCCACACGGGCTCGCGCGACATCGACGATGTCCGCTACGACACTCACCGCGGTCGGCTTCTCGCCAGCACCCTGCCCAACGAGCAGGCAAGGCCCCAGCGCTTGACCGTGAACGAACACCCCGTTCAATACTCCGTTGATGCCCGCGAGCGGCGACGCGGAAGGTACCAAGGCCGGGTGCACCCGCAGCTCCAGCTTCTCTTGTCGCTCGATACCGATAGCCAGGTGTTTGAGAGCCAAGTCGAACCGCTCTGCAAACCGAAAGTCCACCTCATCGATCGCGCGAATCCCTTCGACGTGGACCAGCTCATCGTTCACCTCTGCCCCAAACGCCAACATACTGAGGACGACGAGCTTCTGCGCCGCGTCATGCCCGTCCACATCCAGGCTGGGCTCCGCCTCGGCGTACCCGAGCTGCTGCGCGTCCGCTAGGATCTCGTCGAAGGGTTTACCTTCATCACGCATCCGGGTCAGGATGTAGTTGCAGGTTCCGTTCAAGAGGGCATGCACACTGCTGACCCAGTCGCTCGTGAGTGAATCACGCAATGTGCGAATCACAGGAATGCCGCCACCGACGGACGCCTCGAACGCCAGATCGACGCCACGCTCGCCGGCTCGCTTCAACAGCGCGGGCCCATGTCGCGCCAGCAGCATCTTGTTGGCCGAAACGACGCTTTTACCGCTATCGATAGCTCGCTCGATGAACCCCAGCGCGGGCTGCTCTCCCCCGATCACTTCAGCCACCAAGTCGACGTCGGGGTCCCCGAACACCTGCTCTGGATCGGTCGTCACCCATGCCGGATCACACTCTGGCACTCGCGCTTTGTCGAGATCGCGCACCAACACGTGAGCGATCTCCAACTCCGCCCCGACACGAGCCGCCATGTGCGCCCTGTTGTCCCGCAAAAGACGGATAACACCGCCGCCAACGGTGCCGCAGCCCAGAAGCGCAACGCGCACCTTCTTCTTTCCTTCACTCGCCATCGGTCATCGCGCGCCATAGCACGGCGCGGAACCCCAGCCAAACACTTGAGTACTGCGTCCGCAGGTCGGCGAGGTCTCGTCCGATTCGCGACGGCGGAACCAAACGGCCCGGGCACCCCGGGCCGTCGTCGCGTGTCTAGTTGCTTTGAGTCCGGGCGGCCTCTTGCGCAGCTACCTGGTCCAGGTACTCCTGGGACGGCTGAGGCTCCCGTTCCAACGCGGCCCGTAGAACCTCTTCCAGGTGTGTGACCGGAACGAACTCCAATTCGTCCCTGATCTCGCGAGGCACCTCTTCCAGATCAGCACTGTTCCGCTCGGGGAAGATGATGCGACGGATACCGGCTCGGTGGGCGGCGAGGGTCTTTTCCTTGAAACCACCAATGGGAAGGACCCGCCCTCGCAGCGAAATCTCCCCGGTCATCGCGACGTCATGACGAACACGGATGCCGGTCAGCAGAGACACGAGAGCGGTAAACATCGTGATACCCGCGCTCGGTCCGTCTTTGGGCATGGCGCCCGCGGGGATGTGAATGTGCACGTCACTCTTGTCCAAGAAGTCTTTCGGGATGCCGTACTTCTGAGAGTTCGTGCGCACGTAGCTGAGCGCCGCTTGCGCGCTCTCTTTCATCACGTCACCAAGCTGACCCGTGAGTTGCAGTTTGCCCGTTCCAAACATGCGCGTGGCCTCGATGAAGAGGATCTCTCCGCCGGCCGAAGTCCACGCGAGACCGGTGGCCACGCCAGTTTCCTCGGTGCGCTCGGCCACTTCGCTCGTGTATTTGATGGCACCCAGATAACTCCTCAGATCGTCCTCGGTCTTGACCACTCGGCGTTGGTCATCCCCTTCGGCAACCTTGACCGCCACGCCACGGATGACGCTGGCAATCTGTCTTTCGAGCGAACGCACGCCCGCCTCGCGGGTGTAGTGTTCGATGATTTCCTCGATCGCTTCATCCGTGATCGCGACCTGCTCATCGGAGAGGCCGTGCTCTTCGAGCTGCTTGGGAATCAGGTGCTGCCGAGCAATCGCCAGCTTCTCGCGCCGCGTGTACCCCGGAATGTCCAGGATTTCCATGCGGTCCCGCAATGGCGGTGGGATGGGATCGGCAATGTTGGCGGTGGCCACGAACATCACCTTCGACAGATCGTAGGGGATCTCGAGGTAGTGATCGGCGAAGGTGTTGTTTTGCTCCGGATCGAGCACCTCGAGGAGTGCCGCGCTGGGGTCACCGCGGAAATCGTGCCCGATCTTGTCCACCTCATCCATCATGAAGACGGGATTGATGGTGCCGGCTTTCTTCATGCCTTGGATGATCTGACCCGGCAAGGCGCCCACGTACGTTCGACGGTGCCCACGAATCGCCGCCTCGTCGTGAACGCCACCGAGTGAAACCCGGACGAACTTTCTACTCAACGCTCGGGCAATGCTCTTGCCCAGGGATGTCTTGCCCACACCGGGTGGCCCAAGCAAACACAAGATCGGACCACGCTTGTCCTTCTTCAGCTTGCGAACAGCCAGGTATTCGACGATGCGCTTCTTGACCTTCTCGAGACCATAGTGGTCCTCGTCAAGGACTTTGCGCACCTCGGCAATATCCATGTTGTCTTCGGTGGAGTGGGTCCAAGGCAAGTCGAGGATCCAATCCAGGTACGTGCGCACCACCGTGTATTCGGCGCTCCCAACTTGCATGGCCCGCAACCGCTTGAGCTGCTTCTTCGCGACGTCCATCGCCTCCGAAGGCAGATCAGCCTTGGCAATGCGGTCCTCCAGACCATCCAAGTCGCCTTGGTCGCCGTCGTCTTCGCCCAGCTCTTCCTTGATGGCTTTGAGCTGTTGGCGCAGAACGTACTCTCGCTGATTCTTTCCCATCTCCTCTTTGATCTGGGAATTGATGCGCTCACGCATCTTGAGGATCTCGAGCTGGCGCGTGAGCAGCCGAAGCACCTTGCGAATGCGCTCTTTGACTTCAACGGTCTCGATCAGTTGCGCCTTGTCATCGACCGGGGCATCCAGATTCGCGGCCACCAAGTCGGCGAGCGCGCCGGGCGCCTGAATCGAATCGATCAGCGACGCCGCTTCCCTCGGGAGCTCAGGCATCAGCTGAATCACTTGCTTGGCGACATCGCGCAAGCTCATGGCCAGCGCCTCCGCCTCGACATCCTCCAGCGCCGAAGACTCGACGCGCTGAATGCGTGCCTTCATGTAGGGCTCGTCCTGCAGCTTCTCGACGAGTCGAATGCGCGTCAGGCCTTGGAGAATGAGGGAGTAGTTGCCTGAGCTGTGCTTGAGCGCCTTGAGGACACGCGCGGCGCAACCCACCGGGTAGAGGTCATCCACGCCGGGGTCATCGGTCGCGGGATCCCGTTGCGCAAAGATCGCGATTACCGGAGATGGCTCTTCGTGAACGTCCTCGACCAGTGCCACCGATTTTTCTCGACCGACGTCGAACGGCTGCACGGCACCGGGAAACAGCACCGCGTTGCGGATGGGCAACACGGGCAGCTCATCGCCGAACTTGAGTTCCTCTTCCGAGGGTGGCGCCGCGCTGGGATGCGGGGCTTTCTTGTCGTCGCTCATGCTTTCTCCTGATGAGGTCCGAGCGGCCTTGGCTTGCTAGCGCCGAGGCCACACCAGACGTACGAGGCAAGCTAAGCGCAAAACACGGCGAAGGCCAGTGGGCGACGCGTTGACGGCGATACCGTCGGTCAGGTAGTCGAACCAGACCGCTGGGCTGGTGGGTCCGCGTCCCACCCAAGTAGGGAGCCCAGTCGAAGTTGCCTGCCCCTCGAGCGTCACCGCATCCCCGTGGGTCTGTGTCCGTCGCATGTCACCGTTGTCGACATGCCTACACATCGCGTAAAGAACCAAGGTGCGTACGGCTTTTTTTGGCACCCCCGAGATTGCGCTCCCAGCCCTCCGGGCGCTGCATGAGACAACGACGGTAATGGGCGTGGTCTGCCAGCCTGACAGGCCGCGCGGCAGGGGCATGAAGCTCTCTCCTTGCCCGGTCAAGGCCCTGGCACTCGAACTCGGCTTGGAGGTGCATCAGCCGGTCGCCGTCAAGAAGGGGGACCTGCACGAATGGTTGAAGGCGAGGCAAGTGCAAGCCGCCATCGTGATGGCCTATGGGCGCATACTGCCTCCGCCCGTGCTCGACGCACCAGAGTACGGGTGCATCAACCTCCACGCATCGTTACTGCCGAAGTATCGCGGAGCTGCGCCAATCAACTGGGTGCTGATGAACGGCGAAAGCGAAACCGGGATCTGTCTCATGCGGATGGACGTCGGGCTGGATACAGGTCCGGTGTTCTCCGAGAGAAGGCTCGCAATCCGACCAGGGACGACGGCAGGCGAGTTGACGGAGCGCTTGGGGGCTCTCGGCGAGGTGGTGATCCGCGAGGACTTGCCAGCGGTATTCGCCGGACAGAGGCCAACACCACAGGACGACAGCCAAGCCACGCACGCTCCGCCTCTCGTTGGCGCCGATTGCGTGCTCGACTGGTCGAAGCCCGCGGTCGCCTTGGCGAACCAGGTCATGGGGCTGAGCCCGAAGCCCGGGGCGTTCACGACGATGGATGGCAAGCGGTTGAAGATCTTGCGCGCAGAGCCAGCGAACGTCGACAACCCCACCCCGCCGCCGGGTCGTATCGTCGTTGCCCAAGGTAACAACCTCATCGTCAGCTCGGGGGATGGGTATCTGCGCGTGCTCGAGGCCCAACTACCGGGAAAGCGAGCGCTGGCAGCGCGCGACCTCGTCAACGGTCGAGCGCTCGTAGAAGGGATGCTGCTCGGCTCTGATGGCTGAACGACGCGTGACCGAGGTCGACGAATTCATGAGGGAGCTCCTGGCGGAGTTTCCTCGATTCCGCATCGTCGCCAAACGATCGAGCGCGCTGTCGAAGCTCATCGACGCACTCCTTCGCATCGTCACCCTCGGCGGTCAAAAGGTGTTCATGACACGCTACCACACCGTCATCGGTGATACCCTCTACGTGCCGGACTGCTGGGAGAGTACGCCAGAACTGGACAGGGTAATTCTGCTCCGTCACGAGCGGGTGCACTTACGTCAACGTCGCAAACTGACGTTCTTGGGGATGGCGTTCATCTACCTCGTGCCGTGGTTCCCACTCGGCTTGGCCTACGGCCGCGCTCGCCTGGAGTGGGAGGCCTACACGGAGACACTGCGGGCGACGGCTGAACTGAAGGGTTTGGACGCCGCCAGAGATCCGGTCCTGAGGGACCACATCATCGCGCGGTTCACGGGACCTGACTACGGCTGGATGTGGCCGTTTGAAGGCCCCCTGCGCCGCTGGTATTCAACGGTGCTACGAGATATAGAAGCAGAACATGCGACCAGCCGACCTGAAACAAATGACGTGCTGCGCAATCGCCAATGAGGCGTGCTTCACCGCAGTCACACTATTACTTTTCAAACCGCACGCCGGAGCGACAAGGTCCGGTTACTTCTTCCGAATCTGTTCAACCTGAAAGACACTCTTATGGTAACGGTCAGCGCCGCCGAGGAGCCCCGGCTCAGCTCGGACGTTCGCCGTCTCCGATTTCGCTTTCCCTTGGCTCCCCACACGTTTTTTTCTACCGCCCCAGTCCAGAACCCTGAAGCGCCATGTGCGCGAAAGCCAGCAAAGGCCCAATCGTGAAGATCGCTTGCCCGTCCTGTTCAGCCAAGTACTCGATCGCTGACGAAAAGGTTCAAAACCGCCTTGCGAAGATTCGCTGTCGCAAATGCGGCACCACCATCGTGATTGACGGCAAGGCCAGTCCGCCTACCGTACAGGCTGCCGGTAGCAGTGTTCATCCTCAGGCCGCATCCGTCTCACACGCACCGTCCGCGTCCGTCGGCCCAGGAGTGGCCTCGTACACGGTGGACATCTCGGAGCACGATCAGCGCACCATGACGGTGCCTGAACTGGTCGACGCATACAACACCGGGGTGGTCACCGCAGATACCTATGTCTGGAAAGACGGCATGGCGGATTGGGCCCCGCTGGCAGACGTTCCGGAGATCAACGATGCGCTTCACGCCGCAGCAGCGGCGTCGCAGCCGCCAGTCGCGGCCGCCGCTTTTGGTCAGGCCGAACCCCAAGAGCCAGTGCGCGCGGCCGCCAGGGCGGACCACAAGGCGGATCTATTCGGTGGCATTGACATGGCCGGAAGCGAGCGCGACGTTTCCGTTCAGCACGGACAGACTGAAGACGCGGCCGTCACCACGGCCACCACTGGGGCCCGCAATGAGTCGTCGGTATTGTTCTCCCTGAGCGCGTTGACTGGAGGTGGCCAGGATGCGCCCGCGCCGGCCGCCCCGCAGGGCGGTGTCACGTACGGTGGTGCAAGCACCGAAGACTCGGGTCTGATTGACCTCGCTGCCTTGACAGCTGCTGCCGAAGCGACCGATCCCTCCCAGTCGATGGACCTCGGTTCGTCGCCGCTCGCAGCAAGCCCCTTGGGCGCCGCACCGCTGACAGGCGGGACCACCGCTCCGCTTGGCGGCCTAGAGTCCCAAATCCCCCCGCCCTCCTCGAGCAAGAACGGCCTCTTCATCGGCGGTGGCATCGCGGTCGCCGCGGTTGTCGGCGGCTTGGTATTCCTACTCAAGGAAGAACCCCCGCCAGCACCGGCGGTGCCCCCTCCGCCAGCCACGGTGGTCGTCACGGCAACTGTCGAGGTTCCGTCCGCCGAAAAACCGGATGAGGAGCAAGCCGCGGAGGAAGACGAAAAGGAAAAGGCCAAGACCCCGACGCAGCCGAAGCGAAAGTACACGGCCAAGCCATCGCCAAAGCCCAAGTCCTCTCCCACTCCCAAGCCGAGTGAGGCGTCCCCCTCCCCCAAGCCGAAGCCCAAACCCAAGAGCAAGTGCAACTGCAAGCCGAACGACTTGATGTGCGCCATGAAGTGCTCCACCAAGTGATCGGCAGACGCTTGAGCTAGGGCGTCAATCGCTGGACAGTCCGGGAGCAACTTCGAGTCGCACCCGCGCAGGCCGATCACTCGTAAATGCGACTACCCCCCGCTCGTCGGCCCATCCAAGGCGCAGCAGGTCATTTCCCGTATTCAGAGCAAAGGGCGCGCCGGGCACCGGTCGTGTCTTGCCAGCGGGAACGATAAAGGCCGCGACGACATTCGGTGATGCCGCTGTCGCCGGCGGTTTCGCGGGCCCCCGCGTCGCGCCGGCGACACGAGTGCTGGCGTCCGTGTGCGCCACGCGTTCCAACGCCTGTTGGTCCCGTCGACGTCGCTGCTCGGTCTCTGCTGGCACCGATACGAGCAGGTTGGCAGCTTGCTCACGCACCAGCGGCGAGTCGTCACGTTCCAACAGGACTCGTTCGCGTCCGTTTTCGCAGCGGAGCGCGTGCTGACGAAGCGCGACCAGCGCATTGACCTTCACGTAGTTGCGCGTATCGGACAGCGCAGTACACAACGGGAGCAGCAAGGCGTCTCTTGATGCACCGCCTGCGTGTGCGACGGCAGCAATCGCATTGGCGGCCAGCGCAACCTCCGCGTCATCGACGAACTTCAGCAGGGGCCCCGTCCCACCACCATTGAGCCCGAGCGCCCAGATCGCGTTCGCCCGAGTTACAGCCAGTGGGTCACCCAGAAGCTCTACCAGTGCCTGGGTAGCCGCCTCCGTTGTTTGGGGCACCGACTGGGTTCGCAGCGCCCACACCTCGGCCAACTTCGGCCGCAAGGATGGCTGCTCGCGTGCTAGCGCGTGAAGATGGTCGTTTGCGGACAGGTGCGGGCTCAAAGCGAGCGCCTCGAGAAGTACGACTCCGAGAGGTAACTCCGAGCGCTCGATCGCCTGACGCAATTGCTCGGCCCAGTCCCGAGATTTGCTTCGCGAAACGGGTCCGCTGATCGCCGTCGCTACGGCCTCGCGATCGACGATGGCGGTCGATTCCAGCAGCTCGAACAAGCGAGGCAGAGCGCGCTCCGATCCGCTGCGCCGGATTGCCACGGCGGCCTCAAACCGAACGACACCATGCTCCGCCGTCAACGCCGTGAGCGCGACTCGCTCGTGGGCTTCGTCCTGCATGCCAACGAGTCCCAATCCACGCAGGGCGGCCACGCGCGTCCGCAAGGGGCCCGAAGCAGCTGCTGCTGCCAACGTCTCGGCCGCCCGGGGAGCGCGCGTCTTGCCCAACAACGTGATCAGCGCATTCGTTTCCTCGGGGCGCTGCCTCGCTCCCCGCAGCGCAACGATGATCGGCTCGACCGCGCGGCCGTCGGGTTCGGAGGCGTCAAGCAGTCGTCCAGCGGCTTGCACCGCCGCCAACCGGACCAGACCATCGGACGACGAGAGTTGTTCGAGCACCACGGGCAGCGCTCGCGAGTCGCCCAACTGCCCGAAGGCGGCGAGGGCTGCTCGAGCCCCTATCGTCCGCGTTTGCCAGGCTGCCATGATTTTCGAGTAGCTCTCGGGAGATCCCATGGCTCCAAGTGAACGCGCGCAACCCTCAGCCTGTGCCTGCTCTCGCTGCCTGGACGCGAGACAATCGATCATCTCCTGGGCTGCACTGGGACTGAAGTCCAGCATCAGACCGAGCGCTTCGCTGGAAAGCTCCGTACGCCGGGAAGACAGCTGATCGACCAGAAGTGCAACAGCTCGCGGGGACTGGATCTCCGCCAAAGCATGCAATACCGACACTTGCACGTCGATGTCCGGATCGTCCTGCAGACGGGTGGCGAGCGCGTCTACTGCTGCCGGGTCCTTGGCCCGCCCGAGCGCTGCGACCACCGCCAACCGTACGCGTGCATCAGAGTCACGCAACGCCAAGATGAGGGCGCTCACCGCCGCGTCCGTCCCCAGACTGCCAAGCGCCTTGACCACGCTCCGGCGAATCGCAGAACGGGAATCGTCAATGCGTCCGACGAGTGGGGCGATGCTGCGAGGATCGCCCAAACGTTCCAATGCTTCGATGATGGCAATCGCGACCGCCGGGTCGCCGTCATCGATGTGAGCGAGCAGCGCAGAAACGGCATCCGGACTATCCGACACGCCGAGGGCCCGGGCTACGGCCAGACGCACGTCGCCCTCCGGATCGCCTAGAGCGCGAGCCAACCGAGTCAGCGACTCGTTCCGTCGTGGAAAAGCGAACAAGACCTCGGCTGCTACTCGCCGGACCTCGGGCTCTTTGTCCCCCAGCCAACTCTGCACCACATCCCCAGCCGCCTCCAGGTCGACCGAAATCGCGGCCCGGGCTGCGCTCACGCGCACCGCAGCGTCGGCATCCAACAGTGCTTTCGGGATGAGCTGACGGGCGGAGGATGCGGGGAGAGCCGCCAATCGGCTCGCGGCTGCTCGCCTCTCGGCGACGTCATCGCTCTGCAGATCCTCCTCGACCTCCACCACAACGTTCGGCCAAACCAAGGCCCCTGCCGGCACGCTCTGGGTGCCAGCGGCCAGCGCGAGCGCGAGTGCCCAGCCCTGCCACGATATTCGGCGCATCAGGCCCAGTCTAGACCGCGACCCACCGCCGTGTCCCAAGTTTCTATCCCATGCTGACGCCGGAGCTCGCGCTACCGCAAGCAGCCTCGAATCAAGATAGACCCGAGCGTCGGCGCGTCACCCAATGCGCCCCCAAGAGTCCCGAGGACAACAGCGCCCAGAGCCACGCCGGAAGCAGCGGTGCGACGTGGCGCTCCGCCGTGACCTGAGTGACTTCCGCGCGAGGCAGCTCGCTCAACTCTCGTCGGGTCACGAATTGGCCTCCCGTCGCTTCTGCGATCAGCCGGAGTCTTTCGTTGTCCGGCCTGGAATCGGTCCAGGCGCTGCCCCCCGCCTCACACCCGATATCGTGGCGGGTTGCTGGTGCCGCGCCGACTGCGACTCGGACTGCGTAGCCCCCCGCGGGCTGGCCCGGAAACGTGACACCCACTTTGGAGCTGTGATTGTCTTTGATGGTTTCAACCACCTTCTGCTCACGCTTGGGTCCAAGTCGCTCCAAGGTCACTTCGATGTCCCCCACCATGCCTGGCAAGCGTTGGATTTCGAGTTCGACCGGTTGGTTGGCAATGCACTCCCCGCGTAGTTCCACCCGCGCCGCTTCATACCGAGGATCACGCATCAGCCAACCAAGAAGACCATCCCAGAGAGCACCGTACGCTCGCCCCTTGACCGCCGCCGCTTGCTCGCCGAAAGCAAGGCGATGCGTCGAGTCGAGCCCGAGGGCGATCGAGCGGCCGTCACCAGCTTCGCCGAGAGCCAAGAGCGGCATGGGCTGCCCGCCAACCTCCAATTCCGGGTGCTCCAGCAGCACGATAGCTCCACCGCGCGGGAGGCCCAATAGGTTCGTACCCGCCATGGACGGCAACTCGTTGTCGAGCATCGAACGCAGGGCACGAGTGACCGGCGCGGCCCGCCCCGCCTCCGTGTACACCGGAACAAAATCGCCTGAATCGAAACCCTTGCCACCTCGCGGCTGCTCCAGAGGCAGCACGCTATCTATGGGTGTGCCCGCGTAGTTACCCCCAGCGAACGAAGATGGTCCACCCACCATGATCAGCCCGCCGCCCTTCTGAACGTAGTTCCGAAGGCGCACCAAGTGGCGCGAGAGCTTGTACTTGATGGCGTCTATGTCCTGCAAAATGACAGCGTCGAAGCTCGGCAAGTGCTCCATGAACAGCTCGTCCACGGGAAACCGGATCAGCGCCAGATCGCGCTCTCCGGCACCTGGGTCGTCGGTTTCCCCACGCAGAATGAAGAACGCTACCACGTCCACCGATTCATCACTCTTGAGCCACGTTCGGAGCGCCCGCACGTCGTAGGTCGGGCGCCCCGCGAGGTGCAGCAGTCGGACGCGCTCTTTGGCCACCGAAAAAGTCAGGATGCGCGTGTCGTTTTCCGCAATCGTATCGCCCGTGGGTGCATCGATGGCGACCTCGATGACTCTGGAGCCGGCGCGGTCGAGCGTGATGTCGAGCTGGATGCTGCCATGCCCTGCACTGGCGTCGACGGTGCCGGAAGCAAGGTCGAGAGCGGGCTCACCCAGTAGGAGTTCCTTCACCCGCACGGGGATGCGGCTACAGTCCAATCCCCCCGCGCAACCCACCTCGATCGTCGTGGTCAGCGCCTGGTGCGCCACGGCAGCCCCCGCCGCTTCCACCGAACGGATCGAAGCATCTTTTGGCGCCTCTTCAACCAAGCCCACGGTATGAATCGGAACCTCGAGCGCGTCGAACTGCCGCTGAACCTCCGCGACATCGGTCACTTCCGCAGGCCGAGTCAGTCGACCATCGCTGATGACGACGAGTGCCTGCGGTCGTTCACCCGGTGCTCGGCTCAATGCGGTCACAGCGCCGATCAGATCGCTCTGTGCGACGTTCATCCGCTCACCGTCGGAGTATGGCTTCGGCTCCCCGTTGCCAAACCCCAGGAACGTCAGTCGCGACTGCGAGAAGTGTTCTCTCAACCCCTCCACCGCCGCGTTGGCGAGGGCGCGCCTGGTGTTGCCTTGCTCCGGCAACTGAAGTCGCCGTGACTCGTCCACCAGCACGACGATGCGCGGACCCAGAGTCGTGGCCTTGGCCGTCACAGAGACAGGCCGAAAGATTGCTCCGAGGAACGCCAACGTCGCAAGCAAGCCTGTGACGAATGCCCAGCGAAACCCGCGACCTTTTTTCTGGAGCTCTTTGGCTAGCAGAAGCAGCGACAGCAGCGCGAGGCATCCTGCGATGAGTGACCATGCGGGCGAGATATCCTCCGTCAATGCGAGCGCGGAAATGTCCATACGCTACCTGGTCGATCGCTTTCCACGACGGCGCATCAACTCCTCGGCATGCACTTGGTCGTCCTTGTAGTCCGAGCACAGGACATACATGGCAATGTTGACCGCCAAGCGAATCGCCTGTTGTCGAGCGACGGCTTCGTTGACGCTCTGCATGGGGAAACTCCACGTTTCCCCGCGCCGAGCCAAAGCCCCCAGCAGATCGTGTCGCGTCAACAATACTTGAACCTGCCGTCCTCGACTCATTGACTCCAAAACGGGAGGGCCCTCGACCCGCCCGATTGGGCGGTCCACGAGGTAGTACGACTTGTACAGGACGTGACGCTTGGGGACGGCGACAACCGGCGTCTCCGGTAGCACCGTCGCCAGCTGCTCCTTGACGGTACGAGAGAACTCACCCGAATCCGGATCGGAATCGTCGACGAACAGGATCCCCCCCATTTCAAAGAACAGGCGCAGGCTGCGCCGCTCCGTGCTGAGCAACGGCTGCACTGCATGGGCACCAGCCCATACCGCGAAGGGCTCAGCGACGAGCGCAGGTGAATCCGCGGCGACCTTGTCGACCAAGAGGCGTCCGGGCGCGCTGGTTCGGCGCACCAGTTCCCAAGCCCAACGGCCGAGCGCCGCCTCCCGCTCGGGGTCGAGGGGAGCAGCGCCGGCCGTGGTGAGCAGACGCGGGGTAAACGCACCATCTTGCCCAAAAGAAAACGCCGGGTTCGCCCAAACCGCTGCCGCCATGCCAGCAATGGCGCTCAGAAAGGCGCGGCGCGCCGCGCTCCCCGGTGTGCCGTGCGCACAGCCCACTCGGGCACGTGTTTTCGGATTCACTCGAAGTCTCGAACCCGCCATACACCGTCTTCTCTCACCAATTCGATGCGGTGCCCGCCGGGGGTCACCACCGTCGCAACATCGCCGTCGGTTTGAATATCGAGAGCATCCGGTTGCTCCAAGGCCAACACCAAGCTCGACATCTGCTCTTCCAATCCACCGCGACTCTCCGAACTCAGCACGCGGGTGAGTGCCGGATAGCTCCGCCGTGCCAAAGCCCGCCGCAGCTCCCCCAATGCCTCGGCGGGAGTTCGCGCCCCCGCGGGCAAAGCCGCGGCTGACCGCAGCCGAAAGGCGCCACCTTCCAGCTCGAGTGTCGCAAACTCCCCATCCGGATAGCCAACCTTCGCAAGCGTCTGCGGGCGAACCCGTGCGTCAGACAGAGCCGAGGCGCGCTGGCTGAGCTCCTGCTTGGACTCTTGGAGCAACACCCGCACCTCACGTTCTGTCAACTGAGCCTTGGCGCTTTCGCTCAACAACTCGTAGAGCGCCGCCGCATCGCCGCGCTGGACCGCATCGCGGTACTCGACCACCACCTCCCGGGGCTCCGGGACCCGCTGCGTGGCACAGCCGCAAACAACGCAGCCACCGATCACTATTCCCTGCCTCAAACGCATCGAACCCGCTCTGGACCTAGCGAAAGCAGAACGCTTTGGCTAGCCTCGCCGCATGTCGCCCCCGAGTCAGCCAACGGTGGTCACGCCGACCAGCCCGGGCCACCGGGCCAGCTGCCGCCCACGAGCGGCACTTGGTCGGCGCGCGATCTGCCTGATTGGGCTGTGTCTGCTGCACGGTTGCGCGACAGAACCCGCCAAGTCGCCGCACCCACAGCGCCCGCTGGCCGAATCACGAGCCGTCGAGTTAATCGCTCGAGCCGTGTCGGACGAGCGGCTCACTCCGACAACAGGGCGGCTTGTCTCACTTCCTAGGGAGCGCGCTCTGCAGGTGGACGTGGCCGTCGCTGGTCGGCAGTTGGCGATCGCTTTCGTCACGGCGCCCGAGCGCACCGCGCTCGGCTCTGCCATCCCTGCCCATGACGTCGGCAGCAACGCACTATCCCTGGTGCGGGATCCGAACCACCCCGACACACGCATCCTGATCCTCCACGACTTGGGGTACATGACGGACGAGCAGGAGGGAGAGGAGCGGGAGGTGACGAGCGTCATGGTCGAACGACGGCTGCAACGTGACGTCAAAGACTTCTTGGCCACGGCACGGCGACAGGGGTGGCCTTGACCCCCCGCAGCCAGATTCTGTGGGGTGCTGCGGCCCCCTTGGTTGGCATCGCAACGGCTCTCGTGGTCGATCCCACGCTCGGCGGCGTGATGGTCATCGTCGGAGTAGCCGTCGCACTGATGGGGTTGCATCGCCTGGGCCGCTCGGGCCCCGGCACCGGGGGCTGAGCCCTCGGGTGAGGGACGCAAAGTCTGGATTCGGCTAGGTCTCGCTGCGCAAAATCGCGACGGCTACGTTCTCACCCAGTGCCGGCACCTTCTTCACGGCCAACCCGAAGCTGCGACCGGTGATCTCCAGCACTGCTCCGAAGTTACCCGAGCCATCCAAGTGGCTCATCGGGTCTAGTTTCTCTATCGCCTCGGCGTTCACCACTGGGGAGACACGCGTCCCAAAGGCCTGCTTTCCTTCGACAACAAAAACGTACATCAGCGACTTGTCGGGCTTGTCAGCGTCGTAGATGTGGCTCCTCAGTGCGGTCTCCAAACGATAGGTGTACAAAGACCAAGCCCAACCAGTCACGTAGAGCCCCTTGACCGAGCCGTCGACGTCGATGGGCTGAGCTGCGATCCATTGACCATCGGGTTTGCCTTCCACCCCTCGCGCCTCATGCATCGAACCGACCGTCTCGACGTACTTCCCTTGCGTCGCTTTCTTGAGCTTGGGGAACGCGGACAGGAGGTTCTGACCCGCCATCAGGTCCTGCTCTTGATCATTGCGGATGACGGTTCCGTCTCCTGTGGCGATGGCAAAGAACGTCGATTTCACGATCCGCAGCGCCTGGGTCTTGCCCCTGGCACGGTTGAGAGCGTCTCGCGCCGCCTCGGGCTCCAACATCGGATCGGCGCCGTCTTTCCACAACGAACGCAGGTGCTCCACTCCCTGAGGTAGGCCCGCTCGAACCTCCTCGACGTCCTTGGACGCCGTGACAGCCAGGAAAGTGACGTGCTCCTCGGCATGCCGGCGGCTCACCTCTGGATTCGGCGTGCACCCGACGGCAACCCAAACGGTGAGCAGCTTGCACAGCGCCAGGGCTGTTCGCTCGAAAGCAAAGAAATCCTTCAAAACAGAACACCTCCGTGGTGCCGCACAGCGTTATTTCGCACCACTGCGCGGTCTACTGGCACGCTAACGATTCTGGCAAGTTGCGTCCAGCGTTGGAACGCATCCACCGATCTTGGGCGGTGGGCGAGCACCGAACCTCCGGCGGATCAGACCCGCCGCGAGTTTGCCCTCTTGGGTGCGAGTGTCAGAAAATGTTTACCGAGACCCACACGAGTGATACACGAAAAATTCCCGCCCAGCGGGTGAGGGAGTGGACAATTGACGTCAGCATACGTGCCATCGCCGGAAGACGATACCGATCCCAACTCGGTCACTGAGGTGCAAGTAACCGCCCAGGCTGCCCTGCGCGACCTCGTGCAGTCTCACCAACTGCGAGTCGTGTTCCAACCCATCGTGGAGATGGCGGGTGGCACCGTCTTCGGATACGAAGCCCTGGTACGGTGTGCGGATCCCCGCTACCCGACACCGCTGGAGCTCATCCGCAAAGCGACCGAACAGCAGCGGACCGGTGCCTTGGGCAGGGCTATCCGACAGGTAGCCGTCCCGCTGGCGCCACCTGGGTTACCATTGTTCCTCAACGTTCATCCGGACGAGCTGAGTGAGAGCTGGCTACCGCGGGTAGACGACCCGATCTTCCAACACGATGGCGAAGTCTACCTGGAGATCACAGAGACGGTGCCGATGGCGACCGATGATCGCTATCGACCGTTCTTCGACGCGATTTCCGAACTGCCCGACATTCACCTAGTCGTGGACGACCTCGGCGCTGGTTTTTCGAACCTCAAGTACATTGCAGATCTAGAACCGACCCTGGTCAAGATCGACCGAAACCTAGTGCGTGGCCTCGCCAGCAACCCAAGGCAGCAGCGGCTGCTGAGCGCCGTAGTCCGACTGTGTGACGACCTCGGCGCCGGAGTGGTTGCAGAAGGCATAGAAACCGTCGACGAGTTCTTGGCCGCGCGGGACGCTGGCGCGCACTACGGGCAGGGTTACTTGCTCGCACGCCCAGCCTATCCCCGACCAAGCGTGTTCTGGCAGCCCGAGAGCCTCTGAGTTTGCGCAGTGCGTACGCAGGCTGCCAAGCACAGACTCAGCAGCCTGCATCTTGTCGTTAGAGCTGCCGAGCGCGTTCGAGCACCTCGGGCACATGACCAGCAACGCGCACCCCACGCCACGCTTTTTCGACCCTACCGTCCGCGCCAACCAAGAACGTGCTGCGCACGATGCCCATGTACTCGCGTCCGTAGTTCTTCTTGAGCTGATAGACGCCCATCGCTTGGGACAACTCCTTGTCGGGATCGGCCAGCAACGTGAAGCTGAGGCCATACTTCTCCGCAAAGCGCGCGTGGCTACTACTCGAGTCTGGGCTGACGCCGATGACCCGCATCCCGAGCCCCTCGAATTGGCTCAGCTCGTCATTGAATCCGCAGGCTTCCTTGGTGCACCCCGGTGTGTCGTCTTTGGGGTAGAAGTAGAGCACGAAGGGAGCGCCCAGGTAGTCGGCGAGGGAGTGGGGGTTGCCCGCCTGATCCGTCAGCGAGAACGCGGGGACCTGGGTTCCTTCGCTCAAGTCGACCGATGCGGCTGCGTCTTTCACGGACGGCACCAAAGGCGCGGCGACGGCATTCGATTCCAACTTCGGTAGCGGCTTCTGCTTCGGTCCAGACGAAGCTGCCTTCGTCGCCTTGCGAGCGGGAGTCTTCTTCGCGCCGGCCTGCTTGGATGCCTTCTTCTTCGGTGCGGGTTTGCTAGCGGCGGGCTTCTTGGACGACTTCTTCTTCGATGTTGGCTTCTTGGACGACTTCTTCTTCGATGCCGGCTTCTTGGTGACTTCTGACGCCACCCACCCCTTGTCGACCACCTTCTTGGACGACTTCTTCTTCGCGGCCGCCTTCTTGGAGACCTTCTTCGCCGCCTTTTTGGAAACCTTCTTCGGCCTCGACTTCTTGGAAACCTTCTTTGACGCGCTGGCCTTCTTCTTGGAAGAGCCCTTCGTCACCCTAGTTTTCTTGGCTGCCATAGCGCAGTCCTCCTTTGAACGCAGCTTACCGATTGGCTCGTCTGCAGGCCTAGTTTTGCCCATTCGACCAGCTTCGGGGTTTCGCGTCCAAGCAACCTGAGCTATGCCCCCTCCGCAAACCACAGCCCACAGGATCGAGACGATGTTGGACCTACCGGAACCCGGACTCTACAGAACCACTCAAGCGATGCCCGACCACGAGGCAGACTTCCCCGCGGGAGTTCTCGTTTTTGTTGGCGAGAAGGCAAACGGCGGTGAGCGATTCGTGGTGCGGCCGGGGCAGAACCGCAACAATCGCTGGTACTGGGGTGAGCCAACGACTCCGCTGCGCTCTCCGACTTGGGGACGGACGCTGAAGCGGCTGCGCACCGAGGGATTCTACACCCTACCGGAAACCATCGAGCTCGACGGGGGTGGGCGCTGGGTCGACAACGCCATCGTACAGCTCGGATACAACGGTAGCGGGCAGGGCATCCTCTTCGTGGCGGAACGACACGAGTCCACCGACGAAAATGTGCTGAAGTTCAGCGACAAGGGCATGGTCATCCAGGACGAGCTGCTCGAACGGCTGCAGTGGGCGCCGATCTTGCCCGTGCGGGACAACTGATCTGCGGTTACGCCACCACGGCATTGCCCGCTTCGCCCGAGCCGGGCTCGGCGGGTGCGTTGGAGGCGTGATCTCAGCGCTTCAGAGTGTCGCGCGACGCAGTGCTTGCGCCCAACAGCTCACGATTCATACGGGCGATGAAGTCCGTACTGATCTGTTTCGGACACACCGCTTCACATTCTCCGTGGTTGCTGCAGTGTCCAAACCCCTCGTCGTCCATCTGCGCAACCATCTTGCGCACTCGGTCCTTGCGCTCGGGCTCCCCCTGCGGCACCAGGGCCAGGTGAGATACCTTCGCGGCGACGAATAGACTCGCCGAAGCGTTTGGGCAAGCCGCAACGCATGCCCCGCAGCCGATACAGGCTGCAGCGTCCATGGCGAGATCCGCGTCGGACTTCGCGATGGGCACCGCGTTGGCGTCTGGCGCGCTTCCTGTCCGCACGGAGATGTACCCCCCTTTTCCGATGATGCGGTCGAAGGCAGCGCGGTCGACGACCAAATCCCGGACGACGGGGAAAGCAGCAGCTCGCCAGGGCTCTATCCACAGCTCATCGCCATCCTTGAACTGGCGCATATGGAGCTGACAGGTCGTGGTGGCGCGCTGAGGGCCGTGAGCGACCCCATTGATGACCATCCCGCACATCCCGCAGATGCCCTCGCGACAGTCATGATCGAAAGCGATCGGGTCCTTGCCGTCATCGAGCAAACGCTCGTTGACCACATCCAGCATCTCCAAGAAGGACATGTGCTCTGAGATCCCCTTGGCCTCGTAGCGCTCGAACGCGCCCGCTGACTCCGCGTTCTTCTGGCGCCAAACATGAAGGGTCAGGTTCATTTCCGACATTGTTCGTCTTCTCCTAGGCAAACCAGCAACGTCACGCTGGGCACAGCATGAGAATCGTCGTGGCCTCCATCATCACTTGTAGCTCCGCTGGGTGGGTTTGACGTACTCGAAGCTCAGCGCTTCCTTGTGCAGGGTGTGCACCTCGCCGTCCCCCTTCCACTCCCACGCGGACGCGTGGGTGAACCTTTGATCATCGCGACGAGCCTCGCCTTCGGGCGTCTGGTGCTCTTCGCGGAAGTGCCCACCGCAGGACTCCTCACGAGCGAGGGCGTCGCGACACATCAGCTCACCGAGCTCGAGAAAATCCGCAACACGTCCCGCTTTTTCCAGCGTTTGGTTCAGCTCCGTACCGGACCCGACCACCTTCAGATTGCTCCAGAACTCTTCTCGCAACGCAGGGATCTTCTGGAGCGCAGTCTTCAAGCCATCAGCGGTGCGGGACATGCCGCAGTAGTCCCAGATGATCTGACCCAGCTCTCGATGAATGGAATCGGGTGTGCGGCTGCCGCCGATCGCTAGCAGCTTGTTGACCCGCGCGTTCACCCCCTCCAGCGCGCCTTTCACTTCTGGGTGGTCCACCGAGACGGACTCGAGCTTGGTCGCACCGAGGTAGTTCCCGACCGTCGCCGGCAACACGAAGTAGCCGTCCGAGAGTCCTTGCATCAACGCGCTTGCACCCAGTCGGTTCGCTCCGTGATCCGAGAAGTTCGCTTCCCCGCCAACAAACAAGCCAGTAACGTTGCTCATCAGATTGTAGTCCACCCACAGCCCGCCCATCGTGTAGTGGGTAGCCGGGTAAATCCGCATGGGGGTCGAGTAAGGATCCTCGCCGGTGATGCGCTCGTACATCTCGAACAAGTTGCCGTAACGCTCCTGCACCATGCTCTTGCCCATGCGCCGTACCGCGTCGGCAAAGTCGAGGTAGACGCCGCGCCGCACGCCAGCGACCTTTGGCCCGACGCCCTTGCCCTCATCACACATGTCCTTGGCGCGACGAGAAGCGATATCCCGAGGAACTAGGTTGCCGAAGCTCGGGTACATGCGTTCGAGATAGTAGTCCCGGTCCGATTCTGGGATTGAGCTCGGATCCTTGTCGCAATCCTCAGCGTTCTTCGGGACCCAGACGCGTCCGTCGTTACGCAACGACTCGCTCATCAGTGTCAGCTTGGATTGGTAGTCACCGCTGACAGGAATGCATGTGGGATGGATCTGCGTGTAGCAAGGGTTTGCGAACAGCGCGCCACGGCGGTGAGACCGCCAGGTCGCCGTCGTGTTGCAGCCCTTGGCGTTCGTCGACAGGAAAAATACGTTTCCGTAACCACCGGTACAAAGCACCACCACATCCGCCACGTGTGCCTCGATGCGTCCGCTGACCATGTCGCGAGTCACGATGCCTCTGGCGACTCCGTCTACGAGAATCAAGTCCAGCATCTCCGTGCGCGGAAACATCTTGACGGTGCCGGCTCCGATTTGGCGACTGAGCGCAGAGTAGGCACCGAGAAGCAGTTGCTGACCCGTCTGGCCGCGAGCGTAGAAAGTACGCGATACCTGCGCCCCTCCGAATGAACGGTTCGCGAGTAGGCCGCCGTACTCGCGCGCGAAAGGAACCCCCTGCGCAACACACTGATCGATGATGTTTACGCTGACTTCCGCCAGGCGATAAACGTTCGACTCGCGCGCCCGAAAATCCCCACCCTTGACGGTGTCGTAGAACAGACGAAAAACGCTATCGCCATCGTTCTGGTAATTCTTGGCAGCGTTGATCCCGCCTTGAGCCGCAATGCTGTGAGCGCGACGAGGACTGTCTTGGTAGCAGAAGCACTTGACGTTGTAGCCCTGCTCGCCGAGCGTGGCAGCCGCTGCCCCACCGGCCAACCCCGAGCCGACGACGATAACGTCGAACTTCCGGCGATTCGCAGGGTTGACCAGCTTCATATCGAAGCGATGCTTCGTCCAGCGAGACTCAATCGGGCCTGTCGGCGCTCGTGACTTCAGTTCCATGGTGTACCGTCAGTTGATGATGCCCATCAGCACAGCGACGGGAAACGAGACGTTTCCCACGGTGATCAGAGCTGCCAAAGCGCTTGCGGCGCTCTTGCGCAAGGAGTTGTAACGAGGATGGTTCAGGCCCAGCGTCTGCAACATGCTCCACGCGCCGTGAAAGAGATGCAAGCCGAGGGCAAGGTTGGCGGCGATGTAGATCAGCGCGACCCACGGCACCGAAAAACCAAGGACGAAGTTCGAGTACGCGTCAGTGGCGCTGTGCTCGTAGTCGCCGAACGCCAGCCCCGGCGCGGTGAAGTGCGCCAGGTGGAACAGGATGTACAAGAGCAACAGCGGGCCTGTGAAGCGCATCGTGGCGGACGCATAGCGGGTGGCGACACTCTGCTGCACTCGGTACGCCACGGGGCGCGCCTTGAGCGACCGATCGTAGAGCAGCACCATCATGGCGACGTGTACCGTCACTGATGCCAGCAGTACGAGCCGAGTGCCCCAAAGCAACGGGGGATTCGTCTTGATGGCTGCGGCGTAGGCGTTGAACGCTTCTGCACCTGCGTAGGCGAGAAGGTTGCCCGCCATGTGCCCGAGTACGAAGCCGAACAAGATGACGCCGCTGAGCGCCAACGCGGCCTTCTTGGCGATAGTGGAGTCGAACAAAGTGAGAGTCTTTTCCATGGAGGAAGGTGTCCTGGGAAAACAATCGGTATCAGCTCGTATAGTGCAGAGATTGAGCGCGGACTAGAGGAGAGTCCCACCCGGAAGCAATACGCATTCGGCCGGGCGATCGCCGGTCCGAGCGAAAAGCCCGACCAACACGTTGGCCGCGAGCTGGTCATCGCCTCCACAAACGGCGAAGAGCGCCGCCCTCCAGGGACAACGCTCCTCCAAGATTTGCCGATGGCTCAGCCCTTGAGATTCTTGGCGACGAACTCCCAATTGATGAGCTTGTCACAGAAGACCTCGAGGAACGTGTCGCGCTTGTTCTGGTAGTCCAGGTAGTAGGCGTGCTCCCACACGTCTGCGGTCAAGAGCGGCGTGGCCGCCGTGGTCAGTGGGGTTTCGGCGTTTGGGGTGCTGGTGATGGCTGCCTTGCCGGCGTCCAGCACCAACCAGGCCCAACCCGAGCCAAAGCGAGTCATGCCCGCTTGGATGAACTGCGTGCGGAACCCTTCCCACCCACCGAAATCGCGCTGGATTAGGTCAGCGACGTCGCCGGCTGGTGGTGCGCCACCGCCACTGGGCTTGAGGCTCTGCCAGAAGAAAGTGTGGTTGTAAACCTGGGCGGCGTTGTTGAACACGCCCCCTTCCGAAGATTTCACGACCTCTTCTAGAGTCTTGTCCGCATCGGGCTTGCCCTCCAAGGCTGCCTTCAGCTTGGTCATGTAGCCCTTGTGGTGTTTCTCGTAGTGGAACTCGAGCGTCTTGCTGCTCATCGCCGGCTCGAGAGCGTCCTTCGCGTAGGGAAGCGCGGGAACCTCGAAATTCATTGTAATGTCTCCTTGGTTGGAAGGTGGGCGGAGTATATGCGTCAGATCTGCGCACCAGCAACATCTGACTCGGGACAAGCCGGCCGACGTACGACCGGTTTGACTTTCCCTCCGATTCGACGATCGTGCCCGACAGCGTGACGACCGCCGAGTATCTGCTGGGTTTCGAATTTCGCTACGGTTACGATGAGGCGTCCGCTTCTGGCTTGGTGCGCGACCACTTCACGCGAGTAAGTCTCGACGCCGCCGCCCGCCAGTTCGTGGAACATCATTTCGAACGCCCGCTCGGCTTCTGGTTGAGCACCGCGCACGCTCTGATGCGCCGAGTGTTGTCGGACTTCGACGTCAACGGGTATCTAGGGACATATCCGCTGCACCTGCTCAGCGAGGCCCAGTGGCGTCGACTGGTACCGATAGCGGACAAGCATCTGGATGTCGGCGCAGGCAACGGCGACTTGACCCGCGCACTGGCACCATTGGCCCAGTCGACGCTGGCCACCGAACAGTCGCGAGCGATGGCGGCGGTGCTTCGCCGTCGCGGCTTCGAATGTCTGCACACGCCTGCCGGCAGTGCGTCGGAGCTCGCGACCCACCTGGGCGGACGCCAATTCGACTTGGTGACGTGCCTGAATGTGCTGGACCGAACTGCGGAGCCCCTGCAACTCGTGTCGGTCCTCAAGTCGTGTTTGCGCCCCGGTGGGCACCTCGTCGTCGCCGTGCCGCTGCCGCTGCAGCCCTTCTATTACTCGGGTTCGCGGACGCTCCCGCCGAAGGAATCACTCGGTCTTTCGGGGGACCGCTGGGAAACGCAGTGCGACGAACTCGCACGGCGGCTCGGTGCCCTCCTGGTGCCTCTGACGCTCCGCTCCGTCAGCAGAGCCCCATATATATCTGGCGGGGACCGCGCGCGCAGGCTGTACGTGCTGGACGACGCTCTGCTGGTATTCCAAAGCCCACCGGCGGAACGGCCGAAACCCACCTCCCAGGACGAGTGACAAGACGCGCAAAGCGACTATTGTGCCCTCTCTCGCGACTTGCCGAAGTGGCGGAATTGGCAGACGCAGCGGATTCAAAATCCGCCGCCTTCACGGGCATCCCGGTTCGACCCCGGGCTTCGGCACCAACCTCGAGCGCGACGCTACGCAGAGCTCGGTCCTCCGGGGCACAGAGCGCGATGAGGGCGTCCCAACCTGATCGCCAGACCCAGGACCTCCGGCGCCAACCTTCGACCTACCGCAACTAGGCAACGGGCAGGGTTCGAAGGTACCGAGGTGTCCTACCTATCGTGGCGCCGACAGGTCAGCAACCGGCGAGAACCTTTGGCACTCTGACTTACGTGTTATAGTCAGCAGGTCGTTAGCAAGGGTGAGGACGAACAACGAAGATGCCGAGTGAGCCGAACACCAGCCGCGCTGCCAGCGATGCGCCCCCTCCCGACTTGAGTCGTGAGCGCGATGAGCTGTTGCGCAATTTGACCAAAGGATCACAGCTGACACGAGATTTCCTGTCGGCCTACGATCAGCTGCAGCAGCAAGTGCTCTTCTTACAGGGAGAGAACGCGCGTCTGCGCGCCACCCTCGAGGCAGATGACGCCATCAAGAAGCTCATTTTGAAGATTGAAGCGCTCGAGACCGAAAAGGAAGAGCTGTTGGGGAAGATTGACAGAGTGCGCGCAGCAGCTGAACACTCTCCCAATCTCGGCGAACTGGAAGCCGAACTTGCCAACTTCGCGAATCTCCATGTCGCCGCCAACACACTGCACAGTACGCTGTCACCAAGAGGGATCGCTCGAAGGCTCAAAGAGATTCTCGAGCAGCTGGTCGGAGTCGAGGCCTATGTCGTCTACCTCTGCACAGAACCGTCAAAGTTGGTCCCGATCACTGCTGAAGGCCTGCGTCCGGATGAAGATCCAAACCAGCCGCCGACCGCGCGCGTCATGGAGGTGGTGGCCTCAGGTGTCTCCAGCATCATTGATGAGTTGGACCCAAGCCAAGGGGACATTGCCAATCCCCCCGCCCTGATTCCGCTCTCCATCGATGACAATGTCGTCGGGGTGCTGGCGATTGTGCGCTCTCTCGCCCACAAGAGTCAGCTCAATACTGTAGACTTCGAGCTTTTCAAGCTGCTAGGTCTACACGCAGCGGCAGCTCTGATGGCCTCCGGTCTTTATGCAAACGCCGGCAGAGTACTTCCCCATTCCGAAGCCTTTGATTCACTGCAACAGCGCTGAATGTTCGACGTGCCCCTCGAGGATCGATGACGCAACAGTACTCCTGCCTGGTGGTTGAAGACTCTCCGATGATGCGACAGCTCGTCGTGTTCGCTCTCGGACGCCAAAAGAACCTGCACGTGACGGAAGCGGACGATGGCGTTGACGGCCTGCGAAAACTCGCTTCGTCCACCTTTGACATCATCCTGACCGATATCAACATGCCGATCATGGACGGGTTGAAGCTGATTCAGCGGGTCCGCATGGACCCGAAGCACAAGAACACGCCCATCATCGTGATAACCACGGAGGGTGGGAAGCAAGACCGGGACCGAGCACTCAAGCTGGGTGCCAATGCCTACATCACCAAACCGATCCAGGCCCCGCAGGTGATCCAGACAGTGCGCGAGCTCTTGAACCTGGAGTAGCTCTTCTTCCATGTGGAACATGGCTGCCAGGGCGACGCGCAACAGGCTGCTCACTGATTGATGGCTCGACGTAGCTCACCAGTGACAGTCGGCGATGTACTGGCCAAGAGTGCCCGCTTGTCGCGCCCTGGGCAGTTGAGCTGGTGGCAGTGGCACGACATCGTTGGGCACCGCGTCGCGGTACGCTCTCAGCCAGTTTCGTTGGAGCGTGGCACTTTGTTGGTTCGCGTTCAGTCGTCGCTCTGGGCGCAAGAGCTCTCCCTGCTCCATCCGATGATCCAAGAGGCCCTCCTGCGCCGCGGAATCGACGTGCAACGTATTCGTTTTACGGTGGGCAAACTGGACTTACCAGAAACGCGGCCGGCGCTACAGCGTCGCGAGGCGCGTCCGCTCCCCGCCGATTTGAGAGAGCGGTTGGAAAAAATAGAGGACCCCGAACTACGCCAGGCCATCGCCGAAGCGGCGAGCCTGACTCTCAGCTGAGCGCCGCCAGCTGCTCCAGCCCTTCCAGGCGCCGGAATAGGAAACGCTCGGCCGGGCCAAGACTGGCTTGCCGTCTGCGCACGCCATCCACGTACTGACGCACTGTGCTGATGCTCACCCCATCGGCAACACGCACCGCGCTATAGAGACGGTCAATCACCGGCGCGGGCAACAATTGCGCTGTCACCTGATAGAGCTCGAAGGTGTAGTCGACCCACTTGCCCTGTCGAGTCGCTTCCGCAAGACGCACAGCAGTGCTCGCCGCCAGCTCCAAGGTGGCAGCATCCAGTTGCGCCCCGTCTTCGGCGCGCGCCCGAACATCGAGTAAGGCAGTCTTGACGATCTTCTCGGCATCAGCGCCGCGCCCAACAGCGAGCATCTTGTCAGCGAGTATCGCTAGAGTATCGAGCGCATCGCCGTCGCGAACCACCGTCGCCTCCTCCACCTCGGCTTCCAGGAGTCGTGCGCTGGCCTGGGCGGTCAGCGTTTCTGCACCCCAGCGACGGCGTTGGTCGTCGCCTACGGCTGGACCCAAGTAGATGAGAATGACCTGATTGCCGAGGCGGACCTCGTCACCATTGTTGAGCTGAGCCGATTCGACGATACGCTCGCCGTTGACAAGCACGCCGTTGACGCTGCCCAAATCTTGCACGGTCGCGTGATGGCCATCAAACTGAACAGCTGCGTGTCGGCGGGAAGCAAGGGGGTCGTCCAAGACCACTTGGCAACTGTCGTGACGCCCCAGCAGCGTCCGCCCGACACGCACCTCGACGTCGTGACCGCCGATGCGCATCCAACAGCGAAGCGGATCAGCTTTGGCTGTCTGGGACAATGGAACTCCGCGTCAACACACTACTCCCGAAGATAGCCCCGACGACCACGGGAGTCGAGGAAGGCGCGATTTTCTCTCAATCATTAGCCCTGAAGTCGACGCCAAAGGCCCTCGGCGCGGCTCAGCACGAAGCGCTGATGGGGAGTCATTGACTCCTGGCGTGTCCGATGCAGGGCAATGTAGTCACCAAGAGCACGCAGCCGTTCCAACTGCATCCTTTTCACGCCGGCGTACAGACGCTCCAGCGCAGATTCCGAGGCATGCTGCTCAGTGGCGAGGCAGAGTTCAAAGATGTAGCTCAGCCAACGTCCCCCGTCCGGCGTGCAGGCAAGCTGGCTGGCGTAGTCAATGGCGTCACCCACCACCTGGCGGTCTGGAAGATGACCCTGGAGTGCACGGCTGAGCAGGTTCTCTAGGTGATGGCGAAGGATGCGGTCGGCTTCCCGAGCGTTCCCGAGGGCGAGCGCCTTGTTCGCGAGGCGCCCAAGAAGCGCCAACATTTCTCGGGGTTCGGCTGTCTGCTTCCGCGCAGTAGTAGAATTGGCGCGAGGGCTCGTCCCCGAAACCAGGACGAGCTCCGCCCCCCCAATGGTCAACGAGTCCCCCACAGCCAGAACGGTTGACGATGAAAGCCGCCGCCCATTGACTGCAACACCGTTGCGACTACCCAGGTCTTGAATCGTCACTTGGTTCGCCTCGACTTGCAGCAACGCGTGATGACGTGACACCAGGGGATCGCTCAAAACGACGCCGCACTCGGAGCTACGACCGATGAGGTGGTCACCAACACCCAATCGCACGTCGTTGCCCTGATGAATGAGCCTGAACTTCATCCCCTCACGCCAAAGATACGCCGGTCACATCGCTTGGGCAAAGATGTGACGCCCCGCCCGCCACGGGACGAACCGCTCGGCACCCACGACACGCGTGTCGGCAGCCCTGATCGCACGAACTGCTGAGCCCGCTGACTTCGTCTACCCCGTCAAGAATATCGATTCAGCGCGAAGATTGCCCAAATCAGTACGCTCGGAGCCCGACTCTTCGCATTCCGGCACACCAGCGAAAAGGGCCAGGTAGCTCCCGACCCTTTTCGCGGATTTTTCATCGCGCGTCCTGCGCGAGTCGCATCCCCGTCAACTCACAGCGATGGAAAAGGCCTGCTTCACGTCGTGGGTGCTGCGGATCTTCTGAAGCAGATCGGCGCTCAACGGCGTGCTGAGCGCCCACAGGGACGCTGCATCCTTGCCTGTGTCTGAAAGCCCGACTTGCATGCGCTCGACGTTGATTCCTGCGTTGCCCAGTTCGGTACCGACCGAGCCGATGACCCCCGGCTTGTCGTCGTTGCGGATAACGAGAATATTGCCCATGAACTGCGCGTCCATCCTGAAGTCGTTCCACTGGACCAGTCGTGGGCTACCATCGGACGCCAGCGTACCACTGACCGTGGCCACCTCGCCGTTGGCGCCCTTGACGTTAATCGAAACCAACGTCGAAAAGCGGCTCTTTTCGTTGGTGACCTCGTGGCGAACCTCGATGCCTCGATCCGCTGCAACCAGAGGTGCGTTGACGGGGTTGACCTCATTGTCGAGGAAGTGGTCCAAGACTCCCGACAGCGTTGCGTTGACGATTGGCGCTACCCGTAGGCTCGCCACTTCACCGCTAAAGACGACTTCGACGGATCGAGGGCTGAGCGTCTCCACTTGTCCCAGGAACTGACCGAGCCCGTTGCCGAGCTTGATGTAAGGCTCCAGAACAGGCGCCATTTCGCCAGGCACGGCGGGAACGTTGACGGAGTTGGAGATCTCGCCGGTAGTCAAATACGCAGCTACCTGCTCCGCGATCTCGACTGCAACTCGGAGCTGCGCCTCCTTGGTGGAAGCGCCCAAGTGCGGCGTTGCAACCACCATCTCGTGCTTGATCAGGTCGGTGATGCCGGGGGGCTCCTCGACGAAGACATCAACGGCGACGCCGCCAATCTTCCCCGACTCGAGTCCTCGCAGCAGGGCTTCGTCTTCGAAGATGCCACCGCGCGCTGCGTTCACTAAAAGAACGCCCTTCTTCATTTTGTCGACGGCTGTATCGTTGACCAAACCTTTGGTCTCCGGCGTGAGCGGGGTGTGCACCGTGATGGCGTCCGCACGGCCGAAAAGTTCGTCCAAGCTCACGAGCTCGATACCCAACTCCGCGGCTCGCTCTTTGGCCATCACAGGATCAAAGCCGATCACCTTCATCTGCAGCCCCTGGGCCCGATTAGCGACGATGCGACCAATGTTACCGAGCCCGATGACGCCCAAGGTCTTCCCTGACAGCTCGCGGCCGCTCGCCTTGCTTTTCTCCCACCTGCCCTCCTTCATGGCAGACGCGGCGAAAGGGATCTTGCGGGCGATGCTGAACAGCAGCGCGAGCGCATGCTCGGCCGTGGTCGTGGCGTTCCCGGTAGGGGTGTTCATCACGATCACGCCCTTTCGGGATGCTTCCTTGACGTCAACGTTGTCGACGCCAATACCGGCTCGACCCACCACCTTGAGCTTGTCCGCGTTAGCCAATACTTTGGCTGTCACTTTGGACCCGCTGCGAATGACCAGACCGTCAACGCCCTTGATCGCTTCGGCGAGTTCATCCTCGCTCAGCCCGGGCCTATAGTCGCACTCGATGCCCTCAGCCTGCTGCAGAACAGCCAGGCCGTCATCGCTCAACGTGTCACTTACGAGAACCTTCGCCATCACTTGTACTCTTTCATGAAGCTGACCAGCGCCTCGACCCAGGCCATCGGCGCCGCGTTGTAAATGGAAGCGCGCACACCGCCAACCGAGCGGTGGCCCTTGAGACCCACGAGACCCTTCTGGGTAGCCTTCGCGATGAAATCGGCCTCCTGCTCTGGCGTCTGCAGGTTGAACACGACGTTCATCACACTGCGAGCGCCTCGTTTTACTGGGCAGCGGTAGAAGCCGTCGCTGCCGTCGATCGCTGCGTAGAGCAGATCGGCCTTGGCTCGGTTCTGCTTCTCCATCGCTGCCAATCCGCCCGCTGCTTTGACGGACTTCATCACGTTACGCAGCATGTAGATCGGGAACGTGGGAGGAGTGTTGTAGAGGGAGTTTGCCTCGGCGTGCGTCTGGTAACGGAAGATTGTCGGAATGTCTTCGCGAGCGCCGGCGATCCAATCCTTGTTGGCGATCACCAGGGTGATGCCACTCGGACCGATGTTCTTCTGAGCCCCAGCGTAGATCAGACCGAACTTCGACACATCGATGGGTCGCCACATGATGTCGCTCGACATATCGGCGACCAGCGGTACGCCACCGGTGTCGGGGAACTGATGCCATTGACTGCCGGCGATGGTGTTGTTCGTCGTGATGTGGACGTACGCGGCTCCGGAATCCAGCGACAGGTCGCCTTGCTCGGGGATGTCGATGTACTTGCCTTCGGCCGCATCCCACGCAACCTTAGCTTGACCGACGGTCTTGGCTTCTTTGAGTGCCTTCTTCGACCAGGATCCGGTAACCACGTAGTCCGCGCTCTTACCCGCAGGGAGGAAGTTGAGCGGCACCATGGCGAACTGCTGGCTTGCCCCTCCTTGCAACAGGAGCACGGTATGAGTGTCCGGGATCCCCAGGAGCTCGGTGACGAGCGAGATAGCCTCATTGTGCACGGCTTCGTACGTCTTGCCGCGATGGCTGTGCTCCATGATGCTCATACCGCTGCCATCGATATCGAGCAGCTCCTTCTGGGCCTCTTCCAGTGCCGAGGTAGGGAGCGTTGCAGGTCCTGGGTTGAAGTTCATTACGCGCGCCATAGCTGTTTCTTCTCCGCGGGCGACAATCGATTGCCCGGGGGTTCGGGTAGTGGTTTGTCGCGATTAGGTCAAGCCGAGACCGCTAGTCGAGTCGTCCGTCGAGCCCATCGAGCCCATCAGGTTCTGAGGGACACGATGCGACTCAACTCGACGTCGGATATCGCCCCCTGCCGCAGTACACGGACTTGACCGTTATCGATGCTTACCAGCGTCGAAACCGGTCCCCCGGGAGCGTCTGGTCCAACCACCAGGACGTCCGCGTCGTCCACCTCGAGGGCCTGCCGCAGTTCCGCGCCAATGGCGCATGGCGGCTCACCGGCCAGGTTGGCGCTCGTGGCCGTCACAGGACCGCCAAATGCCGCGACGATGGTCGCCGCGGGGGATGGTCCAGGGATGCGAACAGCGACGGTCTGCGCTGTCAACACTCTGGGATCCAATGCACGCGCTGCAGGCAATACCAGCGTCAGCGGACCTGGCCAGTACCGGCCAGCCAAGCGCGCTCCTAGTTCAGGCACGTCGCCAACCAGAGACGTCCACACGACCACGCTCGGGACCATCAGCCCAACGCCTTTCGTCGGTGCTCTGCCCTTGAGCGCAAACAGGCGATCGAGTGCCTGCGAACTTTCGGCGTCGACCATGAGGGCAAAAAACGACTCCGTCGCCGCTGCGACGACGTCGCCGCGACGGAGGGCGCGCACCGCCCGTGCCACGTCGGCATCACCTAGTTGCCCGTGCTGATGGCGCGTCACTTCATCCCTCGGAGCTGCCGAGCTGCCGATGGCCGATGTCGCGTCGATAGTAGGCGCCATCGAAACGTATCCTCTCGCACGCGGCGTAGGCGCTATCTCGGGCCTCGCGAAGACTTTCGGCCGTCGCGGTCACCCCCAAGACTCGCCCCCCCGCGGTGACGATGGCGTCGCCCTGTCGTTTGGTACCCGCGTGGTAGACCTTGACTCCAGGCAACAGCGCGGCTTCCGCAATTCCGGAAATTGTGTCCCCCTTGCGTGGACTTTGCGGATAGCCCCTAGCGGCCATGACCACGCACATGCCATAGGCATCGCGAATCTTTACGATACTTGGGTTAAGTTCACCTTTGGCGGCAGAACTCAGCAGGCCGGCGAAGTCCCCCTCGATGAGGTTCATCAGAACCTGAGTCTCCGGATCGCCGAAGCGGACGTTTATCTCGATCAGCGCTGGCTCGCCCGCTGGCGACACCATCAGGCCAGCGAACAGTGTGCCCACGAATGGTCGCCCGTCTGCCTTCATGCCACCGACGACTGGAGTAATGATCTCCTGCTCGATTCGGCGGGCCAACGCCTCATCCACCAGGGTCGTCGGACCATACGTGCCCATTCCGCCCGTGTTCGGACCGGTGTCCTGTTCCCCGATCCGCTTGTGATCTTGAATCGCAGGCAACACCAGCGCCCGCGTCCCATCGCAGACTGCATGTACCGACAACTCCTGCCCAAGCAGCCGTTCTTCGATCACGACCTGGAGCCCGGCGTCTCCAAACGCCTGACCGGACAGCATGCTTCGGGCGACCGCGTCCGCCTCTTCGAACGTTTCTGCCACGGTCACGCCTTTGCCGGCGCAGAGTCCTCCAGCCTTGACGACGGGCGGCACCTCGAAGTTCGCTAGCGCCGCTGCAACCTCGGCCGGATTCGAAATCCGGTAGTGGCGGGCCGTACGAATCGAGTGGCGCACAGCGAATTCCTTCATGAACGGCTTGGACGCCTCGAGTTCGGCGGCAGCTTGGCTCGGTCCGTACACGGTGAGACCGTGCGCCGTCAGCTCGTCCGTCAGCCCATCGCAGAGCGGAACCTCTGGCCCAATGACGACGAGATCTGGCCGTAGTTCTCGGGCCACGACGAGCGGTTGCCCCGCGGTTACTTCGAGCTTCGGTCCGCTGATGCCAGCGTTGCCCGGACACACGACAACCCGCTCAACCGACGCACACTCAGCCAAGCGATCGGCCAGTGCGTGTTCACGACCACCACCGCCTATGACCAGTATCGTCTGCGACATGCCCGCGCCCTAGCACGTTTGGTCGGATTTGTGGTGCGCGATTGGCACTTCAGCGTTGTTGTCAAGACTCTGGGATCTGCTCGACGGGAGGCGCCACGCGCCGGGGCCGATCCATCGCGGCCTGCACGAAGCGACGACACAAGTCGCCGAACGACACGCCCCAAACGGCGGCGGCCTCCGGGTAGTTGCTGGTACTCGTCATGCCCGGCAGGGTGTTTACCTCCAACACAACCAATTCTTCCTCCCCCACCACAAAATCTACCCTCGAAAGGTCACGAGCACCCACGGCGCAATGCGCGCCGACTGCACACCTCTGCACCTCGTCGTAGACTGCCTGCGGCAGTCTTGCGGGGCACTCATGCTCACTGCCGCCGGCCTGGTACCGAGCACGAAAGTCGTACCAACTCGAGGCCGTACTGCGGACGAGCGTGGGCGGCAGCGCCTGAACCCGCCCACCGACATCCAGCACTCCGCACGTCACCTCCGCGCCATCGACGAAACGCTCGACCAACGCACCGGGATCACTTGCCAACGCCAATTCGAGCGCCGCCATCAGCTCGGCGTCGCTGCTGCGAGCAGGGAGCCGAGTGACGCCAATTGCGGAACCTCCAGCGGCTGGCTTGACGACCACCGATTCTCCGAGGACGTCGCGAATGTCCTCGATAGCGGCGGCCAAGGATTCCCCCCTCCGTACCCAGCGTTCATCTGAAACCGGCAGTCCGGCGGCCCGAAAAAGTTGCTTGGCGGTTGGCTTGTGGGCCGCCACGGCGGAGGCGCGAACGTCGGAGCCCACGTATGGCAAATCCAGCACTTCCAACAAACCTTGTAAGCACCCGTCCTCCCCCACGGGCCCGTGAGCGACTGGAAACACGGCGTCAGGGTTCGCTGCGGCTAGCTGCTCGGCAAGCTGCGGGCCCAACTCGAAGGTCTCGGTAGTGAAACCCACGCTCTGCAGTGCCGCTGCTACCCCCTCCGCTGACTTGTAGCTGACAGCAGCTTCGCTCGATGGCCCCCCCGCAACGATGGCAATCTTCCTGATGGACACGGGCGACCTCTTCCCACGCTCGGAAGAACCTGCCCAGCCAAAACGTCACCCCCCGCAGGGTATTTACCGAGCTGACGGACGTCGAACCTCCCACCGCAAGACCCGCCCCCGCGACCCACCACATTGCTCTGATCCAGCCCGCGGCAGCGCTTGACCTCAGCTGCGTATCGTGGCTTCAAGAGAGCGTGAAATCCACCGAGCGCATCGTCGCACGCCCCAACCCCAAGCGCCGACGCACCCGAGGTCGTCGACGGATCCTGACGGTCTCCTGGCTCGCGATAGGCGGCATAGGGCTGACTCTGCTTCGCGGCCCCAATCCAGCAACCGCGGCGGGAACGGACCCCGCTAGCCAAGCCGACGAGCTGCTGGCCCGCGTCGAGCGACGCGCCAGCAAAACCGAGAAGGCGGACGTCTCGGAAATCATGAAGAAGTCTCGCCAACTGATCAACGATGCACGGGCTGAGGGCGTCCAGCCCGAAGTGGCGCGTGTGCGAGGCGAGGCGGCACTCGAGTGGGCAGGAGTTGCGTCAGATTGGTTGACCGCACTCTCGAAGGAATCCGACGCAGAAGCGCGAGAGCGTGAAGTGGCGAAGGCCCAGACGGAGCTCAACCATGTGCGTGCGCTCTTGGAAGAAACGGAAGCGCGCCACAAGCGAGCGGAGGGCTTGTTGCGGCAATTGCTGAGCGAGCGGGGCGCCGAAGCCACCCCCGGCGCTCCGCCGCCAGGTGCGAACGCTGAGTCCGACGATTCGCCCGCCACACGGGAGGCTGGCAAGTGACTCCTCGCGTCCCAGCTTCTCGTCGGCGCGACACCAGCAGCTGGCTATCGAAACGCCACCAAGCCCGTTGGTTCGGCGCGGCGCTGTTAGCGATCGCTTGCGCCAATGCCCCCAGGCCCAAGAGCCTGCAAGATGCCTCGTCAGTCAGCACCACCGAAGCGGTACGGGCATCGGAACAGTGGGCGCCCCAAGCCCATGCCAAGGCAGGCAACCTACTGCAGCAGGCGGAGGCGGCACAATCCAGCGGTAAAGTCGATTTGGCTGCCGCCTTGGCGGAGCACGCGTTGGCCGCGTATCAGCGGGCGCAAGTCCAATCCCGAATCTCACAGGCGGAGCAGCGTTTGGCCCGAGCGAAGCACCAGCTCGCGACGCTGACCCAACAACATCACGCGCTGCAATCGAGCCAGAAGGAAGTTGCGAGCAGAGCCGAAGCCGTAGAGCTCGAGTACAAGGTCGTGCGTGACGCCGAACCTCTGGCCCCCATTGAAGCGGCAGATCCCAAGCGCGAGGCTGCCCGCCGAGTCGCGGCGCGTTCGATCATCGAGGGAGCGCGTTTGTTGTGCATGGCGGCAAGTTTACTCGACCCCGACACCAGCTTGTCGAACCTCATGGGGAAAATGGACTCCCTGGAAAGCAGGCTCGATGAGTCTCCTCGTCCCACGCCCGTCGACGAGGCCGTCGCGCTCAGATCTGCTTGCTTGGAGCGATTGACGGAAATCCGAATGAAGCAGCAGCGCCAGTCACCCGCCCGGGACGATGCTGACGTCCTGCTGTCACGCCTCAGCTCGGCTGTGGCTGACGCCCGGGTGTTTCGCGATGACCGCGGCGTCGTCGTTCCCATCGAGCCGGCGTTCGACTCGAAGGGGACGCTCGCGAAGACAGCTCAGAAACTCCTGTCCGAACTACTCGAAATCGCAAGAGCCAACCCTGGTTTCCCGTTGATGGTCGTCGTGCATGGGCGGCCAGAGGGCTCCGCACCGGCCGCCGAGAACGTTCGCCGGTCGTTGAGTCAAGCTGAGAACTCGACAGTCACCGTCGTCGACGCCGGCGACCGTCTGCCCGCCTCCGTCATGCCGACCGCAGCGAGCAAGCACGCGACGCGCTTGGAGTTCGTATTCGTCGCGAACTGAACGTTCGCCTGGCGCATCCGGTAAACACGCCCGTCCCAGGCTCGCACGCGCTGGGCTGTGCGGTGTGGTTAACCGTCGGGCGCAACCAGCCGGCTCCGACCACGAGGAGCGCGCTAACGCGGCGCGTCACACACTGACCGTCTTACTTCAGTCAGCCTAGAAAACCGCCGGACGGCCAGGCTTCGGAACGGCTCATTTGGAGCTGGGACTTTACCGTTCGTACTTTGGGTCGAAACTTATGGGGAGACATAAACACTAACCAGCTTGGCGAGGTAGCTCTTGGTGCGTGATCCCCTGCTTGGCGAGAAGATAATTTGGCGTGGCCGACCTCAGGTCAAGGAGACGCCAAAAGCGTTCAAAGTTGGCGCGATCGTTCTATTTTTGACGTCCATCGTCGGGACGAGTTTCGCGTTCGTCACCGCCTGGACGTTGCAGGTATCCCCTGCCCCAATGCTGCTGTTCGGAGCTTGGGCGGCCTCCCTCGGCGTCGCAGCGCTGCATGGCCATCGCATCTGGTTGTCCAAGCTGGAGTATCTGATCACGGAGGGCCACGTCGTCTGGCGTCGGGGACCGTTCCGGCGAGCCATCCCCCGTCAAAGCATCAGCTACGCGCGCATCTTCTGGCACCCAAGCAATCCCAACGTCGGTGACATCGAGTTGGTACGAGCCGTCCCCACGGGAGCGCTACGCCGGCGCCTGCTGCTGCGGCTCACCGGGCTGGCAGCCCCAGACAAGGTGTGGGCGCTGATTCGAGATATCGGTTCGCGGTCAGAGAGTAACGCCGGTGTCCGCTGCATCTCACAGCGCTTGGAGGATGGTGAGCGCGTCTTGTGGTCGGGCCAGCCACGCGTGGACTGGCATCGCTGGGTTCCCCATGGGCGGCGTGCCTGGCAAACCTTCGCCCTATCTGCCACTTTGGTGGTCACGATCGCTCACCTGGGCTTTCGCATCGCGAACAACTGGAAGCAGCTACTGGGTGCCGGTTTGGCAGAACACCCCGGCGCGATGGCAGCACTGGCCTTCGGCCAAGGCATCGCGATTGTTCTACTGCTGGCAGTCACAGGTTACCTATTCCACAGCTCTGTGATCCAGCCGGGGCGACAAATCGAAAAGACCCGCTACCTGATCACCAATCGCCGGGTACTAATCCAACGCAACAACGAGGAGTTACATCTGGACCGTCAGCAGATCGTCGACGTCATCGACATTCCCGACTTCCGGGGTCTGCACAACGTCTTCCTCGTACTGGATGGCCCGCGTGCGCGCGCCGTGGAGTTGAGCGGAGCATTTGGTGAGAGTGAGCGCGACAGTCACCTTCGCCCCGTCTTTCAGAATGTAGACGATTGGGAGAGCGTCAGTACCCTACTGCTCCGAACGCCGCCGAGTGTCCCGCCACCACCACAAGCGCGCGACGCCGCCTGACGCAGCGGCGCCTCGGCTACGAATGCCCACACAACCGGCGCCGCCCGTCACAGTCAGCCAGACTGACGGATACGCCACCCAACAAGCACGGCGGTGCCCAACTGGGTAGGCAGCGAGTTTCCAGCGCAGACAGTAGGGGCGCGTGGTCGCTAGGAGGTAGTTCTTAGAAAGGCAGGTCGTCTTCGTCGTCGAGCGCGTCGATATCGTGACGCACCTGCTCCAGGTGCTCCCTGGCTCGCGGCGCCCAAAGGTCATCTGCGGGCGCATCATCGAGGTACCGGATCCACATGAGCTGTGAGGCCAGCAGGGTGGAGGTGTAGCCGTCGTGGCCCCGCTTTTGAGCCGCTTCAGCGAGCAATGCCAAACCGCGATAATAGTGCTCGTCGTACGACGGCCAGACGTAGCCGACGTCCAAATCGATTGCGCTCGTTCGCCCATGGGGACCAAACCGTGCCTGATACGCGGCCAGCACATGGGGAACCGAGCTCGGAAAGTCGTGGCTTCGGTCCAGGGCGACGGCCAACCCCCACTTGGCAAGCGCCCGCAGCTCCGCATCACGCGACTCACCGAGGGCCATGTCGTAGTCCTCAATCGCCGCTCTGAGGTTTCCTCGGCGCATTTCAAGTTGACCCCTCATTCGGTAGATGGCAGCGCGTTGCTCTCGGTCCCACTCCAGCCGCAACGCAGCGCTGTACGCGCCATCTGCAGCAGCAAGTTCGTCTCCCCACTCCGAGGCGATACCCAAGTCGTACCAGGCATTCGCTGCCAGCGGGTGGGTTGGCGCCAACTGGAGTGCCGCCAGCAGGGCGGTCGGCGCCTGGCGTATTGTCTTCGGTGTGCCGTTCGCCAGACAGAGCGCCAGCAGATAGCGCAAGTCGGCATTGGGGTAAGTGTCTCCCCCGTTGACGATGATTCGCAACGCGGTGCGTCCGTTGAGCAGACGTTCCGCTGAGGGATCGTCCACCAGTTCCTCTCGGGGAACCCGGTCCGAGTCCAGGGCGCGGTACATCGCTTCGGCCTGGAACCCTATGGGGTCCTTGACGCGCTGCCAGATGCTCGGATCCGCTTCAGCGCGGAACGGCGCAAGCGACACGAGCTGGAAGGCTGAAAGTGACACGAATAGCAGCATCCCAGCGGGGCCAAACCTCATGGCACAGTCCCCACCCGCTCAGACACCCACCGTCGCCACGGCTTGGCAAGTTCGGCAGTCGCGTATTCGCGCCACAGTTCCCTCGCACGGGGGGCGTCGGTGGTGTCATAGGCGATGGCTCCCAGCGCAGCGACTTCGGGTGCGGGAACCGCTGGCAGCGCAGAATCAAAGCCTCTCGCAGCAAGCTCAGTGAGAAGGCTATCGGGGTCCTGGAGCTCGACGTCAGAAGCCATGCCAGCACGCGACTCCGCCAGCCCCCGGACGAGCATCCACACGGCGCGCTCTTGCCGGTATTCACGAACTCGGTCGGCATAGTCGATGAGCACCCGCGCTTCCTCGACGTGTTGTGGCCCCAAACGCATGACGGCAAGAGCCGCCTCCAGCAGAACGCGCGCACGACGACGCGGTTGGAGCAGCGAGAGCTGCGGCACCAACGCCCGGTAGAGTTCGGCCGCGAGCTCACTGTCACCAGTAAACGCGGCGGCGACCGCACGATCGTGTTGGACTCCCGCGCCTTGGAGGAGATCACTGCCCCACTGTCCCGCGCGCTCGAACAGTCTTGCTGCTTGCTCGTATTGGCCCACTGCCACGAGCGCTCGAGCCTCGAGAACAAAGGCGTCTCGAGACAGCGGCCCCTCCGCGAGCCCTTGGGCGAGCATCAGGCTGCGCTGTGGTTCGACCGAAAGTGCTGCATAGCCCCTGGCCAAGGTTGCACACTGGGCCTGCAAACCGTCCCGCCCGACGCTCTTCCAGACCCCAACGACACCGGCACACTCTGGCGGTCTGGGGGCAAGCTGCGCCGCCCCGGTCAGCAGAGAGCTCCCGTTCATCGTCAGAGCCAGAGAAAGCCAGACAGGGTGCGGCATGCTACGAGTGTAGCGAGCACTGCCTGGCCCAGCCAGGGGGTATCAGGGAGTTCCTGCGCGACCCGTGAAAGGATTCTGCAGAACGACGGTCTCAGCCCGTCGCGGGCCCACACTGAGAAGGAAGACCGGTACCCCCACCGCCTCCTCCAGGTATCGGAGGTAGCTGCGCGCGTTGGCAGGCAGCTGATCGATAACGCGCACCCCGGTCAGATCTTCCGCCCAACCTGGCAATTCCTCATAGACCGGGGTTGCAGCTCCGGGCTCCCCGATGAGATCGATGGGGAAGTCGTCCGTGCGCCCTTCGGCCGTATCATAGGCGGTGCAGACCTTGACCACCGGCAAACCCGTGAGCACATCGAGCTTCGTCAACGCCAGTGCATCGACCCCGTTGACCCGAACCGCGTAACGCAAGGCGGGAATGTCGAGCCAGCCGGTGCGCCGTGGGCGACCGGTGACCGCACCAAACTCCACTCCAGCGTGTGCCAAGTGACGCCCATTTTCGTCGTCTAGCTCGGTGGGGAAAGGCCCCGCTCCAACCCGAGTCGTGTACGCCTTGGTGATGCCAATCACGGTGTCGATACGGTTCGGACCAATTCCTGTGCCTATGGGTGCGCCCCCCGCGACGGGAGAGCTGGAGGTCACAAACGGGTAGGTCCCGTGATCGACATCGAGCAGCGTGCCTTGTGCCCCTTCGAGAAGCACACTCTTCTTGGCGCGAACTGCGTCGTCGACCAGCTTTGACGTATTGGTCAGCAGAGGCACGATGCGCGACACCAATTTTCGTAGCGGGTCCACCACGCTCTGCACGCTCGGAACCTCACCGCCCAACGCGGTGATAGTCGGGGCCCACGCGGCCAACGCCTGTTCGACCTGAGGAGCGAGCTTGTCCAGGTCGCGCAGCGCACCTGCGCGAATTCCGGTCCGCCGCACCTTGTCCTCGTAGGCCGGTCCGATGCCTTTCTTGGTGGTTCCGATCGCCTTGTCCTCGCTGGCCCGCGTCTCGCGCAGGGTGTCGACGAGAATGTGATACGGCAAGATCAGGTGTGCTCGGTCACTCACGCTCAGACGCGAGGCCACATCCCTGCCACCTTTGGCCAAGGAATCGATCTCCCCGAGCAAGACCTCTGGATCGACCACCATGCCCTGACCAAGCACACAATGAGTGGTCTCCCGCAGAATACCGCTGGGCAGCAGGCGAACGACTATCTTCTCGTCGCCGACGACAAGCGTATGCCCGGCGTTAGCACCGCCGGCGTAGCGCACGACGAAATCGGCGAACTCCGTGTAGATGTCGACAATCTTTCCCTTGCCTTCGTCGCCCCATTGGGCGCCCACGACTACAACGCACGACATGTTGAGGTACCTCGTTTGACCTTTCGATTGGAGCACAGACGCATCAAGCGTGCTGGCGCCGTTGCTTGATGAAATCAGCGATCTGCTGGGCTTGTTGCTCGGTGTCGCCGACCGTCAGGGCAAGTTCGGCATCTGGCGCCGTCAGCACGGAGGCGCCCCCTTCCGTAGCGAGCCGAAACTCGAACCCCCACGCGTCCCCATAGGCATCCACTGTAGCGTCCGTCACGGCGCACGCCACTTCGCGACGACGCAACGCCGCCAGGAGCTCAGGAGGGACGCTGCCTGACGCAACGAGCTTGGGGAACGTGCGCTCCGACCAGTTTGCCGTTTCCAACGCTCTGCAAACGTTGTTCAGGTCGAGAGCGCACCCCGCCGCGGGGCGCTCGATGCCAAAACGCGGATACAAGTTGTCGTAGCGACCGCCCGAACCCAAGGCTTCTCCCGGGCCTGCCGCGAGCACTTGGAACATCACGCCCGTGTAGTAGTCAAATCGATTGGTCTCACCAAAATCGAAGACAACCTGATCCGCAATGCCTGCGGCAAGGACTTGTTCACCTAGAGACCGCAGTTCTTCACCACAAGAAGCAGCGGGCGTTTCAGCCAGTTGCTTGGCGCCGGATGCCAACAATTCCTGCCCGCCATGAAGATCTGCCAATGCAACCAATGCCCGTAGCTCGGGCCCACGCAGGCCGGCGTCCCAGCCTCGGCGCTCCAGGACCAGCGTATCCTTGGCGCTCAGAGCTTCGTTCAATCCCCCGCGTACCTCGACGGGAAACCGCGAGGTCAGCGAGCTGGCGATCCCTGCGTGCCCGATATCGAGCACAAAGTGCGTCAAGCCCGCTGCCCGGACGGCGTCACAAAGCGCTGAGATGACCTCGAAATCGGCGTTCAGGCCGGCGCTTCCGACCAGCTCGATCCCGGCTTGGACGACCTGGCTCTCCATGCGCGCACGCTCCCGGCGGCGCCGCAACACCGAGCCCTGGTAACAGAGCCGTGCCGGCATGGGAGCTTGGCGGTAACGAGTGGACACCAGCCGGGCCACCTGTGGCGTCATGTCCGCCCGGAGCGCCATGACTTCGCCGCTGTCCGGCTCGACGAAGCGCAGGGCACTGCCGATACTGCGCGTCCGCTCGAGCACCCGGGCGTACTCGAAGATCGGCAGCCAGACCCGCTCGTAGCCGTAGAGCTCGAAGCTGCGCATGATTCTCGAACCAACCCGAGATTGGACACGCGCCTTCGGGGGGAGTAGGTCCCGCATGCCCGGCGGCAAGGGGTTGAGGGGGGCAGCCGCCCCGGCCTCGAAAATACCGGGGGTCGACGCGCCTGGCTCTCCAGCGACCGTCGGCGTTTTTGGGGTGGGCTCGGACAAGGCGGCGCACCTTACCAGCTTTTTGAAAAGCCCCAACTCGGACTAGCCCCGAGTTCGCGGCAACCTTGGACCCAGGGCCAAGACGCAACGATAGCAGTTCGACACAGGGCCGATTTGGGGCATCCTGCCTCCGATATGACAGCAAACGAGCAACCTACCGTCGACGTTTGGGAACGCACTAAGGGCTTCGCTGGCCCCGCACAAGCGATGAACCGCAGGTTGTTCATGCAACTGATGGTCTTCGACTGCGATCCGAACTCAGGCACGACCGCCACCACTGACAAGCTCGATTCCGCCCTGAGCGCATCCGGCGTCGGTGCTGTCGTCTACCACGACGTCAACAACCCTCACGCTATCGGTCTGCTGACGTGGAGCGAGGATCCTAGCGACTTCGTCAACAAGGTTCGCCCTTGTATTGCGTCACCGGCAGCTCCTTCGCTCAGGATCCGTCCCGAGTTCACGATGCTCGGCCGCAGCTATTCGACGGGCTACGAGCCTGATCTGGAGTACTGGCTCATCAAACGTCCGGCAGAAACCGTGCTCAATGCCGAGTGGCCTTGGGCGATTTGGTATCCGCTGCGAAGGTCGGGCGCATTCGCGCGGCTAGACCCGAAGGAGCAAGGCGGCATCCTGCGAGAGCACGCCGAGATCGGCAAAGCTTACGGCAACCAAGATCTGGCTCACGACGTTCGCCTCGCCTGCCACGGGCTCGACGCCAGCGACAACGAGTTTGTCATCGGCCTGATCGGCAAGGAACTGCACCCGCTGTCCCACGTTGTGCAGGCGATGCGAAAGACTCGCCAAACATCCGAATACATCGTGCAGATGGGTCCGTTCTTCGTAGGCTACGCCGTCTCGCGACACTCGGGCTGAGTCGACGCTCGGCACGAGATGGGCAGAACCGTTCTGGAGTGCGTCACTGGCGCCGCCCTTCCAACTTGACGACCAGGTGATTGTACGAGGGATGCTCGTTGACAACGACGTTGCCCACCTGGCTGACGGCATCAAAGGTAGGACCCACCAACGTCCGCTTGGACACGATAACCCACGTGGGAAGACCGCGGCGCGCCTGAACAGCCTTAACTGTGTACCCAATGCGTTGAATGCAACGCCAGCCAAAGTTGTTGCGATAGAACTCAGCGTGTCGCGTCTTGACCGCGTCATGGTGCAACAAGTAGAATTTGTACACTTCACACGTGTACGCGTCCAAGAGCACGAGGGACTTGGGAGCGCTTGGATTCCTGACGAGCGCCGCCTCCCGGTCTGCCCTCATCAGCTCCAGGATTTTCGGGACTTCTGAATGCCCCGTCCAGGAGCGCTTTTCCCGATGCACCCCGAAGCCGAAGGCGAGATTCGGTGCCACGTGTAGTAGGGCGACAACGGACGCAACTGGCACCAACCAGCGACGCCCCATCGACAGCATGTAGGAAAACCCAACAAACGGAACCGGCAGCACGTAAGCCATCAAGAATAGGTTCGTCCTAAATGAACCCCAAGGCCACAAGGAGAGCACGTTGAACAAGAGCACCGTCAGGACGGGCCCTAGGAGCATCACGGCATCTTCGAAGCGCCGACGCCTCAGCAAGACGACCGCTCCCACCACGTACGCCAGCACCCAGCTGAGCCGTTCGAGCGCCGCCAGCTCCCTCCCTACACGCTCGGACATGAAACCAGGAAGTTGCCAAAACTCGCGACCGGCGCCTGGCATCGCCGCTAACTCCTCATACTTGTCTATCTGCCACTGGACTTGATTGGCACGCCCGTCGTCGATGTAGAAGACACCGTACTTCTTGCCCCAGAACGCGCTGTCGTCCTCGCCGTTGGGGATCTGACTGAAGACGATGAGGTAGAGCCCCCCAATCGCCAGAAGCGCCGCGATGGCAGACGCCAAGCACGCTGCCAACCGTCGCCACGCGCGCGCGCGAAGCGCCCACCACCCCAGCAATCCGAAGATCACCGGAAACACGAAGATGGCATTGTAGGCGAAAAAGAAACCCAAGGGGGACAGGAGCAACAACGCCACCAGGTCACGCGTCTTGTTCGTGCGCCGGAAGACGAGCAGGCGATCGAGCAAGAGCAGGTGGACGAACAACTCGACGGAGTACGGCTTGAACTCTTTGGCGAAGTCCACGAGCATCGGATGAGTGGCTGCCACGGCGAGCATCAGGATCAAGATGACGTGACGCGGCCCCGGGGGATTGTTGCGAATCCCCAGCATCGCGCTGCCTACACGATGAAAGAGCGGCAGGCTCGCGAGCGCCGCCAGATAGGGCGGCAGCCGGAGTACTCTTTCGTCGACACCAAAGGCGTCCACGAGCGCCGCGCAGGTGGCCATGAAACCAAGCGGACGAAAAGAGGGCGTCAGCAGGGGTTGGCTGAGCATCCGAGACGCCCACAGGGCCTCGTCCCCCCACAGTGCGATGGGATCGACCCAGAACCGCGTCGAGCGAACCCAAATTCCGAAGCCGTAGACGAGTATGACGGCGGCCCAGTACAGGCGCTCCAAACGAGTCCGCGCCCTGGCGTCGGCCAGTACCAGCGAGAGACGCTTCAGCATGGCGGCAGCCTACACGAGACGAACACGCCCGCGCGACTTGTCGTCAGGCAACGAGCGTTCGGTACGCCGCGCTCAAGCGGATGAACTGCTCTTGCAACGCCTGGCGTTGGGCTTCGTCCGATCCATTGTAGCGATCGGGGTGTACCGCCCCAGCTCGCCGCCGAAAGGCCGTCCGAATGGAGGACCGCTCGGCACCGGGCTCGAGGCCGAGCAATTCCAATGCCTGGCTCACCGTGAATTCGTCCGACACGCCCGCGTGCCGCCAGTGCTGGGAGGGCTCGCGACGGGCCTGTCTCCCACGCTTGCGGCCATGGAGGAACTCGGAGACGAGGAGCGGTGCTCCGACACCCTGCCGTTTCGTAGTGGCCACTCTAAAACGTAGTTCGGCATCGCCTATGGCAAACAAGGTCTCGAGCCGCTCTCGGATCTGTACGCGTACGGCCCGCGAAATCTCATCCTCTGAGATGAGTGACGACTCGACGAGTACCTCACCCATGAGGCGGGTCGGATGAGAGAATAGCAGGCGTTCCATTTGCAGAGACTGGGCGGCGTCCAATGCGCTGGTCTCACGCAAAACGTCCCCCAGGCGCCGCGCCGTCGGCGACGTCACGTCGGTGACGCATCCGTCTCGAAGGTGAACAGCGTGTAGCGTGCCACGATGGCTCAGCTCCAAGATCCCGGTGACTTCAGCACGATGCAAGGCGCCCAGGACGTCCCCCAGCGTGGTGTTGCTCAGGCGAGATGGAAGCAGCATTTGCTTTCGAGCTAGCAAGAGGCTCAACCGCGGGCCAAGTTTGTCTCGGACGAGCGCCTCTGGCCGGGAGGCCACCGCCCGTGATCGCCGAACTCTGCCTCTCTCGGAAGGGACCGCTCGAGTGCCGCAAAGTTGCTGCAAGGCAGTGTTTTAGGCGGAAACGCCGCTCGGCGGGGCATAGAAGTCCACCAAGCGAATGGGGCGCTCGGAGAGCTTCACTTCGAGCGTACTTCGTTCGCCCATCACGTCCCCGCCAACCTGAAACGCGGTCGATGGGTCCATCTCGATTCGCACGTGCTCCACGAGACAATCTGCAACGGCAGCGGGGTTTTCGTAGTCACCTTTCCAGATCGCACGGGCGTTGCGCAGGAATTCGATGGGCCCCAGACTAACAACGCGCAAGCTCATTCGATCGGGTCGGTCTTCCGCGTAGGGGAACATGCGGAGCCCAAAGCCGTAGTAGGGGATCGTCGAAACACCAACCAACCGCGCCGGCCCCTCGTAGACCGTCTCTCCCGTCGCAACCGGGCGACCGACGATGCGCCCATGGCGACCGATTCGGTACACTTCGGCACCCAGGTTCTTGATGCGACAGTGTGGAATGCGACGCAGCAAGTAGCTCGGCAGTGTACGGGTGACCGAAGAGACTGCATAGCTCAGCGGACCAGCAGCAAGTGGCTTGAGGGGGGTCTTGGACAAGATTTCCTTAACATCCTGGTAATCCTGGAGCACTACCGCATCCGCTCCAAGTCCACAGAACGGTGTCAACAACCCTTCCACTTCCACGAGCCCGATCTTGCGACTACCCGCCTCTTCCTTGAGACGTCGAATGTCCGCAGCTAGCATGCGCTTTCCGCTGGCCCCGACGACGTGGGCCAGCGCGTTGCCCGTCCCAAGTTTCAGGTAGCCGAAGCGAGGACGGGGCTTACCTGCGCGATCGGCTGCCTTGACAACCTCCGTCACCATCACGGTGAACGTGCCATCACCACCTCCAGTGAGCACAGTGCCGTAGCCCCGGTCGACCACCGTGCGGGCGATATCCTGCGCCTGCTCAATGCTGCGTGACACGAACAGGTCCGTGCCACGCAGGATTTGATCGAGGTTCGTCAGCACCTCACCCGTCACGTTCTTGGCGTTACCATTGACGACCACCGCCACTCCCCGGGGTGGCGGGATCACGCTTCCTGGCGGTTCGCTTCCAGCCGCGGGCTCGACCATCGAAGCGGGTGTAGCACGCGTCGGTACTGCAGAAAACCCGCCCTTCCACCCTGACCAGCCCGTGCTATAGGGCCCCGATGCATTTTCTCGACGAGTGCCATCTGCGCGCAGAGGCGGGCAAAGGCGGCAACGGTGCCATGGCATTTCGCCGGGAGAAGTTCGTGCCGTTTGGGGGGCCGTCTGGAGGCGACGGTGGGCGTGGAGGAGACGTGCTGCTCGTCGGTGACGAGGGCAAAACCACGCTTTCTGACGTCTCGCATCTCCGCACGCTCCGCGCTGAAAAGGGAGAGAACGGCGGCGGCCGGGACCGCTATGGTGCACAAGGGCGCCCCTTTGAGCTGCGCATACCGTTGGGCACGATCATTTGGGATACCGACACCGAGGAGCAGCTGGGGGAAATCCTTCACCACGAAGAGCGCCTCGTGGTCGCCAAAGGCGGCGCAGGAGGTCGCGGCAACAAGCACTTCGCCACCGCAACTGATCGCGCTCCGCGAAAAGCCGAACCCGGCGCGCCGGGACAGGTCCGCAACTTGAGATTGGAGCTCAAGGTGATGGCGGACGTGGGTCTGCTGGGCTACCCCAACGTCGGCAAGAGTACCTTCATTCGTGCGGTGAGCCGCGCCCGTCCCAAGGTTGCCGACTACCCCTTCACGACCTTGGTACCCCACCTCGGGGTGGTGAGCATCGGCGATGAGAGGAGCGGTCTCGGTCGCAGCTTCGTCATCGCTGACATTCCTGGACTCATCCCAGGAGCCTCCGATGGCGTGGGTCTCGGCATCCGGTTCCTCAAGCACGTCGAACGCACCCGTGTGTTGCTGCACCTCGTCACGCTCAGCGAAGATGAGAACAGAGACCCAGTAGCGGACTATCGCGCTCTGCGCGCCGAACTCTCCGCGTTCAGCCCAGAGTTAGCCGCACGCACCGAAGTGGTCGCTCTGTCCAAAGCCGACCTACCGGATGTGCGCGATTCCTACGACGAACTGCGTGAGCGCTTTCGCGAGGAAGTGCAAAAAGACTTGCTCCTCTTGAGTGCCCCCACACGCGACGGCGTGGACCCGCTGCTGCAACAGCTCGCAGACCTCGCTACACGACCAGGGATAACCGAGTAGATGCGCCCTATGTTGGTCGTCGGAGCCCATACGAGTCGTCACTCTGAACGACGTCAGTCCGCGGCCGGAATAGGACTAACCAACCGCGCGTAGTTGGCGACGATCAACCTCCGAAGTCGTCGTAGTCGTCGAAATCGTAGTCGTCAGGTGCGAGGTTGTCGAATCGGGTGTACGCGGACTCGAAGCGCACTCGGATCTTGCCAGTCGGACCGTTTCGCTGCTTGGCAACGATCACCTCGGCGATACCCTGGTCCGGACTATCTTCGAAGTAGTACTCATCGCGATAGATGAACATAATCGTATCCGCGTCTTGCTCGATCGCCCCGGATTCTCGCAGATCGCTCAGCTGTGGTCGCTTGTCTTTGGTGTTTCGAGTTTCCACCGAACGGTTGAGCTGGCTCAGAGCAATGACAGCGACTTCCATTTCTTTCGCCAACTGCTTGAGCCCACGAGAGATCTCGCTGATCTCCTGCTCACGACTGCCCGCATCCCGGCGTCCGCTCATCAGCTGCAGGTAGTCGATGACGACCACTCCCAGCTTCTGGGCTCTCGGGGCGTCACCGCTCTCGCGTCCGATTTCGGCCTTCAGTCGCCTGAGCTTTGCCCTCAAGTCGAGAAGTGAAATCGCCGGGGTGTCATCCAACCACAGGGGGATGCGACCCAGCATTGCAGCGGCTTCCGTCAGCTTGTTCCAGTCTTCGCCGCGGATCTGGCCACTTCTGATCTTCGAAACATCCACGCGCCCCTCGCTGGACAGGATACGCGACGCCAGTTGCTCACGAGGCATTTCCAGGGAGAAGAACGCGACGCCATAACCCGCCTCCTCCACCTCCCCTTCTTCAGCTTTCACACGTCGAGGTTGCGCTACGTTCACGGCAAGGTTGAGCACGAAGGACGTCTTGCCCATACCGGGACGCCCGGCAACGATGTAGAGGTCACCAGGGTGCAGGCCCGCGCAACGCTTGTCCAACTCGGCGAAGCCGCTGGACATGCCGGTGATTGCCTCGCCCCGCTTCGCTGCCGCAGAAAGAATCTCGAAAGCGCGATGGATCGCGTCCCGCAGTGGGCGAACACTCGTGCCCTGCGGCACTCGCGCAATGTCGAATACCGATTGCTCCGCCTCGTCGATGTACGCCTGGACGTCCCCGCAGTCGCCATACCCCCCAGCGGCGTACTTCTGGCACGTGCTGATCAATCGTCTCAGGCGGGCTTTTTCGCGCACGGTGGTCGCGTGCGTCGCAACGTGAGCGACGGCCGGCGTGGCGTCAGTCAACTCGGCTAGGTACGAGCTGCCACCGACCTGCTCCAAGCGCTCTCGGCTGCGCAACCAACTCGCAACGTTGACCACATCCACTGGGACGCTGTTCCGATTCAGCTCCAAAATGGCCTCGAAGACTCGACGGTTCGCCTCCGAGTAGAAGTGCTCCGCGACGAGGATCTCCTGAACTTCGTCGAAGGCGTCGGCGCTCAGAAGCGCAGCGCTGAGCACGGCAGCTTCAGCTTCCAAATCGTGAGGTGGGACGCGCCCCTCGCTGGGTCGCAGCTCGGGTACCGCGCGGCCAGAGTGGGGATTCGGGCGCACGCCGCATTGTAGCGAGACGACGTCCGGCTACCAACGACAAACGCCCCACACGCGAGACGTGCAGGGCGTTCGAACACGGCCGTACCGGCTTCTTAGGCTTGCTTGATGACTTCCACGCGCAGCGTGGCGTCCACACCGGTCACGAGCTGAACTTTGACCTCGTGCAGGCCGAGATCACGGATCGGCTCCGCCAACTGCACCTTGCGGCGGTCGAAGCGCATGTTGTGCGATTTCTCGTATTCTTCCTCGATGTCACGGCTTGTCACCGAGCCGTACATCTTGTTTTCCGCCCCCACCTGGCGGGTTATCTTGATTGCAACCGCCTCGAGCTTGCCCTTGAGCGCCAGAGCGTCGGCGTGGCGAGCCGCAAGCTGCGCCCGTGCCTTCTCCTTCAGCTCCTCTACCCGAGCCAAATTACCGGGCGTGGCGGGCGCGGCTAACCCGCGTGGAATCAAGAAGTTGCGAGCGTAGCCCGGCCTGACCCGGACGACATCTCCGCTCTGCCCGAGGTGAGGCACCTCTTCCTGCAAAACGACGTTGATCGGATGCGACATGAGCTACTCCTACTCGTTTGAGGTGAAAGGCAACAACGCGATGTTACGCGCGCGCTTGATGTTCAAAGTCAGTTTGCGCTGGTGCTTCGCGCAGCAGCCGCTGATTCGGCGCGGAACGATCTTGCCGCGCTCGGTGACGAAATACTTGAGGAGCTGAGGGTCCTTGTAGTCGATGATCAACTCCGTGTCGCTGCAGAAGGGGCAACCACGACGGCGGCCAACACGCTTGAAAGGACCACCCTCGCTCCTGTCGAATGCCGATGATTGAAGGTCGTTCATTCTTCTTCCTCGCCTTCCTCTTTGGAGTCTCCGCCGTCGCTGTCATCGTCCGACTCGTCGTCGCCGTCGTCAGGCTCGTCGTGGTGGCCGCTGTCGTCGCCACCGCGGTAGCTACGCGCCTCGAGGCCGAGCACCTGCGCCAGAGTTTCCTCTTCGTCGTCTTCCAATTCATCGATGTGCTGGAACTCGACGTCTTCCGCCTTCACGTCCGCCGTCGCTGCGTCGTCGGAGAGCTTGACGGTCTGAAACTTCATGACGGATTCTTGTAGATTGAGCGTGCGCTCGATCTCCGTGACGATGTCGCCAGACCCCGCGTACTTCAGGTACACGTAGATCCCACGCTTGTGCTTCGAGACCGTGTACGCCAACTTGCGACGCCCCCAGTTCTCGACCCGCTGCATCGTGCCGCCTGCCTTGACGACCTCACCGATTCGCGTGGCAAGCCCCTCCGTCGTTTCACGAGTTACGTCGGGACGGAGGATGTAGATGGTTTCGTATTCTCTGAGTGGAGTAGTGACTTGGTTCACTGGCTCTCCCTTCGGGCTGGGGCCCTCGCTTGATGACGAGAGCAAGGAGTTATGTTCTGCGGTTGACTTCGTTCATCGCCGCTTGCGAACCCAGCGAAATGAACTGCTCGGCTGCTTTCGCTCCGCGATGGCGAATGTCTTCCAGGAGTCCCGCCTCGGCGGGGGCGAAGGCTTGTAGCACAAAATCGGCGACGCCACCGGAAAAGTCAGGCGGCGGACGACCTATCCCGATACGCAAACGGTGATAGTCCTTGCCGCCCAAGTGCTGGGAGACGGAACGCAGTCCGTTGTGCCCCGCCTCGCCTCCACCCAGCTTGAGACGAACGTCTCCAAAGGGCACATCGAGCTCATCGTGAATCACGAGCACGTCTGGACGCGATATCTTGTAGAACTCGCATGCCGCCCGGACGCTTTCCCCCGAACGGTTCATGTAGGTTTGAGGCCTGAGCACGCCAACGCGCTCCTCCCCCACACGCAGCAAACCGAACTGGCCGCGGAAGCGTTCGGACCAGGACACGCCGCCGCTCGCGACCTCGCCAGCAACGACGAAACCGATGTTGTGGCGAGTCGCCTCGTAGCGAGGCCCGGGGTTTCCCAGACCGACCAGAAGAATCACTGCAGCTACTTCTTCGCTTCAGCCTCGTCCTCGGCCTCGTCCTCGTCGTCCTTCTTGCCACCGCGGCGAGAACCGTAGACGCCACCGAGGGTCTGCGCCGGCTTGAGGCGGATCTTGACGCCTTCCGGCAGTGGGAGTGCCTCCGCTCGGAGAACATCCTCGATCTGCATTTCCGTCACATCGTAGGTCAGTTTCGCCGGAATGTTGCCGGGCAGACAGCGCACCGGGACTTCCCGGAACACCTGACGCAGCCGACCTCCCATCACCGTCCCTTTCGCTTTGCCAACGAAGACGAGCGGCACCCCGACATCGACCTCACGGTTGTCCTCCACCTTCAGGAAGTCGGCGTGCAGCAGGTCCCGCGTCACCGGATGCACCTGGTACTCCGTCATCAGCGTCTTGACTGGCTCGCCACCGAGGTCGAGTTCAATGAGCGCGTTCTTGCCCATCTCACCAGACATGGCTTCGCGTAGCTCCCTGGGAGAGACGCTGAGGGCAACGGTTTCTGCACCGCGACCATAGTAAACAGCCGGAACCAGGCCACCTGCGCGAAGCTGGCGGGCTGCGCCCTTGCCACGGTCGTTGCGAATCTCTGCCTTCAATTTGATGGTCTGCATGTTCATTCCTCGATGCTGGGAACACCCTCGAATCCGACTCACCGTTGTCCCTAGACGAACAACGAGCTGAGCGAATCCTTGCTGTCGATGCGGCGGATTGCCTCCGCTAGCAGCTTGCCGATGCTCACGTACTTGATCTTCTGGCAATTGCGAGTTCCTTCACTCGCGGGAATCGTATTGGTCACGATGACGGAATCGAGCTCGGAAGCTTCGATCCGCTCAACGGCTGGTCCACTCAAGACGCCGTGGGTTGCGCACGCGATCACCCGGCGCGCACCACCCTTCTTGACGGCCTTCGCCGCGTTGCAGAGCGTGCCGGCCGTGTCGATCATGTCGTCGATCAGGATCGCGGTCCGGCCCTGGACGTCACCGATCAACAGGGTGATCTCGGCCTCGTTGTGCTCCGGACGCTGCTTGGTGAGGACGGCAAGCGTCCCGCCGAGCTTCTCGGCGAAGTGGTTCGCGAGCTTGGCCCGGCCGGCGTCCGGCGAGACCACGACGAGGCTCTCGTCCGCCAGATCCCCCGAATAGGCGCGCTCGAGGAAG
>JBNKUV010000045.1:0-105151 GCA_050298815.1 Polyangiaceae bacterium
CGAAAGGAAAAAGCCACCAAGGACTGAGAAACCACCCCAGCGTCGCTTCGCTCCGACCCTTCCGGCCCACGGGTGATCGCGATGCTCCGAAACCAGCGATCGTCATGCCGAGACGACCGATCGCGATGAGCGAAATACCCAGTTTACCTGGCAGGACGACAGCGATGTGCTTTGGGGCAGGATTTTGACGAAGGGCGGCAGTTTCGGCGAGCCCTTCGTTGTATCGGATCAGATTACCGCGGACACCGCGGCTATCGCCTGGAACGGCAGCACGTTCGTCACCGTTTGGCCAGAGGAGCGCACAGCCATGTGGACGCGGAACGTGTCCCCCGACGGAGGGCTAAGCGAGCCGGAACAAATCTTCACAGGAGACTACGGTTGGGTGCGCCTCACCCCTGGTCCGGAGGGACAGATGCTCCTCAGCTACGTCCGTTGGCTCGAATGGTCTCGAAGTCGACGCATCGAGTCCCGCATCGTCGGTACGCTGGGCGAAGGCGTTATCGTGGATCCCGTCAATTCGGGTACGAGTACGCTCGACCCGGCGGAAACCCCAGCTGTACCGGTGCAAGACGTGGACTCGGATCCGATGGGCGAAGACCCAGAAGAGGCTTCGGCCGATCCAACGCCCGCAGAGCCGCCCTCCGCGGCTGACGAGCGCACGTCCGAGCCAGAAGCAGAACCTCTGGACCCGAGGAGCGAGCCCATGGCCGACCCAGGGAGCGACGTGGAGATGGCGCCTGCCGACATGGGGGAAGCGTCAGATCCGAATAACGACGGTCCCTCCTCGTCCGGCGGGGGGTCTGACGGGTGTAGCGTGGGTGCTGCCGGCGATCACTCGAAGTCGCCAACGTGGTTCCTACTGCTGCTCTCTCTGCTCGCGCTCTGCAAACGGCGCGATGGCCAGTCCCTGGATGCGTGCTCCCCGGCAACTCAAACCTGCTGGCGGAGGTCTACGAATGAGCCGCGTTCACCCGTTTCTCGGACGGGGGCGCGTCTGTGGGAATATCTAGCTCCACGTCACTAGCAACAGGGACGGGCCTCAAGCACCAGATGTCCCGCGCATACCCGGCAACTGTCTCATCGCTGGTGAATCGGGATGCGCCGGCGATGTTCTTGATGCATCGCTCGGCCCAGGCACCACGATTGGTGTACGCATCTGCAGCTGCCCGTTGGGCCACTCGGTAGTCGTCAAAATCGGCGCACACCATGTACGGGTCGTGGTAGCGCAGCGATGCAACCACGTCGGCGAAGCGACCTGGCTCCTCGGGACAAAACAGGCCGGACTCGATCGCCCCCAACACCTGCTGAAGCACCGGGCTCGTCTCAATCGCGGAGGCTGGCCGGTAGCCCTTGGCCTGGATCTCGGAGACTTGTTCCACCGTCAACCCGAAGAGGAAGAAGTTGTCCGCACCGACGCTATCTCGAATCTCGATGTTGGCGCCATCGAGAGTGCCAATCGTCAGGGCTCCATTCATGGCAAACTTCATGTTGCCGGTGCCTGAGGCTTCGCGCCCCGCCAGCGAGATCTGCACAGACAGATCCGCCGCAGGAATCAATCGTTCCGCCCAAGTCACCCCGTAGTTCGGGACGAAAACCACACTCAAGCGCCCAGCCACGACGGGATCGGCGTTGACGATGCTGGCAACGTCATTGATGAGCTTGATGTGCATTTTTGCCGCGTGATAACCTGAAGCGGCTTTGCCAGCGAAGAAGTACGTTTTCGACACCTGCTTGCGCTCTGGGTGCTCTCTCAGCGCCAGATACTCCGCAATCACCTCCAGAAGCGCGAGAAGCTGCCGTTTGTACTCGTGAAATCGCTTAGCCTGAACGATGAACATCGAATCCGGGTCCACGAGCAGCCCGCAGTACTTCTCCAACTGAATGGCTAGCCCTTGCTTGTTGCGGGACTTGGCTACCATGACCTCTTCGCGAAGCTCCGGATCGTCGGCAAGATGCGCCAGTTCCCGTACGCGCGCGAAACTTCGTTTGGTCCAAGCCACGCCGATTCGCTTACTGATCACGTCCGACAATGCCGGGTTGGCGTGCAGCAGCCAACGCCGCGGACTCACACCATTGGTCTGGTTGACGAATTTGTCAGGAGCAAGGTCGTAGAAATCGCTGAGCACGTCAGTCTTGAGCAGCTCCGTGTGGAGTTCAGCCACGCCGTTGATGCGACTGCAGGCAGCGGCCGCCAAATTCGCCATCCTGACCCGAGGAGCATGTCCGTCGCTGACGATAGTCATGCGCTCCAGTCTGGCGCTATCGCCCTGCCAGCGAACATGCACTTCTCGCATGAAGCGCCGATTGATCTCGCAGATAATTTCGAAATGCCGAGGCAGGAGGGTTTGGAACATGTGGGCAGCCCAGGTCTCCAATGCCTCGGGCAACAGCGTGTGATTCGTGTATGAAAGGCAACGCTGAGTCGTCTCCCACGCCTCGTCCCAGCCGTAACCTTCAACGTCCATCAGAAGTCGCATTAGCTCGGCGACCGCCACGGCCGGATGGGTGTCGTTCAACTGGATGGCCACACGGGTTGGCAGAGAATCGATGGATGCGTTCTCTACCCGGTGACGACGCAGGATGTCCGCCAGTGAGCAGGCGACGAAGAAGTACTGTTGTTTGAGCCGCAACTGTTTGCCGCTCTCGTTGCTGTCGTTGGGGTAAAGCACTTTTGAAATGCTTTCCGCGGCGGCTTGCTCGGCGACGGCGTTCAGATAGTCGCCGGCATTGAATGCCTCGAGGTTCAGCTCGAGCGTCGGCCTGGCTGACCATAACCGCAGCGTGTTGACGTTGTTGGTGTGGTGCCCCACGATGAACGAGTCGTGAGGTAATCCGATGACCTCCTGTTCGGGGACCCAGATCACACGTAGCCGGCCTCGTTCATCATGCTGGTGTTCCGTGTAACCGCCGAAGCCAACGCGTTGGACCAACTCGTGTCGGGCGACCTCCCACGGATAACCTGAAACCAGCCAGTTATCGCGACGCTCGACCTGGTAACCGTCGCGTACCAGTTGTTCGAATATCCCGAACTCGTAGCGGATGCCGTAGCCCACCGCAGGCAGCTCCAGAGTGGCCAGAGAGTCCATGATGCACGCGGCCAGACGCCCCAACCCGCCGTTGCCGAGGCCGGGATCCCCCTCGCTCTCCAGCACCTCGCCGAGTTCCAGACCATGGTCTTCCATGATCTCTCGCGCAACGTCGTACAGTCCGAGGTTAACTAGACACAAGCCGAGACTCCGTCCAGTCAGAAACTCCGACGACAGGTAGCAAACCCTCCGAACGCTGTTACGACGATAGGTCGCTTGGGTCGCGAGCCAGCGTTGGATCAGGCGATCGCGAACAGCTTGCGCCAGCGCGTGATAGACGTCCATCGCGGTGGCATCTGAGAAGGTTTTCGCGCGCGTGTAGAGAATGTGGTCCAGCACGGCCCGACGAAACTCTCCGTGGGACATGCCCGTACGGGCGCTGAAAACTTCGGGCTTGAAGCCAAGCATGGAATGTCCGTCATTCATCGTTTTGGTCCTGGGCGACGCAGGTTGGTGGGAAGCTCCGTCACCCACACCGTCAAGAACGTTTCCGGCGCTCTGCTCCGACGTTTCTGCCGCCTTGGACGCCAGAACTCGGGCGCAACGAACGGGTGCTCCGCCGCGCTGCCTGTTGCAGACCACCCTCGGTCCTCCAGAGCGCTGAACCGTCATCAGACAGCCCGCAACCACAGCGGATTCGGCGGGCACGATCCCGACCCATAGGCCTAAAAGAAACGTTTCCGGCTCCCTGAGGATTGGGCAAAGCCCACTCATCAGTTAAGCTCCCCCTGCAATCTCCGGCCGTGATCCTGTCGTTCGCGGTACTACCCGGACTCCGATAGTCGGAGGCTCCCACGCGCTGACCAAATTTCGAGATCATGTCGGGCTCTGGGAGGAATCAATCAATCACCAAACGCCCACTCGGTAGAGGACACCTGATGAACACCCACCGCACATTAATCACCTGCTTGTTCGCACTCCCCCTGGCTGCCTGCTCCGACCGCCCTGATGGCGATGACACCGGCACGTCCGGTGCCATGGCTGGCGCAGAGTGCCCCGCGCCGCCCTGCTTCTTCAACGAAGACGGTGCCACCGGCGCTACTGGTGCCACGGGCGCTACTGGTGCCACCGGCGCTACTGGCGCTGGCGGCGGCGGCGGCTGAGCCCGACAGCCCGCCAAACAATCAGAGAGTCAGCCCCTGCGGGCTGACTCTCTGCTTTTGTGCGGCACTCCGCTGCTGTGCGCGCCAAGCCGGTGTGGTGCAACGTGACCTCCGTTTCGAGTGCCCGTCGCGATTCAACCTGTTGGAACAGTTCGGCCACGCGCCCACGCTCGGTAACGCCGTTACCAGGACAACGATGTCTACTTGGGCGGCAGACCGTAGAGTGACTCCCGATGTATCGCGTAGCCCAGAGCGCCGGGTGTGGAGATCGTCTGCACGACGTCGCCGCCCGACGTCACCTCATGAATCATCCCCTCGTTGGAGTACGTGACCAAGGTGTTGCCGTTCGGTAGGCGCTGCACGTCGCCCAAGCTCGTTGTGTAGTTGCCACTGGCTGACGTGTACGAAAACACCTGGGTACCCGTCATCGATGTCAGGTCGAACTCGAATTCGCGCACAACGGAGGCCCGTTCTCCTCCGGCACCGTCGTTGTTGAAGAACATGAAGTTGCCGTTCGGTAGAACGTGGTGGCCGTGGTTCGTCTGCCACGAGCCTTGGATGTGGTCGCCCATCGGGTTACTACCACCGAATTGCCAGTGAAGTGCCCCGCCGACCCTGTCAACCTTGACGTAGAGATTGGCGCTTCGATCCGAGACGGTGTAAGTGTCATCTTCCGGGTGGTAGAGGATCGAATTCGCGTGACAGTCAGGTGAGCTGTAGATCCCGGAGAAGTCAATCGTTGGTGTCGTACTGAGATCTGGACCGATCTCGACCACCTCCGAACAGTTCGCGCCGTGGATCAAGGCCGCCACCTTGCCATCGGGCAGTGGCGCCAAGTCGTGGTGGGACTCACCCATGCCACCGACATTCTCCACTTCAGTACCATCGATCGACACTCGCCTCACCGCGCCCATGCCCGTGCCCGGGAAGGGGTTCCCAGTCACCATCCACACGTACTTGCTGTCGAAATCCAAGCGTGCCGCACTTGCGGAGTTCGGGGTGGCCGCCCACCAAACGATGTCTCCATCCTGGTCTATGATGAACGCCTGACCATTCGCGCTGTACTCGAGCGAGACGATGAACCCAGGCGACACTGCGGCTTCGTTCATGACGTTCTTGGTGACACGGGGTGCTGCGGTGGCAACCGGTCCGGTCTCCAACGTCAAGACTTCGCTGCTGCAATTCTGACCACCTGAGCTGGCCACAACCTGAAAATCATACTCGGCAGACCCTTTCATCCCGAGCAGGTACGTCTGATAACCTGGCTCACTCAGATCGACGGGAGCCTCCATACCGAGCTCCCCACCACTGGGCCCGAAAACGATGCTGGCGCTATCGATAGCGCCGGTCGCAGACCAGCTGACTATGCCAACTGTCGGGATTGCGCTGCTGACGTCGTAGCTATCAACCGAGATGCCACAGTCAGTCGGCGTCTCTGGCGTCGTCGGAGCTTGCGTGGGGGCTGGAACGGTCCCATCGGGGGTCGGCTGCTGTGAAGGGACCGGTGCGGACGGCTCCACCGGCGCCGGAGCCGTGGCAGAGGGAACGGGTGCTTGAGGCGTCGCGGACCCGCTGCCCTGCGGAGAGGCATCGGGAGCAGTCGGCGTTGCATCGGTCGGCACGGGCCCTGGCGTCTGGACGGGTCCAACCGCTGGGGTGTTCGTACCAGTCCCAGGAGGCGGAGTGAGCCCAGGACCCGAAGTAGGTCCCATCGCGAGATTGTTCTGGCTGTCGCCTTCAGACGTTCCCCCACACCCGACGGCGATCGCCGCCAAGCTCAGGCCCACAACCGCCAACTTCGCATCGTTGCTACGCATCTATGACTCCGCTGCTTTTCTTACGGCCTAGCACCGCACGACTAACTGTATTGGGTTACCCAATTGAAGCGCCTCGTGCCACACCGATCCTGCGCGATGTTGGACCGGCCTCCCCTAGCTGAAACAGTAGGGCGTAGCTGCAAGTAAGCGCCACCATGCGGCGCGCCCACACCGGGTACCCAAAGGGAACATTCCATTGTGCGTCGCGCCGTGCAGTAGAAGCGGCATCCATCTGACACTTTTTGTCGTCTGCGGGACACGGCGCGATGAAACACGCTGGTCGTCATGGCACCAGCGGAGGCGTGCGCGCGGTGCATGCCGGCCCATCCAAGGCGAGACGCACGGTCGGCACCCCTCGAACACGGTGAGCACGTGCGTAGACCACGGGGCGCACTCCACATTGTGGCGTCTCGCCGACGCAGGCAGGCAGTCACTCCGCCGGTCTGCCGCTTGATCGCGCTGCGACGAAGTCTGCTCGATACTGCAAACACCAATCGGTTCTCAGTCTCCGGATCGATCTCGCGTTGGACTTGCAGTCGTTCGAACGGGTGTCTCACTTCTCACCCAACCGACATAGACGCGTTTGAACGGGTCGCCGCCAGCGTCGGCGAAGCCTCAGTGCGACAATGTAAGACGGAGTGACCAATTGCACCCCAGCCACGCACCCGATGCGAACAGGTAGCATTTGGACTCCACGGGCGGAAGTGCTCGCACCAAACTGGAGTCGCGATTGTGGTAAAGGTTCACAGGAACTGACCGATATGCTGAGATAGGAAGCATGGGTGGGGCGGTCGGAAGAGTGCTCGTCGTGGACGACGAGCCGCAGGTACGGAATGCACTGGCCAGAACAGTGCGGGGCCTCGGCTACATGCCAGTCGTAGCAGCCAGCGCCGAAGAGGCCGTCGCGCTCTCACAGGATGACCGCTTCGAGGTGGTCGTCAGCGACATTGGAATGCCCGGAATGGATGGGTTGTCGATGCTGCAGCGGCTCAGCCCGCTCCAACCGGACGCTCGCTTCATCATCGTTACGGGTTATCCCAGCGTGGAGCCCCAGTCGCTCCCTCTTGGACATCGCTGCAAGGTTATCCGCAAGCCCTGGGCTCAAGATCGGTTGGAAGCGGCGATTCGCGGGGACAATGAGGGAACGCCGTCGACGCTCCCTCCACCAATGCAGCGCGCAGAGGAACCGACAAAGGTACTGCTCGTCGAAGACGATGCCGGTGATGCACTTCTCTTCGAGACTGCGCTACGGCTCGCCCACCCAGGTCAATTCAACGTCTTGCACGCGACTACCTTCGCAGATGCCCAACGACTGATCTCAGAGGAACGCCCAGACGTCGTCGCGCTGGACCTCGACCTCGGCGAGATGAGCGGCCTGCAAACTGTGGCTCGCGTCCAGGCTGAGGCACCGAATTTGGGCATGGTCGTCTTGTCCGGCAAAGAGGATCCAGGGCTCGCGCTTCGCTCGGTTCAGGTCGGAGCCCAAGACTACCTCGTCAAAGGCAAGGTCGGTGGCGCAACCATCGGCAAAGCGCTGCGTTATGCAGAGGAGCGAAAACGGGTCGAGATGCGCCTGGCGGAGCTCGCGTTTCACGATCAGCTCACGGGCCTCGCGAACCGGACACTCTTCCGTCAGCGCATCGCTCAGGCCACCGCACGCGCCCGTCGCTCCGGCGCGGCTTTCGGTGTGCTGCTCCTAGATCTCGATCGGTTCAAGAACGTCAACGACGCCTTGGGTCATGACGCGGGAGACATCTACTTGCAACAGGTCGCGGCGCGCCTGCGCAGCGCAACCCGAGAGACGGACACCGTCGCGAGGTTCGGAGGGGACGAGTTCGCGATCTTGGCGGAACCGGTGGCAGAGCCCGCTGACGTCGAGCGGCTTGCGCAGCGGGTGCTGGCGAAGCTCAGGCGTCCGCTGAACGTTTCAGGAGTTACTCTAGAACCCACAGCAAGCATAGGAGCAGCGATATACCCCGGTTCCGGCGACGACAGCGACTCTCTACTGTCGGCTGCGGACGCGGCAATGTACGTCGTCAAGGCGGAGGGAAGGAATGGTTGCCACGTTCACGGGATAGAACTGACCCAACAGATCGCCCGCCGAGTCGACCTGGAGGACCGTCTGCGCCAAGCGGTTGACAAGTGCGAGTTCGAGCTTCACTACCAGCCGCAAGTGTCCGTGGACGGCGACTTCCGTGGCGCGGAGGCGCTGCTTCGGTGGCTGGGGCCCGAAGGGCACCACATGAGCGCCTGTGAGTTCGTCCCAGTCCTCGAGGAATGCGGCCTGATCGTGCCACTCGGACCTTGGATCCTCGACAAGGCATGCGCGCAACTGGCAAGCTGGCGCGCGACCGGCGTGCAAGTGAACCGAATCGCAGTCAACATCTCTGCCAAGCAGTTCGCTCGCCCCAATTTGCCACATTTGATTCGGGAAGCTGTCTCGACACACAACCTCGGCCCGGCCGACCTAGAAATCGAGCTGACGGAAACAGCCTTCCTCAACGACAGCGACGCCGTCGCCTCCGTACTGCGGGAGTTGAACGAAGACGGCTTCAGTCTGGCTTTGGATGACTTTGGAACGGGCTATAGTTCTCTGGCACACCTACAAGCCTTCCCCATCAACACGCTGAAGATCGACAGGACCTTCGTCCGAGGCGTCGCGCAGGACGCCTACCGTCGCAACCTGGTTGGCGGCATCATCCACCTCGCGCAGCTCCTGGGCTTGGAGGTGATCGCCGAAGGTGTCGAAGACGAGCAACAGATGCGCGTTCTCTGCGACCAAGGGTGCACCATCCTGCAGGGCCACCACCTAGGAGTTCCGGTGTGCGGTGAGGACTTTGGCGCGAGCATGCAGGTCGCACGTCGGACGGTGCCCCCTGCTCCTTTCGTCAGTCGCAGGCCGGCAAAGCAGCACCCGTTGGCATCGGTCCCAGAGTCGCTTTGAGGGTCCCCAAAGCAGCGCCAGAACTTCTTTATTGGGGCAAAGTCCGTAGCATTTGTAGAGTACATGCAGGCGAGAAGTCGCGCTGCAGCGGAATGCTACGCGCTTCTTGGTTCGGTCAATCGCGACTGTTGCGCACTTCTGTGGAGAAAACGCAGCCCCATCTGCCATCATGCCGTCGTGGCGGGGAATGACGGTCGATCAGCTTCTCGAGAGCTTCTCATCGCTGCATTGGAAGCGGCACCAACTGCGATGCTGATAGTCGAGCACGACGGACGCATCGTTTTCAGCAACTCTGAGGTCTCGCGACTGTTCGGGTATAGCAGAGCGGAGACGCAGAACATGAACGTCGATGCGCTCGTTCCGGATGAGGTCCGAAAACGGCACGCGTCGTTTCGGGCGTTGTACCAGCAGAGCCCAACGCGACGGTCGATGGGCAAGTTCCCCGACAGGATACTCGGACGCCATGCGGATGGCAGGAGCATACCGCTCGAAGTGGCGCTCAACCCCATCGATCTGGACGGACAGCGAATCACCATCGTAGGCATTGTCGACAGGACGGGGCAGGTGCACGCCCAAGAGGCCAGAAAAAAGAGGGAGCGGGATCTGCAAGCGCAGGTCCAAAGCCTCACTCAGTTCGCGTACGCGGCCTCTCACGACCTGCAGGAGCCGCTTCGGAAGGTGTCCCTATTCTGTGAACTGCTCGCTGAGGAAGCAGGAGAGAACCTGTCACCGAACTCGCGACAGTACGTGCACTTCATCGTCGACGGAGCTCGCCGTATGCAGGTGCTCGTGAGTGACCTTCTGGAGTACTCACGTACGGCATCGCTTACCGAACCCCTGCGCCCGGTTCATTCCCGCACTGCTTTGCGCGCTGCCCTCGACACATTGTCTGACGCCATCGGACAAGCGGAGGTAGAAGTCGATGCGGTCGGCGACCTACCCGAAGTACAAGCGCATCCAACTTTGCTCGACAAAGTCTTCGTCAACCTGCTGAGCAATGCCATAAAATACCGGGACCCGTCCCGCCGATGCAGAATTCAGGTAAAAGCGTCACATCGGGATGGCGTGTGGGAATTCAGCGTTGAGGACAACGGCATAGGAATCGAAGCTTCGCAGCACGAGCGCGTCTTCCAAGCGTTTCAGCGTCTTCACTCGCGAGATCAATTTCCCGGAACAGGCCTTGGGCTCGCCATAGTCCGGCGAGCTGTTGAGAGGTGCGACGGGAGCGTGTGGCTGAAGTCCGAGCCAGGTGTCGGCACCACGGTCTTGTTCACGCTCAACGACGCGTCCGCTCACCCGGCACAATCCCAAAAAGTAACCGAAGCCTCCAAAACGATTGCGACGTCCACCGGCACTACGACGTCTGCAACCCCGCCTACCGAGGGTCAGTCCATCGCCGTACTAGATGACGACCCGTTCGAACTCCGGTTGCTCGAACGCTGCTGCAAGCGCTCTGGGTTTTCCCACGAGTTGGTCACTTTCTCTGACCCAGTCGCACTGATGCGTTGGTTGAGCGATGCGCTAGCACGCGGCACGCCGCCCAGTCATGTACTGATTGACCTTCGCATGCCACAGACTTCTGGCTTCTCCGTCGTCGAAGCGATTCAGCAGGCACACCCAGTGCCACCGCCGATGAGCCTGTTGACCGCGTCGCCCGATCCGCGCGACGTGGAGCGCGCGAAGGGGCTGGGAGTCGCACTTTTGCCTAAACCTGACGACGTCGACGCGACGGTAGATTTGCTGAGTGCCTGCGTCGACACGGGCTGAACACAAACGCCGCCCCTTCGCCAATCAATCAACCCGCAAGCCGTCCGGCGGCAGGTAGCCCCGGCGCAGTACCGCTTTGAACACGCGGTCCACAACCGGGTTCGCCCATCCGTTCAGAAGGCAGAACTGGCGGTCGGGATGCAGATGATGCACCTCGTGTGCTGCGGGAGAGATAAACAGGCGAAGTGCTTGAAGGACCCGCGCCAAGCGAGGAATGGGATCCTTGTGGGTACACGCGTGGGAGTACTGTGCGAAGGTCCCACTGGCGACCAGCACGACTACAAACAAGGATACATCTGCAGGCACCAGCCCGAGCTCCCGGAGTAGAACCAACGATAAGGTGATCGGAAAAGCCCCGTAGCAAATCACTGGAATCGTCATGTGCAGTACGCTGCGACGTCCCAAAGCCGCTGGCGTTCGGTGGTGAACTTTGAAGTCGAACACGATCTCCTGAAATCCGCTGATCTTGCGAAGCGCTTCGTCTCTCCGACGCAAGTAGTCTGCGGAACTGCGGCTTCCTCGGTAGTCGTAGAGTTCCTTGAGTCCAACGCCTCGCGCGTTGGGGGTGTAATCAACGATGAAATGGGCAACCCCGCTCAGTGCGTCCGCGACGAACAGCGCAGCGAATATCACTAACGGTGTCCAAAGGGATAGTTGTCCGCGAACGACGTACGAGGAAATGACGTAGGCGAAAAGGACCAGCCAAATAATCGCGACTATCGATCTTCGCGTCTTTCGAGTGAACATCCCAGGGCCCCATCACAGATCGAACCAAAAGCCGCTTCCGACGGTGCGGTTTTGGTCGCGGAAGAACTCGCCCAGTATAGACCGACCATTCTCGAACTGCAGCGCGATTCCGTACCGGCGCCCCGTCGCTGCTTGCTGGGATTTGACGCCGAACTGCGCGGTGAATGTCGGCCGCCATCGCTGTTCCTGCCAAAAACACGCGTCCGCTGCGGCGTACAGGAGGCCCCAATCCAGCTCCAGTCCGGCCTGAGTCCGCCAACGTCGCAGCCCATCGGCCGTTCCGAGATGCAGAGCGTACCCGGCCTCCACGTACGCGCGAAGCGGAGCCAAAGCATCGTACATCACCCCCAATGCAAGCTCATCTCTGGTGTACGTAATCCGGCGACGCCCAGTCCGTTGAATGTATTCGTCGGCTACATGGGCAGAATCATGCTGATGCGCAAGCTTCAGGCCGAGCCCATGCACGGGCCGTACCGCCAACATCGCCCCGAAATAGCCGTCCCATCCGATGGCGTCGTAGTGATTGTGCGGGTCGAAGCGTCCCAAAAAAGCTGAATGTATGCTGAGCTGAGCACCGAGCTCGGGATCGTGTGCCGGATGCCAGCGTAGCAATTTGGCGCGCCCCCCCATGGTGAACTCCATCAACATCGAGCTCTGGGCTGGGGTCTCGCTCTTCAGCACGTGCAACAAGAGCCCCTTCATCATGGGCTGGCGAGGGTCGGCTAAATAGCGCGGATAGAAGCTGCTCCCAGGAAATGTCTGGAGCCGCGTTCCGGCCGTCACAGGATAAGTCGGACCATGACTCGCAGTGTGATGGCGCATGGTTGCTGGGATGGTGGCCGCGCCGGCCTGCGTCTCGGCATCACCGCAACGGACAGTCTCGCAGTATACGCCGATATGAGCAACCAACGAAAACCCTAGCGCCACAGGGCCAGAAACAAGGCGTTTCACGCGTACTTGAACCCGATGCACTGACCTGCCCGCTCAGTGGCAACAACCATGGCCGCAACCCTAATCGCTTCGACGAGTTGCGTCGATGTCCAATTTTCAGTGGGATCGGCGGCCAAACTCAGCGGACTCCGCTGGCTGTGACGGGTACTACTGTCCGGCGTCTGGGTCGTCTACAACCACGGCAGCATCCCGTGCAGCAGCGTCCGCCGTGTTGTTGCCGCCCAATGCCGCGGCGTCGCGACGCGGGGGGTCGACGCCCCCAGCGTCGGGAACCGGATCCTGACGTGCGACGCCTGGAGGTCCCGCGTCAGCAGCTCCACGGCTAGCCGTTCCAGCATCGACCACTTCACGGGGTGGGTTACCGGGCAGTGGCGGCGGCGTGGGCGGAGCATCCGCCGGCGAAGGCGGGGGGTTGCTGGGTGTGCTCTGAACGGGTGACTGCGAAGCTGTCGCCGGCGCAATACCCACAGCCGGAGCTGGCAGCGCCGTCATGGCCTGGGATGGCTCAACGACGAACGGGGCGCCGTAGACGGGAATCACATTGTCACCCTCGGAGGAGACATCCGTACACGCTGCCGACGAGACGGTCACGCTCAGGACCACCATGGTCGCTCGCTTGGCACCGGCCACCCGCCGCAGAGGTACCGTGCGCTCGTGCGTAACCGCCGAGCCGCAGAAGGGGCAAGTGCACTCGTCACACCGCACGTGGCGTTGACAGTGGCTACAGGGAGCGAGAGGCTGCATGCTGGGCTCGACTTGCTGACGTGACCCTAGCACAGCAACACCGTCGAAAGGCAGCCTCACCGAACGTTCGGCTGTGCCACCCTCCTCAGGATGCGCAACCTACACAAACTTGCACATTTTGGATGCGAGCCTCGACGCCGGAACGTTTGGCGCCCCTGAAGAAGCGCCGCAACTCGGGAGACCGCTGCGGCCCATGCGCAACAACCACCCAAAACCGCGCCGGGTCCAAGCCGGAATACGCGTCGGAGCGTTCCACCGTCACGTAGATGCCCGCTGGCTTGGCGCCACGCGGTCCGTCGTTCTTCAACGGAAGCTTCAACTGGGCCGCTGTCTGTTGCGCAGCTGTTGTCGCCTCGTCCAAGCTGGTATGCTCCGAGGCAACGACGAGAGCCTTCGTCTGCATCTTCAAGGCGAACGGGTTCGCCCCAGCGGGCAAGACCTGCACTCTCGCGAGCGCAGCGGTGGACTGCAGGTACTCGGGACCCCGCTCGGAGATGCATGTCGCATGCTCAGCGGAGTTGGGGGTGACCTGGACAACCGGTGGATACTTCCCACTGTGACGGATGTCGAGCTCCAGTCCTTGCGTGTACCGCCCCACCACATGCCGGCAATCGTTCAACAAGCTCGTCACCTGCGCTTTCAGAGCGACGTTCGGATCCGTAATCACTAGCCGTGCCCACGGTTCGTCGATGTCCGTCGTGCGACGAGCCGCCAAGAGCCGGCCACTTCGTTCCCTCTCGGCGGCATTACCGTGGCGATGCAGTACTTCCAACGCTTTCGTGACTCTCCCACCCGAAGCCGAGTGCTCTAACTCGCGTGCCAACTGAACGACCCATCGCATTGGCACAGGTCGTGTCTTGGCCGACGCGCCCAGCAATAAGGCGCGCCTCGCCTGTTCCAATGCCGCCTGCTGGGCAGCTTCTGTTGCAGGGCCTGCGAGCACTTCTGCCGCCAAACGCAGTACTGCGTCATGCTCTCCCTGCCAGGCGAAGGTGGTCAAGAGCGCCATCTCGGTTCGCCGCCGGCTTTGAGCCGCCTCGGGGGTTGGCTTGCTCTTGGCTATCGACCGAAGCGCCAACCGCAGTGCCTCGAGGCGCTGCTCAGGCCTATCCCGACGTTCCGCGATTTGCCACCACAGGTGGTAAGCAGCCGTGCCCTCCACGTGCCTGCTCAAGTGCTCCAGCTCCACGAGTGCCTCACTTCGCGGCATCGCTTTGGCGCGAGCCAAGTCTGCGGCGATGGGACCGTCCTCTGGAATTTCAGGCGCACTCAGCGCAGGCGGCCAACTCTTGGCCTCGTCAAACTGGGAAGCGTCCACGACCCAACGCACGGGTTCGGCAGATGGCGCCGGCTGACTCCCCGTGTCCTGCAGCACGTGCAACGACACGCTTTGAGATGTTTCGGCGAATGAGGGGCCCGCCCAAAACCCCACGATCAAAAGCCCCCAAGCCGCGACGGCCCAACGCATCATCATCTAACGTTAGCCCAAAAGGCGTGCCCCGCAGCCTCGAGTCCCGATTGTGAGGCGCCAACCTTGATGGCTGAACTGTTCAGGGGCGCATCGCCCCCCGTTGTGACCTCGATTCCAAGCTCAGCGTATACTACGACATCGCCGGCACTGCGCAGCTGCGCTACGTGCCGGCCCTGCCCGGCCATGGAACCAGGAAATTGTCGAGCTATATCCTTCGGCGGAGGTCACAGCGGGGCAGGCCGTTTCGTCCATGGTGTCGTGGTGCTGATGCACCTCGCGAAAGGACAAGCAGAATGTTGACTTGGTTGATGAAGAATCGAATAGACAGCTTCGAAAAGACGTGGCGCTACGACATGACGTACGCACGCCGGCTACTCCAAGCGAGCCCTTCGGCACTACGAGCCTTCGCTTCGGCCGCGCGACTCGGCAACTACCGTGCTGGCCTCTCCAAAGACGCGTGGTACGCGGCCAAGCTGCGGGGCACGCTGCACGAGGACTGCGGTTCTTGTCTGGAACTGGTTGTTCAAATGGCGTTGGCAGATGGCCTGGAGCCACGCATGGTCGGTGCTATCGTGCGCGGCGACACAGAGCGGTTGCCCGCCCCCATCGCGACCGTCGTACGCTTCTCCGACGCTACGTTGAGTCGCGACCCGAGCGCGGACGACCTCCGGGCGGAGATCGTTCTGCTCCACGGGCAGCTCGGCCTGGCCACCATCGCACTATCGCTGGCTGCGGCTCGCCTCTACCCTACCGTCAAGTACGCCCTCGGACTCGGACTCGCATGCTCCGTGCTCAAAATCGGCCGCGACAGAATCATTCCATCTCAACCACGACGCCTCGCCAGCTGAACATGCCCAAGTCTGCGGACACATCGCTCGAATTGTTCGAACAACAACGCGACCGCCTGCGGGGCTTGGCATATCGACTGACAGGCTCCGTTGCGGAGAGCGATGACGTCCTGCAGGAAGCTTACCTCCGCTGGCTCGGGCGCCCAAGCAACGTGGTAACGCCCGCCGCCTATCTGACACGTTTGGTGACACGTCTGTGCCTAGACAACATGAAATCTGCTCGGGCCAGACGAGAATCCTACGTTGGAACATGGCTGCCGGAGCCCGTCCCAGAAGCGATGATGCTCCGCCCGGACACGATGACGGAGCTTGCCAACGACGTTACGTTCGCCCTGCTTCTTGCAATGGAACGCTTAACTCCTCTGGAGCGAGTTGCGTTCATCCTCCACGATGTTTTCGACATGGACTACGCCGACGTCGCTGAAACGCTGGGACGGTCTGAGGCGAGTTGCCGTCAGCTCGCTTCCCGAGGTCGCAACCACGTGCGCAGCGATGACGTCCGCACCCGGCCACCCCCAGCTGAAGAGCAACGTCAGATTCTGACGGCATTCTTCTCAGCGGTGCGAACTGGGGACGAAACGCAGTTGACGGAGCTATTGGCGAAGGATGTCGTGTTCCACAGCGATGGCGGCGGTCGCGTCAAGGCAGCGACGAAGGCAGTGCGCGGCGCCGCACGTGTCGTGCGCTTCGTCTTGGGGATAGCTGCAAAATTCCCCGACACCTACGGAACATCAATAGAATCGACCGTCCTCAACGGCATGCCAGGCGCGCTGCTATTCCGAGAAGGGCAGCTCGCGCGAGCGATCACCTTCGAGTTCTGGGGCAACCGGATCGGCACCATCTACGTGGTGGCCAATCCGGACAAGCTGAAGCACCTCCACCAATGAGTGACAACCCCCTGACTGCGGTGACCGTCACTGCGACGAGGCGTCGGCCTGCCCGCCAGCGTCAGTCTGCGGTGTCTCGGTGAAACCACCTTCGTTCAACCCGCCATCATCAGGACCAGCGTCGACGGAAGGAACACCCACACCGGCATCAGGGCGCATCGGCGGGGTGTTGAGGCTTTGGGACTCGTCTTCTGGCAGGACGTAGGAGTAGAGGTTTTCTCCGCCCAGGGCGACGAAATCTACCTGAACTTCCGTCGGAGAAACTCGAACCCGACCGTATCCCGAATCCGGCCAATAGTTGACGTATCCAGTATCGGCTGTATCGAACTTCCACGGCGCACCAGCACTGCCGGGCAACGTGTAGTGGATGCCATCAACAACCATGTCCGTGAATACGTGGTCATGGCCGTAAAAGAACACCTGCACGCCGGCTTGCAGCATCAAGTCGTGCACCAAGGCCTGTTCGCCAATGTAGGCGCTCTGCCCGCCACCCCGGCCATAGTTCGAATTGGCAACGTCCCCTGCTGCGCCGCCAACGACGTGGTGGATCAGCACGAAGCGCCACTTGGCGGTTGCCTGGCTGAGGGTTTCCTCGAACCAGACGAACTGGTCTTCTCCGAGGGTCCAGTCTTGTGGCGTCCCTGCCACCCCCGACAGGTCGTGGCAGGTCTCGGTGTACGTCATGACGTTGAGCACCACGAACAGAGCGTCGCCCCACTCAAAGGCATAGTAATCCTCATTGGGACTGCCGCCTTGTGGATACGTGGCTGCGCCGGGCGCGGGAGCGTACAGTAGGCGTTGGCTCAAGGAGCGGTCGATCACTTCTGGAGAAAAGCAACCGTTCTCGCCCTCCCAATTGCCAATCACCGGAAAGTGAGCGGCGTTGCCCAGCACAGGACCCATCAACGCTCGATAGTTCATGTAGGCATCGCGCGAACCTGCTGGCTGCAAGGGAGGCGCATTGAAGCCATACAAGTGAAAGTCCAACATATCACCCAAGTTGACGATGAAGTCCGGATCCTCGTTTTGGTGAACTTCACTCATCACGGCCTTGTACACGGTTTCGATCTCGTCCCGCTGCTGCGCGGTAGGTACCGGCTGTGGCACGTGTGAATCCGTAATCACCGTGAAAGAAAACTCCTGTCCAGGAGGGCGCTGAGTGACCACATCACCTTCGAACAGGACCACCTCCTCGTCGGCCGCATCAGCAGCCGCGACGATCCGATACTGGTAGTGTGTTCCAGGCGACAGCCCCGTCGCTCTCCACTCAGCGATGTTCGTGGCAGGATGGGTCGGCGGGTCAAGCACGGAGAAGTCGTCGTTCCCCGTCTCAGTCACCGCAGCCCGGAGCCTCGTGGCATCTCCAACGGCGACGACCGCATTGATGCCAAACCCGTCGAACGTTGGACTGAATATCAACGGCGCACCGTACAGTGCCAGATCGCTCTGGGGCGAAGGCAGTACGCTAGTCGTCGGTATGACCGGGGTCACCGGCACGTTGGAGGGTACGGGCGCGGGCTGCGCCGGCTCGCTCGGTTGCTGTTGACGGTCGCTCCTGGCGCACCCAGCAAGGGAAGTTCCCAGAAGAGCAAGCGCAATTGCGATTCGGGTTCGACGATACATCTCAGGGCTCAGGAGGACGACAACGCTTCATCGGGAAGCTCGAAGTGATGATAATCCTTGAGCTCTATCCAGTCACCACCCCAAATCCATCCGCGCTCCTTGAAAGCGGAAACTACCGCGTCATCTGGCAATAGCATGCCAGTTCGACGACGCGTTCGGTCGAGGTAGTCGTGCCCAGCAGGCGGATGCGCCTTCCCGTGGGCGATGTAGGGGTTCTGAATCGGGTTGATATCCACGGCCACCCCAAGCGCATGTTTGGAGGGGCGCTGGGTGCCGGCGATCAGACGACAGTTGAACGCAGAGGTGTTGTTGTCTGTCATCGATAGCTCGTCATCGCCGCCATAGTCGTCCACCAACCGCATCTTCGCGATGGGAAAACGCAAACGAAACAACGTGCGGAAGATGTCCAGCAAGGGATCCGCCACCTCGCTCGCGACGATCAGACGACCCGACGCGACCGAATCGTCGAACGTCCAATGCGATAGAGACAACAAGCGGAGTTCGTCGAAGCCGGGCGGGCTAAACCCACCCGGCAATTCGGCGTGCCAACTGACGCCCCGCATTTCGGAACGCAACCACTGAGGCACTTCCGAGACCGTTCCCTCGAACTTCGGCTCGCTCACTGGGCTGGTCCCAATGTTTCGCAAAGGTAGGGGAACTCACTATCGCACTGCATGTCAGCCCAATAGTAGTCGTCGTCTCTTTCTCGGAATCGGCCGCATTGCTCCCGATCGCCTGTATCCGATGGGGCATCTTCCCACCAGCGGGTGAAGGCCCCATCCACAGCCTCCCCGTCCGCAGCCCCAAGCCAAAACACCTGGTCAGTGGCCACCCACTTCCAGGTGTCGCTCTGTTCCGCATCACTAGCCCCCATCCAGGTATCCTGAGCCAGCACCAGCGAGATCCACTCGTGCTCCGTGGCGTCTTCGACGGCAACCATGTCCCAGTCGTCCCCCCGCAGAAGACATGCTTCGCGTGCCTCGGGCCATGTCGTTACCTGCTCAGACAGAAAATAACAGTGCCCGTGGGGACCGAGCAGTTCGTCGTCGCCGCACCGCAAGCCGGGTTCGACGGGCTCGGCCTGGTCACTTCCATCTTGGGTCGGCGACGGCACAGTGGCCGCGTCGGCCCGAGTTGCGGAGGGGCCGAGTCCACTGTCCAAGTTGCCGTCGGTGTCCGCAACTTCGGACGTATCCGGGTCGTGCTCATCGGACACAACGACTTCATCGGACCCCAGGGACTCCCCTGACCCAACAGGCACATCGGACCCAACCTGCGTACCTGCGTCACAGTCGGTACATGCCAGGTCTTCGTCAGTGGACCCCTCAGCAGGCGAAGCTCGGCCGGGTTCCGTGGGCTGTTGCACACTGTCGCTGGGCGCAGGCGTGCTCACCGGGTCGTCGTCCAGCACCGACGGTGAGGTGGACGGCACCATGATGTCCGAGGACGCAGAGCCTCCGGCGTCGCTCCCCTGCGCGGCTTCGAAGGGCTCGAGCGCGCAAGCAACCAACACCAGGGAGCTAAACACCCCTGAAGCACGCCGGCAGCCGTGGACCCGTCTGAAGTCGTCCTGCATCCAACCTCCGCAATACTCCAGATCCTGGCACCTAGCGAAAACGGATGCTCGTCGCGCGAAGTGAATGCCGCGGCGGCTCGATTCTTGTCGTATTGCTGAAGGACGGCGCGCCCGAGCCTCCTCACAAGCGCACCCCGAAGATCCCGGAACGATTCCACAATTGCGCAAGCGGACGGAGGAAGTTGCGACGGATGCCGAGTACTTCCGACCGGGTCTGCTGCCCTGGCGCGCTCCGCCTACCCCCACGCTCGCCTCCAGTCGCGCACTGGCGCCAGCCCGACTTGGTCGCGCGACATCGAACTCGGAGGTTGTTCTGCTGCGCCAAACAGCGCTTGGATAGGCGTGCACCCAACACCGATCAACGTCGCATGCGCCGAGCTTTCGTCGGAGTACCAGGTTGGTAACGTGTGACCGCGCCGGAGTCGTGACAACGGCCCAATCCGTATCGGCACATGCGCAGCAAACTGCGCGCGATCGCGGGTGCTTTCGCCGGTGTTGCAGATCCGCAACTACTCAACAATGCAAAGTTTCGAACCGCGGAGAGGAAAAATCACTCGGTGCGCGTTTTTTGACACACACATGTAGGATAGGGGTTAAACTCCCGAGCACAACTGAGCGATACACATCGTAGCGTCGACAGGATAACGACCGTAACGTTCGCTCATCTACCCCGCGAGTCTCCGAACCAGTAAGGGAGTCTCTCGGGTGTCTACCGACGGAGAACCCTTGCAGTGCAGTGCCCCGATTGCAATCGACCGATGACCGCCCTGTTCTTCTCTTGCGTCTGCGACTACTGCGACGGCGTGCTCAACGACAGAGAGTTCGACGTTGGGTACATCGTGTGGCGCAATCGCCCGATGCCCGCGGACGAGTACGTCTTTCCAACTGTCGGAGACGCTGAGCGCTGGCGCGAGGCCAGCCGCCTCGGCGATTGTCCTATCGTGCAAGTCAGGGCGCCGATGAAGCTACACTGGCGGGTCAGCACTGGTAACCTGCGTGACATCGTCACCGCAGATCAATTGGTGACCATTTACCCAGATCACCGCTTTCCGCCCGAGCCCAACAAGGCCTACATCGCCAGCAACGTGTAAGTTGCGACCGACAAGCGCTCGCTCGGGCGCGGAACCGCTGACACGGCTCATTCCGGGGTCAGTCGCTCTGCCAGCAACTGCGCGAGCTTCTTCGGATCGGCACGCCCGGAGCTCTTCTTCATCACCTGACCGACGAATAACCCCATCAGGTTCGTGTTGCCGGCGCGATACGCAGCAACCTTGTCGGGAAACTGCAGCAGCACTTCCCCAATCCACGCTTCCAGGGACGCCACGTCGTCCACCTGGGTCAGTCCCCTTTTTTCGACGATGACGGCAGGATCTCCCCCGTCTTCGGTCATGATCGCAAACACGTCCTTCGCGGCCCGCGCGGTGATCGTGCCTTGTTCCACGAGTGCGACGAGCTTGGCCAGCTCGACCGCCGAGAAAGGCAGCTCAGCTCCGCGGTCTTTGACCACGCGTGCTACCTCACTCGTGACCCAAGCCGCCAAGGCGCGCGGGCTCGAATGCGCTGCGAGCGCTTGGCGAAAGAATTCCCCCAGGGCGGCGTTGCTTGCCAGCAGATGGGCTTGTTCGTCCGGAAGGTCGTGAGCATCCCGTAGAGCAGCTGCCTTTGGACTGAGCTCCAACTTTTTGGCCCGCTCTGCCTGTTCGCGCTTGAATCGTTCGCGTTCGATGCGCCGCTCTTCTTGACGAGCCGCTTCGTCCGAACTGCCCCGAGCTTCGGCCTGCTGCGCCTTCACCCAGGAGTCCTTCAGGGTGACGATGCGGTTGAATACCAAGCGGTCGTCCGCCCCTTCAACCGGGTCACGCCAGAAGAAGCCCAAACGCTCAAATTGGAACCGCGTTTCGCGAGCTGTCGATGCGACGGCGGGCTCCACCAGTGCCGTAGGCAAGACGCGGAGCGAGTCGGGATTCATGAACGTCTTGAAGTCAGGACCATCGTTCTGGTCCGGATTCTCCACGGAAAATAGCCGATCGTAGAGGCGTACTTCCGCCTTCAAGGCACTCGACTTGGACAGCCAATGGATGGTGCCTTTGATGCGACGGCCGTCGGCCGGTGGAGCGCTCTTGGTACTCGCATCGTAGGTGCAGACTAGCCGAGTGATGTTTCCACTTGCGTCCCTCTCCACGCGCTCACAGCGAATGACATAGGCGTGTCTCAGGCGGACCTCGCCACCCGGGGCAAGGCGATGGAAGCCCTTCGGTGGACTTTCCAGGAAGTCATCGCGATCAATGACCAAGTGTTTCTCAAATGGCAGTTTGCGACTACCCTCTTTGGGAACGTCATCGGGGAAATAGGGCGCGTCGATCTCCTCTACTTCGTCGTCGGGATAGTTCTCGATCACCACGTCGAGCGGATCCAAGACACACAAGACACGCGGAGCTTCGGCGTTGAGCGCATCTCGGATGCTGTACTCCAACAAGGAAACGTCCACGGTGCTGTTCGCTTTGGCCACCCCTACCCGTTCGATGAATGCACGGATCGCCGCGGGAGTGTAGCCACGCCTACGCAACCCTCGCAGTGTGGGCATTCTCGGGTCATCCCAACCAGAAACATGCTTGTCTTCGACGAGTTCGCGTAGCTTGCGCTTGCTGGTCACGGTGTAGTTCAACGCCAGCCGTGCAAACTCGATTTGCTGGGGATTCGATGGCACCTCGAGCTGGTCGAGAAACCAGTCGTAGAGTTCTCTGTTGTTTTCGAACTCGAGGGTGCAGAGCGAATGAGTGATTCCTTCCAAGGAATCGCTCAAGCAATGAGTAAAATCATAGAGGGGGTAGATGCACCACTTTCGACCGGTGCGGTGATGCTCGACGTGGCGGATGCGGTAGATCGCGGGATCGCGCATCTTCATATTGGCTGCGGTCATGTCGATCTTCGCTCGCAGCACGTACTGCCCGTCCTGGAACTCCCCTGCCCGCATGCGGCGAAACAAGTCGAGGTTGTCCGCGACTGAACGATCCCGGTCCGGACTGGGAGTGCCAGGCTCGCTGATGCTACCGCGCATGGCCTTGGCCTGCTCATCACTCAGTGAACAGACATAAGCCTTCCCTTTCGTGATGAGCTCCTCGGCGAATTGATAAAGGCGCTCGAAGTAGTCGGACGCAAAGAACAGCTTATCGCCCCAATCGAAGCCGAGCCATCGCACGTCCTCCTTGATCGCCTCCACGAACTCCGTGTCCTCCTTGAGGGGGTTGGTGTCGTCGAAACGCAGATGGCAGACACCACCGGGGTAGGCGCCGGCCACTCCAAAGTTCAGGCAGACGGACTTCGAATGACCGATGTGGAGGTAGCCGTTCGGCTCCGGCGGAAAGCGCGTGACAACACGCCCACCGTGCTTGCCTGCCGCACGATCGGTGTCGATGATGGCTCGAATGAAGTTGTGTGACTCGTTGCCAGACATGGCGGGGTGACGATAGCAACTCAGCCGGCTCGCGACAGCTGGTTCTGCACCGTCATCGCACAACACAGCCCCGGGAGCCTGCCCACGAACAGAGCGGAGCTCTCCGGGTCGGCCGCCTCGAGCAGGAACGCCAGGATGGGCAGTTCGGGGGCAGCGGAGTTGACCTGATGCGTGTGTCCGTGAGACGTTGACCCGCGGAGTGGCAAGTGGAGTGGCGAAATGATTGGACGACAGCTTGGTGTTCTCGTAGGGGCAGCAGCACTGCTGGGTGGCTGCAATTTGGCAAAGACTTTGCTGAACGAGCTTCAGAAAGAGGAGTCCTCGACCAGCGCCGAAGAGGTCGATCCTGCGCCGGCACCCGACGCGCCGGCCGCCGGGGAAACCAACGCGCAGGCTGGGGACCCCTCTCCAACTGAGCCCAGCGCCGACGCTGGGGAGGCCGAGCCCGCGAATCGCAAGGCGACCAACGAGGCCGCCGTCAAACGGTTCGACGACGAGAAAAAGCTCGACTCGTTGCCCCTAGCCGAACGAAAAGGAAAGATCTTCGCCGAGGCAGTGGAGCTCTTGGAGGAACCTCCCAAGGGCAAAGTCGTAGCAACACTACCGAAGGGGACGGAACTGGAGCGTCTGTCCGAGCACCAGGACCACACGCTGGTGCTCGTTGAGAATCCGAAGGGCCAGGAGGAGTCGCTGCTCTTGGGCTGGGTTAGCAGCGCAGCTCTCGCAGACGCGGGGTCCGAGCCGCAGACGACGGCGCCTGCTCCGAGCCCTCCACCCCCGAAGACAACGCCGCTGCCGAAGCCCAAGCCCCCGACTCCCATCGCACCTCCGAAGCCCAAGCCCACACCACCCCCGAAAGCCGACCCGCCCGAGGAAAGCAGCGACAGCAAGAAGAAAAAGAAGAAGAAAAAGAAGGGTGAAACGCTGCAGTGAGACCGGTTCCGCCTCGCATCCCGAAGCGGGGCGGCGGCGTAGCGCCCAGCGAGGAGTTGGACTAAACTGGCAACTTCGCGCGAAGATGGCGCAATCACCCACGTTATCTGCTTGTAGCGGTAGCGCCCATCGTCTAGGTCAACTGATCGGATGCGTCTCGGAATCTTCAGCGATGTACACGGCAACTACGAAGCCCTAACGGCCGTGCTCGAACGCTATACGGGCGCGTCGATCGACCAATTCTATTGTCTTGGTGATACGGTGGGCTACGGGGGCTCGCCCAACGAGTGCTGCAATATCGTCCGTGAAATCACCGCCGGGACTGTCTTGGGGAACCACGATGCTGCAGTCGCTGGCCGGATGGACTACGACTACTATTACGAGGCGGCTCGCCAAGCGCTGGATGCCCACGCCAATGCCTTGGACGAAGTGAATATGGAGTGGCTACGGGGCCTCCCCTATTCGCTGAAGGTGCCGGAAGCCAACGTCGGCCTGTGTCACGGAACACCGGCGCGAGTGGAAGCCTTCGACTACATTTTCGCTCCCGAGCAGGCTCAGGAGTGTCTGAGTATCTTCGAGCAGCTCCCGAATCTGACCGTCATCGGACACTCACACCTGTGCAAGGTATTCCGACTATCTCGCAACCAGGTGGAAGAGCTACCACCGATCGACTTCCTGTTGGAGCCCGGCTACAAGTACATCGTCAGCGATGGCTCCGTCGGCCAACCTCGCGACTACGATAACCGGGCCAGCTACACGATATACGACGCCGCAGCTCGCTTGTTCGAGTTCCACCGTGTCGCCTACGACATCGAGCTCGCCGCTCAGAAGATCCTGCGCGCTCAACTCGACCGCAACTTCGCCCATCGTTTGTTCGTCGGCGTCTGAACGGCTCCGGGATTGAGCCAACTGGGCGGCGATCCCGCAGACGGCTTGTCGTTGGTCGGCGTCTGACCTTCCACCGTTAGTGGGAGGCGAGGCTCAGCGGACGATCAGCTCGGTGCGGACCAGATCCATTCGCGGGGACTTGGGAAAGCGGGTTCGCTGGATCGCGGCGCTGATGCAGGCGGCAAGACGAGCGTTCGCTGGCTGAGTCTTCACCGTCACCCCGGCTGCGCGACCGTGGACGACCGCCGCGCAAATACTGATGTCCATTTCGTGGTTCAAGTCGCACGCGCCATATCGGTCGAAGTCTTCGAGCAGTGCTGCGTAGGCCGCCGGATCTACGTCTGGGCCCCCGGGACCAGCTGCCATGTCGATCGTTTGCTCGAACTCGCTGTACGCCCGCTCACAGCCTGCGCCGACAGTGGCAGTCCACGTGCGTTCCTTTGACGGCACTCTGGGCGAGACCTGAGTCACCTCGGCGGTCTCATCCGGCGTCACCCGCGAGTCGTCAGCCGTCTGGGGAGCCGGCGGCGCGAGCGCGGGCGGTGGCGGACTGAGCGCGGCAAGCTCACGCTGGGTTCGTTGCGGTAGCGAGGCGCTCACTCCAGTAGGCGCTGCCCTTGGGCGAGGCGAGGCGATGCCCATTGGCTGTTCGGGTTCCAGCTCCGGCGGAGCCTGAGGCAGCGGAGGCAGGATGTCCTCCGAGCGCCGCGGGATTTCCCAAGCGGGAACCTGTGCCTGTTGCCCTCCACCATGCGTTGCTGGCTTGGAACGCTCCACTGCCGGCAGGCTGACGACCACGCGCCGCTTGGGGGGAGGTGCCGCCGACGGCTCCACGCTCGGCTCGAGACTCTTCGGGAGCGAGGGCAGCGTGCTCGGCGTCGACACCTCGGGGGAAGGGTCCGCCATCACGCGCTCCAGGGCAGCGACGAAGCCACCACGGGCCCATTCCGCAGGTCGGAATGACGGCTCGCTAAACGAGAGACAGCCCATCGAGAACGAAAACCAAGCCACTCCCAACATGACGTTTCGGGTCGCAGGCCTGCGCCTGGCGAGGGACGCCGTTGGCTCCTCAGGCAACTCTGGCAACCGGAAGCGCCGGAGCTCCCCTTGGGGGAGAACGAGTTTTCCGCGTTGGTGCCGCACTCGGGCAAGGGTGTACGCCCCCAAAAGCCGTGCGCCAAGACTCGAACCACGACAACCGACCGAGCGGCTGGATCGTTGCGCGCCCAATCCGTATCGGATGGGGACTGATGCCCCACCACCCTTGATGCCCCCTGCGACGACGTCTAGATGACGTGCTGCTCGCCCCCGCTAGGAGCTGAACACTTGTCTATCTATCTGCTACAAGCCACCGGCCTCGACAGGCCGGGACTCCTCGTCGACTTGACCAGGGTGCTCGAACCCCACGGCGTCCGGATCCTGGACGTCGGTCAGGCCGTCATCCACAGCACCCTCAGCCTCGGTCTGCTGATCGACTCGCCCGACGATCCGCAGGTTCTGCGGCGCGAGTTGGAAGCCGTGGGTAGCAGCGCAGGCATCAGTGTGCACCTCACCTCGATAACACTGGCGGCGTACGAACAATGGGTGGCCCGACAGGGCGAGCCCCGCTGGATAGTCACACTGTTCGGACCGGATCTCGTGGCTCACCACCTGAACCGCATCGCGCGCATCCTCAGTCAGTACGGCCTCAATATCGATCAGATGACACGTCTGAGCGGGCGCGCGTCGCTTCAACGGCCAGAGCAGCACAAGAACGTATGTGTGGAGTTCTCTGCACGCGGAACACCCAGCGACGCCCTCGCGATGCGCAAGGAATTCCTCGAGGCGGCGCGAGAACTGAACAGCGACATCGCATTCCAAGCGGACGACGTGCATCGGCGCAACCGACGCATGATTGCCTTCGATATGGACTCTACGTTGATTCAAACGGAAGTCATCGATGAGCTTGCGAGGCGTCATGGCGTCGTGGACCAGGTGGCCGCTATCACCGAAGCTGCGATGAACGGCGAACTCGACTTCGACCAGAGTCTGCGCCGTCGGCTCGCACTACTGCGTGGATTGAGCCAAGACGTGATGCAGGACATCGCCGACAACCTGCCGATCACCCACGGCGCCGAACGACTGATCAGCACGGTCAGAAGCCTGGGCTACAAGACCGCAATCCTCAGCGGCGGCTTCACCTACTTCGGACGGCGCCTGCAACAACTCCTAAACATCGACTACGTGTTCGCCAACGAGCTCGAAATCAAGGACGGAGTGCTCACTGGGAACGTGATCGGCCCAATCGTCAACGGACAACGCAAAGCGGAACTCCTGCGCGAGATCGCCGACAAGGAGTCTATCAAGCTGCAGCAGGTCATCGCCGTAGGCGACGGTGCGAACGACGTCCCGATGCTCAACGCGGCGGGCTTGGGCATCGCCTTCCACGCCAAGCCCAAAGTGCGCGAGTCCACAGAGCAACAAATCAGCACAGTTGGACTGGACGGCATCCTGTACATGATCGGCGTTCGCGACCGCGAAGTCCCAGTCGCCCCGGGGGCTTGAACACCAAAGCGCGAGTGACGATTTCCTCACCACTCGCGCCTCGTTCAGTCGAACGGCTGCGAACCCAGGCAGTGCCCCAACCAGCGGCGAGCGGACTCAGCCCGGCGAGAACATCAACGGGTAGGTCACACTGACGCTACCACCAACGGGTTTCGGAAAGCTCAAGCCGTAGAAGGCTCGAACGACACAACTGACTGCGGCAGCGTCGGGTAGCGACGAAGCGCCGCTGCTAGCTGTTGCGACGCTGCCGTCGCTGCTGATGAGAAACCTCACTGAGACGCGACCTGCCAACGATGGGTTTTGGACGAGCGCCTTTTCGTAGCACGCTCGGTACCGACCGAAGTGCTGACGGACGATTCGCTGGATCGTTTCTTTGGGAAGTCGCCCGCTGACCGTCGGCTCAGCCATCCTCATACGGACCGTGGAAGGTTTGTGCCCAGTCTTGGGCACGCCGCGACTGAACCCGGTGCCGATACCCATGCACTCCGAACCCACACAGTTTCCAAGGCTTCCCAGCGTGCCCACAGAACCGAGTCCGATACCTTGGTAAGGCCCGCCGCCTCCTTCACCGGGCCCAGACAGCGCAAGGCCTCCGCTTCCAAAATTGTCACCCAGGTCCTCCCCCCACAGTGCACCGAACGCGTTTTCCGCGGCGTTGCCTAACGCGTCATCCCGTGCCCAGGACGCGGTCGGGCCGTCGTGGGCAAGCCCAGCGCTGAGCAGACCGATCATGCCAAATTCCTCCGCCTCGGAAAGGCGCATGACCTCGGGCGTCGTATTGTCCGCCGGCCCTTTGACGGCAATCTTCCCATTCGACTTGGACGCATCGGGCTTGCCGGACGCGCCCTCCTCTCCAGCTGCCCGGGCACCCTCCTGTCCACCACTCCGGCCGTCTTCAGCAACTTGCTCCGTGGGCTTTCGTTCTTCTTCACGTTGCGCTGACGCCTCTAGGTACTGCTGCATCAGGTACAGGCGGTCCGCATCGATCGCCTCCTTGTCATTGACGCCCAGGGGCGGTACGAAAAACGCCATCGCACCAAGCAACGCCCCAGTGCTCAGAGCTGATGCCCCGAAAAAGCCGAGGATGTTGCCAAAACCATTCCCGAAGCTCCGGGGCACGGGCGCTTGTCGTACCGTTGGCGTTACGCAGAAGGTCAGGGTGCCCAGCTCGATTTGCACGTGCATACCATGGTGCAAGCGTAGCCAGTGCCCGTCAGCAACGGGCGTTGCCGTTGACCGCAAGTCAGCGATCTCGTAGCAGTCCTCCCCCTCTAAGTTGACGCGTCCCTCGGCACCCGCGGGTAGAAGCAGAAATGCTTCCCCAGCGTCAGCGTGAATCAGGCGCCACTCAGCACGCCCTAAGCAAGCCGATGGTGCCACGAAGTCCGCCCCTGCCGCTCCTTGGGCCGACACGACAAATCCGTCGGTTATGCTCACCTCTTGCACACACAAAACGGAATCCCCCCAAAACACCTCCACCTGCACTCTCTGAACCTCATCAGGAAGGGTTCGGAGCCTCGGAGGTTCGCCGTTGTGTTCATCGACTGGTGTAGCCGAAACCGTCTGCGCACTAGGGCGCACCTCTCGCACATCGAGCATTTGCCTAGATCCTCTCTCAGGTGCATGGGCAGAACCCCGTGTTCGCCGACTCATTCACCTGCTACACACCTCCGCGATTCAATCGTCAGAGTGCGCGTTCAAGACAGACAAGGTGGATAGCGCGGAAGTTCCAAAAAATTGCGTTCGCGCTTCTTTGACTGTGTCACAGACCCCCTACCCAAGGTCTGCCGCGCACCGCTGTCCCATCGCGAGTGGCCCGGACGGGCTGCACCAGGTCAGTGCGCTTCGAGGGTCAGGGCCTGCCCTGCCACGATCTGGTGCGTTTCGGAACCGTCGCTCTCGATCGTTACTACGCCTTGCTCCACCGACAGCTCAAGCAAGCCATCTTTTGAATCCCAGGAAAGGAAGAATTCAGCAGCTGAACCCGTAACGGCGTATGGCCCGGCGTCCAACTGAAAGCGGCCGTCATAATCCGAGAAGTGGGCAGCGACGAAGCCGGACTCGAGAGACATTCGGACCCGATCCGAGGACGAGTCCCAAACCCGAGCCCGCGCGTTGGGGCGCAGCTCAGCGCTGGCGCCAGGCGCCAGCCACAGGGGCATGGCATTGTCCGTCGCCGCCACCCAGCTCGAACGGGACAAGGCGTCCGGGTCTCGACCCATATCTGCAACGAACCTCGCAGCGAGAATCGCGGCAGCGCTGACGACGATGCCCGCCGTCAATCTCAAGGTCCAACGACGAACCGCGGCACTGCGTAGATCGCGGGCTCTGACAGCGGATAGTAGCTCCTCACACGCGTTCGCCCGTTCCGCTGAGTTCGAACGATTGAGCACGGCTTCGCGTTGCTCGGCCGCTATCACCGTCGTTATGCGCAGCGCGGGATTGCCGACATCAAGAGACATCAGCCCGACTCACAACGTTGCAAATCCACGGACGCAGGTCGTCGTGCCCCCAGGCCAACTCCAGAAACTCCGCCCGCGCCGTCAGGAGTTGCTGACGAACCGTCACCAAGGACTCGTCACACAACATGGCCACTTCCTCGATCGGAAGTTCGGCGATCCAGTGCAAGGCAAGCATGATGCTCCGCTTCGGCACCAGAGAATGCAGCAATTGATACATGGCCTGTTGCGGGGATGACTTCTCCAGTCCGCGACGCTTTGCCGCAGCGCCGGCTTTCGGCCACAGACGACTCCAGAAACGGCGTCGAGTCAGCAAGCGCTCCGCCCGCACCACCGCCAGTCCCAATACCCAACCGCCCAATTCGTCAGCTTCGCCGTCGTATTTGCAGATCCGCACAAAGGCATCAGAAAAAACCGCCTGGACCAATTCTGAACCTTCTTGCCCCAGCAGATGGGTCAAGAGCAGCTCCACGTCGTCCACATGGCGCCGGAAGAACACCGCGCGGGCCCCCCGCTGACCTTGCAGCAAAGCCCCCAACAACGCATCGTCGTCACGAAAAAACGAAGGCGCATATACGACCGCCTCACGCTGAGAAGTCGATTGCTGCTGAGCTAGGTTGGACAAGGTCGCCACATACCTAAGAGGCCCGGACACCGCGTGTTTGTGTCAGCTTTCTGCACTGGATCGCCCGGATCGCGCGCGTTTCGGTTCTCCCGCGTCAGAAATGCCACGGAAAACGCGAAAAATCTCGTGCCCGCTTCTCGATGAAAGCCTCCCGTCCCTCGCGTGCCTCTTCGGTACCGTACGCCAAGCGCGTCGCTTCGCCTGCAAAGAGTTGCTGCCCGACCATTCCGTCGTCAGGCAGATTGAAGCCGAATTTCAACATGCGCATGGCCGTTGGGCTCTTGGAGTTGATCTCCAGCCCCCACCGGAGCGCTTCGTTCTCCAGCTCGGCGTGGGGCACTACCAGGTTGACCATCCCCATTTGGAATGCCTCCTCAGCGCTATAGTTCCGACCGAGAAAAAACACCTCACGAGCGCGCTTTTGTCCGACCTGTCGTGCAAGCAGCGCCGAACCGTAGCCACTGTCGAAACTCGCCACGTCCGGATCGGTCTGTTTAAAAACCGCATGCTCCCGACTCGCCAACGTCAGATCGCAAACCACATGTAGGCTATGCCCCCCGCCGACTGCCCATCCCGGAACAACAGCAATGACGACCTTGGGCATGAAGCGGATCAGGCGCTGCACCTCGAGGATGTGGAGCCGCCCCAGCCGCGCAGGATCGGCACTCCCACCACTTTGGTACTGGTAGCCGTCCGCACCGCGCACGCGTTGATCACCGCCTGAACAGAACGCCCACCCGCCGTCTTTTGGTGACGGTCCATTACCAGTCAAGAGAACGCACCCCACCTCGCTACTGCAGCGCGCGTGCTCTAGGGCGGTGGCAAGCTCGTCAACCGTCTGCGGTCGAAATGCATTGCGCACTTGTGGACGCGCGAACGCGATTCGGACCGTCCCTTGGTCCTTAGCGCGGTGATAAGTGATGTCGTCGAAGCGGAAGCCTTCTACTTCCTGCCAGCGGGCGGGGTCAAATATCTCTGAGACCATGCGCAAGGTCATACCGCACCGGAAGGGGGAACGCAGCTCCGACAGCGCCGCTTGCTGCCAGTGCGACTACTTGCCGGCTGCAGCCAGCTTCTCTTGCTTGAGCTGCTTTGCCTTCAGGAGGCGCAGCATTCCGGCGCTGTTGCGAGCATACTTGCCAAGACGAGCCTTCGCCCGCATCGCATTCTGCATGGCAGGCGTACTGGCGAAACGCACGTGGATGTGATCGTCGTGACCCCGGGCATGACGCACGATGGGTTCAACCGTTCGTCCGATCCCATCGAACATCAGCTGGACGAAGTCCGGCGTCTCTCCCACGCGTGCAGCCTCCTGCCGGAGCAGTGGGTGCAGTCTCCGATCGACAAAAACGTATTCTAGCGGGCTCGCCTTGGCCAAAGCGCTGAGCAGCGCCCAGGTCCGCACGACGTCCAGGTTCTCTTCCGTGGCACGAGCGTACCAGGCGGGCTCATCGCGATAGTAAAAGCCGAGATCAACGTCCCGCCCCGATTGGTGGCTGCGGTGAGGACGAAGCCAGCCTCCGCTCTGCTTGCTGAGGTGTCCGACGTAGAGGCGTGGGGTCTCCGGGTGGATGCGGTTGACCTCCTTGATTGCTCTGGCGATCGCCGCAACCGTCGTGCGTGTGCCCCACGCGAACTTGGGCTCGACTACCTCCCACAGCGGTCCGGGTGGCAGCTGAACGGCATTGAAAAGGTAGCCGCGATTGGCTCGGCCAATCGAGATAGACCCCGCCCGCTTGACGTCTTCGTCGAAGACTCGCGAGAACTCTGCCGGTGAAAGCTGAGCATCAGGCAGTGGCGCCGGCGATGGCGCAATGGCAAGCGGTTGTGCCTGCGCGGGCAATGCCTCCGCAGTTGATTCGACGACCGGTACCCGCGCGGGGACTTTCACCGCGGCCACGGCGGGTGACGGGGCGCCCCCCTGCCCAAAGAGCAGACTCCCGCACGCAGCGAATCCGAGTGCCAACACGGCTGGCGCCAAGCGTTGCGCCGGAGTGAGACGTCGGTAGTATTGCCGCAATCGCGAAGTTGCGGGTGCTATTGCACCCCGCACCACCTGCAGGCGCTGTCGCCATGGAAAAGCCACCAATCCCTGATCCTGACGAGTTATCGTCCCTGATTCAAGCCAGGATGCCGTTCGGTAAGTACAAGAACACCCCGATCCTGGACCTCCCGGAAGCCTACTTGGTCTGGTTCAAACAGCAGGGCTTCCCCCGTGGCAAACTGGGACAACAGCTTCAATCTGCTCTGGAAATCAAGGCGAACGGCCTGCTCGGAGTGCTTGCGCCACTGCGCGAGAAGCCCCCGACTCGCTGACCGATACAGCGGATCGCTGAGCCTTCCCGGCACGCCGGTCAGATGTCGGCGGCTTCGAGCTCGAGCAGCTCGCCTTCCACGCGCTCCCACTCTGCGGTCAACGTTTCAATCTCCGTGGCGAGCTGTTGCTCTTCTGACTGGAGAGTGGCGATCCTGTCCGCTGAGGTCCTCTCGTAAAATCCCGGTTCAGAGTATCCGTGTTGGATCTCGGTAACGCGCGCCTCGCACTCCGAGATGCGCTCCAGTAGCTCGTCACGCTTCTTGGGCAGCGCCTTCTTCCGATTCTGCAAGCGCTTGCGCTCCTCCCAATCCACTTTGCGCGCACCGGGTGCATCCTCCTCGCCTTGCCGTTCGCGCTTGGCACGCAGGCTCACCTCTTCCCGGTCCAGGTGGTCGGCCCCCTTGTGCGCCAGGTATTCGTCGAAGTTGCCAGGACAATCGTTCAAGCCCTCCTTGGTCACTTCAATCACGCGAGTCGCCAGCTGAGAGACGAACCAGCGGTCGTGGGAGACGAACAGCAACGTGCCATCGAACTCCTTCAGCGCCTGGACGAGCGCCTCAATGGCTTCCAGATCTAGGTGGTTCGTCGGCTCATCCAGCAGCAACACGTTGGGCTTCTCCACCATCATGCGGCAGAAGATGAGTCGTGCGCCTTCCCCGCCCGACAGCGCCGCGACGCTCTTGTCGACTTCATCACCCGAGAAGAGCATCCGCCCCAAACGACCACGGACGAAAGAAGTTCCTTCGCCTGGGCACACGTTCCAAACGAAGTCGAGGGGGGTAAGCTTCGGATCGGTCAGCAGGTCCTTGTGGTCCTGGGCGAAGTACCCCAAGTGCGTTTCGTGGCCCCAGGAGACTGAGCCGGCATCGGGCGCGAGCCGGTCGACGAGTAGCTTCAATAGGGTGGACTTGCCAAGGCCGTTGGCGCCGATGACGGCGACACGTTCCCCCCGACGCACCTCGAACCCAACACCGCTCAGAACCTTCTTGTCACCAAACGACTTGCTCAACGACTTGACGCTCAAGACGTCTTTGCCGCTGGGCCTCCGTTGTTCGAAGCGAAACAAAGGTGCCCGACGACTGGATACTGGCAGCTCTTCGATTTCTATCTTCTCGATCTGTTTGACTCGGCTCTGAGCTTGGCGCGCCTTCGTGGCTTTTGCGCGAAAGCGCTCCACAAACGCGCGTTTTTCCGCCAGCAGTTTCTCTGCTCTTTCGATCTCTGCCTCTTTCTGTTCTCGGATTTGGACCTTCTGCGCCAGAAATGACTGATAGTTGCCAGTGTAGGCGGTCACTGTTTGATAGTCGACGTCGAGAATGTGTGTCGCTATTTGGTCCAAGAATTGGTGATCGTGGGAGATGACCACCGCGCAACCATCGTAGTTGGCGAGAAACTTCTCGAGCCAAGCAATGGATAGGATATCCAAGTGGTTCGTCGGCTCATCGAGTAGCAGTACTTCCGGGTTACCAACGAGGACTTGCGCCAAGAGCACGCGCAACTTGAACCCTCCAGACAAACTGGAGAGCGGCTGCTTGAGCGATTCCGCAGGCACGCCCAACCCTACCAGCACGCTCGATGCTCTGGATTCCAAGGTGTAGCCGTCGTGGGCCGCAATCAGTTCCGTCAATTCCGCGAGGCGGGCAGGATCCGGTCGTTCCTCGTGGGATAGCTGTTCGTGCTCACTCAGCGCCTGATACACGCGCTCGTCCCCCTTCATGGCGACATCCACGATACGCTCGGCGTCGTTCTGAAAGCGGTCTTGTTTCAACACTCCGAGGCGGGTACCCCGCGGTACCACCACCTCGCCCTCGGACGAGGCTTCTTCCCCCGTCAGGATTTTCAACAGCGTGGTCTTGCCCGCGCCATTGGCGCCCACCAAGCCATAGCGACAGCCGGGATTCAGCTGAAGTGTGACGTTGTCGAAAAGGGTCTGGGGACCAAAGGACTTGGCGAGGTTGGTGAGCTGGAGCACGATGGGTGACAGTGGGTTGGAGGCAAATCAGCTGAATTTCCGTCAGCGACTCGGATCAGTCGGACGTCGCCGACGCGGCTGCCCCGCCCTACCAGTCTGTCGGGCAGACGCCACCCCCTTTGTACTTGTCCGCGTTCTTTGCCCGCCCCCACCTTGGCGCCTGGTCTCCGGGGCGGTCGCCCCATAGCCAGGCGGGATCAAGTGATGGGGCGCGCGACCGATCAGGTCACGCCGGCCGGCGGCCGAGAGTGCTTCACGCGCCATCGGCCAGTGCTCCTTGTCCCAGTAGAAGACCAGGGCTTTCATCATCCGCTTCTCCCGCATCGAACGGGCCGTGTAGACCGGCTCGAGACTGAATGGATCGAAGCCCGTGTAGTACATCGCCGTGGCCATCGACATCGGCGTCGGAATGAAGTCTTGGACCTGACGAGGCCGCATGCCGTTCTGCTTGAGGTACAGGCCTAGGCCCACCGCATGCTCTAGCGTCGACCCCGGGTGGCCGGTAATCAGATACGGTATCAAGTACTGTTCTTTGCCCGCGGCCTCGCTGGCGTTGCAAAATGCCTGTGCAAAACGCTCATAGCTCCGAATACCTGGCTTCTTCATCTTGTCGAGTACTTCATCGCTGTTGTGTTCAGGCGCGACGCTGACCATGCCGCCAGTGTGGTAGCGCGCTAGTTCGTCGATGAACTCGGGACTCTTTTCCGCTAGGTCGTAGCGCACGCCGGAGGCGATGAATGCTTTGCGCACCCCTTTTTCCTCGCGAACTCGTCGCATCAAGTCCAACAGGGGACCGTGATCCGAGTCCAAGTTCTCGCACACCTTTGGGTGAACGCAGGAGAGCCGACGGCAGGCCCGCTCGACCTTGTCGCTCTTGCACCGCATCTGGTACATGTTCGCCGTCGGTCCGCCGAGATCTGACAGAACGCCTTTGAAGTCCGGCATTCGACGTAGTTGCCGGATCTCTCGCAACACGCTTTCTGCCGAGCGACTTTGGATCACCCGACCTTCGTGTTCCGTGATGCTGCAGAAGGAGCAACCACCGAAACACCCGCGCATCGTGACGATGGAGTGCTTCACGGTCTCGAACGCCGGAACGCCGCGTTCATAGGTAGGATGCGGCTGCCGCATGAATGGCAAATCGTACAGCGCGTCCATGTCCAACTCCTCCAAGGGAAGCGCGGGCGGGTTGAAAAACACGCCTTCTTTGCCATGCATTTGGAGCAGGGGCCGCGCGTTGCCCGGGTTGGTTTCCTTCTGGAAAGCGCCACTCATCTTGGCGAACGCCAGTTTGTCGGTGCTAACCTCTTCGAATGACGGCAAGATGACTGGCTTTCCGTCGGTGGTGAAGCGGCTTGGATCTGCGTGCCAGGCGTCTAAGCGCGCCTTGTCGCGACAGACATAGGCAGTGCCCCGTATGTCCGTCAGCGCTGAAATATGTCGCCCCGCCGCGAGCCGCTCAGCTATCTCCCAGGCAGGGCGTTCACCCATACCGAAGACGAGCATGTCGGCCTTAGCGTCCAGCAAGATGGAACGGCGCACTTTGTCGGACCAGTAGTCGTAGTGAGCGATCCGCCGCAGCGACGCCTCGATCCCCCCCAACACAATCGGTAAGTCACCGAACGCCTGCCGACACAGGTTGGAGTACACGATCGTGGCCCGGTTGGGACGACTGTTGGTGTCGCCACCAGGCGAATACTGGTCCACTGCCCGCACTTTGCGCTGGGCAGTCAGCTTGTTGAGCATGCTGTCGAGGTTGCCTGCACTCACTCCAACGAACAGGCGCGGCTTGCCCATGCGCGTGATATCTCCGACGTCCCGCCAGTCCGGCTGAGCAATGAAACCTACACGGAAGCCTCGCCCTTCCAGGAAGCGAGCGATCAGCACGGGTCCGAACGCAGGGTGATCCACGTACGCGTCCCCGGAGACTATCAGGATGTCGAGTTCGCTCCAGCCGCGCACTTCCATGTCCCGTCGCGTCGTGGGTAAGAAGGAGCGCGCGCCGTGGGCCGGCGCGTGCCGCGAGGTTCGGAGAGGGACGAGCGACATGGGTCGACGAGTATGGCAGCCCTGCCCCCTCGAAACCAGCTAGCTTGGAAAACCGCTACTAGCGCGGCGCGAGGTGCCGACCCAACGTTGGCCGCCACGCCGCAACGTGCCAAGCTTCCTCGACTGGGGCGTCCAATCGTTAATCCTCAAGCTGCACCTGCACGGGTCGGCGGCTCGGGGCGTCGCCGCACTTTTTGAAGGTCAGAAACACACGAAGTTGTTCGACTAGCGCCTTGGCGCTGACCCTGCGCGAACGCTATTGTCTGCTTTCGGGCAGCGCGTTCGGGTCGCCGGGCGCCGGCGGAGCGAGAGGGGGCGCCTCGCCCTCCAATCCCGGAGCGGCCGATCCGCCAGGCGCGTCCACAGAGGGTGCGGCGCTGGCCGAAGGCGCGCTCGACGGACGCGTCGTCTCAGGGAGCGCGTCGGGCGTCGTTGCCGGCGCGGCATCCCGCCGTCCATTCGACGCTGCGCTACCACAATCACACGGGCCGAAACCGGTACCGTCCGTCAGACACGCCTGCGCCCCTGCGCACGCTCCAGGCCCTAGGCACGCTTGGGTCGCGCCGGGCACGCAGACTCGCGCCACTGGCGACTTCGATTCGGGGCTCGCTGATGCTGTGCTGGCGGGTGCTGTTGGCTTGCCCCGGGCCTCACCAGCGGTCGCCTGGTCTGGCTCTCCGACTGCGGGCTTTCGGACGAGTCGCAAAGGTTTGACGGGCCTGCCACAACGGAACGTGATCTCGCCACGAAAGTCAGGCAAACCGCTGGGGGGGCCGGTGGAGCTGACTCCAGTTTGCCCCACTTCCGGCAGCTCTTCGTGATTACTCTGCTGGTCGAGAACGTAAAATTCCCGGTCGCAGAGCTCCTTGATTTCCATGCGGCACGTACGAAAGGATTGAACACACGTCACGCGATACGTCTCTGGCACCTCGCCTGGGTTGATCCGGGTCACCTGGGCGGCCCGACGGCACCCCGACGCCACCGACAAGGCTCCGAAGAGCAGCAAGCAGAGCCCAATCTTGCGCAGGAGCGCGGTTCGGCGCAAATCGCGGTGGTGGGGGACGCTTGACATGGGATACCAACAGAAGAGACTACGCGACGCCCGCAGGCCAACGGCGCCGAAACGCCCAGTTCATAGCGGCAATAGCACCTGATGAACAGCAAAACGAAGCGCCGAATCCTCCGCCTCCTGGGGCCCGTGCTGTTGATCGTCGTCGTCGTCAAGCTGCCGGACCATTCTGCCCTGGCCCATCAAGTGGGTGCCGCCTTCGGCTGGCAGCTCGTGGTGGCCGTGCTGCTCAATGCCGCGGCGCTCTGGTGCAAGGTCCAACGCTGGCGCGGGCTCTTGAAGACCCGCGGCATCCGCTACTCATTTCGTCAAGCATGGGTGGCGTTCACCGCCGTGTTGTACGTCGGATTGCTCACTCCAGGGCGCATCGGCGACATCTTGCGCGTTCGCTACTTGCGCGCAAACACCGGAGCAAGCTACGCCGATGGGCTTGCGTCGATCGCCGTCGATCGCATCTGCGATATCTACGTCCTGCTGGCGTTCGTAGCGATCGGTGTCGCTCGCTTCAGCGAGGCGTTGGTCGGCGAACTCGGTCGGGTGACGTGGCTGGGAGTGCTGCTGTGTGCGCTAGCTCCGTTGCTCGTGTTGGTACCGGGCGTCGCCGACCGCGCCATGAAGGCGATCTACCAGAAACTCGCCAAACACGACGTGGCAGGCGATGGCATGGACCGCTTCCTGGGCAGTCTCCGCACGCAGACTGTGCGTGGAGCTCCGCTGGCCGTCCCGCTCACTTCTGCCGCCTTCCTCGTCAACTACGTGCAGGGTTGGCTCATCGTCGAAGCGATGGGGCTAGACCTCGAGTTCATGGACGTGGTCGCACTGCTCGCCCTAGCGAGCTTGTCGAGCCTGGTTCCCATTTCCGTCTCCGGCGTCGGAGTTCGCGAGTTGCTGTTCTCGGTGATATTCCCGTTCCTGGGTCAGGACGCGCAGAGTGGTGTGGGCTACGGACTACTGGTGTTTGCCGTGATCTATCTACCGTTGGTCGTCTACGGTTTCTTCAGCTGGCAACTATCCCCGTTGCCCCTCGATGACACGAGAACGAGCGGCGCCACGAGCGGCGGTGACGCCAGCGAGTCCGCGCGGACCTCATCTACCTCGCCGGACAGGACACCGTGACAGAACCCACCGATCTCAATGAACTAGCGTCGCCCGAATCCGAGCGAGCAGACCAGCATCCGCAAGGCCGTGATGCTGATTCCAGGGGTCGTTCCTGGATGCAAAGACTCGATACGTTGTGTGAGCACACAGCCCAGCTTGCCTTCGTCTGGATGTGGCCGGTCGTCTACGGCTTGTTCTTGGGCTCGAGTGCATGGTGGGTGGCGCATCCTGAAGCCATCGAAGCTCTGGGCAACAACCGCATATCCATCGAGCAACGGCACTCTGCACTGGCATGGGCGGCCGGCGGCGTCCTGCTGGTGCTCGTCGGCTACGCGAGCGCCCACATCGGTGCGCGACTCTGGAGTGCAGAGAAAAATGGCCGCGCGTTGACCCGCGCACTCAACTGGTGGGGTCTGCCAGTCCTGAGTCTTCCGCTCCTAGTGGCCGTGGCTCGCCCGCTATTTGAGCGTCGACATCCGCAGATGGCCGTCTTTTTCCCCCTGCTGATCGGAATCACCTGGGGTGTCTTCGTCTACCGTCTCCGCCTTCCCGCCTGGAGCAAGGCGCCGAAACTGCTGGCGAGCAACGCCTTTAGGCGCACCCTGACGATGCTGGTACTGGCAACAGGATACGTCGCGTACGGAGTATTCTTTTCTCGGCTGGCGATCATCAACCACCACTCGCTGCACACCGCAACCTTCGACCTCGGCCTGTACGACAACATCTTCTACCAGTCGCTTCATGGCACGCCTCTCGGCTGCTCATTCTTGAAGAACAACTACCACGGCGCCGCTCACTTCGACCCCATCCTGGTCCTGTTGTCGCCTCTGTATGCATTCTATCCGCGAGCGGAGTCCATTCTCGTTCTGCAGTCGTTTTGGATGGCGGCCGGAGTGTTCCCGCTCTACCTGCTCGTCAAACGGCAGCTTCAGTCACGGGCGCTGGCCCTGGGTCTGAGCAGCACGTGGCTCTTGTACGCTCCTCTCCAAGGCGCCAACATGTACGACTTCCACTCGCTGTCGCTGATCGCACCGCTGGTCGTCACGCTCTACTATTTTTTGGAGATGAAGTCCTTGTGGGGGTTTTGGGTAACCCTCGTGGCACTGCTACTAGTGCGTGAGGACGTCCCCTTGCTGCTGTGCTTCATCGCTGCGGCCGGCATCACCAGCGGCACCCGCTTTGCCGTACGCCAGGGCTGGCTCTCAATCATCATCAGCCTAGTCTACTTCGTGCTCGCCAAAGGGGTCTTCATGGGCGCTCCGGAAGACGCGCTTGAAGGCACTCAAACCTATACCTTCGCCTTCTACTACAGTGACCTGATCCCGAACGATGCGGGCCTGGGCGAGCTCATCCAATCGCTGCTGACCAACCCCACGTACGTCGTGCAGATGATGTTGGTGGAGGACAAGGCGCAGTTTCTTCTCCTCGTATTCGCTCCCCTCGGATTCCTGCCGCTCTTGGCGGGCAAGTCGCGGCTGGCGATGGTCTACGGGCTTGTCTTCTGCCTTCTGGCCACGCGTGAAGCGGTGTACTCAATCTACTTTCAGTACGTCTGCTTGCTGTGCAGCGTCGCATTTCCACTGGCGGGCGAAGGCCTACAGCGCTTGACAGGATTCGCGCAGCGCACCTGGGGGCTCCGTGCTGCCCGCTTTCGGCGCGCTGCCATCAGCGCCGTTTGGCTGACATCCGCTTTGGTCTGCTTCAAGTGGGGCGGCATCGTGGAAAACGTGGCATTCCGGGGCGGTTTTGCTGCCCCAGACCGAGAGCTGGACGCGCGAGAACGCAGCCGCTACGCCTGGGTCCGTTCGATGGTGGAGCAAATCCCGCAGGATGCGAGCGTTGGCTCCACTCGCCGCATGGGTCCGCACATTTCGAACCGAGCACGCGCCTACGGCTACGACTTCAGAACCCCCCATGACTTTCTCTTCTTGGACGAAGCACAGATAGAAAAGAAGTGGCACTCTCGGCATCAAGCCTTCCTGAAGCGCCACGAGTATGAGAGTCTCGGGCGCTCAGGAAAGACGGTACTGTACAAGCGCAAGACGCCATGACGTTCGCACAGTCAGACTCGAGATCGGTTTCGGACGCCGAAGCCGCTGGCCTACCCGCAGGCGCACCGGTCGCGCGCACGGCGGTCACGCACAAGAAAGTGGCTCTCGTCGTCGAGGGGGGTGGGCTCCGCGGTGCGTTTTGCGCTGGGGCGCTCGCCGCATGGGACCGCCTGGCACCCCGCCGGCCCGATGCGATTTTTGCCACCTCTGCCGGCGCCCCGTCCGCGGCCTACCTTGCGACGGGTCAGATCGACCTCGCCATCCGCCTGTGGGAAACACGCACCCACGCCCATCATCTCGTCTCGCCAATGCACCTCTTTGCCGGCAGACCATTGATGGATATCGAAAAGCTAGTCGACTGCTTCCGAGGCCGTTTGGCGCTCGCGGTCGAACGCTTCGGCCAGTCTCCGACGAAGGTGTTCATCGCCGTCACCAATTGCACGACGGGTACCGCGGAATTCCTGCGGTTGACTCCGGACAATGCGTTCAATGTCCTGCAGGCAACGATGGCCCTCCCGCTGGCGTATGGGCGCATCGTCAACATTCACGGCCAACCCTACGTCGATGGCGGCGTGACAGCGTCCATCCCCATCGAACGTGCCCTCGAGCGCGAGTACGACCACATCGTCGTGCTGCTCACCCAACCTGCGGGTTACCGAAAAAAGCGCTCCAAGTTCGCAGAGGCACTGCTTCGCACTCAGTATGGTTCTCACCCCGAGTTGGTACGCGCATTCCAACAGCGTTCGGAAACTTACAACGCTCACCTGGACTTGGTGATGGAGTTGGAGGCAGCGGGCAAGCTGTCCGTCGTGAGACCACCAGAACCACTGCCCGCATCTCGCATGACTCGAGACCGGGAACGCATCTTGCGCACGATTCAAATCGGACGCGATTGCGCACGGCAGTGGCTAGCACAGTCTGGCGACTTGCTCAGCTCGTGAGTCCGTCGCGGGTGATGCCCGCGCTAGACGCGCTCGAGCAGAGCGGCCGCACCGAGACCGCCCGCCGCACACAGGCCCAACATCGCAAACTGCTTGTCCATCTGCACTAGCTCGTTCGCCATCGTGGTGACCATTCGGGCACCCGTGGCTCCAAAAGGGTGACCGATGGCGAGCGAGCCACCGTGTACGTTCAGCTTGGCCCAATCCACCTTGCCCACGGAAGCGCGGCGACCTAGCCGCGCTTCCGCAAATGCGTCGCTCTCCAATGCCTGAATCACGCTCAACACCTGCGCAGCGAACGCCTCGTGCAAGTCGACTAGATCCATGTCTTGGAGCGTTAGCCCGGTGCGATCGAGCAGCCTTGGGATTGCCAGCGCAGGCCCGATGAGAAGCTGATCCAGTGGGTCTACGCCGACGTAGGACCATCCCCGGACGGCTGCAAGTGGCGTAAACCCCAAGGCACGAGCCTTCTCTTCGTTCATCAACAAGACGGCTGCGGCGCCGTCAGTCAACGGGCTGGCACTACCCGCGGTGATGGTACCATCCCGTTTGAAGGCGGGGCGCAACTTCGACAGCTTCTCCACGCTCGTGTCGGCCCGGATCAAGCCATCGACGAGGACTTCTCGTCCGCCCCGCAGACGCACCGGCGTCAGTTCGTCCACGAACCGCCCGCTCTCGACAGCGGCGGCGGCCCGGTGGTGGCTGCGAACGGCGAACTCATCCTGAGCTTCGCGGCTCACGCGGTTGCGCTCCGCCATCTTCTCGCAGCTCTGCCCCATCGTCTCACCGGTGGTGCGTTCAGCCACACGTGGCATCTTCGGCAGGACGTCCCTGGCGAAGTTCAACTTCGACAATGCCGTCAAGTAGGCCGCCGCGCTGGCCTTCTTCCCCATGACGACAGGGCCCAGCTTCTGAATGAACCCCGGAGGGAGAGTGATGGCGGCGTTGCTCGTCGAGTCCGAGCCGCCCGCGATGACGACGTCCGCATCACCGCGCTCGATGGCCGCGGCGGCATTGGTCACCGCCTGCAGCCCGGAGGCACAGGCCCTGCTGACGGTCATCGCCTCGATGCTCGGTGGTAGCCCGAGATCCAAGACGATCTCCCGACCGACGTTGGGTGCCCCCGGCGGTAGAATGACGCCGCCCCAGATGACGGAATCGATATCCGTTTGGCGCACGCCCGTCTTGGCCAGGAGACCAGAGACGGCGGCTGCGCCCAAAGCGATGGTGTCCAACTTGGCGAGTTCCCCGAACGCCTTGTGAAAAGGCGTCCGAACGCCCCCTACGACAACCGCACGCGCCATGACTCAAAAAGAATCGATGATCTGATTGAAGGTCTTACTGGGGCGCATCGCTGCCTTGGCCAGCTTGGGATCGGGCGCATAGTAGCCGCCAATGTCGATCGACTTGCCTTGAACACCATTGAGCTCGTCGACAATGGCGTTCTCGTTCTCCGACAGGGCGGCAGCCAGAGGAGCGAACCTAGTTGCCAACTCTGGGTCCTCTTTTTGTGCAGCCAGGGCCTCGGCCCAGTACAGCGCGAGGTAGAAGTGGCTGCCGCGATTGTCGAGTTCGGGGACTTTGCGAGACGGCGACTTGCCGTTATCGAGCACCTTGCCAGTGGCGGTGTCCAGAGCTGTCGCGAGTATCTTTGCTTTCGAGTTCTTGTGAGTCTCGCCGCAAAACTCGAGGGAGACCGCCAAAGCCAAGAATTCGCCGAGCGAGTCCCAACGCAGGTGGTTCTCCTCGTTGAACTGTTGCACGTGCTTGGGAGCCGAACCGCCCGCGCCAGTCTCGAAAAGACCGCCACCATTCATCAGTGGCACGATAGAAAGCATCTTGGCGCTGGTTCCCAACTCGAGAATGGGAAACAAATCCGTCAGGTAGTCCCTCAGAACGTTCCCGGTGACGGAGATCGTGTCGAGGCCCGCGCGGATGCGCTCCAGCGAGAATCGAGCCGCTTGCTGCGGCGGTAGAATGTCGATCTCGAGCCCCGCCGTATCGTGGTCTTTGAGATAGGCGCGCACCTTGTTGATCAGCTGCGCGTCATGGGCCCTAGCTTCGTCCAGCCAAAACACCGCCGGCGCTCCCGTTGCGCGCGCGCGGCCTACGGCGAGCTTGACCCAATCTCGGATGGGTGCGTCTTTGACTTGGCACATACGCCAGATGTCGCCCTTTTCAACCTGGTGCTCGATCAAGATGTTGCCATCTTGATCGACGACCCGCACGGTTCCAGCTGCCGGAAGCTCGAAGGTCTTATCGTGAGAGCCGTACTCTTCGGCCTTTTGCGCCATCAGCCCGACGTTGGGAACCGTGCCCATCGTCGCGGGATTGAAAGCGCCGTGCTCTTTGCAGAAGGCAATGGTCTCCTGATAGACGCCAGCGTAGCTGGCGTCGGGGATCACAGCCTTGGTGTCTTGCTGTTTGCCGTCGGCGTTCCACATCTGGCCCGATGCGCGAATCATTGCCGGCATCGACGCGTCGACGATGACGTCACTCGGAACGTGCAGGTTCGTGATGCCTTTGTCCGAGTTGACCATGGCCAGCGCCGGGCCTTCGTCGTAGGCGGACTCGATGTCCGCTTCGATAGCGACTCGCTGTTGCTCAGGCAGCTTGGCGATAGCGTCCACCAGATTGCCCAAGCCGTCATTGGCATTGACCCCGAGTCCGCTCAGCGTCTCTCCGTGCTTGTCGAACACATCTTTGAAGTACGCTTTGACAGCGTGACCGAAGATGATGGGGTCTGACACCTTCATCATCGTCGCTTTCATGTGCAGCGAGAACAGCACGCCTTGCTCTTTGGCGTCAGCGATCTGCTCATCCAGGAACTCTCGCAGAGCTTTGACACTCATCATCGTTCCGTCGACGACTTCACCGGCTAGGACGGGCACGCTCTGTTTGAGCACGGTCACGGTCCCATCCGATGCGGCCAGCTCGATGCGCAGCTCACCGTCTTTTTCGATGGTCGTCGACTTCTCGTTGGAGAAGAAGTCCCCCCCGTGCATGTGAGCGACATGCGACTTGGAGTCCTTGGACCAAGCGCCCATCGAGTGCGGGTTCTTGCGCGCGTATTCTTTGACGGCTTTGGGTGCTCTGCGATCCGAGTTCCCTTCGCGCAGTACCGGGTTGACGGCGCTGCCTTTGATCTTGTCGTAGCGGGCCTTGATCCGCTTTTCGTCGTCCGTCTTGGGCTCATCCGGGTAGTCCGGCAGAGCGTATCCCTGAGCTTGCAGCTCTTTGATTGCCGCCTTGAGCTGAGGGATGGAAGCACTGACGTTCGGCAGCTTGATGATGTTGGCCTCGTTGGTCTTAGCCAGCTCACCCAGCTCCGTGAGCGCATCGGCGACGCGCTGCTCGGCCGTCAGCTTTTCAGGGAAGTTAGCGATGATTCGTCCGGCCAGGGAGATGTCTCGAGTGTCGACGCCCACGTCGCAGGCTCCGGCAAACGCGCGGATGATGGGCAGGAGCGAGTAGGTCGCTAGCGCCGGTGCTTCGTCGGTGTGGGTGTAGATGATGCTGGACTTTGACTCGGTCATGGCGCCCCTTTCTGCCACACTCCGCCGCGATGATGAACGTGTATCCTCACCCTTCCGGGACTGGGGCCCCTGGGTCCGGCTCGCTGGAATCTTGCCGCTCCTGGGTTCCGTCGCTCGTGCGCCGAATCCAGCCAGCGGTCGACCCGGCACGCGCCGCCAATCCAGGGAGAGCTGTCGTCGAAACAATGCCGTCATCCGGCCCACGCAAACCCACCGGCCCCCAAGCGGTCACGCCGGGCAGTGCCCGAAGAAACCGGATGCTTGACGACCTGGAAGGACGGTGATGGGGCGATCACCGCCGTCGAGGGGGCGCGGCGGCGATTGGTACATCTACGTCCACGAAGGTGGCTCTCACATCGAACCTGCGGGAGCGTTCTCTCGAGCAGAAGGTGGCGCCGCAGGGTCTTGTAGATCGGCGCAAGCCGAGGGAAAGCTTCGTCGTGGCAACACGTGGGGACGCCTTGGGCTGGCCGACCTTCGGGGGTGAACTACCAGCCCAACCGACGTAGTGCACTCACCAATTCAGCCGCCATTTTCTGATGCGTCGCCACGGAAGGGTGCCAATCACAACCTGGAGCGGCGTTCGGAGTCGTCAGCTCGAAACGCTCGACCTTTGAATCTCCGGCAGCTCTGCGTGCCTGCACCGCATGATCGATGCCTGCAATTGCCCGTTCGGCATCCGGACCACCCAACATCGGGCCGATGGTACACAAGATGTCAGCGTCGGGATTGTACCGTCGAACTTCGCCGAGTAGCAGCGCGTAACCGGCTGCAAATTCGTTGAGGCTCGGATCTGGCTCTGTGCTGAAGTCGTTCGTCCCCAGGTTGATGACGACGGCGTCCGCGCCTCGCTCAGGCTTGAACCTGCTGTCTGAAACCTGGGGAAGCGTGCGACGGTAGAGACTCGGCATGTGGTCCCCTGCCTCGCCACCGTAGTTTCTGACGATGCCGCGACCAGACCAGGCCACGGTAGACAGGTCAGCTTTCAGCTCCGTCGCGGCGAGGGAGGCGTAACTTTGGCCGTGGTCTTGCGTCTCCGGGGAGAAGTGACACGCCGTGCTTTGCCCAAGGTTTCCGTAGCCTGCGGTGATGGAGTCTCCGACGACCTCCAAGAGTCGCTCTTCGGGCGGCGTCGGAGCCAAAAGCTTTCCGCCCATCACCTCGACACCGAGCAGAGTACTCACACCGAACAGGGCCTCGGTGCGTCGCAACAATCGCACCTCGTGAACACGCGGGGATAGCCCATCAACCAGGGTGTAGGCATGCCGACCTGAAACGACGGCAAGCGGCAGGGCGCGCTCACCATCCACCATGACCGTATGCCAGTTGTCCTCGTCCTCTAGGGTGATGCGCAGTCCGGTGCCTTCGAACCTCGCAACGAAACCAGCCCCCGACCAAGCGTAGCGCCCACTCATCGGACCCAGCCGCTCCGCTCGCCCCACGAAGCGCACCTCTGGGTCACCCTTCACACCTCGCCGAAGCCACGGCTTGTGGGCGCGGGGCGCAAGACTCTCCTCGAGAGTGGCTCCACTCCCGGCTGCCCCTTCGCGAACATCGTAGGCGGAGCCAGCTTCGGGCTTGGGCGAGCAGGCCAGTGCGCAAGACATCGCCACCAACGGCCCAAGAAGGAGGCGCAACCGTCTCCAGCCGAGGCGCCGCGTAGCGCTCAATTCTTCCATGGCGCGGAGACTCTCGCTTTTGTGTCGCGAGGGCAAGGCCACTCAGCATGCAGGCGGCGACCTTGCCGCGAGTGGCGTCGCCCTGGTGACCAGGAGTCTTCTTTGACTAGCGGACGCTTCGATCGCGGCGGACAAGCGTCTCAGCGCCCCCCGGACGATGGAGCCGTAGGCAGTCGTTCACTAGAGCCAAGTAGAACAATGGACTTCCTCGAATCGTCGCCCCCGACACCCCCATCGCCACCACCAACTCCCCTCCCGCCATCGTGCCCTTGCCACGGCACTCGCTTGCCTCGAAGACGTGTAATCACGCGGTCGCGGTCCGCACGGAAGCGAAATTGAAGAGCCGCGCACTGACTGACCAACTCAGGGAGTGTGACCAACACTTCCACGGGCTGATTGCGGAGCGGCGCCATCAGCTGTAGGGTCGACGACGTGTCTACTGGTGGCACGCGTTTTCACGGAGGCTTCGCGGTGACGCAGCATACGGCAAAGAACCTGCGGGATGTTGTGCTAGAGCAGGCGGCACGTACGCCCGCGCGCACGCGTAGTGTGAGGCGACGACTAGGGTGGCTCTTGATGTTGTGTGGCGCCGGTGCGGCGCTAGGTCTACTGCTGATGCCGGGGATCCTCGACGCGGCATGGGCGCGCCCCACTCAGTACATCGTTGTGGTGGTCGCCTGTTCGTTGCTGGTGGCCTTAGTGTCGAGCGTGTGCACTATCGGCAGCTCCGTGGCCAGTCCGTTGCCTACAACCGGCCAGCGCCTACGATCGGTCGCGATGTTTACCCCCGTCGCCCTTGGGCTCTCTACGCTGGGCGCCAACGCCATCGCCCCTGACACTTGGGCTTGGCCAGCACCTCAGGTCGTCAAGCATGCCGTGTGTTTGTCGATGGCCCTGCTTCTTTGCGTCGTGCTGCTCGCGCTGGCCAGCGTGTGGTTTCGACGCAGTGACCCATGGTTCCCCCAAGCCCGCGGCGCCTCGGCGGGGGCCGCAGCTGGCTCCTGGGTCTCATCAGTGATAGCGATTCGCTGCACCGAAAGCGATCCGCTGCACGTCCTGGTAACCCATGTCACCCCAGTTGTATTGATGGTTGTGCTCGGCGCGTGGCTCGGAGCAAAGCACTTCGGCTTCCGGTACAGAGCGAGTTAGGAGCCCGCTCAGAAGCGCGCGCGGAGAGTCTTTGACTGCCCCGCAGTGAGCTTCGCGGTAGCCCGAGCTTTGCCTTTCGTGGGGTGCACGAAGAGGATTGAGTGCGAGCCCGCTTCGACGCGCACGCTCTTTGGAGTTTGCCCAATGGGTCTGCCGTCCAACAACACCATCGAGGGCGGTGTCGACTGCAGCGTCAGGCTGGCCTTGCCGGTGGCGTTGGTCGAGGACGGTGCGGCGGCGCGGGCCGTTGACGGCAAGTCGCTGCTCGCTCGCTCACCGGATTCGCCCTCCTGGCTGGCGCTCGGCTCGGACCTCCAGGACTCCGACCTCGACGACTCAGACGAAGACTTGGGCACCAACTGGATGTTGAGCTCTTTCTGCCGCGAGGACGCATCGAACTCCACGAACGTCTCGAAGTCCTCGTAGCCAGCGCGCTTGGCCACCACGTGGTATCGCCTCGAAGCGTCGACCTCACCTTCAAACGGAAGCTCTATTCTCTTGCCGTCGAGGGTCACCTCGGCCTCCGCCAACTCGGAGTTGTCGGCGACGACCAGGGTACCGGTCTTGGGTCGCAGCTGCACTTTGTCGAGTACCATCACTTCGTCGGGCTTCAGCGTGACGGTCTTCTCTTCTGCGTAGAAGGACTCGCCACCGCTGATCAGCACGGAGTGCTCACCGGAGCTCAGACCAGTCACTCTCTGCGGCAATTCGCCGATGAGCTTGCCATCGAGATGTAGAGAGTAGCCTTTTACCTCCGAACTCACCTGGATCCCGGTCCCAGAACTGGAGCCGAACTGGATGCGATGGAGCGTTGGAACCTCCGGGTCGACGACCACCGCCTCCGGCTCGGTCCGATCGTAGCCGGCGGCTTGAGCCTGCACGACATGACCACCACGAGCAACGCGAAGCGTGCAGGGTGATGCCGTGCACACTAGCTCGTCGTCCACGAATACCTTGACGTCATCAACCACGCCGCACTGCTGATCGGCGACGTCAATCATCAAGTCGCCCTGTTCTTCCTCGAACAAGAACGCCGCTGCCGCAATCGCCCCTGCCGCCATCAGGCCTGCAACACCCATCGCCAACCAGGGTGGCCGCCCACCACGCGGTGGCACTTCCAAAGCGGCATGCGCCTTCGCGGGATGGGTGACGCCACGTACTTCCACCGGACGAAGCGAGTCAACGTGTGGCCCTTTCTGCAAGACCATCGTGTCCACATCGTCATCAAAATCCTCGAAGGGGCCGGCATCGGTAGGCAGTCTCGGAGGGGCCGGCAGTTGGCCGACCGCCACACGCTCGCTGTTCGACCTTCCGCTGGGCTCCGCTGCCGGCGGCGGCGGCGGGTGATTGCTCCGGCCAACATGGGGTGCAGGCACTAGCCCCGGTGAGCCGGCGGAAGTGGGACGCTCGGACTGGTGCGCACTCCGAAAAACAACCGATAGCTCACTCGTAGCGTCAAGGTCTGACCCGTTGTCGATGACGAACTGAGCTGTCTGGGCTTCGTCCGAAGCGTCCAACGTCTCCAATCCCTCATGGCTTTCTTGGAGGGGGAGACTCAGCCCCGGCGCCCCCCTAGCCGGAAGGCTCACCGGCGTGGGAGGTGGAATAGTCGGAGCCAGCGACCCCACACGCGCAGTCTCCCCGGGTGGAGGCGGAGGAGGAGGCGCCATCAGCGTCGCCGTTTCCTCATCATCGTCGGCGAACGTCGAGTAGGCTGAAAGGTCTGGGCGGTCCATGGCTTGGTGTCGAGGGAGAGCCAGAGAACGACGGTACCCCCGTCGATGGTCTCACCACAGGGCACAGTATGCCGAAACGACTCACGAAGGGATACCGGTTTGTTGATTGCGTTCGGACTGAAGCCGTTCACCCGCTCCATCCTCCGGGCGCAGGGCAGTACCGAGTTGGGCTGCGTCAAAGGACTGACGGGCCGTCGGGCCACCGCCAGAAACGACCACATTGATCGCATCTCCTGTTCAGCCGACCTCGTCGCGATGGGCACGAATTGCGCCCCCGTCGGAATCCTACTAGTGAAGCGCCGCCAATCCCTTGACGCCGCCGATCGCGCTTCCACTCCGCATCTGTTTCGATAACCCTCCTCAGCTACTGAGCACTGTCGATTGGGGTTAACTTCGCTCCTAGAGTCGTCGTTCAAAGCGCTGTCGTGCTTCGAATTTTCAGCATTCATCCTCCGGTATCACCACAGAAGCCCAGGAGTGGATGGCGCAGTCGCGTCCTGTTCACTCACCTCCCAGCGCTATTGCTAGCCCCTGCCGCTGCAGTGATTTTGAGCGTCGGGTTGCACACCACGTTCGAAACGCAGCAAGCGGCGGCAGCTGCGGGGCGTGAAAGTCGATTGGCTTTGGAGCTGAGCTCGGCAATCGCAGAAGTTGAGAACGCGCACAGGGGCTTACTGCTATCCGCTAATGATGAACGGCACGAAGCCTACCAGCGGTGGGTTCGACAAGTCTGGGCAGTCTACGGCGAGCTTCGTCATGTTAGCGCTAACCAACCTCAGTCCCAGCGCCAGCTGTCGGACCTAATAGGTCTGTTTCAGCAGTGGCAGTGGACGATCGCAGATCCAGCAGTAGAGGCCAGTCGACGACAAGAAACGATTACATCGGATGACGCCGTGACCCAAAGCGCCGCTCTGACGGAAAACATCCGTCGAAAGGCAAGCTGGCTCCAGGCTGAAGCGGACAAACGCTCGGCAGACGCCGCCGCGCGTGCACAAACCACAGCGGTCGTCTCCCGCGTGCTGGCCGTGCTCGCCCCCCTTCTGGTCTTGTTCTGTGTGGTCGGTGCGAGTCTGTGGCTGGCTTGGCGAACAGCGAAGGCGTTGCAGAGCCTGCGCACCGCCGCGGACAGACTCGCAGGGGGTGATCTGGATGCTCGCGCCGATGTGTCGGGTGGCGCTGAGGCCGGCTCTCTGGCGGCGGCCTTCAATTTCATGGCCGAACAGCTCTCCGAGCGGACGCAACGCACGGTGCTGCTCGCCGAAGTCGGAGAAACTCTACAGGCGTGCACTACCTTCGATGAGGCTTGTCGAGTCCTCGCGGAGGTAGCGCCCCGACTGTTGCCCGAGACCTCGGGCAGACTGTCCGTCTTCAACGCGTCACGAAACACAGTGCTTCCTGTCGCATCCTGGGGCCACCCAACAGATTCTGACCAAGGCTTCAGCCCCGATGATTGTTGGTCACTCCGCAAGGGCCGTGTGCACCTACACCACCCACCGCGACACAGCATCGCGTGCCACCACGTGCGCGACACCGGAGTAAGAAACGCCCGAGTTTGCATTCCCATGACTGCACAGGGCGATCCGATCGGCGTCCTGCACTTGGAGTTCGGCTGCATACCACTTCAGAAGGTCAACGATAACATCGAACTGGCGACCATTGCAGCCGAACGTTTCGCTCTTGCGCTCGCCAACCTCAGGTTGCGCGACTCGTTGCGCGACCGTTCCATTCGAGACCCCCTCACGGGTCTATTCAATCGCCGATACCTGGAGGAGACACTGGACCGGGAGTTCGGGCGAGCCGAGCGCGGCGAACAGCCGCTGAGCATGCTGGTAATCGACGTCGACCACTTCAAGCGCCTCAACGACCAACACGGTCACGAGGCGGGAGACGCGGTCTTGGCCAATGTGGGCCGCTTGTTGACGGACTTCTTCCGAACTTCGGATATCCCCTGCCGCTACGGCGGCGAAGAGTTCGTCGTCGTCATGTCGGACGCGGCCCTGGTTGACGCGATTCATCGCGCAGAAACGCTGCTGGATCTCGTCGCAAGCCAAACCATCGAGCATCGCGGCACCCTTCTGGGCCCAGTGACGGTATCCATCGGTGTGGCGAGTTTCCCACTGCATGGCTTCGAGCCAGCAGAAGTGCTACGAGCAGCAGACGCAGCGCTCTACGCGGCAAAGAAGAGCGGTCGCAACCGAGTCGCGATCGCTACCGACGGACAACCCCGAGTCTCCGCCCCTCTAAAGTCTGGGCGGTTGGACGCGGCGTAAGACAACGGAGGTCTGCGGCCCTCCTCAGGGACTCCCACCTTCGGCGCTGGCCCTACGCTGCGTTCCCACCTCTCTGGCCGCCCCGTAGGCCTCGAAAACGATCCAACACTGTAGCGCGAGGACGATGCCACCAGTAACCAGCAGCAAATAGTTTCCAGCCGCGAGGTAGTTCCCCAAGTTGAGCAGCATCGAGACTCCGCTGAAGGCCAGCACCAAAACCATTGGCACCCCCACGTACTGCCATGCTCGCCCGTTTCGGTAGAGCCATAGCGTGACGACCACCAACGAAAGACCAGCAAGCAGTTGATTGGTGGCTCCGAACAGCGGCCACAGCTGGCCATCCGTGCCCGCCAGGAACAATAGCAGCGGTATCACGACGGCCACCGCACCTGCCAGGTAGCGGTTCTTCAGCGCCTCCACTCCGTAGACCTCAGCCAGCTCCTGCAGGATATAACGTTGAATGCGGACCCCTGTATCAAGACTGGTCGCCGCAAATGAGATCACCATCACTCCGATGACGACCTGACCCGGGCCGCGGTCGATCCCGAGCGGCAGCAGAAATGTCGACGCCCCCTTGACGAAGGCAGCGATTCCACCGGCAGCGGCTGCTTGGAACGAATGATAGTGCTCAGCCCAATCCGCCAGGCCAGCGCTCACGGCGAGGGTCGCAATCATCGCCAGAAGTCCTTCACCAAGCGCTCCGCCGTAGCCGATCATGCGCGCATCCGGCGCGCTACTGAGCTGCTTGCTGGTCGTTCCCGAAGAGACCAACCCGTGAAAACCGCTGATTGCGCCGCAGGCTATGGTGACGAACAAGAAGGGAATGATTGATGGGGCATCTGCGGGCGCGACGTTGAACGCCGGCGCGACAATCGTCGGATTGGCCAGGACGATGCCGACGACGAGAGCCCCGAGTCCAACGAAGAGTTGGTGGCTGTTGATGTAATCTCTCGGTTGTAGCAAGACCCAGACGGGGAGCACGCTGGCGACGAGGGAATACGCTAGTAGCAACACCACCCAGGTCGTCATTTGATTATCCTCACCGACGAGGGAACTGAGGCTCAGGGGCACCTGTACGCCAACCCAGACCGTGGCGTACAGCGCGACCAAAGCCAACACCGAGGGTACGAGCAGTGCGATCTTGCGCTTGTAGCAGGCCCACCCGATGAGCAGTGCGACGATAATTTGAAAGTTGATGGGAACAACGGTGCCAGGATAGGCAACGAACAGCTTGGCGATCGCACGAGCAAAGACAGCGATTACCAGGACAACGAGGAAGAACACGACGAGCAAGAACAGAGTACGCGAGCGAGGACCGATCACCTTGGCCGCTATCTGGCCGACGCTGCTGCCCTGATGGCGTACGGAAACGACCAACGTGGCGAAGTCGTGAACCGCCCCCATGAAGATGCTCCCCACGACGACCCAGACCAGCGCCGGCGCCCACCCCCAAACCACCGCGATCGCCGGACCAATGATTGGCGCCGCACCGGCGATCGACGCGTAGTGATGCCCGAACAAGACGCCACGCGGTGTGGCGACGAAGTCGACGCCATCGGCTAGCTCTTTGCTGGGCACGGGTTCATGCGCCCTGAGGTCGAACACCTTCGTCGCAAGGAACCTCGAGTAGAACCGGTAGCCCAACGCGAATAACGTGAGCCCAACCAAACACACAACACTAGCACTCATGGAGAAGCGCAATGTAGAGCAGGTTGCGGGATTTTTCGAATGCTGCGTTTCACCACGCTGGCAGAGCGCACACTCTTGCGCCCACTTCGGACTCAGCTAGGCTTTCTCGGAACATGCACCAACTTCTTCGTCGCTGGCGCTGGACCCTGGCCTGGCCCGCCATGGTGTTGGCCCCGGCGTGCACCTCGGGCGGGGACGACGCGGGCAGCACCGACACCGACGAAACGACGGAACCGACCGAGGACACCGAGGAGACTGAACAAACCGATCTGTGCGACGGGGGTAGCTGTTCCGCCCCCACCTGCGGCGCCTGCGATTCCGGCGCCTGTGAGCGTTGCGCCACCGACGGCGGAGAGCCCGACACGGGGGCCCCCGAAGCGGGTCCACCGGACGGCCCAATGGTGGAGGTCGGCGTCCCTGACCAGGAGACGAGTCTGTACTTTGAACAGCTCACGGAGGACGGCGAGATCGACATTAGGATGGGCGGCCAGGGCGGCACCCACGCCTTGATCGCAATTCAGTGCTCCGGCTTCGGCAACCGCGTCCTTTACCAAGTGGAAATGACGAACTTGGACGCGGATGGCGGCGTGGCGACGTTACCGCTCCCGCGCCCGCGCCCGATCGCGTGTGACGACGACGGCGTTTGCCGAATCAGCCCAATTTTCGTGCTCCTGGGTGGCCTGGCGGATCCTGACGACTGGGATGGGCTGCACGTCGAGGTCACCGCCACCGTCAGCAACGAGGACGGTCTGGTGGCGAGCGACACCAAAACTGGCTATCTGGACGCTGACTGAGCGCGGCGCTCGACGACCAAGTGGCGCCGGCCGCGCATACTGACCCATCCACGGACCGCCAATACACTCTTGTTACTTTGCGGTTCACTGGGACCGGCCCAAGACTAGATTGGACTTCCCGATGCAAACTCTAGAACGTCAGCTCAAGGAACTGATTGTGCGTGAGCTTCACCTCGACGACGTGACTCCAGACTCCATCGATTCGGAGACGCCCCTCTTCGGCGAGGGCCTTGGCCTCGACTCGGTCGACGCCCTCGAGCTGGCCATGGCGATCCAAAACGCCTTTGGTGTGGAGATCAATCCAGACGATGCAGAGCAGCGCTCGGTGATGACCAGCGTGCGACGCCTCGCTGCATACATCGAAGAACTGCGCTCGGGAGCGCCAACCACGGGGGACTGAGGTGGCCGTCGATGAGCCAACGCAACGCCTGTCCGCGGCAGACGCCAAAGCACTCGCGCAGCGCATCGCTTTTGGCCCCCTGGTCTTCCAGGCCGCAAGCGCCCTCTTGTCCCTCGGCGTCTTGGCCGCGTTGTGGGAGGAACGCAACAGCGGCGCCACGATCGCTGAACTCCAAAGCAAGCTTGGGCATTCCAGCTATGCTCTTACGGTGCTGTGCCAATCAGGGCATGCCGCCGGACTCCTCGAGTTGGACGAAGCGAGCGGCCGCTACAGTCTGTCCGCTGTAGGGTACCACCTGTTGCGCGACGACTTGACGCGAGCGAACTTCGATTTCGTGCGCGACGTTTGCTACGCCCCAGCGATGGACTTGGAACAGTCGCTGCGCGATGGTGTACCGGTAGGACTTTCCAGACTCGCCCCAGAGGCGAACACCGTCTACGAGGGCTTGTCGGACTTGCCCGCCGCCGCGATGGGCAGCTGGCATCGCTTCGATCACTTCTACTCCGACGCGGCGTTTCGGGACGCCCTTCCCTTCGTACTGGGGCGCCATCCAAGCCACGTTCTCGACGTCGGCGCGAACACTGGCCGCTGGGCGGCGGCACTGCTGCAAGGCAGCCCTGACGTGTCGATCACCTTGGTAGACCACGCTCCTCAGCTTCGAGTGGCGATGCAGCGCCTCACTGAGCTGGGTTACGCCGACCGCGTTTGCGCCATACCCCAGGACCTCTTGGCCCCTATCGCGCTGGACGTACGCGCGGAAGTGGTTTGGCTAAGCCAACTCCTCGATTGCTTTGGCGAGAGCGATGTGGTCCGCATTCTCGTTGCCGCACGGCAGTGCTTGACCCCCGGCGGCGTCGTCCTTGTCCTCGAGCCGTGTTGGGATCTCCAGAAGCATGAGGCCGCATCGTATTGTCTGCGTCAGGCCTCACTGTACTTTGCCTGTGTTGCCAACGGTCAGAGCCGCATGTACGACTCGGCGACCCTGCAACGGGCGATCGAGACAGCAGGACTGTCAGTCGTCGAACGCCATGACCAGCTTGGCCTGGGCCATAGCCTTTTTTGCTGCGCTCCCGCTGAAACGGTGACCAACGACAATGGGTGAAGTCCGCATCCGCCAGTGGTCACTCCTCAACTCTCTCGGCGGCACCCGGGCGGACTTCCGACAGGCGTTGGCAGACAATCGCTGCGGCTTGAAGTCCCCCGATAGACTCCCGGACGAATTTGGTAGGTTTCGGACGACCGCCTGCATCGGCGCCATCGCGGCCGAGCTGACCTCACCTGCGGAGTTGCCCCCCAAGAGTGACACTCGCCAGCTCAGACTCGCCTTGGCTGGACTCGCTGAGCTCGAGCCGGAACTCGTCGGCGCCCTCGAGCGTTGGGGCGGCCGCCGGGTGGGGCTAGTTCTCGGCACATCGACTGGAGGCATTCTGCAGAGCGAGGCCGCCTACGCCTCTCTGGTCAGGACTGGAACACTGAGCGAGAGCTACTCCTGCCGGGATGGCCACGCTTTCGATGGGGCCCCCAGGTACGTGGCCCGAGTGTTCGGAATTGAAGGACCAGTCTATGTGGTCTCCACCGCGTGCTCGTCGTCGGGCAAGGCGATCGCCGCGGCCAAGCGGTTGATCGACTGCGGGGTGTGCGACGCGGTATTGACCGGAGGAGTCGACACCTTGTGTCGCTTGACGCTGATGGGTTTCGCCTCCTTGGGCGTTCTTTCGGATGAGCCGTGCGCGCCCTTCTCCGACGCTACCACCGGGATGAATGTAGCTGAGGGCGCCAGTTGGCTACTGCTGGACAAGTCGTCCGGACCAATCGCCCTGCTGGGCACAGGAGAAAGCAGCGACGCACACCACATGGTAGCCCCGCACCCGGATGGCAGCGGTGCACTGGTGGCCATGCAGCGGGCGCTATCAGCGGGCGCTATCAGCCCGCAGCACGTGGACTACGTCAACGCCCACGGCACCGGGACGAAAGCGAACGACGCCAGTGAACAGGTCGCTATCGGCCGCGTTTTCCCCCAAGACTTGCCCTACACGTCGACGAAGGGGCTTCACGGGCACCAGCTGGGAGCCGCCGGTGCCACCGAAGCCATCGTCTGCAGCGAGTTGATGCTGCGGCCCACAGGGACACGCTATCCCGGTAGCGGCCGCACTCGAACATGGCGGGCGCCGAACCTGTGCCTGAGCAACTCGTTGGCGTTCGGCGGCTCCAACGTGAGCCTGTTACTCGGACGGGCCAGCACGGAGTCGACCACCCCAGAGTCCCCTCTGCGCCCATCAGAAGTGTTCGTTCGCAGCGTTGGTTTTTGGTCACCCGGAGCCCCAAACGTGCGAACCCTACTTGCTGAGCAGAGTCCACCAGCCAGCTGCTACGAACCCGAAGCGACGCTACTTCCGCCGAGACAGCGCGGGCGCGCGGCGCTCCTGACACGGATGTTCGCCGAAGTGCTCGCACATCTCCTTCCCGTTGCAAGAAACAGCGATGTCCCAGTGGTGTATGGCTCTGCATTCGGACCAGTCCAGACCACTCTGAGCCTACTGGAACAACAGCAGCGTGGTGAGTGTTCACCTCTACGCTTCCAGCACAGTGTTCACAACGTGGCCGTTGGAACCGCGTCAATCGCGTTGTCGAATAGCGAGCACAACACCGCGATTGCCGCGGGTGCGAACACTTTGGCCGCAGCGTTGCTCGAGGGAATTTGCTGGCTCCAGGCGAATGAGAGCACGGATGTCGTCGCAGTAGTCGTCGGCGATGAAGCCCCGCCAAAGCCGCTACTGAACGAAGACTACCCGCCGATGACTGCAGGACTACTGCTCAGCCGAAGTCGTCGGGGGGCGTTGGCGCGTCTTTCGTTGCTCGACAGCGCTCCTTCGACAGCCACGCCTCTCGTTCCGGTACCACGCCACAGCTCGCTAGTTCGAAATCCCACGGGTTCTGCGGCAAGCCTGTTGTGGTGCCTAGGCAACGCTCGATGGGGCACCTACCAGTTGAGCAGCGCTCACGCAGGATGGCAGCCTGGCGTGGAGATTCTCGGCGTCGGGTGATGGTTCTGCGCGCACGCCAGCTGAAGCGAGGCTGTCCCACCCGTTCTGCCGAAACGCTTGCTCGGAAACGAGGTGGGCGATAGCTTCCTGTCCACATATCTGCAGCAGAACCTCGAAGCCCTTTGAACTAGCGACTGTCCGATGCCGACCCTCCGAAATCTCACGTCTTTCCCCCCGCGAAACACGTTCAGGTCTTCGCCTCGATGCGCCCCTTTGGCACACTGCCGGCCGCATGCCACGGCGGTGCTGGCGCTGGTCGCCTGCGCGTGCGCCAATGACGCCAGCTCGGCGACCGACAAGACGAGTGCGGAAGCTGGCGTTCCAACGCACCCGTCGGCTGGCGTAAGCATCGGAACCGATAATGTCGAGCTCGACGCTGGAGAGGCGACGGAGACAGATCCGGACGATCGTACCAACCTGCTCGCACCCGGTGAACTCAACCCAGATGCCAGCGAGTTTAGCTTTGACTTCGAGCGCGTGGTTCTGGACGAGGAAATCCCGGAGGTGACGGATATACAGATGTTACCGAGCGGCAACGCCTTCTTGGCCCTCACGAAGCATGGCTGGCTGATGCAGTACGAGTTCGACGACGCTGGCGCCAGACGAATAGCCGCCCAGGAACTGCGCCGAGACGGCGATCCTCTCATCTACTCCGACGATGACTGCGGAGGGATCGGGCTGGCGACTGCTCCCAACTTCAACGACACGCTTCACGTCTATCTCGGTGGGTGCGTGTCGCGAACCCACTCGGCGCTGTTCCGCCTGGAATGGCACGCCGACGACGCCGAGGCGACGATGGAAAGCCTCGCTCAGCTGCTGGTGGTCGGCGAGGATTCAGCTGAGCGAGGCTGGCACAACGTCGGGGAAGTGGCTTTCGACAGCGAGGGTAACCTCTGGACGATGTTCGGCGAGAAAACGGTCGCGAGTACGGCTCGAGATACCTCCAATCTGCTTGGAACGATGGTGCGCATCGTGCCGGAAGCGATGTCGATGGACGGGCAGTTGGGCTACGAAGCCGCCAGCAACCCCTCGCTGGGCGGTGGGGCCCGCGCTGAGATCTACGCCTATGGCCTACGATCGCCCTGGAAGGGGTTTCAAGACAACCTGGGGCGCTATTGGATAGCCGACGTGGGTGCCAGCACTGTTGAGGAAATCAACATCGTGACACGCGGCGGAGAAGACTACGGCTGGCCCGACAGCGAGGGCCCCTGCTCAGAAGACTGTTCGAGCGTGGATCCAACCTTGTACTGGGTTCACGACGACGAGAGTGGTTACCTAGGAGACGCGCCTTCCTCAACGAGAGACGGAGTTGGCTACGCAGCGCTCCAATACCAAGCCAACGAGTCCGATCCCTACGAGGGGCACATGGACAACCGCGTCATCTTTGGGGACTACCGCGGAGGTTTCGTTCGGGTGGCGGAGGTCGATGAGAAACAGAACGTGGTATTCGACCACCACGTGGGTCACGCAATCAACGCCACGGGATGGATGCAGGCACCAGACGGGTTCATCTACACAGCGAGATTCCGCACGGCAGATTCGATTGGCGACGGGATTGCGACGTTGAAGCGCGCCGTGCTCTCAGAGGTGGACTGAGATGCGACCACGACGATTCCTTGCGCTCGTCTCCATTGGTCACGCCACGCTTGCATGCGACGGTGGCTCCAAGGACAGTGCAACGGACGCCGCATCTCCGCCGGAGGCCAGCCCAGGGAAGGACGCCGGAGACGTCACACCAGAGGGCGGAGCGGGAGACGTCGACAGCGCCGTTCCCGACGGCGGCACTTCCGCGTCGTTGCTCGACGCGCCGCTTCAGCCCTTCCCCTCCGAGTTTTCGAAGGTAGGCCTGTACACCCACCCCGGGGACTTCGAGACGACGGACCCGAGGGCGTACGGGTACGAGCCAAAGCACCCGCTGTGGTCCAACGGCGGGGAGAAGCAGCGGTTCATCGTACTACCGCCGGGCAGCACGATTGATACCGGCGAGCGTTGGGCATGGCAGTTCCCGGTCGGCAGCCTGTTGTTCAAAACGTTCTCATTTCCTTTGGAGCCCGGCGGCGATGCCAAAGCCGTCGAGACCCGAGTCTTGCGGCGGGGAGAAGAAGAATGGGACTACGCTGTCTACATCTGGAATGACGACCAAACGCGAGCGGAGCTGTCTCCAATGACCCAGGCGGTCGGTGCGGAAGTCATTGCAGAAAATGGCGACGAACTCCTGCATCTCGTTCCATCACGTCGTATGTGCGTCCGTTGCCACGAAGCCGGCACGAGCTTCGTCCTCGGCTTTTCTGAACTTCAGTTGAACTTCGCGCCGGAGGCTTCGGACAACCTCCTCCAGCGGTTTGAGCGTGAGCAACTCTTTGCCCAGCCGCTTCCCGATCCACCCCTGGAGGTGAGTTTCGACGATGCGTTGACGGAGCGTGTCGTCGGGTACCTTCAGGGAAATTGTGTCCATTGCCACAACGGGCAAGACACCGACCTCAACGGCTTCGACATGCGCCCCGACGTCGCGTTGGCGAACCTCATCGATCAACCGACCTCTGCGAGCGCGTCGGCAGCGGGCATTCGAATCGTGCCTGGATCTCCGGAAGACAGCATCGCCTTTCAGGCTTTTTCGGGCGAGACGGACAATCCCGAAGTCGAGTTCATGCCCAACGTCGGCGTGCAACTGCGTGATGGCGACGCTGTCCAAACGATGCGCGAGTGGATAGTCCAGCTCGGTGAAGCGATGGACTGAGCGATCGACGGGACGCAGTGTCAGGACTGGATTTTGAGCACTTGCGCCTGCTTGCGATCCTCAGACTTCCGCCAGGCCAACCTCAAGCGAAGCTTCACTCGATTCCTTTCTTCGCGCGCTCGTAGCTCGAAGCTGCACAGCTCTGGAGGGCTCAACACCAGCTCGTTGGACCCGCTCGACAGCCGCAGCCTTCCCGACTCCAATCCGTCAGCAATCGCGCGAAGATAGGCCGCCACCTCGGTGCGCTTCTGCAGCGCCTCGTGATGCAGCTCGTCTTGCGTGTCTTTGTCATGATCGTCTTCCATCTCGTGGGCCCTATTGTGCCAAAGTCAAGAGTATCTCGGACAGCAGCCGAGGACAAATGCCGGCGCAGTCTTCGCGAACGAGCTGCGTGTCCACGACTCGAACCCCGAGAGCCTCTATCCTCTCGCGGTCGACGCGTGCCTTGTACTCTCCTCGCTGCGTATCCACCAGCACCATACTCAAGAACTTCGACGGGTGTTGCTCCGTCTCGAAGTCGCGGTTCAGTGTCTCCAATAGCGTTTGTACGCTCTCGTCGACGCTGAGGCCCACCTGCTCAGGGTCGTGGCCCATGTTCGGAATGTACACCTTCGGGCAGCCTGCTTCAGCCACCGCACGCCCAACACCCGCCGGCAAGAGGTTCGCCAACAAACTGGTGTAGAAGCTTCCCATTGGGTAGCAAATGACGTCGGCTTTGCGTACGAGTTTGAGGGCTTGGGGGTCCCCCTCAACCGTGACCCGATGGGCTCGCTCCAGGCTATCGACCAGGAACAATGAGCGGACCGCATGCGTCAAGGGGGCGACCTCCTTGCCGGTCAGTCGATGTTGCCCAACGACGAGTTCGCCATTGGACAGCTCTGCCGCCAGGTGTGCGGTCGACTCTGCCGTCGGCATCACGATGCCCCGCACCTCGAGCAGCTTCGAAAACAAGAACAGCGTTGAACGGATATTCCTGTCCTGAGAAAGGAAGCCCCCCGTCAAGAGCAGATTGCCGATGTTCGCCCCACGCAGGTTGAATGTTTGAGCGGCTCGCGCGCGGAAGAAGCCGAGGTGTGTTTGGATGATCTGCCGCATTGGCTGAACGACAGCCGCCACGAGTTCATGCTGCCCACTGATCATGGCGTCCAACTCACCTCGCAGCTCGCCGAGTTCTCCGTCCTTTGCCATGCGATAGCAGAACAGTCGGTAGATCTCTGGATTGCCTCGGCTACTCTCGTCAGCCAGCGCCACCAGACGGTTGCGCAAGTCGCCGATTGAAAGCATGTCGAAGGCCTCTCTCAATCCGGCTGAGCTGCCCCCGGAGTCAAATGGCGTGATCAGGTGCACTGAGTTGTGAGTGTACTCCTTGAGCTTCCGGCTCAAGGGGCGCAGCGCGCTACCGCCACTGAAGAACAGCACTCGTGGACCGAGTTCTGGCGCGCGCTGACACCGCGCGACCCGAGTCTGGTCGGGCAACCTCAACGAACGGCAAATGTCGACCCGATCGCTCATCTCAGGACTCGAGCAACTTCAAGCACCATTGCACACCTGCCTCGAAGTCTACGCCGCCGGAAGCCTCGTAGCAGGGCACGGCGTCCAAACCCTGCAAGTAGGGTTGTGGGTCGAGTGCTTCCTTGCCCGACAAGAAGCCGTCATGCGAGGTCATGTAGAAAGGTCCTGGGCCCTTCATGATGAGCTGCAGAAGGTCCAGGCGTTCGCGCAGATCCACACGAGCGAACTTTGCCGGCGCTGGCTGCTTCCGCGACCAGTTGAGCACCAACAGAGCGTTCAAGGAGCTTGCCAACTGCCACCTGCCCGGACCGTAGACGCGCTCGATGTCGACATCGTACTTCTCCTCCAGCTCCCACAGCTCAGCCTTGGTCATCGCTCGCAGAGTGGCAGCCCGTTCTGGGTCGAGTATCTCGCTCAACGCCTCGTTGTTGAGCAGTGTCCCAGGGTTGACCCGGGGTTGTTTGGGCACCCCATGCATCGTGACGTGACCACCATCATTGTTGACCAGTACCCGGTCATTGCTGACGAAGTTCACCCCTCTACCCATCAAGTGAAGCGACAACGTCGACTTACCTGCGCCCGATGTCGCTGCGATGGTGATGCCCTTACCGCAGTGGGTTATGCCAGCCGAATGGCACAGTAGGGCATCTCGTGCGAGCAGGTGCGTGATGTACTGCGCAATGACGAAATTGATGATCTGGTTATCATTGGCCTCGCAGTCACCGACGCCGAGGTGAACCTCGCGCCCAATCAGAAACTGCATCCCGGTGCGCACCTTCAGAATGACACGCCCACCATCAACGTCGCAGAAGGCCTCCTTGCGTCCGACCTTGCCCGGGTCACGGCGCCAATCTGTCCATTCCAGCCCGAGGTCGGGTTCCGCTGACTGCAGCGCGACAAGCTGCACGGCGTGAGGCGTCGGATCGACGACCCACTCTCGAAAGTAATCGCGCAGGCGCGCTGCCAAAGCTGCCGAGTTGCTCCGCACTGTGACCGCAAAGTCATCCAACTGCAAGCCAACCTGATGATCCAACGACTCGTCACCGATAATGTTGCCGGCGAGCGCTTTGAGGCTCATGTTCATCGATTGCCGTCCTTCAGCTGGCGAATCACATAATCAGCGTAGAGCGCCGCCGCATCCTTGTTGCAGCCCTCCCGCAAACCGCTGAACCCCCCAAAAGCGGAGACCTCGAATACCATTGGACCGGACTCCGTCTCGACGACATCGACGCTCGTGAGATCCAGGTCGAAGGGCGCCTGTGCTCGTCGGGCCAACTCGACGATCTCGTCGCCCGGGTCGTGCGCCTCGTAGTGGCCACCGGAATGAATGGTCGTATTCCAAGAATCACCTTTACCGACTCTCGCGTACGTGCCGACGTACTGCCCGCCGAGAAACATGACGCCGAGGTCCTTGCCGGGCAACTCCAACATCTTTTGGATGTACATCACGGGATTGCCATCGGCCTTGAACTGCTCCAGCTTGGTTCTGAGCTCTGCAGCTCCTGCAGCGACCACGGTCATTCCTCGGGCCTTGGTGGAATACAGAGGTTTTAGTACGGCGCGCTCGTACTGCCTGACGATGGAGAGTGCTTCATCCACATCTTCGGTGACAGCAGTCGGTGGCATGGGAATCCCATGTGTTGCCAACGTGACCGTGCAGCTCAACCTGTCCAAGAGTGCCATGATAGCGCGGGGTTTTGAAAAGACACGAACGCCGCAGCCTTCCACATAGCGAAGCACCTCCAAGCGATCGAGCATGTCGGAGCTGTAGAGCTGCCCTACCTTCTTGACGATCAACGCATCGAATTTCGTCAGGTCATGCCCTTGGTACAGGACTTTACCCTCTTGAAGGCGTGCGCAGGTTCCTTCCATATCGATGACGAGCCGAAAACCAGTGCGCTCTGCAACGCGGTCTGCCAGAGCCTCCGACGACCAGCCTCCTACGACGCCCACGACGCCAATCTTGAGTGATTCAGTCACGTAAAACCTCTCTTGGGAACACGAACCCCCGTGCGTCTTCGTCACCATGCGCGTTCACCGCCGACAAGATGAAGCGGCTGCGCTGGAACATATCTGTGGCGAGCGCCTCGTCCAAGACGAAGCGAGTTGACGTGGCAAAGGAGCGAGCGAGGCCAAGCGCGATACGGATTTCGAAGGTGTCGTCCCGCGAATCTCGCGCGTAGTTCTTGGCAAAGTCGAAGACGTAGTTCGCCACCCAGTTGATGCGGCGGCGTATCTCCTCTTCGAATGCCTGAAGTCGATAGTTCGACACGATGAACACCGAAACGTCTTGGCAGTAGTCCATGTCCCTCGACCTGTGCAGATCGATGAAGCGAACGCGATCCTCCGCACCGTCGTAGATCACGTTATCCAAGTTGAAATCGCCATGAATGAACACCGAGTGGGGCGCCGCCAACTTCGTGTCCCAATGCGCGCAGCGGTCCACCAGGTCTTCGTATCCCAAGAACGCAGCCTCACCGATCATCCCTCCGGGCGAGAGAAAGTCGGGGTGCACCGCGCGCACGTCCTCTAGCCTGCCTTTCAGCTGATTGATGAAACGTGGTGGCGTTGGCCCGGGCTTCGCTGTCTGGCGCCAGACCTCGCTCGCAGTCTCAGTGATCCGACGCAGAGCAAGCTCCATCTCCGCAGTGCTGGCTTCCAGCAGGTGAGCCTCGAACGTGCGCCCCGGTAGGTATTCGAAGAGAATGGCGCTGCGCGGTCCTTCCTCTTGGAACGAGTAGATATCCGGCGCGATGCCGGGCATCAGGCGTTGCCAGAGCTGGATGCTTTCGCGCTCCTCGGCAAGCTTGGATGTCTTGCCCTCTTTGAAGATGACCGACTTCTTACCCTCTCGGGCGGTGAGCCGCGCGATGCGGGCGCCTGACTTCGTCTCGCCGACGGCGTGCATCGAGACATCCTCTATCTCAGATTCGATGTCCTCCAGTGACTCTTCCAGGCTCCTGAGTTGGTCGAGCTTGATTCTTTCGCCGAGGCGCGCGGACAGCAGCGCTTCCCCACCGTTGAGCAGTGAATCCCCCATGCGCTCGAGGTAGTGAGAAATGAACAGAAGCGTCACCTGCGTTTGTGCGTGCGCCCCCGCCGACAGCTCCCGGATGATGTGTCGCAACATCTTGGAATACAGAGCGTCGAGCTCGCTTTCCGCACGACACACCAATAGGGCTTCCTGTACATCCCCTGTCTCGATGGCGTCTGCGAGGTGGCGCACACCAGACAAGACTTGCTCGAAGAAGGGGCGAAAGTCGACTCTGCTTAGAACCTCGACGTCTTCCAGGTGACCCACCTGGTCTATCACTCGCTCACAAAAGTCACTGATGCGCTCGAGGTTTACCGAGACCACTTCGAACGCCTTGAGTTTGGCAACTCCAACCTTGTCCGAAGCGTCAGTCCGCGCTGCCAGCGTGAAGCACTTCGTCTGGATGAACGTTTTCAGATTGTCGATGTAGTCGTCACTGGAACGAACCTTCCCGACGAGTTCCTTGGAAGGGAGCTCTGCGTACCTCGCAGTGCGCTCGAGCTGCTTTTCGACCTCAATCAACAGGAACTTGATGTTCTGGTTCAGCGATTCGTACAGGTCCATACGATTCGTTTCTCGAGGAGTGAGGGGTTTCGGGCAGGGGCGCCCGGCTCGGTGCCCACTCTACGACCCGATGGCTTCCGCTTCGACGGTGATCAGTTCAGAGTCTTTCGGAGCCTTCCAACTCATCTCGAAGCTGAATCGCTGCTTGCCATCCTTGCGCGAGGCTTTGATCTCCACCTTCAACGCCCCCTTCGGCGAAAGCACCAGCCGTTCTCCGGCCTGCTGAAGCTGCAACTCGCCGCTGCGCACACCATCGACCAGGGCCTGGAAGTACGCCGCAGCCTCTTCCCGCTGCATTTCGTTCTTGAACTTGATCTTCGCGTCATCGTGGTCGCTGCTCATTTTGGGCTCCTGGAAACGGCTACAGCTCGCCTATAGCGTCAGCCACGCGACTTCTCAACTGAGCTGTGAACGATGTCACCCCAGTTGCACAGAACTTGCAGCCATGACGGCGGATGGCGAACAGCATGTCACCATCTTGTAACAAGAATGCCACAGGTGCTTCGGCGGTTCTGAAGCGCTGCAGAGTTTGGGTCGCGATCCGCTGCCCATTGACGCATCGGGGCAGGGCCGGCAGCCGTTTACCTAAAACCAACCCGGGCGACGCCTCGAACGCTAGCTAGCTTGTGCTCCAGACATCGTGGAGAACGGCAGCACGCCATCCCGCTCGAAAACGCGAACGAAGGGGTAGTCCGTACTGATAGCGAACGCGTAACCCGCTGGGTCAAAAACGACGGCAGCGCCGCCCTCGCCGGACAAACCTTCGACTACCCTCGTATTCTGGTCCACAGACGCATCACACTCGAAGTTGAGAACGCCGCCGCGAAGCGTCAAGCGGGCGCCTTTGAGCAGATTGCGGTGACCGTGCACCACAGCGTAGACACCAGCACGAGCCAACGCTCTACGCCCCACATCACTGAAGGGGAAGTCGATATCGCGGTACTTGGTACGAAACACGTTGCCCACGGGCCCGTGATAGAGTTCGAACAGGTCCCGTTCCATCAGTTCGTCGAACCAGCGATTGAGCCCGGAGACCCCAGTCGCCGCCAGGCAGATCGCAGCAGCATCGTCCACTCCGGCATGCACGAACAAGAACGACCCACACTTGTAAGCCAAGCGCATCTCCTCGAAGTACCAGTGGAACTCGCCGCCAGGCTCCAAAAAGAGTTCTCGGCACTTGACCAACGTGGCGTGGAGCATGCCCAAGGACATTCCCCACTTGGCCGCGCCGACCTGCAACTCCACGACCTTCTCGCGGATGCGTCGCACCTCTTTGTCGATCTTTGGCTCAGGGATGTGGCCACGCACCTGGGCAGGAAAGTCTCGATACCAGCTTTCCCGCGGAAAGTAACGAGCCTTGAATTCCTCGTCCGGCATGTACTCGGCGGGGGGAGCTTTGCTGACGTATTCGTCATACACCTCTTTGAAGAGGCGCATCGTCTTCTTCCCCATGCGAACGAACAGGTGCTCGAATCGTGTCTCTCGACGTCCGGCGTAGGCGATGCCAAGCAGGGTCCGGAGGTCGTGGTTTCCCGCGAGGATCTGGAGGTCCGCACCAAGTGACCGGAAGTGCTTGAGCGCGCGGAGCAGACGCAAGTTGTGAGGCCCCTTGTCGAAACAGTCCCCACCGATGACGAACACAGATTTCTGTCCCGATGGCGTCAGTTCCATGTCGGAATCGGCGTCGCCAGTGAGCCGTACGCCTCCGGTCGCTACCAAGGAACGCAAGAACGCATCCGCGTCCGCATGCAGATCTGAGAGAAAGCAAACGCGACGTTCGGGCCAGACCCACGGCTTGCCGCTCGCGTAGGAGCGCACCTCATCGATCGAAGCCTCTTCGGCGTCGCGATGATCGCCGATCACCAATTGCGCACCATCATTCAACCAGTGTTCCCCTAGCTCCGGCAGCTGCGCTGGGCGCCACTCGAGCCCTGAGTATTGGGGCTGTCTTTCCGTACGTAGTAGCTTCATCGCAAATCCGATTCTCGTGTTGTTTTGTTCTACTGTGCCCACTTCTCGCTCAGTCAGTGCGTTCGCCTTTGGTTCGTACTTTCCAGGCGCCGGCGACGAGCTCCCACCCGCCCTCGCAGCGCTGATACACAACGGGCGCCGCGTAATGCATCGACAGCCTCGCGATTTCCTCGAACGATAGGAGGCCCATGAGGTGCGCGCCATGCCGCAACGCTGCACCGTGCCCAACGAAGACCTTCAATTGACCGTCACGCACCCCCACCATCTCTGTTTCGATGTGACGGCGAACCCGTTCACCAGCTTCCATCAGTGACTCGGCTCCTTGAACCGGCAGCTTGAAGTCTGAAGTACTCTTCCAGTTCGATGGCAGTGGCTCGAATCTGGGATCGTCGGCAACCAAGGCGTCGATTTGGGTAAGCGTCAGATTCGCCAGAGCGCCCACACCCCGCTCTGCCAGTGCCTCGTGCTCGCGCACCACGAGGCGCGTGCCCGTATGCTCCTGAACACCCTCCGCTATGCGTTGGGCTGTCTCCCAAGCGCGCCGCAAGCGGGAGCAGTCAATCACCGGGTGGAACTCCAGACCGCGTTCATGGGCCAACTCGCAGAGCGATTTCGCCGCAGCCCGCGCCTGATCATGCCCTCGCTCCGTCAGCCCCTGGGGTAACCAGGCACTCGGAGTATCCGCGGGCTGCGCGTATTCGCCATGTCGGACTAGGGCCATCAGAATCGTCATGTTGAAGCGGGAACGGTTGCGTGGCATTTTCGTGCCACTGAATGGCGATTCAGTGAAGAGTGCGCAACAACGGTGCAGACGGCCAGCGCCGTGGCTCGACACGCGACGAAAGCGCTCCATTGATGCCTGGTCTGTGGGCCGATCCGGTCACTGGCTACCCACGGACACGGGCTGCGTCAGGGCGGCCCGCTGCAGCGTTGCCGGCGCGACGACGGCCCTGGGGTCCACACAGTCCGCGTCCGCAGCGTGGTCCAGCCCACAAATGACGCCACCACCGAACGGCAGCTCAGCCCAAAGGTCAGCCGCACCACCGAGCTGACCAAGCAGTCCCCAGTCACTACCGGCAACCACGCGGTAGCGCCCAGAGTCCGGCAGCCCAAAGGAGAATTCGTACCCTTCGATGGCACTGGTGACGGTATGCGCGACCACCGCCCCAGTTTGTTCATCCACGAGAGCCACGAACAGCTCGCCTACGTCCACACGCACCTCAATCTCCTCGCGAGCGACGCGAACCAACACGTCCACTGCTCCCACGTTGGTCTCGAAGGTAACGACGGCAAAGTGCTCCCCAACCGACAAAGCGGCGCGGTTGATACGAACTAAATTGCGCCCGACCCTTCCGGGTTGGATGCTCACCCAGTCTTCGGTCGCTCGCACTGCTTCCAGGACTAGTCCGCTCGGGCCGGTGTTCGTGAGCTCGATGGGGAGTTCGTCAAACTCGGTCCCGAAGTCCAACCCCTGCCGAGAAAGGTGAGCGACCGGACGCGTCTGTGGCTGGGCGCCGGACAACGCCAACGCTGCCGCCACCGCCATGGGAACATTTACCAGGCCGTGACCGAACATCGTGTCGGGGCCCGGTTCCCCAACGTCGATCACCATACTCGGAATCAGCTGGTCGAACTCGGCTGGAGTGAGCTTGGGGTGCGCCGCCTTCATCAGAGCCGCCACGCCGGCGACCTGCGCCGCTGCCATCGACGTGCCCTCGATATCCCCATACAGTGTCATGCCGTCGTCTCGGAACAGTGTCGCAAACACTCCATCCGGCTCACCATCGGCGTCGCGATCCATGAGAGAATCGCCGCCGACACCCGCAAGCTGAACACCATCGGTTGTCAAAGAGTAGTTCGAGTACCACGCGAGCTGCATGTCCGGATCGACGGCGGAAACCGTGACGACGCCGGGCTCGCTTGCGGGCGTATAGTCTTCCAATGGGGAACCGTAGTTGCCGGCGGCGGCAATCACGATCGCGCCCGCCGCTCGCGCAGCCGCTATCGCATCTGCCAACGCCTGCGATCGGCCTGACCCAGCAATACTCAAGTTGATGATATCAGCCGGGCGCGCGGGCACGGTGCCTGAGGCGTTCGGTAGCCCGGCTGCGTAGAGAACTCCCTCAACGACATCGTCGAGAGTACCACCACCTCGCCCCAAGACTCGGACGGGCAGGATCTTGGCGGCTGGCGCCACTCCAACGATTCCGGTCGCGTTGAAGGTCGCCGCAGCGATGTTCCCGGCGCAGTGGGTTCCATGGAACGTCCCGCCCCCCGCGACGGCCCGGTCGCCGGGATCCTCCGGATCGGGATCTCGACCGTCTCCGTCCGCGGCGGCGACCTCGTCCGAAACCATGTCATAGCCGTCGTCGAGCAGTTGCGAGGATCCATCGAGATTGACGAAATCCGGATGCGCAGATGCGATGCCAGTGTCGACGACGGCAACCACCACATCCTCTCCGAGGGGTCGCTCAGCGCGTTCGCTTTCAACCCACCCTGCAAGCAGATCCACAGGCCAGTGGTACCATTGTCGTTGGAACAAAGGGTCATCTGGACTCGGCAATCCCTGCGCATCAAAACGCAGCACTGGCTCTGCCAGCTCGACGCCTCTTTGGCGGCGCAACCGTTTGATCGCGCGCAACGTCGATCGTCTGTCCGAGCTTGCGCGGGGGAGTGGCTCCACCTCCAGGGTCTTCGCCAACGACGTGACGTCGACGCTCCGCCGCACCAGCGCCACCTGCTCGAGGCTTTCTACCTGAGTACTCAGCTTGTTCGCCGATACCTGCTCTTGGACACTCGGCGAAAGTGGCACGTTGACGACCAGCGTGTAGCGCGCAGCGTGCGTCGAGCCGTTCACCGACAACGGATCGTCAGAGCGGTGGACAGCCAGCCAGTAGCGCCCATCACTCGGGGCCACTACCTGCTCGGTGTCCGCGGACCCCAGCGAATCGTCCACCCAAAGTCCCCCTTGTCCAATTTCCCTGTTGACGTTGTCTAGCAGGTAGAGATCGAGATCCGCTACTGGCGCCGTCTCACCGGTGGGAAGTGGTGCTGGCTGAATGAACAAGGTGACCGCCTGTCCACGTCTCAGCTCCACGCGATAGTAGTCCACCGCGTCCATTCGTGCGATCGGCCCGACATCGCGCCAAGGCCCTACCAAAGCAGCGTCAGCACCTACCCCCGCATCGAGCGGCGGCGCCTCCCCTTCTTGATAGACGCGGCCGACGAGCGGTCCCAAGTACCCTCCAACATTCGCTGGGTTGCCAAGCACTTGACTCTCGTCGAGCGTTTCATCGAACACCTCGAGGCGGTCGTTCTGAGCCTCTCCCGCCAGCAGTCGATCGGCATCGAAGACGATGTTGGGAGAGACGTGCACCGCACCCGTCACGACAGTGGGCGGCTCGACCGTTGTCGCATCTTGGGCTGCCGCATCCGTGACCCCCGTGTCAAACGCCGCATCGATGCCAGCATCGACGCCAGCATCGACATCGGCGTCGCCAAGAGGCCGCTTCCCCGAATCCGCCGACGGCACGCTGGCATCGACGATCGGCGGGTGGCCAAGTCCGCCATCCGCAGTTACGTTGGAGCCCGAATCGACGTCCAGGGGGCCGGCGTCAGTGGACGTGTCCGCGCTGTCGCTGGCATCTGACGGCGGCGGGGAGATGCGCTCGTCGTGGCCGCAGCCCAGCGAAAGTCCGATGCCGCTGAGTGTCCAAGCGATGGTCCTCCACCAGGACGAAGCCAAGGGCAGCCTGCGACGCATCCCGTGCAGCTTAGCAGCATTCGGGCGCTCTCTGGTGTCCAGGGACGATTGTCAGACCAGTGTGGTGTCGTGGAAGCCACAAAACCAGGTTTCAAGCACGAAGCAGTTCGACCACACGCGGCAGGAGCTGTTCGCAATCGCTCGTCAGTTTCAGTGTCGCGAGCTCATCGGCTCGGGTCTTGCCCCGATTGGCGATGGCTATGGGCAGCCCGCGCTCTGCAGCCAACTTGACGAAGCGAAAGCCCGAATAGACCATCAACGACGACCCGACGACCAACACGGCATCGGCGGCTGCCAAGGTCCGTAGCCCTGCCGCGACGACGCTACGCGGGACGGACTCCCCGAAGAAGACGACATCGGGCTTGAGTACGCCACCACAGTTCGCGCACGGCGGAACATCAAATTTGGCGGCTTGCTCGTCCAGAATGCGTGCGTCACCGTCGGGAGCAGGAGCTGCCCACGGGTTGAAGTCGGGGTTTCGCTCTCGCAATGCCGTCTGAAGTTCATCGCGCCCCGTCAGCTGCCCGCATTCCAGGCAAACCACCTGATCGAGCCTGCCGTGCAGTTCGACGACCTCTCTGCTACCAGCCCTGCGGTGCAGGCAGTCCACGTTCTGGGTCACCAACGAACGTATCCAACACTCGCGTTCAAGCGATACCAGCGCGAGGTGCGCTGGATTGGGCTCGGCATTGCGAACGCGTGCATAGCCGATTGCACTGCCCGCCCAATAGCGGCGTCTCATCGTCTCGTCCGACACGAACCGCTGCAGCGTCATCGGCTGACGGTGTTTCCAGTGGCCCTGGTCGTCGCGGTATTCCGGGATACCCGACGCCACGCTACATCCCGCCCCCGTGAGAACGAATACCCGATGGTGCGCATCGAGGAACCTCGCGAGGTCCTGCTCCGCGCACGACTCAAACGACATTTCCACAAACTGCGTCACGTGCGACCGATGCAAAGCTTGAACCGGTCGCCTTTCGGCGCAAGGTGGGGACCCCCTCAGCAGGCGGGATTTAGCTGATGACGACCTTGTAGCCCGCCCCGCAATGACGCTGAACCGCGTCCTGAAGGGCCAGCCGCACCGGCTCCTTGTGATCGATACCCAGAGCATCGGCGTACCACCACGCCGTCTCGGGCTTGATCAACTTGTTGCCCCGTTCCAAGTCCACCACACGCGGCGGCGCCACCTGAAGTTGCCGCGCCAACGCGCGCAGCGGCGTTCCCTTGGCGAGGCGCATCTTCTTCAGGGTCACCCCGGTGTTGACCTTGCCAACTTTCTGGAGCTTGACGCTGACCTTGTAGTCGATTTCAGCGTTGTCAAGCCAGTACTGAAGGACGCCCGCCAGGAGCTTCGCCCTCGGCAGTTTGAGGGCTTTGGCGAGCACCTCCGTCTTTTCCAAACTGATCCCCTCAGCTCCGCGCTCCCAAGTACTGACGCGAAAGTTGGTGGTGTTTGCCAACTCGGCCAAGTCTCGCTGGGTTAACCCAGCACGTTCACGGGCTTGTTTGATGAGTGCTCCAAACATGACGGCATCTCGTAGACGGTTGTGATGATCATGGCAACCCAGAACCTGCATTTCAGTGTCACTACACCACCGTTCACAGTCGCCACGGGGCGTAAACCTCGACCGCAGGATCACATCCCTAACTGACGTGAGCCACTTTCGGGTCTCGGGCGTCTCACCGCAGAAATACTTCTGTAAAGCAGCCCCCGACAGCGAGGGACGAATCGTTCACGCGTGCCGGCCTGCTAGTCTGAAACTCCGGGTGGACACTTTGGCGGCCGTTCTCGCCATACGGATCCACGGGTGGGAATGGGTTCGCTCCTACGCGGAACAGTTAGCGTCGCATTTCCGCGCACTCACTGCCGCCAAGCAGTATGCGCTAGCCCGGGTACATTGATCACCCGTTCCCCACCCAATTGAAAGAAGCTGCCCTGAGATTGGAATGCGAGGCTGCTTCGACGGGTAGGGGCAACAATTGCCCCAAACGCAGCGCACCCCAGCGGCTCGCCGGATGCTTCCCAACCAGCCGCCCCTGAGCAACCATGATGTGGTGGCTCAGTTTCGGGATTGTTGCCAACTCGAAACGAAGTTCGCCCATCCCCGCCGGAGCGCCAAGCTCACGCCCTGGATTCGCGCGACGGGTTGGACGCACCGCGGCATGGATGGCACCGGCTGTCTGCGCAGTGGGAGACAACGCGGGACTGACCCCTCGCCAGGCTGTTTTTGTCCACGTCTGCGCTCGGAATCGCCACCCTCCCCGGTGGCTGTTCGAGCGACGCGCCACCAGCTTCCAGTGCGCCTGTGACAGCGGGAACGATGATCAGCGAGAATGGAGAAGTTGTCGTCCAGGCGCCCGGGACGGCCCCCGGGCCCACGGATTCGATGCTGATCACCGATCCGGAGAGCGCGACCGCAGGCACCTGTGGCAGCGGTCTAGTCGACAACGAAGTCGAGAACTGTGACGACGGCAGCACCGTCGGCGACGATGGCTGCAGCGCCGACTGTTCGACCGTTGAGCCGAACTTCACTTGCCCGCCGGGGCAGACCTGCGCCGAGGTCCACAACTGTGGGGACGGCATCGTCCGTGGCCGCGAAACCTGTGACGACGCCAACACTCACGCTGTCAGGCTTCGCCCGGCGACGGTCCGAGTGCGTCAGCATCTGCGGAGACAACATCGTCGCCGATCACGAAGTCTGCGACGACGGCAGCCGCATCAACGACGACGGTTGCTCGGTCACCTGCAAGCAAGAGCCCAAGCTCGTCAACAAGTGAGCTTGGGCGACCGGCGGTCAGAAGCGGTAGAGCATCAACACCAAGATGATCAGCCAAAGCAGTTGCAGCGCACCGCTCCCGATCGCAACGCGGGGCAGAAGCGCCAACATCCCCTGGGTATTCGCTGGTTCGGCGTTCGCTGCTTTGGCGATGGCAACCATGGCTGGCTTCTGTACGAACAGGCCAATCGCGATGGCTACCAGCATGATTCCAAGGGCAATGTGGAAGTTGGTGCTGATTACTGCAAACCCGCCGGACAGCAGAATCAGCCAAACGCCGGTGAGCAACGTCACCAAAGAGGCTATCTGCGCAAGCTTGCCCCGACGCAACGCCTCTGCGGCAGCCAGGCGGATCGTGCTGTCATGACTGGAGGAGATGGCATCGCGGAGCAGTCGAGGAAGGCCCAGCGGGACGCCAAGAATGAGGGCCGCAAAGCTGATGTGAACGATGACGACGATGAGGCGTAGGGTAAGCATCTTGGGCCTTATAGCCCATAGCGCGCCGAGGGTCGCTGACCCTAGTCTTCGGGGTTGGAATCGCCGAGCAAGTTCGCGAGCTCGAACACGTGGGCGTCCGCGACCCCCAGATCCGCCAGAGCCTCGGCAAGCTGCAGGACATACTCCACGTTGTGACCACTCGGCCCGCAGCTGACGCGAACCTGCGCGGCAACGTCCGCTAGCGCCGCCTCGCCCAGGTAGTTGGGATTCTCAGGTGGCGCCATGTAGGCAACCGACTGAAGCACCCCGGCGCGTGAGCGATCCTTGCAGACGAATTCCAGCTCGAGTCGCTCGTAGCCGCCCTTCTCCCGACGGTCCAAGCCCGACATCACCGTGTCGAGAACGTTCTTCTCGATGCGGTAGCAGACGCCCCAACATTCCGCTCCCAGCTCAGGTACTAGGGTCACCACCCGCCCTGGCGCCCCAACCACCCCACGGTGGTCTGTCGACCCTTGCCAGAACCGGCGCTGGTAGCCCCGCACGAAGCCCCGAACACGCTCTTGGTAGGTGAAACCGGGGCGCCAGATCAGCGAACCGTACGCGAAAAGCCAGACCATTGACGGCTTCACCTCATAGCGGGTGAGTGAACGCCCGCCAAGGGGGCTGTGACGCTTGACACCCCGACCCGAGTGTCCGAGCGTGCTGGCGTGCGGGACGAAATCGACGTCTCGGAGCTGGCTCGAGCTCCCCAAGGACATACTGAGCAGTTGCAGCCAGCTGCGGCGCCGAGCGTGCAGCGCTTCCGCCTCACGGCGCTGGAAGGCGTGAGTGGCACAACCAATTGGGAATCCACGAGCGACCGTCTCACTGTGGGAGCTCATCCCTCCAATGATGTGGTGATTGACGACCCCGCCGTATCTCGCTTTCACTGCGAAGTCCGCGTGACACCGCGTGGAGCCTGGGTCCACGACCTGGGTAGCAAGAACGGTACGTTCCTGGATGGTGTCCAGGTGGGCAGTGGCTGTCTAAGGGCGGGCAGTATCGTGCGCCTGGGACGGGCGGCGCTTTCGTTCTCCCCGGTCGAGAGTCTGAGCCAACTCAACGTATCAGCCAGCACCCACTTCGGTGACTTGGTTGGCAGCTCCTGGGCGATGCGAGGTGCATTCTACATGCTGGAACGCGCCGCGAAGAGCGATGCCACCGTTCTCATTGAGGGAGAAACTGGAACGGGAAAAGAAGGTGCCGCCGAATCCATCCACCATAAGGGCACTCGGGCCGAAAAGCCCTTCATCGTCGTAGACTGCAGCGCCCTCCCCCCACAGTTGCTCGAAAGCGAACTCTTTGGCCACGAGCGCGGCGCGTTCACGGGCGCTACCCAGTCGCGGCAAGGTGCGTTCGAAGCGGCAGGTGGTGGCTCTGTGTTCCTCGACGAAATCGGAGAGTTACCTCTAGACCTGCAACCCAAGCTGCTACGGGCGCTGGAGAAGCGCGAAATCCGCCGACTGGGCGCCAACCACCATCAACCAATCGACGTGCGCATCATCGCAGCCACCAATCGAGATTTACGGTCTTTAGTGAACGAAGGCTCCTTTCGCTCGGACATCTACTATCGCCTAGCGGTGCTGAAGATTCAACTACCGCCACTGCGTGAGAGGACGGATGACATCCCACTGCTAGTGGACAAGTTGAGTGAACGTCTTGGGTTGGCGGAAGAGCTACGCCAACGACTCTTCGGGCGCGAGGCGCTGGAACGCATGCAAAAGGCAGCCTGGCCTGGGAACGTTCGCGAGCTGCGCAATTTCGTAGAGCGTTGCGCGGTGATGGAACAAACGCTGCCGCTGGAGGCTTCAGCACAAGTCTCGGGCTTCAGCGTGGACACCAGCGTCAGCTACGCCGAAGCCAAGCGCCGCGTGGTCGACGAGTTCGAACGTCACTATCTCGGCGAGCTGTTGCGTCAGCAGGGCGGCAATGTCTCGAAGGCTGCACGCGTCGCAGAGCTGGATCGGCCGTATCTGTACAAGCTGCTCTACCGCCACGGACTGCGCGAAAAGAGTTAGAAGCCGGGCACGATGGCTGCGGACAAACCAGCGGAACTGGCGCGAGGCACAAGGCTAGGCCGCTTCGAGATTCTGCGACTCCTCGGGTCGGGGGCAATGGGTGAGGTTTACGCCGCTAGAAGCGAAGCGCTAGAGGGCTTCGTCAAGCTCGTGGCCATCAAGCGCTTGCTGCCAAGTGAAAGCGTGAATCGTTCTGAAGGGCAGCTGCTCCACGAAGCGCGGATCATGGCTGGCTTGCACCACCCCAACATCGCCCAAGTCTACGAAGCCGGACGCTCCGAAGGCTGTGCGTTCTTCGCCATGGAGTACGTGCATGGGCAGAGTCTGGGCCGGACGTTGGCCCGTTTGGCCCACCGAGGACGTGGCCTCAGCCTGCAGAACGCGCTTTGGATCGTGAAGAACGTCGCAGCGGCGCTCCACTACGCCCACGACAAGCGATTGCCCGACGGGCGATGGGCGAACATCGTGCACCGCGATGTCTGCCCAGCCAATGTGATGCTCACCTACGATGGCGCTGTGAAACTGATCGACTTCGGCGTCGCCAAAGCCGCGACGGCGACTACGAAGACTGCGCCCGGAAGCGTGAAAGGGAACTTGCGCTACATGTCTCCGGAACAAATCATCGGCCTCGAGCTGGACAGGCGGAGTGACATATTTTCTCTGGGTATCGTCCTGTTCGAGCTCACGACGGGCACGCGCTTCATCCGCGAACGAGACGATCAGAAGGCGGCAGAAGTCGTGCTCACTGGAAAGCTCCCCCGCCCCAGCGAACGGCGATCTGGCTATTCGACTACGCTGGAAGCGGTCGTGATGCAGGCGCTCAGTAGGAACGCTGACGAACGCTTTCATGACGCGCGTCAGCTGCAACAAGCGATCGAGGAATTCGCGCGAGATGAACAGATGGTCCTCTCCGACATCGAACTGTCGAACACAATGCAGCAACTCTTCGGAGACTCCGCCGAGTTCAGCACACAACGAGAACTTCTGGTAACGCTGGGCTTGTCCGAGCACGGCACCCCTAGAGCGGCGTTGGCAACGGCCGTGTCTCCGCAGGCACCTGTCCGGACAGGCACCCTACGGATGCAGACCCCAAAGTCAACGGACGCCAGAAAGACTCTGTCCGTGAGTCGCCCGATGCGCGGCCCACAGCCCCCGCTCGCAACCCGCACAGACTCCCCTCCCTTTGGACGTTCCGGCGAAACCCTGCCACTAGTGTCCACCAAATCTAGCGTGCGCGCAGTCAGTGCAGAAGATTCATGCCCCCAGGACCAACGCAACGCTGACGAGCGCCGCAACGTGGTGCGACGAGTGGCGTGGGGGATTGTCTTGGGGGCGGTGGCGCTCTTGCTTCTCGCAGCGGTCGCCCTGCTGCGATGAGCGTCCGGGGCGAGGTCTCAGCGCGTCAGCGCCCCCGACTCGCGCGGCACCGTCAGTGCAATCGGACGGAATCCGGTGCTGCCTGACCGATGGCGGCGAGGGGCTGAGCCACCTGAGCCGAGCGCGACTCGTGCATGAGCGTGACCGCTGGGCTCCCAAGCACGGCGGTGCGACAGACTTGCTGCAGCATTTCGCCAGCGGCCAGGAGACTTCGGGTTAACGCAATGAACACGCCTGGTTGGTATGCAGTATATGTGCCAATGCGCTGCGTAGCTTACTTCCGACCCAGCGGGCCGATCCACAACACCGAAGCCTGACATTCGTGTCATAGCGGCCCACAGAATTTGCTGACTTCACACCGGAATCTGCCACGCCGTCACGGCGCTGGTTTCGGCATCTCCGCGTCTGTCGCCTCCGGACCGAGCAGAGTGCCGCACATCGTCTTACAAAGGGTGTTCTTGTCGTCACATGCGCACTTTTGCTCACGTTTCAGCTCAAGTTTCTGGCGCATCTCCTCCGTTGAAAAGCGCGCCAAGCGCTCGATTCGCGAAAACTCCCAGCCTCGTTTGATCTGCTTCGGAGCCCGAGGATCAGTGGCTTGGCCGTCGGGTTCAGCGCAGCACCTGAAACCCAGGAAGTAGTAGTAGAAGCCCTCGTCGTGAGTGTAAATCTTTGGCCGGCACTGATTCCTGACACCACGGTACCAGGGACCGCCGGTGTGAACGCTGTCGTACTTACCGCGGTAGCCGCTCGCGTACGTCTCGCTGGACACCACTTCGTCGTTGTTGCCAGGCAGATCGTGCACGCCATAGTCGCTGATGCACATCGGCTGACTGCCGCTACGAACCCCCTGCCACAGTCGCGCCAACTCCTCAGGATCCCGTTGTGCGACCTTGCTCATCTTGGGAAAATCCCACTCTCGGTCACCATTGCACTTGCCCGGATCGCGCACATAGCCGTACGGAAATGGTTTCATCTCGGGCCCCTCACAAGCCATTGTCCATTCGCTTTCCGTACACAGACGCTTGCCTACTGCCGCACACTTCACTTGCGCCTGATAGAAGTTGTTCATCACTTCCGGTCGCTCGCCGGCCTCGTTTGGCCAAGCAAACTTGTCGATACAGAAGCGCTTCTCAGACTTCTCGCCAACGCACTTCGACCACGGCTCGAACTCCTCACATACCTTCTTGTCGTTAGCCTTGGAGTGCCAGTGTTTGGTGCACTTGTGCTCGACCTCGCTGCAGTAGTCACCTTCGATAAACACCATGCCCGCGGGGCAATGCTCGGGGTCCTTGGGCGTCTCTGGCTTTTCAACGGTAGGCTGCGAGACCGCGACGGGCGCAGAATCCTGCGCCTCTTCGGGTGCCGCCGTCGGCACTGACTCGGGGGGTGGCAACGCGTCTGTGCTGATGGCTGCGCTGCTTGGAGGAGCGGGCGGGGTGGGCTGGGTCGCCTGGCGCCCAGAGCACGCCACTGCGCTCACCATGAGCCAGGTCCCAATCCTAGTCTTCCACGCGCGGTCGCCCAACATGCCGATACGGTTAGCGAAGCCGGGGCCCCGAGTCATCCATCACAAGCACCGGTCAGCTGCTGGCCGAACGCTACTCCGGACAGCGCGCTTTGCAGCCCCCCCGCCCTGCGCACTCGTTCTGTCCGGCGCAGGCATGGGATTCCGGCACCGCACACCCCCCCTTGCCCCGACACTCATTTCGGCCCATGCAACACTCCCGGTCGGTTTGTTGCCGGATCGCTTTGGTACCGCTCGCTGTCGTGGCCAGGCCGGAGGGGTCCGGGTTCGCTGACTTCTGCTCGCAGGCTCCAGCGAGCAAACCGAGCGCGGCGGCTTCGACCCACCGTCGTCTGGTCCAGGAGCTAGACACGTCATTCCGCTACCACGGACGCGGATGCGCATCCAGCCCTCGTCGCTGAAGCCAACCTCGCAACAGAGATGTCCGTCCACCCGGAACACGTCTCGACGCACCTTCCAGTTTGCGCCTCCAACGACTTCGGTGCGAGACTGCGCGGCCATGAGCCAACGCCGCATCCTGGTAACCAGTGCGCTTCCTTACGCCAATGGTCAGATCCACATTGGCCACCTGGTAGAGTACTTGCAAACGGATATTTGGGTGCGCTTCCAGCGCTCCCGCGGTCACGACGTTCGCTACTTCTGTGCCGACGATACTCACGGGGCGCCTATCATGCTGAGCGCACGCGCCGCGGGCATCCCGGAAACGGAGTTCATCGCTCGGATGAGCGCCGTTCATCAGCGCGACTTCGCTGGTTTTGGAGTCAGCTTCGATCACTACGGCAGTACCCACAGCGACGCCAATCGAGAGCTCTGCGCCGAGTTTTGGCGGTCTCTGAGAAACTCGGGCGTCGTCCGAGAAAAGGACGTCGAGCAGCTGTTCGATGTGAAGGAAGGGCTTTTTCTTGCTGATCGATTCGTCAAAGGGACCTGCCCACGCTGCGGTGCTACCGACCAGTACGGGGACAATTGCGAAAAGTGTGGCGCTACGTACGATGCCACCGAGCTCAAAGATCCCGTCAGCGTCCTGAGCGGCACGAAACCCGAAGTCCGAAGTGCGAAGCACCTGTTTGTCCAACTGGAGAACGAGCATGAGTTCCTGAACGAGTGGACCCAAAGCAACGGTCACTTGCAGCCCGAAACTGCGAACTACCTCAAGGGATTCTTCCTGGACAAACCGCTGCGCGACTGGGACATCTCGCGACCGGCCCCCTACTTCGGCTTCGAAATCCCGGACAGCCCAGGCAACTACTGGTACGTCTGGTTCGATGCGCCCATCGGGTACATAGCAAGCAGTAAAGAGTGGTGCGACAAGCACAACAGCAAGCTCACGGACTGGTGGCAGTCGGACGAGACAGAAATCGTCCACATCATCGGCAAAGACATCGTCTACTTCCACACTCTGTTTTGGCCGGTGATGCTCAAGCTCGCTGGGCGCAAACTGCCGAAACACGTACACGTCCACGGCTTCCTCACTGTCAACGGCGAGAAGATGTCCAAAAGCAAGGGGACCCAGATCAACGCGTCGACCTATCTGGAACACCTCGACCCTGCGTACATGCGTTTCTACTACGCCAGCAAGTTGGGTCCGGGCTCGGAGGACATCGATTTGGATCTCGACGACTTTGTACAAAAGGTAAACAGCACGCTATTGGCCAAGGTAATCAACCTTGCCAGTCGCTCTGCGCGCTTCATCCAGGACATCGGACTCAGCTCGACCTACCCAGAAGACGAAGGGCTCTTCGAGGCAACCAAGAGCGCCGGCAACGACATTGCCGACGCCTACGAGAATTTCGACTACGCCCGAGCCATCCGCACCATCATGGCCTTGGCCGATCGCGCTAACGAGTACATCGACAAGAAGGAACCGTGGGCTCTCAAGAAGAAGCCTGGCATGGAGCAACAGGTACAAGACATCTGCACGGTGTGCCTGAACGTATTTCGCCAGTTAACCGTGTACCTGTCACCAGTACTTCCGGAGCTAGCAGAGAAGACCGCGGATTTGCTACAGGAGAGCACCACGAACTGGCGCGATGCCCAGAGCACTGCCACAGGGCACCCGATCGGAAAGTTCTCCCACCTCATGCAACGGGTGGATCCTGCCAACGTCCAGGCGATGGTCGAAGCGAGCGTCGTCAAAGTGGACGAAAACAGCAGCGGCACGACGAAGAGCGTCGGCGATGACCCAGGTCCACTCGAGGACGAACCCCTCGCAGAGCAGTGCAGCATCGAAGACTTTGCCAAAGTCGATCTACGGATCGCACGAGTGATTGCTGCAGAGCCAGTCAAGGAGGCGCGAAAGCTGCTGAAGCTGACAGTGAGCCTCGGGGGCAACAACACGCGTACTGTCTTCGCGGGCATCAAAGGCGCCTATGCCGCAGAGTCGTTGATCGGGCGGCTAGTGGTGGTGGTAGCCAATCTGGCCCCGCGACAGATGAAGTTCGGCACTAGCGAGGGCATGGTCATCGCCGCCGGACCTGGCGGAAGCGATGTGTTCGTCTTGTCGCCGGATGACGGCGCCAAACCTGGACAGCGCGTTCATTGAGTTTATCCGATGCCTGCAACTTGTATTCGCCGCGTTTGGTTGAACCTGATCCTAGTGGGAAGTGGGCACTGGCTCGTGGGAGGCTGTGTTGACTCGCCGGAGTGCTTGATCGGGTCGGTTCGTCAGTGTTTGGAGTGTCCCAGCGTGAGCCAAACTTGTGGTGGGGATCCAGTGGTCTGGAGCTACTGCAATTGCCCACCGAGTTTCTCTGGGCAGCAATGCGAGACCGTCTCGGACTGCGGCCCCGAAGAACAATGCCGTCAATCGAACTCACTGCTCGACGGCACGCCGCCCGGCGGAATGTGCGCTCAAGACTGCGCTCGAGACGAGTCGATTTGTCCCCTGGGTACCACCTGCGTTCAAACGAGCGGCGCTGGCGACGACCAAGCCAGAAACGACGTCTTGCTCTGCATGCATGAATGCCAGCTGGGAGGCGCGGGTTGTCCCACAAACGCCCGTCAAGTCTGCACCCAGCGAATCGCCGACTTCTCTTGCTCCGGACAACGTTGCGGCCTCGTCGGCAGCGCCGGGATGTGCCGGCCATTGTGCGTGCGGGACGACGATTGCACCAACGCCGCGTTTTGCGACCGGAAGACCGGCGCTTGCGTCGATGCGGCACCCGAAGGACTGACCCTGGGCTCGCCGTGCGGCGACTCCGCAGACGACGGCTGCGAAGGGTTTTGCCTGCCCAGTGAAGAAGCAACGTTCTGCACGCACAGCTGCATCTACGGCGGCGAGGGAGTGGACGACGGGTGGTGCGACTGGGACGACGATGGCGAGCCAACCGGATACTGCGCGTTGACCGAAGCCCCAGCCGCAGGATTGGGTGATGGTGCCTACTGTACGCCGATCTGCAAGAGCAATGCGGACTGCCCAAGCAACACCGTGTGCAGCGGGTACAACACGGCCATCGAAGAGACCAAGGGGATCTGCATCCCTGGCGACCGCGCCCAGACGGATGCTGGCACACTCGCGGTCAGCGGCGATGCCGCGGTGGCTCCATCGTCTAGGAGCGACGCGAACGTACCGATAGCTGGCGAGCCGCGGGCAAGCGGCGACGGCGGAGTCGACGCCAGCGTCATGTCGTACGACTACTCGATGGGGACGCCGTCGAGCCGCAACTGAAAGACGAAGTACGGCGGCACGCAAGCCCCCTGCCCGGGTTGACTCGTCCGCACGCAGACGGCATCGGAGCGGCACGCGTGCGCCTCGTCACATCCGTGGAGCCCGGTGCGAAAAGCAGACCGTCTTCGGCAGTGCTCCGCGGGTCGATCTGCACGCAGGCAGGCCTGGAACCCGTCGACGTCGAGGAACTCTCCACACGTCCCGCCAGGGGCGGGGGTGTCGCAACTAGCCGAGCAGAACCCCAACGGAAAACCTTGCACGTTACGGTCACAGACTTGGCCAGCGGCGCAGGACCGCACATGCAGCTGTGAGACGTAATCCTTGTGAGGCCTTGGGTTGGAAAGCATCGTGCCCCACTCGCACGGTGAACTGAGAGCGCCCGCCTGCAAGCACGCGCCCACCTCCCCATCTTCCAAGTGCTGACACACCAAGCCCTCTGGGCAGGTCCACTGTGCAAACCCGATGTCGCCAAGACCGCAAGAGCTACCGTGACCGTCGCCGAGGCCCTGACGTTCTGGCGACGGACGGAATTCGTCTGGCGTCCCGCCCGCAGCGAGGCTCCCCACGTACGCTCGACGCCGTTGCAAATCACCGCGCAGGTGGTCGGACGAGCCAAAGTACAGAGAGTCGAAGGTAGGGTTGTCCGTCCCGTCCAGTCCCAGATGGTGAAAGCCGGCGATCGCGCGGCTTTGATGGCAACCAACGCAACTGGCCTGATCCAACCGACGAAGCAGCGCCGTAGGGGAGCGAATGCTTCGGGTTTCGCCGAGATTGAGCGACGCGAAGTCTTTGGGCTCAAACAGGGTGCGAAACGGTCGATTGGCACGCCGCGACAACCCGCGTGGCGAGACGGATGTTGCAACGGTTGCAAGGAATTTGGGCGGCAGCTGCAGTGTGCCCCGGTCGATGTCCTGGAGCACCTCTGGACGCTGCAGGTATGTAATCAATTCTGCTCTGAGTGCCGCGTCGGTTTGCAGACGCGAAACGTCTGGCATGTTCTCCATCGGTGCCGGCGCGAAGCGCTTGCCGTTTGCCAGAGGCGAAAAGACGCGCATGATGTAGTCGACGTGGCCCGCCATCGTCGGATGCACGGACGATTGAATCCGGATGGTTTGCACGTTGGTCTCCACCGATTTCAACCGCCAGTTCGCACGCAACGACAGCGCGCCCTCGGTCAGGAGCTGCTTCGTCGCCGCCACGTCATCCAAGCCTGCGGCAGTCTGCCAAGCGCGAGCCACCGCTACACAGTCGTCACCGGGAACGAAGTAGACGACGTTAACTGTCATTGGTAAACGACCACGCATTGGGCTGCCACCCTGCTGTACGTCGTAGGTCAAGCGATAGACAAACCGAACCTCGCCGCATGTCTCCGAATGAAACACCCGACGATCGATGCGATTGAACACACCGATCAACTCGAACGACATCTCATCAGACGAAAGCCAGCGTTCGTCGAACAGGCGAAACCCGTAGATCGAGGTCGCTTTCGCCAATGGGTGTTGGCTCGCCGTGCGGCGAACGTCGGCACGTACGGTGGAGATGACGTCCGCAAGCCCGCCGGCAACTGAGACTTGCTTCGCACTTCGTGCCGGCGCACCAACGACCATCTCGCCGAGAGTGAAGCCGTTGCTCTCCAACCATGAAAGCGCCGCGGGTTCAGCGATGGCGACGTGCGTCACCATCGCTGGCGATGGCGTTTTGGCATCCGCTGGGGAAGCCCCAGGGACCGAGGTCGCAGCGGGCTCCGCTGAGCGGGCACCTGCGGCACCGCTCCCATGTTGGGAGGCTGGTGGACGAGCTACTTCCGTGGGCGCAGACGAAGGCTCCGTCGCCGCCTCCCGCACTCGCTTCGGAGAACCACAGCTCAACATCAGGGCACACACCGCAAGCACGGCGCCAGCGCGGCGCCACGTCATCGTCCTCCCAACACTCAGCCACATGAGCTCGTCAACGCACCAAAGCAACACGGCGGCCGCCTCGAGGCATGACGCTACGAGGCCGTCGTTCCGCGAGCACCGCGACGATGACGCGTTGCACGGCTACCTGCTCCAACCCAAGCAGGGGGCTGAGGTGCTCTTCGATGTGTCCAAACCCGGTGGCGATTAGGGAAGACCGGGCTAGTGGGTAAGGGAATTGGCCGCGATGGACCGCCAGGAGCAATCGCTCCAGCTCGGGTGTGGCGACTCGCGTCAGACCTCGGCTCTGCATTCCAAGCCACTACAGGCCATCGACCGGCGGCGCCAGGTGGCTGGCTCAGAATATTCGCACGTGCGAAGACACCTAACTACCCTTACCCACACCGATATTGAAACATCAGCATTTCAGAGTCGAAACATAAAAGCCACAAAAAAATCTCTAAGTAATTGAAATTATGCTCATGCCGCGTGGCACGTTGGGTGCAACATAGGCTGGTGATTCTCGTACAGGGGCTGCCGGTTCCCCCCTCCCCTAGGCTCCTGTACTTTTTTTCGCGACGCGGCCAAGGTTCCCCCCTCCCTAGCCGCGTCGCTTTTTTTTGTCCGGTCGCCTGCCGACCGCCAGCAGGGCGAAGACGAGCAAGATTGGCCCTGACAACAACGGAACCAAGACTGGAAGCTGGACGATTGCGACCGCGACGTATCCAAGCGCCGCGATCGCCATCGCCAACAACGCGTACGGCAGTTGTGTCCAGACGTGGGCGAGCAAGTCGCAATCACAAGCAGTTGCCGAGAGCACCGTCGTGTCACTCACCGGCGAGCAGTGGTCACCGAAGATCGCCCCATCTAGCACGGCTGCCAGCGTAGGTAGCATCAAGGGCAGCCCACCGAGCTCGTGAGATAGTGGCAGGGCAGCCGGCATCAGGATGGCCATCGTTCCCCAAGACGTCCCGGTGGCCAGCGCCACCAGGCCTGCTGCCCCAAACGTCAGCAGGGGGACAAAGCCTGGCGAAACTTGACCCTTGAGCACCTCGACGATGAACGGGCCTGTGCCGAGGTCTTTGCATACTCCGCCGAGCGCCCAGGCACAGAAAAGGATCCCCAACGCCGGACTCCCCTGTCGCGCCCCCGCCCCGAACGCCGAACAAGCCCCGCGGAGATCCAACTGTCCACTCTTGACCGCGGTTAACACGGCGACGGCCGTCGCCACCAGGGCGGAGCAAAACAGGACGAGAGTCGAGTCGTCCGCCCGAGAGAGAACTTGCTGCCACCCGTCAATGGTCAATAGCGAGTCTGGCCGCGCCAGGCCTCCCCCGTCGTACAACAGGCCTAGACCGACAGAAGCCACCAGCGTGCCAATCGGAAGCGCGGCGTTCAGCGCCACGTGACGGGGCAACACCTCGGTAGCGGTCGCTTGCTTGACGCCGCGCAGCTTGGAGAGCGCCTCGCGTTCGGCTGTGAGCATCGGGCCGAAGTCGCGTTCGAGGACAGCACTGGCAAACACGAGCACCAACGCGAAGATGCAGTAGAACCGCATTGGGATGGCAGTGAGCAGCAGCGCATATCCGCCCGTCGGCAGATCGAGCGGTGCGGTGACTTCACCCAACAACCCGACCTCGTAGCTCAACCAAGTCGATACGACCGCCAGGCCCGCCACGGGAGCGGCGGTCGAATCGACGATGTAAGCCAACTTCTCCCGCGATACTCCATGCTGATCACACAGCGGCCGCATGCTTGATCCGATCAAGAAGGTATTGGCATAGTCGTCGAAGAAGATCAGCAGTCCTCCGACCGAAGTTCCGAGCTTCGTTGCGCGCGCAGAGGAGAGCCGTCCGGATAGCAACTGAACCACGGCCCTCACGCCTCCAGAAAGCTCCGTGAGCTTGACCATGCCCAGCACCGTCAACGCGAAGCCACAGATCAATAGGTGCCAACTGTCGGTCAGATTCGCCCACAAGTAGCGCTCGAATCCTCGGGGCAGTCCCCCCATGATACCGTGGTGCAACAGGCTCCCCAACAGCACTCCCGAGGCCAAAGAAACGACAACTTGGCGCGTGAGCAGGACCAGGGCGAGGGCGGCCGCTGGTGGTAGGAGACTCGACCAAGACAGTACCTCCTCGCCGTGCACGCGCTGCCCGAGCAGTGGCAACAATCCCAGCCCACCAACCAACGCCACTGCGGATAGACCCCGCGTTCGATGTTGCCGAAGCCAGGCACCGAGCTCCACGTCGTCACGGTAGAGGCCACGCCCGGGCTTCACCACCGCAAAGCGCGCCACCCACACGTGAACCGGTTCGGCGGCTGGACTTGGCTACCCTCCAGGCCGATGGTCGACTATGGTGATGCAAGCACGTGCTGCGACCGCTATCACTCCGTCCCGCCCCCCGCAGCGTGCGACTCCCGCCACACGCGACGACCTGGCCCCGATGCCTACAGCTGCTGGCTTTCTTGGTCTGCGTACTGGGGACCTCGGGGGCCGATGCCCAGCAGGGGCGGTCGCTGTCGGGCTACGAGCAGGAGAGTATTGCGATCGCCATCGACCGCATCGGGGGGGGCGAGCGGGATCCCGAACCCGAGGGTAAAATCGTCGAGAGTATCGAAGTGGTTGCCTTGGAGGTGTTTGAGGAGCGCGACCAAGTCCCCACCTTCGTCAACTGGCTCCACGTCACGACTCGTGACTACATCATCGAACGAGAGGTCTTGATCCGTCCCGGGCAACCGTACCAACAGGTGCTTGCCGACGAAACTGAGAGGAACCTGAGGCTGTTTCCCCAAGTGACGGTAGTTCTGATCGTGCCGCTCTTGGGTTCACACCCCAATACGATCAAGTTGCTGGTCGTGACGAAGGACGTATGGAGCCTACGTCTGTCGTGGAACCCCGGCTTCTACAACGGTCGACTGACGAGCTTGACGCTGGCGCCTTCTGAATGGAACATCGCCGGTACGACGCAGAGCATCTCGGGCAATCTCTCGCTCACTGCCCGCAACTATTGGGTTGGAGGCAGCTACTACGTGCCCCGCATCGGAGGTAGTCGCATCGCAGCGTACCTGAGCGGCAACGCCGTCCTCAACTGCCAATCCAACAAGCTGGAGGGTGCGACCGGCCTATTCACCTACGGTCAGCCCCTTTATTCTACGAGAACGAAGTGGTCTTGGCGCACGGCGATGGCTTGGTCGAGCTTGATTCGCCAGCCCGTCGAAGAGCTGGGTCAGGCCATCTGCTCGAGTCAACGTGCTGTGCCGATCCGCATTTCCGATCTCGAAGTCGTAGGCCGTTCCAAGGCCCTCGCCACGCCCATCTCCGCGGGCACTGGGGCTGGCCCAATCGAAGCTCAAAGCGAGCTTCGTCACGATATCTGGGTGCCGCAACGCTATCGGGAGGAGCGATTGCGTGGCCAAGTGGCGCTCACCCGCTCCTTCAACATCGAAAACAAGGTGGACATCACCGGCGGCCTGGAGGCGGACCAAACCATCCTCAACGATGTGTCGTCGCGCGACGAGCTCACCGGGGATCTCGCCCGCTACGCCGAACTGCCCAACGGACTGTGGCGGCGTGCCGAAGTGCTGGAAACCTTCGGCCCTGAGGACCCGAGACTCACTGATGAACTGGCTGCGACCGCGAGACGAGCTTACCGAACGCGCCTGGCCCTGAACACGCCGGCGACCGGGGAGGCATTACGCTACGCAGAATTGGTGATGGGCGATCGCCGGGTGAGCCCATACTTGCAGCTACACGCCTACACCACTCGGTTTTTGCGAACCATCAACTACAATACTCTGGGGCTGCAGGAAGACGTACGCCTAGGACACAACGTGTATCTTCGCGTATATCCGGCATTTCGCCCCCTGTCGAGCCGCGACTTGCTAGGGGTGTTCACGAGCGCCGCTTACACGTGGAGCTATGGTCAAGGCTTCCTACGAGCGCTGGTTTCTTCGGACATCGAACTTGCCGCCGATGGCAACGAGGAAACGAGTTTGGACGTCGCCGGGCTCGACCAATCCGATGCGAGCCTCAGCGCCGCCACTCACATAGTGAGCCCCGACCTCTATTTCGGTCGCCTCGTCAACTCGATGGCTTTTCAACAAAACTCGATTCGCTACATCAACCGTTGGGCGCTGGGCTTGGGAGGCACCGACCGACTACGAGGCTACCAACCGAGCGCATTCCTCGGCACGTCTAGCTTCGTCGTCAACACGGAACTTCGCACTCGCCCCATTCGCATCCTATCGACGCTGGTAGGCGTAAGCATCTTCCATGACATGGGCGACGCCGCAAGAGGGCCAGAGCACATGGAACTCAAGCATGGCGGCGGCATCGGCCTGCGGATCCTCTTCCCCCAGCTCGATCGGGACGTGCTGCGCTTCGACTTCGGTTTTCCCCTACAAGAGCACGTCGCCGGCGAGTTTACTTTCACCGCTGGATTCGGACAGGTAATTGGCGAACCGGCAGCCCCACCCTCGGCGCTGCTCACTCAGTGATCCTTAGCCCGCGGCCACCCCACCGCTACGAGTCGCCCGCGACGACGGTGGCTTACCCTCCGCTGTTGGGCAGTCGCACCCGGTCGCCCGCAGAAAGGCCCGAAATGACCTCGACTCGGATCCCATCGCTGAGCCCGAGTTCGAGGCTGCGTCGCTCGACTCCGCCGGCCCCGTCCTCGACGTCGGCCTTCGGCTTGCCATCTTCGAAAACGAGTGCGCTTTCATTGATGGCCAGCACTTCGTCCTTGCGGGCGAGTATGACGTCGGCCGTTGCGCTGTAATTGGCCCTTACGAAGTCCGCTCCTTTGAGTTCGACAGCGGCACGTACCTCGAACTCGATAGTGCCCTCGTTGTCCACCCCCTTGGGGGCGATGTACTCCAACGTACCAGCGAAGCGTTTGCCATCGATAGCACCCACAGATATCTCAACTGGCATCCCCTCGTGCAGCTTGCCGACTTCGCTCTCGTCCACCTGACCTTGGAAGATCATGTCCGTCATGTCGGCTACAGACGCAATGAGGGTGCCTGCATTGAAGGTATTGGCCTCAATCACATTCGCCCCTTCTTTCGTTGGCAAGTCGATCACCATGCCCGCGAGCGTCGAGCGAACTTGGTTGGATACTTTCCCCGAGCCGCTCAGTGCACCAGAACGCACCAACACGAGATTGTCCTTGGCAGCTTTGAGTTCCTGTTCGGCCAGCTCCAGATCCAGCTGTGCCTTGTTGAACTCGCCTTGGGTGACGAGTTGCTCGTCGCGTAAACTCTTGATTCGAGCGTGCTCCACCTTCGCCGCCTGCAAGCTGATCTTCGCAGCGTCCACGCGCCCCTCAGCCGAGTTCAAACTCACGACGTTGGCAATAATCTTGATGTCCGCGATGAGATCTCCCTCTTCGACGGTTTGGCCCGCTTCGACATGGAGCTTGCGCAGGACCCCAGACACCCGTGGCATGATCGCCACCTCGCGTCGCGGCACGATAGCTCCGGTAGCCACCGTCTTTTTTACGATGTCGGTAACCTCGGGTTGGATTGTCTTGTAAACGACCGGTTCTGCCTGGGATTTTTCGTAGAGGAAGAGCAGTGTCCATCCGAAGGCTCCCAGCACGGTAGCCACGACGAGCGCAGGCATCAGGTTCTTCAGCAGGCGCCTCATCACTCGTACCTCAGCGCTGCAACCGGTTCGATGCGGGCCGCGTGGCGCGCGGGCACTACGCCGGCAACGACGCCGACGACGACCAAGACGCCACACGCTATCAACGCTACTGCCAAGTCGATACTTGGGGCACCGTAGGGCCCCCCTTGGTCCGCCATCAAGTGGCGCGAACCCTCCAAGAACAGTACGCCACACACGAGTCCCGCGTAGCCGGCCAGCAAGGTCAACATCATTGCCTCACGTAGCACCAGGGAGGTGATTGCCCAAGGGGTTGCGCCCAATGCTTTTCGCACTCCAATCTCTCTCGTCCGTTCCCGAACGGACACCAGCATGATGTTGCTCACCCCCAGCGCTCCAGCACACAACGTCGCGATGCTGACGAACCAGATGAAGAAGCGAATGCCAGCGAAGAGGTTTTCCACTCGCAGAAAGTCTTTGCCGGCATTGTAGGACCCGACGGCGCGGTCGTCTTCGGGATGGATCCCGTGTTGTCGTTTGATGATCTCGCGAGCCTGGTGTTCGACATCTGCCGCCAACACATTGGGCTCGGCCACTAGCGCGAACCACCCCACTACGTCCCGTGTGTTAAAGGTACGCTGGAACGTCGCGAAAGGGATATGCAAGGTTTGATTCGCCCGTTCCCCCTCATCTCCCGGGAGAGTCGACGTGTAAGTACCCACGACCTGAAAGTGGACGCCCTTGATCTGCACGGTCTGACCGATTGGGTCCTCGTCGCCAAAAAGCACCTTGCGCACTTGCTCCCCAATGACCGTCACCTTGCGAGCGTCGGCCATATCCAGCTGATTGACAAACCGCCCGCCGTCCATCTGCAGGGCCTGCGTCATGGCGAACTCGGGCACATCGCCCATGACTCCAAAATTGCCAACCTTCGCCCCGCGGGACACGAGGTTTCCATCGCGCCAGCCCCCCAGCTGGTTGCGAGGCGCAACAACGAGAACCCCAGAAAGGTCCCGCTGGAGGGCCTCGGTATCACCGTTGTCGAGAGTCACCCAACGCCCGGGTTGGATCCCCTTGTGGGGCATGCTCGTGCGCTGGCCCCACAGATAGATGCTGTTTGTGGCGAAGCCGATCATGTTCTTGGTGACGCCCGTTTGCAAACCACGTCCGAAGCCGAGCATCAAAACCAGCATGAACACACCCCAGAAGACACCGCATGCCGTCAATAGGGTGCGCAACTTGTTGTGACGCAAGGCGGAGAGCAGCTCCTGCCACTTGTCCCAGTCGAACACTAGCCCTCCCTCATGGCAGTCACCGGTTGCACCTTCGCAGCACGTAGTGCGGGTACCAGTCCCGCCAACACGCCCGCCACGACCAACACGATGACAGCGATCAGTGCGGCGCGAAAATCCACTTGTGGATTGCGGAGGTAGTCGTTGTCCGGCAAGTGACGCTGCACGAGCTCGACCACGAGCGCACCCAGGACCAGTCCAGAATAGCCCGAGACCGACGTCACCAGGAACGCCTCCATCAACACCATGCGCACGATTTGCCAAGGAGTCGCTCCGATGGCCTTTCTAATCCCGATCTCCGTCGTGCGCTCACGCACCGAGATGAGCATGATGTTGCTCACCCCAATGACCCCGGCCAAGATCGTTCCGATCCCGACGAGCCAGACGAACGCTTCTACCCAGCCGAACATCTGGGTCATCTTCCGAAAGCGTTCCAGGTTGTTGCTGATGTTGATGGCACGCCAATCGGCGACATCGAAGTCATGACGGGCGGCTAGCAAATGACGAACTTGGCTCTCCATCAACTTGCTCTGTTCTACGGTAGCATCGCCTGTCGTGAACATGATGTGGTGCACGTCTTCGCCACCGCGATAGACGAGCTGCGCCGTCGTTATCGGGATGTATATTTTGCGAAGCTCGTTCTGCTGCCCCTCGTCGCGATACAAGCCAACCACTTGGTAGGGCACTCCCTTGACACGAATGTATTGCCCTAGATACGGCTCATCTCGAAATAGTGCCTTCTTTACCTCCGGGCCTATTACCGCCACTTTGCGCCGCCGTTCGACGTCTGTCTCGTTGATGAACCGCCCTTCGAGCATGATGGTGCGCTCCAAGTAGAGGTGGTCGGGGTGGCAGCCGCGAATGCCGAAGCGCTCGCTCTCGTTGCCGCGTGAAACGTGAATATCGCCCCATAGGTAGAAGCGTCCTGTGATGTGCTCGACACCGCCAACTTCTCTTGCGACGGCATCGACGTCCGTGTTCTTGAAGCGGACCGTCCTGCCAGGGGCGCGCCCTGCGAACGGCAGCGAGGTCTCGGCTGGGCGGATCCAGATGGAGTTGGTCGCGTCATCCCGGAAGTCGTGCTCGACACCTTGTTGCAACCCCCGCCCAGCCGCCAACAGGATGATGAGCATGAAGATGCCCCAGGCCACGCTCAAGGCCGTTAAGAACGTGCGCACCTTGTTACGTCGAATGAGGTCAAAGACCTCTTGCCAGGCGTCGAACGCACCCACCGCTAACTCACAACCCTTCCGTCACGAAGTTCTATGAGACGATCCGTGCGCGCTGCGATATCTGCCTCGTGGGTAACGAGGACCATCGTGATGCCCTGCTTGTTCACATCACGCAGTAAGTCCATCAACTGGTACGAGGTCTGAGAGTCCAGTGCGCCGGTGGGCTCATCGGCCAGCACGAGTTTCGGTTGAGTGATGAGCGCCCGCGCGATGGCAACTCGCTGCTTCTGACCACCCGAGAGTTCACTTGGCAGATGTTGTGCGCGATCCGAGAGCCCCACCTTGTCCAAGTACTCCGCTGCCAGCCGCTGTCGCTCGCGCCGGCGCACGCCTTGGTAGTAGAGCGGTAGGGCCACGTTCTCCAACGCAGTCTTGAAAGGCAGGAGATTGAACGATTGGAAGACGAACCCGATGTACCGATTCCTGAGCCCTGCCGCTCGGCGTTCGCTCAGGTTGCCGATCCGCTGCCCATCCAGCTCGTAACTGCCCGAGTCGTAACTATCGAGAATGCCGAGCACATTGAGCAGGGTGGACTTACCGGAACCCGACGAGCCCATAATCGACACCATCTCCCCGCGAGCCACGGTCAGGTCGACCTCACAGAGCACGGGCAGGCGCTCCTTTCCCATGGGGTAGGACTTGCTCAAGGCCTGGAGTGCGATCACTGGCTCGCTCACTACAGAGACAACCTTGCTGACATGCGGGCGATTGTCGAGAGGCAACCCCGCCGAACCCTGGCGGAGGGGAGGCAAATTCCCTTTCCGATTTGTATCAGCCAAGATCGCGTGGTGGCCCCGGTGGCCGAAATTCAGCGGCCGCTGGCAAATAGCCGTGATCCATGGCGCGGCTACTGGCCATTGCGCGGCTGAGACCACGCAGCGTGGCCTCGGGTTATCACCTTGCGACGCACTGGCCCGCTTGGCGTGATGGTCAAAAAACACGAACCTGGCCGTCCTGCGCCGGGCGGGAGAACGTTCAATGAAAGGATTGGAATGGCTCAGACGCGTTGCGCCCACCTTCGGGTTTCTGACAATCAGCTTGAGCGCTGGCTGCGGGGAAGACGCGGTGGGCGCCGCTTGTGTCCCGGAAGACGAGTACAACCCCAACTTCGGCGGCTTCTCTGCCGACGGCGCCAACGTCGAGAGTCGGTCGTTTCAATGCAAAAGCCGGATCTGCCTGGTCAATCGCTTCCAAGGGCGTGTCACGTGTGCCTACGGCCAGGACGAAGCGGGGGGTGGCTGCCTCACGCCCGACGGATTGGCAGTGCAGACGCCCGTCGCGCCCCAACTGGTGGGGCGCACCCCGGACGACTCGGTCTACTGCTCTTGCCGCTGTGACGGCGAAGACCCCAACGCGGCCTATTGTGAATGTCCCGAGGGGTTTTCTTGTACCGAGGTGGTACCGAATCTGCCTCTCGCGAGCGAGGAGCTGACCGGAAAGTACTGCATCAAGGAAGGTACCGACGTGGACGACACGACCCTGCCCGAGACGGTGTGCGACCGGACCACCCAGAGCTGCGGCCCCCTGTGACTTGCCTGTCCACGACCGAACTGACCAAACCCGGGAAGAAACCCTGCTCAGCGGTACCGTCGGCAGCAGCCCAGTCTAAGGCGCGCCGCGCACTTCGGGGCTTGCGTGCCTGGCTCAGGTCACGCACTCGCGTTGGACGCGAGTCGTTCTTCCGCGCGCGTCAATAGATTTTGCTCGAGCTCCAACCAGTTCTGGCGCGCGCCGAGCCGCGCCAGCACCGAGAGCAATCCGAAACGCAACCTGAACAAGAACAAGAACTCTCCCGGGAAAACGAGCTTCATCAAGTCGCGTTTCTTGGCCATCATCTCCTTGAGCTGCGCCCCCACCCCCAAATCGACTGCCTGCTCTCGGTCCTCGAGCATGGGACCGTAGAACCCCCGCAGTAGCTTGCGCGTCAGCACTCGGTCGTAGCTGCCCGACGTGGGTCTGACCCCAAGTGCCGCCAGAGCTTCCGTCATGCCCGCCACATCATCGTCGTGGACGGCGCGGGTCAATTGAACGAGAGCAGCAACGAAGTCGCCATCGAACTCCCGACTGCACCCGTAGTCCAAAACGATCAGCCGCCCTTCGTGGAACAGCAAGTTCCCTGGGTGCGGGTCGCAGTTGTACAACCCGTGTGTCAACAGCGTGCCAAAATAGACTTCGAACAGAGCCTCGCCCATCGCATCGAGTTCTGCCTGCGCGGGTTTCGTCTCCAAATACGTGGCTAACCCCACCCCCTGCACGAAATCCATCGTCAGGACTCGCCTTGCCGACAGGCCCTGATGCACGAACGGCACTTGGATGATGGGGTGTTCCCGGTAGATTTCAGCGAAGCGAGCCTGAACTCGTGCCTCGTGCAGGTAGTCGCACTCCACGTAGAACCGCTTGCGCGCTTCGTCCACCAGTTGCTCTACCTTGGCTCCTGAGTACACTAAGCCAGCGATGGGACCCGCCAATGCCGCAGGAGCGAAGTCATTCTCGATGGCCTTGTCGATGCCGGGATATTGAACCTTGACTGCCACCTTTCGGAAGCCGGGCAAGGTGCTGGTGTGCACCTGTCCGATGGATGCGGCAGCGATGGGCCTCGGGGACAAGTCAGTGAGCAACCGCGAGGCATCCCGACCCAACTCTTGGCGAATCACACGCTTGACCTCGTCAAGCGGCATCGGTGGTGAGTGCGTCTGCAAGACCGACAACGCCTCGCGCAACCCCTCCGGCAAGTCGACGTCGACGTAGCTCATGATCTGGCCCATCTTCATGGCAATCCCCTTGAGTTCACCCAGGGACGCGACGAGCTCTGCCAATCGCTCAGTATTCTGAGCGTCGGAGCGCGACAGCAGTGCTGCCTTCAGGGTGACGGACGCGGTCTTGCCGATGCGCCTCAGAACGCTCGTCGGTAAGCGGAGTTTTCGCTCGAGCAAGTTGTCAGCCAGGGATTGCCTCTTGTCGGCCATGATCGCGCCGGAAGCCTCGCACGCTCCAGCGCTCCCGCCTATCAATCGTCAGCCGGCCTCTGCAGGCGTTGACTCACTGAATCCACCGACGGGCCGACTCCCGCTACGCCTCAGGTCGGGCACCTCAATAGGCACAAAGCACTTGACGAAAGCGGCGGAGAGCGCAACGCAGTGCCCCCATGGAGCGACGCGGGATGAGGGCCAGCGAGCAACTGACGCCTGCTCACGTCCGTGCGACCTTCGAAGGGGTTGTCGGCGTGACCACCTCTCTCTGTGAACCGCTCGAGACAGCCGACTACGAAGCGCAGTCCATGCCCGACTGCAGCCCAACCAAGTGGCACTTGGCGCACACGAACTGGTTCTTCGATGTCTTCGTTCTCGAAGCCTTCGAGCCAGACTATCGGCCCGTCGATGAGAGGTATCGGGTCCTCTTCAATTCGTATTACCAACAGGTTGGCGAACGCCGGATGAGGGCGGAACGCGGATTGATGACGCGACCCAGTCTCGAGAAGGTACTCGCTTACCGAACGGAAGTGCAAACCCGAGTGCTGGCGCTGCTCGATGGGCCGTCGGTATCGCCGGACTTGCTCCAGCGCGTCGAACTGGGTTGCCATCATGAGCAGCAGCATCAGGAGCTGATCCTGATGGATCTTAAGCACCTCTTTTCGAAGAATCTGCTCGCCCCTGCCTACGTTTCCCGGGCCTCCGCCCCGGCCCCAGAAACCGGTGTCTCCGGCCTCACCTATTCGGAGGTCGCAGGCGGCATCGTCACGATAGGTCACCCGGGCAAACCCTTCGCCTTCGACAACGAGTTGCCACGGCATCGTGTACTCTTGGAGCCCTTTCTTCTCGCTGATCGACTGGTGACCAACGGCGAGTTCGCTGAGTTCATCAGCGACGGAGGCTATGACCGTCCAGAGCTGTGGCTTGATCAAGGTTTCAGCCACGCTCGCGCACACGGTTGGAGCAAACCTGCGTACTGGAGGGGCACGGCTGGCAGTTATTCGGAGTTCACGCTCAGCGGCGAACGACCGCTCGAGGCCCATCAACCCGTAGTACACGTGAGCTACTACGAGGCGGACGCTTTTGCTCGTTGGGCCGGGGCGCGTTTACCTACGGAACAGGAGTGGGAGGTCGCCGCGACGAGCCAGCGGATCCGTGGTAACTTTTTGGAGTGCGGAGCGTACCATCCGGAGCCCGCGCCTGCGGCACCGTTGTCGCAAATGTACGGCGATGCCTGGGAATGGACGCGCAGCTCGTACGACGCCTACCCGGGCTATGAGCCCGCCGATGGCGCGCTCGGTGAGTACAACGGCAAGTTCATGTGCAATCAGCGCGTCCTACGGGGCGGCAGCTGCGCCACCGACTCGAGCCACATCCGACCAACCTATCGCAACTTTTTCTACCCCAAAGACCGCTGGCAGTTCTCCGGCATCCGCCTCGCCAAAGACTCCAAGAGCGCGAGCCACAACTGACTCGAAAACGGACCTCGGCCATGCAAGACGCACGCACTTCGTCGACCCTGCCCCTACTCGACCTCCACCCTCGTCAAGCGGATTTCCTCTCGGACGCGCGCGACGGGCTGAACGCAAAACCCAAGCGCCTATCGCCGATGTACTTTTACGACGCGCGAGGCTCACAGCTCTTCGACCAGATCTGTGAGCTGTCGGAGTACTATCCGACACGCACGGAAATCGCTATCCTGCGCCGGTACAAGTCGGAGATCAGCCTCGCGTTGGGAGGCAACACGTGCCTCGTCGAGCTCGGGAGCGGCAGTAGTCTCAAGACGTCCATCCTGTTGGACTCAGCGCGCGCGCTGCACAGCTACGTACCCATCGACATCTCAAAAGAGCACTTGAGTGCAGCCGCCAATCGCATCGCCCTGCAGCATCCAAACCTTCGCGTGCTTCCAGTCTGCGCCGACTTCCTGGGCGAGCTACGACTGCCATCTGAAGCCGAAGCAGCGACTCGTAAGTACGTGTGGTTTCCAGGCTCGACGGTTGGGAATTTGAACCAGGGTGCGCGTCGACAGCTTCTCCGACGCATCGTGCAGCTGTGTCAGCCTCAGGGCGGTGGACTGCTCATCGGAATCGACCTGCAGAAGGGCACGGACGTGCTGGAGAGCGCCTACAACGACGCTCGCGGTGTCACCGCTGCCTTCAATCTCAACCTACTCGACCGCATGAACCGCGAGCTCGGCGCGAACTTCGACGTCGAGAACTTCAATCACAAGGCATTCTACAACGAGCGCGAGGAACGCATCGAGATGCACCTGGAGAGCACCGAGCGCCAAGTCGTCAGCCTCGGCACGGAACGCTTTGCTTTCGAAGCGGGGGAGACGGTGTGCACGGAGTATTCGTACAAGTTCACGGTGGACGGTTTCGCCGCTGAGGCAGACACCGCTGGTCTTTCGCTGCTCAAAGTGTGGACGGACCCAGACGAGCTCTTCGCCGTGCTGCTTCTGCGTTGCTGACGTCGTTTCCGCATCGCAGAAACCGCACAGCAGCGATCCGAATCGACACAGTCGACGAGGTGTGTACTCTTCGTGCATGGCAACACGAGCGCGCAAGTATTGGCTGATGAAGAGCGAACCGGACGTCTACTCGATTCGCCATCTCGAGAAGCAAGGCGTTGGGCAATGGGATGGGGTGCGCAACTACCGCGCGCGCAACTTCATGAAAGACGAGATGCAGATCGGCGATCTGGTGCTGTTCTACCACTCGAACGCGACGCCGCCTGGTGTTGCCGGCGTGGCCCGAGTCGCTTCCGCAGCGCGCCCCGATCCGACACAATTCGACCCGAAGAACAAGTACTACGACGCGAAGAGCCAAGAAGGCAATCCGCGCTGGTGGCTGGTTGATGTCGAGTACGTCGAAGAGCTACCCGAGTTCGTACCGCTGCCACAAATGCGCGAAGATGCCGCGTTGGAAGGCATGATGCTCCTGAAGAAAGGGATGCGCTTGTCGATTCAACCTGTCGACAAAGAGCACTTCCGCCACATCTTGAAGTGCGGTGATGCGAAGACGAAAGTCAGGTAGACCCGCGCCACTTCATTGCGCTCCAACCGTGGCGACGCGACTACGAAAGCCTGACGACGCCGTCCCAATTCGTCCACGACTTCGGGCATATTTGCCCCTCCCCGCCCCCCAATCACTCACACAGGACTTGCGTTGTCTGATGACGTGGCTCAAACTCACTTCATCTGGAGCGTCGGCAACGAGCCCCGGAATGGTCCGGCCCTCGCAAGAGGGGTCTGTCTCTCAGAGACCTGAGCGAACGAATACGAGACGGAAAGAGGTAGCGATGCCTTCGACACTTTCGGCGACGTTCGCCCCAGCTAGGAACGCCACGGCGAGGACCGTCGGGTGTCGTCAGACAGTAGCGTCTTCAGACTATACTGACGGCCAGGTGGCGCCGGCACTGCGCCGGAGGAGGTACCCATTCATGAGTGAATCGAAAAACGTCAACTCTTTGCCGCGAGGTGAGAGAAGGTAGTACTACGGGTACTCAACTTTGCGCTGCTCTTACCTCACAATGAGCGCGTGAAGTGCCCTCCTTCGCCAAAGAAGGTGGCGTTCGACGGCGATTCACCGAAAGGTGCGTCGCCGTCGGCTATTTGGGACCCGCGGTTTTGGAATGGGACGTTCCGCGCATCGCCTACCAGCAACCTTCGCTACTCAGGTACCGGATGTCGCTGCGGCAAGCCCTACCGTACACGGTAACCCGGGCAGTTGGCCTCGCTCAGCCCGTGACTGCAATGTCAAACACGATGGAAAGATGCGGCGAACCCCGTCCAGCCTGCGGGCGTTCGCCTTCCACTCTGGATCTACACACCACGCCCGCCGTACAAGGGCACAGAACCCTAATGGTGGAGGAACCCGTGGCAATCAACAGACGTTCAACACAGGCCTGCTCAGCTCGCTGCCGTGCGACCGCAGCCCTTTCGATTTTTGTTTCCGTGCTCGTCCCCTTTGCGACCGGCTGTGATGCAGAAGAACCCAAGCCCGCGGACAAGCCCGCTGCCTCGGCGCCAGCTGCATCCACGACGACAATGCCCGCGGCCACCACCGCAGCTCCCAAGAAGGAAGAGCCCGAAGAAGATCCCGCCGCGAACATCGAATGCCAGGAAGGCGCCATCGCGGACTTCCACAACGAGGTGCTCGAGGCCGAGATCCGACGTAAGCTCCAGAAGCCAGAAGGCGACATCAAAGTTGCTGAGTTGCGGCAGGTACGCTCAGTCAACTTGGCACGCGATCCCAAAGAAGAGGTCGACTACCTCGATCCCTGCATCTTTCCGCATCTGACAAACGTCAAAGATCTGTTCCTCGGGCGCGGCAAGCTGAAAGACATCTCGCTGCTCTCGAAGCTGACGAACCTAGAGTCGCTGCGAGTGTCGATGAATCAGGTCTCGGACGTCTCGCCGTTGTCTGAGCTGACGAAGCTCGACCGCCTGGATCTCGGCTACACTCAGGTGACGGACGTCTCGCCATTGGCAAAACTCACGTCACTGACCGAACTCCAGCTCGACAACACCAAAGTGAGCGACATCTCCGCCCTGGCCAGTTTGGAAAAACTGGAACGGCTCAGCATCCAACGCACTGACGTCTCCGACATCAGCCCGCTCAAACCGCTGAAGGAGCTCAAATTCTTGTACATCGGCGGCTCGAGGGTGGACGATCCCTACGCCATCGCCCGGCCCGGTCTCAAAGTCATGCAAGACTGAGCCTCACGCGGGCTAGGCAGTCAGGTTCCGACCGCCAGCCAGCTGACGTCCACGGACCAGATCTTGGAGTTGAGCCAAGTCTCGACGACGACCTCGAAGCCGTCGGTAGTGATGTTATCCGCACGCACGCGCAGCCGAGCAGCGTCTTCATTGCCCATGTCGAACCCGGCGATGCCGACGTGCACGACGGGAGACGATCGAAGTGGCTGCTCGAACGTGACACGCGCTCGAAAGTGTCGGTCTTGGTCCCCTTCGGGATTGCCGACCAGTTGCCACCCTTCGTCCTCAACACCGAAGGTGTTGACGCCGGCGACAAAGACCAGCGGTTCCACGGGCACGTTCACGCGCCCACCTCGTCTGTCTTGGGCTGACTCATGAGCGTTTCATGCCGCGCCTCGGGTTGCCTAGGTGTTTCAAAACGGCGACGATGCCATGAGACTCGTTGCGGGCTCTCGGGCCTGCCCCCTCCCCTCGCTCTCCGTTCCTTCCGTGCGGACCAACATTCGCGGTACGCTCCCCCGCATGTCCCACCCGGCGGAGACCCATAGCGGCAGTTGCTTATGCGGAGAAGTCCGGTACGAGGTGGACGAGTTCTTGCGTGACGCGGCGCATTGCCATTGCTCCATGTGCCGAAAGTTTCACGGAGCCGCGTTCGCGACGCTGGCTAGCGCCCCCAACAGCGGCTTTCGCTGGCTCAGCGGGTCGGACCTGCTGCAGGACTATCGGGCCAAGAACGGTACCGTGCGCACTTTCTGCCGCCAGTGTGGCTCCAGTCTGACCTTCACCACGCCCAAGGCGCCGAACTACGTCGAAGTCGCGTTGGCAACGCTGGATGACGACTGCCCGGTAACACCCAACGCGAACATCTTCGTCAAGTTCGGGGTTAGCTGGGCGCCCATCGCACCGGGCAGCCCCTGCTATGCCGAAGCGCGCAACAGCCCCGCACTCGATCCCTTCAAATCTTGACCTCATAGTTGAGCCGGGCCTCGTCCCCGGTGAGCCCGCGGAAGCCCCAGCAATGCGACGGCTGCTCGAGCAAGGTGATTTCCACATCGACCGGTGACAGTCCGAGGTCGGCTTCTAGTTGGGAAAACAAACGCTTGATGAGTGCCTTCTTCGTCTCCTCCGTGCGTCCCTCAATCATGTTGATTTCAATCACGGTGTAGGCGTCACTCCGCCCTCCCGGAGCATAAAAGTCCTCGCGCGCCATGGGAAAGAAACGGTGGGCACGCTTGTCCTCGGGAAGGCCCAAAACATCCTGCACCGCATGGTGAATCGCATCGGACAGCTCAGCTTTGATGGGATTGAGCCGTGCCGCGATACCGTAGACCTTGATCATGTGCCGAGAGCTTTGCCGACTGGCGACCAACTGGCAAGCGTCTGACGCTGCTGCTCGGACGCACCGAGTCCGAGATCTTCGGGGAAGCGTTGGCACGCCCCCACGAGGCCGCCGAACGCGAGGTCATCGGGCAGCAACTGCCGGTCACCGCAGAGCACCACTTCTCGGTCGCCGATGGCAGCCGGCAGCAGCGCCCGATCACGAAGCTCCCCCTGGCGGACACGACCGGATCGGTCACGCACGTCGTGTGCGTCGTGGGTCAGGCGGGCGAGAGCGCGGCGTCGGCGCAGCAGCGCGAAGAAGAGTTGGAGCGCTACGCCCAGGAACGCACGCGCGCCCTCAGGGATGTGCAAGACAAGCTGCTGCGGGCAACGACGGCCAAGCCACGGGCATCGCGATGAAACAACTCAAGAGGACCGGGGCCGAGGTGAACGGCAAAGACGTCGCTCTGGCGGTCAAGCAGATCCGAAGCTGACGCCTTGTCCGTCATGCGGAAGGCAGCCAACCGAGCGCGCGGCACAAGCGCACGCCCGACTCGAGCGTCACTCTTCGCCTTGGCTCTCGTCCGACTCCAGGGCGCCCTCGTCCCCTTCGGGTGCCGACCGCCGGCGAGTGTTCTGGAAGTAACTCCGGACACGGGCAGCGTCGCGTGGATAGAGTGCCCGTAGACCGCCGCGGTTAGCGTGCAGCTGACGCACCAGGGCGCCGCGAGCGAGCAGTTCGTCCGTGAACGCGCGCCCGACTTGGTCTTCGGCGACGATGACGGCCCTCTCCGCGCTGGTAGCGCGATCCGCCTCGGTCTCGAGCTTCTCCGCGTGGGTTGTCGCCAGATCGGGCAGATTCTTCTTCAGCGCCGCAATCAGCGTGGCGACCTGTCGCGCTTGGACTTCTCCTCGTGCAGCTACCATGGCGCTGAGACCGTTGGGAAATGCGGCGACGTAGCTTGGATGCTGCCGATCCTTGTTGGTCGCCTTCAACACATCGAGCTCGCACAGGCGGCACTCGCGATCGAGGTCGAAGTCGGCGCGGTCATTCAAGGCGCGCGCATCGATCAGATTCTCTTCGGCATCCTCCGATGCCTTGGTTTTGGCTCGAAGGTCGCCCAGTTTCGTGTCAATCTCGGTAGCCAGGTGTGCGGCTTGGGGATCAGCGATCAGTGCCGACTTGTGATAGCGCGCGTACTTGATGATGCGCTCGCTTGCAGACGATTCTGTCGGAATGGCCATGTTGCTTCCTCTCAACGGTCAGTGACTAGATATCAAGCGCCCCCACGGCGCCTGCAAATGAACAACCGCCACAGTGGGCAGCTCTCCGAAAGTCTCTAGTCCGCAAGACAGCTCCCCAACAAGCTTTTCTGCTCCCGCCAGCGCATTCATCGTTGGCGCACCGCGGCATGTTGCGCCGGCCCCAGCAACCTGCACCCCTTCACCTGAACGTCTCGACAGCGCTCAGCCCCGTGCGACGCACTCCGAGCAACGATGAGTTCGGGACCTCTGCTCCTTCCACGCTCTCCATGGTGGTCGACGGCTGGATTGGTCCACCCGCGGTCGGCAAAACCGGGCTTCTGGTGGCATTTTTGTCCAGGATCAGCGGCCCCCTGAGCGCTTCGCGCCGCGTTCACGAGCCGCGAAACGCTGCGCTCTTGCGTTGGTGGACCGATTGTCGCTCAAAAAACCGTGCGCCTACAGGGACACTGCCGACTTACGCATCGCGTAATGTGGCGCGCGACGTTCCCTGGCACGATCGCAGACGGCAAGATGTGGCGCGGACGTGTCGCTGGCGGAGCCCGGCTCGACAAAACGCGTCGCGGATGTGTCTTTTTGGTGAAGGGGATGAGATCTCACCAGAATCTTAGGGGCTCGAGCCCCGTCCAGCCCGGTCACTGCGGCCACGGCAAGGTACGGGGCTCACGGACGCGACGCCATGCCGGCTGCGAGAGCAACTCCCAGACCACTCACTGCGCACGCTCTCGCCTCAGCAAACCACTGCAAGCCACGCTGGCCATCCATCGCCGCCGCCAGGCGCTCGCCCACCAAGCGCCACCCCCACTCTGCAGCACTTCTCCACGACGCAACACTGCACGCGGAGGCCCGTCGAGGCCCGACTGAGCCCATCAGTGCTCCCGCGCGCAGCGCTTTCCCGCCACCACGAGCACTTCGCAGCGCAGCCGTTCCCCTGCCGCCGTCCCGCGAAAGTACTACAACGTTGCGCGAGGTTGCGCCGACGGCGACGCGGGTGTTACGTGGTACGCTGCGCGGGAGAATGGGGAGTTCGGCGGACTACGTTAACGTTTTAGACTGAAAGGGCAGGACGGGCAGAGCGCCACCTCGCATCCTGCTGCGTTATCGCGAGTCGAGTGCGTTCTGCCGCGCTGGTCGAGCCGCCTGCGCATCGGGCAGCGGCCCACTCT
>JBNKUV010000046.1:0-7955 GCA_050298815.1 Polyangiaceae bacterium
GGGTGGCGGAGGCCTGACCTCGAGCTGATCGTGATGCCCGAACCGCGCAATGATGGGTCCGAGGCGCCCTCGCCACCCCCTTTCCCCCTGCACAGGTGCTCACCAGCTTGCCGGTTTTGACAGTTCGTTTTGCCTTAGCCCGCGTGCGGCGAGTCGGATGTTGGGCTCTCTTGGCGGCCGGTTGCGCTGGCAATGCCGGGGGCGACCTGGGTGGCGACGGCGTCTCCGAGTCTCGTCAGCCCATCGTCTACGGAAGTGACGACCGTGTTGAAGTCGTGGACTACGACTCGCCCCGCTTGGCGGCGATGATGCGGCGCCGGGTTGGCGCGTTGATCCCGGACTATTCGGTGCTGCCGGACGGCGACGGTTATCGCATCATCGGGCCGACCCTTGCCGAAACGGGGATCTGCCCCGACGAACCCCATGCGCAGCAGCTCGCCGTTTCGGGGTGTACGGCGCTCCGGCTATCGGAGGATCGCATCGTTACCGCGGGGCATTGCTTCACGTCGGGTTGGCTGACGGACGTGTTCTTCGTAACGGGTTACTGGCTGGGCGCAGACTACCCAAAGATACGAGCCGAGGACGTCCACGAGGTGGATGAGGTGCTCATTCACGTCGATGGTGAGCTCGAGGTAAACCCCAGTGCAGACTATGCCGTCGCTCGGCTGACGCGCCCCATCGTCGACGACGGCGTGGAAATCGAATTGGCCAAGGACCTGCCGTCGCAGGGCGAGTCCGTGATCGTTGCCGGCACCAGCGAGGGACTGCCGCTGAAAGTGGACGATGGCGCCTCGGTGATTCGGCGCTTGGGGACACGCGCTTTCGAGTTGACCAGTGACACGTTTGTCGGCGGTTCGGGTTCGCCGGTATTCGACCGTGAAGGAGCGCTGCGTGGAATGGTCGTCGGCGGAGGCGCTGACTACGAGCTGGACGAGGCGGGCAACTGCCTGCGCCCGCGCGTCGTCGAAGGGACGCCGGACACCGCGGAGATAGCCGTGGCTGCTTCGGTACTGGAGGCTGCTCTGGAGGCGGATGGGCGACTCAGAGAGGAGTCTTGTGCGCTGGCTGGCCTTGGGCGCCAGCGTTCGCCGAGTGCCTACGCGTTCTTGCTCGTCCTCGTTGCCGCGGCATTGTGTCGTCGGCGGTCCGGGTTAACCCTGTAGCGATCGTAGATAGCGTCCCGGTACTCGACCAAGTCAGGGAACTCCTCGGCCAGTTGGGGATCAGTCCAAGCCTCGCGCACGGGCGGGGCCAACTCGATGAGGGAGTTGGGCAGCGGGATGACGCCTTGAAGGCACGAGCAGATGGCAATGTCGGCAACTGAAAACTCCGCGAGCAATGTTGTTCGCCCGTTCAAACGTTGGCGAAAACTCGTCAGCACTTCTCTCATCCGGCCGCGTGCGCGCTCGGGTTCGCTGGTCGTGCAGCCGTACTTGCGCACGAACCATTGGGAGCCGTACCTGGCAACCGGAAGCCCCAAAAAAGACAGCGGTTTCGGCAGTCGCCATGGTAGCGACGCCATCAGCGCATCCGGGCTGTCGAGCATCTTCGACATCAACAGCGTGCGACTTTGCTCCAACGCCTCGTCCGCCAAGGCCATGATCTCCGAGATCGTCGCTTCGTCTCCCGGAGGGTAGAGCGGTCTCTCGTCCGAGTGTGCGTCGGCGTAGCGGATGATGTCCCAGCTGCCGGTGATCAGTTCACCTTGTGCGAGTAAGATGGGCACGCTGACGCGGCCTTTCGGATTGCCCGCCAGCCGCCTCAAGCGCCGCTCCCCGAGGAACGGAGTGTGATCCACCGCTTCGTATTCGATCCCCTGATGGTCCAGTCCGAAACGAGCTCGCTCCGTCGCCGGAGAGTACCGTAACTGCACGAGCTTCGGAGGGTTCAACGCTGCCATGGTCGGCGAGTTGACGACAGCGCAGTAGCGGCGTCAAGCCGCAGGGTGTGTGTTTTGGGGGGCAGACTCTGACCGTTCACCGTCAATCCACGATCTCGCAGCGGTTCATCACAATGACCTTGTCGTTCCCCTTCTTTACGTACTCTTGGAACCAACAATCTAGGGTCAAGGCGTTTCCTTTTTTTGCGCGGGCGGCCGTGCTGTAATATCCCTCCGGGAAGAAGCAAAGAGCGCGGCCCGGTTCCTCGTCGTCTGGTACCAGGTAAACATAGGGCATGTTCTTGTGAGCGACATGGCTCTTGCCGTGCGAGTTGGACGTCCACTTGTGGACGACCTCTTTCTGCTTGTGGATTGAGACCACGCTGACGCGGCCAGTCACGCGAAGCCTCTCTCCAACGTACTTCATCATCAGCGCAACCTCATTGTCCTCCGCCTCGTTGAGAATCGGTCTCAATCCAACCTTCATCGGCCCTGCGCAGCCAACGCTGGCAAGCGCGACGAGAACACACCACCCAGTCTTCCACTGCATGGCCGTGTCTTCGCAGAAATCTTCCGCTACCTCAACCCTACGGGTGGTCGTGCTGCTGGTTGGGTATCTGAGGTTGGGGAATGGCTGCGCAAGGAACCCGCCGCGCCGTCAACGGGAGGCGGGTGCTCGGACTCGGTCGATCGCCCAGAGCATTTGCTCTGGGGTGGCTGGACATCCCAGTGAGACGCGCTCCGGCGGGCTCGAAGCGAAGGCCGCGACCGCCGCGCGCAACGCCTCGCGTACACTCAACGCCAACATGAAGGGCGGCTCTCCCACCGCCTTGCTACCGTGAATCACGCCGGGTTCGGCGGCGCGATCGAGCAGGCGCGCGTTGAACACTTCCGGAACGTCGCTCAGAGTTGGAAGTTTATACGTCGATGCGCCGATGGTGAGCAACTTGCCCTGCTCATCCCAACGCAAGTCTTCGCGGGTGAGCCAACCGACGCCCTGTACGAACCCACCTTCGACCTGGCCCAAGTCGATCATCGGCGAGAGCGAATTACCAGCGTCCGCCAGAAGATCCACGCGCAACAAGCGATACTCGCCGGTCTCACCGTCGACCTCCACCTCCGAGACTGCGGCACCGAAGCAGAAGTAGTGAAACGGTTCGCCGCGCCCGCGCTCTTCGTCGAAATGGATCCCCGGGGTGGCGTAGTGCCCGCTGGCGAAGAGCTGAACGCGGTCGAGGTAGGCGCGAGCGACCACCTTGGGGAAAGCAATGCGCTGCTCATCTCGACCCTGCCGGTGGAGCTCGCCGCGCTCGAAGCAGATCTCGTCCGGAGCTGCATCGAGCAGGCGCGCGGCTACCTCTGCGAGCCGTGCGCGAAGCTTCGTGCAGGCCTCGTGCACTGCGGCGCCGTTCAGATCCGAGCCGGTGGATGCGGCGGTAGCCGAGGTGTTTGGAACTTTGTCCGTGCGCGTGGACATGACGCGGATGGACCTCCGCTCCAAGCCCAAAGCGTCGGCGGCTATTTGTTGGATCTTCGTGGTGAGCCCTTGGCCCATCTCCGTGCCCCCGTGGTTCACCTGCACGCTGCCGTCTTGGTAGATGAGCACGAGCGCGCCAGCCTGGTTGAAGAAGGCGGTGGTGAACGAGATACCGAACTTCACCGGCGTGATTGCGATGCCACGCTTGACGACTGTGTGTTCGGCGTTGAACTCTTCGGTCTCGGTCGTGCGCTGTGTGAAGTCGGCGCTGGCCTTCAGCTCTCGATCGATCCGCGTGATGCGCTCCGCGTTGTTTACACGTTGGCCGAAGTGGGTGCAGTCCCCTTCGCGATAGAAGTTTCTCGCGCGCACGTCGTGGGGTGCGAGGCCCGTTCTTCTCGCGACGTGATCGAGGACCTCTTCCATCACCAGCATGCCCTGGGGGCCGCCGAAACCACGGAAGGCGGTCTGCGACGTCTTGTGCGTTTTGGCGACGCGTCCGGTGACCTCGAGGTGCGGGATCAGGTAAGCGTTGTCGACGTGGAACAGGGCGCGGCTAAGCACGGGTCTGCTCAGATCGAGGGAATAGCCCCCGTCGCTGACCAAGGTGAGCTTGGCCGAGAGTAGCTTGCCGTCGCGCGAGCAGCCCGCCTCGTACCGCGCCCAGAACGGATGTCGTTTGCCGGTGAGGATCATGTCGCGCCGACGATCCAGACGCACCATCACAGGTCGGCCCGTCACGTGCGCGCCGAGTGCGGCAATTGCGGCAAAGGCGTTGGCTTGAACTTCTTTGCCGCCGAAGGCACCACCCATGCGCGGTGCTTCGCAGACGATCTGGTGTTTGGGCACGCCCAGCACGCGCGCCACGATGGCCTGCGTCTCGTTGGGATGCTGGGTCGAGCTGTAGACGTGCAGGCCACCCGACACGTCCGGCTGTGCGAGGGAGGCCTGCATCTCGAGATAGAAGTGCTCCTGCCCGCCGATTTCCAACTCGCCTTCCAGTCGGATTGGCGCGTTCTGCAACTCTGCCTCGGGATGGCCGCGTCGAATCTGCAGTTCCTCGGTGTGATAACTGTCGGCGGCCATCGCGGCGCTGATCGAAACGACCGCGGGCAGCTCTTCGTACTCGACTCGCACCTGCTCACTGGCGAGCTTGGCTTGCTCTTCGCTTTCGGCGAGGACCCAGGCGACGGCTTGGCCGTGGTACTGGACTTCGCTCGGCAAGAGGGGTTCGTCGTGGCGTGCAGGGCCCGTGTCGTTCTCTCCGGGGATGTCACGACTGGTGAGGATCCAGACGACCCCCGCGACGTTCGCTGCAGCATCGGTCTGGATGTTCACCACTCGCGCGTGAGCGACGGGTACCTGCACAGGCCACGCGTGCAACAAACCATTGAAGCGGGTTGCGAGATCAGCGACGTAGATGGCTCGGCCACTGACGTGGAGCGCGGATGATTCCGACGGCAAGGCTCGCCCGACTTCGCTCATGGGCTCACCGTCAGGAGTGTGTCGAAAGAAACCCCGAGCTGGCGCGCGAAGCGGGCCAGGGATGCTTCGGCGGCTCGCTTTCGGTAAGCAGCGCTGGCTCGCACGTCATCGATCGGGTGCAGTGCGCCCGAGAGTGCCGTGCGTGCGGCAGCAAAGCGCTCTCGCGTGGGTGAGTGTCCCTCCAGTTCCCGTTCGACGGCGGTCAGTCGAACGGGGGTTGGTGCGACGCCTCCGAATGCGACGCGGGTGCTGGTCATGCGACCCTCGGCATCCAACGTCGTGGCGAACGCCCCCGCGACGCTGGAGATGTCATCCGAGACGCGCTTGGCGATCTTGTCGAAACGCGAATGGCCGGGGAGGGGCTTGGGGATGCACACGGCACGCACCACCTCGTTTGGCTCCAGCACGCTCTTCCTGTAGCCCGAGAAGAACTCGGTCAGCGGCACACAGCGTTGCCTGGGAACGCCGTGTTGCCTGGGAACGCCGTGTTGGCTGGGAACGCCGTGTTCTGGGGCCATGCTGGCGAGTTGGACTTCCGCGTCGAGCACGAGGAGCGCCGGGGCACTGTCGCCAATCGGCGAGGCTGTCACCAGGTTGCCCCCCAGCGTTGCTCGATTGCGCACCAACACGGAGCCGAACAGGGGAAAGAGCATGTCCAGCACGTCGGTGCGGCCCGCGAGGAAACGGGCGACGTCTGAGAGTGCAACGCCCGCGCCGATCGTGATGGTCGTCTCGTCTTCTTCCAGTACGTGCAGCTCGGCCACTCCCTCGAGCGAGATGAGCACATCGCGCCGCTCGTGGAGCTGGTTGCGCCGCACCACCCAGTCCGTACCGCCCGCGATGAGCACAGCCTCCGGCAGGCGCGCGCGTAGCGCGAGCAGATCGTCCCAGCGCGTCGGGCGGAAGAAGCGCCGCTCACCTGACACCAGCTCGACGCTCTCCAACGCTGGCGCGGGGCGCTCCAGACGGTGCAGGAAGGGATCGTCGGCGTTCGGCTTTTCCAGTGAACGCACGCCGTCGCGGATGGGGCGGTAGCCAGTGCAGCGGCACAAGTTGCCATCGACCGCTGCCGCATCGAACGCATCTCGTTCAGGCCGGTAGTATTCCGCGAACGCGCTCATCACGAAGCCCGCCGTGCAATAGCCACATTGAGAGCCACCGTGATCGACCATGGCGGCCTGCACCGGGTGCAGCGCCCCGGCATCGGCGATACCTTCGGCGGTGAGCACTTCTTGGCCGTGGAGGATGGACGCGAGGAGCAAGCACGCATGTACAGGCACGTAGCGGGTCTGCTCTCCTTCGCGCCGCACCCACACTACGGTACATGCTCCGCACTCGCCCTCGGCGCAGCCCTCTTTGGTACCGCTCAGCCCGCGAGCGCGGAGCACATCCAGCAAGGTGTCGTTGGGGTCGCAGTCGGCGAGTTCGAAGGTGCGGTGGTTTACGGTGAGCTTGAGCGACACGCAGCTAGGATACAGCGGATTTCCAATGGTGGTATGTTGCAGCGGTGCAGTCCGTCATCGAATCGATCCTTCAGCTGCTCGAGCGCGGTGAGCGTGGTGCGCTTGCCACCGTGGTGTCGGTGCGGGGCTCCGTGCCGCAGGTCGTCGGCGCCCGTCTGCTGTTGCGTGGCGACGGTACGATGGTGGGGACGGTCGGTGGTGGCGCGGTCGAGCAGCGAGTGCTCGCGTTGCTCGCGGGGGTGCTCGAAGGCGAGCCGGCGCTTCTGTGTGAGCTCGATCTGGGTCGCGACTTGGGCATGTCCTGCGGCGGCAGCATGGGGGTGTTCATCGAGCCCGTCGCTGCCACGCCGAGGCTGATCCTGTGCGGGGCAGGTCACGTTGCCATGCCCACGGCCAAGCTCGCCAGAAATGTGGGGTTTCGTGTGACCGTGATAGACGAACGGGAGTCGCAGAATAGCGCCGAGCGCTTTCCTCACTGCGAACGACTCTTGACGAGCGTCGAGATCGCTGCGGCCCAGCTCGAACCCACCGCTGAGGATTGGATCCTGTGCCTCGGGCCTTCGCACAGCATCGATCAGCGTGCGCTGGCCGCCTTCGCGCTGCGGCCGCATCGCTACCTGGGCTTGATGGGCAGTCGACGCAAGGTCATTCGCTTGCTGAAAGCCCTGGCGGCGGACGGCATCCAGGTGCCGCTGGAGAGACTCTACGCACCCGTCGGACTTGCGCTGGGCGCCGAGAGCCCCGATGAGATCGCCGTCAGCATCGTGGCGGAGTTGGTAGCCCTCCGGCGCAGAGCAACGCCAGCGGCGCCGAGGTCTGGAGCGTTGGAGCGCGCTGCGGCGCCGGGTCGTGATGCGGCGCTGGGCCACATGCGGGTGCTGGACGATCCTCGGGTCCGCGCGCTGCTCGAGCGCGCTGAGACGGACGCGCCCGACGACAGCAGTGGATGATCCCGCCGGCTGGAGTATGTTGCGGGCCATGTCGCTCAAGCTCCTCGTGCCATGGGTCATCGGCATCGTCAGCGTGCTACAGGCGGCGTTGAATCGACGTATCGCCACCTCCTGGGGTCTCATCCCAGCGGCGCTGCTCAACGCCTCGATTTTTCTGCTGCTGGCCGTCGTGTGCTACCTCTGGGCGCGGACCGGTCGCGGGCCGTTCGCCGACTGGACACTCCCACTCTCACTGCGCGAGATGAAGTGGTTCTGGCTGCTTCCGGGCTTTTTTGGGCTGTTGATCGTGCTCGGTCTGCCGTGGTCGATTGCGCGCGTCGGCGCGCTGACCACGTTCATCGTGCTGGTGGCGTCACAGATGATGGCCAGCGCGATGTGGGATCGCTGGGTCGAAGGATTGCCCATGTCAGGAACGCGTCTCTTTGGCGCGCTGTTGGCGATTGTCGGTGCGGCGCTCGTCGCGTGGCGCTGAGTGCGAGCTCGCCACTGACTCGACGTGCTTCACCGGGTTGCCGAAGTTCGTGGTCAGCGAGTTCGAGGAGTACCTCGACTGCGGGCGGCTCGAGGCGGGTTGCCTCTTGCTCGAGTGTCGCAGCTGTGGCTACTCGCAGCTCGTTGCGTTTAGCTGCAAATGTCGGGGGTTCTGTCCCGGTTGCGTGGCTCGACGCATGGCTGATACCGGCGTGCACTTGGAGCAGCGA
>JBNKUV010000047.1:0-11018 GCA_050298815.1 Polyangiaceae bacterium
TCGAGCAGCGCATTCCGCTGTCGTCGACGACGCACCACGGCTCCACCGCTCCGAACATCGTCGCGCGTTCCGTTCTCGACGGGCTCCATCATGACTATCGGTGGGCGGCATGAGCCGCGGATGAATGACGTAGCCAGGACAACCGTTCAGTTGTCGAGCCGGAGCGAACAAGGTCCATGCAGTGGAGCTTTTCACCGGAGGACCACGGTCGGAGACGCCTCGGCGGCTCCGAGGCGCCGAAGGCGGCCAGTGAACTGCAGACTCAGCTGACCGAGCGGGGTCCCTGGTGTGGCGGGTGGTGGATGCGGGGCAAGGGGAACCCACGCGACCCACGCGACCGGGCCCCCCACTGGCATGCCAGCGGGGGTAGGAGCGAAGGGGGTGGACGGTGCGCCGCGGTATCTTCGGGCGGCTCAGGCACGACACGCGAGCGGAATGCAGGATGGCTGGAGAGAACGCCAGGCGTCCACCACGGCGTCGACGCCGTACCAGCCAGGCAGCGAGAAGTGGGGGTGCCGGAGAGTCGGTACAAGGCGCGCGGTTCACGACGCTCAGGCCGCGGCTACCGCTCGCCAAACCCTACGGGTCGCCCTACTCCACGCACATCCCCGTGGGGCACTGGCCGCTGTCCGGCGCGCTGTAGCCCGCGGGCATACAGCTGTCCGGGAAGAGCCAGCAGGAGCCGTCGGGTGCCACTGCGGGCGTCAGCGCGAGATCGCAGCCGCCAGTCGTGTCCACGCAACCGACGTCCATCAGATCGTTACCGAAGCAATCGCCCTGGTCTGCGTAGGCACCCACCACGACACACTGCTCGTAGTTCTCACACTCTGCGATCGTGCGGCCCGCGCAGTAATCGGGGGGGTCGGCTTGTGGGCACAGGTCCAGCCCCACGCAGGGGTGAGCGCCAGCTCCGGTGAAACCGTCCGGGACGCAGCCGCTGCCGAACATCCAGCAGGCTCCGGCGGGGTCGAGCGCGTAAGAAATCACTGGTGGACCATCCCGACAATCCGTGGTCCCCGCTAGCAGAGCCTCTCTGTCGAAGCACATGGCAGCTGCGTCGAATGGGTAGCCAGTGATCCCGTTGGACGGCTCGTCCACCATCAGTGTGCAGCGACCCGATTCGCAGGTGGGCACGCTGGTGGCGCAAGCATCCTGCGGGACGCCGCACAGTTCGTCGAATCCCGGTTCCGGACACCAGGTTTCGGAAATGACGGTCAGCTCGTCGAGGAAAGCCTCCGCGCCCGTCGCGGCGATGCCGATCGGACAGCGCTGCGCGCATCCAGTCTCGGCGTCCACCGCGACGCAATCGGTGTCCGCGTCGCAAGCGAAGAGCTCGTCTCGCCCCGTCAGCCCAGCGTAGGCGTTGGCCTCTGCGGTGCGTACCTCGTCACATGATCGGCACTCGTCCATGACGTGGATCTCGTCTTGTGCGCATTCGTCGGGGAAGGCGCGCGGAACGTCCACTTCGCACTGGCCCTCGACGCAGTACGGCTCGAGGGCGATCGTCGTGCAATCGAGGTCAGTCGGGCCACACGCCTCGGGGAATTCCGGTTCTGGGCACCAGGTCTCGCCGATGGTGGCGACCGCGGTTTCAAACTCGTCCACTGCGCTGGCCGCGACGCCAACCGAGCAGTGCGGTGCGCATGGCGTCGAGGCAAGCACCGCGACGCAGTCGGCGTGCCGCTCACAGGCGAACAGTTCGTTGCGCTCACCCAGGGCCTCGAAGGCAGCTTCTTCGCCGGACCGGGCGTCTTCGCAGGTTCTGCACGCGCCGTTCACGGCGATGTTCGTGGGCTCGCTGCACGTACTGAGTTCGTTCACGTCACCGTCGTTCACGTCACCGTCGTTCACGCCACCGTCGTTGCTGCCCACGTTGTCGTCGGCCGCTGCGTCCCAGCCGCCTCCGACACTCTCGGTCGGAACGCACATCTGCACCCCGGGTTCATCACAGCCGCTCGCGAACTCCGTTTTGTTGCCGGGCGCGCACACGGGATCCGGACCCACGCCGTTGCAGTCGTCGTTCGCGTTGCACTCGCGTGAACACAGGCCGCACAAGCAAGCGTTGCCGCCGCTACATTCGGAATCGGATTCGCACCTGAGCCAGTGCGTTTCACCGCCGACCTCTTCCTTCGCGGATGTGTTGCACGCGGCGAGGGCCGCGAAAGCAATGAACAGCGAGAAGAGTCGGACCTGCAGCGTCGTCGGTTGGGTGATCATTTTCGTCACTGGCCTCAAAGCAATCATGTCTCAGCTCTCGGGTTGGTTGTCTCGGACGAAGCACCCTCCGCCCCAATCACGTTTTGTCCCGCGTAGAAAACGACGCGATACGCGTCCTGGTGGTCGCGCACGCGTGCTCGGTCGACGCGTTCGCGGAGTTCCGAAGCCTGTTCGCGAACGCGTGCCAGAAACGCGAGTACCTCCTTTTCCTCGGGATGCCCGGGGTGAAGGTCGAAGTGGTAAGTACTGCCGCCGGTGGCCTGGCTCTGCAGTGCGCGCGTTTGCCCGGCTGCGACCTTGGCGGCCATGGCCGTGACCACGGCCTGGTAGTGATCGAACAGTGCGGCTTCCCAGCCGTGTTCGGCACCGAAGCCGATGATGCACTCGTCCGCGGCGTACGCCCCGGCCGCCTCATCGAAGCGCGCGCGTCTCTCGGAGGTCAGCGTCGAAAGAGCTGTGCGGGTTTGCTCTTCGCTCAGCCCGAGAGCGCTCGCGAGTTGCTCCGCGTTGCTCGCCCCCTGCTGGTGCAGGACGACCCACACCATGTCGACCAGGGCGCGGCGGGGATCGCCTCCGAGGGCAGAGCCGAGTTCCTCGGCGCTCGCTGCGCGAAAGGTAGTGCTGTCTTCGCGGCCCGACTTGAACACGAGGCTGCTCTCGACCAGGTCATTGAGCACGCCGCGCACGCTGACTTCGTCGTCGGCGTGAAATCTCCGCAGCAATTCGGCGCGGGTGACCACGTCGTGGGCGCGCAGGTACGAGAGCACAGCTTCCCACAACGACACGCCGCGATCGGTGGCGCTTTCGGATAGGCGGCGAACGCGGTCGTGGTACGTGCGCAGTGCCAGGCCGAACATGTCGGCGATCACCTTGTGTCCCAGGCCCTGGGCCTTGAGCTCCTTGACCAGGTCGAGAAAGACCTGCCCGGCGACGTGCGACAAGGGTGCCCGCCCGCCCGCCGCAGTAGCCAGCTGGGCGATCAGCAGCGTCGTCTGGCGTACGATGTTGTCGATCAGCAGGTTGACGTTCATGCCGGCAATCTAGCGCCAGGCTCCTGGGGGACCTAGTGAGGATTCCCGCATTGGCTCCGATGCGGCGCCCCCCACGCCTCACCGACCCACAGGGGGACGGGGTCGCAGCTCGGCGGCTGGGCCACGCTGCTGGTTCTGCGCTTGTCTTGAGGCGAGTGGCGAATTCCGACTGGCGCTTGAAGAGGCCCTACACGTGCTCCGCGATATGTCGAAGAGCGCTCGATGAGGTGCACCCTACGCTCAACTTGGATCGAGCGCTACGTCCAAGGGGGGACTCGTTGGCTAGGCGACTCTTTTGGATGCGTTGCCCAGCGTTTCCTCGCGAGCTCAGGAACACCAACAAGATGCACCAGTGCGCTCCCGCGAACATCTCCAAGGGCAAGTCAGCTTCAGCGAGAGCACCGTTCAGTTGTCGAGCCGGAGTGAACAAGGTCCACGCAGTGGAGCTTGTCACGGAGGATCACGGTCGGCGGCTCCGAGGCGCCGAAGGCGGCCAGTGAACTGCAGGCTCAGCTGACCGAGCGGGGTCCCTGGTGTGGCAAGGACATCGTCCCCGACGTGAGCCACTGACCACGCTCGCCCGCCACGGCAACGCTGGGGACGAGCTCTAGCGTTGCCGTGTTATTCTACTGGCAATAACTCTTGCCAGGTGGTCTCCGTATCATCCAGCTCCGGCTTGAGGAGCAGCTTTCCGTCCTGACACTTGTAGGACAGGATCGCCTTATCTCCACCAAATAACCCCACCATCTCCTTGCCTGGAAACGGGATGCTCTTTCCTGCCAGCGTGACGCTCGTTTCGAGCTTCAGGTTCTTGGTGTCGCTATCAGTGACTTGTAGTCGCCCCTCAGCCAGGCGCTTGAATCGAGTGCTGCCTTTGCCAGAGAGTTTGACGCTGACCGTCATGGGCATTCCACCTTGCTTCGTCTCGACGACGTTGTGAACCGGGCTTTCTCCTGTGTCACAAGTGATCGTGCCGTCATCCCCAGAGCTGATCTCACACACGAAGTCCCCCTCTTCCTTGACGACCTTGGCGTTGATCGTGTTCTTCATCATGACCTCGAGAGCCTGGTCCGAATAGTCATAGTGCCAGCGGCCCGCCGGGCACGTGGACGACTGGGTGGCTCCCGCTGAGGGTTGCGCGGAAGCCGCGGCCTTCGCGGCGGTGTCACCACCCATGGTGTTCTTGGACTCGTCCGCTTGGGTTGGAGGAGCAGGCGGGTCCTCGGAGTCGCAGGAGGCGGTGACGAGGGAAAGGAGGAGGACGGCAGCCGCCCGAGTCAACAGCTTCATGCCGAGAACCATAGCCCCAACGGCGTCGACGGTGAAGTTTCGCCGTAACTCTTTCGCTTCTTGGCGGTGTCGATGCTTGGTAGGGCTTAGCGACCAGGTGTATATGATCACTCCGCGATGTTCGCTTCTGACGCGGCTAATCTCTGCGTGACACCATCCCATTCGTGAACTCAACCGCTTGTGGTGTTTCCATCTACTCGATCTCGCTACCTTTCCAACCCGTGGACAGTTCGCACGATTGCCCACGACTTCGAGTTGGTGGACGCTTGGGACTTGCCTATGGAAAGCGACGAGTCGGACGCATCCTCGTTGGTCGATGTTGCGACCAGTACCCTCAGTGAGCCCCGCAGCTCCGGCTCGTCCTCGTCTCTTTTGTTTTCCCTGCGGCGATGGCTACGCGTAGGGATTTTGAGCGCCCGCCAATGCGTCGGCGAGGCGGGAGCCTGCGAAGCCTCCCCATGCATGCGTGCGGAGGCCACAATTCCACTTTGCGTGTACTCGGAACGTACACCAGGGCCGCGAGCAGGGGTGTCGACCGGGGCGGGAGCGGCGCTTCGCTGCTAGCGGCAGAGAAGGGGCGCACTGCCCCCCTCCGGAAGCGGTCTGGAACAGACACCGGAAGCGGGAGGCGCTACGTCAGGCCGGCTCATCGAAGAGCAAATGTCGAAGCTGCGCTCGAGAAGCTCCTTCCACGGTCTCCAAGTCGAGCGCGGCCTGTCTGGTGCTTGGCCACCATCAGCAGCGGGTGATTGACGCGGTACTTTCTCATCGAACTCAGGCACGACGAGCGGGCGCCACTTGGCAGCAGACGACAATATCCCGCCATGACGAACAGTGTGAAAGCCGGGCCCCGGAACGGCAGCGGCAAGCCGGCACAAGAAGGAGAGTGGATCCATTTCGACGGCGACGGTGCCGTCAGAAAAGGCGCGTTTGAGTCCCAGTCGCACAGCGTCGTGTGCGGCGAGGGTGACGCAGCACGAGTTGGTCCGTACTGTCTTCGATGAGGCCGCGACGAGTGAGCAGCGCGAGCACGCGGATGCGAGTCGTGGTGACGAGATCGGCCACTTCGCTGGAGGTCAGATGGGGAAGCTGCCTGAACTCGGGAGGAGCGCCATCGAGCCGCTCCACGAACACGCCGTCCAGGGCGATGATGTGCAGGTGAGGATTGAGTTCAAAGTCAGAGTTGACCCTCTGCACGGCCGTCACGGTGCCGCTCTGTAGTTTGCGTCGTCGTGTCTTGAGAGCTCAGGGCACCGGCTTACCCTTGCCTTCGCCTCGGAACTCTCCCCGACCTTTGCGAAAGTTGAAGATGGCCCGCAGCTTGTCGCCCGCTGCCACGCCGAATGCGACGTTGGTTGAAGCGTAGATGAGATCGAGGGGAAAGAAGAACACGCCGACACCCCCGCCGCCGCCGTTGAGCACGCCGACCAGCTCGCCGTCTTCATTGTACACGCCACTCCCCGATGCACCGAAGATCGACGTTTGGTTCGTCGTCGCGCGGTTTGCAGCGGTGGAGCCGGAGCGAGTCGACACTTCTTTGTCGATGCCGGTAACCAGGCCCTGGGAGATGTGCCCTGAGAACATCTGCTTCTTGCTTTGCGCGTTGAGCACCTGCTTGGCGTCCGAGAATTGTTGAATCGCCGCGACGCGCTTCCCCTGCAGGGACTTTCGATCGAACGTTGGTGGAGCCAGGACAGCGGATTTTCCGATGAGGTGAAAGTCATCCACACCGTTGGTTTGGTGCCAGTCGATCTGGACAATTGCAAAGTCCTCCTGCGATTCACCGCTCCCTACGAATGCGCCGATGTCGCCCCGTAGAAAGCAAAAGGGACGAGGGGTTTCAGAGGGGAATGGCGGGCTCGACGAGTCCGCCTTGGATGCAATCACGTCGTTGTTAAACACTACCTTGATCTGGTGCTTCGCCATCGCGCTGTTGGGAAACCCGACCAGCGTGTGCAAGCACATCAAGACGTGGTTGAAATCGATCAGAATCGCCGCTCCGAGCTGTATCTCACCGACCAGATCGACCCGGCCGTCATTGCCCGGCGGAAACGAGTGAGTATCGAAATCCGACTTGGTCATCGTGATCACGCCATTGAAGCGCTGGTGGAACTTGATGAAGCTCTGGTCGAAGCGCGTTTTCCGGAATACCGCGCGTTTCGAGTTTACTGGAAGCGGTAGATACCCCGCCGCGAGCTTGGGTTCGCCATCGTCGTCTTACCACTCAGAATGTCAGGATGTTGTCTAGGTCAGAGTGAAGGCGGGCAGAGAACACCTCGAAGTCCTTCCCTCTCGCACTGAAGAAATAGCTGTAGCGGAGAGGGTAAACGACAGGAAGCTGGCGGCGCACCGCCTCATCTAGTTCGTTGAACTCCCCTCTGGCGACTCCCGCCTCCACTAGAACGTCTTGCGCGCTAGCAATTCGCTTTGGCGTCGGCTCGTCAATGCTGATGAGGTAAACGGCAAACTCCACGGGGTCTTCGGCTTCGATGCCGGCCTTCCTCACCTCGACCTGGCGGTCCTGGGTGTACCCCGCGAGCACCAACGGTTCGCTCCAGTTCACCTGGACCACCGTGCCGCGGTTAGGCTCGAGAGGTTCGAAGAGTGGGCATTGTCGCTCCGCACAGGGGCCATTGAGGCAAGGCGCATTCACTGGCTCCGCTGGGTCCAAGAAAAGCAGCTCCACCCTGCGATTGGTCCGGCTGAGCAGGTTGTCTCGCCCGGGGTTCTCTAGTGGTTTGAATTCACCGCAACCAACACGACCGTTGGCACCTCCCAAAAGACGCTCGGCAACCCCCAGTTGGTTCCGAAAGGTAGGCAAGTCTGCTCGCTTCAACATGAGTCGGTCGGCTAGCTTCTCTTCGTAGAAGTCGAATGCCGCCTTCCAGGTAAGCGGTCCCCAATCGCCATCTACAGCTAGCGAACCACCGAATCTGTCGTTGTGAGCTTGCTGAAAAGCCTTGAACGCTCGAATGAAATCAGATCCGTTCTGTTTGAGGCTACAGCGGTGATCAAACTCGATCGATACCCACTCGCATATCTGAAGCTTGTCCTTTCTAAGCGTGTCTTCCTTCTTGCGTTTGTCGGGGATGTGGGGCGAATCTGCCACGGAACCAAATAGCTCTCGGTCGCCCGTGATTAGGGCCTTGACGCAGTCTGCCCGCAGCTCAGACAACGTCACGTTGTCGGCGTCGGCGCCCACCGTGTCAGTGTGCCCGGCGATGAGCAGCCCGAGGTCCGTCAGTTCGAGATGGCGTAGGGCTCGCTCGATGAGCGTAATGCCTGAGGAAAGGGCAGTCTCTACTGGCTCCACCTCGTCGAAGTCGTGTGGAAGGAAGACCGGACTGTTGAGACGAAAGTGCGCGTCTCCCAGTTCGAGCACGTCCATGGCCTTGGGCTCGGTCACTATCATGACCTCGAAGCTACCGCCGGCCTCGACACTCGTGCTGGCCTCGCTGCCCTTCCTCAAGTGGACGACGCGTTTCTCCATTGCACCACCTCGCTCAGCCAAACATGCAGCCGAAGCTGCCTCGCCCCAGCAACAGATCGATGCATGCGTCTGTGCCTTGCCCGTGCTCCGCGTCTCGTGTGCTGCAGTCCGTTGCCCCCTCGGGGCACGGGTTCGCGTATTGCTGGAACATCTTGCGCAGTGTCGGCCCCGCGGGCCGCGCCCCCGTCAGCATCGCGCTCAGCACGGCGGCGCGAAACCGATTCGGCCAAGCCAGTGCGCCCGAGTCTCGGAGCTGGCCTGCGCGCTTGGCGAGAAGCTCGTCGAGACCCACTGCGCGGATCGCAAGCGCCAGCTGGTCCATGCTCACTTGCGGGACGTATTGTCCGTGCGCGGTCCAGGCTGTTCCCAGCAGCAAGCGCGCGACGTCGACACCCGCCGCCTCGAGTTGGACTCTACGCCGAATCATGACCTCGCGATCCTCCCGAGACGGAGGATCCTTCAGGGGGTCGATGTCCACTCGGCCGCAGAAGTTGTTGAAGTGCCCAGTTTGTACCGGCAGGCCAACTCTGAGTTGTTTGCATTCCTGGTCGCTCATGTAGTTCAACGGGCAGGGGCCAAGGGAACGAAGGAGCGCCAACGGACTTCCTTCCGTGGCGAGTTCAGCCTCACACAGCGCCAGGTTGCGCGGATCGCGGCATTTCGTCCTTCCAAGCAAGTCCGCCTGTATCCCTTCGCTTTGGGCATGCGCCACCGCGAGCGAGCGTGAGTAAAGCCAGTCATCCCAGACATCTTTGGCCGCCGTCCATGGCGGGGTCCACTGTTCGACGTTGCCTGCGATCTTCTCGCCCGCGCCTGACCGCAGCACGAATGCAGCGTTGGTTCGGAACTCACCTTCCACGAGTTTCCATGGCCCGCGCGCCAACCACTCCTCGACAAGCGCCAGTTCTGGCTGCTGACTGTTGCAGTGGGGATAGATGCTGACAACACCCGCCTCGATTCGCACGCGCACGAAGATGTTGGGAGCTGTACAGTCAGCGGCGCAATACCGCTGCCGCCAAAGCTCGGGCAGTGAGGACTTCGAGAAGCGGACTTGCGCGACGGCGTCCTGTGGCCGCTCCGCGCGCTTGTCATAGTTGTCGGCGTAGAGCCGGCGGGCCGTCGCTATCCAGTCGAGCCTACCAGCGGGTGGCGAGGGAGCGGTGGCTGACGCATCGGAGACCGACGATGACTCGACCCGAGCGGGACTTCGTTTGCACCCGGTCGCCACCTCCCCAGTCAGCAGCAAGAGCACTAACCAGCCCCGCGGCGTAGCAGCCGCCGTGATGCGCCGGGTGCGCCCGTTGAGCATCATCCACCCTCCGCAGCTGTAGCCGCCTCGGAGTCGAACAGAAGCGTGACTTCTCCCTCCACAGCCTCAAAAACCACCATGCCATCCTCGTCCGACGTAGCCGTGGTCCCAGTGCCGTCCGCGGCAACGATTCTCACCGCCTTGTTGGCCATCGGTGCGCCTGAACCGTCTACTAGGCGCAACGTCGTCTCGAGCTCTGGGCTGCCGTCATCCGACGTGGGGCTGTCGCCCGAAGAACTCCCGTTCTCGTCGGACGGTGGGGGAACGCTGCCATCATCGGTGGCCGCGCCGTCCCCTGAACCGACATCGCCGTCCAGTCCCGGCGGCTGCGCGGTACGCACGACTACTTGGCACTCCCCATCCTCCTTTAGATTGTCGATTCTGACGGCCCCCTTGGGCCCCGTACGAACCGTCAGGGTGGCTCCGTCGGGCGTCGTGACTTCGACGTCGACACCTTCCAGCGGTTGGCCGTCGTCATCCACGACGGCCTTCATCCGGTGCCCGGGCAAGGCATTCACCTTCAGCCGCATCGGAGGCACCATCCAGCGCCAGGGTGGGTCGGGTGTCAGCTCGATTTCGTCACCGTCAACGAGTAGGGCGTCCATCACCAGCCCCCCGCCCAATGACAGGCGCGATGCCTGATCGCCACTCATTGGGGACCACGTCGATCGACGATGCCATCTTCCAACTCTTCGCAAACCAATGCACTTCTGTCTAGGCTTTCCAGCAGTGCTTGCGCCAGGACCCGCCGCTCGCCAGGAGCGCGTCAGCCTCGCTGCGGACGCTGCCGTGCGACTTGGACTCAAACGAGCTTTCGCAATCGGCAGCGGCTCCCTCCCACCGAGACCCCGGAAGGTCCCACGCAGCATCCGTTGCTGCTACATACGATCGGGGAACGTTCCAAGACCAAGAGGAAAGGCCATGAACACACTGCATCGTGCCATTTTCACACTCGCGGGCAGCGCGCTCGTCTACCTGATTGTCGTCGCCTGCTCCGAGGAAAACATGCGGCGCATGACTCCAGCAGTCGAGGACGCTGGCAGCAACGCTCCGACTTCCGGCGACGGACCCGCCATGCAGCCCGTACCTAATGTAAATGCTCAGCCCGTTGGGGAGTGCGCCGCATGCCTCGGTTCCGCGCTCCGGGTGACGACGGCTGCCGAAGATCCGAACCAATGGCGCTCCGGAGAGGTGACGATGCCCGCGACAGCGCGGCCGCCGGACGGCCAGTGGCGCGTCGCGACGGTCAATGTCGTCGACGGTCCGTTCGTTGTTGGTGAACTTGGAGACAGCACCGGACAGGTTTACACCGTGCCTGCGAGCAGCAGTTGCGCGTTCGACCCCGCATCAGCCAGCGATGAGACGGATGGCGTGCTGCTGGAAGACCCGAATGCCGATCATCATTGGCTGCGTGAACACCCCACGTGGGCCAACCCGATCATCGTGCTTGCCGATCAGAAGCTCTGTGCCAGGGACCGGGTGAGCGCGTCGAGCGATCCTTTGCCCGTTCACTCCCTCCGGTATCTCGGATGGGTTCCGTGGGCTAAGGCAAAACGAACTGTCAAAACCGGCAAGCTGGTGAGCACCTGTGCAGGGGGAAAGGGGGTGGCGAGGGCGCCTCGGACCCATCATTGCGCGGTTCGGGCATCACGATCAGCTCGAGGTCAGGCCTCCGCCACCC
>JBNKUV010000048.1:0-2940 GCA_050298815.1 Polyangiaceae bacterium
CCACGGGCTCGAAGTCGAGTTAGGGAGCATCACATGCTCGCCATTGCATATTCGTAGCCCGTGGGTGCATGTCCCCTCCTCGATCCCTCAGAAGCGCCTTGCGTCCAAGAAACCGACTTGGTGGGAACGGTCCTCCCATAACGCCATTGAACACCGACGGAGGCGCAGGTACGCCTCGCCTTGCTGCCACGCTCCACAAAGGAGGCGGCTGATCGCCGCCGAGTCTACTTGGGTCTGTTCCGTCCTGAATGGTTGTCTCCAGCGCCTCCGCGGGTTAATACATCGCCCGAAAACAACTGACCAAGGTTCCCAAGCACATCCTTCGGAAGTTCGCCATCTGGGCCGATTTGGTCCAGGTCGACGGCCTGGACGCCGCAAGGGCCTTACCCGGTTTCAAGGACCATGCCCTCAAGGGCGAGTGGAAGGGCTACCGAGCCATTCGTCTCAGCCAAGCCTACCGAGCCATCTACATCGTACATGACGACCACAGTATCGAGACCGTCCACGTCGAGGAGGTGAATAAGCATGACTACTAGATCGAAGCGTCGCGCCAACGACACCCAGGCCTTCCTCGAGAACGCCATGGGCGGCCCCCTCTCCTTGGGTGGTGCCCTGTCCGCCATTCGCGAAGCTGAAAACGAGAGTCTGGCTGTCTTTGCCGAACGCCTCGGCGTCTCCCGCTCGCATCTCAGTGATATCGAGCACGGTCGCAGAGCGGTCAGTCCTGAACGCGCAGCGCGATTCGCCAAGGCCCTCGGTCATAGCCAGGCTCAGTTTGTTCGCCTCGCGCTGCAAGACCAGGTGCGGAGTGCCGGACTGAAGATGCGCGTAGATGTGCACGCAGCCTAGCTCCACTTGGCCTACGTCCAGAATCCGCTGCACGGCTTGCCCAACTCCCTGCCGGAACCCCATCACGTGGCCACCGACATCGCAATGAGAATTATTCGGGAGGCTCGATGCAGAATCTCCCACTCGCTCGACAACGACCCCCGCAGCGGTTGGTCCGCTACTACCAGACAATGCAGGCTGCGTTCGACGGACGGCTCATCTCCGGTCCTGACTTGCCGCACGAGTTTGCCGACCCCGAGCGCCCTTCCGACTCGAACGACTGACACGCAGCAGCAAATGCGGACCAAGAATGCGATCGACGTTGCCTGTGACCCAAGATGTGAAGTGCCGCCCAACAGGCCATTGCACGCCGACAGCGGGCCAGTGCTGCCACGCCTTGCTGCTGCGCCTCGGCAGGTGGCGGCTGATCGCCGCCGCTTTTTCATGATAGTCTTCCCACCAGACCTGCTTTCCTCGCCCGCTGCGGGTGAATGGCAAGCCGTTGAGGCTGCAGAAAACCCGCCAAGGGCTTGGTTTGTAGGATCCGGATGGATACAACGCCTTCGAGACAGCCTACCGGAGCGTATCGATGGCGAAGTACATGCACTACGATCTCAATCAAACAAAGATGATCCCTCTGGCCTACGCCGACCAGATCATCGAGGGCTCCTTCGAGTATGCTCTGGGCGAGATCGTCGAGAATCACCTCGATCTGTCGCCCTTCGAGGCCCGGTACTGCAATGACGATTCGGGGCGCCATGCGTATGACCCCAAGTTGCTCCTCAATATCGTCCTCTACGGATACTACAAGGGGATAGTCTCAAGCCGCACACTCGCTGAGGCCTGCAGACGCAACGTCGTGTTCATGGCACTTTCCGCCGATTGCAGACCCCACTTCACCACCATCGCCGCTTTCGTCAGCGAGCTGCACCGTGAGATCGTCAGTCTGTTCGCCGATGTGCTGTTCTACGCTTCAGAGCTCGGTCTGCTCGGCAGGCAGCACTTCGCTGTCGACGGCTGCAAACTCCCCTCCAACGCTTCCAAGCGCTGGAGCGGCACGCACCAGGAGCTGCGGGACAAGTGCAAGAAGCTCGAAGACGCTGCGGCCGCGATCGTTCAGAAGCATCGACAACGCGATGCGGCCGAAAAGCGGGGACCCGACGGAAGACGAGACAGGACCAAGCTCCAGGCCTACAAACGGAAAATCGGTCAAATCAAGGCCTTCTTGAAGAATGCCAAGCGGAAGGAGGGGCCCTCCGGAAACGAGCAGAAGCGCAACGTCACCGATCCCCAAAGCGCCAAGATGACCTCTTCTCGCGGCGTCCTCCAAGGTTACAACGGTCTCGCCGTCGTCGACGACCGCGCTCAGATCGTCGTACATGCGGAGGCTCATGGCTCCGGCTACGAGGGGCACCTGCTCGCTCCGCTGATTGAGAACGCACGCAAGACCTTCGCCGCCATCAACCCCGAAGTCGATCTTTTCGAACAAGCCCAATTGACCGCTGACAGCGGCTTCCACAGCAACGTCGTCCTCACCGCCGTCGAGAAGACCGGCGTCGACGCCTACATCGCCGATCGCAACTTCCGCCGCCGCGATCCGGCATTTGCCGACACCACCCGCCACAAGCAGCGAAGTCGCAAAGAGCGCGCACTGAAGCGCCGTCGCCAACGCGAGGCACGACCAAAGCTACCCAAGAAGCAGTTCACGCTCGAGGACTTCGTCTACGATGAACAGAACGAAACCTGCTTCTGCCCCGCTGGACACAAGCTCTACAAGAGCGGCACAGACATGCTGTTCAATGGTTACCGCGTCGCTCACTTCAAGGCACCCATCACCGCCTGCACGGGCTGCCCACTTCGGAGCCAATGCCTACACCCTCCAGAGCGGACCAAGCAGCGCCAGCTCACGGTCATCAAGGAGCGCGTCGGACCAGCGCCCTCGACAAAGGCCACCGCCAATGCAGCCGTCCTGCGCATGCGCAAGAAGTTCGACACGCCCGTTGGCCGCGCCACCTACAGCAAACGCATCGGCACCGTCGAACCCGTCTTCGGCAACATCCAAAACAAGGGCATGCGCCGCTTCACACTGCGTGGTCAACTCAAGGTCAACGC
>JBNKUV010000049.1:0-4504 GCA_050298815.1 Polyangiaceae bacterium
GACAGACAACGCATCCTCCGAAAGAGCAAGACGAGGCCGGCGGCAAAGCCGCCGACCTCCGCCTCACGAAAGAAGAAGTAGCCCCGCCTGGCCGCGGGGGTTCGCGTCAGTTTTCTGCGGATCCCCGTGGCCGCCTACACACGCGCAAGTCTCTCGTGTAAGCGATCGAACTTGTTCCATCTTTCGCCCTATCTAGACACGAATGGGTGATTGAGCATGGGCCACCGTATGAAGGCGTCTGGCTTTTCCGGAGCCAGGACCTGATCATCGAACATCCCATGACTTGCGACCAGGATCGGTTAACGGTCCGTCCCGGGCACGGTTTTCGACTTCGCGGTTGCGTCCTGCAGCGCGTCACGATCGCCAATGCTTGTTCATGTGAGTATCCCGAAGGACACGAGGAGCGCGTAAAGGCGATGCTCGCAATGCAAGGCCTCATCGAGTCGGGTAGGCTCGTTATTGCGCCGCACCCCTTGGGCATCCAGTCTGCCTACATCGTGTTCGACCCCGCAGAGGACCTAATGGAGGAGGCGTTCGACCACCTAAAGATTCGATACCCGGAGCGGTTTCCAATCCCGCAGTGATGGCTGCGGGCTGGCTGTCCAACGTGTAAGCGTTTTGGCGGTGACGGAGCGCGAGTGAGCGGAGCGAACGGCGCGGAGGCCAGCGCTAAGACGTGTGTTGAACAAGCCTGAGTCAGGCGCCAGTGGTGCGGATGGGTTTTTGACCGTGCTCGATACCCCCCGGTCTCAGGGAAGTTGTCGTCTCGGTTGGCAGGCTGAGAGCGGAATGATCCAGGGGGCGGTCTGGACGAAGGACCGTGAAGCAGAAGCGATACTCGGAGAGTTTCAAGCAGAGAATGATTCAGCGGCTGGTGGGGCCCGGCAGGGTTTCGGCGAGCGCGCTTTCGAAGGAAGTGGGAGTGGCTCAGCCCACGCTGTCGCTCTGGCTGAAATCCGCCGGTAAAGTCCCGGGTGTGAGTAGCGACGAAGAGCCGAGGGCCGAGCGCAAGCGCCCGCAAGACTGGAGCCCACAAGAGAAGCTGACCGCGGTGATGGAGGCCGATGGCCTATCGGAGGTCGAGCTGGGCTCTTGGCTTCGTCGAAAGGGTCTCACGGAGGAACACCTCCGGCAGTGGCGGGAGTTAGCGTTGTCGGGGTTTGGCGCCCGTGCGACGCGCGGTGGCGGCGAGGACCGGAAGCGAGTGAAGGAGCTCGAGCGCGAGCTGAAGCGGAAGGACAAGGCGCTTGCGGAGACCGCAGCTTTGCTCGTTCTGCAGGGAAAAGTGCAAGCCTTGTGGGCGGACGAGGACGCGCCCACGAGGCAGAGCAGCGACGAGTCGTCCTCTCGTGCATCGCGGAGGCGCAAGAAGCGGGGGCACGACTGAGTCGCTGTGCAGAGGTGGTCGGCATCAGCTCCCGCGCCGTGCAACGTTGGCGCAGTCAAGACGGCGGCGAAGACGGTCGGCGGGGCCCCAACACCGTACCGAGCAACAAGCTGAGTGAGAACGAAGAGAGGCGTCTACTGAACGTCTTGACCTCGCCCAAGTATCGCGACTTGTCCCCACGGCAGGTGATTCCGGCGTTGGCCGAGCAAGGAACGTACATCGCTAGCGAGGCGACGGCGTACCGCGTGTTGCACAAGCACGACATGCAGAAACACCGGACCGATACGCGTCCACGGACGAGCAAAAAACCCGATGAACTGGTGGCAGAAGCCCCGAATCAAGTGTACTGTTGGGACATCACGTACCTGAGACGGAACGTGCTTGGGACCTTCTACTACCTCTACCTCGTGACAGACATTTTCAGTCGGCGCATCGTGGCGGCGCGCGTGTGCGAAGCAGAGAACGACGAACACGCGGCGGCGCTCTTCGTGGCGGTGCAGCAGCGAGAACAGCTGGGTCCCGGCACGACGACGCTTCACTCGGACAACGGCTCAGCCATGAAAGGCGCGACGCTGAAGGCAACGCTTGAGCGGCTCGGCGTCTTGACATCGTACAGTCGTCCCAGCGTCAGTGACGACAACCCCTACGTCGAGTCGCTCTTCGGTACGATGAAGACTCGCGTGGGCTACCCGAAGAAGCCCTTCGAGACGCTCGAGGATGCGCAGGCGTGGGTGGATCGATTCGTGCGCTGGTACAACGAAGAGCATCGGCACAGCGCCCTGAACTGGGTCACGCCCATGGCTCGCCACAAGGGCGAAGAAGAAGCTCTGCTGCGGCGTCGCGAGGAGACGTACCAGGCAGCTCGGCTACGTCATCCGCAGCGATGGTCGCGAGGCATCAGGAACTGCTCGCCGGCTCCTGCCGTGACGCTCAACCCCAGGAAGAAGACCAAAACGGCGGCGACAGCGGCTTGACCGACGTCGCGCATCGAGCGTAGTCAGGAAACGCGACAACTACCCTGAGACTTGTCGGACCCGGTTACCTCGTAGTCGTCGCGAGCGTTAAAATAGCTCTGCCGACGGACTAGCCCCAGCGGTTCAAGGACGTCGATGGATTGGCGAACTTCGTCAGGACTGACACCGAGCTCTTCAGAAACCTGATCAACTGACTTGCGGTCGTTGCGTGACTTCGTTTTGTAGAAGCACTCCAGGATCTTCTGATCCACGCCTCGAACCTTTGGAGATGGCTCGCCACTTTCCAAGAGACTGATTGCGTTCTGAAGTATGCTGACCCCAATCTCAAAGAATCGCTCCGAAGATCCTCTGCTGGCAGTGAACTGGTACTTGGTCATCTGCGCCGAATAGTTCGCCAGCGCGTCCCATGCCGACTCCGGCCCATTGAGCTCATCTTGGTTGGAAACAAACCAGTCGGTGAACTCCATCATGACATCTTTCCCATCGTTATGGCCAAGGTGCCGTAGACCTCGACTGAGTTCTAAACGCTTCAGCATTCGCCTCAGTTCGACGACGGTCTGACGGGCTCGTTCACCGGGGACAGCCGGGTCGACGGCGAGATCCGTCGCTGCCAGGAGGCTGTCGACCAGATGTTCAAGGGCACGAGCGACCTTCTGCCGGAGCTCGTCTAGGTCGCGGTACTCCTCGAGCAGCCCACGCGACTTGCAGTCGTCCCTAAACCTGCGCAATCCGGTCAGTTGTTCAGCGTCAACTTGGTTCAGATCTACTGACCGGGAGCCGAAGTAGAGCATCACAGGCTTTTTTGAACCGGCAAAGCGCTCGATCTCTTCGACGGTCCCTGATGGTCCTGCGCCGGTTGGTGTGCCGAGCCGTGTCCAGAAGACGCCAATGAGGGCGTCGCAAGTATCGACGATCTGTCGGTTTATGATCGCCTGTGGTCGGTCGCCAAACTCCGGGGCTGAATGCGTTTCCCACATGACGGGCTCCAAGACGCAGCCTCGTCTACGCCCGTGCAGAACGTTCCAGTTGTGGATGACGTTTCGCACGAGCTCTCTCTCGCGAGCAACGTCACCGGGCGACGCGATCAGAATATCGTAGACGGTTGCGGCTCTAGCCATGGGACCGGGTAGCATAGCAATAAGAAGCCCACCGCCGCCCCACAAGAACGACTCTCCGCCACGCTCGGCGAGGCGCAGCGAAACTCATCGCCAGTCCTCATGTGCGGACGCCGAGCCACCCACGATGGCCGGCTGCTCGCGACCGCACGGATGCTGTCGCTGACTGCACGGGATCCGTGTGCCAACCGAAATCCGCGGGCTTTAGGGACTTTGTCATCGCTGGCCGGCATAACGGCTGAAATTCACCTGCGGGCGCCGCGCGACGACCTCCGCTCGACGCCGGGCGAAGCCCAAAGAACAGCAGGCCGCGAAAGCGGCCTTCCCGCTGAATGCCTCACACCCAGCAAGCAGCCTTGCACGGCCCGCCAGGTGCAATTTCATGTTGCGCGGCGACACCACGACCTGTTCCGTCTTCGCCACGACTCGAGCCCGAGAGATGACCCTCTGGGCCGAGCCTCGGTGCACGCCCTGGCTCGCGCCTCGTCCACGCCCTGGTTTGAGCCCTGGTCCGCGAATCATGCACGCACGGCCCGAGCCTCGTTCCACGTCTGGTCCGCGCGTGAGTTCCGAGAATGGCCCGCGAGCGGCCCGCGCCTGGCCCGAGTTCAGTGCCGCGAATGGCCCGCGTCCGTACTTCGAGCCCTGGTCCGCCGACGGCCCGCGCCTTGAGTTCAAGCGCCGATACAGAAACTGTTCACCACGACCTGTTCGAGCGACACGACCTCTTGCTCGGAACAGGGGCCAGGCGCTCGCGCGGACCTCAGCCCGGGGCCACCACGCCGCGCGCCAGACCGCGAGAACCAGAGCAACCGTCGCATCATGCCACTGAGCGCCGACGACCTCAACCAGCACCGGGCGAAGCCCAAGACAACGGGCCGCCAGGCGGCCCTCCCGCTGAAAACCTCCTCCAGCACGAAGAGCCACCCCCGCGAGCCGTTGGCTCGAGCGGAACCACCTCTTTGACCCGCGACGACTTCTGCCAGCACCATGGCCCCGCGGTTCGCTCGTACATGGAACACCGGTAC
>JBNKUV010000050.1:0-143043 GCA_050298815.1 Polyangiaceae bacterium
GCCCAAGGCGTGCTCTTCGACGAGCCAGCCTGAGCACCGGGATGTGCCTCGACGCCGACGCCCACCGTGAGAGCGACGCTAACAGGGCGATGCACAGGTGGGCCTTTTCTTGGTCCGGAGCTTCGCGCCGCGCCTGCGGCAAGGCTCCTCTGCCCCGCTCGTCGGCGACTCAGACGCTCCGAGGACACCAATAGCGCACTTGTGCGCTTCTCCTGCACGTGGTCTGGGGGTCCGGGCGCCCCTCTGGCCCCGCGCCAGCCAACAGGGGGCGCTTGTATCACTTACGCGCTCGACGGAGGATCGCTACAGCGTGATGTTCGCGATGTAGGTTGGCTCGTCGCGAAAGCTGGCTTGGCCGCCGTCCCCCAGCTGGCTGTCATTGTTCAGGCCCCAACAGAACACAATGCCCTCGTCGTTGACCGCGCAGGTGTGTGCGTTGCCGGCTCCAAGGGAGACGAAGGTTTGATTCGTGGAGATGGCTTGGGGCGTCGTCCGAATGTCCTGATCGCCGAGGCCAAGTCGTCCGCGGTCGCCGTCACCCCAGCAGTGAACGGTACCGTCCCCGTCCAGTGCGCAGGTGTGGTCATTACCGGCAACTACGCTCACGATGTTGCTGAGTCCACCGACTACCATCGGGGTGCTGGTGTCCTCTTGGGATCCGTTGCCCACTTGCCCGTAGTCATTGTCACCCCAGCAGGTGACCGTGCCGCCCTCGAGGATGGCGCAGCAGTGGGCCGAGCCCACGGCGATGGCAGTAGCATCGACAATACCGCCCACCGTGACGGGGACCGTGCTCGGCTCGGTGGAGCCGTCGCCGAGTTGGCCATCATCGTTGGCGCCCCAACACTGGACACTTCCGCTCCCGGTCAACACGCAAGAGTGCCAAGACCCCAACGCCACGTCGACGACGTCAGTGATGCCCACCACGGCCGCCGGCGGATCCACATCCAATCCGAGATCAGCTTGGATTTGGTCGTAACCGTTGGAACCCCAGCACTCGAGGCTTTGGTCGGAGAGGATGGCACAGCTGTGCCGTCCTCCAGCAGCGATCTTGACGGCGGGTAGGCTCAAGGCGAGGGCTGGTTCTTGCGGCCCCGCACGTTCATCTCTCGCCGACTCCTGCCCGAGTTGGCCGCGAGTGTTCGAGCCCCAACAGTAGACGCCGCCGTCTGCAGTCATCGCGCAGGCATGACTCTCACCCAAGGCAACGGAGTCGACATTGCTCAAGTGACGTACCTCGTCGAAGAAGTCGATCGTGGTCGGCGTGCGGACGGGACTCGAGAAGCCATCTCCGGCCTGGCCCGCGCCACTGTTTCCCCAGCACCGGACGCTGGTGTCGGTCATGACAGCGCAGCCGAAGTTGCTCCCACCGTCGATCTGCACCACTCGGGGTGGCTCAGAATTCGGGGTCCCCCCGCTTCCGCCGGTCGCCGTTCCGCCGGCACCTCCAGCGCCGTTCGCGCTGGAGCCCCCCATCCCGTCGATCCCGGGGCCTGCGCCTGATGAACCCGCCGTGCCAGAGTTGTCGGGGGTCGGGCTGGAGCCCCCAGAGCCGTCGGACCCGGCGTCGGGAGGATCGTCCTCGTCTTCTCGGCCTTGGCTCGGAACGGAGCTACCCGCGTCGGAAGCATCCGCGCGCGCCGGACGGTCACCGGTCGTGGTACCGCCGTCTTCACTGCCATCGCTGCTGGGCGCAGTGCTCTCGTTGCCCCGAGCATTGGGGCTCGCTCCCCCGTCTGAGCCGTCGCGCGAGCTGGCAGTGCCCGCACCCCGAGCCTCATCCGTGCCATCGGCGTCGCTGGCTGAGCCGCCCGCATCCGCTGAAAAAACGACGACGCAGCGGTCGCTACGGCACTTGAGACCGTCATTGCAGGTTCCGTTGGCATAACACGGCCCACGCTCGTCGCCCGCGGCTAGCTTCGCCGTGGGCTCAGAGAGGCAGCCTGTGGTGGCCAGGCACGCACCAAGGGTCGCAACCGCCCGTGGCAGTGTTCTTGACCCCTTCCTACCACTCTCATGCCGCTCTCGTGAGACACGTTCCCGAGTTTGCACGACGCCTAGGCTCCCACTTTGACAGGGGGCGTGCAAGTGGTTAAACGGCCCGTCACCTGCGAATCGAGGCAAACGATCGTCCGGTGATTCGAGGGTAGATGAACTCGAAGGCAGTGGCCCCGATGAGCACGCCCACGAATACGACGAGCGCACGTGGAGACGCGGTGGCGGTGTGCCAGAGCAGGGCGACGAGGGCGCCACCACATGTGAGGGTCGCCGTCGTGGTGACGAGACGGCGAGCGCCAACTTTCGGGCCCAGACGGTAGGCGGCGGCATTGACGGCGGCGAAGATGACCAGAAAGCCAGCACTGCCGATGATGGCGATCTCGTTCAGGTCCACCAGGTTGGCTAGCAGCAGAGACAGAATGGCCGTGAGCGCCACGCCGTGTACGGGACGCCTCCAAGTCTGGCGTTCGAATGCCTCAGGCAGCTCACCATCCTTCGCGAGGGCGAACCCCAGTCGAGCGTTTCCGTAGACCGTGGCGTTGATCGCCGAAAAGGTCGCCAGAAGCGCTGATACCGCGACGAGCACGAACCCCGCATGGCCGAGCGACGGCTCCGCAGCCGCGGCAAGCGCGTAGTCCTTGGCCTCAGCGATGGCAGACGGAGGCACGGAGCCAACCGTGACGATCGCGACGAGGATGTAGAGAAACACGACGAAGCCGACGCACGAGTAGAATGCACGCGGCAACGTACGCACCGGGTCTCGCACGTCTTGAGCAGCGTTGGCGATGAGCTCGAACCCTTCGTACGCCACGAAGATCGTCATGCCGCCGGTGATGATCGATGTTGGCCCCGCCCAAGTCGATACTGCTAGACGCTCGGGATCGACTTCGGTCGCTCCCGCCACGATCACCACCGCCAGCAGGCTCAGTTTGAGCACGACGACCGCGGTCTCGGACTCGGCCACAATCGCGGAGTCGAGAACGTTCAGCACGGCCGGTACGAGGACGGCACCGGTCACGATGACGTGCCTGAGCCACTCGGGTTGGTCCGAGAAGAACGTGAGCCCGTACGAGCCGAACGCGGAGGCGTACAAAGCAATCGTGACCAGGTAGCTGAGCCAAAGCGTCGAGTTGAGCGTGCCGGTCGCGAGGTCTACGCCGAAGGCGCGATCGAGAAATATGATGGTTCCGCCGGACTCGGGGTATGCGACCGAGAGCTTGGCATAGGAATACGACGTGAGTGCCGCGATTGCGCCCGCTAGCGCGAACGCGATGGGGGTGGCCCCGCCCGCGAGCATGACTGCCGTACCCAAGACCGCAAAGATCCCTCCGCCGACCATTCCGCCAATACCGATCGCTGCAGCACCGATCACACCGACTCCACCGTCGGATTGATCTTTGGTTGCTTTCACCATCGTGGCTGCCGAAACTGTTTGGGTTCGTGGTTCATATGTTTTCGAGGGTTCGCGAACGGCTCTTCGTGTGCTCCATCCCGCGTGCTGCCTCCCGCGTCAACGTCGGATCGCCCAGAGGACACGTGAGGCCTGCCACCACCACGCTTTCGTCGCTCACGATGGGGATGGCTCTTGCGGCACGTGTTTCGCGCCGACGTTGAGACCCTGCGACAAGTGCGGCGGTCGGATGCGCTGGGTGCGGGCCGCCAGAGACCCTCCACACATCGCCGTCCTCTTGATCAAACACGGAGTCCAGCCGGAACCTCCACCGCAAAGACCGGTGCCGCAAGTGTCTCGAACGAGAAGTTCGAGACCCCGCGGTCGGGATGAACGCTCCTGGGCGCGCGTCCAAGGCGATCAGATAGTCGGCACCTTCTGGGTCACGAAAAGCGCGGCGCCTGCTCGGCCACCTGCGTGTCAGCTGAACGCTGCCTGATCCGTCCGCAGCCCCGCTCGTCGGTGACTCAGACGCTCCGAGGACACCAATAGCGCACTTGTGCGCTTCTCCTGCACGTGGTCTGGGGGTTCGGGCGCCCCTCTGGCCCCGCGCCGGCCAACAGGGGGGCGCTTGTATCACTTACGCGCCCCCAGACCACGCACCGAGTGCTTGTAGTGGTACGTCAATCAGACATGGATGGCGGCTCGCAAAGAAAGCCTTGCTGAGCAGCTTGACCGTACCGAGAGTCAATCCGTGGAGCGCTGCCCGGCGCTGCACGGTCGGGATGCGTTTGCTCAGCTCAGCTCGGCGCAAAGGGCTGCGGAGAAGGGCGTGATAGAGGCGATGCAGATCGTGCAGTCGCTCTGGCAACTGGAATGCGCTGGGCGGAGTCTGCAGTCGCGTTGAATGCAAGTAGTCGTACTGCTGCCCTTCGACAATGACCAGCGCGGCGCAGTCGACCCCGCCAGTGGCGCATGCCCGTTGGTTCGCTGCCCAGCGAACGGCGTGGGATCGCAAGCCACTGGTCCGTCAGGTTTGGAGGCAGGGGTTCGTTCAACGATTGAACGCCGTCGACAAACAGCTGCAGCTGTCCGGGGGTCAAATGGACGACCACGTCATGCCAACGTAACTCCTCAAAGAAGCCGCGCAGCACCAATACCGGAGCTCCCCAGGGGGTTGAGCCCGGCCGCTGCAGGCGCACGAGCAGATCTGTGCGAAACTGTGCAATAGCCAGGTTGGCATTGCGTTGGTCCTTCGAGATGCTCAGGATCCGGGCAGGCCCGAATTGCGCCTGGCTATCGCTGTTGAGCGAGAGCTCGATGCGCAGCTCTCCAGAGCGCACGCTGGCACCCAGGAACTCCGGAACACCAGGTGTGCGGTCGATGTTGTACGTGCCAGAGCTCCAGCTGCCATCGTCCAGCTTGACGACGTCATTGGTGCAGATGCGTGGCGGGTCGAAACGTAGCGGGTATAGCGCGGCGATGAAGAGAGCTGCCACCAACGACAGCAGGGCAACCCACAGAGCTGGCTCATGCATACGGCATGCTCAGGGTGTGCTCGACGCGCCGGCGACTCCGTTCCACGAGCTCTCGATACACTTCACGGCCGCTTCTACGGTGCTCGGCGCGGAGCTTCAATTGCCCGCGATCGGCAGAGCGCATCGGGGGAGCAACAGGGCTGCTCGTTGCGAGGTGACATCCCGGGCGAGGTTCGCGCGAGGCAGGGCGCTGAGTGCGTTGGTGCGGTTTTTGGTAGTGGAGCGCGCGTTCCTGGGCGCGCGAAGGTTGCACACGGACAAGAGAGCACTGAAACAGCCGGAATCTGAACTCCACGCCATCGCCCGCTACATGATGCATTGGCTCACACGTCTGCGGCGTATCGAAGTGCGGTGAGCTCCAGGAGAGCCGCACTGGGGCTCGGTTGGGGCCTGCTGGAGCGGCCTCGCCGCGAGCTTTTCGGAGGAGCGCTTCTGGATGGGCCCGAATCCAGGGGTGCGCGACCGCTCGCGGGCGTCGCTCCCAAGACCAGCGACGTGGGGTTCCATGGTAGCATCCTCGTCCAGAACGGATGCCCTCGACTCCCTCGGAAAACCTGCCGCCGACGTCTGCTCGTGGTGGCAAGCGTCGCCATGTCACGCTGATGTTCTCGGATCTGTGCGACTACACTCGCTTGAGCTCTGTCATGGATCCCGAGGACGTGGCGGAAATGATGGAAACGGTTGCGGCCGTGGCGGAGCAAATCGTGGTGCAGTGCGGGGGCTTCGTCAACCAGTTCTACGGTGACGGGGTGTTATCCGTATTCGGCTTTTCTGGCGACGAGGATGGCGAGCGCAGCGCCACCATTGCCGCGCTGGAGATCCACCAACAGATTTCCCAATTGAAACTCGACGGGGTGGGCGAGCAGCTTCAGATGCACACCGGCATTCATTCGGGAGTGGTATTCGCTGGGGAGGCAGATCCCAAGCGCGGCAAGTATGCCTTCTCAGGAGATCCGATCAATGTCGCGGCACGGCTGTGTAGCGCCGCCGGCGCCAACGAAGTGTTTGTGTCTGAAGCGACATTGAAGGGGGCGCAAGCATACTTTGTGGCGGAACGATTGACACTGTCGCTCAAAGGGCAGTCGGCGCCGATTAGTGCTTTTCGTGTTACGGGACGCTCCAGCGTTCGGCGCCGATTTGAGGCACGCACTCGAGAAGGGCTGACCCCGCTGGTTGGACGCTCCAAGGAGTTGCAGACATTGAACGCCTGCTTGCACCGGGCCCAGCACGGACAAGGCGCGGCCGTGGCTCTCATCGGCGACGCGGGCATCGGCAAGACTCGGATCTTGGAGGAGTTTCGCCAGTCGCTGGACGACGTGTACACGTTGCGCGTGGAGTGTGATGCCAGTGCCGGCAGCGCTCCGCTGCAGCCGGTCGCGCAGGTCTTGCAGCGCCTGTTTACTACTCACAGTTCAGATTCGCCGCAGGCCGCAAAAGCCAAGATGATCGACGTCATGGGCACGTTGGACGCGCAGCTTGAGCGTTGGGTGCCTCTGTTTTCGCGACTGTTGGGATTCGAAAAACCGTCGCGCGGAGGCCCGCAATTGTCGCTCGATGAACTGGTGCAGGGTTTGACGCACTTGCTTTCGCGTATTGGCCGCACCCAGCCCTTGGCGTTATTGATTGACGATTGGCATGCTGCAGATGACGCTTCACGCTGGTCGTTGGGTGGCTTGGTACGTTCGATAGCGACATCGTCGATTTTGGTAGTAGTCGCCACTCGTTCCGTGCCTGCTGCCGATCCGCTCGTCAGCCGTTGTGAACGCGTGCGGGTTCTGCCTTGGGCAGAGTCCGAGTCCGAACTGGCTATTCGTGAACTGCTGTCACTTGCGATCACAGATGCCGACGCTCGGCGCATTCACGAACACGCCGGCGGCAACCCCCTGTTCGTGGAAGAGCTTTGCCGATCGCAAGGCTTGGTCGACCGGGTCAGCTCTATCCCGAGTACATTGCACGGTTTGATCCAAGCTCGCGTTGAGCGTTTGCAGGACTTGCCGTCGTACGTCGTGGGCGTAGCGTCTGTGGTCGGGATGGAGTTTGCTGCGGAGCTGGTTGCGGAGCTGTGTGAACGTGGTGATATCTCTTCGGCGCTGGATACGCTTACCGCCGAAGGTCTCGTGTTTCAGGTTGAGCAGGGCTTTTACCGCTTCCGACATGGAATCATTTGTGAGGTCGTTTACGAAACCGTTCGCCTGCAGCGCCGGCGTGATCTGCATGCGAAAGTCGCTTCGTGGCTAGAAAAACGCGCGACGGACGGAGATTTGGCGGGGTTGTTGGAGGCATTGGCGCATCACCATGCTGGCAGTGACAATCCCCGCCGTGCGGCGCACTATGCCAGGTTGGCTGGGGACAGAGCTGCGGTCATATCGGCTCAAGATCGCGCGCGCCACCACTACGGGGTAGCGCTAAAGTTCTTGAGCCGCATGCCCAGTACCGAACAGACACGGCGTGGTTGGATTGAGACATGCAATCGCTGGGCTGCGGCCTGTGTTTATAGTCCCGACAAGTACCAGCTAGATGTCGTGCACCAGTACCTGACACTTGCAGAGCAGGCGAGTGATGCGCTGGAGACCGCCCGCGCGCACTACTGGCTGGGGTGGTTGCAGTACGCTTTGGGTGAACAAGGTGAAGCGATTCAGCACACCATTGAAGCCCTGGCTCGCGCTGAAGAACTGGGGGAATCACGGCTGGTCGGGCAATTACTGACGAACCTGGGGCAATGTTATGCTGCTGCCGGCGAATACCCCAAGGCGCTCAAGTACCTGGATGCTGGCTTGCGCGAGAAACGATTCCGCACGCGTGGTCGGGCGGAAAAGGTGCCCGTCGGATTGATCTATGGGCTTGGGGCTTTGGCTCTGATCTACGGAGACACAGGCGACATTACCGCCGCGCGCAAAGCGCTGGAGGAAGGCATGGAGCTCGTACGAGGTTCAAATCACGCGATAGAAGGCTCGCTGTTGTGCGTGGATGCGATCTTGTGCATCTGGCAGGGAAACTGGCAACGGGGACAGCAAACGGCCAGCGCCGCACGTGAGATTGCTGAGCGCGTGGGGGGCGCGTATGTATTTGCCTTGAGTGAGGCGTTGGGCGCGTTCTGCGGCTGGATGTTGCAGCCGGATGCAACGCTGCTGCAAGAGTTGGAGCGCGCCATCCAATGGTTCGAGAGCAGGGGCGTGCGCCTGTATTTGTCATTGTGCAGCGGGTGCCTGGCCTATGTCTGTTCTCTGCAGGGCGAGTTTGAGAAGGCTGCCAGGTACGGCAACCGCACGCTTGAGCGGGTGAAAAACCGTGACGGGATCGGTGAAGCCTTTGCCCGCTGGGCACTTGCCAATCAGTGCAGATCCCAACGCGATCCTGCTGGCGCCCGGGAGCATCTGACGCAAGCTCTGTCCTGCGCACTGGCACGAGGCTCCGAACGCGAAGCGGCGCTCGCGCGGCTTGAGATTGCTCAGTTTGAGTACGCCGTAGGAGAGCGCGATGTGGCCAAGCAGCAACTAGAGAAGGCCTCCGACGAGATCTCACGCCTTGAGGCGGCCTGGTACAAAGACAGAGCGAACGAGTTGTGCGTCGCTCTGAAAGTCTGAGCGGCTACTCGATAGAGATGACCATGCTGGCGACGCTACGCATGTTGCCGGCCTGCCCTAGCAGGGCGACGGCACCCCCTAACATGACGCCGATACCGACTTCTCTGCCTGGACATGCATGAATCGTCTTTCCTCGTTCTCCGCCGAACAACATATGCGGCACCTGGTTCGGAGCGTACTCTCTGGATGCGGAGCCCAGTCCCACGACAACCCTGTCCCCGGTGTTGACTTGAACTCCCCCAAGTTCAGTGTTCTTGATGGCTGTGCGGTACATGATGCGCGGCGGGTTGCTTTCAATCATGGTTGCATACAGACTCTCCCGGAGGAGTTTGTTGACGAAATCCGACGCGAGGTCCTTCTGTGTCTTCGGTGGGCGCTGGAATGCATCGCGCAAACGCAGCAGTTCGCCGCTCAGTCGCCAGTGCTCCAACACTTTGATGAAGGAGCCAGCCGTCGCGGCCATGAAACCTTGGGCAGCCACAGCGATCGCTCGACCGACCTCATCGCGCGACTTGGGGTCGAAATTGTAGTGCTCCAGCACCGCGTACAAGAACTCCTTTCCAGGCACGGGCTTCGCCCCCTGCATGCCCGGCTTGCCCGATTGCAGCAACGCGCCTGGGTCTTTGAGCAATTTCTTCGCAGTCGCGACAGCCACTTTTCTAAGCTCTTGGCCGGCGAGCTCACCTTGGGTACGTAGCGCAGGCTCTGGGTGGGTCGTGAACAAGTACTGGGCAAGCGGCCGCGTGAGCGGTCCAGTGAATCGGTTCGCCTTTGGTGTCAGGGAGGGTTCGAAACCAAACCAGATGTCTGTGAGCTGGAAGATCAAAGCTACGGCGTAGCCGCGCAAGCTGATGGTCGGCGAAGTACTGCGAATTTTTTGGAGTACTGCGTTGCCGACGGCGCTTCCAAAGGCGTAGCCCTTGGGCTCTGTCAGTAGCCGGTTGATAGCCTCGTTGAGCCACTCGAAGTCGTCATGCCATAATCCGCCGGTGTTGGCCCGCGCTTCATAGGCCGCGTCCAGATCTCGGCGACGGCTGGAGGATGCCCTGACCAAGGTTCTGTCCAAGCCCAGATGATTTTCCCCGATCGAGTTGCGCATTCTGGCCCAGTACTCACGCACTGAGAAGGCGTTTTCATCCGTGAAGACTCGGTAGGCCTTGGCTTGCGTGCCCACCAAAATCCCGAAGGGCGTTTCCAGCACGCCGTCATGAATCTCTCGGATGGCGGCCCACAGTGCCTGCACGTTGTTGATCGCTTCCGGATCCGACAGGTTGTCAATGCCGTAGTTGTTGAGGAATCCTTTCCAGACTTGAAGAGCATCGCCGTCGTTCATGTTGGTGCGTTGACGCAGTCGAGCGATCAGCTCATTGCCGCGCTCCGCCCGCGCGCTGGGACGGGACCCAACTGCAGCCGGACCCTTGCCTGCGCGCGCATCTTTGGTGGCCAACCAGTCTAGAGCGCTGATGGACGGCACAAACAAGTACATGCCCCATTGGAGTACCGTCAGCGCATCGTCTACTTTGTGGGCTTCGGCGCACTTTCCGTCATCAGTTGGCATCTTGATCACTTGGCCGCCCTGATGATGGCTGACGATTGGATCGCGGTCACGGCTGTACAACCCGGTGCTGTTGCCACCGTTGAGCCACGTCTGGATCACCTCATACTGCTCAGCCAGGCTGGCGTTGAACGCCATGAACATCAAGCCGCGCTGTTCCTCACGGTTGTCCGCGTAGCGTGGTCCGTACGAGAAGCCACGACGCACGATGCGCGGGACCGCTTGTTTGCGCCCATAGCGCGACCAAGTGGGCGGAGTTCGTGGGTTGGCCCGCCGCACATGGGATTGCAGCGGACACGTCTTTCCCTGGGAATCATCTGAGTAGGAGAAGGAGTTCCCATCTTTGGGAGGCTGCGAGACCAGAGGCACGCCGTCCGGCGTTCTTCCCATCAGCTTGGCTGCCAGTTGGGACTGCTCAACGCCGTGTTGGTCTGTGACGCCCAAAAGCTTGTGAAAGGCGTCTACTTTCTGATCGATCTTTCGCACCACCATGAACGTTCCGTTGTGCAGTAGTCGCTCAGTGTCTGGATTGCCGGTTGAGTAGACGTCCCCATGATCGTTTTCATATCCGAGCAGGATATCGCCGAGCGCCACCTGGTTGGTCCAATCCTTGCCGGTCTGGTTGGAATGCTCGGAGTACGGCTCCGGGTTGCTGATCCCGTCCGCAAAACCGAAGTGTTCTTTGACCTTGCCCTTTTGCTCCTGACGAAACAAGGGCTGCACGTGGAGGATGTCCGCGTCGGGAACCAACTTCTTGATGACATTCTTCAGCGGATGTTTGTCGGACCACTGCCAGTATTGCTTGCGCTTGTTGGGTTGGTCCAACTTGTCGGGCTGGACGCTTTTTCGTACCAGCAGCACCAGATCTACCGTAGAGAGGTCAATCTCCTGGGATTCTTCTTGGGGCTGGCCCGGCGTTGGAGGCCAGTTGCGCCCCGGGCGTTTCCACTTGGAGGGGTGCCCATCGCCGACGTCTCCGAGCAATCCCGCCCGAGCTTCAAGCCCTTCACGGAACTCTTGCGGCAAGTCTGCCAGCACGCGTTCACCAATCCCCAAGGCTTTGAGCCCATGCAGGGTCAATGCGACGTTGACCGCTGTCCCGCTAGCGGCAAGCGCATTCGCCTGTTGGTGGTTCGTGATTCTTGGCAGTAGTTTTCGTAGCACCTCACCGGGTGATTGGGCTTGGTTAAAACGAACGAAGACGAACGCGCCGACGTTCATCCCCTGATAGCCCTTGACGATGCCGCCTTGGATGTCCGCGTCATCGTCGGGATGCTCAATCCTACAAGGAAGTTTGCTAAGGGGCTTGCCCAGCTTCCGGTAGGTTTCTCGCCATTGGGCGAGCAACGGCCCAAGCTTCTTGAGGGCTTCGTTTTTTGACTTGCGCTCGAACGGATCGAGCGGATCGAGCAACAGGTGGCTGACATGGTAGTAGAAGCCAGCCTCAGCCCCCCCCCGGAAAAGGGCGTCGAGTGCGTAGAGTCTGCCTACGCCCTTGAAGTAGCTGTCTGCGAGATCGGCTTCGTATTTCTTACGCTCATGCTCCGGTCTTTTCTCAAGATCGAGCAGCGCTTGCCGACGTGGTTCTAGGACGATCAAGTTCGTCGCGATCGCATCAAACTCACAGCAGGCGTCATCTGGTTGCTTGTTGTTGTCTGGTTGCTTCTTTCTGGATATCTTGCCGGGGGCTTGCACAACTGAGTCGTCGTCAGCGGAAGCAGTGCGCTGAGCCAGCGACGTGCGATGCGCGTCCTCAAATCGCTGGAGGTACCGCATGTCCTCGATCGTTAGCTCTGGCTGAGAGGCGAAAAAGAACGAGGCATTGACTTGCCTACTTCTTACCCAGTTTCGAAAGGCAGGGTAACCTTGGCCGGTGGAGTAGCTAGAGTAGTCCTCGCAGTGGCAGAAGATGGAGTCCAACAGCGGACCGGCGTCATCGACAATTTGGCGAATGTACGGTTCCCAAGGTTTGTCAAAGGTGATGCAAAGCAACAGCTTTGCGTCGGACTCATCTCCCAAGATGCACCAGCGTACAGCGCGTAGCGTTTGCAATGTGTCCAGCGCGGAGATGAATGCATCGTTGCGGCGCTCTGTTCCTTGCTTTCGGAGCTCTTGATAGGTGTCCAAGAGCGCCCGCAGCCGAGCTAGATAGCTCACCGGCTCCGCCACGTCCTTCGGGTAGCCCGGACGAACCTTGGCCAATAGAGTGAGTTCAACGGTCGTCTTGAGGCTCTTGCTTGGGATCACGGCGCACGTCTCCAGTGGCGCCCCTTGGTGGTGGAAAGGCGGCGCCCCGTCGCATTTGAATGCGGTTTGTGTCTGGACGTCAATGTTAGGCCACTTCAATGGAGAATTTCGCACGGCTGCCGTGAAGTTGCGGGTTTTGGTGTATGCTGCTCCCGGGGAAACAGTTGGTTCTGGGCCCGCGCAACTGATTAGATGACCTGGGAGGCGTTAAGATGGACGCAAAGCGGTTTGACACGAGTGATCCCTGGCGAAGGGGATTACGGCTGAATCTTACGAGCGGGGACACAGAACGAGACGTTCGCGCCCAGGCTGCCTATCGCCGTATGCGCTTCGCTGTCGGCGTACTCGGGATATCGCTGCCTATCGTTCTGATGACGATCGGCATTCTCCAAGAGAAGCCGGGCGAAATACTGGCGTCCATCAGCGCCTATGCGCACTACCCCGTAGGCAAGTGGTTCACGGGGGTCATGTTCATCTTTTCAGTGTTCATGGGAGCTTACGCTGCTTACGACAAGCTGGATGACAGACTCAGTTCAGTAGCGGCGGTGTTCGCTTTCCTGGTCGCCTTGTTTCCAACCACACCTGAGCTGAACCCTACACCTGCTGAAGAGTTCGAGGGGGTGGTGCACAACTTGGCCGCGGGGCTGCTGTTTCTGGTGTTCGCGATTTTTTCTCTCTGTCTATTCACCCGTGGAACCAGAAACGTAGCGCTGCACGCGCGATGCGGTTACGTGCAACTGCTGTGTCTGGTGCTGCTCGGAGGGTGTGCAGTGCTCAAGGGCAACGACGTCACCTGGGTGGACGAGAACCATCTGGTGCTCATTCTGGAAGCCATCGCGCTTGGTGCGTTTGGGATATCGTGGCTCGTCAAGGGGCTACCCGAGCCGGCCGAGGTAGCGGACAAGGCTCTTGAACCCCAGCCCGCGGCCTAGTTGACGCGGCCAGGGGCAACCTGCTCCTGTAAGCAGGTGGGCTTCTTGGCAACCATGAAGACAGCCTTGTCAGGATCAGGGCACCGAGGTCGCCTCTTGTTAGTGTGGGCCGAGGGCGCGCGGTCCGCAGCGGAGCTGGAAAACTAGCTCCGGACGAAGTATGGTCCCGAGCTGGGGGCCGCACCGGGTCCCGCCGGATACAGGCTCATGCTCGAACGCCGCGCACCGTCTCTGATTCTGCTGCCCGTCGCGCTTGGCGCGGCCACCGCATGCGCCGGCGGCGAATCGTCCAGCGACGGCTCGAACGCCATCGCGGCCAGCTCTCCAGCGACTGGCGGCCCGATGGGGACGGAGCCGGGGACGCCTCCATCCCCAGTACTTACGAGTGAACCCGAAGCGCGCTCAGCTGCGGACGGCTCTGGAGTGGCCTCGCCACCCCCCATGCCGGCAATGGTGACGGCCGCACCCACCGACTCGGGGACTGCTTCGGGCTCAGCAGCAAGCCCGACCGCCGCCAACGGAGGCAGTTCGGGAGCGGGTGATCAACCTCCCGACGCCGCAGGCAGCGGAGCAGTGGAGGGCGCTGGCATTGGCGACGCGCCGGGCGAGGGTGGCAGCGGGGGGATCTCCGGACAGGCTGGAATGACCCCGGAACCCGACGTCAGCGGCCCTTTCTGCAACGTGCCCGCCACATTGCGCGAAGCTGGAGACTGTACGGGACGGCTCGTCGGCGCGGCCCTCGGTGCGCAGTACCTGTCGCAGGACGCGTATGTGGCCGCCGCGCGCGAGCACAGCGCCGCGACGCCCGAGAACGAAATGAAGTGGGACACCATCCAGCCCAGTCGGGGACAGTTCAACTTCGGCCCCGCCGATCAGATCGTCGACTTCGCTCTGCAGAACGACATGGTCGTCAAGGGTCACGCGCTAGCGTGGCACAACCAGTTGCCAGCGTGGGTTCAGGCGCTCGACGATGCGGACGAAGTTCGCGCGGTGCTACTCGACCACATCGCGACTGTGATGGATCACTTCCAAGGCCGGGTCTACGCCTGGGACGTGGTGAACGAGGTCTGGCAAAATGAAGACACCTGGGTGAATGGAGAGCCCGCTCTTCGCGACTACGTTTTCCCCAACTACCTGGGGGAGGGTTTCATCGACGAGGCGTTCATTGCCGCGCGCCAGGCGGATCCGGATGCAAAGCTCTACTACAACGACTATCGGGCAGAGGGCTTGAACGCGAAGTCCGATGCCATCTACGAGATGGTTAGGGGGCTGGTCGAGCGCGGTGTTCCCATCGATGGCGTCGGGTTGCAGATGCATCAGGGCGCCCCGAATGGCGTCATTCCGGTCAGCGAGATCGTCGCCAACATGCAGCGCATCGCGGATCTCGGGCTCGAGGTGTTGCTCAGCGAGATGGACGTGCACGTTTGTGGTGACCTGACGATCGAGACACAGGCGGAAGAGTTTCATGCGATCGTGGCAGCGTGCGTCGCGCAGCCCGCATGTCCAGCGGTGACCTTCTGGGGAGTCACCGACCGCTACTCCTGGCTCCTGCAACGCGACAACCGTGGATGCGCAGCGGGCCAGGATCCCGCGGGTCTATTGTGGGACCAAGATTACCAGAAGAAGCCCGCCTACGACGGCGTGATGAACGCACTCACCGGCCGTTGAGCGCCTCATTATTCGGGAACGAGCAGGGGAGGAGAACATACGAGCGAATGGCTTCGGCGTGTGAAAGCAGCCCTCGCGCAATGCCCACGGAGCAATCTGCATGCCAATCTGAGCGCTTCCGCAATTCTTCACCGTTGAGGTGCTGACGCCACGGGGTCTCGTCCGATACGCGGTGCCGTTCGTCATCGATCTGAAGACCAGGCGCGTTCACATCGCTGGCATCGTCCACGAGCCGTACGGAGCGTGGATGACTCAGATCGCGAGGAACCTCACCGATGCGGTCGACGGATTCCTCAGCGGCAACCCAACGCCGGACGATACGCCTCGCGCAGTCGGGCAGTGACGCTTCCGACGACGCGCCGCACCGCATCCTGGATCCGAGCTCCAACGACGCTGAACACGGCCTGCGATTTCGCTCGAATCTGCCGGCACCTTCAAGACTTGTTCTTGTCGAATTTCTCAACGATCCTGCGCCGGAGGAGGCAAGTAGCCAGCACAGGGCTGCGGGTCGCGATGGCTCATACCCGGGTGTCGGCGGCATCTTCCGGCGTGTTGCTCGGTATTTCGTCGACGGGGGGATTGGGCCCGGTTTGTCCCAGCACCTCGTCGAGCCGATCGAGCAGCCGCGCCGCACTCGACTTGTCGAGGGCCGAGATGCCCACACCGTCGCGCTGTTCGACCACCGCCGCCTGTTCCTCGGCACTCAGCAGATCGACCTTGTTCCTGACTGTCAGTCTCGGGATGTGCTCGAGCCCGAGTTCCTGGAGCAGGCGTGCCGTCGTCTCTGAGTGTTCGTCCAACTCGGGGTTGCTCGAATCGACGACCTCGAGCAGCAGATCCGCGTCCGCCGCTTCTTCGAACGTCGCCCGGAAAGCCGAAAAGAGATCTCGCGGCATGTTGCGGATGAACCCAACCGTATCCGTCAAGATCGCGAAACGCCCGGAGGGCAGGCGCAGTCGACGTGCACGCGTATCCAACGTGGCGAAGAGCTTGTCTTCCGCCAGTACGCCTGCGCCCGTGAGCGTATTGAGCAACGTGCTCTTGCCCGCATTGGTGTAGCCCACGATGGCGATCACCGGCAGATCGCTGTGCTGGCGGCGATGGCGCCGCTGGGCGCGTTGGCGCGCGAGTTGGGTCAGCTCCCGCTCCAGTCGCGTGACGCGTTCTCGGGCGCGGCGGCGTCCGATTTCCAGCGTCGTTTCACCGGGACCACGCCCGCCGATGCCGCCGGTGAGGCGGCTGAGGGAATCGTCTTTCTGGGCAAGTCGTGGCAGCCGGTACTTGAGCTGTGCGAGTTCGACTTGCAGCTTGCCGTCCTTGGTTTCCGCGCGTTGGGCGAAGATGTCGAGGATGAGTTGGCTGCGGTCGAGGACTTGCAGATCGGTTTGCGCGGCGATACCGCTCGCTTGGGCCGGTGACAAGTCCCGGTCGAAGATGAGCACCTCGGCTTCCAAGTCGATGGCGCGCATCACCACTTCTTCCAGCTTGCCCTTCCCCATGACCAACTTGGGGTCGATGCGCTCGCGCAGCTGAAGAATGCTGTCCACGACGCTGACCCCCGCCGTCATCGCTAGGCTGTGCAGCTCTTGGAGGCTGGCGCGCGCCTTGATCATGGCGCCCCGTTCGCGCTTTTCGCCCACGTGAACGAGGATGGCGCGCTGGTGCTCAACTTCACGGACGCGCGACTGGCGTGAGAACTCCGCTTCGAGCGAGTTGATGAGCTCGCCGAAGTCGGGCGTGGGGCGGCCGTAGGGCAGGGGGCCGGTGATTTCGTAGCCGGGCTGGTCGCTGCCCTCCGTTTTGGGAACGTTGTGCGCCCAGGTGATGGAACGCGGGTCGAAGCCCGGGCTGAGCAGAACGGCACAGACGAGATCTAGGCGCAGCCGCGTCAGATCGATCAGGTCGTCGTGGGTGAGCGGCTCTCCGAAGAGATGGGTGTGGACGAGGCGTAGCGCGCGAAACCTGCCTTGGGCCGCGCGGAGGCGTCCGATGTCCGGTAGCATCAAGCCCGTGGCGCTCCCGACGACCACCCACTCCACGGCACCGGAGCGATGCACGAGGGCCCCCACCTGACGTTTCGTCTCGCGGGAAGCGTCGCTCAGCGAGCGCACGAGTTCCGGCGTCGTGATGTTCGACAACGGCACGCGGCGACGGTAGACGCGCTCGAGGGTTCGGCGGGCGCTGGGGGACAGTCCGGCAGTGTTTCCGACGATCTCAGGCATGCGAAGCGCGAACGTCTCTCATACACGGAGCCAGCCCCGGGCGCCAGGGCCGCCAGAGCAAGAGCAGCAACTCCGCTAACATGCATTCGATGAAGCACGCGGGGGTTGACCGCTCGCACCGTGTCGGAGACAAGCAGCCGATGGCAGTGCTAACCCCCTTCGAGCTGGCCGACGCGCAGAAACATGGGCGTTCTTTTGGGCTTTCGGTGGTTTCTGTGGAGCCACTCCAGGCCGGCTCGGTCAACTCGAACTTTCGATTGCTCGACGAGGATGGACGCGTCTACTTTGCGCGACTGTACGAAGAACAGGATGCGAACGGAGCGAGCGCTGAAGGCCAGCTGCTGCGGGGTCTTGCTCGAGCAGGGGTGCCTACGGTGCCGCCACTCGATCCGATCGCGGGATCGCCTGCCGCCCAGTTTCACGCAGGCAAGCCGCTCGCCATCTTTCCTTGGGTCGAAGGACGTGACCTGTGCCTCGGGATGATCACTCCGGACCGAACCCGCCGGCTTGGGCAAGCCCTGGCAAAGGTTCACACCGCCACGACGACGCTCGCCGAGATCCCCAGCGGGCGGTTCGGCTTGGACGGTATCCGTTCGCGGCTCGACTTCATCGAGGCGCAGGGCGAGCGCTACCGTGACGATGTTCGGCACATTCGACAGCGCCTCGCGCACTACGAATCCGTCCGTGACGAGCTACTGCCCCATGGGGTGATGCATGGCGACCTGTTTCGCGACAACGTGCTGTGGCAAGGCGAGGCGATCAGCGCGCTGCTCGACTTTGAAAGCGCTTCGGATGGAGCCTTCGTCTACGATATCGCGGTTTGTATCCTATCGTGGTGCTACGGCGATCACTTCGAAATGGACAACGCCCGCGCGCTCATCCGTGGGTATGAAAGCGTGCGTCCGTTGACGGAAGATGAGCGAGCCGGGGCTGTGGTGGAGGGTGCCATAGCTTGCCTCCGCTTTGCCACGACGCGCATCACAGACTTCGACATGAGAGCGCCCTCAGGAAGGCCGCCGGTGAGAGACTTTAGGCGCTTCCTGTCCAGGTTATCAGAGATCGAAAGTGGCGCATTCGACCCACTCTTTCAAACCTCGCAGCAAGGACAAGCATCATGAGTATCGCGCGCGGAGGACGCCTCCCCGACTCGGTCAACGAGGCCATGCAGGCCCTGAACCAAAGTGTGGACATCGACTGGAAGCTTTGGCCGCACGACATTCGCGGTTCCATCGCTCACGCAAAGGGCCTGGCCCGTGTGGGTGTCATCTCCGAAGAGGACGCGACGGCGATCGTCGATGGGCTGACTCAGGTGGCGGGCGAGATCGAACGCGGTGAGATGCGGTGGGATCCCGTGCGCGAGGACGTGCACATGAACATCGAGGCCCGGCTCATCGAGATCGTCGGACCGGTGGGTGGCAAACTTCACACTGGCCGCTCCCGCAACGACCAGGTGGCTACCGACTTGCGCCTTTGGACTCGTGCCGCGCTCGACGAAGCACTACTGGCTACCCGAGAACTCGCGGAGGTGCTTCTGGACCGTGCCGCGGAGCAACTCGATGTCCTGATGCCCGCCTACACACACTTGCAACGCGGACAACCCAGTCGATTGTCGCACCACTTGATGGCCTGGCAAGAAATGCTACTGCGCGACGCAGGGCGTCTTCGCGACGCACGCGCGCGGCTCAACGAGTCGCCATTGGGCGCTGGTGCTGTAGCGGGTAGTGGATTCCCGCTCGATCGCGAGTGGGTCGCGAGCGAACTTCAGTTCGATGGTCCAATGCAGAACTCCTTGGATGCCACGGCGAGTCGAGACTTCCTGATGGAGGCGGCCTCGGCGTTGGCAATATTGGGTGTTCATCTTTCGCGTGTTGGTGAGGAACTCGTTCTGTGGTCCACCTACGAGTTCGGGTTCGTCACGCTATCGGATGAGTTTTCTACCAGTTCGTCGATGATGCCCCAAAAGAAGAACCCGGACGTCGCGGAACTAGTTCGCGGCAAAGCTGCCCGCATCATCGGTGACGCGAACACACTGCTGATATTGGAGAAGAGCTTGTGCTTCGGCTATGGGCGCGAGCTTCAGGAAGACAAGCTTCCGATCTTCGATGCCTTCGAGGGTGCGCTACAGTCGCTCAGAGCGCTTGCTGGCGCGCTCGCTACCTGCACTTTCAACAAAGAGCGCCTGGAAGGTGCGCTTGGCGGCGGACATGTCTGTGCGACCGACTTGGCTGATCTGTTGGTGACCCAGGGGATGCCGTTCCGCGAAGCGCATCACGTGGTGGGTCAGCTGGTGAGGGTGGCGGAGGAACGTGGGGTTCAGTTGGGCCAACTTGATGATGACACCTTGTCGCCGATTCACCCCGTGCTGGTTACCCCCCAGGCGCGAGCGGCGCTGGATCCTCGCCAAGCCGTGGAGCGCCGCTCGCTCGTGGGCGGTCCGGCTCAGGCTCGGGTCGAGATGGCGATAGCAGAGGCCCGGACACGTTGGTCTCAGTTCGATGAGAGTCCAACTGGGTAGAAGCATCTTGCGGTCGAGGCGGGACGCACCGCGGTAGATGTGCGTTCACGTGTGACACGGACCTTCGCTTGCACTCAAAGGTAAGGATTGCGCGTGTTTGGTTTGTCGCTGGGGCTGCCTTGCCGTAGGCTAGTTCGTGGCTGGCGTTGGCGTATATTTTGCCAGTCGGACACCACGAGAATTAGCCAGTGCAGATCGACTTTTCAGCACGTGAGATCACCGTCAAGCTCGTCTACTACGGTCCGGCTCTCAGCGGAAAGACGACCAATCTTCAAGCGCTTCACTCCGTGGCCGTCGAGGGGACGGCAGGTCGCTTGCTGACTCTGGAGACGCGGGACGATCGTACACTGTTCTTCGACTTGTTGCCGCTGACCTTCAAGGGTACCGGCGATGTATCGATTCGACTCAAGGTGTTTACCGTTCCCGGGCAAGTCATCCACTCATCAACGCGTCGCCTGGTCGTGCAGGGTGCTGACGGGGTTGTTTTCGTAGCGGACTCGCAAGTCGACGAAACCAAAAACAACGGCGCGTCCTTCATCGACCTCAAGGCGAATCTGAAGGCGCACGGCGTGGCGCTGAAGGACATGCCCGTCGTCATCCAGTTCAACAAGCGGGACCTGCCCAACGTGCGGTCGACGACGGAGTTGGCTGAAATGGCCGCCAAGGGCAAGGAGCCGGTCTATCTGGCAGTTGCAACCAAGGCGCAGGGAGTCGTTGAAACCTTCCTGGCGGTGTTGGATCTCGCCTGGACCAGGCTGGAAAAGGAGCACCAGCTGAGTTCCAAGTTCGGGATCGAGCAGCAGCACTTGCTTTCGCAGGTGGCCTCGAGATTGGGGCGGGGCGGTTCTCTCGAGGAGGCCTTGGCTGCCCGCTTGGGAGGCGCAGCTGCGAGGACAGCGTGATGGCGCAACCTCTCGAAAATCAGCTCGACCAGGTGATGCTTGGCGCGATCAGTTTGGAGGAGCTGGTCGACCGCGACGCATTGGGCGAGCTCGTCACGAGCTTCTACGAACTGTTTCGGGTGCCGCTCCGGGTCTTCAGCACGAACGGCCTGTTGGTGGAAGCGACCGTCGAGCCCGAGATCCACGACTACCTGAGCCAGTTCCCGGACGGCAGGAAACTCGTGCTCAAGATGATTGAAGACGTGAAGATCCTGCAGCCACCCCTCGGCAAGGATGCGGCCTACGAGTCCTTCACGGGCGCCGTCTATCGAGTATCAGCCATCGGACACGACGACCGCCAGATCGGTCGCTTGGTGCTCGGGCCATATCTTCCGCCGAGTCTCAAACAGGTTCCGCGCGACCTCTTGGCGGTCCGCGGGGCGGAGCCTCAAAAGGTCAAAGAGCTCCTCGCTGCAATGCCGCGGGCGCGGAACTCTACCGTTGCGCAAATCGCAACGCATTTGCAGCGAAACTTGGACTTGATCCTCTTCAGCGGGCACAAGGCTCTGCTCACCAGTAGCATGCACCTGGCGAGCGTACGGGAGAGTTACCGCGACCTGGAGGAGAAGAATCAGAAGTTGCAGGAGGCGTATGACCAACTCAAGGAGTTGGATCGGCTCAAGAGCAACTTTTTGGCGACTGTGTCCCACGAATTGCGGACTCCGCTGACATCCATCATCGGTTTCAGCGAGATGCTCGCCGAAGGGATTGGCGGGTCGTTGACGGAAGACCAGCAGGAGTTCGTCAACACCATCCACGAAAAGGGCCAGCAGTTGCTCGACCTAATCAGCGGTCTCTTGGACCTTTCGAAGCTCGAAAGCGGGACGTTGGCCTTGCACAAGAGGGACGTCTCCCTCAGCGATATTGCCTGGGATGTGGTCAACACCGTCAAGCCCCAGGCACTCAAGCGCGATGTTAGTATTGTGGTGAACATCCCCGCGGAGCTGCCCCTGATCACCGGTGATCCCACTCGCTTGCGTCAAGTCTTGCTCAATCTCGTCGACAACGCGCTCAAGTTCGTACCCGACAGCGGCCGCATCAGCATATCCGGCCGCCTCTGCAGCATGGGCATGTCCGCGGATAGCACGGAGGGCGCCGTGTTGTTCTCGGGCACGCGCCCCGCGTTGGAGCTGGTGGTTGCCGACAACGGTCCCGGCATCGCGGAGGAGGAGAAGGAGAAAGTCTTTGACGCCTTCTACCAAGTGGACTCGGGCAGTACGCGGGAGGTCGGCGGCACGGGCTTGGGTCTTTCAATCGTCCAGCGATTGGTCGAAAGCCACGGGGGGACCGTGCGCATCGACGACAATGATGGAGGAGGCGCGGCTTTCGTGATTCACTTGCCCACGGATGAGTGAGGTGCCGCACAACCACCAGATCCCGAGCCAACGGTGCGACTCTGCCCGGGTGTGGACCCGCCGAAAATGAGTCGACGGTCCAACGTTGGCGAGTTTGAGGCGATCGAACTCTTGAGGCGACAACTGGCGTCGACCGGAGTTCGGCAGGGGGAGATCGGCATCGGGGATGATGCGGCGGTCTTACGACGGCCCGGAGGACGCCTCGTGTGGTCGATCGACGCAAGTCTCCAAGGGGTTCATTTCGACACCAGGTGGCTTTCTCTGCGAGAGGCGGCCGCGCGGGCCTTCGTCGCGGCTTTGAGTGATCTAGCGGCGATGGGTGCGCGGCCCACCGCCGCGCTCTGCGCGCTAGGCCTTCCCGCAGGGGTCACCGCTGCGCAGGTGCGGGCCATTGGGCGTGGTCAGGCAGACGTCGCTTCCGAATACGGCTGCGCGCTGGTCGGTGGCAACGTGACTCGCGACGCCCGTGTCTCGTTCGTGACCACGGTGCTCGGCGAGGCGAAGCGCGTTGTCGGCCGAAGCGGGGCTAGGCCCGGTCAGGAAGTGTGGCTGTGCGGCAACGTTGGGGAGGCCGCTGCGGGGCTGGAACTGCTTCGGCAGGCACGGCCCGCTCGCGGCGTGCATGAGCGTCGCTGTATTCGCGCGTGGCGCGCACCTCGCGCACGCTTCGACGAGGCTTCGACGCTCTGCTCGATTGCCAGCGCCCTGATAGACGTCTCTGATGGCGTCGCCAGCGAAGCTCAGCACATCGCGCATGCCAGCGGGGTACGGTTGGTGCTCGACGACCATGCGCTCGAGGCGCTCTGCACCCCCTCTCTCCGGCAAGTATGTGAGCGACTGGGCAAGACACCGCTGGACTTGATGCTCCACGGGGGGGAGGACTACGCATTGCTAGCGACGGGCCCCGCCCGGCGTCGGCCGTCGATGGCTCGCGTTGTCGGCAGCGTCACTGACGGCAACGGCGCCTGGCTTCGGCAGGGGCAGCAACTCGTACGGCTTGCCGGTGGACATGACCACCTAAGAAACAGCTGAGCTCGGCTTGCGGGCGCGCGTCAGCGCCCGGGCCGAGCTCAGGATGGACGGCTTGCTATACGCAAACCCGATGGTTACTTGCAGGCCGCAGGGGCGCCCGCGCCGCCCAACAGCCCGGCAAGCCCAGCGAGGAATCCTGCCTTGCTTCCAGCAGCGTTTGCCGCGTCGCACGCGGACGCGGCGTTGCGCATGTGGGCTTGGGTTTCAGGAGGGGCGCTCTCGGCGTTCTGACGCAACGCCTGACAACACGCTGCCAGAGGGCCGCTCGGTTTGCGGACGCCGGTGCCCTTCTTCTTCTCCTCCTCCTCTTCCTCTTCCTCCTCTTCAGGTGGCTCGAGTTCGAGTGTCGTCGGAGTCGCAGCGGGTTTGGCCTCCGGCAACGGGGGCGGGGGATCGTCGTTTTTGCAGCCGATCGTCGTGCCGGCCGCGAGCATACCAATGCACAAGCAGCCACTCGTGGCCTTCACCAAGGACCGCAGCGTAGATTGCGAAACGTTCTTCATGACACCTCCGACCACGGATTTACTAGAGCGACCAGGGGAATGCACATTTGTCGCGGCGACTCGGGCCGTTTCGATCGCCGGTTTGGCCAGTGGCCCAAAAACACCGGAGCAGTCCGAGCGTCGCGCTCGAACTGCTCCAGGGTGTGTCAGCCACCGACCTCAGAAGTGCTGGGGGCTCGCTGCCAACTTGGGTGGGGCTGCTCTCACGGGTCCGGAAGACCTCGTCAGCTACAGCCCATCGAGTTTCCGCAGTTGAGGCATTTGTAGCAGGCGCCGTTGCGCACCGTGATGTGGCCGCAGCCGTCGCAGACCGGCGCGTCTCCCATCATTTCTTCGAGCTGAGCGCCTAGGGCGCCGTGCTCCTGCCCGCCGCGTAGGGGGTCGGCGGAGGGCAATGCTGGTGGCGGTGGGAACTCCGATTCCGCCTTCCGAGCCAGGCTGTTCGACGTCGGATCGTCGATCGCCGGCTGGTCTTCGGGTTCCGGCTTGACCTGTGCGAAGTCGTATCGCTTCAAGTACTCCACGCCGAGGACACGGAACAGGTAGTCCATGATCGAGGTGGCGAACTTGATGTTCGGGTGTCCCTGCACCGGACCATGGGGTTCAAAGCGAGTGAAAGTGAATTGGTCCACGTAGGTTTCCAACGGCACGCCGTACTGGAGGCCTACAGATACGGCCATGGCAAAGCAGTTCATCAAGGAGCGGAATGCGGCGCCTTCCTTGTGCATGTCGACGAATATCTCGCCGAGAGTGCCATCCTCGTACTCGCCGGTGCGGAGGAAGACCTTGTGTCCCCCTACACGGGCCTCCTGCGTAAAACCGGTGCGCTTGCGGGGCAGGCGAATGCGTTGTCCAGTGGGCCGCACCGACGGTATCGCTGCGGCTGCCACAACGACTTCCTCGGCCTTCTCTTTCTTGGAGTCTTTGCTCGTGGAGAGGGGTTGGGATGCCTTGCAACCATCGCGATAGAGAGCGACGGCTTTCAGTCCAAGGCGCCAACCCTCCTCGTAGATCTTGCGAACGTCTTCGACGGTCGCATCGTTCGGAAGGTTGACGGTCTTGCTGATGGCGCCCGAGAGGAATGGCTGCGCGGCTCCCATCATGCGCACGTGAGACATCGGGGCGAGGTAGCGCTCCCCCGACTTACCGCAGCGATTGGCGCAGTCGAACACGGGGTAGTCCTCCGTACGGAGGTAGGGCGCACCCTCGATGGTCATGCGGCCGACGATGTGATCGTTGGCTTCTTCGATCTGTGCTCGCGTGAAGCCGAGGTGGGTCAGCAGATTGAAGCCCGGCTGACTCATCTTCTGTACGTCCACCCCGAGACGAGCGTAGGAATCTTTGCCGATCACCCAAGGAGCAAAGGCAAGAGACAATTCGAACACGCCCGGCAGCGCTTGTTCGATCTTGTGGAGGTCGTCCTCCGTCAAGCCCGCTTTGGCGAGGCTCGAACGGTTGATGTGCGGGGAGCCCAGCAGAGTGTTCGTGCCCGAAACGAAGGCAACGATCTCCTGCACGTGCGCTTCAGAGTAGCCGAGCTTGCGGAGCGCAGCGGGAACGGACTGGTTGACGATCTTGAAATAACCGCCACCTGCGAGCTTCTTGAACTTCACCAACGCGAAATCCGGCTCGATGCCCGTCGTGTCGCAGTCCATCAATAGACCGATGGTGCCGGTCGGAGCGAGAACCGTCGCCTGGGCATTGCGGTAGCCGAACTGCTCACCGAACTCGACGACGTCGTTCCACTCTTCGATGGCTGCGCGCCAGAGTGCCTCGGGGCACTCGTCACGATTGATTGCGTATGCTGCTTCTTGGTGACGGCGCATCACTCGGAGCATCGGCTCCCGATTCTTGGCGTAACCCTCGAAAGGTCCCTTGGACTTCGCCATCAACGCCGAGGTTCGATACGCTCGTCCGCACAGAATGGCGGTGAGAGCGCCAGCTACCGCGCGACCTCGTTCGGAGTCGTAGGGGATGCCGAGAACCATGAGCAGCGTGCCAAGGTTGGCGTAGCCGAGGCCCAAGGGGCGGTAGTCATGAGAGTTCTTGGCGATGTTTTTCGTGGGGTAGCTCGACAGATCGACGAGGATCTCTTGCGCGGTGAAGAAAACTTCGGCTGCGTGACGGTAACCGTCGACATCGAACGTTCCATCGCTGCGGAGAAACTTCGTCAAGTTCAGCGACGCAAGGTTACATGCCGAGTCGTCCAAGAACATGTATTCAGAGCAGGGGTTCGAGGCATTGATGCGAGCACTGTTGGGGCAAGTGTGCCAACCGTTGATCGTGCTGTCGTACTGCACGCCAGGATCTGCACAGCCCCAGGCCGCCTCAGCAAGCTTATTCCAGAGTTCTGCGGCGTCATAAGTCTCGACCACTTCACCCGTGGTGCGCGCTGTCGTGTGCCACTTCCCACCTCCCAGAGCAGCTTTCATGAAGTCGTCAGTGACCCGGATGGAGTTGTTGGAGTTCTGACCGCTGACGGTGCGGTACGCCTCCCCGTTGAAGTCACTCTCGTAGCCTGACTCGATCAGCGCCAGCGCCTTTCGCTCTTCACGCACTTTCCAGTCGATGAAGTCGGCGATCTCCGGATGGTCCATGTCGAGACAAACCATCTTGGCAGCGCGTCGAGTCGTACCGCCGCTCTTGGTGGCGCCCGCAGCACGATCGAAGACTTCCAAGAAGCTCATCAAGCCACTCGACGTTCCGCCGCCGGAGAGTTTCTCCTGCCTGCCCCGAATCGAACTGAAGTTGCTGCCTGTGCCGGATCCGTACTTGAAGAGTCGGGCTTCGCTCTTGATCAAGTCATAGATACCCATCAGGTCGTCACTGACGGACTGGATGAAGCACGCCGAACACTGCGGGCGCGAATAGGCGTTGGGGGTCTCCTGGACGTCAGCGGCATCGAAGTCCCACGCCCAGTTCCCGCCGGATCCCTCGATCTCGTATTGATGGTACAGGCCACAGTTGAACCAGACCGGCGAGTTGAAGGCCCCGTACTGGTTGATCAGGAAGTAGGTGAGTTCTGCTTCAAAGGTGTCCGCATCTGCTGTCGTCTCGAAGTAGCCCCCGAAGCTCTCACCCGCCTGGCGGATGGTGTTCGCGACGCGGTGGACGACCTGACGTGCGCTAGTCTCGCCCAGATTGGCGTCACCGTGCAGACCTGCTTTGCGGAAGTACTTCGAAACGACGATGTCTGTGGCTAGCTGGGACCACTGGTCCGGCACCTCCACACCTTCCATCTTGAACACCACCGAACCGTCGGGGTTCGTGATCACGCTGGTGCGGCGTTCCCAAACGATGTCATCGAAGGGGTCTTCACCGGCCGTTGTGTATCGCCGCTGGAACGTGGCGCCCACACCTTCAGGGGTAGATGCTTCGGGGATCATTTCGTGTCGCGCGGCTGCATTCTTGGAAGGGCGAGCGCGCCGGCCACTGGGGGTGGGCTCGGTGAGCTGCTCGTCACCACTTCGGCTGATGCTGCCGGAGTCTTCGCCTTTGGTCGATTCAATCTTGGTTTGTTCTAGCTGGTTACTCACGACTGCCTCCTCACCCATCTCTGTCTGTTGGCTTTAGAATTGGTGCTGACCCGGGATTTGCTCATTGGCGCTGAGAGACCGCATCGGCGCGCGCTCCCTCGTTCCGATTCTTCCGCTCAGGGAGGGTTTGCTGTCCCATGTGGCCGCTGCTGATGGCGCCTGAACAGTGGACGGCCGAGCAGTATCTCTCTGGGGAGTGACCAACTGCGCAGTGCACAGCTGTTCACCCTTGCGTCGAGAATCGCCGCAACTGCTCCTCTCACCAGTGCTCGGTTGTTCAAGTACGGACAGCAACGATGACCCTCGCTTCGAAACCGGAGTCAGCACCTGTACCCCAATTGGTTGGGGTCGGGCAATACAAAACCCCAACAGCTTGGTATACATGTGGGGAGCCATCGCCTCGGGTAGGAGCCAATGATCAGAACAAATCCCCAGTGGTTTCCCACAGCTTCTCCACCTGAACACAAGTAGCGCTGATAAAACTCCCAGGCTGTACACAGGCTGTCCACGGGAGAGAGGGTGTGGAATCCGAGCTCACTGGCGTGTCCCGTCGCAGTTCGAAACGAAAAAGCGGCGCCATCCCTGGGGACAACGCCGCTCGTCTCAGGCGGGCTGGCTAAGCTGTGACGCCTGGAGGTTCTAACACCCGCGCGGTGCTTCGAACGTCAGACGTCCCGAGCGCTCAGAACGTCACGCGTGCCGCCGCGCCGCCGCCACTGGGCGTGACGTAAGGGGCTACGAGAACGTCCCCGCCAGCGACCTGCCGCCTGCGTTTCTTGTTCGATACCTGCTCCGCCGGGGCAGGTTCGTCGCTGGTCAACAGCACGACCCCGGTGATGCCAAGCGTCAGCGCGATGCCCCATGCCATGTCCGAAATGAGCGCATTTCGCTCCACGTCGTCGGCGTTCTTCGCGGTCGGGTTGTCGTCGAAGTCGCTCTTGGCTCCAAGGGCTTGCACCCCGAACACCGTGCCCAGGACCGCCGACACACCGGCAACACCCAAGGTGACGTAGGCAGGTACCTTGCTGCGAGGTTCAGGTGGCGGGGCTGGGGCTGCGGTAGCTGGTGGCGCGGCCGCCACGGGCGGCGGTGCGATGGGTGCAGCCACGAGTTCGACGGCTTGCTCCACGCTGGCCGCCGCCGCCACCTCCAACTCCGTCTCCAGGGGCTCGAACCCCTCCTTGCTGACTTTCAGCGCGTGCTTCCCTGCGCTGAGCTTCAAGGTGAACGGAGCTGCGCCCTGCTGCTGAACACCGTCCACCTCCACGATGGCGTCGGTAGGCGTCACCTGAAGTAGTACGGTAGCCGGGATCTTCTTGAGCAGTTCGAAGCGCTTTCGGGCCGGGTCGAGTAGATCTTCACCGAGCTGTTGGTGGTCGGGTGAGGCGAACAGCGTCTCGAATGCAACGACGGCGTCAGCGGCGCGACCCTGGAGGTCTAGCGCCATGGCCAGCCAGTATTGCGCGGTGGCGGACGCTGCGAGCTCGTTGGCCTTCGTGAAATGCTGAGCGGCCGTGGCGTAGTCACCGTTTCGATAAGCTTCTTGGCCAGCTGCGAGTGCGGCCTTGGCGCCTTCCTCATCCCGCGGGGGTGGGGCGTCGGGTGCGGCTGGTTGGGTTGGTGTAGGTGTTGCCGCTGCGGCAGGTGGGACCGCTGCCGCGGGGGCGGCCGGAGCTGCCGCCTTAGCTGGAGGGGGTGTTGGCGCCGCTGGACCCGTTGCCGCTGGTGCCTGACCCGCCGCTGCCGGTGACTGGGCGGATGACGACGAATTTGTTGCCGCCGGCTGGGCTGAGGCGGGTAGGGTTTGCCCCAGGAAGGTGGCCGTAATTAGGACCGACCCCATCAGGCGTGGGAGAATCTGAGAGATGGCGCTTTTCATTGTGCTTAACTCCGAAAGCCGTGGAGGCTTCCAAGAGGCTAAATCCAAAGCTGCGTTGGCCACAAGTCCTGCACAGAAATTCCGGTCGAATTAGGTCCTCGTCTCAGGCACATGGGTTCATCTAAGGATAAACAGGAGGGACGCTTCACTTCCGTTGTGTCGGGAGGCCCGCCGGAGTCCATGCATGACGGTCAGAAGCCTCCGCGCGCAACGCTGAAGCCTCCAGACTGGAAGGCCCCAGCATCGGTGGGCTCTTTCGCATTGGAGCGTGTCACCGCCCAGCGGCCAGTCGCACGAAGAACCGGCAATCGTGCGGAGGCCGCGGCGATGCGCGCGCAGGTGGAGCAAGCGCGGGAGCGCGGCGACTTCGAAACCGAACGTCAACTCACGGCGAAGCTAGCTCGGCTGCTGGTGGCCAGAGGAGCGAACCTGGCGGAGGCGACAAAATTTGCTCGTCGAAGCCTGCTGCTCGGTGAGGATTCACGCTTGAGGGCGGAGCTGTCGGCGTGGTTTGCCAGTCTCGGTCAACTGTCGTTGGCGGCAGGGACCCTGGAGTTGTTGCTCCAAGAGTCACCCGCGGAGGCCGAGTCCTGGATTCGTGTTGCGACGTTGCGGGCGCGCGCAGGCGACGCACGGGCAGCGATGCAAGCGCTGCGCTCGGCGTTCGAAGCCGATCCGCGAGATCCGCTGGCATTGGAGCTGTTGGCCTCACTTCACACCTGGGCGCCTGAGATGATCACGGCCACGCGAGCCGCGCAAGCACTGCTGGAGGCGGCCAAGAGACGCCAGGCGAAGGGCGACGAAGCGGGGTTCGTCGAGGCATTGCTGCAAGCCATCGAAGCCGCTCCCGATGCGCACGCCCCGGCGGACCGACTGGCGCGCCATCTGTCCGCGGCGCGTCGCGTCGAAGCTGCTGACGAGGTGTGGCGCCGTTCGGCGGGCCATGGACCGAACGCGCGAGACGTGCACGAGCTACGAGTTCGTGAGGCGCTCGGCGCAGGTGACGCGGCCCTGGCTTTGGCTGCGACGTTGGACGCTCGCGCCGATACGCGCTTGGAAGCGGAGAGTTTGCTGACGGCTGCATCCATCGTCGAGAGTGGCGCGGGACAGGTGCCGGTCCCGAACTTCGACGGGCTACTGGCTCCGTTGGGTCTCGGCTATCTCTTGGCGGCGCGTCTGTTGTGGTTGGCCGAAGGGACCGATAGCAGAGTGCGTCGCGCGACTGCCCTGACCGCCGCCGCTCGCTTCTTCGTGAGTCGCGCCCCAGATTTATGCGGTGCCCTTCTCTGCGAGGCGTTGGAGAGTCATGCAGGGAGCACGGAGACGACCCATGCCGTGATCGCGCTCGCTGAGAAGAGCGGCGAGACGACGTGGCTCAGCGAGGCGCAGATCCGTCTGGGCCGGCGCAACTTGGACGAAGCCGGTGCCGCGCGGTTGCTCGAGCTATCCGAGGCATCCGCACGACTCGGTGAGAACGCGCACTTGGGGGCTTGGGTTCTCAACCGCGTGAAACGCTACATTTCCCTGCCAAAAGAACAGATGGCGCGGCTCAGCGAGCTGGAGCGGGGGGCGGCTGGGACGTCACCCTGGTTGCGGCACAACGATTGGCGAGGCTTGTCCCTCGCCGAGTTGAAGCGAGCTGCCACTGATCTGCAAATGCAACCTGAGCTTTCGGGGCAGCTCGCCGAAGTCTTGCTCGAGGCGAGGCGACGTGAACCTGACGACGTACGCGCCTATACAGATCTGGAGCGAATCCTCACGCGGCTCGGGCGCCTCGACCAGCTGGAACAGCTATGGGTAGACGGTTTTGCGCGCAAGGATTCGATCGAGGGGGCAGCGTTTCAGTTGGTGCGCTTCCAAGTGCGACACGGCTCCGTGCAAAAAGCCTTGGCGATGCTCAAGCTAGTGGATGATCGGTACCGGGCACCTGAGCTGGCCCTACTGAGCGCCCTGGCCTCGGTCAACGGTGATGCGGAACAACGTGCGATCGGTTTCGCACAGCTCGCACAGACCACGAAACAGACGGTGAGTGCGGTCCTGTTCTGCCAGGCCTCGGCGACTGCAGCCGCATTGGGGCAGCGAGAAGCTGCCTATACGTATGCAGAGGTCGCTTGTCGCAACAACCCCAAAGCCGCGAGACCTATCGTCTGCTGCGCGGATGTTGCGGACCAGACAGACGAGCGGGTTGCGGTGTTGGCACTGGAGCGCGCATCGGAAATGGTAACTCCGCGCAGTGAGTACTGTCGCGCGCTGGTGGAGCTTGCTGTGCGGCAGGGCGAGCCCGACGTCGCGCTGCGCTGGGCAAGGCGTTGGGTCGCGCTCAAGCCGCTGGACGTCGCAGCGAATCGTGGCCTGCTGGAGCAGCTCATCGCCAGTGGCGACGCGGAAGAACTCGCCAAAGGGCTAGACTGGTTCGTTGCTCAGCCCCGGCCGAGAGAGGTGCTCGCAGGGCAGCTGGCCAGTGCGATGCTTCGCCTCGCAGCAGTCGAGCAGCAGCGAGGGGTCGAGTTGGCGCGTCGAGTGTTGGGCGCCTACGGCACCACCGAGCCGAGCTTCGTATCGGCGTTGACCCAAATCGCGCAGGATACCGGTCAACCCGATCTGCGGGTGGCAGTCATCGAGCGCATGCTCGTCGGCGAGCACGAGGTGGACGCCCCTGCGCTGCTATGTGAAGCTGCTCAATTGCACATCGAACGGGGAGCTCCAGATGCTGCCTACGATGCGCTGGCCCGTGCATTGGAGGCCGGTGCGGGCGCTCAGCTGGTGGTAGCGCTGGCTGCAAGGTGTCCCGAACCACGCACCTCGGATGGTGTCCTCCGGCGATTGGCCATGGAGGCTGAGTGCGCGCTCCAACAAGGCCGTACGCCGGATGCCACAGTTGCCTTCCGTGAGCTCGGAGCCGCGCTCTGGGACCTCGCCGGCGATCGCGCCTCTGCCGTCGAGGCCTGGTATCGCGCGGCCGAGCTCGATTCTGAGCATGGCGCCGAAACCTTTGCGCGCGACTTGGTTTCTTTTTGTGGCTATCAGAGCCTCGTCGAAGACATACAAGCGATCGTCGAACACCAGCCCAAGGAGCGGGCAGCGGGCGTTCTCGTCGCAGCGGCGACTGTGGCCTTGGTCGATGGTTTTCCGGAGCAGGCACGGGCCTTGGCGTTCGCTGCCCTCGAGCGTCAACCGAGGCGGACCGAGGGGCTGGCGATCCTCGAGCATGCGGTGACAGACGATGTCGAGCTCCTGCAACGCGCCTATGCGCTAGCAGAACGAGCCCTGCTGGGGTGTTATGGTGAGCGAGCGCTGCACTATCGCGCGGCCCGGCAGTTCGAACGGCGTCGCGAGCACGAGCTTGCCCTGCAGCACGCCATCATCGCATTCGAGGCTGTCCCCGCCGAGGGTGTGGCCTACGCATTGATGCTTCGTTTGGCATCGCTGGTGGGTGATGATGGGCGAGCCACGGCAGCACTGCAGCGAGTCGCAGACGCGAGCAAGAAGCCTGCGGCGCGCAAGCATTGGTTGGAGATCGCAGCCCGCAGTGCTGGTCCAGGTCTCGACGGGCGTCGCCTGCGGGCGGAAGTATTGCTGCGAGCGCTGACGATACACGCTGAGCCGGAGGCGGTGACACGTGTCGGAGCCGCCGTCGCGCTGGTACTGCAGGAGAAGCCCGAGGAGAAAGAGCGCTGGGAGAAGGACTTCGATGACGCCGCTCGGGCGGTACTGCGAGGCTTGTCCAGTCCTGAGGAGGCAGCGACCGCCGTTGCGTGCGCCCGAGCGAGCGCCGACGTGTTTGCTCAAGCGATCCAATGCGCTGTCGCGCTCGAGAGAGCGATCAGCCTCGACCCGAGTTCGGCAAGCTACGCCGACGTCGCCGATCTGACGGAGCTCTTGTCGAGTCGCGCGACCGCTGCGATGCGCATCGTTCGAGCGATACTGCCCCTCATCGAGCGAGACTTGGAACTGAGTCCGGAGTTGTTGGCGCTCGCCGTGGACCTCGCAGCACGACACGATCCCGACAACGTGGGGCGGCTGGCGGTAGCTCGCGCGGTGGCGGAGCCGACACCGGAATTGCTTCGTCGAGCGCGAGAACTCGCCACCGGCGAACCTGAACTGTTGCGGCGGTTGGACGGTGCCATTCCACGGCAGCAGCGCATCGACAACTTGTGGCGCGACGCGGACGGCTTGGTGGCGAACAATCCGGAGGCGGCCATCGACCTGCTACGCCAGCACGAGCGCGTCTCCTGGTTGGGTGCCGAGGAGCAGTCGGCGCTCAATCGGCGGATTCTCGATGCACTTCGCAAGCTACCCACCCCCGAACCCCTCGAAGAGCACCTGGCCGCGCGGGTCGGGGATGGGAGCATACCGGAGCAGGAGCGTCGACAGCTTGCCAACGAGTTGATCCGCTCACTCGCAAAACGCCAAGCCCACGCCGCTGCCCTGGACGCCGTGCAGACGCTCGAACGTCTCGGTCCCCTCAAGCGTGAGGAGTTGAAGCTAGCCGTCGAAGTCGCCCAGAAGAGTGGTGACGCTGAGCGCGAACTTCATTTTCTGGAACCGCAGAAACAACTCGCTGCCGCGCCCGAGGTTCGCCGTTCCTTGTGGCGTCGCCTGTTCGAGCTGCACGATCAACTTGGACGTTCGGATGAAGCGGCGCACGACGCCGAGCGATTGCTGGAACTCGATCCGGACGATCGCGAAGCCCACGAGTTCTTGGTAGCCGAGGCCAAGCGGCGTCAGGATCACACGCGCTTGGCGCGCCTACTCGAAGAGCGTCTCGTTGTCGGCACGGCATCGCCAGAAGAGTACCGAGACGTTGCCGAAGTCTACTTGGACAAGCTCGGCGACCAGAAGCGGGGGCAAGCCTTGCTCGAAAAGGGAGTGGCTGCGTGTGGCGACCACCCGCTCTTGCTGGAGCGCTTGGCGCGCCTGTTCCAAACGCGGCGGGCTTTTGAGCGCGCCGCCCAAACCTTCGAGCGGGCACGATTGGCTGTCACGGCTCCGGGTGAAGTTGCGCGCCTGGCGGAGATGGCGTGTCGTTGCTATCTCGATGCGGGCGATTCGGCAGCTGCCCTGCGCCTGCTTTCCGAAAAGGGGGCCGCGCACGAGACAGAAGCCATGGCGCGTCTGCGTGTCGATGTATTGAGGTCTGTCGGGGAGCCAAACGACTTGGCGTCCGCGTTGGAGGAGTTGGCGACGGTTGCTACCGCCAATCCGGACCAACGAGCGGAGTGGCTTTGCGAGGCAGCGCAGATCGCGGTTGACGGGGGAGACGCCACAAGCGCGCTGGAACGAGCCCGTCGGGCGGCTCGGACGGCGCCGCGCTCAGTGCAAGCGCAGCTTCTAGCACGCCGACTGGAGTACGCAGAGCGCGGTCCCGGCAGTCCCGCTGAAGCGCTGGCGACCATCACCGAACTTCGCGGTTTGGGAGAGGTTCGCGATCCTGAACAGGCGGCCCTGCGCAGCTTCCTGCTGGCGGAAGCCCTGGACCAGCGTGTGGGGCCCGGCGCCGGCTGGCGCGAGCTGGAGAGTTATGCGCGACGGCATGGCGATCATCCCCTCGTATCCTGCGCCCGTGCCGAGCGTTTCGCAGAAGAAGGGCAGTCGGATCAAGCGTTGTTGCTGTATGATGACGTGTTGGTTGCTGACCTCGGCGGGCTGCGAGACAAGAAAGACGTCCTCATCGCTGCGATCACCTGCGCCAGAACGTCTGGGGACGGCGAGCGAGCCGAGCGCTGGACGGCGATCGCGCACGGTCTCGGTCTCAGCGTGCCGCCACCCCCGTTCACTCAGGCCAAGCCCGACAAGAGCGATGCCCGCGCGAAATTTGCCAAGACTTGGCAAAGTGCATCACCACCGGAGTCCCTGTCGGATGCGCCTGTGGAGGTGACGCTCCGCCCGGACCCGAGAAGTCTGGGTAGTACGTGGGTTTCAGGTGAACATAACGCCCCTGCCATGACACCGGACTTGCGCCAAGACCCGGGGCAAGCGGCACGACCGCGAACACGTCGGCCGTCCATATCGACCGAGATGCGGGCCTCTTTGCTTCCGACTACCGGGGCGACGACGGTCAGGCCCTCCGCGCCCGTGCGAGTGACCGGGAGACCTCGCATGGAGACGGACCCTGGCATGGGGCGAGTGATTCCGACCCCCCAAGTTCGTCTCGGCGCGCCGCCGGTCAAGCCGAAGCAAGAAAGCGCCCAAGCGAGGTTCTCGCGCCCTCCGGAGTCACTATTTCAACAGGGGACGCCGAGCCTGCCCGCAGCCAGCTTGGAAGACGCTGCGGATGAGCACCACGACGAAACGCCGGAGCGGGGGCTGCGGGCCGCTTTCGCAGCAGGTGAACAAGCCGCGGGGCTCGAGCTGTCGCGCCGTTTCGAGGCAGACTCCTCCCGCCTCATGGATTGGGTTGAATTGGAGCGTGAGCTCGTGTTTCGCGCGCCTGGTGACGTCGACGCGTTGCGCCGCCTGAGCGGGGCAGTGGCGAAGGATGGCAACCACGTCTACCTTGCTGCACTGAAGCAAGCCGAAGAGGTGTGTGCTAATCCATCGGTGTCGCCGAAGAACGTCGCGCCGCCGCTAGATATGCAAGAGGTTGCCCCCGAGGCGCTGCTGCATCTCTTGCGTGGGGCGCCAGACCCGGCGCTCGAGGTGCTCAGCTTGCTGTGGCGCTGGGCTCCGCACCTGTTTCGGGTGTCGGGCGAGCACCTTGCAGACGCGCCTCTGCTATTGACAGATCTTTCGGCGCCGCTCGCTCGCGCTGCGCACACGGTGTTGGGCGTCCTCGGCGGACATGCCCTAAAATTGATGCGTGAAGAGGGGCCAGAGCCGGCCTATTTCCGAAGCGAGCTAGGGCAGCCGATGCGCCTGCTCGTCCGCGGGCCTGACACGGCGGCGTCGCCGACTACACTCTTTGACTTGGGAGTGGCGGTGCTGGCGACCCATCCCGATTATGCGCTCTGCTTCGGCTGGCAAGAGCCGCGTTTGGCTGAGCTATTCGAGGCGGTATTGGCGGCGTTTGGTCCGCCAGGACGCATTCGTGGCTCCGCGCCAGCGGTCGCCCGCCAGGCTGAGCGCCTCTGGGAGGGAGTGCCATCACGAGTTCAGCGGCGCCTGCAGGAGCTCTCCGGCAACCCTGATCAAATCGACTGCCCCCACGCGTTGGCGGCGGCGAGCCGGGCCGCCCGACGCGCTGGATTGTTCATGTCAGGTGATCTGGCGGTCTCCTTGGGTCGGGTTTGCGCCCAGGAATCCCTCGATGTTGGCCTACTCAGGCGTCCGTCGGGGGTTCGCGATCTGTGCGCCAGCAACGCCGCTATCGCTGACCTAGTCCGCTTCGCGACGAGCTTGGAGTACGCATTGGCGCGGTGGGGGTCCTTATCCCCAGCGAGGCCAGGACAGTTGCGCTCGGACGCCTTTTGAGCAAGGGTGATGGCCGGCCTGCATGACGCGAACCAACTGCCCGCTGACCGTCGCCAGAACCCTGATAGCAAGTTTGCTGGTTGTCGGGTGCCTCGCTGATCCCCCAGAATACGTCGCGCCGGATCGCGTTCCCCCCGTGGTCGCGGAAGCCGGGGTAGAACCTGCCTTGGGGAGCATCATTCGGCTGGAACCGGGAGTGGACCGCCTGGAAGTAACGGTGCCGTTTCGTTCCGAAGACTTGGGTTCGCCGGTCGTCGCAGCGTTCTATTTGGATGTACCGCCAGGGAGTAAGGAGCGCACGGCGCTGGCGGCCGCCAGCGTTGGAGCGTCCACGTTCGACGACGACACCCGGTCCATTTCCGCGGAGCTCACGGGTTTCTCGCAGCAGGAGGAAGGCTGTCACTCGCTGACACTGGTGCTCACGCACCAAGTCAACATCCAAGGGCTGCTCGAGGTAGATCTGTTGCGGGAGGCAGAAGCCACCCGCGTCGTGTGGTGGTTGTTGCTGCCGTCGGCGGACGAGGACGACGTATTGCTCAGCGACTGCGAGATGTTGAACGTCCGATGAGAGAGGCACGCGGATGAGGCGAACAGGGACGGGACGAACACGTGGCGCTTCGCCGCTCCTTTCCGTCGTGGTTTCGAGCCTCGCCTGTCAAGACATCGCGCCTCCACAAGAGACCTTCGAGCCGCAGGAACCGTTCCGCTGCGTCGAGGACAGTCAATGTGGGGACGCGGAATGTGATCTGGAACTTGGCGAATGCGTCGTTAGGGAGGTGGGTTATGACGAAGTGCTGTTGCAGGTGTCCACCGAAACTACCGAGATTGGATTCGGCGGGGCGCAATTCTACAAGCCACTTCAGCAATTGACCGGAAGTCCTGCTGCGGCGGCGCGCTTCGATATACCCGCGCCGGTCAGGGTAAATGGCACGGTCAACGCTTTCTATGTAGAAGGTATCTCGTGTCCCCTTTCGGTCAGGCTGACGTTCATACCCCATGAATCGTTTCTTGGTCTCAGTACAATCCGCTACACGACCATCAGCACCAGGTTTACGCCACCAGACAAGTTGGCTGCCGTCAACCGCTTTTCCCTCCCGGCACTCCCGGTGGGTATCTACGATATCTACTGGGAGGACTCAGGGCTCGTCACTGAGACGGCGGGTCGATCGCACCTTTGCGAAGTCGTCCCTCAGCTGTTTCGCAGGATACCCATAGCGGTCGCGACAGACATTGCCTTGGGACAGGCGACGCCAGATTCGGTCAGGGTTGAGATCCCATGGCAACATGACCTCGAAGGTTGGCGTGTTGACGCCATTCACCCGGTAACTGGGCAGCGCGTCTCGACCCAGCGCACCCTGTCTGAGAACTGTCCGGATGACCCTTTGGCGCGGTGGGTCAATGGAGAGGTCTGTGCGCCCGTTCAAGAAACCGACACCGGTGAGCGGATTGCCGTGGCCACGCTTCGCATCGCCAACATCAACGACGACTACGGTAGTCCGGATCAAGAGCTCTTGCGGCTGAGGCCTCCGCCGGGAGTCCACCGCCCGACGACCTACTTCGTCTTGCTGCCATTGATTACTGTCGAGGGCGGACCAGCGCAGGTGCCCGGCCCCATCGAGACCTTCGCGCAGCAGCGCGAATTGGAGCTGTGGGTGTGGCAGGAGGGTGACGCGCAGAGGCCAGTGTCTGGGCACGTCGAATTCGTGGCAAGCGCCCTCGCGGACGAACCGGATACCGTCTTCCAAGTTCGATTCAAACGGAGTGTTCCGATCGGTGCTGACGGCAAGGTCGCTGTGGCCCTTCCTCCAGGCGTCTACGTCGCGCGAGTCTATCCTGCGACGTTGAAGGTCTCGAACTTTGAAACGGGTCTCACCGTGTGGGGCCCAGCAGACGGGACGGACGAATCTGGCGTGCAAGCTGGTCGGGTGCTTGCAGTTCCCGCACCCGCCAAAGTGAGTGGTCGAGTTCGTTTACCTGGGGGACTAGATCCGGAGGGAACTCAAGTTCGCCTCCTGGGCGGGCGCTCGGGTGGCGGGGTGCTCTCGGATGGTGTTCTTACCGCTCGCGGTCGAACGGGACTCGCTGAAGCAGACGGAACGTTCGAAGTAGCGGACGTCGACTGTGACCAGTGTGCTGGGGGCGCGGGCTTGACCTACTCCGTGCGGGTGGCACCGCCACATAGTGTCGCCCTTCCGTGGTTCATTCGGTCGCCCATTGCCGTCAGGGACTCGAGCGTCAGTCTCGGCATTCTGTCTCTGACGTTCCCCAAGAACCACTTCGGGCATTTGGGTGTGCTTCGAGCGAATTCGAGTTTGGGAGAGTTCCGTGGGCCACCCCTCATCCGCGCGTACGTTCTCCTAGGGAGAGATGATAACCCAGTTCCTGCAGACGCGAGGAGCTGCGTTGTTGCCGCAGGCTCACCGTCTCCCTGCGCCACCCGTGCCGTGCAGGTCGCCGAGACTCGGGCCAACAGCGACGGCAGCTTCCGCTTGGCCCTGCCGCCTTGGCCGGTCTCACCGTGAGCGAAGCCACGTCCACGATGCTGCAAGCGCCACATTGCAACTTCGCAAGCGTGGGGCCTCGGCCGTGATCCTCGTGCCAAACGGGCACTTAGCTGCACGCGTAAGCCCCCAGCACCAGATGGGTGCCCCACATCGGCGAGCAAGACAGAAAAATAGTTCCAGGGCTGGAAAATCACGCTACGATATCACTCGTGAATGGTCCGGACCCCGTCGACACGCGAGAAACCGATTTGGCAGGTGCACTGCATGAGGTGTCCAACGCGTTGACCGTGGTGCTTGGTTGGCTGGCAGACGCCCGAGCAAAAGCGCCGGAAGGGGAGGTAAGAGAAGCTCTCGAGGTGGCTTACTCTCACGCACACCGCGGGCACTTGGTAGCGCGTCGGGCGATCGGTGGCACCAGCGAAGAGGCAGAGGACGTTCGGAGCTGCCAGTCTTTGGTCAGCGACGCCATTCGGGCGGCATCACGCGAGGCGGTTGCCAAGGGTGTTGTTCTCGAGCACGACGAAATAGAGGTCGACGAAGCACTGTGCCGAGCCGACGACGTGTTGCAGGTACTCGTAAACTTGCTCTTGAACGCCATCTCATTTTCACCTGCCGAGGGCGTCGTGCGGGTGAGCACCACGGTGACGGACGGGGAAGTGGTATTCCGCGTCGCCGACGAGGGGCCCGGTGTGCCGGAGCGTCACCGCCCCTCGTTGTTCACCCGTGGACACTCCATGCGACCCGGAGGAGCGGGTATCGGCTTGTCGCACTCCCACGCCCTTGCCGACAAGAATGGTGGTCGGCTGCGCCTGCTGCCGAGCAGCAAGGGCGCGGCTTTCGAGCTCTGTTGGCCGATCAGTGACGCCCCATCCAGGACGTCACAACGGGTGCCCGCGCCGGGGACGGACGCTGCGGGGGTGAGCGACCTGCGCCTTCTCAACGGAATGCGCGTGCTTGTGCTCGAGGACGACGCTGCCGTGATGGCCATGGTCCAAATGGGGTTGGCGGCTCGTGGCGTGGAGGTGTTGCCCGCCGGCGCGCTCGACGAGGTACAGGCGCTGATTGCCCGGGGCGAGCGCTACGACGCTGCGTTCGTCGATCTTTCCCCAATCCAAGCAGATCCCATGTCCGGTCTGTCCATCGTGCGTCAGGGGCGAGAGGAAATGCCCGTGATCCTGATCAGCGGCAGTGCGCTGGCTCCTGAAGCCGAGCTGCCGCTTTCGGGCTGGGTGCACAAGCCGTTCGAGATTCGCGAACTCTGCGTCGCGTTGGCGGCAGCCGCACGGCCCACCGGCTAAATGGGTCCGACTGCTACTCGCAGTGGGTGGTTGCTGCTTGACACTGGCGCTGCACCGCCTACTTTTCCACCCCCGCTTTGAAGCGAAATTGAGCGAAGGTGGCGGAATGGCAGACGCGCCAGCTTGAGGTGCTGGTGGGGTAACACCCGTGGAGGTTCGAGTCCTCTTCTTCGCACGAAAGCCCCAACCTTAGGTTGGGGCTTTTCGCGTTGCGCCAACAAACGTCGACTTAGACTCGACGTTGCCTCCTGTACGGCCTGTGCCCGTTGTGGTACGCGCCACCGGACATGCGGTAGACCTGCGGCGGACGCGCGGATTGAAGACTAAAGTGAGGCGAATGGCATGAGTGGGCATTCCAAGTGGGCAACCATCAAGCGCAAAAAGGGCGCTATCGATGCGGCGAGAGGCAAGCTGTTCACCAAGCTGATTCGAGAGATCGTGATCGCCGCCCGCATGGGGGGAAGCGACATCAATGCGAACCCACGCCTGCGCAAGGCCGTGACAGACGCAAAGGGCAATCAAATGCCCAACGACACCATCAATCGTGCCATCAAACGTGGCACCGGAGAGATCGATGGGGCGTCCTATGAAGAAGTCTTGTACGAAGGCACTGGTCCCAATGGCACCCTATTCTTGGTCGAAGGGACGACGGACAATCGGAACCGGACCGCAGCTGAGCTTCGCAAGATCTTCGACAAGAACAACGGCGCGATGGCCGGTGGCGGGTCAGCTGCCTGGGCGTTCGAACGCAAGGGTCAGATAGAGCTCAGCAAAGATCTCAGCGAAGACAAGATCATGGAGACCGTGGTGGAGATCGGGGCGGAAGACTACGAGGATGCCGGGGATACCTGGCTCGTCTCGACGAGTGTCGACGACTTCAGTGCTGCGCTGGCTGCACTCGAGGAGGCGGGCGTGGATACCTTGGCGAGCAAGCTGGCCTACGTACCCACCACGAAGAAAGATGTCAGCGGTCGGGATGCCGAAGTCTGCCTCAATCTGGTGGACGCGTTGGACGAGCACGACGACGTCGCCAATGTCTTCGCTGACTTCGACATTTCCGATGCGGAGATGGAGCGTATCAGTCAGCAGCAATAGCCGTCGGATAAGTCTCGGCAGCGTTCCTGAGCAGGGCGTTTGATTGCCATGGGGAGCTAGCCAAGGTTGAGCCAGGGCGGCAGTGGCGCTGACATGAAGTAGCTGAAGACGACATGCGCGATGATGACTGGCCAGAGTCGAGACAGCGCCATCGCTGCAAAGCCCCAGAGTAGGCCAGCCCCCAAGGCCGCCACCACGAGCAAGGGATTGGGGCCAGCAGGGGCCACCTGAAGGGTGAACAAGGTGGGGATGTGAGCGACGGAATAGAAGAGCGCGCTCGTCGGAGCTGCCCAACGAGGTCCGAAACGGTCACGCAGTGCCTCCAGTACCATTCCCCGCCAAACCAATTCTTCCATCAGCCCCAATGATGCCAGCATCGCGATCAGCGGGCCGCTGTTCTGAATGTTTCCCACTTGGATGTAGATGGCCGCTAGCCAGCCCGCCTGGGGTGAGGTGAGCGGGGCCAACCAACGTTGGACGACGACGCCGGCAACGACCATGAGCAGTCCGAGCAAGATGCCAATGGAAACGTCACCTCCGCGCGGTTTCATACGTGCAGCCACCAGTTGTCTCTCGTGTAGCTGGCGCACAGCCAGCGCCGACAGGGCGGCATAGGTCACGGCGAGTGTTGCCCAGAACTGCCACGAAGCAGCCCAGGTGCCTCTCATTGCTATCGCCATGGCCGCAGCCACCACCAGGGTTGTAACTATGGGGTCTCTCACTCGTTGTGGCTCTGCCAGCGCTCTTTTAACCAGTCGAGGATGGAGTCGGCGAGCATCATCTTGCTCATCTTGGGAAGTATCACGTGGCTTTCCTGGGTGATCAGCTGCGCCCGGTTGTCGTCGTTTCCGAACGCGTCTTGGGCGGCGTTGGCGACGATGGCGTCGACGCCCTTCTTGTGTAGTTTCGAGCGGGCGTAATCGGCGATTTGTTCATCGCTTCCCGTTTCCACCGCGAAGGCCACGAACAGCGGTCGCGGTTCGTAGCTCGCGGCGGCCAACGAGGCGACTACATCCGGGTTTTCGACGAGTTCGAGCGCCAACGCGCCGTCCCGCTTGAGCTTGGCTTCGCTCACCGCCGCAGCGCGATAGTCACCGACCGCGGCTGCCATGATCAGTGAATCTGTCGGCTCGCAGAGGCAATCTCGCAGAGCCCGTTGCATCTGTAGCGCGGAGCGGACATCGATGCGACGAACCCCGTGGGGAGTGGGAAGGGTTACCGGACCAGCAACCAGGTCGACGTTTGCACCGCGAAGAGCCGCACGCGTTGCGAGAGCAAACCCCATCTTCCCGCTTGATCGATTGCCCATGAATCTCACGGGGTCCAGGTCTTCGAGTGTGGGGCCAGCCGAGACGACGATTCGGCGCCCGGAGAGGTCCGCTGGCTGTAGGGCGGCCACGATGTCTGCTGGCTCTGCCAGGCGTCCCCAGCCTTCGTCTCCGGATGCCACGGGTCCGAAAGCTGGTCCGATCAGGGTGGCGCCGCGCCGACGTAGTATTTCGACGTTGGCCTGGGTGGCAGGGTGCTGCCACATCTTGGGGTGCATGGCAGGTGCGACGAACAAAGGACCTGCGAAACAAAGCGCTGTGGCCGTCAGCAGGTCGTTAGCCTGTCCGTGGGCAAGGCGTGCTAGCAGGTCGGCGGTAGCCGGGGCGATCAGCAGCGCTTTGGCTCGCGCTGCGAGTTCGACGTGCAGCTCTCCCGCGGCGTCGAACATCTCGCTACGAGGTGAACGGGCGGTGATGCCAGCGAAGGTGGCCGGTCCCACGAACCGCAGCGCGGACCTGGTCATCACGACCTCGAGGTTCCGCTGCTGCTTGATGAGGAGGCGCGAGATTTCAACGGCCTTGTATGCAGCGATGCTGCCGGTCACGCCGAGCAGTACATCGATATCGCTTGTAGGTAGGTTCATTTCTTGTTGCGAGGTTTGGACACGTGGGGGTTGTCGGGCTCATAGAATCGCCAGGGTAGGTGCGCCCAATCGCCAGCGTAGTCGATACCGATACGCGGGGAGGTCGCAACGACTGTTGGGGGGCCGTAGCGCAGATGTATGACGCCCTGGGTCAGGTTGGAGCCGTAGTGCTCTCGGGTGATACCGAAGGCCTGGCATAGCTTGCCTGGGCCGTTGCAGAGTTGTGTCGAATCCGGCGCGAGCCCCCTCCGGTTAGACATGATATCTCGACCGCTTAGCGGTTCTACCGCCCGGACCAGCACCGCCTCTGGCTGGTCCAGTTCGCCGGTTACCAAGTTGAGATGGTGGTGCATTCCGTACAGCAAGAAGACGTACGCGAAGCCTGCCGGGCCGAACATCACTTCTGTTCGCGAGGTGCGTCTATGTCCGTAACTGTGTGCAGCCCTGTCCTCTGGACCCTGGTAGGCTTCTGTTTCGACGATTCGGCCGGAGACGCGGAAACCTCCTACATCGGAGACGAGAATCATGCCGATACAGTCGCGGGCCACAGTCAGGACGGGTCGGCTGAAAAAGGTGCGCGGCAGCACCTTTTCGGCGCATGGGCCTTTGCCGTAAGAAAATCGCTGATGAGTGGCCACTGGATTACCGATGGGCAGCTTAGTCTGGTAGATTCCCTGGGAATCACGAATGACTGAAGCCAGTCCCGAACTCGCCCACACGCCGAGGATTGTAGGGCGCTATGCACTGTTTGATGAAATAGCCGCTGGCGGCATGGCAACGGTGCATCTAGGGCGGCTCGTTGGACAGGTGGGTTTCACGCGGACGGTTGCCGTGAAGCGGCTCCACCCTCAGTACGCCAAGGACCAGGAATTCGTCACGATGTTCGTCGACGAAGCGCGTTTGGCGTCCCGCATCCAGCACCCCAACGTGGTCTCCACGCTGGACGTCGTCAAGACGCACGACGAGCTGTTCCTCGTCATGGAGTACGTTCAGGGAGAGGCGCTCAGCAAGCTGGTCCGAAACGCGGCCAAGCGGGGAGAGCGCATTCCGCCGAACGTGGTGCTCAGCGTCATGAGCGGCATGCTCCACGGGTTGCACGCAGCCCATGAGGCGAAGAGCGAAACCCGCGAGGCCCTCAACATCGTTCATCGGGATATCTCTCCGCAGAACGTGTTGGTCGGTTTGGATGGCGTGGCGCGGGTGCTCGACTTTGGAGTTGCCAAGGCGGCGATGCGCTCGGGGGCAACTCGCGACGGTCAGATGAAAGGCAAGTTGAGCTACATGTCCCCGGAGCAGCTCAACGGAAAGGATATCGACCGTCGCAGTGATATCTTTGCCTCGGGAATCGTGCTGTGGGAGGCACTGGCTGGCAAACGACTCTTTGCCGGAGCGGACGCTGGCGAAATTTTGGGCAAGGTTTTGGCGTCGGAGATCCCGACGCCAAAAAGTGTCGTCCCGAGCCTGTCTGATGAGGTGAGTGATGCCGTGATGCGCTCACTGGAGCGCGATCCGGACAAGCGTTTCCAAACGGCGCGGGACTTCGCCGTTGCCCTGGAACAGGCGGGTGGCGTCGCAACGGCGCACACCGTTGGCGAGTGGGTTCGGGAGTATGGGGGTGACGAGCTGGGTGGGCGAATGAACCTCGTCGCGCGCGTCGAGGGGTACCCGATGGATGACCTCGGCGAGGTGCACTCGGGGATTGAGCCGCTGCCGGCGGGGGCGGGGCAGTCTGGTATCGAGCCCACCACCTCGTCGACGACCCGCGTCGAAGGCGGGCTCGATGTTGATGCCATCAGTGTGGTGGATGCGGGGCAGCAGCGCCGCAAGGTAGTCCTGGCCGTCGGGATCGGCGTCATCTGCGCGTTGGGGATTGGCCTTTGGGTCTCTCTCGCGGGAGAAGAGCAGGCAAGTGGTCCCGGCGTGGTGCCGCAACCAACGGCGTTGCCAACCCCCCCGCCCGCGCCGACACTGACGCAAACGGCTGTCGAGACGGCGCCCGTGGAAACGGCCGAAGTGACCGACGACACGACCGGCGCGGGGGACCCAGTCGTGCGCCGGCGGCCCAAAACGGTAACTACTAGCGAGGCGACGGCACCTTCCCCCACCTCGACGGGAACCCCTTCCGCGTCTGGTGATACTCTGCGACCGCCTCCTCCGACGACCTGGCGTCCCCGGCCCAAGCCCAACTGCAACCCCCCCTGGGTATTGGTCAATGGGATCAAGAAGCCCAAGCAGGGCTGCCTGTAGCAGATGTTCCGCAGGTAGTGCTCGTCGGCCGGGCGCTCCAGACCCATTGTGGCGTCAGATGATCGCGGCGCGTGTGCGGCCATGTAGCCTTCGATTTGTTCAAGTGGCCGGATTTGGAGGGAATTTGCTCATCTCTTCGTGGTGGGTGCTCGCGCCGGCGAGCACATTGTTTTTGGGAGGCTCTGTTGAATACTGTTAGGCTCGCCTTCCGCCGTGCTTCGTCGGGTAGAAGAGCGCTTGGTGTCACTAAAGACAATGTTTGGTGTGAAACGATCTCGTTTGTCCCTCGCTGCGTTTGCGGCCTCGTTCGCAAGTTCGCTGCCGCATGCCCACGCCCAAGATGATGGCGACGTGCAGCAGTGCGCGCAGGCCTATGAACAGGCGCAGGTCAGTCGCAACGAAGGCAGGTTGAAAGGCGCCCAGGAGCAACTCCGATTGTGCGTCCGCGACGTCTGTCCTGACTTCATCAAGAGCGATTGCGGGCAGTGGCTGTCCGAAGTGGCGGCAGAACTTCCCAGCATCATCCTTGCGGCCCGAGACGCCGAAGGGAAGGACCTCATCAAGGTCAAGGTGACTGCCAACGACCAGGTGCTCACCGAGGCGTTGGACGGGCGTGCTCTCGAGGTGGATCCAGGGCAGTACTCGCTTGTGTTCGAATACGAAGGCAAGAAGGTCGAGCAGAGCCTGGTGGTCAGCCAAGGTGAGAAGAATCGTGTGATTCGAGTTAAGTTCGAGCCGGACTTCATCGATACCGATGGCGACTCCATCGAAGACAAGCAGGACAGGTGTCCTGCGGTAGCCGGTGTGCTCGAGAACGGCGGTTGTCCGGCCGACGTCGAGCTGCCGCCGCCTGGCGGGGATAGTGGAGTGAACCCGCTGATGATTGGTGCATATGCGGGGTGGGGTGTCGGCGTGATTGGACTTGCAGGGTTTGCCTTCTTTGGCGTGCAGGGCCGGGCCGACGAAACTGCAGCCCTGGATGAGTGCGGCGATCCGGAGGATACTTGCACTCAGCCCCGAAAAGATGAGCTCCAGGCGGGCGTCGACGACAAGTTCTTGCTGGCGAACATCGGCTTGGGCGTCGGCATAGCCGGTGCTGCGGCTGGAACGGTGCTCTTCTTCCTGGCTCAGGGGGAAGACACTGACCGCGCTGCTACGCAGGACGAACTCACGTTCGATCTGCGGCCCACCCAAGGTGGCAGCTACTTCTCGCTGAGCGGCAAGTTCTAGTCAACCGTGGAAGCCAAGCAGTCGGCCGCCCTGGTAGACGAGAAGGCTCGCGACATACGCCAGAGTCGTCATGTAGACGACCAGTAGTGCGGGCCATCGCCAGGACCGCGTCTCTCGCTTGACCACAGCCACGGTACTCATGCATTGGCAGGCCAGGGCGAAGAAGACCATCAGCGAAAGGCCAACCAACGGTGGATATGCGGGGCGCCCGTCGGCGCGCGTCTCTGCGCGCATCTTGTCGCGAAGCGGCAGCGCTTCGTCGTCGGTCTCCTCCAGGCCAAATACGAGGCCCATCGTCGAGATGAAGACTTCTCGAGCGGAAAAGGCACCGATGATTCCCACGGTGATCTTCCAATCGAAGCCCAGTGGGGCCATCAGCGGCTCCAATGTCTTGCCTAACTGACCGCCCCAACTGTACTCGATCGCGGTTCTTGGCTTGGTCACAGCACTGCTGTTCGCGTCTACGCCGGACGGGTTCTCGGGCTGGGACGAGTCAGGTAAATCCGGGGCCCGCGCGCGGACGTCGCCTGCTTGGTGCGCAGCCTGGTCCGTCGACGTGCCGGAGGCGAGAGCCTCTTCGGGCGGCTTGGGGAAGGACAGCAGCGCCCACAAGATGATGGTGAACGCCAGGATGACTGTCCCGGCTTCCTTGAGGAACTCGCCCGCGCGTTGGGTCATCATCCGTGCGGTGGCCATCCAACTCGGTAGGCGATAGCGCGGCAACTCGAGTATCAGGGGCACGCTGCGGCCTCTGACGACGGTGCGGCCCAGCACCCACGCCGCCAAAAGCGTCATGAACGTCGAGAACAGGTACATTGCCACCATCAACAGTCCCTGCACGGGGACGAGACCGAAGACTCTGGAGGGCGGAAAGAGCGCTGCGACAAGCAGCGTGTACACGGGCAGTCGCGCCGAGCAGGTCATCAATGGGACGACCATCATCGTCAGCAAGCGATCGCGTCGGCGTTCCATCGTCCGGGTTGCGAGGATGGCGGGCACAGCGCAGGCCAGGCCGGAGAGCATCGGGACGAAGGCTCTGCCATGCAGCCCGACTGATCTCAGAACGCGGTCCATCAGATAAGCTACTCGCGCCATGTAACCGCTGTCTTCCAGTAGCCCAACCAAGAAGAAGAGTAGCAAGATCTGAGGTAAGAACACGACGACGTTCCCGACCCCCCCCAGCACTCCCTCCACGAGTAGATCGCTGAGGATACCGGGTGGGAGGTGCGTCATCGCGAGTTTCTGCAATGAGGCAACGCCATCTTCGATCAAGCCAATTGCCGGATCAGACCAAGCAAACAGAGCTTGAAAGACTGCCAGCATCGTTACGACGAAGAACAGAAAGCCATAAACGGGGTGCAGTAGGACGTGGTCGACGCGTTCCGTCCAGTTCGAAGCCGGTATCGCTTCTGGACCCGACTGGTAGCATTCTGGCAGATGGTCCTCGATGAACTCGTAGCGCGCCTGAATGATGTTGAGATCGAGGTCGATATCCGATGCTTCGGCTTGCTCGCGCACTTCGTCTACGCTGTCGCGGAGTTCCTCTGGTGCCGTCAGCTCGTCGTCCTTTTCCAAGCTCAGAATCGCCCACAGCGCAAGCGCACGGTCGTGCTCGACGCTGCCGCGCCACGATTCTGGAAGTCGTTCTGCGATGCGATCGGCACAGCGCCGAATCGTCTCCCCGTAGCGGAGCTCCACGTCGGCGATTGGCGATTGCCTGACGCCTTCCGCGATGGCTCGTTTCAGCTCGTCAAACCCCTCCTTGCGGCGTGCGTTGACGCCGACGCACGGAACGCCCAACATCTTGCCCACCTTCGCCGGGATTGGCGGGTGATGGGCGACTTCGTCCATCATCGTCAGCGCCAGCACTGTGGGCAGGCGAAACTCAGCGAGCTGGACTGCAAGATAGAGGTTACGAGCGAGCTGTCCGGCATCGACGACCACCACTAGCAACGTCGGTTTGGGGTTTCCGGCGATCCCCAAAGCAGCGTCGATTGCCACCTGCTCCTCTGCGGAGCGGGCCGAGAGTGAGTAGGCACCAGGGACATCGACCAGCTCGATGGGCTGACCCGCGAACTCGACTAGCGCGGAGCGACGCTCTACGGTGACCCCGGGATAGTTGCCGACACGAGCTTGCTGTCCGGTCAATCCGTTGAACAGGGTGGTCTTGCCGACGTTGGGGTTACCCAGGAGCAACACGATGCTCGGCGTGGCCTTGCGGACGACCGGCACCGCACCAGCATTCAATGCTCTGCCCCTCCGGTGGGGTGCACCTCGATCCCCTGGGCTTCACGGCCGCGGATGGAGAGGTTGCCCCCCCGCGAGCAGAGCTCCAGGGGGTCTCCCAAGGGTGCAATGCGCTGGACGACGACGGTGCTGCCAGGGAGCAGTCCAAGTTCGAGCAGGCGGCGGCGAAATGCCCGCTCCCCGTCGACACGGCGAATGACTGCGGACTGACCGATTTTGAGCTCTGCAAGCTTCACAGAAGGGATGTAGTGCAAGTGAAAACGGACTTCAAATTCATTAGAGCGCGCAACCGATCGAAAACGAAAAAGAGCAGCGCGGCCCTTGCCTATGGCGGCGGGTCGAGAACAATGGGCCTCCCGTCGGGCCCCTTGGCGGAATTGGCAGACGCAGCGGATTTAAAATCCGCGACCTTCGGGTATCTCGGTTCGAGTCCGAGAGGGGCCACTCTGGTGCTTGCGGCGCGAGCGTTGGGCGATTACTCGTGGGTGTCTTGTTTGCCGGCATCGTCCAAGGAACCTACCCCGTTGCCCGTATCGAGCGCGCCCCGGGTCAAGCGCGCCTAGAGGTGTTGCTTGGGACAGAACTGACCCAAGGCCTGGAACTCGGGGCGAGTGTTGCGGTCGATGGCGTTTGCCTCACGGTGGTCGCGATCGCCAACGGCCTGGTGCAGTTTGATGTCATTGCGGAAACGTTGGCGCTGACGACACTGGGAGAGCTCGGGGCTGGAGACCGGGTCAACATCGAACGCAGCCTGCGGCTAGGGGACGAGGTGGGCGGGCACCACGTGAGTGGACACGTGATGGCTGCTGCGAGCATTCGACGATTGGCAGTTGAAGGTGCGGCCTTGTCGATGCTGATTTCATTGCCCCAGCGGTGCAGGAAGTATGTGCTCTTCAAAGGGTTTGTTGCCGTGGACGGTTGCAGCTTGACCGTCGGCGAAGTCGAGGACGAAGGGTTTTGGATCCACCTGATTCCTGAGACGCGTCGACGAACGACTCTCGGCGGCAAGGGAGTTGGAAGCAAGGTCAACTTGGAGCCGGATCCAGCCACCGTGACTATCGTCGAGACTGTGGAACGAGTCCTCGCGCAGCGTGGTTTCGCGACGGGAGCCTGAATGGGACGAGGAGCAGTCGTTCATTCGGAGCATACATCCTTGGCGGTCAATCGACTTCGGTTGATCGGCGTTGGTGGCGCCAACAAGGTGATGGCCGGTGAACTGTCCCGGCTCGTTCGTCGTGCTTTCGACGATATTCGGGTTCCTGTTCCGGGCAAAGAGGGGCCCGGAGCCGTCTCCTATCCATTCGATCCTCGCATGGCACTCCTCGCAGCGCGCCACCACCGGACTAGCGCGCGCGTGTTGTGGGAGCTGTACCGTTGCCCGGCAGAGCGCCTCGAACCGTTGTTTGCCCAGCTGCGCCAGGCGATCGTCGATGATAGCCGTAGCTGGTACTGGGACGGGGCGAGCATCAGTGTGGCAGCGTACTCGGTGCGCGACTTTGCGGCCGGCGAGCGACAGGTGGTGGGTACCGTCAAGAATGCTGTCCTAGAGGCGGCGGCAGCCCGAGGCGCGACGCTCACTGTCGACCCGCAAAACCCAGACTTGCCGGTAGACGTGCGTTTGGTGGGCTCCGAGGTGTCGGTTGCGCTCGACTTGGCTGGCATGCCCATGCACCGTCGGGGTTATCGGCACCAGTCTGGTATTGCCCCCTTGAGGGAAGATCTCGCGGCGATGATCGTGATGCTGGCGCGCCACGACAGCCGTACTGAAGTGCTGGTGGATCCGATGGCGGGGTCGGGGACAATTGGTATCGAGGCTGTCGGCCTCGGCCAGGGGCGGGGCGTCTGGTGTTCGGGCAGGCGTCCGAGACTGGAAACCTGGCCAGAGTTCGTCGCCCTCGCCAAAGTGAAGTCCAAAGCGATTTTCGGCGATACATCGCCGTTCGTGATCGCCAATGAAGGCGACCCCGAGAGCGCGGAGGTCATGCGTCGCAACGTGGAAACAGCGGGGTGTTCGCCACACATCAGCATCCGACAGGGTGACTTCCGCGATCTCGGGTGGTCGTCTGTTGCTGCGGCGTGCGATGAGCGAGGCCTTTCCTCTGCACGGGGCCTCATCCTAGCAAATCCTCCTTACGGGCATCGTTTGGAAGACGAGTCCAAGGTCGAAGCTTTGTATCGCGACCTTTCTGAGTGGTGTGCCGGGTTCTCGGGTTGGCGAGCGGGCTTCGTCGTGGCCCACCCGCGGTTCGAAGCGTTGATGCGTGGAAGACCAAGGATAACGAAGCCGATCCGTAACGGCCCCCTCGACGCGATGTTCTACCTCTACGACCTCTAGCAGCCGGCGGTGGCCTTCTGTTCTGACTGCTTCGGGCAGTCGCAGGAGAAGCGTTCTCCGTCCTCGAGGCGAACGGCGGTCAGGCGCTCTCCCCACACGCAGGCGGTGTCAAGTGCCAGTAGGTTAGGGGCGTCCACGGCTCCGCGCAGCGCTGCCCAATGCCCAAATAGGATAGGGACCGAGGACAACTTGCGGTGGGGGTGGGCAAACCACGGCAGCATTCCGGCGGGTGGATGTGTGGCACCCAGTTTGTTGTCGAAATCCAGCCGATCGTCAGCGTCGCAGAAGCGCAATCGGGTCAGGACGTTGGTGATGCTTCGCAGGCGTTCGGGACCTGCCAGCGATTCATCGAACTTGTCAGGCCTGTTGCCGTACATTTCGCGAAAAAACCAGCTCGGGTCATCGGAGCGCAACACCTGGTGCAGTTCTTCTGCTCGCGATAGCGTCTGCGAAAGATCCCAGCTGGGCACCACACCAGCATGTACCATGAGCAATCCGCGCTCGTAGTGAGCCGCGGGCAATGCTCTGAGCCAGTCTCGAAGCTCGGTGGCGTCATGTGCCTCGAGGATGGAACCGAGCGTGTCTTTCTTTCGCAGCTCGAGGGCTCCGAAAAGAACCGCAAGCAAGTGCAAGTCGTGGTTGCCGAGGACACCCCGAAACGACGTACCGAGGTCACGCAAGTAGCGCAGGACGGCCAGGGAATCCGGGCCTCGGTTGACGAAGTCGCCAACCGCCCACAGTTCGTCGTGCGTAGGATCGAACCCTGTGACGTCGAGGAGTCGGCGCAGGGGATCATAGCAGCCTTGGATGTCACCAACGGCGTAAGTGGACACCGGTCCTCACGCTTCCCAAAGTCGCGTCCGATTGAGGACGTCCAAAGTCGCGCGCACGGTCGCGAAGTCCGCTGCATGGCGGAGAGTGTCTTGGATGTCCGGCTTGAGGGCGAAGTTCGGAGAATCGAAGAGAACACTGGCAAGCCAGAGGCGCAGGATCCCGAGCATGGCTTCTTGCGCCCCGTCGAGGCCGACGGTCTTGCAGCCCCAGGTTTCCACGAGCCACAGCTGTCCTGAGGCGTCTCTCTCCAGACGTCCGAGTTCAGCATCCGGCAGCATGACACCGCATCTCGCTAGGCCGTACGCCAACTTCAGCAGTTGTCGAGCGGTGTCCAACGCCTCCTCGCGGCTGGCGCCGTGAGCGGGCGCGAGGGCGAACTTGGCGTTCTCACCTTTGCGTTCGTAGGCGACGTACGGACGGTTCCCTTTGGTGAAACCGTGTTCGACGATGGTGCTCACACCGGGGATTTCCGAACGGCGATGGTCATCAACGTGCTGTGCAAAGTGCGCCGCTCGCTCGGAGGTGCCAACCCGCAGCCACACATCCCTTTGTTGCGCTAACCACAAGCCAGGGCGTAGCGGATGTTCCGTAGAAAGTGGGGGGCGCGTGCGACTCTTGAGCAATGCCACGCTGCCATAGCGCGGACCTGATAGCGCCTTGAGCCAATGGGCAACCTGCGGGTCACGCTCGCCGCGACTGCTGAGCGCAGCCAGTACTTTGGCGGCCTTTTCGTAGTGATGTGCACTCAGCAGACCGCGGACGTGGTCGAGCGCCAGCGAAGACGCACACGCGTCGCTTCCGAGGCTGTCCAGAATGTTGGAGAGCGCGCTCACGTCCTGTTCTTTGAGTCTGAGTCTGAGCGCGATGCGCACCAGCCGTTCGCGCATTGCAGCCGGCCGGGACATCAGACTCGATGCGCCGCTACGGAGCATGGTGCGTGTGCTGTGGTGGAGCTGGCGCGCGCCCCATTGATTGGTCTGCCCACGCACGACGACCGCAGCAAGCGTGCGCGCGTGGGGTATCAGCGCTCGGAAACTCTGAGGTATCGGGCCGTCACCTTCCAAGCTGCGTCGTAGGTCGCGATTCTCGTACATTGAAAGTAGCCACTCGATCCACTGAGGCCGGGGCACGTGGTTCTCGACCAGCGAAAGCAAGCGATTGACGCTTTCCATGTCGCCGCCTCTGCACTCCACTCGGCGCAAGACGTCGAAAGGCCCCTTGTCGCCCAGAAGAGCGTCGAGCTGCTCATTGACAGTTTGGCTCGGCTCGGTTTCGGCTGTTCTATCGCGTGCGGTATCCGCCTCAGTGGTGGCCGCATCGGTCGCTCCCGCACCAACGGTGTTAGGCCCGCCGCCAGTTGCCCCTTCGTCGGCGGTGGTTGAAACGGGCGCCTGTCGCTCGCTCGGGTCAGCTTGTGGCGGCTCGGTTGGTGGCGGCGGTCGCCGCTCGTTGAGTTCGGGGTCGGTCGACTCGAGCTCGGAATCTGTCGCCCAAGCGAGCTCGAGCAGAACCGTCAACACCTTGAGCGTTGGTGTCTTGTCGAGAGCGTCCTTGACGAGTGCGGTGCGGAGCTCGGTCGGCAGCGACTTTGCCCGCTCGCCAACCAGCGCTTGGTACAGCTCCGTGTCCGCCTGCCACACGGTGTCCAGAGTCAGTTCCTGCGAATCTGCCGCCTGAGCATCACTAGGAGTGGTACCCAGTTCACTCTCGTGCTGACTCAGCCAGTCTTTGATGGCAGCGTAGCGAGCTCGATCCTTGGTCGTCAGAGTCGGCGCTGCCTGACCCTCGCGCCCATCCTGATCCGAGGAACCCTCAGGTTCGTTCTGTTCACCAGACGCCTGTGGTGATGGGCTGTCCGTCGGATGCGTGACTTCGGCCGTCTGGACTTGGGGTGGGGGAGTGTCTTCCTCACGCCCTTGGACTACGCCGTCGACGCTCGTTTCGGACTTTGGCTTGCGGCGGCGGCGGCGGCGGCGCCTCTTCTTGTTTGGCCCATCGCTGGGCGCAGCTACGCCGACTGCAGCACTCGTGGCTAAGTCGGCGTTGGATGACGAAGGCACAGGGCCCGCACCGTTGACATCTCCGTTGCTCGCTTGTGCGTCCGGCGTGGAATGCTGCTGGGTTGCATCTTCCGGGCCTTGGGTCGGCGATGACGGGCTTGCACCTTCAGGCTGGTTGCCTGCTGCGGGCGTGCTGCCCGGGTTCTCGCTCATGACGGGCCGGGATACCCTCGACCGGGCCAGCTGTCAAAGCTACAGATGTCCGGGTTTTTAAGACTCGCAACGTTTCTCGTCCGGACGGCACGCAAAACGCACGTGGATGTGGTCGTCGTGCCCTGGAACGTGCCGTATGAGCGCTTCTTTGGGATTTTTCCCCGCCGCCACTTCCAGCCACTCTGCCAGTCGATTTCCGCGCACCGTCCCGTGAGTCTTGGCATGTTTCAGCAGTAGCTTCTGGATACTGCGATCGATGAATATCGCTTCCACATCTGCATGAGCTACCAGCATCTTGAGCAGTGACCATGTCTTGGCGGCGTCAAGATTGTTGGCGTTCATCTTCTGCCAAACGACGCGGCTGTTACCGTCCCAGGTTGCGATGTAGCTCAGATCGACGTCGCGCCCGCTTTGGTGCGTCTTGTGCGGTGCAAGCGGGCCTCCGTCTCGGTCCGAAAGGTTGCCCACGAGTACCGGTGGCCCATCCGGAAACCGTTTTGCCCAACGTCTCAGGACTCGGTCGAGTTGCTCCACCGTAGGTCGCGTGGCCCAAGTCTTCCAGCGCTCAGCCGTGATGATGCGCCCGGGACCGTTGGGCATCGGCATGGCGCCGACGATTCGTCCTCGATGCGGGGCCCCGACCGATTCGCTGTCCCGATTGGAGGCGTCGAAGACGACGACCTCGGTTCTGGGTTCGAGGTTCGTGTTCGGATCGACGTTCGGGTTGAGCTCGATGATCTCGTGGTGGTGCAGCTTGTAGAGGTTGGCAACGTTGAGCAACGTGCCCCCGCGAAGAACGGTGTACGTGATGGCATCGTCTGAATGTGAAGGCGCGGGGGCGGGGGGGGCATCCCTGACCTCGGCCTCGTCCTTGGCGCTCAAAGATGGGGCGGGAGTGTCCTGGCGTGAACAGGCCGCAAGTGTGATCAACAAGCTGGCCACACCGAAGTGTCGCAGGGTGCGTAGTCCTCGCATCATGCTAGCGCCAGGCTAGCGACCTCCGTGCGAATCAGCAAAAAAACGGCGGCGTCGCTCTGCTTGGGCGATGCCATACCTGTGGCGGTCCGTGACGTGCTAAGTGCTGGCCGCATGGACGGTCGTGTGCTTTCGATTGCCGGCTCGGACTCGAGCGGTGGCGCGGGAATTCAGGCAGACATCAAGACGATCACGGCTCTCGGGGGCTACGCCATGAGCGCCATCACCGCGGTGACCGCCCAAGACACCACTGGCATCCACGAAATCGCGCTCATTGACCCTCTCATGGTGGAGAGGCAGGTGGAGGTCGTCCTCTCCGACATCGGGGCTGACGCGGTCAAGACGGGTATGCTCGCCGATCACATGACCGTCGAACTGTGCGCTCGGCAGTTGGAACGGCGTGCCCAAAGCTTGCCCATCATCGTCGATCCGGTGCTCCGCTCCAGCAGCGGCAAGGAGCTATTGGATGTCCGCGGCCTTGAAGTAATGAAGCGTAGACTCGTACCCATGTCAGCTGTCGTCACTCCGAATCTGGATGAGGCCGCCGCGTTGACTGGCCAGCGAGTGGAGGATGAGGGGGACATGCATCACGCGGCGGATCTGCTGCTGATGATGGGTGCGAGCGCCGTTGTCATCACCGGTGGCCATCTCGAAGGCGATCGTGTCGTCGATCTGCTGAGGACTGCGGACGGCCTCGAGCGGCGGTTCGAAGCGGAGCGCTTGGAGACGACCAGCACGCATGGCACTGGTTGCACAATGGCTGCCGCCATCGCGACGTGTGTGGCTCAGGGCATGACGTTGGAGAGCTCGGTCGAAAAGGCTATCGCGTTCGTACGGGAATCGATGCGCGCAGCAACTCGTCTCGGCAATGGTCCGTCCGGGCCCCTCGACCATGCCCACGTGTTTCGTTCAGCGCCCGCCGGAACACCGGTGCACTGAGGCGACGCGAATTTTCCGCCGCCTGCGATCCGCCGAAAAACACCGTTCGCGCCACTGGCTCGAGTCCTCTACAACTGGTGCAATGGTTCAACCCTTTGCCACGTGTCTACTCTGCATCGTCGCGGGGTGTGGGCTGACGGCATGCGCAAGGAATACACCCGACCTCTCTCGGGATCCGGACGCCTCCGCTCGCCCACCTAAGCAACCGATGGTCGTTCTGGTTGGCCCGCGGGAAGCAGGCGCCGCACCGCTGCCCGCGCCCGATGTTTCGGCGACCGCCTCTCCGTCCCAGCCGCCAGTATCGAGTCTCGACGCGGAGCCGAGGCGGGACCCAGCGCTGCGGTTGATGAACGGCGTGCTGGATGCCAACTACGTCTACTTCTGCGCGTTGGAGCCTGAAACGGGAGCTCCGGCAGCCGGGGCGCGCCCGTTTCCCGAGGCTGGACTCGCGCCCGGGGAGAGCATTTGGTTCAGTCCTTCGGACGAGCAACGTCAGAGGGGGTTGTCGTGGGATTTGGTCGCCACGACTACTCCTCTCCAGGTCGGGTTGACCTGCGAGGTTTTGGGTAGCCTGGCCAACACCGCGCCGCAGTCCGCACCGGCGCCGCTGACGGACAGCGGCATTGACGAAGACGCAGGGGGAATCCAGGCGGACGCTGGAGTCTTTGCCAACACGCCGTTGGACGCCGCCGTGGCGGATGCCAGCTTGGTCGCCTTGGACGCTGGCGTTGTCCGGGATGCGGGCGCGGGCTTCGTCGACGGCGGTGGAGATGTCGAGACACAACTGGAATTGGTAGAGATTCCGGAGGTCCGCATGGTGCCGTTGGCCACGCTACCGGCGGGCGTTCTCGACGAGTTGAGCACCCTGCTGGTGGCGGCTGGGTGCGTTGGAGGTTACCCCAAAGATCCACAGGACGTATGTGGTTCCAACTATGGCCGTGGCTTGACGACATTGACGCCGATATTCGTCACGCTTTCACGTCAGAATGACTTTGGATCCATCGGAATGCAGTTCCTCAACGCTAGCTCGATGGGGCAGGCGTCCTTGCGCTCGGAACCCAGCGGTGCAGAAACGACGGGATCCTTCTTCACTGTCGCCAGTCGTGTGGCACGGGGGGCCATCGCACCGAACTCAGTGCGCACCGGCATTGACTGGGACACCATCGGAGAGCCGCTGGCGGACGTGTTCTTGAGGGTCGAAGAAGGAGACAACATCGATCCGATCTTCACCGTCGATTGGGAGTCACAACTGGCCAAGCGAAGCGTGTTGCTCGAAGCCGGGCGCGCGCATACCTTCGTTCTCATCGGCGCCCCCAAGGGTGATGGTCGGCAATTTCACTCGCTGTCGATCGAGATCGTTTCCAACGATCCTGTTCACCAAGAGCCCATACCTCGGGATGCGGGGCGCTGAGACGCCTGCTCCGTGGCAGACGTCAGTGGCGCATCGAGAGCTCCGCAAGTTTGCTTCTGGCATCGTTGATGAACGGGCTGGAGGGGAAGCGGCGGATGAACGCGCGCAAGGTGGCCTTCGCGTCGTTGTACGCCTCGATGTCGAGCTGGCATTCGGCTAGGAGTAGCCCTGCATCGTCCATGATCTCTTTGTCGGGCGAGGCCTCGAACGCTTGAATGAGCAGTGGGATGGCTTCCCGTTGACGACCGAGCGCACGCATCGCCCGTGCCAGCTGAAGCTGAGCGTTCGGGGAGTGGGCTGAGTCCGCTTTGTACTTGAGGGACGCGGACAGCGCCTCCGCTGCCTCATGCCAGCGCCTGGTGCGGATGTGATCGAGACCCTCCTGATAGCGTTGGAGGCTCAGTTCATTCTGTGCTCGTTCCCGCGCTACCGTGAAGAAGTGGCGTTCGGCTTTGGTTAGGTTCATGCCGTTGATTTCTTCGAAGCGTTTGAGCACTTCGGCATGTTTGCCCTCAACCGTTAAGCGGTAGAATTCATACGCGGCATTCTCGTTCTGACGAAGGGAGTCGACGCGTTCTCGCAAGCGCTTCGCCTCAGACTCGAGCTCCGCCACCTGCTCTGTCTGGTCCGAGGTTTGGGCTCGCACTGTTTCCACGCGTGCGTCGACGACGATCTTACCGACGAGCATGAGAATGACAATCGTGACGACGTAGGCAACACCGCTGTTCCAACGCAGGCTGCGCTCATAGTTCTGTTGCCGCTTGGCGATGCTGTTGACGTCGGCCGACAGCGCATTGACGAGGTTGTTTGTCTTGATCGACAACGACCGGCTCTCGACGATCTCGCGTCGTATTTCTTCGAGCTCGTTGGCGAAGTCGTCCAGCATGGCCGCGCACTAGAGCACATTCCGCGCGACCGTCACTGGCAAAATGCGGCATGTTCCTACGGGCAAGACCTGCCCGGGCGTCGAGGTCGAGGGACGCCGCGCGCACTCGCACCGGGCGATTTTTCGGCACTTTTCGCGCGGGTAGCGCATTCGGCTGAGGCAGGGCCCAGGCGGCTGGGTTTGGCGCTTGCAAGTCTGCGTTTGGCCCGGTACACGCTTGGCCTATCGCCCGAGGGCGACAGGCATTCAACCAGTCGATTGGGATAGTCGAGCACTTCAAAATGGATACCAGCGATATCAAAAAGGGCCTCAAGTTCGTCTACGACGGTGAGCCCTACGTCTGCGTCGAGTTTCAGTTCGTCAAACCGGGTAAGGGTCAGGCTTTCACCCGCACCAAGATGCGGCACCTCTTAACGGGTTCGGTGATCGAGCGAAACATTCGCTCTGGCGAAAAGATCGAGGCAGCGGATGCGGAGGAGCGCTCGTTCCAATACATCTATCCCGACGGAGAAGACTTCGTGTTCCTCGACCCGAACTCCGGAGACCAAATCACGGTCAACAAGGACATCGTCGGGACGGACGCGGATCTGCTCATGGACGGCAGCGAATGCATGATCACCGTCTACAAGAGCCGTCCGGTAGCCATCGAGTTGCCACCCCACATCACCGTCGAGATCACGGAGACGGAGCCCGGCGTCAAAGGCGACACCGCCAGCAACGTTACAAAACCAGCAAAGATCGCGACCGGAGCGACGATCCAAGTTCCGCTCTTCATTGCTGAGGGTGAATGGGTGCGCGTTGACACCCGAACGCGGAGTTACCTGGAACGCGTCAAGGTTTGACGTTCCAGCGTCGTTCTCGTTCCCTCGTATTCCTACTTCTTCTCATCCGAGACCATTGACGAGTCCTTGCGGGCGCCAGGTTTCGCCGGGCTTGCCAGGGTGAGCATCACGGGGCCGGCGTCGGTGAGGCATGCGACGCGGTCGCCACCATTGGCAACGACGCATTCTCGTTCATCGCCGTCGACGCGCCAAAGGCGTTGCTCGTCAGGACCTACGACAAGCAGTCCGACGCTTGTCGTGTGCACTCGAAATCGTCCATCGGGGCTCAACGGTGTGCCTGGTGCGGGTTTTGGGTTATTGCCAAATAGTTGAGCTCCGATGACGGCTGACAGCTCGTCGCCCGACCAGCTGATGGTTCGAAGTTCTGGGCGCCGAAATGCTTGGCTGCCGTTGCACGAGCCTGGACGAGGACTGAGCCATTCCGTGGTGAGGGCGTGCGACAGGCGGCCATCGTTTCCCCGTGCGACGACACCCACGGTGCTGGCGTCGCATGGGAAGGTCAAACCGCTGGGTTGACGTTCTGAATCGCTGAATATGATCAGCGGCCAAGGGTCTACTTCTTCGCTCACATCGCGTATTGCGCCGTTCTCATCCGCGCGCGAGATGCCTTCTGGGCCGAGAATCATCAACCTGCCCCGCGCATCGAACGACAGGGGGCTGCGGCGCGGTTCTGGGGCTTGTGCACGGGCGCGAGCCCGGATCGGAGTGCGCCGGGTGGGGAGCAAAGGATGGCGCGTCAACAGTTCTTTCTGTAGCTCCAAGCGCTCCTTTTCGGAGGGCTTGGGCCCGTACCAGTCGGCTCGGTCCAAGACCGACAGAGCCGAGGCGAGGTCATTGCGCGTCAGAGCTGCGCGTAGCTCGGCCAACCGATAGAACGAAAATGCCGTCTGCAAGTCACCACACGAGAGCGGGGTACCGTCGCCATCGGTAACTCGGGGGGCGCCGCCTTCTTCACACAAGTACGAGTACAAGCGTTTGGCGTTGTCGAGACGCTCGGCGACGTGCTTGCTGGTGTTCGCGCCCTGGGAGCGGACGAGCTCCACGCTACCGATATCGGCAAAGGACTTGCGCGGTTCGGAATCATCGCGTGCGGACCCAGCCGCTCGGTCCAACCAGAGCATGGACGCGCTGCTCTCTCGCGTTGTTCCGTCGCGCTCCATGGTGAACGTCACCTTCACGTCGTCGCGCCCGTCCCCGTCGAGGTCGAGGCTCTCGACACGGATCGTCAAGGTCTCGCCCAGCGCGGGATCAGCTAGGCGCAAGCGTTGCAGGAGTCTTGGGCTCACCCCTTGAACACTCAGGACGTCGAGGCTCCTGGTGGGGGCGCGGACGATGCCTCCCGCTGGACAAGTCGCGGAGACATCCAGCGTGAAAGAAGCTGGGCCCGTTTGAGCCAGCTCGACGGACAGCTTGCATTCGACCCCGTTGGGAACGAAGGCTGGGAAACCCTGGACCTTCTCCAGGGTGCCGCCGGAACCCATCGTCCAGAGCGAGCCAGGTTCGTCCGCGGGGGTCCGTCTTGCCGGCGTGAGCCACGCGAGGACGCTCGGTGGCGACGCTGAACCGCGTCCGTTGACGCTGGGGACCGAGAGCGTCTGCGCGATGAGCAGTCCGTCGGGTGCTTGCAGCTCCCGGCCGTTCACCTCCACGCGCGCACTTGGGGGATCGATCCGGGTTGCTGGCCGCGGTTCGAACGGCTCGAGCCGGTCGGTTTGGGCGTCACGCTCATCCGTCGGAGACGCGGTTAGCTCGGCAGAGCTGGCGACGCCGAAGGGCGTGTACGGCTTGTGCTCCTCACTGCACTTGCAACCTGCGTTTAGATGACAGGCGAGTGCCAACAGGGCGGCCGTCCCTACTTGTCGCGGTACCAGTAATCGGTTTGGGGCTTGGGCGCGTCGCCACGCCACCTGCTGATGGCCCTCGTGAATCGGAAACTGCGTCATTGGTCAGCGTCGACAGGTGGTCGGAAATGCCGGTGCCACGTTCTCGCCGAGTAGTTGCCCGCCGCGAAAGCCGCAACCTCTCTGAGCCGGCGCATGTCGCTCATGTCTGACGCGCGCCGGGAAGCGAGCGCTTCCCACTGTTTGCGTTTCGCCGGTACTGCGGCGCCGGCTGGCCGAAAGGCGCCGCTTCGCCCGAGGCATCGGCGCCGCCTGTAGAACACCGGGTGGGCTGGACTGTGCAACACGCGTCCCGCACGCAGCCAGGCGAGGCGCCGCAGCGCTGTTGTCGCTCCGAAGCCGAGCGGAACCGGTGTCGGGTCTGAGCGACCTACACCATCTCCCCGATCACTCGACGGTGCTAGCCTGTCGTAGGTCTACAGACTACCCGTAGCTACCTCTGCTCAGTGCGCCGTGCATGCGCTCCCGCCGACGCTAACGCCCAGCAGAATCGGTACGTTAGAAGGGTTGTAAGCGCCCAGACTGCGACGTACTCTCGTTCGAGTCCGGAGGCCTTTGCCTTCGGGACTTCGAGGTATGGGAATGGACTTAGAGACAATCCAGGGCGCGCTAGGTCGCTTGCAGCAGGACGCAGAATCCGAGCAGGCATGGGAGTCGCTCAAGGAGTCGCTCGCTGATGGGGCGACAGAAGGAAGGCAGCAAGTTCACGAGACTCTTGCTGCTGCGAGGGCTGCGCACGCGGAGCGGGGAGAGTGGCATGCCGTTGCAGCGTTGATGCCTCTCGAGGTGGAGACGAGCGACGACGCGCAGGAGCAGATAAGCCTGCTGATGGAACTGGGCCGAGTTCGGCAGCAAGAGTTGCTCGACGAACCTGGAGCCATGGCGATCTACGCCCAGGTGCTGGAGCTAGATCCTGAGGATGAGATGGCCCAAGCCGCCATGGCGGAAAGCGACGAGAGGCGGGCGACTTGGCGGGACATGGCGTCGGAGTACTTGAGGGAGGCTAACGCAGCCCCCGACGACGCTTACAAGGCAGCGATGCTGATGCGGAGCGCCGAGGTGGAGTGGCGCTTTGCTGACGACGAGCTAGACGAGGAGAAGTTGCTCGGCATGCTGGCACAAGCCGCCGAAGCCGATCCCAAGAATGCTGCCGTGCAGCGGATGTTGGAGCGTATCTACCGACGTACGAGCGACCACAAGAGTCTCGCACTGGTGTTGGAGCGCTGGGCGAAGTACGGTGACGAAGTATCAGAACGAGTCGCCGCTGGTATTCGTCTCGCCCGTCTCTACGCCCACCGCTTGAAGGATGAGGTGGCAGCGGCAGCGGCCTACGAATTGGTGCTGAGCATCTCGCCCAACCACACCGAGGCGATGGAGGCGTTGGTCGAGTTCTACTCCAAGAGCGAGGATTGGGACAAGCTGGTTCAAGTTTACGAGAGCGAGCTCGAACATCTAGATTTGAGCCGTCCGGAGCGGGCTGGCGATATGCTGCAGATCGCCATGCTGCACTGGAAGAAGCGGGAAAGCTTGGGGGACGCCGCGCTCTGGTTCGAAAGAATACGCGCGATCGAGCCCACGAACGGCGCGCTGCTGGAGTTCTATCGTCAGTACTGTGCCAGCAATGAGGATGAGGCCTTGTTGCTCAAGGTACTGCAGGGGGCCCAGCGTGTACTTCCAGAAGGCAAAGACAAGCAAGCGATCACCACCGAGATCGCCAAGCTCGCCGAGAACCAACAGGACGCCCAGAAAGCCATTGACCAATACAAGGCCCTGCTGCGCCAGGATCCGGCCAACGAGGATGCGCGAACCTCGCTCAAGTCTCTCTATCGCAAGACCCAGGGCTACAATCAGCTTGTCGACTTGTTGCGTCACGAGTTGGAGGCACTCTCTGAGGATGACAAGGAATCACGACTACGCATCCTGCGCGAAGTCGCAAGTGTCTACCGTGAGCACCTACCGAGCGAGACGTCTCTGGTCTCCGCCTTGAATCAGATCCTGGCTGCAGACGATCAAGATACCGCCACTGTCCGAGAGCTCATCGGCTTGTACGAGAAGTTGGGTCGATGGCGCGACCTACTTGCGAACCAGCAGCGATTGGCGGAGTTGACGCAAGACGAGGAAGAGAAGGCATCGTTGTTGCGTGCTGCGGGTAACCGATGGTTGTCTCAGTTCTCGAACGTACAAAACGCGACTGCAGCGTTCGAAGCACTGCTCCAGGTAGTGCCGAGCGACAGGGAAGCTCGCGATACCTTGGCGGAACTCTACAGGAAGCGCCGGGCCTGGCCTGCATTGTATGCACTGTACGAAAGCGAAGTGGAGGCGCTCGAGGGCGCTCAGCGGCTGGCCGTGATGAAAGAGATGGCTAGCCTAGCGGCTGAGCGTCTCGGTCAACCTGACACGGCGGCTCGTCTCTATCGAGAAATCCTCGAGGTGGAGCCGGCCAACATGCCCGTCCTGGATGCGCTGGAGAAACACGCCGAGCGGTCGAAGGACTGGGACACGCTGGCCGCCGCCTTGTCGATGCGCGTGGTGGCGGAGAGCGATGTGGCAGCGAAGGTCGCCATACTGCAGAAACTCGGCAATGTGTGTGAAGACCACCTGAAGGATTTCGAGCGCGCTACCCAGGCGTGGCGCCGAGTCTTGGAGCTTTCTCCGGGACAAGCGAGGGCGGTGAGGGTGCTGAGGGACATTCACCTCAAGGGCGAAGACTATGACGGGTTGACGGCGCTGTATGAGTCGCAAAACGATTTCGAAGGCTTGGCTGACGTTCTCGGTAACGCTGCGGACAAGGCCACCGGGATTCGCGACAAGATTGCCTTGAGCTACCGTGCGGCGGCAGTCTACGAGGAGCGGTTGAACCAGCCGGAACGCGCGTTCCGCTCCTACGAACGGATCTTGGCAGCCGACCCGATGGACACGCGGGCTGCGCGGGCCCTCGTTCCGCTGTACGAGAACGACGAAAAGTGGGCGCGGCTGCCAGCGCTCTACGAGCTATTGGTGTCGGAAGCGAGCGACGATGACGAGCGCTTCGAGATGTATAGTCGTCTCTATCGAGTGAGCGCTCAGCGACTCAGTGATAGAGACGCGGGCGTTCAGTACGCGCGCAAGGCGTTCGAAGCCAAGCCTGAGCGAGAGGATGCGCTCGATCAGTTCCGAGCGGCCAGTGACGAAGCCCGCCAGTGGGACGGGTTCGTCGAGTCGCTGACAGGGCTGCTCGCGGGAGCAGGCGCTGAACCTGCGCCAGGCAAGAAGAAGCGCAAGAAGAAGAAGGGGGGAGCGGAGTCGGCGCCCCAATCGACCGCGCTCGCTCCGAGCGTAACCAGGCGCTTCGAGCTTGCGCTCGCTGAAGTCTATGAGCACAAGCTGGAGCGGCCCGCAGACGCTGCGGCGGCGCTCAAGCGCGTGCTCAACGAGGACGCCACCGCCACAGCGATTTCAGCGCGCCTGAGCACCCTGCTGACTCAGCTGGGCGACACAGCCGAGCTGCGTTGGCTGTTCGGGTTTCGAGCAGAGAACGCAGCCTCCGCGGAAGAGCGGATTACGGTTCTGCACGAGTGGGCCGCGTTCGAAACGGACAAGGAACGTGCTGCCGAGTTGTACCGGCGAATCCTCGAATCGACGCCGGATGACCAGGTGGCAGCCGAAACGCTGCCGGAGCTGCTCGTTCAGTTGGGGCAAGTAGAAGAAGCCACGAAGGTCATCGAGGTCTACAAGGAACACGTGGAGGCGGACTTGCGCGCTCGCCTGGAGCTTCGCGCCGGTCAACTCTACCTGGACCGGCTCGCAAAGCCAGAACTGGCCATCGAGGCGGCCTTGCGCTCTCTTTCGGTGAGAAAAGAAAACGACATAGAGGCGACGGGAGCGATCGAATTGCTTCAGCGGTTGGTGGAGGTCGAGAGTACCAAGCACAAAGCCGCTCAGGCGCTAGCGAACGTGTATCACGACGCGGATGAGCGTCGCCGGGAAGCCGATGCGCTGACGGTGCTTTTGAGCATCGAGAAAGACTCGGCACAGCGCCTCTCGCTGTTCGAAAGAGGGATGGCCGTCTACGAACAGTTGGACTCGCACGGCAAGGCCTTTGAGCTTGCGCTGGCGGCCTGTCGTGAATTCCCCGAAGAGCTGCGGCTGTGGGATCGGGGCGCTGAGTTGTCCGCTCAGTCTGGGCGGCCCACGGAACTGGCCGACGTGTATCGAGAAGTACTGCGCGGTGAGCTGTCACCCGAAGTGAAGCGACAACTGAGCTCACGCGCTGCAGTCCTGCACGAGGAGCAGTTAGGAGATCCAGTCGGTGCTACGCCGTACTTGGAGCAATTGCTGGCGGCTAATCCCGCCGACACTGAAGCGTTCTCGAAGCTGAAGCAAATTCTGACGAGCGCACAGCGTTGGGACGAGTTGCAATCGCTGTACGACAGGACGATTGCCGTGCTGGAAGATGGGGAAGCCAAGCTCGAGGTGCTGGGCGAAGTCGCAATGATCTGTGAAGAGTTCATGGACGACTCGAAAGCGGCGATGGGTTACTATGAATCCATTGCCGAAATCGATCCACAACACCCAGTCGCCATGGAAGCACTGGACCGGTTGTGGACGAAGCATGAGCGATTCGAGGATCTCGCCGGACTAATCGAGCGCCGACTCGGCAGTGCCGTCGGGGACGATGCGACAGAGCTGCGACTCAGGCTTGCCAGTATCGTCTTGGATAAGCTGCACAAGCCGGACACGGCGTTTCGTCATGTTGAGGACGTGTTGACGGAACACGTGGGCGATGCCCGCGCACGTGAGATGGCCGAGCGGTTGCTGCAGGTGAAAACGCTGCGTATCGCCGCCTCAGTCGCATTGGAGCGTGTCTACGAAGCACGCGACGAAGTACGGGACCTCGTGCGCGTCTTGGAAGTGCGCCGTTCGGCTTGGCAGGAGCTGTCCGAAGAAGAGAGGGTCAGCGATGCGGAGCAGATTGAGTTGCTGCGACGTATCGCCGAATTGAAGAACGACCGGCTGAGAGACGATGAGGGCGCCCTGGAGGCGTACCTCGAACTCGTGCCAGTCGATCCCGCTTACGCCGAGGGGCGCTCCGAATTGATCGAGATTTCGGGCCGACTGGGCGCCGCGGTGCGGGTGGCAGAGGCGCTGGAGACGGCTGCTAGCAACGCTGACACGATGGCGCTCAAGGGCGAGATCCTGATGCAGGCTGCCGGCATCTACGAGGAGGCGTTGGACAACGCCGAACGCGCGGAGAGCCTGTTCCATCAGGCGCTGGTGCTCGACCCAGCGGATCAAGACTTGGTGATGCCAGCCGCCAAGGCGCTGGAACGGATTCAAGCCGCTGCTGGCTCCCATGCAGCTCTCGTTTCCACCCTGCGCGTTCAACTCGGCATGGAGCAAGACCACGAGGTTCGGGCTGAACTGTGGGAACGAATCGCCAGGCTGAGCGAGGAGCGGATCGGCGATGTCGACGCAGCAATCGGGGCCTGGAAGTCCCGACTGGCGGACAATCCCGACGATGCCAGTGCCCTGGCGGCGCTCGACAGGCTGTACGAGCAAAAAGGTGAGCACAGGGAACTGGTGCCGATCTTGGAAGCGCGCGCTCGGGTCGCGGACGACACAGCCGGTCGCCGCGAGTTCATGCGACGAATCGCGGTCGTGTACGCGGACCGGTTGGGCGAGCCGGGAGATGCCATCGAGGCCTACCGCGCGATGCTTGACGAATTTGGGACTGATCCAGGCATTCTCGAAGCTCTGTCGGTCCTATTCCGGGCGGAAAAACGCTGGGACGACTTGGCTGACAACCTCGGTATGCGCCTGGACGCGACGACAGACGACGGAGAACGGCTCAACCTCTTGGCAACGCTCGGTGACCTGCGGCGGGAACACCTGTCCAACCCAGGTGGCGCGTTGGAAGCCTATCGGGAGATCACGGAACGTGATCCGAGCCACGAACGGGCACGTTCGGCGTTGACGAAGATGCTTGAACACGACGACCCGCTCAATCGCAAAGAAGCGGCGGAGATTCTCAAGCCTTTGTACGAGGGAGACGGCGACGACAGGCGCCTCTTGAAGGTGCTTGAGGTGCTGGTGGATGCCGAGCAAGACCCGCATGATCGCCTGCTTGCACTCGAACGAGCCGCCGGCGTTGCCGAAGATGCACTCGAGGATGACAACAAGGCGTTCTCTCTGACGTTGCGTGCGATTGAGGACGCTGTGGGGCATACCGACCCAAAGCCGTGGCTCGAACGGTTGGAGCGCCTGGCGAGTTCAACGGCCAATCGCGCCGAGCAAGTTGAGGTGCTGGAAAAGATCGTCCCAGAGATTTTCGACGGCGACGTGCAATTCTCGGTGCTGATGCGGATTGCGGCGCTCAGCGGCGAGCACCTCGACGACCGCGACAAAGCGCTGCTCTACTACCAGAAGGCGCTGGAGGTTCAGCCCGATTCCGACCCTGCCCTGATGGCGTTGGAGAAGCTCTACGACGAAGCCGGGGACACCGAGCACCTGCTGGAAGTGCTCGAGCGGCGCGCCGAGATTGCTACGGACGAGTACGGACGCAAGCAGCTCATGCTCTGGCGTGCGCGCCTTCTCGACGAGAAGATGAAGAAGCCCGACGAAGCGATCGCAGCTTACGAAGCCATCGTCGAGCTGTCTTTGGAACCTCGAGCGATCGAGGCGTTGATCACTCTGTACACGCGCGAGCAGCGTTGGGAGCCCCTGATCGCGCTCTATCAACGTCAGCTCGAGGCGCCCAACGCGGACCGCGCTCAGTTGCACATCAGAACGGCCAAGGTCGCGGGTGACAAAGTCGGAGACTACGGCCGGGCGTTTGACGAACTCGAGGCCGCTTTGGAAGTCGACCCCCGCTCTGAGGGAGCAGTAGCCGAACTCGAGCGATTGATGGCTGAGGGCAACGATGGTGAGCGCCGAGCGCGCGCCGCGCAGTACCTCGAGCCCATCTACCTCGCGCGAGCCGACTACGATCGCGTGATGGCGACGTTGGACGCGCGCCTGGAAACGGCCGATCCGGTGGATCGCCGTGAGCTCTTGGAGCGCCTTGCGCAGTTGCACGAGGAGCAGAAGGAAGACTATTCGGCCGCCCTCGAAACCGTTGCGCTGCTGTTTCATGACGACCTGACTGATCAAGGTACAGTCGCCGAACTCGAGCGTCTGGCGAAGGTTTCCGATAGCCGCTCGCGCTTGGTCGAGATCTTCGCGGCGGAGCTCAAACAGGTGGAGCACGACGATGCTGCTACGGCAGCACTCTGCCAGCGCGCTGGTGAGTTGTACCGCGAGCTTGGGAGTCCGCAGGATGCGTTGGTGTTCTACCGGCGGGCGCTGGACTTCGAGCCTGACAGCGCCCCAATGTTTGATGCGGTGGACGGTATTCTTCAAGCGTTGGAGCGACATCAAGCGCGCATCGAACTGCACCAGAACGCGCTAGAACACCGTTTCGATCCCGACGATCGATTGAAACTGCTGCACACCATTGCGTCGCTGCAGAACGAACAGCTGGGTGACAAGAGTGCCGCGATCGACACCTACATTGAAGCGCTGGAACTCTTTCCAGACGACCCGACCGCTCTCGATACGTTGAGTCGTTTGTACTACGAATTGGAGCGTTTCGAAGAGTTGTACGAACTCGTGCTGAAGCGCGCTGAGGTCGCGCGGGACGATCGCCAGGCGGTCACCTTCCGCTTGGCGTTGGCAAAGCTCAGTCGCAACGAGCTCTCGGATGCGTCGCGTGCCGTCGATCAGCTGGAGGAGATCGTTCGTATTGATCCGACCTCGACTGAAGCCATCAGTGAGCTGGAATCCCTCCGCGAAGACGACCACCAGCGTCAGCGTGTGGTCGAGATACTCACGCCCCTCTACGAGCGGGCGGACGATTGGCGTCACCTGATCAAACTCAATGAGGACCGCTTCGAACTGGCGCGCGACAACCTGGAAAAGGTGAGCGTCTTGCGGCAAACGGCACAGCTTTGGGAAGAACGCGGTAGGGACGCAGATCGCGCGCTGCAAGCGCTCGTTGCTGCGCTTCAGCTGGAGCCCGACGACGTCGAAGTTCGCATGGAGTTCGAACGTCTGGCGGAACTCACCGGTTCGTGGGATTCGTTGGCTGAGGTGTACAGAGGCATCGTCGAGGGGCATGGTGACCTCGCTTCCGCGCGCGAGTACTGGCTCAAGCTCGCTCAGGTGCACGACGGCCCCAGGGACGATCCCCGTGCGGCGCTGGATGCGTACGCCCAGGTGTATCAAGTGGACCAGCACGAGCTCGAACCTGTCGAACGGATGGAGGCGCTGTCTATGTTGCTCAGCGACTGGCAGACGCTGGACTGGGTGCTGGTCGCGAAGGCCGACCTGATGCTGGACGATGAGGAACGGGCGAGCGTCTGGCGCCGCGTCGGTGAGGGGCGTCGAGACATGCTAGACATGCCCAAGGAGGCCATCGAGGCTTATGAGCACGCTTTGGAGTTGGCTCCAGAGAGTGCCTTCACGATGGATTGCCTCATCGAGCTTTACGAAACGCACCACAACCCGGAGCGCTTGGTTGAACTCTATCAGCAGCGGGTGGACGTAGCAGACGCTGACGACGTCGACCTTTGCTACAATCTGCTGCTCGCTGCCGCCGAGAAGTACGAGGGCCACTTCAAGGATCGCATCTCCGCGATCGACATGTTGAATCAGGCTGCCGAGAGAAAGCCTCAAGATGCCGAGATCTTGAAGCGGTTGCATCGCCTGTACGAAGCCGAGGAGCAGTGGCCGGAGTTGCTAGAAAACCTTCGGGTTCAGGTGGAGGCTGCGTCGAGTGTCGAAGCGCGTGTTCGTGCTCAACGGGAAATGGGTGACGTGCTCGTGCGGAGGTTGGAGAGCTTTGATGATGCTTTGGAAGCCTATGCAAACGTCCTGAGCGAGCTTCCTGCGGATGACCACGCCCGCGCCGCAGTCATGGATTTGGGCGAACAACACGAAGACTTGCGTGAGCGTGTTGCCGAAGTGTTGATTCCCGCATTGGTCAGCGTGGGAGCCTATACGCAGCAGGTGGATGTGCTCGAGTTGCGCTTGTCGGTTGAAAGTGACCCGGAGACTCGAGCCCGCACGTTGCGCGAGATTGGGCAAGTACTGCGCGAGAAGCTCAACGATACTGAGGGAGCGAAGAAGGCACTACTGCGGGCCATGGCAGAGGTGCCCGAAGACCTGGAACTTCACGCTCGGATCGAAGAGTTGTGCCAACAGACCGAGGACTGGTCCAGCTACGCCGAAGCGCTCAGCGAACGTGCACAGAGCACCTTCGATGCCGACCTAGCGCGGGATATGTACGCGCGCTTGGGTAACATAGCGGAAACCCGACTGAGGGATCCAGGTCGGGCCATCGACGCGTATCGGCGAGCGGTTGACCAGGTCGGCGACGAGCCGGACCTATTGCTCGCTTTGGACCGGCTGTACACCGGGGCGAAAAATTGGACGGAGCTGGTGGACGTTCTCGAGCGGCGCACCGCGTTGGTGGACGGGGACGCGGAGCGCGCGCCGTTGTACTACCGTCTTGCCGTCATTCAGCTGGATGAGTTTGGTGAGACGGGTCAGGGGTTGGGAGCACTTCGGACCGCCCTGGACCTGGACTCGCGACATGAGGAGGCACGTGCGAAGCTCGAACAGTTGACTGATCGGGAGGACTTGTTTGAGGAGGCTGCAGAGATCCTCGAGCACGTGTACCGAGCCCTCGGCATCACCGACAAGCTTGCTGGTTTGTACGGCAAGCGGGTGAACTACGCTGAGACGCCAGGAGATCGAATTGAGATGCGGCGGGGTCTCGCACGGGTGCTGGAAGACGAGTTGGGAGACCCCGCGGGGGCGCAAAAAGTGCTGCAAGAGGGGCTGGCCGACGACCCCACCGATCCGGAGATTCTGGGAGAAATCGAGCGTTTGGCATCCGCCTCAGGCGGGTGGGGCAGCGCGGCCGAAGCTTTGACCAAAGCCATCGAGAATGCTTCCGACCTGGCTCCTGACGCGGGAAGAGAGCTCTGCGTGCGACTTGCCGGTTGGTATCGGGACAAAGCCAACGAGCCCGAGGAGGCGGAGAAAGCGCTACTTCGTGCTTTCGAGTTTGATCCCCAAAGCGACGACGTATTGATTGAGCTTCAGACTCTGCAAGAGCGTCCTGGACGTGAGCTAGAGCGGGTCGAGACACTGCGGGCGCGGGCTCGACTGCAGTTTGACGAGTCGGCCCGCGAAGAGCTGTATCGCAGTGCCGTTCGACTAGCTGAAGAGCGTGGCGAGGGCGAGATCGTCGAGGCCGTGCTACGCGAGGTTCTGGAGCAGCGTGCTGATACCATTTGGGCGTTAAGTGCCCTGTGTGAACTCAGACATGCTGCCGGCGATTTCAAGGAGACGTTGGAGTTGTTGACTCGGCAGCTGGAAGTCGTGATGGATGCCGACGAACTTCGACGCTTGCGTCATCGCGCAGCGACGTTGGCTCGTGAAGAGCTAGATGAACCCGAGCGGGCGATCGAGTTGTTGCAGGAGGCGTTGGATGACGACCCCCTCGACAGCGAAGCCGCCGATGGATTGCGTCAGCTCTTCGCGCAACAGAAGCGCTACACCGAGCTCGGTAGCCTCATGGAGCGTGTGATTGACGTCACCGACGATGCGTCAGAGCGCGCGCGTGCGCGAATTGAGCTCGCGCGTCTGCAAAATGAGCGGTCCGGGGATTCGGACGCTGCCATGGAGACGTTGCGCATTGCCATCGAAGAAGACCCCAGCGTGAGTGAGGCGGTTGTGTTGCTCAGCCACCTCTACGAGGAGCAGGGAAAGGACGAGCAGTTGGCGGAGCTCCTTAGCGAGCAGATCGCAGCGGCTCAGAGCCGCGGTGATACGTCCGCCGAGCTCAGTTTCGAGGTGCGGCTCGCCGAGGTGTGTGAATCCAAGTTAGGCGATGTCGCACGGGCGACGGAGGCGTACAGGCGAGTATTGGACCGAGACCCGGACCACACAGATGCCCTAGCCGCGCTAGTGCGTTTGTTTGAGACGGCGGGCGACTGGCAGAATGCGTTGCCTCTCTTGGAGCGCCAAGCTGCAGCAACCCAGGGGGCGGACAGAATTGCCGCACAGCTCAAACTGGCGGATGCTTGGGCGGCAGTTGATGCTCCCGATCGCGCACTCGAAGCGCTTGAGGCGGCACTTCGTCTCGACCCGTCGAATGCTGAGCTTCGGGCCCGCCTGCGAGGGTCGTACGAGCAGGCGGCAGCGTGGGCGAAGCTCGGCGATCTCATCGCTGATGGGGCAGAGCACGAAAGTGATGACAAGCAGAAGGTGTCGTTGCTCCGCGAGGCTGCCGAAGTATTCGGCCACAAGCTCGAGGACCACTCGCGAGCAGCGGAGTTGTTGGAGAGAGCGAACCAGCTCGCTCCAACGGACCGGGCCCTCCTATTGGAGTTGTGTGATGAGTACAGCGCTTCCGGCCGTTCCCAGGAGGCCATCGAGACCTTGGAGAAGGTCGTCGAGTCGTATGGGGGACGACGGAGCAAGGAGCTTGCCGAGATCCACCGCCGCCTGGCAACTGCGTTTCAGGCAGAGGGACAGCTCGACATGGCTGTGGCGGAGCTGGACAAAGCGTTTCGCATCGAGCCGGGCAACATCTCCGTGCTGCGAGCTCTCGGTCTGCTCGCGCTGGAGCTCGAAGATCTCAAGCGCGCCCAGCAAATGTTCCGAGCGTTGCTGTTGCAGAAGCTGGGCCCCAAGAGCCCGGTGACCAAGGCAGAGGTATTCTACTACCTCGGCGTGGTGCACCATCGTTTGGGCGAAGGGGCGAAGGCCAAGCAAATGGTCGACCGTGCGCTTCAGGCCGATCCCGAGCTGCAGCTAGCTCGGGAACTCGCTGACCAGCTTTGATTCTGCACTGGTCCTCTGAGCCTGGACGCACTACAGACCAACGCGATGACTGTCGCTGTGATGATCGATGGTAGGCTAGTGGGGCCCGACCAGGCGAGCGTGAGCGTGTTCGATCGCGGTTTCCTGTTCGGCGACTCGATCTTCGAGACCATCCGTACCTACGACGGTAAGCCTTTTGCGATGGATGAACATCTCGACAGACTTTGGCGTAGCGCCGGTTTGGTCTTCATTCCGATGCCCGTGGAACGAGGTCAACTCGAGGAGGAGATCCGCGCAACGCTCGACGCTGGTGGGAACTCGGAAAGCTACGTACGAGTGATGGTGACTCGTGGGCAGGGGGCCTTCGGTCTGGATCCAGCGCTCGCCGATAAGCCTCTGCGAGTGATCATCGTTCGGCCGCTGGAAGCATTGCCGCCCGAGTTGTACCGGAACGGAGCCAACGCTATCACTTTTCAGACCATGCGTCCCTCGGATGCGACGGCGGCCGAAGGCGCCAAGATCGGCAACTACCTCGTTGCGGTGTTGGCCACACGAGCGGCGAAAGAGCGCCAGGCTCACGAGGCGCTGATCGTGGACAATGCTGGCCGGGTGGTGGAGGGGGCTACATCCAATGTTTTTTTTGTCGAGAATGGGGAGTTATTTACCCCCCCGGAGCAGTCGGGGATCTTGCCGGGCATTACGCGGGCTCGCGCGATTTTGGCTGCCACCAATCTAGGCTTGGCCGTGCGCTTCGACCTGCCCACCGTCGAGCGTCTGTGCAGCGCCGACGAGGTATTCATCTCGTCCAGCATTCGCGAGCTTGTCCCGATAGTTCGAATCGACGGCGAGCCCGTTGCTGCGGCCACAGTCGGCGCGCTGACCACGAAAATTACCCTGGAATTTCATCGTGTTGTACGACAGGCCTAGTTTTCGTGCGCCGCTGATGGGCCGATGGGTCCATTCACAGGCGGGGCTATGGCAATCTCCGGGAAGCTCGGGAGCCAACGCCCCGTATCACGACATAACAACCACGCGAGTGCCATCATGAAAAATCTTCTTACTTCGATTTCCTTGATCACCCTTTGTCAGTTGTCGCTCGTCGCGTGTGTCGAACGAGAGTGCACGCAAGAGGAACGCGAGGCTGCGGGGGCTGATGACAACGACGACTGCGTGCGTTTCGTCCAGCTCGAGACATTCACCTCGTCCGATACGCAGACGGAGAGCGTGGGGTGGTCATCCGGTGATGACGTGTTGTTGATTGGTGACATCCGCGGGGTGCGTGTGAGTCGCGGGGATGCTGACGATGAGGTCGTGGTGCGCTGGAAACCCGAAGCGGAGCTGGCGCAAGGGCGGGAGCAGGACGTGATTGAAGCGACTTGGGCCAAGGTCGCAGTCGAGCTCGTGTCCTCAGGCGATCAGGTTACGTTTAGTGCAGATCGCCAAGGATCGGCCGCTGACGTCGGCGCCAAGATCGAGGTACTGCTCCCCTCCGGCTTCGATGGCGACCTGAAGATCGACAAGACCAATCACAGAGGTGGCGATGTCGTGATCCGCTACTTGGGCGAGTCGAAACATCTGGAAGTCGACATGAACGAGATGCTCGCCAATCTGGATCTGGCCGATGTGTCCAGTTTGGAGACCGCCATCATCAACACTCGTAATGACATCACGATGGGGAAGGCTTTTGGGCCGAACCTAGACGCGGTTGTGCTTCACACGGACAACGGCGATATCGAGGCGAAGTTCAGCGCCGCTCCGAAGAGTCATGCAACCATCGTCTCCGATTTTGCCGGAGATATCTCGGTCGACTTGCCGGGGGACGCCGATTTCACCCTCACCGCCGAAGCAGGCACCTCTGGAGAGATAGAATTTTCGGGTACTCCCAGCGGTTGCAGGACGGCAAGGGACGGCGAGCAGTTTGCTGCGATGGTGTGCAACGAGGGTGATCCCGACGGACTGACCTTCGACATCATTTCCGACGACAGCGTCAGCATCACCTTCTGAGCGCTCATCTTGGCGAGGCTGTGGAGTTAGCCAGTCGCGGTCGCCTTCTTCGGAACCGGAATGTTGAGCTTTCCTCCGGACTGCGCCATCATCACGCTGATGGCTTTCTCGAAGAACGCTCGCAGGAATGGTACTTCCTGGGGCGGGTCGGTGGTGATGCCACAGCTTCGAATGACTTGAATCGTTGCTGCCACCCTCAGCGCAGTGTTTTCACCTTCTCTGGCCATCAGGCTGACGCCTGCGTCTTTCATCCAGTCGATGAGATCATTGCGTCTGTCTTCGGTGAAGTAGCGATCTGTGGACGCCAGCATCTCCTCTTTCAGGAGCTTGCTGACTGCTTCCTGATCGGCGGGCGATTCTGGGTCCAGATGCGAACCTACCTTTGCCAGTAGTTCGCGCACTGCGGTGGATGCGGGCATCCAAGCTCTAAACTCAGGCAAGTGGTGCAGGGACCCAGAGTCGCTAGCCAGGTCTTTGGCGTCATCGGTGGCGAATTCGAACCCTTCGGAATCGAATGGATGCTCGGGGGGATTGTCCGGAATCGGCTCGATGAGCGGGCGCGCATTGTCGAATCCCATGGGTTCGGGCGCCCCTTTCTTCGTGTGGGCCGCGCGGGCACGGGCAACCTTGTCGCGCGCCCACTCCACCGGCACCCGGACTGGCTCATAGCCAGATCCTGGTAACACCTTGGCTAGTGATGCTTTGAGTTTGCTCGGGGTGGTCTGACTGTTTTCAACGCGCAAGACGCCCTGCCCATCTCTGAGAAAGATGGTGCAGACCCGACACGAGCCGCCAGGTTGTTTCTGGGTGAATGCCAAGAGCCGGATGCCAGCCGAGTCTGGAGACAACATCAGAGCTTCGACCGGCTGCTGCTGTTGCTGGCTGACTATGCTCGTTTTTTTCGTCGTGTGAGGGACATTCAGCCCTTTGGATTTCAGCACATTCAAACCGCGGCGGGCGGCTTTGCGTGCGGCACCTGAGCCCCGTTCCGCCGCGGCGTTGACCGCCGCGACGTTTCGCGCTGCGACCCAGGCTTGCACCAGCTCTGGGGCGGCTTGTCCGGCTCGCTCGAGGGCGTCCAGCGCGTCTTGCGCGCCCACGTTGACGGTTTGTTCATCGAAGTCTGTTTTGGCCATGAATGTCGTGCTTGTTCAGTCAATCACCGCAATTGCGTCAATCTCTACTCTTGCGCGCAAGGGCAGAGCGGCGACTTGTACAGTCGCTCTCGCGGGTGGGTTTTGGGGAAACGCTTCGGCGTAGATCTCATTGACGGCAGCGAAGTCGGCCAAGTTCGCCAGGTAGATGGTTGTCTTGACCACGTGTTCGAAGCCTGCGCCGCCTTCCTTGAGCACCGCGTCTAGGTTCTTCATCACCTGCTTGGTTTGCTGTCGGATGTCTCCCGGGACGAGCGCACCCGTATTCGGGTCAATGGGGACCTGACCGCTGCAAAAGATCCAGCTTCCGTGGCGGACGGCTTGGGAATACGGGCCGATGGCGGCCGGTGCGTTCTTGGTCTGGATGATGGATCGGCTCATTGTACCGGCCGAGGACGATAGTGTCGGCCACGCGCCAGGGCAACAATAGCCTGGCCCCCCAAGACGCGCCCAGCGTGGGGCGACGGCTCGGGGGTTGGCCCCGCCTGGTCAGACGAGTGCCCTCCGGACGCGAAACCTCAGGGAATATCCATTCCTCGGCGGCCGGCGATGGCCCTGCCGAGGGTGATCCGGTCGGCGAACTCCAAGTCCCCGCCGTGGGGGACACCGCTGGCAATTCGTGTCACCGCGACGCCGAGCTTGGTCAGCTCCTGGGCTAGAAACAGCGCGGTCGCTTCTCCGTCGACGGATGGGGGCGTCGCGATGATGAGCTCTCGTACGTCGCGGTCCCGAATCGCTCGTAGGAGATTTGCCATTGGCAGTTGTTCCGGTCCGATCCCATCTAGCGGTGACAGGAGGCGCCCCAATACGAAGTACTTGCCCCGCATAGCGCCGCTGCTCTCCACGGCCAAGAGGTCCGAAACCCTCGCGACCACGCACAACAGGTGTGGCTCACGGCGGGGGTCGGCGCAAATGCTGCAGATACTCGAGCCGTCCGGCGCGACCTCAGACATGTTGCCGCATTCGCTGCAGGGACGAATGTGTTGCGCGAGCGAGGTGAGTGCAGTGCCCAGGGTATCCGCGAGTTCGCTTCCCTCTCCGACGAAGTAGAGGGCGAAGCGTTGGGCGGTCTTCTCTCCCACGCCCGGCAGGCGCGCTAGAAGATGGGTGAGACTTCGAAGGCGGTCGGGGAGCATCGCTTCAGTCCTTCGGGAGCTCTATGTGTTTGACACGTGCACCTAGTACACGCACGGCCTCTTGCAGCATCGGATGATTTCGCGCCTCAGCCAACGCTGCCTGTTCTTCGTCTAGCCGGGTCTGCTTGTCGACGGCGAATACGCTGCTCCCATTGAGTCGTTCGGCTACCACCTCCGCGATGAGTTCGGGCTCTGTGCCGGTGACCGATCGAGCCGCGACCGCTATGTTCTGCAGTGCGGTTCTGTCTTGGAGTGCGATGTCGACGACGCCGCCTCGCTCGTACTGCACGTGTAGCTTCTGACGCGACGCTTCCACTACGGTGGCGTGGTCCAGAAACGCGCCAAGTTTTGGGTCGTCGTCGCGCAAGCGGTCAACGACGAGGCGCCAGCGCTCTACAAGGGTGCAGTCGTCCCAGTCTCGGGCAGGCGCCGCCAGTTCGAAGTTCGCGGGCGGGGCCTTCGGAAGTGGCGCCTTGGGTTCGTTGGCAGTTGCGAGTGCCGGTCGCTCAACAGCGGCACGTCGCGGAGTAGCGGCTGGACTTGATTCGTTCGGTTTTGGCTCCGCCTCTGACTCGTCCGGCTGGTGATCGAGGGACGCCAGCGCTGGTGGAGGGTCCACGTCTGCTGGCGGAGAGAAATTACGAGGCTCCGGCGAGGGCGTCTCCCGCCGCGCGCTCGTGGTTGCCGGACGCCGCACAGCTGCCTTGGGCGTCGCCGGGGGACTGTCCTCGTTGCTGGTTCGCCGAGTGGGCGAGGACGGAGCGCCCCGGCCAGAGCCGGCGCGCGGCGGCGCGCTGGTAGGCGCGTGTCCTCCCCCGCCTGGACGTGCGGCCCCGTGGAGTCTCTTTTCGAGGCGAATCAGGCGTTCCACTAAGTCGTCGATCGGGACTAGCGGTGGGCGTCGCGCCAACCGTACGAGGAGCATTTCAAGCGCCGCGCGGGGCTGACTACTGCGGACGACGTCGTCGTAACTGTGGGAAAAGCCTTGGTGAAGTCGCAGCAGGTCGTCGACGGGGTGCTCCGCTAATGCTTGCACGTGGTTTCGCTCATCGTCCGGAAGGTCCAACAGCTGGTCGGGAGAGTCGGAGCTGGCGGCAACAACGACGTCCCGCAGCACGCTGAGGAGATCGCGAGCGACGTGGCTCATGTCGAACCCCTGGTTTGCTAGTTCCCCAATCGAGCGCAGTAGGGGACTGCATTCGGCGGCGAGCAACTGCGCAGTGATGTCATACAGAACCTTACGACTGGCGACGCCCAGCACACTGGTAACGCCTTGTTCCGTCAGCTTTTCGTCACTCCACGCGATTACTTGGTCCAGCAGGCTCATCGCATCACGCATGCTGCCAGCGGCTTCTCGTGCGATGATCGCTAGCGCTGCCTCTTCCGCCTCGACATTCTCCTCGCCGAGCACGAAGTTCAGCCGCTGCATGATGAGGCGGGTTGGGATCAGCTTGAAGTCAAACCGTTGTACTCGGCTGAGGATTGTGATCGGGACCTTGTGGACTTCGGTAGTGGCGAAGATGAATTTGACGTGAGGTGGAGGTTCCTCCAGGGTTTTGAGGAACGCGTTCCACGCGCTCTGAGATAACATGTGGACCTCGTCCACGATGTAGATCTTGTAGCGGTCTCGGGAGGGCCTGTAGGGCATCGACTCCTGAAGCCTGCGGACTTCGTCCACTCCGTTGTAGCTGGCGCCGTCGATTTCCTGGACGTCCACGTCTGTACCGTCGGCGATTTCTTTGCAGGCCGCGCACTGTAGGCATGGGGTGGCGGTCGGGCCGTCGGACTTGAGGCAGTTGAGGGCCTTTGCCATGATACGGGCGCTGGTCGTCTTGCCGACACCGCGAACCCCCGTGAACAAGAACGCGTGGGCTACGCGCCCGTTCTTGATTGCGTTTCCCAGGGTTGCGGCGACATGGTCTTGTCCCACGAGGTCCGAAAACGCCATGGGGCGCCATTTGCGGGCGAGGACGACGTAGCTCATTTTGGTTTGTCTCGATTAGCAGATCCACTCGCGCTCACAAAGGTGCTCCGAGTGTGCAGCCATGGCTGGCCGGGGATGCAGTGTTCAACGCTTTCGAAAAGCTCGGACACTGGGTACCTTCACAGGACATGTCCCGCTTTGTTGCATCGTCCGTGGTTTTGCTTGTCGCTTGTGCTCAGAACGCGCCGCCTGCCGGTACTCCCCGCACCGCAGTCGCTGAGCCGACGCCGGAGCCGGCGCTGGATGGTGTCGTGATCCCTGAGTCAGAGGAACCCGCTTTGCCAGTCCCGGCCCCCCGACGTGCGCCCCTGATGCTGCAACTCACTCCCGCGCCGATGGGCGAGCTGCCCGCGAGTTGGGCTGCCCACCCGTGGGCTGAGGCGATCACATCACCCAAGGACGGCCAGCAAGTGGCGCCCGAGAAGGCCGCCGACCTGTCCTGCTCGTTGTCGCTCCCGAAACAGGAGCAAGGCGCCACGCTCTTCCTTCAACTCGATGATTTTGCACCGGTCGTCGCGCGCTCGGGCTTGAAGATCGGCGAGATGCACTTCGAGTGGGACACGACGCCGCCGGGAGTACATCGTTTGGTCTTGTTCGCTGCTGACTCGGACGGGCGAGCTCTGCTCCGGGATGCCAGCCCTCTGCTCGATGTGGTGTACTTCTCCATCGGATCCGATACCGCTCAAGCGGAGCCGAGCAAGATGCCGCGTCAGGCGCTGCTGAGTCCTCACGGGACCCTGAACGGTGAGACGTCCGCGAGTGACGCGCGAGTTCAGTTCTGGACTGACACCGAGGAGCCTGTCGCCGTCAAACTCACCGCAGTGGATGGTCGTACCGTAGAGCACTTGCTATCGCGCGGCGGATACACCCTGTCGCCCCTACCCAGTGGTGACTATAGCGTTGATGTGGCCACCGCGAAGCCAATGCGCACGGTTATCACTGTTAATCGGGAGCTTTCCGCGGACGTGGCACCATGACCTCGCCAACTCGGGACCAACTCGTTGCTTGGGACAAGCAATTCGTCTGGCACCCTTACACGCAAATGTCCCGCTACATGCAAACGGGAACTCCGCTAGTCATCGATCGGGCAAGCGGTTCACGCATGTGGGACGTCAATGGGTGCGAGTACCTCGATGGTAACTCGTCTTGGTGGGTCGCGTCCTTGGGACACAATCATCCCCGCTTGGTCGACGCGCTCATGCGGCAAGCGCAAAAGATGTGTCACGTGGCTATGGCTGGGATCATCCACGAGCCCGCTGCTGCCCTGGCGAAAGAACTCATCTCCGTTGCGCCGGAGGGGCTCAGCCGCGTCTTCTACAGCGATGATGGCTCAACTGCTGTCGAGTTGGCCATCAAGATGTGCCTGCAATACTGGCATCAGAACGGCGCGCCCGACCGACGAAAGTTCATCGCGCTGAGCGATGCATTTCACGGGGAAACCCTTGGGGTAACCGCCCTGGGTGGCGTAGAGGTGTTTCGCCGACCGTTTGGCGGAACGCTGATGGAATGCGAGCACATCGACGTCGTCTCGAACCCTGCCCAGGGGCTCGAGCGACTCGAGCACCTCCTGAGCACGGACCACGCGCGCATCGCGGGCTGCTTCGTCGAGCCACTGGTCCAAGGTGCAGGCGGCATGCGCATGTACGGTGCGGACGTGCTGCGTCAGGTTCGGGACCTGACTGCCGCGCGCGATGTGTTTCTAGTCATTGATGAAGTATTCACCGGGTACGGTCGAACCGGTCCAATGTGGGCATCCGAGCACGCCGGTGTGGCGCCGGATGTCATGTGTGTTGCCAAAGGATTTACGGCTGGGATCCTGCCGATGGCGGCGACGCTCTGCACGGAAAGGGTGTTCGACGGCTTCTTGGGGAGTGATGATCGGACGCTATATTATGGGCATACCTATTGCGGGCATCCCCTAGGGGCTGCGGTGGCGCGAGAAGTGCTGGCCGTGTTCCGACAAGAGCGAATACTGGAACTGGCACAGCCCAAAGCCGAGCGAATCGCGAAATCCATGGCGCGCATGAGTGAGCTCGACGGTGTCGAACAGCCGCGCGCTCTGGGCATGATTGGGGCAGTTACTCTTGGCGAGCGTGCTGGATACCTCCAGCGCATCGGCTGGCGCGTGAGTGAACTGGCTCGGGAGCGGGGAGTTTACCTAAGACCACTCGGGAATGTCGTTTACGTGGCGCCCGCGCTCAACATTGAAGACGCTGATCTCGACGAGCTGCTTCGGGTTGTTGAACAATCCGTAGCACTAGCGGTCAGCGGGAGGTGACGTTGCAGGGTGCCGCTCCGAAGAACGCGACCGCGCCGTCGGAGTCGGGATTTCGGCGAGCCGTCCGTCGCTTCATCCGGCATCTCGATGGGCGTCAGGCCGTGCTGCGCGCCTGGCTTCTATTCGGTCCGCCTCGCTCGAGGCTCTCGATGGTGGGTCAGCTCACCCAGTCGAGGCTCTCGATGGTGGGTCAGCTCACCCAGTCGAGTCCGGAACCACCTGTTCATCTCAGCGTCCGCGCTCGCCGTATCGGAGCGCGCCGCTACGAACTTGTCGGTGCAGGACAACTGGGCGTCGAGCGCTGCTGGGCCTATGGCGAGTTGTCGGATGGGGGTAGCGGCCCCGAGCTTCTTCTGCGCATCGAATCAGAGAGCGAACGACTCAGCTTTCGAGCCAGTTGGCAAGCGCTTCCCCCCGCGATACTCGCCGCTGGTGCCGCTTTCGAGGGCGCCGCCGTCGGGGCGGCGGACTCGGGGCGGGGCATCGTCATGCGGCTCGACTACCGGGACCTTGCCCGGTCGTGGACAGAATGGCAGCGCCGAAACCGACCGCACGTTCAGTAAACTGGTCATCCGACTAGTGTCGACAATCAGGGCGAACGACAAATAGTCAGGAATGGAAAGTTTGTCATGCTAGTTGACTTGATGTCACGATGACGAACTCCCTGCCAGGCCACGTGGACGCCAACTCTGTCACTGTGCTCGTCGTCGACGACGAACCGAGCAATGTGACCTCTTTGGAGAAGATTTTCGCGCGGGAGGGGATGAGGGTCCTCAGCGCAGACAACGCAAAGCGGGCGTTGGAGCAAGTTCGAACGCACCGAGTCCAGGTGGTCCTCACCGACCTGATGATGCCGGGAACATCGGGGACCGAGCTGCTCAAGGCGGTCAAGGAAATTTCCCCCGATACCGAGGTGGTGCTGATGACAGCCTACGGCACGGTAGAGAACGCCGTGCAGGCCATGCGAGAGGGGGCGTACGACTTCGTCGAAAAGCCCCTGCAGCGGATGAGCATCGTCAAGAGCGTGCGAAAAGCGGCCGAGCGACACTCCCTGATCGCGGAGAACCGTTCCTTGCGTCAGGAACTTCGGCTGCTCACCAATCGGGAGATCATTGGCCAGAGCAGCAGCTTGCGGCGCACGCTGGAAATCGCCACCCAGGCGGCGCCGTCGAGCGCGACGGTGTTGGTCCTGGGGGAAAGTGGTACTGGTAAAGAGCTGCTGGCTCGCTACATCCACGGCAAGAGTTCGCGAAGTTCAGGCCCATTTATAGCTGTCAATTGTTCGGCGATCCCCGAGAGCATCCTGGAAGCGGAGTTGTTCGGACACGAGCGTGGCTCATTCACGGGGGCGGTTGGCAAAAGGGACGGGCGATTTGCCAAGGCCAAAGGCGGGACACTCTTTCTTGACGAAATTGGGGAATTGACGCCAACGGTCCAGGTGAAGCTGCTGCGAGTTCTGCAGGAAGGCGAGTACGAGCCACTGGGTGGCGATACGGTCAAGTCGGACGTACGTGTGGTGGCGGCCACCAACCGCGATCTCCAGGCGGAGGTCGAGGCGGGTAGGTTCCGTGAGGACTTGTATTACCGCCTGAACGTCATCGCCATCACGGCTCCTCCGCTGCGCACTCGTCGGGAGGACATCCCCCTCCTGGTGGATCACTTCCTTGGGATTTACTGCACGAAGAATGCGCGTCCGCGGTTGACAATGCCTCGGGAAGTCATGGCAAAGCTGCTGGACTACTCTTGGCCGGGGAACGTCCGAGAACTGGAGAACGTGGTGGAGCGCGCGACCGTGCTGTGTCGCTCCGATGCGCTATCGCTGGCAGACCTTCCGGAGGTGGTGGCGCAGGCCGATGCCTCGGCACCGGATGCGCTTCAGGTTGCTGTCGGCACCCCGCTGGCCGACGTCGAGCAACGTTTGATTCGCCAGACGCTGAAGCATACCGCGGGCGACAAGACACTTGCCGCTCAGCTGCTCGGGATCTCGACCCGGACGATCTACCGCAAGCTCGGTGAGGTCGGTCGCTGAACGGTAGTTTGTCAATTTGTCCGAGTTTGCCGCTTCCCTCCCGTGAGTGTGTCAGCTTGGCGGGCAGCCGACACCGGCGTCCACCAAACCCCCAGTAAAAACCGCGTTCTTTGAGCATTGACCTCTGGCACGGGTCTCGCTTTAACGCCCACCGGAGTCGAATGCCCTTCGATACGCTAATCAAGAAGTTCTTCCCCGGCATCGTCGCGGTGCTGGTGGCAGTGATCGCCTACCTTCAGGCGTCCGGTGTCGTGCAGCTGGCGACCTCCTCTGCTCTAGCTCCCAACCCGGAGGACATGGCTTCTGGGTCCTTGCTACGTACGCCGACTGCCGGCGGTGTTGGGGCTCAGCGCACGCGCAGTGCCAACAAGCTGTTCGAGCACAACGTCTTCGACCCGGACACCGAGCTGCTACGCACGCTGCCCGAGCCTGAGCCTGAACCTGGTGAGGAAGGTGACGCCGTCGGTGTTGGAAAGCTGGACCTCTCGGACCCGTTGAGCGCCAAAGAATGCGACGACGTTGGCGTCAACATCGTTACCGAGTCGGATGACCCAACGTGGTCGATTGCGGTACTGCAGGCGCCGGGTGAAGACCGCCCTGCGTTGAGGCGAGTTGGCGACAAGGCAGGGGACTTCGAGGTCGCCTACATAGGATTCAATCGCGTTGAGGCGAGCCCGGCAGTTTGGTTGATCAACGGCACTGACTTGTGCCAAGCGCTGCTTTTCACCGACGACGAAAAGAAGGTCCCCAAAAGCAAGCCGGCACCACCGAAGCAGGAAAAGAAAGAGGAGCCGGCCAAGACCACACCCCGTCGCGGCGCCCCGACGGTGCCCAAGGAAATCTCCGACAAGATCGAGAAGGTCAGCGCCAACGAATACAACGTCGATCGTGCGGTGGTGGACAACATCCTCGAGAACCAGGCGGAGTTGATGCGCTCTGCTCGGATCGTTCCCGAGAAGGGGGCTGATGGCAAGACGGTTGGCATTCGCCTTTTCGGGATACGTCCGGACACGTTGTTGGGGACACTTGGATTGCAGAATGGCGACCGCATCGAGACCATCAATGGCTTCAACATGGCTAGTCCTGAAGACGCCCTCAATGCCTACGCCCGCCTGCGGACCGCTAACAAGCTGAGTGTCACGCTCACCCGACGCGGCAAACCCACGACAGTTGACTTGAACATCAAATGACCACGATGCGCACCACAGACCAACTACCAGGTTGCTATTCTCAATCGCGCGGCCTCGCGGCGAAACGCTCGAGTCCGCGCACCGCCGTGCTGCTCTTGTGCCTCGGTGCCACCCTCGTCGTGGGCGCCCACTCTGGCGCGGCTCACGCCCAGGCGGGAGAGGATGAGAAAGAGGCTGAGGACGACAAGGCCAGCGCGAAGCCAAAGTCTGCCCTAGAACGCGCCCGTGAGCGCGCCCAGGCTCGGCGCGAGGCGGCCAACGCCAAAGCGACGGAAAAGGCGGCAACCAAGAATGAGCCCTCCGATGAGCTACCCGGGGCTGGGGAAGATCCTCCGAACACCATGGAGAAGATCGCTCAAGCCGTAGATACGCCTTTCAAACCCAAACCAGGGGGCCACCTCGTCAAGTTCAATCTGGAGGATGCGGATCTCGCCGAACTCGTTAACCACATCAGCGGGCTCACGGGGCGTCGATTCATCTATGGCGCAAAGGTGCGCGATATCAAGGTCACGGTCGTATCACCCACGCCCGTGACGCTGGATGAGGCGTACGAGGCTTTCCTCTCCATCCTCAAAGCCAACGGGATGACTGTGGTTCCGCATGGTCGCTTTCTGAAGATCATCGACAGCGGTGGTGTCGTCACCCAATCGCCGCCCATCTATTCGCGCGGGGCGCCGATTCCCGAAACTGATCGAATGATCACGCGCATCTACCGGCTGAAGTTCGCGTCTGCCGCTGAGGTGAACAAGGTTCTCGTCAAGTTCAAGAGCAAGGAGGGGGACATTACGACCTTCGATGAGGGGCAGCTCCTCATCATCACGGACTCCGGGACGAACATCCGTCGCATGATTCGCATCATCGAAGAAATCGATCTCGGTGGAGCCAACAACAAGATGTGGATCGAGCCGGTCAACTACAGCGCCGCCGACGACGTGGCGAAGAAGTTGAACGAGATTTACGATCTCAAGGGCAAGGAGGGTGCTGCGGGGCTGGAGAAGGTCATTGCGGAAGAGGTGACCAATAGTTTGATCATCGTTGGCAACGAGGATGCCTACCTGCGCATATTGGAGTTGCTCAAGCGCGTGGACGTTCCTCCCTCCGCGGAAGGGGATATCCACGTTCTGCCGCTCCAACACGCAGACGCTGACGAACTGGCCAAGACGCTCACGCAAATGATGAGCGGCGGCAAGACGACCACCGCCAAGAAGGGAAAAGGGGCAGCGCCGCAGCAGGTAGCAGAGGTGTTCGAAGGAGAAATCAAGATCACCGCGGACAAGCCCACCAACTCGCTGGTGATCTCTTCGTCTGCGCGGGACTACGCGCAGCTTCGGCTCGTCATCGAGCAGCTCGACCAGAAGCGGCGACAGGTGTTTCTCGAAGCAGTCATCATGGATGTCTCTGTGGACCGCTCCAACCAGCTCGGCCTCGCATACCACGGCGGTGTTCAAGATCTGGTGGGGGACGACTCGGTGGTCGTGGGCGGTTTCAATCCCATCAACTCAATAGCTCCGGACGCGACCCAACTGCAGGCGTTGGCTCTGGGGGTTCGTGGCCAGGACCTGCCCGGTACGCAGAACATTCCGGGCTTGCCCGCCGGCATTAGCATCCCTGCATTTGGCGTGTTCCTCAATGCGTTGGCCAAGAGTGGCGACAGCAATGTGCTGTCCACACCGCACATCATCGCGACGGACAACACGGAAGCGGAGATATCCGTTGGCGAGAATGTACCGCTGCAAACCAACATCGGTGGTGGCGGCCTCGGCAACCTCGCGGGCTTGGCCGCTGCTGCCGGCGGCGCTGGTGCCAACCAGGGGAACCTGTCCGGATTGCTGTCGGGGTTTGGTGGAGGCTTCAACGCTCAGCGCACCGACGTCGGTACGAAGATCAAGATCACGCCCCATATCAACGACGAAAACCAAGTCCGTTTGGAAATCCAAGAAGAGATCAGTGAGACGGGCGCGCCCACGGGCGCTTTGGGCGTTGTCTCGATCACGAAGCGGCTTGCGACCACCACCGTCGTCGTGGATGACCAACAAACGGTGGTCATCGGCGGGTTGATGCGCGAGACCAAGGAGCAAGGCCGCGAAAAGGTGCCGGTGCTGGGTGACCTACCTGTGTTGGGCTTTCTGTTCCGCAATTCGACGGAACGCATGCGCAAGACCAACCTGCTCTTGATCTTGACCCCCCACGTGATCCGCGATCAGCGGGACCTGCGAAAAGTCTTTCAGCGAAAAATGCAGGAGCGACAGCAATTCTTGGATCGCTTCTTCGTGTTCCAATCCGAATGGGAACCGCCGCGAGACTTCACTCGAAGCAATGGCCTCGTTGAGAACATTCGGCAGAACATCTTCGAGATTGACGAGCACATTCGTCTCGAAGAGGAGAGCAAGCCTCTCGAAGACAAGACGCACGAGGGGTCGGCGCCGTTGGAGTTGGCTGCCCCCCTGAAAGGTGCACCAGCGCCGGCCAAGAAGGCGGCGCCCAAGAAGGCGGCGCCCAAGAAGGCTGCTCCTCGGCCAAAGACGGATGCGGCGCCCCTGCGTGTGGAGCCGATTGCGCGAACGCTGGACGTTTCAGAGGAGCCGAGCGTCGACGTCGATCGCGTGGAGTAGCTCGACGACGAGGCAGTTGGAGCAGCATGGTAGAGCAGCGCGCACTAGGAGCAATTTTGGTCAGACAGGGTGTCGTCTCGGAAGAGGCGCTCGAGCCCCTGTACGACCAGCAGCGTGAGAAGGGCACGCCACTGGTCGATCTCCTCGTACAAGGGCGGGTTGCAACGTTGGAATCCGTCGCGAAGGGGATCGCCGAAGAGTGCGGTCTGCCATTCATCGAAGAAGTCGATCCGGAGTCCGTCCCGATCTCCGTCGGTACTCGCTTGCCGATCGCCTACGCGCGGGCCCACAAGCTGTTGGTTGTCAACGAGTCCGACGAGGAAGTTGAAGTGGTTACGGGCGACCCACTGGACACCCAGGGGATAGACGACGTGCGCGCCAGTTTCGGCAAGGCCGTTCGGGTCACGGCAGCGCCGCCTGACGTCGTTGAGCACGCCATCAACCGAGTCTACGAACGGCAGGAAACCGACTCAGAACTGGAGTCGACGGACGAAGAGGTGGATGAGTCTCAGGTCGACATTCTCGATTCTGATGACGAGGCGCCCATTATCCGATGGGTGAACAACCTGTTTTCTCAGGCGGTCAAGGAACGGGCGAGCGATATTCACATCGAGCCGGAGGAGCGAGAGATCCTCGTGCGCTATCGCGTTGACGGTCAGCTCTATGTAGCCAAACGGGCCAGCCGACAATTCATGGGTTCGGTCATCGCGCGTGTGAAGATCATGGCGGGGCTCAACATTGCCGAGAAACGCTTGCCCCAGGATGGGCGCATCTCCCTGAAGATTGCTGGTCGAAGCATCGACGTGCGCGTGTCGACCGTGCCCACCAGCAGAGACTATGAGCGCATCGTGATGCGCCTGCTCCACAAGACGAACGTGTTGTTGGAGTTGACGGAACTCGGCTTTTCCGCCCGCGATTTCGGATTGATGGATCGCTTGATCCACCGGCCTAACGGGATCGTCCTCGTGACGGGTCCAACAGGTAGCGGCAAGACGACGACGCTCTATGGCTGCATCAACCGCATCAATCGCCCGAAGATCAACATCCTCACAGCGGAAGATCCCGTCGAGTACGAGATTCCCGGTATTCATCAAGTGCCGGTCCAGGCCAAGATCGGGCTAACTTTCGCGAGCGCACTGCGCGCATTTTTGCGACAAGATCCCGACGTCATCATGGTCGGTGAGATCCGTGATAAGGAAACCGCCGAGATTGCGATGCACGCGTCGATGACGGGTCACTTGGTACTGAGCACGATTCACACCAATGACGCTGCCAGTGCGTACACGCGACTGATTCAGATGGACATCGAGCCATTTCGTGTGCGTTCGACGGTCATCGGGGTGCTCGCGCAGCGCCTCGTGAGAGTCCTCTGCAAACACTGCAAAGAGCCCTACGAGGCTGCGCCATACGACTTGGAGCAGCTTGGTATCGACCCACACCGCTCGCAGCAGCGAGTGGACCAGAAGATGAGCTCAGCCTACTTGGTTCCGGGGGTTCAGCACGAGCCGTTCGGCTGGTTCCAAGAACAGATGCCGACGATCTACAAGGCAAAGGGTTGCGACAAGTGTGAGGGTAAGGGGTTTACTGGTAGAATCGGTATCTACGAATTGCTCGTGGCAGACGACGCCACTGGGGATCTGGTGCTCAACAGTGCCGACTCCCAATCCATCAAGCGCGCTGCGCGTCGCGGGGGTATGCACACCCTGCGCGACGATGGCGCGCGCAAAGTGCTCCTTGGGATGACGACCGTCGAAGAGGTGGTTGCCGCAACTCAGGAGGACACGGTGGTGGAAGGCTAAGCTCATGGCGGTTTACGCTTTTAAGGGAGTCGACGCGCAGACCGGAAAGGCTGTCAAAGGCTATCGGGATGCGGACAGCGCAAAGGCTCTTCGAGGCTTGCTTCGGCGCGAAGGCGTGCTGTTGACGAGCGCGTCCGTCGACAGCAAGCAGAAGTCGAAGGGGTCGTCGGACGTCGACCTGCTAGCGTATTTCAAACGTCCGACATCGGGTGATGTCGCAGTCATGACTCGCCAGTTGGCAACGCTGGTTCGCGCCGGCATCCCGCTGGTGGAATCTATCTCCGCGCTAGTAGACCAGACCGAAAAAGAGTCGATGGCGAAAGTCCTCACGGCGATTCGGGAAGACTTGAAGGAAGGTACCGCGTTCGCCAAAGCGTTGGACAAGCACAAGAAGGTCTTTCCGCCGCTGTATGTGAACATGGTGGCAGCGGGGGAGGCCTCCGGTACGTTGGAGGCCGTGCTGGAGCGACTGGCAGACTTCATGGAGGATCAGGCTCGGCTGAAAGGGAAGATCACGTCTGCCATGGCCTACCCGGTGCTGATGACGATCATCGCGGCTTGCTTGGTAGGTGTCCTGATGGTGGCCGTGGTTCCGAAGGTCACGAGCATCTTCGAGAACCTGGGGCAGGAGCTGCCCTGGTACACCGTGCTGCTGATCACGGTGTCGGATTTGTTGGCTGACTTCTGGTGGCTGTTGTTGATGGTGCTGGGGGGGATGTTCTACGGCTTCAAACGTTGGGTCGCGACGGACGAAGGGCGCCTGAAGTGGGACACGTTCATGTTGAGAGTCCCATTGTTTGGTCGCCTGAACCTGCTTGTGGCGGTAGCTCGGTTTTCGCGCACGTTGGCAACACTGCTGGCGAGCGGCGTACCGCTTCTCGTGGCGATGGATATCGTTCGCAACGTGCTCGGCAATCGCCTGCTGGAAGGGGTCGTCAAGGACGCGATTGGTTCGATTCGCGAGGGTGAAAGCATTGCGGAACCACTCCGTCGCAGCGGTCAGTTTCCACCCATGGTGACTCACATGATTACGGTGGGAGAGAAGAGCGGTCAGCTCGAGGAGATGCTCGAGAACGTCAGCAAGGCTTATGAGGCGGACGTGGAAACCAAGGTCGCGACATTGACTAGTTTGCTCGAGCCGCTCGTCATCGTCGTGATGGGTGGCATGGTCGGGTTCATCGCCATGGCTATCTTGATGCCCTTGGTTCAAATGAACCAGCTGGTGGAGTAAACGACGTGAAGCGGAGACGGATTGACAAGCGCATCTTCTTTCCCTGGGAACAACGGGGGAGTCTGGTGCGTCGGCTCGGGCTTCGTAGAGCCCGTCCATTCGTGTGGGCCCTCCTGGCAGTGGCGCTCCTGGTGGTCATTGGTATGCGCGAGCGTCGGGCCTCCGGGATCCGCCGCACCAAAGCCGTCATGTTGGATGTCAAGGCATCCCTGAACCGTTATCTCGCAGCCAATGAAGGACGTTGTCCACGGCGATTCGCCGAACTCGGCCAGTATGGCCGGATAGACAGCACGCCCAAGGATGCGTGGGGAAATCCCCTCAGATTGACCTGTCCCTCGCCGAGAGGAGACTTGCCATACCTGCTCAGCAGCGATGGGCCTGACGGCGAGTGGGGGGGCATGGACAGAATCGAATGAAGCAACAAGCCCAAGGAAGCGTACCAATGACGAACGAAACACTTCGACGTGTAGTAAGAAAACAGAAGCTCGCTGGTGTGACGCTGGTGGAGGTTCTCATCGTGGTCGCCATCATGGCGATGTTAGCCGGAGGCATCGCGTTCGCGCTGTTGCCGCAGTTTCAGAAGGCGAGCATCAAGACTGCCAAGGAGAACGCCATCAAGCTGCGTCAGGCGGTCTCACTCTGGCGGACGGACAGCCCCGGCGATTGCCCGTCCGTATCGCAGTTGAAGAAGGACAAGCTGCTGGACAAAGTTGGCGGCGACGACCCCTGGGGCAAGAGCTACAAGATCAAGTGCGAGGACGGCGAAGTCTATGTGTCGTCCTCCGGCCCGGACCAGAAGCGCGGTACAGAGGACGACATCACGGTTCCCTCCGAAGCGGACGAGAGCGAAGACGAAGACGAGGAATGAGCGGGTGACCTACGTCAGCGCCCATAGTCGAAAGACACCACACCGAGGCGTCCGTGGCGTGACGCTGATGGAGGTGTTGCTCGTCTTGGGGCTGGTGGGGCTCATCGCGGGTGGAGTGCTCAGCGGCAGCGGCGTCATGGGGGGCACTCGCCAGCGTGCGGCCGCAACGCTCGTGCTGACCGCCGTGCGTCAGGCGCTAACCCACGCCAACTCGACGGGTCTCCCCGTTCGGTTGGTCTTCGATCTGGAGGAGCACCGCATCTCGATGGAAGAGACGCGGTCGCGCATGTTGCGGAGTGCCGCCGACGAACGAGAAGACGATCTGACAGGCGGTGCTGCAGCAGCCACCGAGTCCGAGCGCCTCGCCGCGGAGGAAACCGAGCGCATCATGGATGGACCCCGAGAACCACCACCGCGGTTTTCTCCGCTGGCGGCATTGGGTGTCGATCCCGACGACCCTGGCGCAGGGCGCGCACTCGGCGGGGACGTCAAGTTCCTGGCCGTACATACGGAGCATGATCCAGTACCTCGCAAAGAGGGTAGGGCGTACCTATACTTCTGGCCCGGTGGGGGGACGGAGAAAGCAGTGATTACGTTGGGGCGCCCCGACAGCGAGCCCATCAGCATTCTGGTGAGTGCCCTGACCGGACGAGCGGAGATCGTCAAGGGGGAGGTCGACTTCGACCGTCCTGACGTCGATATGGACTTTGGTGAGCGTGAGGTGGACGAATGAGCCATCGCATCTCCGGGACTCTGAGAACGTCTCGCCGTCGTTTTGGGAGCCGCGTCGAGGCGCGTCGAGGTTTCACTCTCCTCGAGGTGCTCGTCGCGATTGCGATCCTGGGGCTTGGGTTGACGATTGTCCTGTCGGCCCAGACGGGGGTGTTTTGGAGTTATTCTCGGGCGCGCCACTTGAGTCAGGCTCCTGGCCTTTTGCGCTGCAAGATGTCTGAGATAGAAATCGAATTGCTCAAGTTGGGTTATCCGCTGCTCGACGAGCAGGATGATGGTCCGTGCTGCGACGACGAGGATGACGACGCGTATTCCTGCGAGTGGAAGATCGAAAAGGTCGAGTTGCCCGAACTGCCTACGGACGATCCGTTCGCCGCGTTCGGCGGAGGCGCCGACGCCGGTGCGGACGACCCTGGCAGCGCCAGCTTGGGCGCGATAGGGGCTTTGGCTTCGATCAAGGAGTCCGGCGGTGCCAGTCTGGGAGCCGAGCCGACGATGGGAGACTTGGCGCAGACATTGGGTGGTGGGGGTATGATGGGCGGCATCGGTCCGATGGTGCTGGGCCTGGTCTACCCAGATCTCAAACCCATGCTCGAGTCCAGCATCCGCAAGGTGAGCGTCACGGTACGTTGGCAGGAAGGCTTCAACGATCGTGAGCTGACGGTGACCCAATACGTGACGAGTCCCCAACAAGGGGGTTTTGATCCCCTGGCGGCTGAGGGGGTCAAGGACGCAGCCGACCAACTGTTGGGCGACGACCCCGCGTCCGGGGACAGCCCCTTGGCTCCTCTATTGGGGGGTGGGCAGTGATTGCCTCGAAGCGCGGGCTTCGGCAGCGCGGGTTTACGCTGCTCGAAGTGCTGATTGCTGTGGCGATAATGACGATGATCACGACGTTGATCTTCACCGCCTTCTCCTCCCTCAAGCGCAGCAAGGATGGGATCCGTCGAGTCTCCGAGCGCTACCGCGAAGGGCGAATGGCCCTGTCCCGGGTGTCGAAGGAACTCGAAAGCGCGTACACCTCCAAGCATCTCCCCATCAACATCAACATTGCAACCGTCAAGACCCAGTTCATCGGCGAACCCGGGGCGCCTGCCGACCGCGTGGATTTCAACGCCTTCGTACACCGTCGTATGGATCGTGACGTTGCGGAGTCGGACCAAGCGGAGATCTCCTACTTTGGCATGGAGAACCCGAATGAAGCCGGTGTCTTCGACCTGATTCGACGAATCAACCCCAGACTGGATCTCGAACCTGCGTTGGGAGGCGTTGGTCAGGTGCTCGCGCGAGACATCGACTTGTTCGAGCTGCGTTACCTCGATGCATTGACGGGTCAGTGGGTAGAAGAGTGGGATAGCACGCAGGCCTTGGGGCAATTGGATCGCCTCCCTTTTCAGGTGCACGTCCGACTGATTCTCAACGGCGGAGGGCGCCTGACCGAGGATGCGAGTCAGAGCACCGTTAGCTTTCAGACCAAGGTCGCCTTACCAATGCAGGCGCCGCTAACCTTTGCGCTGCAATGAAGAGCCGTTCACACGATGTATCGGAGTTGACTCCGAACCAGCTCAGGCGAGGCGCTTGGAGGGTTTTAGCGCGCCGTAGGCGGCGTCGACAGCGTGGAGTCGCGCTCGTGATGGTTCTGGGCTCGTTGGCATTGCTGGCGGTGATGTTGACGGAATTTCAGGACGAGACGAGCGCTGACCTGGGGCACGCACTTTCGGAGCGCGATGGTATCAAAGCAGAGTACGCTGCGAAGAGTGGGCTCAGCCTCGTCCGTTTGCTGATTGCGGCGGAGCCGACGATTCGAGCGGGGGTTGCTCCGCTCTTCATGATGAGCGGCAAAGGCCCACCTCAAATCCCCGTCTGGGAATTTGCAGACTCGGTGCTGGGGGCTTTCAATGACCGGTACGGCGCGCAACGCTTCATGGCACTGTCCGGTGCGCGCGTCGAGGAGGGCGAGAATCTGGGCTTGGATGGCGCGGGTTTCGAGGTGCAGGTCATCGATGAAGACTCCAAGCTGAACTTCAACGCGGCGGCTAAGGGCGACGCGTTTTCGCAAATGCGCATGGCGACGCAGGTGATGGGTCTCGTTTCTGGTCCGCAATTCAATCCTCTGTTTGAAGAGCGAGACAAGAACGGATCATTTACCACACGGCAGCAGGTCTGCTCGGCCATCGTGGATTGGACGGACCCGGACCAGGATGCGTTTCCCTGCGACCTCTCGGGTCAGTTCTCCGCCGCAGGCGCAGAGGATTCTTTCTACCAGCAGCTCCCCGATGCCTACGAACGCAAGAACGCTGCCTTCGATAGCCTCGACGAACTACATCTGGTTAGGGGAGTATCTGACGACTTCTGGGCAGCTTTCGTGGAGCCGGACCCGCTCAACCCTCACAAGCGAGTGGCTACTGTGTGGGGACAAGGCAAAGTGAACGTCAATACTGCGAACGCGCAGACTTTGCTGGCATTAATCTGCAGCGCTGCCGTGGAAGGCACGCCGGTCTGCACCGATCCCAACGAGGCGTCCAACTTCCTGATGATGATCGGCATCCTGAAAGCCGCGGCTGCTGGGGTGCCCGTATTCTCGTCGCCCAAGGCGTTCATCAATGCGCTTCAGGGCAAGGGGATGTTCGGGGCGATGGCCAGCGCGATGCAGATCCAGCCCATCGAACTGCGGCCTGGCGGTGACCTGGCCAAGTCGATATCCACTGAGAGTACCGTCTTCAGCGTCTACGCCACCGGGGTGGTCGAATCGGGTACGCGCAGGACTATGCGGCGGGTCCACGCGGTGGTCGACTTCAGAGGCGCCCCCAAGCCACCCGACTTGAGCAAGCTCTTCGAAGATCCCAATGCTGCACCGCAGGGGCAGTCCCTGCGTGAGGCGGCACTAGATCAGCTGCCGAAACCTCAACTACCTGAAGGGGCGACCGAAGATGCCCTCGAAGGAGCGTTTCGCCCGGATCCCGGCGGACGCATCATTTACTACCGCAACGAGTAATTCATGTCCCGTATCGTTGGAATCGACATTCGTCAGCACCGGGTGCAAGCCGCGCTGCTCCGTACGAGCTATCGCCGAGTCTACCTAGATGGTCTCAACGAAGTCGACTTGCGTCTGGTCGACGGTCTCTCGGAGGCCCTCACACAGGTGGTCGCGCCGTTTGGCCTTCACGGGGAGTCTTGCGCAGTGGCGATGGGTGGTGACGTGTCATTCGTCCATCGCTTGGAGCTGCCGCCCGCTGCTTTGAAACAGGTTGAAGAGGTCGTGCCGTTCGAGTTGGAAGCGCAGATCCCGGTGGACTTCGATTCCCTAGTGTATGATTCGCGGGTTTTGCCCCGTCGGGGCACGGATACGGCCGTCGAGGTAATTGCGGCTGCTGCGTCAAGAGACGCAGTCTCACGACGTATCCAGGAAGTGTCGGAGGCGCTCGGCCACGAGCCTGAGCGTGTCGGTGTTGGGGCACTGCCGCTGGGAAACCTGGCTTCGGTCATTTCCGAGATTGCCAACGAGCAGTACGACGCCATCGTCGATTTGGGTGATACGAGTTCGGAAGTCGTGATAGTTCATCAGGGCGTTGCGGTTTTCGCGCGTACCTTGTCCATCGGCGTGGCGGGGCTTCCAGACACCGCCCCTGAGATGGTGCGGAGGTTGCGCCAAACACTCGTTAGTTGGGGAGCCATTAGTGATGCCCCAGTGCAAGCAGTCTACCTGTGTGGTGGAGGTGCGTTGGCGCACGGTATCACTGAGTACCTGAGCGCCCACCTGCAGACACGTGTGGACCATCTCCCGGCACTTTCCCTCGAAGGAGTCGCCCCCGACCGCGTTGTGGATCTACCCAGGTTCGCGAAGGCCATCGGGCTGGCCCTGTCGTTGCGCGCCGGTTCCAAAGACCTCAACCTTCGCCAAGGAGATCTCTCATACGAGCACGGCTACGGCTTCCTGAAAGACAAGGTACCGCTGCTGGCCGGGCTTGGAGCGATCATGTTGCTGTCGTTCTTGTTCTCAGCATGGGCCGAGAGCAGGGCTCTGAGCAAGGAGAACGATGCATTGGCAGAAGCTATGGCGATGTTGTCGCGGGACATCTTGCGAGAGGAAACGGACGATGTCGAGCATGTGCTGGATCTGTTGGATTCTGGCATGAAGATGGAAAAAGACCCACAGCCGGAAATGGACGGGTTCGAGTTGATTGTTGCGCTCGCGGACAAGATCCCAAAGGAGTTCGATCACGGGATTGCCGAACTGGACTTACAGCGTGGTCATGTCGGTTTGCGCGGCCTCGTTAACTCTCCGGAGCAAGCGCAGAAGATCGTGGAAGCTCTCAGCGAAAGACGGTGCTTCAAGGACGTCACCGTGTCCAAGATCACGCAAGAGATCAAGGGCGAGCGCCAGAAGTATTCGATGGAATTCGACGTGCGCTGCGACGAACCCACGAAAAAAGCATCCAAGTCGGCTGACGAAGAGCCTGAGGAAGCAGAGGAATAAGATGGGCTTGCAAGAACGACTCGACGCATTGCAACCGAGGGAACGGCGATTGCTCGCCATCTTCGTTGGACTCTTCGCCGTCATCGCAGTGTTGCTGATCCCAATCGGCGTCTCCGCCATGCTGTCCGACAAGCGCGAGGAAAACGAACAGCTTCGGGAGGCAATCGACCGGTTGTTTGCCGAGCGCGACGACATCATCGAACGTCAGACGCTCAATCAACAGGTTCTCAATCGCTACAAGGCGCCAGCGCCGGCACTTGCCGGTTTTCTGGACAAGCATGCGAAGGCCTTGGAAATTGAGATACCGGAATTCAAGGACAAGCCAGCCGTGCCGATCGGGAAGCTGTACGAGGAGCGGTCGACGGAGATCAGTATCAAGCGCGCTGAGATGCGCAAGATCGTGCTGTTCATGGAAAAGATCGCTCAAGCGCGGTTTCCTATCAGCATCACGAAGATGAACATCCGCAAGCGCGGCACGACTGGCGACTCTTGGGACGTGGCGATGACCGTTTCGGCATATCACCGCAAAGAAGAGGCCAAGAAGGCTGCCCAAAAGGAAGAGCCGACCGGTGATGAGGGGGTGGAATGATGGCGAAGTTGCAGCTTCCTTTCGCCATCAAGCTCTCGCCCCGCGTCAAGAAGTGGTTGCCGTGGGTTTATGTGCCAGTGGGGTACATTTTTTGCTTCTGTGTGTTCGCCTATTGGGCGTTCCCCTACGATCGCCTCGAACAGCGCATCGTCATGGGTTACAATGCCTCACAAAAGAGCAATCCCGAACCAAAGCGCATGGTCATTGGTGATCTAACTTGGTCCTGGCGTTTTCCTGGAGTGGTGATGAGCGACGTGGAGCTCATCGGGCCCAAGCCGGCTCCTCCAGCGGACGGTAGCAAGGCACCCCCGCGCCAACACATCCACATTGACGAGGTTTACGCTGGGGTTGCGCCGCTAGCCATGCTGTTCGGAACGACGGCAGTCGACTTTTCCATCGAGGGATTTGGTGGCAGTCTGAGTGGTGAGTTTCAGCAATCGGAGGAGATGACCGAGATAGAAGCGGACTTGTCCGACATCGATCCTGGTCAGTTGCCTGGGGTCGTGGAGGCGCTCGAGATGCCGATTTCCGGTGCCTTGTCTGGTCACGTTCACCTGAAGTTGCCGAATGGCAAGTACAGTGCTGCGGAGGGCGAGATTGAGTTGGAGATCGCTGATTTCAAGCTTGCGGACGGCAAGGCCAAGGTGCGGGGGTTGTTGGCGCTTCCGCAAATCGACGCCGGAACCTTGACGATGCAAGCGACCGCCAGCGAAGGGCGTATCGAGCTGGCGGAATTCCAGACGCAGGGTCCAGATCTCGAAGCGCAAGCTGAGGGGAAGATCCGACTGCGCGACAAGCTCGAGCTGAGCACGACGGAACAGCTAACGCTCAGCTTCAAGTTCTCTGACAAGTATCGCGACAAGGATGACAACACGCGAAGCCTGCTCGGCAAACCGGGGGACACGGTATCCGGATTGATTGACCTATCGCCACAATCGAAGCGGGCCAAACAGGAAGACGGCAGCTACAAGTGGCGCGTCAGTGGTAGTTTCAGTCGGTTGTCGTTCGCTCCTGCGGTTGCGACGCGACCCAGCAGTCGCGCCCGCCCTGGTTCCGCCACTCCAAGCCCCGCCCGGCCTGCTCCGCAGCGATGACGGCTGTTGTCCGTCTCAAGAAGGGGCACGTCCAACCAATCTGGGCGGGGCATCCGTGGGTTTACGCCCAAGCGATCGCTAGCGCTAGTGGTGAGCCAAGTGCCGGTGACGAGGTGCTCGTGCTGGACGTCCAAGGCAAGGCCCTGGCGCGGGGGCTCTATTCTCCGCGCTCGGCGATTGCTGTCCGCTTGTTCGCCCCCCCTGAACATCACATTGATGAGGCGTTGTTCCGTCGTCGCCTGGAGCGCGCAGTCCGGGTTCGAGAGCATCTCGGACTGCCCTCTGCTGCGACTACGGGCTTTCGATTGGTGCACGGCGAGGGAGATGGTCTACCTGGATTGATCGTGGATCGTTTTGGTGATCGTCTTGTGGTTCAATTCGGGTCCATTGGCTTGTTTCAGCGTCAGGATGCCATTCGCTCGTGCCTAGCGGAAGTGTGCAATCCAGTGTCCATCGTCGATCGGACCTCGCGCAACGTCGCTCGTGCCGAAGGCTTCACGGTGCCCGAGGAGGCGGCGGAAGGGGATGTTCCTCCGTTGCGGTTTGTCGAGCTTGACCTTAGCTATGAACTGCCTCCGTCTCTGGGGCAGAAGACCGGTTACTACTTCGACCAGCGGCCGCTGCGGCAAAGGATAGGAGCGCTCTCCGAAGGGAGACGTGTCTTGGATGCACATGCGTACGTTGGCAGCAGCGCGCTCTGCGCCGCGCGTGGTGGTGCCACTGAAGTGCTTGCCGTTGACACGAGCGCCAGGGCGATCGACGTCGGGCGGTCTTTGGCGGAGAAGAACGGCCTTGCGGCGAGAATCCAGTACCTCCGGGCAGACGCCAACGACGTGTTAGATGAGGCGGCTGACAAACCCTACGGGATGGTTATCTGCGACCCTCCAAAGTTTGCGAAGGCACGGGGGGAGCGACAGGGGGGCATGCGGGCCATGCGCCGCTTGGTGGCCAAGGCGGTGCGCGCTACCGCCGTCGACGGGTTGGTTGTGGTGAGTTCCTGTTCCGCGGCTATTGGCGTTTCTGAGCTAACCCGCTTGTGCTCGTTAGCCGCTGCTGACGTGGGGAGGCGGTTGTCAGTCGTGGAGCGGCACTTTCAAGGCCCGGACCACCCGGTGCCCTGCGCCTTTCCCGAGGGTTTGTACTTGAGCACGCTGATTACCCGCGTCCAGGCGCTATCCGACTAGACCCACAGGCAAGGTCCAGGGGGTGGCTCCCTCACCCAGCTCACTTGAAGGGGCGTGAGATGACGCAGGCGTTGAGTCCGCCCACGCCCATGGACAGCTTGCCGACCGCGCGTTTGGGTATGCTGACGGCTTCGTCGAAGACGAAGCGATTGCCGAGCTGCTCGATAACCGTGTTCAGCTCGGAGCGATCCAATGGAGTTGGGTACAGCTTGCCGCGTTCCACGCCGAGATACTGGGCGGTGAGTTCCCAGCCACCCCCCACGCCCATGCCGTGGCCGAACGTACCCTTGCGGGCCGTGATGAGCACATCGTTGGAAACGATGTTTTGGAGGTTCTCCACCTCTTGGTAGTCGCCAGGGGTTGCGGTTGCGTGCAGGTCCCAGGACACGATTTCGGCGGCGTCCACACGCGCTCTGTCCAGCGCTGCCCGCATCGCGACGTAGGGGCCCTCCTTGGATGGCGTGATGATGTGATCTGCGTCAGCCGACGTGCCCACTGCTAGAGGCTCGAGGCCCAGCGGCTTGAAACCCTGGGCAAGTCCCCACTGCAGATCGCCCACGATCCAAATACAGGCGCCGCCGGCCACATGGGTCCCTTTCAGACCGCTGAGCGGTTTCGAAACCGAGCCATCGGCGGCGAGCACTCGCGCGTTGTAGAACGCGCCGACCGTGAGTGGGTGGGGCGCAGGATCTGCGGCACCGATTACGCAGAGCTTAGCGTCACCTCGGCGGATGGATTCCATGGCGCACTTGAGGGTCATGCTGAACGTGGAGCAGGCAGCGATGGGGGCCAGAGTGTGACCTTTGATTCGGCCCAGCATCGAGATTTGGGCCGCTGGCGTGTTGGCGATGTTCCACAGCACGTTCGCCGAGACGCTGTTCCATGGGGGTTCCGGCGCGCCCCAGCGTTCGCGCAAAGCAGCCTGCCGCCGGCGCTTCTCGCGGATCACCTTCAACTTGGCGCTTTCCACGTCACCCTCGACCCGAACACTTTCGATCTCCCGCAGCTCTCTCAGGTACTCCCGCAGGGACTCGGAGCGCTCCACCCAGTACGCGAACCAGGCATCCTCTGCCAGCTCACGTTCATCGGGGTCGCTAACGTTCACCGGGTCGATCAAACCGTCGGGGCAGGGGGCGTTCTCGGCCAATACTTCGGCAAGGGCCCTGTTGCGCTCCGGGCTCGACCAAAAACGGTTCCAGCGACGCTGGGCTCGGTAGTGCGCGATGGACGTCTTGTACAGCGTGGGGATGGCCCCCAATGCAGTCGAGACGTAGATGTGCGCTTCCGCGCCGAGTGAACTCAGCGTCTCTTCGATCCCCGGGTTCTGCTCCAACGACTGGATGAACGCTCCCACTGCGTAGAGCGTCGTCGGGTCCATCTTCTCTTGGAGTTGTTTGCAGCGATTGGGCGGAAAACGTCGCTCAACCCAGGAATGGTACTCAGAGAAATCGAACTCCGGAGCTCCGACCATGAAGTTGTCCGGACCGAAGCCATTGAATGGCTCGAGCCAGCTCGCAGCCGAGTCGAGTCGCTCCACGAAGGTTTTGATGTTGGGGGCCTTGGGAGCAACCAAACCCCACCCAAAAACGGCTACGTGACGCATGCGTAGCCGGACCATCGTCCCAATCGGGGCCTGGAGTCAACTCCTTGCCCCTGGGCTGACATTAAATGGCCAAGTTAATCCCCAGGCGCTCTCGAAGACGCAGGTAATTCGGACTGATAGCAAAGAGCACCATTTCCTTGAGTCTGCGCTGGGATGCAGCGTCGTCAGAACCCTGGATCACCTCCACAGCGGACTCGAGGTCGTGTGCCAGCAAGAGCCCCACGCGGTCTGCGGAGAAATCGACGGCCGTGACCCACTTCTTGAGGTCCAAAGATGCCGAAGCCAGCAGCAGCTTGGAAACCGCCCGAGCCAGGTCGTCGCGTGACTGCGGTCCCAAGGTGTTCTGGAGCGTCGCCGTCGCCTCGGCCACTGCGCCTTCCAAGTCTGGTGCCACCGGGAACCCGGGCGAGATGAGTTTGATTGCTGCGAAGAGCCAGGACTTGAGGCCTGTGCCGGTTCCTACCAGTTGACGCAGGAAGTGGCCTGGCCGGTAGTAGCTCAAGTGATGACCGGAAACGAAGGCCAGAGTCTGCGGGGGCAGATGCGCATTGAGTATGCCCACGCCCATGCTGATGGCTGGCGTCTTGGTGTCGAGAAATACTAGACCGCCTGGATCGTTGGTGTTTTCGAAGCAGGGTGGAGGCACCATGTCCATCACGCCGGCCGCGTAGTGGATTGTTTGCCCGATCGGATACTGGTGGTGTTCCAGATTCACCTGATATCGGGGGTCGTAACCCAGCTCTGAAAACTCGTAGCCGCGGCTGTACACGACCGCCGGCTCGATGACGGCAAAAATGTCCGTCACCTGCGGGTCTTGCTCTGGATGTAGCAAGTCTCGCGACCAGTCTTCCGGCGTCAGCACGTCTTGCGCGAACGCCGGGTCTTCCGAACGCATGCGCTTGTAGAAACGCTCCTCGTCGGGAGCAGCCAGTTTGAGCACGGACAGCGCTTGACATAGGAGCCAGGCGCCGTCTGGGTTCTTCACTTCGGTGTACAGCTTGCGCAACGCTGAGTAGGCATCCGCTCGATAGGGATCGTGAGTCAGGATCGACGTGTATGCTTCAACGGCTTTTTCGAAGTGGGTACCCGGGTTGTGGGCGTAGATGGCGCCAAGTGTGTCCACGAGCTCCCAATTGTCGGGCTCCAGGGTGTGAGCCGCTTCGAATGCGTCGATCGCGTCGTCGGGGCGCTCCAAGTGGTCTCGATACAGCTTGCCGAGGGCGATGAATGTCTCCAGCAGCCGGTTGGTGTCCTTGGCCTGGCTCGCCGCGGTCATCTTGTTCTTGAGGAGTTCTTCGGCCCGCTCGAAGTTCCCCTGATCGATGACGATGGAGATGCTCTCCTCCAACGCCTTGGTGAGAGATGGATCGAGCGCCATCACCTGAGTGAAGCTGTGTAGCGCCGCGTCGTAGTCGTGCATTTCCCGGGCGCTCACCATGCCCGCCGTCATGAGATAGCGCGCTTTTTGTTTGGGGTCGTCGACGAATTGAGCGAGCTTGAGCACCACGTCCACAGCCTTTGCCCAGTCTTTCTCCTCGCTGTACAGCTGCATCAAGCGGGTGAGCAAGCGCCGATCTTCAGGGCGCACGTCGACCGCCGCAACCAAGCAGCGTGTGGCGCGTTGCCGATCCTTGAGCTTGTCCATGGCAAGCTCTCCCATCTCGATGAGCAACTGCACTTTGTCGTCACCCTGAACCAAATCCAGCAGTCGTGACTGAGCTTCCCAAGCCTCTTCCCAGTCACCGAGACTGACGAAGGCTTTCACCAGCGACTCGAGCGGGCCAGTTGAGTTAGGGGCTAGCTCCGCTGCCTCTTCGAGTAGCGAAACGGCGAGTCCCAGTTCCCCCGTTCGGCGAGTCGCTTCGGCGTGGTGGTAGGTTGCCAGGGCGCGGTCCTCTTCGCTCAAGTCGTCTTCGAAGCGTTCCAAGACCTCGGTGTAGAGGTTTCTTGCCATCGCATCCGCGCCGTGATCGAAAACGACGCCGGCCGCCCGCAGCATTGCTTTGGGGTCATTCGGCGCCAGCGAGCGCAGCTTCTCCACGGCCGATAGCGCGGCCTCGGCGTCGCCTTTGCGCCCCAGCGCATCCAAAGAGCGCAGGAGGATGTCCACGGCACGCTCACCTGGCAGTGAGTCGAGGTGGGGCATCAAGCGCTGAAACTGCTGCGCTGCGTCGTCGAAGCGTTCTTCCTCGAGTGCTACTCGTCCTAGTATTTCCTGAGCTTCGATGGCCGTGTCGTTCCATTCGAGCGCAACGGTTGCGGCTTGCTGCGCCAGCTCGTAGTCCTTGAGCTCCTCGAAGGCCAGCCGGGCGAGTTCCGCAGTCAACTTCCCTCGAAGTGTTGCGCTCTCGGTGGCCTCTATCTGTCGCTGCAATAGCTCCGAGGCGGCATTGGCGTCACCCAACGCGATGTAGGCACGCCGCAGGCCACTGGACGCCTCAGCGTGGTGGGGCACTGCATCTAGGGCCAGTTTGTAACGCTCACACGCGCCACTCAAGTCGTGGTGCTTTTCGAGCAATCGCGCCGAACGAATATAGTTATCGGCCCGAGCCGCTGGGGTGGTCGCATTCTCGGCGAGGGCGTCGAGGGCACGCAGTGCTTCGTCGGCGTCCCCCGAACGCTGCTTCAGCTCGGCGAGCGCGGCCAACGCATCGCCATGGTCCGGCGTCACTTCAAGCACTGCCTCGTACGCCACGATCGCCTGGTGCGGCGAACCGAGTTTCTCGGCCAGGAGCTTCGCTCGCCGGTAGAGAAGCTCAGCACGCTGTTTCGGATCCTCGGCGTGGCTCGCGTGACGACCGTAAATCTCGAGCAATTCGTCCCAACGTTCTTGAGTCCGGTAGACGCGCTCGATCGCTGTCAACGCGCCCTCGTGGCGTGGCGAAAGCTCGAGCACCGCTCGTAGCGTTTCGCCAGCTTTGGCAAGATCGAGGAACTCTTCTTCGTACAGTGCGGCGATGCGGAACTGAAGGTCGGCCTTTTGTCGTGGGGTGGTAGCAACCTTTGCCTGATCTTGTAGGTTACTCAAGAGCTGGTCGTACTGCCCGAGTTGGCTGTAAACCCTATCCAGGCCTTTGAGTGCGCCCAGGTTGAGCGGATCCTCGGCCACCACAGAGCGATACAAGGACATCGCTTCCGGGGGTGAGCCGATGTCGTCCTCGTACGCCTCTGCGATCTTGCACAGTAGACTTAGGCGTTCGCCACCGCGCATGGCTTCCGCTTGTCGTTTGAGTACTTGCACATGGGCTGCGTGATCGCCCGTACGTTGGTAGAGGACGGCCAGCGCTTCGTTGGCGGCGCTGTGGGTCGGGTCCTCGTCGATGATGCGTTCCAAAATTTGCAGAGCCTGTGCTGTGTCACCCAAGCGTCGGTCGAGAATCTCGGCGGCTTCCACGCGCAGCTTGCGTGCGAGTTCCGGCGTGGGTGCTGCGTCAGCGCGGTGTAGGGACAGCTTTGCCAGCTCCTGCCACTGCTGGGTTTTCTTGTAGATCAGCGAAAGACCGTCCAGAGCTCCTTCGTTGGCGGCGTCGGCGCCCAGCACATTGCGAAAACACTCGAGCGCCAGGTCCAAACGGTTGAGGTGGTCGACGTACCAATGCCCCATTCGGACCAGGAGTGTTACCCGGTCCTCTGGAGCCAGTTCCGCACGAGCCGTCTCCGCGCAGCTCTCGAGTACTTCCAGCCAGGACGCTTGGTCCTTACCAGCCAACTTCTCCAGCGCCTGCGCGTATTCTTTTTCTTGCGGGTTCTCGCAATATGCTTGGGTGTAGGCGACAAGCGCCTGGGCGGAGTCCTGCAACTGCTGATCATACAAGGCCCCGATCTTGGCCATCAGGTAGGCCTTGTCCGCCGAATTTTCGGTGTGCTCCGTGAGCATCAACCACGTCTCGATCAACTCGTCGTACTTCCCCATACGGCGCCGCAGCTCTTCGAGGGATGACTGGGCCACTCTGTTACTCGGGTCGCGTTCGAGGACGTCGGCGTATACCTGCTCCGCGCTCTCCAACTCACCCGCTCGCCGAAACAATCGGCCAGCGCGGTAGGAAAGATCGGTTCGCGCGCTCCTTTCTGTATCTTCCTCGCCGAGTGATTGGGCAGCGCCGTAGAACGTATGGGCGATGCGAACGGCGTCACCGCCCTCGTCGACTGCACTTTCTAGCGCGAGGGCCGCTTCCTCGTCGGTTGGATTTTCGGTCAGCGCCTGCAACAGCTCGGATAGGTCCTCCTCGCTAATTCTCTCTCCGCTCGAACGCACGGACATCAGGGCGTCGAATGCGGTCAGGGCCGCGTCTGCGTCGGCTGGACGGTGCTCTGGATCTCTGCTGAGCAGACGCAGGATGAACGCGTCCAGCTCGAAAGGGATGGCCCCCTTGGGCGCTGCATCGCTCGGAGCGGTGGGGGACGTGCTCAGCCGCAGAGAGGCCAGCTCCAGAGCTGAACCGGCTGCAAAGGGGGCCTTGCCCGTCAATAGTTCGTAAAGGATGGTGCCGACCGCATAGACGTCGGCTTCCGTGGTCAGTGCGCCCCCAGTCAGTATCTCTGGAGCGACGGTCTTCGGTGAGCTGATGGCGAGCGGCGAAATGGACCCGTTTAACCCGCGTCGTGGGCGAAGCCGGTCTGTTCCGGCGTCCAACAAGACGGCGCTGGGGATCGCGTCCCCGTCACCGACCAAGAGGACGTTCTCGAGCTTCAGGTTGCCGTGAACCACACCTTGTTGATGCAGGTTCCATAGCGCGGCGAGGATGGCGCGCACCGCTGGAGCGATGTCACTCACATGCTGTGGGCCAGTGCTTTTTAGGCGTTCCGCCAGGGTCTGCCCTGGCTGGAGTTTCGTTACTACCGCGAACTCTCCGCCCACTTCCAGCGTTTCGACAGGGTCGATCCCGAGCTTGGCAGCTTGTTCCCTCAGGCAGCGACAGAAGGTTAGGAAGCGTCGAAGTGCCGACTCATCATACGTGCTCTCGGGATGGAGAATCTTGAGGCGAACCTCCTCCTGGTCGCGTTGGGCGGTGTAGGTCGTGCCCGCCGGGCCCGTGCCGAGCACGCGCGAAACGACGTACGGACCGAAGGTATCGCCCGGCGCCCGTGCTGTCTTCGACAACCCCACGTTGGCGGTACTTCGCAGCGCTTCGCTAACGCGAGCTTTACTAGCGACGACCGCGTCGCACAACGCTTCCACCGAGTGAGAACGCGCGCAGTGCTCAGTCAGGGCTCGAACGTAGGACCCCTTGGCCTTGTCACCTCCGACTTGTTCGGGGTTGATCCCGAGTAGCTGCTCGCTCAGGTGTAGGAGCTCCTCGAGCTCGAAGAGTTCCTCCAACTCAGCGCGTAGCGCTTCCATCTCCATCTGGTGTCTTTCCTTCAGCGGTGTTCTCGCCTGTCAGCGGCGCTAGTGTCAGTCGCCGGCTGGCGGACCAGGCGGCGGACTATACCAAAGCCCACGTTGTCGCACATGAAAAGTCCTGCCCTGAGAGTGCTGATTGCTCCTTCTGCAGTCGGTCGGGGTGATTTCGCTAAACTTGGCCGTTTACAGTAGTTTGGGACATCGTGGGTGGGTGACTCCGCGCTTGTTCATCGAACGGGTTCTTCCCTTGGCCGTTCTTGGCATTGCTTGTTGTTCGGTACCGGTGCTCATCGCATCCGATAGCGGTCTGCCCCGCTTGGAGCGCCTTCGTCGCGAACGAGTCGCCGTGGACGAAAAGGTGTCGCGACTGTCTGCGGACATTCGTCGCCTGCGGGCAGAAGTCGAGCGTATCAAGTCCGACCCGCGGCACACGGAACGGGTGGCACGGGACGAGCTCGGCCTGGTTCGCCAGACGGAGGTCGTCTTTCAGTTCGAGCCCTGACGGAGTTTGCTCTCGCGGCCGCGAGAGGCAAGAGTAGCAGAGTGGCAGTCGATTTCGCACAACACCTGATTGACGTGGAAGCGGCGCCGAAGGCTCAAGTCGAGGCTGCGCTGCTTCAGCATGTCAATCACGCGATGCCGTTTCTCGCCGCGTTGCGCGAGGTGCATGCCGACATCGACGCGGTGCTGGAACAGGAGCTCGAGCGTATGTGGGGCGCGCGCGAGGAGGCGCGGAGCGTGAGCTTGGATTTGCTCGCTCGTCTACCAGTCGGCATGTGCACTCGCTTCCTAGCCTATCCAGTGGGTGTGACAGCCACGACCGTCGAGGTGATGGCGGTTGATCCCCTCGACCCGCACCTCGTGTCGGAGTTTACTCATCACCTGCAGACGGACGTGCGGTTCGCTCGGGCATCGTTGTCCGAGGTGCAGCGGCAGCTCAGCGGCCTTTCCACTGGCCAGGGTCCCGCTACGCGGCGCCAGGATGGGGGGCACATGAACGAGGCGCCGCTTTCCGAACAACGCGCGGAAAGCGTCCCCCCGATTCCACTAGTGCGGCGGCCTCCTCTCGTGACCCCGGCGAAACCTGGAACACGGCGGGGGCTCGCGCCGGGTCCCGCCGATAATCCCGCGGCTGCGCCTGTCCGCGGTGTGCGCGTGGTCGTTCCGCGGCCACGAGATCTCGAGGCAGCCCCCGAGGCCAGGACGCGTGCTCCGACGCTCACGGGTGAACCGCTGTCGCCTGTCGCCAACTCGCCCGATCTGCTGCACCCTGGCGGCTCGAGGATGAGTCTCGCTGTCCCTGCCATCGACGAGTTCGAGTCCGTCCTCGGTTCATTGGCAGTGGTGGACGATCCAGAGCAGGTGGTAGAGTCGATAGCGATAGGTATGGCGCCAATCACCGAGGAGTTGATCGTGTTCGCCGCTCGAGCGGAGGGTTTGTCCAGTCGTGTGCGCCTGGACTACGCCGGTCAACCCGAACGCTTCGCCGAGTTGGATGTGCCAAAGGACGCTGATTGCTCCATCCAAGCCGCTTTGATCCAGGGTCAGGTGTTGAGAGCCCCGACCCCGGAGGACCTGCTTCTGTTTGTTGGGCAACCGGCCGAAGTGTGTGCCACGCGGGTTGAAGTGCACGGTCGTCCGGCCCTGGTCTTTGCTGCCGCGGGCTTCTCGGATTCCTACGAGGTCACCCGCCGCGCGGATCGGTTGGCCAAAGCGTCGGCCGACGCGCTGGCGCGCATCATTCGCGCGAGGAAGCGGTGAAACAGCCGGACGAAGCATTCGATTCGGCGGCCTGGAGACGGCTCGCTATGGGGGAAGTGGGCAAGCCCCTCGAGCCCATCGAACGGCGTGGACTCCAGTTCGCCCCGGTCTACTCGGCGGCCGATATCGTCGACGTTCCCTTGACGGACACGACGCCTGGTTTGCCACCGTTCACTCGTGGCGTGAAGTCCAGCATGTACCGCGGTCGCCCGTGGACCGTGCGCCAGTACGCTGGGTTTGCCACCGCCGAGGAGTCGAACGCCTTTTATCGGGCGAGCTTGGCCGCTGGAGGGCGTGGTCTGAGCATCGCATTCGATCTGCCGACTCACCGCGGCTACGATAGTGACCACGAGCGAGTTTCAGGCGATGTGGGCAAAGCCGGCGTGGCCGTGGACTCCATTGAGGACATGGGCCGCCTGTTGGAGGGGATCGACCTGTCTCAGACCAGCGTCTCCATGACCATGAACGGCGCCGTTCTGCCGGTGCTTGGCGCCTTCTTCGCACTGGTGCGGGAGCGAGGTCACCCCCTAGAGGCCGCGCGAGGTACCATCCAGAACGACATACTCAAAGAGTTCATGGTCCGGCACACGTATATCTACCCGCCGGAGCCTTCCATGCGCATCGTCGCGGACGTGATAGCGTTCTCCGCGCAGTATGCCCCCAAGTTCAATCCCGTTTCAATCTCCGGATATCACATGCAGGAAGCTGGGGCGACTGCCATCCAGGAGCTTGCGTTTACTTTGGCCAATGGTCTCGAATATGTCAGGGCCGCGCTCGCGAAAGGCTCTGCCATCGACGACTTCGCGCCCAGACTATCGTTCTTCTTCGGGGTAGGGATGGACTTCTTCACCGAGGTGGCGAAGCTGAGAGCGGCACGGCAGCTCTGGGCAGAGCTGATGGTCGAGCGCTTCTCGCCGAGGTCGCCAGAATCCTTGAAGCTCAGGATGCACTGCCAAACCTCCGGTGTTAGTTTGACGGCGCAACAGCCTTTGAACAACGTCACCAGAACCACTATCGAAGCACTCGCATCTGTGCTGGGGGGCACCCAGAGCCTGCACACGAATGCCTACGATGAAGCTCTGGCGCTACCTAGTGATGCTGCGGCCCGCGTGGCGCGCAACACGCAGCTCATCATACAGCATGAAACCGACGTGACGCAGGTTGTCGACCCGCTGGGAGGCTCCTACTTCGTGGAGGCATTGACCGCGCAACTGGCTTCGAAAGCGCGGGAGTTGATCGAGGAGATGGAAGGTCTCGGCGGGATGACCAAGGCGGTTGAGCAAGGGGTCCCTCAGCGATACATCGAACGTTCTGCGGTGGAGAGGCAGGTCAAGCTCGAGCGAGGCCATGAGCGCGTCATCGGGGTAAACCTCCACACGAACGTCGACGATCCCGAGCCTGCGGTACGGCGCGTGGACCAACGTGCGGTGTTGGAGGCTCAGCGCCAGCGCCTTGCTGAGCTCAGGAGCGCTCGGGATCCGAAAGGGGTGGCGATCGCGTTGGCGCGCTTGAGTGACGTGGCCGAGAGCGGCACCGGCAATCTCTTGGAGGCCAGCATGGACTGCATGGCCGCACGTGCGACGGTGGGTGAGGTGAGTGACACACTCGAGAGGCTCTGGGGCAGACACATGACGACCGGGTCGCGGGTATTGGGGGTATTCTCTGGTGGCTTTGCGGACGACGCGCGGTGGAACGACCTGCGCGCAAGGGTGGAGCATTTTGCGAAAGCAACTGGACGGCGTCCTCGCCTTCTTGTTGCCAAGCTCGGGCAAGACGGTCACGACAGAGGCGCCAAGACCATCGCAGCTGGGTTTGCCGATGCTGGCTTCGATGTGGATCTCTCTCCCATGTTTCAGACCCCCGGCGAAGTCGCCCAGAGCGCCATCGACCACGATGTGCACGTCGTTGGCGTGTCGAGTCAGGCTGGAGCGCACTCTTCTCTTGTTCCTGAACTCATGCAGCGCCTGGCGGAGCTGGGCGCGGATGATGTCATCGTCGTTTGCGGCGGAATCGTGCCCGAGGCCGACGAGAAGGTCCTGCGAGAGCAGGGTGTAGCGGATGTGTTCACACCTGGCACTCCTGTCGTAGACTGCATCGAGCGCGTATTGAGGCTGCTGCCAGGAGATGGTTGACGGCGCTCAGGAACTCCTGATGGGTCTGCGCGCTGGCAATCGGCGGGCCCTGGCACGAGCGCTCAGCCGCGCAGAAAGTCAGAACCCTAGAGATCGCGCCTGGCTCGATGACTTCTGGAAAGAGGTCGGCGTTGTCGAGCCAGCGGCGTTGCGCGTCGCGATCACCGGCCCCCCCGGGGCCGGCAAGAGTACCCTGATCGGGCGACTCGGGCTCTTGGAGCTAGAAGCGGGTCATCGGGTTGCGGTGCTGCCCATCGATCCGTCAAGTCGGAAGACCGGCGGCAGCCTGTTGGCTGACAAGACTCGGATGGAGGCACTGAGTCGACAGAAGGCAGCTTTCGTACGCCCGAGCGCCGCCGGCAAAATGTTGGGCGGGTTGGCGCTACACACGCTCGAGAGCATCGAACTCTGTGAGTTGGCTGGGTACGACCGCATTTTCGTAGAGACGGTTGGCGTGGGGCAGAGCGAGGTGGACGCGGCGTTGGTTGCGGATGTCGTGCTGCTGGTCGTCAGTCCTGGGGCTGGAGACGAACTCCAAGCGCTCAAGCGCGGTATCAACGAAGCGTGCGATCTGGTGGTCGTGAACAAGGCGGACGGCGATGCGCTGGCCAGCGCTCGCCTGCTCGTTGGGGACTTCGAGAGTGCAGGTTCGCTGTATTCCGGAAGCTCGCCCGACGTGCTCATGGTGAGCGCCAAAGACGGCACCGGGGTCTCGGCGTTGAGCGAGTGGTTGACCAGGTGGCAGTCCGCTCGAGACCCGGCAGCGCGAACACAGTTGCGACGGCATCAGCGTCGTGCTTTCTTCGAGCGTCTGCTCGCGACGCTCGTTGTCGACGCCATCGCACGTGGTGAGTTCCCCGAGGAACTCGACGCTCTACTCGACGATGTCGACAGTGGGCGGGTCAGAGCGCCCAGCGCTGCTCAAGCGGTCGTTGACCGTTTGTTCGCCAAATCGTGAGCAGCGACCACCTCAGGCGGCGCTTGGATCAGTTCTAGCAGTACACCCATGCCACTGAGTGGGAACTCGTCGTTATGCTTCGGGTGGACGAAACACACGTCGTGTCCCATCGCGCCCTTGCGGATCCCACCGGGCGCGAGGCGCACTCCTTGCTCTGCGAGCCAACTTGCGGCCGACAAGAGATCGTCGACCCAGAGACCTACATGATTGAGTGGGGGCTTGTCCACGCGAGGTGAACGCAGCGGATCTAAGGGCTGCATTAGGTCGACTTCGACGGCGAGGGGCCCGGCCCCCGCCAACAGCGTTTCCTCATCGACATTTTCCCGCTCGCTCTGGAACGTGTGCACGGGATGAAGGCCCAGGAGATCGACCCAAAGCTTGCGCAGGGCGTGGCGGTCGGCACCGCCAATCGCCACTTGGGCGACGCCGAGCACGCGAAACGGTCGCGGCGTGGGCGGCTCCTGGGCTGGTTCCGCCGTTCTGGCCCGGACGTTCACGGGAAGCGCGCCTGCAGTCCGATTGTTCCGCCCAACTCCGTGGCGATGGCGCGAACGAACGCGACGTTTGGACCCAGGCTGGCGTACATACCTACGTACTTTGCAAAGTCGTATTGAAGTCCGAAGTGCAGATGCACGACGATGTCCGTATCGTACTTGCGCTCGTCGGCGCCCGTTGGGGCGTCAGCGGTTGCCCCTTGAGTCGCGATTGCCAGCGCTGGCTCGAAGAAGAGTTTGAGCCGCGAGTCACTCATGGTGTAGATGCGCAGGCCGGCGCCGAAGTACTGGTCTGCCTCAGTTTTCGAGGTCGTGTCTTCCCCCAGACCGAGGCGGAACCAGAGGTAGGGTTCGATGGCGTCCAACAACGCGAAGCTGAGCGCAAAGTCTAGCGCACCAGCGGTTCCATAGCCGCAGACATCGAGCTCCCCTTCGCCACTATCGCCCTGAGGACAGGGGGGGGAGTCTTCGAAGCGGAGTTGCACCTTGTACCCCGGGGTATAGCCCACACGGACCCCGAACTGACCAAAGTGCCCAAAGTCCGACTCTTCATCGGCGGGTGGCTCTTCCCTGTCGCTGGCAGCCGGGGTCGTGGTCGAGTGGTCCTGTTGGGGGGCGTCCTTTTCGGTTCCCATGCCGACCTGCTTCTGAACCTCGGGAGATGCCTTGACCTCCGCGTCTTCAGCGCTGCCTGCAGGAGTCTCGTCAGGAGCGGTCGACTCTTCCTGCGCTTGGGCCGCCAGCGGGGCCAGGGTCGCCACCCAAAGCGCGGCCGCACTGCAGATCATTCGCCGAACTATCTTCCGTCTCGCCATGGCGCGGACCATATAACATCAGCGCAACGACGACCATGGCTTGGTCGTCCCTTCGTTTCGGACCGCGCTTCGCCCCACCAGGCGAATTTGACGTTGGAGCGGGCAACCCTGGTGTTCACGTTGGGTAGCAGGTGAATGCAGAAGTCGAGCGAACTCCCTCCACGTGTGGCTCCCCGGCTGCCCTGGTGCCCTGAGTTGTTATGTAAGTTTTTATTGAGTCAGTGCATACCGACAGGGCGAGTGTGTGCGAGCGCCTGCGTGCGGCAGCTACCCTAAATTCGTAGAAACATTCCCCCGAGGGTCGATTCGGACTAACCTTGTGGGCATGTTCCGCGAGGCGATACAGAGAGTGGTCGAGGGGGTTGAAGGCGGGCTGGCCGGCATGCTGGTCGACCTCGAGGGCATTCCAGTGGATTCCTACTCCCGCGAGGATGCGGGGTTCGATATCGAGGCTGTGGGGGCTGAGGCTAGCGTCCTGGTGAAGTCGATTCAGCGCGCCACAGAGATGCTGGAGGCTGGTGAGACGCGCGAGGTGTCGATTCGCAGCGACAAGATGGTCACCCTGATCCGCGTGCTGAACGACACGTACTTCCTCGCCGTGACGCTCAAGCCTGAAGGAAACCTGGGTAAGGCGCGTTACCTTTTGCGGGTCAGCGCGCCGAAGATCCTCGCGGAGCTCGTTTGACGCGTTGCCGCGCCGGTGGGAGCTCGCTGTAATGGCTCAGCGTTTCCTGATGCTCAATGGCCCCAATCTCGGGCGGCTCGGCAAGCGGGAGCCCGCCGTCTACGGTACGAAGACCTTGGCCGACGTCGAGGCGGACATGCGGGCCCTCGCACAACTGCTGGGAGTGGAACTCGAAGCGCGCCAGTCGAATCACGAGGGCGATCTGATCGATTGGATCGGTGAAGCGGCGGACCAAGGCTTCGCCGGAGTTGCCATCAATCCTGGCGCCTACACGCACACGAGCTGGGCAATCCACGACGCCATCAAGGCCGCTGGTATTCCTGTCGTCGAGGTGCACATCAGCAATCCCGCAGCCCGTGAGTCGTTCCGCCACCAGTCGTGCGTGGCTCCCGTGTGCCTGGGTACGGTGGCTGGCTTCGGGGTCCTGTCCTACCAACTAGCGTTGCGCGCTTTGGTCGAGCACACTCGTGCTTGACCATGACTGACGACCTCGTTTCTCTGGTGCGCGATGGTGATCGGCGCGCCGTTGGGCGCTTATGCCGCCTCCTAGAAGACGGGCGCAACGAGGAGTTAACCCGTGGTCTGTATTCTGCGCCCGGCGTCATGCCTTGGCGCATCGGTGTCACCGGCAGCCCGGGCGTTGGCAAGAGCACTCTCGTGTCGGCGTTAGTGTCCGAGCTTCGCACGAGGTACTCCCAAGTTGGGGTGATCGCCGTCGACCCGTCGAGCCCATTTTCGGGGGGCGCCATCTTGGGTGACCGCATCCGCATGCAGCAGCACGCTGCGGATGACGGGGTGTTCATTCGTTCGGTGGCAAATCGAGGTACTCTCGGTGGGCTTGCTCGAGCGACGGCAGATCTCGCCGAAGTGATGCGGGTCTGGGGTGCGTCCGTGGTGGTCATCGAGACGGTGGGCGCTGGGCAAGCCGAGCACGACGTGATGTTGTTCGCCGACACGACTCTAGTCGTGATGGCCCCCGGCTTGGGCGACGAGCTTCAGGCCAACAAGGCTGGCATCATGGAGGTGGCGGACGTCTTCGCTGTCAACAAGGCGGATCTGCCTGGAGCGGCGCGCATGGTGTCCGCCATCGAGGGCGCCATTTCGCTGACCGGCGACTCGGCAAGCGCCACATCCCGTACGGGACACCATGCATCGACCCACGCGCGCCCTGACGAACTCGGTGATGGCAGCCGACCAACGGTGGTGCAGACGATTGCTACCAAGCGCGAGGGGTTCGAGGCGCTGTTGGCGAGTTTGGAGCGGCACCGCGCCTGGCTGTTTTCGGAAGCTGGGAGCGCTCGGCGCTCCGAGCGTCGAGGTCGCGCGGCCCAGCGACGTATCGAGGCAGCCATTTTGCAGCAGGTGCTGGCGAGAGTCAGCAACGAGTTGCACGTTCACCAGAGTCAGGTAGCCAACGGCGAAGAAGATCCGACGTCAGCGGCGCTGCAACTGCTGCGCTGCTTCTGCGACATCACCCATGAGGGCTGATTGTTCAAGGTCCGTGTGTGCCGCGCACGCCGAGTCCGAGCCACAAGTGAAGCGCCTTGTCGTCAACGGAACCGTCGTTGGGGCAGCCTAGTTCCTCTGGACACTCGAAACTATCGGTGATGTACATTCCGGCTGCAGCGGCCGCGAAGAGTCCGACGGTCAGGTGCTCGTCGAGGGCATTGGACAGACCGCCTTCGAGCGCGATTTGCGGTCCACCCAAGAGTTCTCGCGCCTTGACCACGCCGGTTTGCTCCTCGCCGTTTGGACCCGTGAACGGTACCGCGAGTCCAACGGACCCACGCAGCCACTCCCAACCCACCACTGCGCCGAGCCACGGGTCGAGACTGCTCTCTGGACTCAGGTGATAGATCGCCTGAGCTCCCAGGCGCAGACTGCTCCACTCACAGGTGGCACCCTCGATGCAATCGTCGCCTGCAGGACCCAAGCCAGCTCCGGCTTCGATCCCGAGCCACCAGTCTGGGGCTGTCCGGTACCCAAGATCCAGGGCGATGGGTATTCGGAAGTCTCCGATGCCAGAAAGACTTCCGCTGCGTAACTGTTGACCCAACACCGTGTGGCCACCGTCGGCGTCCCCCAGCGGAAGTTCGAAGCCGAGCTTGAGCCCCCATTCAAAACCTTGCTCTGGCAATTCGGTACCTGGGAGCGTGTTCGGGCCGTCGAGCGGCTCCGCGCTGACCTGCGCCGCGTCGGAGCTCGCTTCGTCTGTGCTGGAAAGCGACAGATCGGCTTCAGCGTCTGCAGCGGCACTTGGCGCGGTCGTCATCAGAAGCGCATTGGCTACGGCAAGGGCGAGTGAAGCTTTTGGGGATCTGAGCGCAAGGTTCGAAAACGACACAGCCCGTGTTGTAGTGCGGGCGGCGCGAATGTGCCACAGCCCGTACGGGCGAACCCCCCGATGCGGACCCGAAATTGCGGGGCACCACGGCCGACTTTGCGTTCCTTTCCACACCTCCCAGCAGATCGTGGTGCAACGTATCAGGGTGTGACTTCGACACTCTTTTCAACGAGACTGCAGTCGGCAACGGGGGGTCGGCCTGGGTAACCCGGGGTAGTGACGCGCGGGGTCCGTCTGAATTCTCGCGTGTCCCTCCGCGTCTCACTGATGTAGAGTCGAGCTCCGCTGATGCGGGGGGATTAGCGATTGCTTAAGGAGTTAGCTGTATGATGCGAAATTTGGGGTTTGTGCTCCTCGTGGGCGCTTCTGGCGTGGTGGCTTGCGTGAGCGACGACACGGAAGAGAACACGGACGCTGTAACAGAGGCTGACGCGGGTGAAACCGACGGCGCGACTGATTCAGGGGTCACTACCGATACGGATGGCGGAGCGACCATTTTGTCGGAGGGTGGTGTCGACATCGAGGTCGAGGCTGCTGCGCCGACGTTCTCGGTAACGGGGCGCATCAAGGTCGGCAACACCCTCTTCGCAGATACCGACACGCCCAACATCGACAATCCGGTCATCTCCAATAACGACTACAGTACGGACGCGTCGGAAGACCAAGCCCAACTGATCTCGAGTCCCAGCACGGTGGGCGGCTACATCGGCCCGCTACCGGTGCTCGACGACCAGGGCGAGCCTACGGACGAAACCATACCCGACAATCGGGATGCCTACCGAGTGACCCTCGCTCAGGGCCAAGTGGTGACGCTATTTACAGCCGAGCAGGCCGACAAAGTAACGCCCTTGGCCGATCTCGACTTATTCCTGCTGGAGACAGCGAACGGGACCATCGTTTCTGACTCCCAAGGGTCTGGGGACAAGGAGCAAGTCGTTGCGCCGTCCACTGGTGAGTTCTGGGTCGTAGTCGACCGCTACATCGACGAGAACGAGCCGGAGGACGGCCAGGCTATCTACTCCCTTGCGGTCGGGGTCGCGCAGCCTTCGGCGACGCAACAAAGCATCAACATGCAGCGACTGACCACCGACTGGGACGCCGTGCCTGGCGAAGCGGTGGCTTCGATGAAGGTTGGACCGCAGTCTATCGAGGTGGCAGCGGCGGTCACGCCGAAGAATGGTCCCGACGCTACTGGCTTCCAGCTTGTGGAGCTCAACGGCGTCAAGAAGGACGTCGCAGTGCAGGGGCGAGCTGGCCTGCTGGAAACGATTCTTCGCATCAAGCGAATGCGGAAGGTCGGCGCATTCGATGCCATCTCGCCGAACTACATCTACCAAGCGCTGGGAACGACTGCCGAATCTGTCAATGACCCCTTGGCGGCGTCGCAGTGGCACTACGACCAAATCGACCTAGCGGACGCATGGGCGGCGTCGGACCTCACCGCCAACGGTCAGCGCGGTACGGGGGTGGTGGTCGCCGTGTTGGACACAGGCGTGGCACTCGACCATCCGGACTTCGTCAATGCCGACGCCGACAACAGCAGTCAGCTGACGAACACTGGTTTCGACTTCATCTCCGACCCAGAAGTCGCTGCCGACGGCGACGGTCGGGACTCGAATCCCGATGATCCCGGTGACGGTCGCACGCCCGGGGACAGCTCGTTTCACGGCACGCACTGCGCCGGCACCGTCGCTGCGGCTACCAACAACGGCGAGGGCGCGGCGGGCGTTGCCCCCAATGCGCGCGTCATGCCGATCCGCGTGTTGGGACGTGGCGGTGGAACTCTGGAAGACATTCGACAGGGCGTGCTGTACGCAGCCGGTCTAGCAAACGCGAGTGGCGAGCTGCCCAGCGAACCGGCTGATGTCATCAGCATGAGTCTGGGCGGGCCTGGCGCGAATGACGCTATGTCTGCCGCCGTTGCGGCGGCCAATGCCGAGGGAGTGATTGTCGTTGCGGCCGCGGGCAACTCCAACGCACCAGCTGAGTTCTTCAGCCCGGCGGGTATCCCGGGAGTGATCACGGTCTCCGCGACGGACTTCAATCGGGAAAAGGCGTTCTACTCGAACTTCGGAACCAGTAACGGCACGATCGATGTGGCGGCTCCGGGGGGGGACACAGGAGCGGACGAGAATCTCGATGGGCAGCCAGATGGTGTCGTGAGCTTGGTGTTCAAGAACGACGGAAACACTCAGTACGCGGCGTACCAAGGCACGTCGATGGCGTGTCCGCATGTCGCGGGTGTGGCCGCGCTGATGAAGTCGATCTGGCCGGAGATGGGCCCGAACGAGTTCCGTGCAGCTCTCCCGGATATCACCGTCGACATCGGCGACGAGGGAGAGGATCCAGTGTATGGGCATGGCCTCATCAACGCCAACCTCGCGGTGGCATTCGCCATCGCCCAATCCGGCGAAGAGGTGAATCTCGAGCCCGTCTTGAGCTTGTCGACGACCATCCTGGACTTCGGTGGCGATCAGAACAACGCTCTGCTCGCGATCGGCAACACTGGTCAGGGCGAGCTGACCATCGACAGCGTGACCGCCAGTGATGAGTGGATCATCCTCGAGCAGGGCGGGTTGGACCTGGGGACCAATACCATCAGCATTCAGCGCGCGGGTTTGCCGGAGGGCGTTAGCACCGGCACCATCACCATTGAAAGCAACGGCGGGACGAAGGTCGTTTCTGTCCGCGTTTTTGTCGGTGAGCAACCGATCGGGGGTGACGTGGGAGTCGTGTACGTCTTGTTGGTCGATCCGCAAACGGGCGAGCAACAAGCACAGGCGGCGACCGGGCTTGCGGAAGGCTACGAGTTCTCCATCACCGATGTTCCTGCAGGCCGCTACTACCTGGTGGCTGGTACGGACTTGCGCGATACCTTCTTCATCGGCAACGATGGGGACGTCTACGGTGCCTTCCCGCTGGCGCAGGACCCACAGCTCATTTGCCGCTTCGTGGAAGAGGACGACGTGCCAGAAGGAACACCAGACTGTCCCGAACTGACGGAAGAGCAACTGGACAATCCGGACTTGGCAGACGTCATCATCCCGGCGCAATACCTGGTCGACCTCGGAGCGCGTGAGGAAGAGGCTGAGGACATCAGTGGCGGCGACGGTGGTGTTGCGCCTCAAGGCTTCATTCCGCAAACGGTGGCCTTCCTGCCGCAGCGGGTAGCCCGAGCTCCGCGTGAGTGACGAGGGACTATGAGACACGAATCATCACGTAGTGCAGTGGCCGGCGTTGCTGGCCTCTCCATCCATTCAGCGGTTGGTGGATCGCTGCTCGCCATGCTGATGGCGGCAGCCCTCGCCTCTTGCAACGGTTGCAGTTCAACCCCCGACGCAGAGACGCCGCCGACGGCCAGTGTTGCGGATCCCGCGCAGACAGCGCCCTCGGACAATGGCCAGGCGCCGACTGCGGATGGCGGAGAGTGCGTCAAAGGCGGTTGTTCTGGGGAGCTCTGTCAAGAACCAGGCACGCAGCAACCTGCCTTCACTACCTGTGAGTACAAGCGCGAATACGATTGCTACAAGACGGCGAACTGCGGGCGCGACTCGTCGGGGCAGTGCAACTGGGAGATGACCCCAGAGCTCGACAAGTGCCTCAAGGTGTCGCGCTGAGATCCAGACGCTGCGGCGTTCACTTGGCGTAGGCCAAAGCAAGAAGGCGTGACGGAAGTCACGCCTTCTTGGCTCTCGCTGCGTGCGGAAAACACAACCACACCCGGCAACCTTGCGCGCCGAAGTCTTTTTGCCCTAGTCGACGCCGCAACCTGCCCTAGCGCGTGGCGTCACTGGCCTGGCAGGCGCTTCTTGGATACGCCCTTACGCTCGCGGAACTTCCGTTCGGTCTTGGGCGCGTCCTTGCTCGGCGTGTCTGTCTTTGGCTCTTCTTTGGGGGCATCGGGCTTCGGCACGAGGGCCTTGCCATCGTCCTTGGGTTTGGGCGTCTCCGTCTTCGGCGGTGGGGTTGTCTTGGGAGGTGGGGTAGTGGCTTTCGGCGGCGGGGTCGTTTTGGGTGCAGGAGTGGGAGCTACTTCCTCGGGTTGCTCCACGATGCCCTTCTTGGTGTCGGAGTCTTCGCCTTGTTCTTTCGGAGCGTCGACGCCCTCGCCGTCGCCCGAAGCAGCGGCGCCTGCGGGATCCTCGGCGTCCTCGCCGTCTGCCTTGGCCGACGCGGGGGTGTCGCCCTCCGCTGGCTTCGATTTCTCTTCGGCCTGGTCCTCAGGAGCAGGCTCGGGTTGCGGTTCTGCAACAACGGCGAGTGATGAGCCCTCGTCCTCTGACTCGGGGGTCTTCTTGCAGCCGATGCCACACGCCAAAGCCGTCACCGCAAAAACCACGCTTGTTTGCCCAATGAATCTCGGTTTGCTCATTCGCTTCTCCGTCCACTTGGGTACTACGTTCAGCACGCCTACCCGCTACCCCATCAGTCGCCTCCGAAGGTAGCATGGGTGAGCCGGAAGGGGCTGGCGGATGTCGCTCCGGCCCCACGATCTGGCCCATTTTGGCGGCGCTGGATCGCCGTCTCGAACATCAGCGGAGTTCGAGGAACGGCCCCGCCAGGAGAGTAGATCACCTCCGTGCACTGGGGTGCATTCGGCACACCGCAGTACGAGCTGACTGCGCCGAGCCGGCTACCTCTTGGCCCGAGGCGTACTCGCTCCAGCTTTCTTGGCTCGAGGTGTACTCGCTCGGGCTTTCTTGGCCCGAGGCACACTCGCGGCCGCACTCTTTGCCGGAGCTTTCCCGGTCTTCTTCGTGGTGCGGCGCTCGGCGGTTTGACTCTTTTTGACGTCGTCCGCGTTAGCGGTCTTGGGGAGTCGGGCGCGCGGAGGCTTGCGGCCCACGTTCTCTGCCTTGAACGCAACAGGGCAAACGTCGTTGACGGAACAACTGGCGCAGGCTGGCTTGCGTGCAGTGCACACACGGCGCCCGTGGAAGATCAGCGTGTGGGACAACGCATCCCAATGGGAGTGCTCGAAGAGAGCCATCAGGTCCTGTTCGATTTTTTCCGGCGTCGTGTTCTTCGTCCAACCCAGACGTTGGCTGATGCGCTGCACGTGCGTGTCCACGACGACCCCCTCGGGCGCTCCAAAAGCAACCCCTAGGACGACATTGGCGGTCTTTCGCCCAACACCAGGCAACAGCACCAGCTCGTCGAGGGTTCGAGGGACGTTGCCGCCGTGTTCAGCGACTAATTTCTTGGCCAGGCCAACGATGTTCTTCGACTTCTGTCGATACATGCCCAAGCGATTGAGGGTTGCTTCCACATCGCTCGTTTCGGCTTGGGCGAGCGCTTCGGCACTAGGCCAGCGAGTGAACAGCGCAGGAGTGACCTGATTGACCGCCACGTCCGTGCTTTGCGCACTCAGAACAGTTGCCACTACCAGCTGGAATGGCGAAGTGTGGTCGAGCTCGCAATGAGCATCGGGGTGCGCCAGTTGCAGCCGCCGGAAGGTCTCCGGCGCTGCTTTCTGAGCTTTGGAACGCGCCATCGTGAGCGGGGTATTCTAGCGGTTGCCGTGTCAGGTGGGCGAGCGCGTCAGCGCTCTTCGCTGCCATCGTCGTCGTCGGCATCGTCGTCCGCGGTATCGTCGGCATCGTCGTCGTCGGTATCGTCGCCAGCGTCGTTGTCGATGCTTGCGTCGTCATCTACCGAGGTGTCGTCATCGTTGCCAGTCGCGTCGTCGGTGGCGTCGGATGCGCCGTCAGTGTCGGCGACGCCCCCGGCTGCCGCACTGTCGTCTGACGATGCGGCGTCGTCCATCCCGGTAGGCTCCGCACTGTCGTCGTCAAGTTCGTCATCTTCTTCCAGGGCCTCGATAGCCACGACCCGCTCGTCAGCAGCGACGTGCATCACGCGCACACCCTGGGCGTTGCGACCCGTTTCTCGGATCTCGGAGACGCTGGTTCGAATGGTTTGGGCGCGGTCCGTCATCAAGATCACGTCGTCTTCCGGCTTGACCATGGCGATGCCCACGACCGGGCCGTTGCGGTCGCTGGCGTCAATCAAGATGATGCCTTTGCCGCCGCGGCGCTGAGCTCGGAACTCGTCGATGTGGGTTCGCTTGCCGTAGCCACGGGCGCAAATGGTCAGGACGTGAGGCCGCTCAGGGTTGGTAACACCAAACCCGACAACCTCATCGTCGTCTTCCAGATCGATGGCTTTGACGCCGGCCGCGCCTCGCCCCATGGCGCGAACCTGTTGCTCGTCAAAACGAATCGACTTGCCGCTCTTGGTTGCAACCAGGAAGTCACTGCTGCCATCCGTGACGGAGGCCGCGAGCAGCTTGTCGTCATCGGTGATCTTGACGCCGATGATGCCCTTCTCGCGGAAGTTCTGGTAATCGACGACAGCCGTTTTCTTGATCTGCCCCTTGCGGGTGAGCGTCGTGACGAAGAGGCCATCGTTGAAGCCCGCCACGGGGGAAATGGCACAGATGCGCTCGTCTGCGTCGAGGCTGACGAAGTTGACGATCGCGCGACCCTTGGAGTTTCTGGCTCCTTGGGGAATCGTGTAGACTTTCTTGACGTAGACCTTGCCGCGGTCACTGAAGAAGAAGACGTAGGAGTGGGTGGAGCAGACGAATAGCTGACTGACGAAGTCGTCATCGCGTGCTTCCATGCCACGATTGCCCTTACCGCCTCGCTTCTGCGCCTTGTAGGTGCTCAGTGCGGTGCGCTTGATGTAGCCCTCGTGAGAGATGGTCACGACCATCTGCTCTTCCTGGATCAGGTCCTCGACCTGGATTTCCGCCTCGTCTTCGATGATCTCGGTGCGGCGGTCATCCCCGTACTGCTCCCGGATTTCACGAAGCTCGCCAACGATGAGCTCCATCAACCGGGTTTCGCTGGCAAGGATTGCCGATAGTTCAGCGATCTGCTCACTCAGTGCGCCGTATTCTTTGGCGAGCTTCTCTTGCTCGAGACCCGTCAGGCGACTCAAGCGCATCTCGAGGATCGCCTTGGCTTGGCGTTCGCTGAGACGGTACTCGCCGCGTTCGCGTGCTTTTTCGATCTCTTCTTCTGGACGGCCAGCACGGCGCACGAACTCTTCGAGCCCCCGCAGAGGCAACGCCATCAAGCGCGTCTTGGCTTCGTCCGGATCGCGGGATTCGCGAATGGTCTTGATCACCACGTCCGTGTCGGTCGTGACCATACCCAGCCCCTCGACGAGTTCCTTCTGGGCCTCGGCTTTGAGCAATTCGAAGCGTGTGCGCCGGCTGACGACCTCGCGGCGGTGCTCGACGAACTCGACGAGGATTTCCCTGAGATTCAGCACCGCGGGGCGTCCGTTGACGATGGCGAGATTGATCACGCCGAACGTCGTTTGACAGTCCGTCATCGAATAGAGCTGGTTCAGCACGACCTGCGGGAAGACGTCCTTTTTTAACTCGATGACCAGGCGCATGCCGTCGCGGTCGCTCTCGTCACGCGCTTCCTTGATGCCTTCGATGCGCTTTTCGCGGATGAGCTGCCCAATCTTCGCGTGCAGCCGCGCTTTGTTTACCTGATAGGGCAACTCCGTGAAGACGATTTGTTCACGGTCCTTGCTACCTTTGACCGGTTCGACCATGGACCGGCCGCGCATCACGATGGAGCCGCGACCGGTCGTCGCGGCTTGGTAGACGCCAAGACGACCAAAGATGAACCCCCCGGTTGGGAAATCCGGACCTGGTACGAATTGAATCAGCTCTTCGACGGGCGCATCCGGGTTGTCGATGAGATGAATCGTCGCATCCAGAACCTCGCGCAGGTTGTGCGGCGCGATGTTGGTCGCCATGCCGACAGCGATACCGCCGGAACCATTGACGAGCAGATTGGGATAGCGCGTCGGTAACACCACCGGCTCCGTACGCGACTCGTCGAAGGTCGCCGTGAAGTCCACGGTGTCCTTGTCGATGTCGGCGAGCAGCTCGCCGGCGATCTTGGCCAGGCGCGACTCGGTGTAGCGGTACGCGGCTGCGGGATCGCCATCAACGGAGCCGAAGTTGCCCTGGCCGTCTACCAGTGGATGTCGCATCGAGAAAGACTGCGCCATCCGTACCAGCGCGTCGTACACGCTGCTGTCCCCGTGGGGGTGGAACTTGCCGAGCACCTCTCCCACCACCGTCGCGCACTTCCTGTACGAGGAGCTCGAGCTCAGGTTCAGCTCGCTCATCGCGTAGAGGATTCTACGATGAACCGGCTTGAGCCCATCCCGCACGTGGGGGATGGCTCGACCGATGATCACGCTCATCGCGTAGTCCAGGTACGAGGTGCGCATCTCGTCCTGTAGGCTGATTGGGTGTTCGTTGGGGTGCTGGATGGGGGTGTCGTCCGACATGTCGCTCAGTCTGTTCGACGCTTGGAAGGAGGCCTCGCCGACGGCGTGCTCACGGCTTCGAAAACGGTGCGTTTCTTATACTGCGAATGTACGGTTTTGGGCGGTAAAAATAGGGGCGAAAGCGCTTCTCGGAGGCGCTGGAAAGGGCCCGATCTACTGCCGCCCCGACGGGGTCTTCAAACGGCTGAGAGCGTTCCCGTTCTTGGCGTCAAAACCGGAGCAGATCGGCCCCTCCGGCCAGTGCGTTAGCTCATCCAGTGATTGCGCTGCGTCGGCTGCTCTGGGACCGAGCAGCGTCCGCCTGGGTCTGCCACGACGGGTGGTTGCGACGGCCAAGGCTTTGGCGCCTGCGAGCCGTCATCGAGGCGCTTTGTGACGGCGAAGGGCAGCCGCCAATCCACGGCTGTCGCCTACGTTCGAGGAGCAGAAACGACGAAGCCGCGCTTCGCCCGATCCGAAATCGGCTGGCCTTCGAGTGCCGCTGCATCCCCGCCAGCTGCGTTGCTCGTCGCTCGAATACTAAAAGAAGTTGCCGATGGTGAATTCGAATCGGGACGTCTCTTCATGCGGCAGGGGCGCGAACGGGAAGCCCCATTCGAAGCGCAGCGGCCCGAGGGGTGAGAACCAACGCAGACCAAAGCCCCAGCTGGTGCGGAGATTGAGCACATCGTTGGGAAAGTCGAAGCACGGGCTGGTCTCTTCGTAGCTGGTGCCGGTATCCAGTTCGCAGTACTTGCCTTCCAAGTTCCAGGCGTTGCCCGCATCGGTGAAGAGCACGCCGCGGATGCCCACTTCTTCGACCAGGGGCACCTCGAACTCGAGGTTGTCATAGAACATCAGGTTGCCGCCGATTCGCGCTCCGAGACCTTCGGGAGCACTGTTCGGGTCGAGCGTCTGGGTCAGCGGGATGCGCGGACTGATCGTACGGAAGGCGAAGCCGCGCACGTCGAGGATGCCGCCCATGAAGAAGCGGGCGAAGATGGGCACACCGTCGGCACTCGGGCTGGTGACGAGGCCAAACTCCGTGTTCAGCTTGATCACTGCTCCGCCGCCAACGGGGTAGTAGAAGCGCCCCGTGATTCGATTCCTCCAAAACTCGGTGTCCGCACCGATGCTGGCAAGGGAGAGTTCCGTCGAGCCGCGTAGGTAGACGCCGCTCGTGGGGAACAGGCGGTTGTCACGGGTGTCGTAGGTGAGGGACGGGCGGACGGAGGAGGTGAGGCCGTCGTTGAACAAGTTGTACAGCGGCAACTGGCGGAAGCTCGTGCTGGGGATGGCCGAACCCAGCAAGGAGCGGGTGCGCTGAGTGGAGATCTGGTTATCTTCCAACGTGTAGGTGACCGCCGCTGACAGCTCTGGTTCGATCAGCGGATAGCCCCACGTCAGTGAGCCACCGAAGGTCTCCTGACCGAAGTCGATGTAGTCGCGTTGCTGGTTGTAGAGCGCGACGGAGAATTGGAAGCGCGTGTCGAGGAAGTAGGGCTCGTAGAAGGAGAAGTTGACGAGCCGCCGTACCGTGCTGAACTGCCCGTTGAGCGAGAAGTTCTGCCCATTGCCCATGATGTTGGCTTGTTGCACCTGAGCGGTGGCGATGAACTGCTCGATGCTGGAAAAGCCAGCACCGACCTGAAACGTCCCAGTCGGACGTTCCACCACTTCGATCTGGACGTTGATGCGGTCGGGCGCACTGCCGGGGCTCGTGCCGATATCCACGCGTTCGAAGTAGCCGAGGGCCGTGATGCGCCGGCGAGACTTGTCGAGCTTCGTCTCGGAGAACTTCTCGCCCTCGACAATCTCCATCTCGCGACGAATCACCTTGTCGCGCGTTTTGGTGTTGCCGTTGACCTCGATACGGTCGAAGAACACCATCGGCCCACGCTCGATGGGCACAATCACGTCGACCTCGTTGGTCTCCGGATTCAGCTTGGTATCTGGGTTGGCCGCAACGTTGGCGTAGCCCTCATCGCGGTACAGTGTTCGCACCGCACCCAAGTCTTCGAGGAGCTCCGCGCGATTGAACCAATCACCGGACTCGGCCCGCACCATCTTGCGCAAGCGGCGGCGACCGCCGACGGGTTCGACCTCTTTGCCATCGGCCCCGCGCTCGTAGATGCGCAGCTGCCGGATCTTGAAGCGTGGTCCTTCGTCTATCGTGATCGAGACTTCGATACCACTGCGGTCGGGCGTCAGCATCACGCGCGGGGTGTGCATCTGCACGGTCAGAAAGCCGCGATCGTAGTAAAGCGCGTTGATGATCGCGATGTCGCGCTCGAAGGCATCCTGTCGAAACGGACCGCCACTGCCGAAGCTGAGCATGCTCGTCTGGCCGGTGAACATGACGGCGCGGAGCTCTTCCTCGGGGATGTTGTCGTTTCCGATGAAGGTGATGCGCCGCACGCTGACTTGAGTGTGCTCGGTGACCTTGAAGATCACCTTCACCTCGTTGTTGCGCTGGGAGACGACCTCGCTGTCGGCTTCCGCCAGGAAGTAGCCCTTCTCCGCATACATGTCGCGGATTTTCTGGATGCTGCGGCCGATGGCGGGCTGACTGAGAATGGTGTCGGCCTTGACCTCGATGGCTTCTTCGAGATCCTCGGTGTCCACTTCGTCGTTTCCCACGAACTGAACCTCGGCGACGCTCGGTTTTTCACGCACGACGAAGCGCAGGCGAAGGCCGGTATCCAATCGCTCCAGATCGATCTCTATGTCGTCGAAGAAACCGGAGGCCCACAGCTCTCGCACGTCTTGGGCCAGCACCTCGGGGGTGAACCGCTCGCCGGCCTTCTCATGGAGGTAGGCCAGCACGTCATCCCGGCTGATGCGTCGGTTCCCCACGACGTCAATTTCGAGGATTTGCTGTCCCCGGGCTGCATCCGCCTCGTCCGTCGGCGCCTGGCCGGCAGGCTGGGCTGCCACTGGGACGCTCGTCAGGGCGAGCATCAAGCTCACCAGTGCCAAACCAGCCCACGACAGGAGCTTCGGCAGGTACGGGCGGGTTTGCTGCATGGCGTTCAGGGAAGGCGACTCCGGAAGGCGGTGACCTCGATGGGGGCGTGTCCGGCTTCGAAACGGGGGCCCTGCGTAGCCCAGAGCGTGCCCTGGCACAAGCATCCGATGCCGGATTTCCCAGCAAAACTCGGGCGCCTGGCGGCCCTGGGTCAGGCGCCCGAGGCAAGGCCAGATTGAAGTCCTACGCAGTCCTCGTGGGTCATTGGATGGCCGGTTGGGAACTCGGCGTTTTATTGGCACTTCCTGAAGAACCCGGCTACCGACGGACAACCCATTCTTCCCAAAGGCTCGCCCCTTGGCAAAGCGTCGCAGTTCGAAGCAGTCCCCATCCTCTCCCACTCCGCCGGCCGAAGCAGTCCCTCTTCACGAGATCGCTGAGAGCCGGTACCTGAACTACGCGCTGAGCGTCATCACGAGTCGCGCTCTGCCGGACGTTCGCGACGGCATGAAGCCGGTGCAACGCCGCATCTTGTACACGATGTGGCAACAGCGGCTCACCTCTGACGCCAAGCACCGCAAGTGCGCGAAGGTCGTTGGGGACGTGATGGGCAACTTCCACCCGCATGGTGACTCCGCAATTTACGACGCTTTGGTTCGCATCGCACAACCGTTTTCACTGCGCCTACCGCTGGTGGATGGATCGGGCAACTTCGGCTCCCTCGACGGTGATCCGCCTGCGGCCATGCGGTACACGGAGTGTCGCTTGGCGGCGGTCTCGACGGACATCCTCGCCGAACTCTCCCAGGGCACGGTGGACTTTCGACCGAGCTACGACGGCACGAAGGAGGAACCCGTGGTGCTGCCGTCGAAGCTGCCCACGCTGCTGATCAACGGTGCCTCCGGCATCGCCGTGGGCATGGCGACGAACATCCCGCCTCACAATCCTGAGGAGGTGTGCAACGCCGCGATCCGTCTGCTCGATGCGTTGGTGGACGGCAAGGAGCTCAGCGCTCGTGAGTTGACCCGCACGATCAAAGGGCCTGATTTCCCCACGGGGGGCCAGATCATTTCGACGACTGAGGAGCTCAAGAGCATCTACGAGACCGGGCAGGGCGGAGTCAAGGTGCGCGCCACCTGGGAACTCGGTGAAACCACACGCGCCGGCAAGGTCGTCGCCATCACGAGTGTTCCGTACGGCGTCAACAAGTCGACGTTGGTCGAGCGCATTGCGGACGTGGCGCTGTCGCGCAAGATGCCGCTGCTGATCGACGTCAAGGATGTCTCGACGGAGGACGTGCGCGTCGAGTTGCTGCTGAAGAAAGAGGCCGACGAGCACAAGGTCTTGGCCTACTTGTTCAAGCACACACCGCTGCAGACCAGCTTCAACTGCAACTTCACGTGCCTCGTGCCGCAGTCCGAAACGGGCGAAGAAGCCGGGCGCCCGGAGCGCCTCGATCTCAAATCGATGCTGTTCTACTTCCTGCAGTTTCGCATGGAAGTGGTCACTCGACGCCTACAACACGAGCTCGAGGCCCTAGAGCGCCGTATCCACATCCTCGAAGGCTTCGTCACCGTCTTCGATGCCCTGGACCAAATCATAAAGATGATCCGGCAGAGTGAAGGCAAGGCCGACGCTGCTCAAAAGATCATGAAGCGCTACAAGTTGGACGCGGAGCAGACCGACGCCATCTTGGAGTTGAAGCTCTATCGCTTGGCGCGACTCGAGATCCTCGTCATCCAGGACGAACTGAAGGAAAAGCAAAAGCGCGCCAAGGAGATCAAAAAGCTGTTGAACGAGAAGTCAGGCAAAGGTCGCTGGGCTCTCGTGCGCGGCGAAATCGACGAGGTCATGAACGCGCTCGGCCCAGCCAAGAAGCGCCGCACGCTGATCCAGGCCCTCGATGACGAGCCGGAGTTCTCCGCAGAGGACCTGATCGTAGCCGAGGACAACCACGTTCTCATCACTCGGGACGGCTGGGTCAAGCGACAGAAAGAGATCAAGGATCCGTCACAAACGCGTCTGCGCGAAGGCGATTCGGTGTTGGCCGTGCTCGCAGGATCGACGCGCGCGTCCGTGGTCTTCTTCAGCAACTTCGGCACGGCGTATACCAGCCGCATCATCGATATCCCCGCGACGACGGGGTACGGCGAGCCAATCCAAAAACTGTTCAAGCTCAAGGATGGCGAGGCCATCGTGGCGGCCTATTCCCTGGACCCGCGCGTCATCGGCGACCTGCAGGAAGACGAAGACCACTTCCCCCAATCGTACGCGTTGGCGGCAAGTTCCGATGGCTACGCACTGTGTTTCAGCCTGTTGCCGTTCGTCGAGCCGAGCACACGGAGCGGTCGACGTTTCGCGCGGCCGAAGGATACCGCGCGCATCTTGGGCGTGGAAGTGGTGCACGGCGACGAAACGGTCATCGCGGCGTCGGAGAAGCGTCGAGCGTTGCTGTGTTCGGTGGAGGAAGTGAACTACCTGTCGGGGGCTGGCCGAGGCGTCATGCTGGTCAAGCTTGCCAGCGATGATTCATTGATCGGGTTCTGCGCTGCGCAGAGCGGCTCTGACGCTCTCGAGGTCAAGACCGGGCGGGGAGGCACCCATCGCATCGCCGCCAGCAAGTATGAGCGCTCGGCTCGGGGCGGTAAGGGACGCGAAGTGATGAAGTCGGGAAGCTTCACCGAGGTCGTGTCAAAACCCGTGGAAGTCCCGCCGCCGTTCGAAGGAGCTGAAGAATGACTCGTTATACCGCCAGCGACATTTCTGTTCTCGAGGGACTCGACCCAGTTCGCAAGCGCCCCGGTATGTACATCGGTGGAGTCAGCAGCGCCGGGCTCCACCACCTGGTGTGGGAAGTGCTCGATAACTCCGTGGACGAGGCGATGAACGGTCATGCCTCGGAGATATCTCTGACTCTGCACAAAAACGGCACGAGTGTGACCGTCAGCGACAATGGTCGGGGTATCCCCATCGACAAGCACCCCAAGCTCAAGAAGCCGGCGATCGAGGTCATTTTCTCGACGCTGCACGCAGGCGGCAAGTTCGAGAACGAGAACTACAAGACTTCCGGCGGCCTTCACGGAGTCGGCGCCTCCGTGGTAAACGCCCTGTCGACCAAGCTCGTCGCCAGCGTCAAACGTGACGGCAAAGAGCACGTCATCGAGTTCTCTAGGGGTGCAGTGACCACGCCGCTCAAGAAAAAGGGGGCAGCGCGGGGAACGGGGACGACCGTGTTCTTCTCGCCCGATCCGCAGATCTTTCCGAACATCCACTTCGATGCGGACCTGATCAAACAACGCTTGGAGGTTGTCAGCTTCCTGCACAAGGGTGTCAAAGTCGTGTTCATCGACGAGGCGCACGACGTCAAGCAGACCTTCATCCACGAACACGGCCTAGTGGACTTTCTCGGCAAGATCTTGGCCGAGCGCAAGGACAGGCCCGTACATCCGACGCCGTTCACACTCAGCAAGGAGAATGGCAGCCGCATCGAGCTGGCGCTGCAGTGGACAGAAGCCACCGACGAACGTGTGCAGAGCTACGTCAATGGCATCCCCACGGGCTCCGGAGGTACCCACGAAAATGGGCTCCGCAGTGGTCTCCTCAAGGCCGTCCGCAATTACATCGACACCCACAAACTGGCACCCCGCGGGGTCAACCTCTCCGCGGAGGATATTCGTGAGGGTGTGCTCGGGATCCTGAGCATATTCATCGCTGAGCCACAGTTTCAGGGGCAAACGAAGGATCGCCTGAACAATCCAGAAGTGCAGTCTCTCGTCGACTCCGCCGTCCGCCCGGTGCTCGAGCAATGGCTGAACTCCAACCGCACTGCGGCGGAGCAGATTGTCACTCGCATCGTGCTCGCGGCCCGCGCGCGCGAAGCGTCGCGCTCGGCGGCTGCGTCCGTTTCTCGCAAAACCGCGTCCAGTGGTCGCTTGACGCTTCCCGGCAAACTCAGCGATTGCACGAGTAACGCCCGCGAAGAGACCGAGCTGTTCATCGTCGAGGGTGACTCCGCAGGCGGTTCTGCGAAACAGGGGCGCGATCGCAGGACGCAAGCCATCCTGCCGCTACGCGGTAAGGTGTTGAACACGGAATCGGTGAGCCTGAAGAAGCTTCTCGAAAACCGCGAACTGGCCGATCTGGTCACGGCTCTCGGCTGCAGCATCGGCAAGACGTTCGAGGCGAGCAAGCTGCGCTACCATCGCGTGATCTTGCTCGCTGATGCTGACTCGGACGGCCACCACATCACGACGCTGCTGCTCACGTTCTTCTACCGGCACTTGCCTGAGTTGATCCGTGACGGCCACGTCTATGTCGCCGTGCCCCCGCTCTATCGTATGGACATCGGTAAAGAGACGTACTGGGCCGCCGATGAGCCAGCTCGCGAGCGCATCATCGCGCAGCACAAGAAGGGCAACGCCAAGGTCGAGATCACGCGCTTCAAAGGGTTGGGCGAGATGATGCCGAAGACACTGTGGGAGACGACCCTCGATCCCAAGAAACGCCGACTCCTGCGCGTCGAAGTCGTCGACGGGCTTCACACGGACCGCGTGGTGAGCGATCTGATGGGCAAAGATCCCACCGCACGCTTCCGTTTCATCATGGAGCGCTCCGTGGAAGCGGCCGAGCTAGACGTGTGAGCGACGCGCGCTAGTGACCTTTGGAGTTGACCGCAGCGAGGAGCTCAGCGGTAGTCGTCGAGGGAGATGTCGTGACGCTTGAGCCATCGATGGACCTGCATGCGCGCCTTGCCGAGTTCACGTCCAACGGCAGCGATGTTGCCTTGATGGCGTTGGAGCAACGTGCGCAGATCCTCTTCTGAGGGGGGCCCTTTGATGGAGTCGCCGGTCGGATGCACGCCGACTGCCCACGAGCCGTAATCGACCATGTCTTCTTTGACTTGGTCTGGCAGCTGTTCCACTTCCAGCAAGGGTGCTTCTGCTAAGGCCACGCAGCGCTTGGCGCAGGCTTCCAACTCCCGCACGTTGTAGGGCCAGTCGTAATGCAACAAAGCGGTCATGAACCGGAAGTTCGGCTCGAGCTCGGGACGTCCATGCCGGGCGACGAAGGCCTTGAGCAACAGATACACGTCTTCCTTGCGGTCGCGAAGCGGAGGCAGGCGCAGCTGGTATTCGTTCAAGCGCGCGAAGAGATCCTCTCGGAAACGGTTTTCGGCTTGCATGCGCCGCAAGTCACGGTGTGTGGCGCAGATGACGCGGACATCCACCGGTTCGGGTTTCGTCGCGCCCAGGGGGAAGACCTCGCGCGCTTGGAGTACCCGAAGCAGTTTGGCTTGCGCCGCCATGGGCATGTCGCCGATCTCGTCCAGCAGCAAGGTGCCACGATCGGCAGTGCGGATCAGGCCTGGCTTGTCGCGATCCGCGCCGGAAAAGGCGCCGCGTTTGTAGCCGAAGAGCTCACTCTCGAGCAGGTTGCCCGGGATGGCCGCGCAGTTGACGGCGCAAAAGTCCCCCGGTCGACCCGACTGCACGTGGAGCTCCCGGGCGACGACTTCCTTGCCGGTGCCACTTTCACCCAAGAGCAAGACAGAGAGCGAGCTATTGGCGATGCGCCCGATCTCGCCGCCGATGCGGTCTAACTGAAAGCCGCCCAAGAACTGCGACGAGCGCGAGAGGCGTGACGCCCCATCAATCAACGTGCCGTCGAGCCGGTAGCGCGAGTAGCCGAGCACGTCTTGCTCGACGAACTTCAGTATCGCGTCCCCCACCCGGATTTCCTGTCCGGACTCGAGGCGCGCTTCGCGGATCAGGTGACCATCCAGCAGGGTGCCGTTGGTGCTGTTCAGATCCCGCAGGGTGTAGCCCGAGCGCTCGTAGACGATCTCCGCGTGGACGCGGGAGACGGCGTGGACGCCGATGGTGACTTCAGCCGGCGGCTCGCGGCCGATGATGGTCTTGGTCCCGACGAGGGGCCACGCGGTGGGCAGGGTGTGAAAGCCTTCAGCGTAGAGGAGCACCAGCCCAGCGCTGGGTGCATCGGGATCCGGCTTTTGCGGGCTGCCCCATTGCTGCATCGCCCCGGTGGCGTCCGTCATTGGGTGACGATACCCATTTCTCGAGGCGCCGACCAGCTTGTCGCGGCCAGCGTGGGGGGCGATACTAACGCACATGGTGGAGCCGATGACCGTCGCGGCGGTGCAGCTGCAGAGTTCCGACGACGTGGAGGCCAACCTGCGCCGGGTCGTGTTTTGGGTCGAAACTGCCGCCCGGAAAGGCGCGCGTTTGGTCCTCCTGCCGGAGAATTTTGCGTTCTTCGGTTCAGAACGAATCAAGCCGAAACACGCCGAGGATCTGGACGCAGGGGGGCCCATCGGGGACTGCCTGCGGCAGCTCGCGCAGGACAACGGCCTGTACCTGATCGGGGGCGGGATGCCGGAGGCGAGCGACCACGAGCTGAGACCATTCAACACTTCGGTTGTCTACGGTCCAGACGGCGCGCTCGTGGCCCGCTATCGCAAGCTACACCTGTTCGATGTCACTCTGCCCGATGGGCGCGAACTGCGAGAGAGTGACGGCACCAGTCCGGGGCAGGGTGTGTGTGTCGTGGATGTCGAGGGTTATCAGGTCGGTCTTGCCATCTGTTACGACCTGCGGTTTGCGGAGTTGTTTCTCGAACTGCGAAAGCGGGGCGCGACACTCTTGACGCTGCCGGCAGCGTTCACCGATCAGACGGGCAAGGCGCATTGGCACGTCTTGCTCCGAGCTCGAGCGATTGAGACCCAATGTTGGGTGATGGCAGCGGCGCAGTGGGGGCAGCACCCCGGTGACCGGCGTAGCTACGGTCACTCGTTGGTGGTCGATCCTTGGGGCACGGTGGTCGCCGATGGCTCCGATCGGGAAGGCATCATCGTGACCACCATCGATCACGATATCGTCGATGACGTACGCGCACGGATCCCCTGCGCGGAACATCGCCGTCCGTTCTAGATTGGCGGGCGAGCCCAGCGGGGTAGGGCTGGACCCGAGCGGCAGGTACGCGGCCTGTTTCCAGCTCGACCCGAGCCTGTTCGCGAGGAGCTTCACCCCGGCAGAAAGCACCCCCTTCGGGTAACCGGGCTGGCGCCGCTGGCATAGTAGCCAGCATGATGCGGTTGGGCGTTCTGTTCGTACTTGGGTTCTTTTCGTGGGGTTGCGATCCCAGCCCGATTCGACAAGCACGTGCAGAGGTCGAAAACGCCACCGTGGGCTCCGGTCCCGTGCCCGTCGTGGTCGAACTGTTCACGTCGCAGGGGTGTTCGAGCTGTCCGCCAGCCGACGCACTGCTGGCCGATTTGGCTCGGCGAAAGCGCAGCGGGGTGCAGGTCATCCCGCTGTCGTTTCACGTCGACTACTGGGACTACCTGGGTTGGAAGGATCCGTTTTCCGCGGCGGAGTACTCCGCGCGGCAACGCTGGTACGCCGCGCTTGGGGGGAGTCGCAGTGTCTACACGCCGCAAATGGTGGTCGATGGTGTGGACGCCTTCGTGGGCTCGAAACGAGCGGCCGCTGAGGCAGCGCTGTCGAAGGCGGCGGGGGTACGAAAGCAAGTGCAACTGGAGGTAGCTCTGGATGCCCCGGGAAGCGTGCGATATCGGAGTCGAGGCAGCGCCACCGATGCCGTGCTCTACCTCGCCCTCGTGCAAAAGAGAGCGGACAACCCAGTGCGCAGCGGCGAGAACGCGCGCACGACCGCTCACCATGTCGGCGTGGTTCGAGAGTTGTCGGCTCGCGACTACACGGGATCTGGCGAAGGCACCTGGCGGCCAAAACGATTGAACGCCGTTTCGGCCAATGCACCAGGGTCGAGCGCCGTTGGAGGCGAGGCGAATGCTGCCGAGCGACACAGAGTGGTGGTGTTTCTGCAAGAGCGCCAGACGGGTCGCATTCTGGGTGCCGCGATGACGCCGTGAGTGCGCAGCCTTCAGCGTGAGGCGACGTCACGAGGGCGCTCTGATTGACGAGGGCGCGCCGGGATCGTCCACGGGTCGTCACAGGACTGTGTCGCGACCGCCACGGCTCTGGTGTACTCTCGCGGCCACACGCCAGGGAGGAACTCGTGCCAGGTCGATTCGTTCTACAGTCGTTTTCTCTGTTTGTTTTCATCGTCGTCACCCTTGTTGCGGCTACCGCCAGTGCGCAAACCTCGGTGTTCATCAACGAGATCCACTACGACAACGCCAGTACTGACGAAGGCGAGGCCGTCGAGGTCGTCGGGCCCGCGGGTACGGATCTGACGAACTACAGACTGGTCTTGTACAACGGCAGTGGGGGAGCGCCGTACGGATCCGAACAGCTGATCGGTGGGGTGCTGGAAGACGAAGGTGCGGGTTATGGGACGATAGTGGTCACCTACGCCCCGAATGGCTTGCAGAATGGCTCGCCCGATGGCGTCGCGTTAGTGAACGACGTTGGCGAAGTCGTTCAGTTCCTCTCCTACGAGGGGAGCTTCACTGCCGTGGGCGGACCCGCCGATGGCATGACCTCTTCCGACATCGGAGTCAGCGAGACGACGTCGACTAGCGTGGGATGGTCGTTGCAGTTGACGGGTGTTGGGACGGTGTACGAGGACTTCACTTGGGCGGCGCCCGCGCCATCCTCGTTCGGCAGCACGAACCCGGAGCAGACCTTTGGGCAAGGGCCGCCACCTCCGCCAACCATTCCGTGCCTGGCCACCCCAATCGCCATTGGGTCGGTGCAAGGCCAAGGCACAGCGAGTCCACTCGCTGGACAAGTCGTGACGATCGAGGGGGTCGTCGTTGGGGACTTCGAAGGCGGCAGTCCGGCCCTCCGTGGCTTCTACGTGCAGGATGGCGGAGATGGGGACGAGCTTTCCTCCGATGGTGTGTTCGTCTTCAACGCGGACAACGACAGTGTCGAGTTGGGAGAGGTCGTGCAGGTTACCGGCGCGGTCTCCGAGTACTTCGACCAGACGCAGCTGACGGCGTTCTCCATCGAACACTGTATCGAGTCCGACCTCACCGTCGATCCTGAAGAAGTCGTGATGCCCTTCGTTGCCGAGGACGAGTTGGAGCGTTTCGAAGGCATGCTGGTGCGCTTTCCCCAGACGCTCTACGTGACCGAGCACTTCCAATTGGGGCGCTTCGGGCAAGTTGTCGTCTCCTCCGGCGACCGCTTGGCGCAGCCGACACAGATCGTCGCCCCAGGGGCGGCGGCTCTGGCGGTGTTGGAGGCCAATCGACTCAATCGGCTGATCATCGACGATGGGGAGAACTCCCAGAACCCAGATCCGATCGTGTTTGGTCGCGGTGGTCTCGAACTCGCGGCGAGCAACACGTTGCGGGGAGGGGATTCCGTCACTGGCGCCACCGGAGTCCTGACGTACACCTGGGCGGGTAATGCCGCTTCGGGAAACGCCTACCGACTGCGCCCCGTCGGTGCACTGGGCGGCGAGGTGTTTTTCGAACCTCAAAACCCGCGGCCCAGTGCCCCGCCGTCAGTCGGAGGCAGCGTGCAGGTCGCGAGCTTCAACGTGTTGAACTACTTCCTGACTTTGGACGACGCAGGCCCGCTGTGTGGCCCCAATCAAGACGTGGAGTGTCGCGGGGCGGATAGCGCGTTGGAGCTGTCCCGGCAACGCACCAAGTTGCTGTCGGCTCTGCACAAACTCGACGCGGATGTCCTCGGGTTGGTGGAGCTGGAGAACACGGCCGGCGTCTCCCCAGAGGCGGACATCGTGGCTGGCTTGAACGAGCTGTTCGGCGCTGGCACCTACGCTGCCGTCGATGCCGGCACCGTCGGAACGGACGCGATCCGAGTCGGGCTCCTGTACAAGCCTGCCGTCGTCGAGCCGCTCGGTGATCCCGCGGTTCTCGACTACGCGCTCGACCCACTCGGCAGGCCGCGCACACGCGCGTCGTTGGCGCAGACTTTCTCCGAGGTAGAGACGAACGAGACGTTCTCGGTGGTCGTCAACCACTTCAAGTCCAAAGGCGGCTCCGAACTGGACGACTCAGACGGCCACTGCGCCGTGGAGCCCAACTATCCCGATTGTGACCGAGGCGACGGCCAGGGCTACTTCAACGCCACGCGCACCGCATCGGCGGAACGACTCGTCGATTGGCTCGCTTCGGCCCCCACCGGTGTTCAGGATCCAGATTGGCTCCTGCTCGGTGATCTCAACTCCTACGCGCAAGAGGATCCAATAGCGGTGCTGCAAGCTGCGGGCTACGTCGACTTGGATCAGCTATTTCATGGGGGCGACACTCAGAGCTACGTGTTCGACGGCCAGTGGGGCACACTCGACTATGCGCTGGCTTCGGCGACCTTGCTCAGTCAGGTCGTGGGGGCGGCGTCCTACGCCATCAATGCGGATGAGCCAGCGGTGTTGGACTACAACACCGACTTCAAGTCATCCAATCATGTCTCCCTGCTGTACGCGGAGGACGAGTTCCGAACGTCGGATCACGATCCGTTGATGGTGGGTCTGAAACTCAACCAACGCACGTGCAAGCCGCACCGGGGGCGTTTTCCTGGCAAACGCCATCGCCACCGACCGCGACGTCGGGGACGGCGCTGAGCCGCTGTCCTGGCTACTTGCCTCCTCCGTAATCCGACAAGAACAGGTCTTGAAGAGGACAGGTCAGCACCGGCCGCAGTGTCCGTTATCCCAACAGCACGACGAACCAGCTCTTCACATCATTGATGACGATGTTTGGCGCGCCCACCGAGAGCTTTGGTGCGCCGCAGTTCAGCGGCACGCTGGATGGGCTGGGGTGAAGGGGTCCCTCGCCTGCATCAGGTGTTGGCGCGCGGTAGCGCTAACTCACCACCAAATGCTTTCGCGGGGAGCTTCGCAGTATCCGCCTGCGGGCCCGGTTGTGCGAGTGGCGTCATGCCTCGGCGTCGCGGGCTAGCGCCCGCAACCCGCGGCGTACCACTTCTGTTTCGCTGACGCCGAACTCCGCGGCCAGCGCTTCGAGCAGACGCAAGTCTTCTGGCTTGAAGCGAAACGACTTGAGTCGCGCAGGGACGGAGCCTGGGCGCCCAACCCGCGGCAACCAACGTATGATATCACCGCCACGAATGCCGCGGAAGTTAGATGGCTCGAGGTTACGGCGCAGCCTGCGCACGACGGCCGCCAAGTCCGCGGGCAGTGGGGCTTCATGAGTGAACATCGACGGGCGCTTGACGAGGAGCGCGGGCAGCAGCTCCAGGCAGCGCGGTTCGACTTCGCCTGCCCACAGCACGTCGTCGACCTCCAAGGGCTCCGTGTGTGCCGGGTAAGCGACGTTACTCGACAGCAACCCCTCGTGAACGAACCGGCCCATCACGCGGCGGAAACGCGGATCGCGCCGGCGGCGCTGAATGCCGCGCCAGCGTCGTTTGGCGCGTGCTTGGAGTTCGGCGGCGGAGCTCATGCGAATTGCTCCGCTTGCGCAACGACCAGCCTAACGAACTTGCCCCTGTAGAGTTCGTGGTACCGCGTTTCCCTCGGCATCCATACTTCATGGCCTAGGGGATCCAGAAAGTACCCTTTCGTCGTCAGCAACTTCTCGAACTGCTCCTTCACCGCGTGGGAGTAGTTCGCCTTCACGTCGACGTCTTTCGTCGCGTCCAGGGTCAGTGACGTTCGGCCACCCATTCGTCCAGCCGCGCTGCGAGTTCGAGGAGCATCCGTCCAAGTGTGGCATACGTTGTATGGTCATACCAGTACGAAATTGTATATACAACACCTCTGGGAGGGTCGCTCATCGGCCGAAATGAGCCCAGCCGCTGTCCTGGCTACCCGGCTACCACTACTGCCAGAGACTTCAGAAAGCCCGTCCGCAAAGCCCGGTTTTTGCCGGCCCCTCGCGAGCGGGTCCCGGCCCGCCAAAGCCGGGTACGAGCGCAGGGTTTTCGGCGAGTAAGTGGAAAAGGCGTGGACGGCGTGTTCACTGATGACGCGCAGGTGACGCAGCTCGTCAACATCATCGAGCTGTTCGACCCGAGCAAAGGTGCACTCGGCATGAGTGCGGCCGGCAGCCAAGCCAGTCGCGAGGCTGGGACGACGCTGCCCCGGGCGGTGCACGATGGGGCCGGGCTAGGACTCGAGTGGAAATGGGTGCCGCCGGACGCGGCCGTAGGCCAGGGCGCCCCGCAAGTCGCAGGACAAGTCAGTTCGTCGCAACTCGCCAGAAATGTAAAGGAACTGGACAGGTCCGTCGACGCGACAGGGGAAGTGACAGGACAAGTCACAGAGGACGTCCTTCGGTTGTTGGAGGCGCTCACAGGGGAGATGTCGCGAGCGTCCTTGCAGGACACGCTGGGACTGTCAGCCCGGGCGAGCTTTGGCGCAAGGTATCTGGCACCTGCGCTACCAAACATCCGGCAAGAAGAACGCTGATGGCGAGCGACCTCATCGCTACTGCAACTGCCGGAAGTTTCTGAAGTCGGGGAAGGGCGCTTGTCCTGGATGCCGCGTTCCGGAGGCCGTCATCGACCAGGCTGTGCTCGAACACCTCGCCGGGAAGGTGTTCACCCGTGAGAAGTGGAAGTCGAAACGTCGGCGAGCCGCGCCACCACGCATCGCCAAATCCACGATTGAGCTGGTCCAGCGCATGGCGAGAGAGAATCGACTCTGGGGCGCGGAGCGCATCCGGGGTGAGCTCTTGAAGCTCGACATCCGGGTCTCCAAGCGCATCGAGACAGCAAGTTCGGCGCCGACTTCGATCGCGTGGCCGTCGGTGCCGGCACTCGCGTCATCAAGTGCCCCGTACGCGGGCCGCTGGTGAACGCCACCTGCGAGCGGTTCCTCGGCACTGCGCGGCGCGAGTGTCTCGACCACATCGTCATCCTCGGGATTCGTCACCTCCAAGCCACACTTGGCGAGTACGTCGCCTACTTCAACGCGAGCCGACCGCATCGGGGCTTGAAGCAACGGACCCCTGTGGGTTCGGCGACGGTCGAAGACCGGGCGACGGGCGCGGTCACCGCACTTCCGGTCCTTGATGGGCTGCATCACGACTACCGGCGGGCGGCGTGACGCTGACGTCGACGATAGGAGCGGCGGAAACGTTCCGCGGCCGGGTGAAGTAGCCAGCACAGCTCCTCTGGCTCCGCCCCGGCCAACAGGGGGCGCTTGTATCACTTACGCGCACCCCAGAGCAGTTCCCGTGGACAGACGGCGCATTGCGTCATATCAATGCGGTCGCTGCTGTTCTCTTGCTGCGAAAGGGACACCCGCGGCTTGTGCGACCAGGGAGTTCTGGCGATGCCAGGCGGTCTTTGGTATCAGATCCCGATGCGGTACCTCGTTGCGTCAGCGGGCCTTCTCGTGTTCACACAGGCTTGCGCTGAAGACCGTCCGAGTTTCGACATCACTGAGCGGTTTGAGCATCCCCAGCAGGGGGAAACGGATATGCGGGATGCCGAAGCAGCTGATGTAGAGGTGACCACTTCCGACAACACCGACGGGTCAAGCGAGTGTGACAGGAGCTCGGACTGCACAGCTGCAACGCAGTGCTTGCAGGCGGAATGTGCTCATGGTGTTTGTGAAGAGTCCGAAGTGAAAGCGGGGAAGCCCTGTGACCTCGGTGTCTGCGACGGGCACGGTGAATGCGTCGAGTGCGTAAGGGACGACGACTGCGGTGTCACAGATTGTGTGGACTGGAGGTGTGAAGACAACGCGTGCTTGGCGGAGACCGTGGAGGACGGCAGCTCATGCGGAAAAGACGACGAGCTGGTGTGCGACAAGCGCGGTACTTGTGTTGGTTGCATATCCCCTGAAGACTGCGGCGATTCCCCCGGATGTAGCGCCTATTTTTGCAACGCAGACGGTGAGTGTGTGCTGGAGCCACTCGAAGCCGGCTTTGTCGTGGAGGAGGCTTCCAGCCAAGACTGCCGTGCGAGGCAGTGCGACGGCAAAGGGGCTGTCGCACTGCTGCCTGACGATAACCGTTGCGATGACGGTATTTTTTGCAACGGACTGGAGCGCTGTGATTCCGATGGGTCGTGCTCGCACGCGGACCGTAAGCCATGCGAGGGTCATGACGAGGGGCCAATATGCGACGATAGTTGCGACGAGGAGGCTCAGGAATGTACCGCCGCAGACGCCGTGGGCACGGCATGCAGCGACGGGCGATGCGACGGCAGTGGCGCTTGTCGAAAGTGTCTTGAGAACGATGACTGCCCCGATGATACGCCTTTCTGCAGTGCTGGAGAGTGCGTCGAGTGCGTTGATGAATCTGTATGTGAGGCAAGCGACTGTTGGGTCGCGACCTGCGTCGAATCTATTTGTGACAGCACACCTGCGGAAATTAACAGCGTTTGCGGTCGAGCTGGAGACCTGTTGTGCGATGGGGCCGGAACGTGTGCAGGGTGTGTCATCGCTGAGGATTGCGGTGAACCCACAGTGTGCAACAGCTACTCGTGTAGTGAAGATGGGGAATGCGTTCTGCAGGCTGTTGCAGCGGGACGCTTAGATGATGCTTCGTCGCCTGACGACTGCCGAGTGCGCCAGTGCGATGGCGAGGGCAATGCGCTGCTCGCGCCAGACGATGCGCGTTGTGACGACGGACTGTTTTGCAATGGACAGGAGCTGTGTCAGTCGGACGGGACCTGCGCGCCGGCCGGCGCGGTGCCATGCACCGACGACAGCGCCGAGAGCTGTGCCGACGGTTGTGACGAGGAGGCGAATGCGTGCACAGCTCCTGATGAGCGGGGGACGACCTGCACCGGAGGGTGGTGTGACGGGAGCGGTTCCTGCGTCGCTTGCTTGAGCGACGACGATTGCTCTGCGGGCGCGCCATTCTGCTCGAGTGCCGGAACGTGCGTGGAGTGCCTTTCCGCAAATCAGTGCAGTGCGGCCGATGGTGAATGTACACTGGCACAAACATGTGGCGAGGATGGTCGCTGCCGCGACCGATTCGAGCCGAGCGGCACACCCTGTACCGAGGCGCTGGCGACCGAGTGTAGCGTGCCGGAATGCGACGGCAGCGGTTCCTGCATCGCAACCAATCTACCTGACTTGACACCTTGTGACGACGACGACCCCTGCACGCAGGCGAGCGCGTGTGATGGTAGTGGGGAATGCGTCGGCACCGTACCCACGTGCAGCGCAGAGGGGGAAGTCTGTGACAATGGGACTTGCTCCTGTGGCGAAGGATTTCGCTCCTGTGCTGAGGGTTGCCGCATTTTCTGCTCGGACCCGCAATTCGACGAGGAAAACACGACCAGCATCGCGATTCCGGATGGTTCCCCCAGTGACGACTACGGCTCGGCGTACTCGTCCATCCAGGTAGCCGACGCCCCGTATCCTGTGGGTAAAATCGTCGTTGAGGTGAACATTTCTCACTCGTATATCGGCGACGTGATCGTCGTGTTGGAAGCCCCTGACGACACGTTCATCTTGCTGTTCGATCCGAACGATCTCTCTACGGATCAGCAAGACGAGAGTCACATGAGCGGGACTGTCTTCGACAACGACGCACCGACGCTGGTCACAGACGGCACAGCACCGTACACCGGTACCTTCCGCCCCTCCGGCGACTTGGAGACGTTCAACAGCTTTGAGCCCAACGGCAGTTGGGACCTCTGGGTGTTCGACGACGAGGCAGTCGATACCGGAACGCTGAACTCTTGGCGGTTGACCATCTACTAGGCGTCAGTCACCAGTTGGCCCAAGCGGAGGACAGCTTTGGCGGGCATTCCCTTGCTGAAGAGATCCAGATGATTGGCCAACGCAGACTGGCAACGCTATCCGACGGCCCCTAGTAGAGTACGGGGAGTCGCACCTTGAAGCACGCGCCGGGAGCGGCTGATGGCTCGAGTTCAGCGCTGCCCCCGTGACTTTCGGCGACGGCGCGAACGATGGATAGGCCGAGGCCTGTGCCGTGTTCTGCATCGGTGGAAAAGAAGCGCTCGAAGAGCCGCGGCGCGACGTCGAGATCCACCCCGGGGCCTTCGTCGCGCACCCGGATGATGGCCCAGCGCCCCGGTCGCGTGTCTTCGATCTCCACCTCGACGCTGACGCTGCTTCCGGAGGGTGAATGACGCACGGCGTTGTCGAGTAGATTCGAAAACGCCGTCGCGAGCTCGTCGCTCCTGCCCCTGAGCGAGATGTCAACACTCTGGCGCCGGGACGACCACCTGAGCACCACGGAGACGTCCTGCAGAATCCAGCGGAAACCGAGCACAGAATCCAATCGAAGCCGAGCACCGATTTCAGTGAAGCCGAGCACGGATTTCAGGCTGCCGAGCACCCGAAAGGGGGATTCGGCGGCGGCTTGAAGCCAGCGTAGCGGCGCAGTC
>JBNKUV010000051.1:0-24876 GCA_050298815.1 Polyangiaceae bacterium
GACCACGAGCCTGGGTGAGCCCAGCTGGTCGCTGATCACGCGATACACGTCGTCCGCCGCATTCACCACGAAGTCCGGCGTGTGCTCTCGCGAGGCGTACACGTAGTGGTAGAGGAGGTTCCCGCTGCCGTCGAGCTCCGCTACCGGGTTCAATTGGTCTTCGTACAGCCACTGACGCACCATCACCCCGTCGACTTTCTTGCCTACTCGTCGATGTCTGCCGTCTGTGACGTACTCGATGAGAGTGTCGTTTGGGAGGGTCACGCTCAGGAGGTTGCCGAAGACGTCGTAGGTGTACTCCCACATTTCGTCCGTTGCCGTGTTGAACTTCGCGGAGAGTTCGCCGTTGGCGGTGTACGTGTACTCCCAGTCCCCGTAGGCGAGGAGCCGATCTTGGGAGTCATACGTTCCTGCGACTGTCCCAAGCGCTGGCGTGAAGCCGACGACGCGGTTGCCGTTGGTGTCGTAGTTGTATTGCTCGCTCAACACGCCGTCGATGGTCACCCGCTCGAGACGACCCAGCAGGTCGTACTCGTATTCGGTCACGCTCGGCGTCGCTGCAGCACGCGTTTCCGTCTTCTGAACGATTCGACCCAAATCGTCTCGCTCTGCCGACGGCTCGTCATACACGATGCTGAGCAGTGGCGTTCCGCTGAAACTGCTCGACTGTGACGCGAGCTCGCCATAGGCACTGTAGGCCCAGGACTCTACGACCGCTCCTTGGTTCAGTGCCGTCACGAGACCGTGATTCGGGTCCCGCGTCAAGACGAGTGCATCCGGTTCGCTGCACGGGTTCGCCGAAACACATTGCGATGGGTCGGGATCGACACAAGCCGTGCGCGAAGCGCACGTCATCAGTAGATCATCGTCGTACGAATAGCTCGTCGTACCGCCGCCCGTTGCCGGCTCTGTCGTCTGTCCGCTCACCACGAAGTCGTTATTGTACGCCCAACTCAGCGTGCCCGCCACGTCACCTTGCAGCGCCTCGGAAGTCGTCAGACGTCCGTCATACGTATAGGTCAAACTGGTCGTGTACGGACCGGCCAGCGTCTCCAATCGGCCGGGAGCGGCGCCTGGCTGCACGTCGCTCGCATCGTAGTAGGTGTGCGTGATCGTTCCGCCGGGCGCAATGACCGTCGTCAGCTGGCCAGTCTGCGTATCGTATTGGTAGTCGGTGTTCAGCGCGTCGGGTCGAGTCACCAAGTCGAGCGCGCGATCGCCATCGTAGGCGTACGTCGTCGGTGGCAACGAGACACCGGTCTCCGGATCAGGTGGCGTGTAGCTCTCCATCAGGTTCACCGGCGTGTACTGCATCGTGTGCGTCGGCTTGCCAGGAGGCGTTACCGATTCGAGGTTGCTGTTACCGTCCCATGTAAACGATGTCGTCGTGCCCGAGAACGTCTCGCTCAAGACCCGACCGATTCCGTCTCGTACCATCGTCGTGGTGCGGCTCGCTGGGTCGACGATGCTTTGTAGCATGCCAGCGCTATCCCCACTGTCGAAGTAGCCGTAGGTCGTCACCCGATCGCCTTGGCTCGTCGTCTGAAGTCGTCCGTCCGCGTCGTAGGTGAAAGTCACCGGCAGGAAGACCGGATTCGACGTGTCTGGGAAGACCTGGGCCACGCTGACCGTTCGCCCAAACTCGTCGGTCACGCGCTGGCTGTCTCGTCCGGCCGCCGTCCTCGTCGTGAACGTGCGGTCGTCAGCCGTGTAGATGACGTCAGCTCGCCGCCCATTCGTGATCGTCGCATCACGTAGGCCGACAATTGCGGTGGGATCGGTCGGGTCTGCATCCACGTAGGCCGCAAACCGTAGGCGTACAACATCACGGGTGAGGCCCGACGGCAGCCGGGTCGTGCTGGAGAAGAATGGTGCGGCACCTCCCCAGCGGGGATCTGCGTGCCGCGTCGTCGTCACTTCCGTGCCGTCAGGAAGGACTTGAACACGGGACTCGTCATTGAGCCGCTGCTCGGTGGCGAATGTTTGGTTCGGGAACGTATTCGTCAGCAGTCGACTGCCGTCTTCAAACGTTTCTACGAGGTAGTTCGTCTGCCGTCCGAGATCGCTGGTCTTGGTGATGGACCAGCCCCCATCGAGCTCCACACGCTCCAGAGAAAGATCAGCGCCCGCGGGGTCCCTGTCGTTCGTCAGTCGTCCGAGCGGGTCGTAGGTCAAGACCGACGTGCCCTGCTTCGGGTTGGTGAAGTTGCTAATCAGCCCCATCTCGTCTTGGTAGCTGGCGCCGTAGGTGAGCTCCTGATTGCTCGCCTCGATCAGGTAGCCGTCGCCGTTGAGGGTCAGCTGCGTTTGTTGGCCGAATGGGCCAACGATCGCTGTAGCGACACCTTGGGAGTCGCGGACGATCTCGGTGACTTTGCCCACTTCGTCCGTCAGGCGAATCAGTCTCCTCCCCGAGTCGTATTCGAACGTCCATAGCGTGGCCTGGGTGCGGGCATCCAACGTGGCGAGGTGCGTGCCCGTGGAGTCGAAGTGATACAGTTCCATGCCGTCCGCAGAGGAGACGATGGTGTCACCTGGTGCCAGGCTTGGGATCGCTGGCTGAATGCGATAGATCCGTCGCCGCTGGCTGACGATTAGTCCTTCCGGTCCGAACGCCAATCCGGCCGTGTGAAGCGCCACGCTGTTTGCCGTCTCGCCTTCACGGGTGGACGCGGTGCCGTTGAAGAGCGGCCTCAGAGATCCATTGGCGTCGAGAGTGATCACGCGGTTGAGCGAGCCCGTGCTGCTGACACGCTTCTGGAAGTACAGACGACCGTCAGGACCGAAGGTCAGGCTGTCGTCCACCATACTGAGCTTCACCTCCAGAGCGGTGCCCGACACTAGGTCTTCCGGGCAGCCCAGCTGGTTGCACCCGGCAACACGCGTCAATGAACCGTCACCCTCGAGCCTATAGATCCGGGATACGCGACTTCCCGATTCGAGAAAGCCGTCGTGCACAAAATGCAGGTTGCCTTGTGGGTCGAATGCGAGGTCTCCTGGTTGTACGGCGGCTTCCAGTGCTGGGTCGCCTGTTTCAATTGGATCGCTGCTTTGTTCGCCCCCGCCAGTTCCTGCAACGCGCTCGATCCAGCCGCCGGTGTCGATGCGATGGATGCGGTTGCTACCTGATACGTAGAGACTACCGTCCGGAGCTACCGCCAAGCCGCCGCCAGCACTGAAGCGCGCCGCGATAGCTTCCCCAGGTACCCCGTTGTAGGATCCGCACCCAGTGCCAGCGATAGTATCGATGATGCCTGCCGGGTCGACGCGTCGAATGCGGCATTGATTGGTACTGATGTAGAGTGAGTCATCCGCGCCAATCGCGATCTCCAGAATCGACCCGCCGAAACGAGCGTCCAGCGCGGGGCCGCCGTCACCCTCCCCGGCGCTTCCACTTTGGTAGTCGCCCGCGAAGCGCTCGATGACACCATCGGGCCGCACTCGACGGATGGCCCGCGGCTCCGCGAAGTAGACTGAGCCGTCCGAGCCCACGGCGACTGGGCCCCCGTTGTCCAAGAAGGCGTTCAGCGCGTTACCGTCATCGCCTCGGATGCCCTCCTGGCCATGAGTTCCCGCTACGTGGTGCAGCGTGGGCTCCAGCGCACGACCGTCACTCTCGCTCCCGTCGCCGAGGATGAGCTGGTTGGTGGCGGCCGAGTAGTAGTGGTGAGGGCTCAGAGTCCAACCGCCGAGGCCAGCGTATGCAGCAGATACGCCGCCAATCGGCAGCCTGAACTTACGCCACTTGTAGAGCCTCTCTCGAGTAGGACGACCGATTTCTCCAGTCTCGCCCGTCAAGCCGAAGGCGCGCCTCAACCTGTCGTCGCCCGGAGGGAAAACGTACACTCCCTCAAACTCGTAGGACACGATGATATTCGCCCATTGTCGTCCGTAGGGGCGTCGCCCGTACGCGTCGAGTCCGTCCCACGTGAACAATGCTGATTGATTTGGCTCGACGTCAGCGTAGTCGAGGCGAAACTCACGCCCCGCGACTTCAACCCGTACGCTGGCACTAACTATGGAGGGGGGCGGTGCTCCGTCGGTCAAGGCAATGCGTGCTGTACCGTAGCCAACGCGGCCTGGCACGCGTGCGCTCGAATAGTTGAGGGACACCTCGGTACCGGCGACCGGGATCGTCTCGAGATAGGTCTGGTTGCGACATTCCACCGTGGAGGCGCTGGTCTGGGTGCAGTCGGTCGGATCGTCATCGTCAGTGTCGGGGTCGTCTGGGGGAGGGTCCTCCGCGTCTTCAGGAAAGTCGATCGGCCAATTGAAGTCGTAGGGTTGGGTGAAGTGCGGCAGACGCACCCGCCACAGACTGGTCCCTGCTGGGTGTAGGCCGCCCAGAGTCAGTAGCTCTTCCTCGTCGATGCCTGCGTCGTCGAGTTCCTGGGGCGTGTCGGCTTCGCCGTCTCCGGTCGTATCGACCACTGCAGCACCACCGATTACGGCAAGGATGTCGAGGACGATGCCGTTTTGGTGGGGTATCCAGTGCCCCTCTTCGCGATTGTAGGATCCAACCGGAACCGCCGTCCCAGCGGGGAACCCTAGGAAGTTCTCCACATAGTAAACGAGGGGTTCGCTGAAGGTGATCTCTGATGCACCGGCCGCAACTGCCTCGTCCGCGTTGACCTCGATGGCGTAGGTGTACCCGGTGTTGTATGGCAAATCGGCGGGCATCGCTCTGGGTCCCTCGCTGCCGACAGTGAACTCGGTGATGCGAACGTTCATTTCGGTCAGCGGCACATCTTCGCCGTCGAGATGCATCGTGGCGGCAACGTTTGGTGGCAACAGAAGGATCCCTTGCCGGGTAGGATCCGCGTCGCTCACGGCGCTTCCCATGGCGACTTGGTAGCTCGTGGTGGCACCTCCGACATCAACGGGGGTCACCACCGGGTCCGAAGGGACCAAGAACACGTCATCCACCTCGAGTGTGCCGTTCCACAGTGGTTCCACCCGACGCCCCGACGACAGGAAGCCCGGCTTTTGGAAGTCGAGGAGCAACGCTCCGCCGCCGTTGACGACGAACTGGAATGACCCGTCCGTCATCGTCTTCGTGCTGCCGAGTTCCGGGTGGCGAACGGCTGTGACCACGACGCTGGGCAGCGGATCACCGTTGCGGTTTCTGATCGTGCCACGGATCAGTGAAGCTCGTTTGAAGTCAATCCTGCCAGGAGCGACGCCCTCCTGAACCGGCGAGGGCCCGGTAAACAACCACTCTGTCGCGTCAAATACCGTGGTCGTCACACTCGGATCCAGGGGCGGACACTCCACGATTTCGATCGTTCCGGTCGTATCGTTGCACCGTTCTATGGTGCAGGGGTCGCCATCATCGGGGGGTGGCTCAGTGGGTATGCATTCAGCTACCGTACTGCACGTGCCAGTGGTGCAGGCGTCCAGTTGGCAGGGATCGCCCGGCGCTGCGGTGGTCATCACGATCCCATCAACCGGGTCGCAGCTGTAAATGGTGCAGGCGGTGCTCGGGGGAATTTCGAGGGGATCACCGAGGCAGTCGCCATCGAGGGTGCACTCCTCGACGCCGTTGCAGACGTCGCCGTCGGAGCAGCTGGTGCCTTCGGCCACGGGCTCGTTGAGGACCCCCAACGTAGGGTCACAGGAATCGGTGGTGCAAGGGTTGCTGTCGTCGGGGTTGACCGGATCGCCAACGACACAAGCGCCCGCGCCATCGCAGAGTTCGTCACCGTTGCACAGGTCACCGTCCGCGCAGCCCGTGCCGGCTGCGGCGGGGTCGTTCGAGACGCCCAGACTGGGATCGCAGGAGTCGACGGTGCACGGGTTGCCATCGTCGGGATCGGGAGGGGTGCCGGTTTCGCAGAGACCTGCGCCGTCACAAAGCTCGTCCCCGTTGCATAGGTCGTCATCAGCGCAGGAACTCCCAGCAGGCGCGAGTTCGTTGGAGACCCCCGTGGTCGGATCGCAGCTGTCAATCGTGCAAGGGTTGCCGTCGTCGACGTTGGGGGGAGCGCCTGGTTGGCAAGTCCCGGCAGCGTCGCAGAGCTCATCCCCATTGCACACCGTCGTGTCAGCGCAGGAGGTGCCAGCTGTGACAGGATCATTAGTCACGCCTAGCAGCGGATCGCAGCTGTCTGAGGTGCAAACGTTGCCGTCATCTGGGTCCAGCGGACTTCCGGCCTCGCAGGTTCCTGCGCCATCGCACAGTTCGTCGCCATTGCAGAGATCGTCATCCGCGCAAGCGGTCCCGGCAACCAGGTCGACGTTGAGGACGCCCAGCTCTGGATCGCACGAGTCGTCCGTACAAGGATTGCCGTCATCTGGGTCCAGCGGACTTCCGGCCTCGCATGTGCCGGCGTCATCGCAGAGTTCATCGCCGTTGCAGAGATCGCCATCCGCGCAAGACGTCCCCATAGCCACAGGTTCGTTGACGATGCCGGTAGCCGGATGGCACGAATCGCTCGTACAAGCGTTGCCGTCATCTGGGTCGAGCGCAGTGCCGGCCTGGCAGACACCGGTGGCGTCACATAGCTCGTCACCGTTGCACAGATTGTTGTCCGCACACGAGTTGCCAGCGGACACGGGTTCATTGACCACGCCAGCGATTGGGTCGCAGGAGTCGGTCGTGCAGGGGTTATCGTCGTCCGGGTCCAATGCCGTTCCTGCTTGGCAGCTGCCCGAACCGTCGCAGGTCTCGTTGCCGTTACAAAGATCGCCGTCGGCGCAGGAGGTCCCAATCGTGACGGGTTCGTTGACGACGCCAGTTGCGGGGTCGCAGGAGTCGGTCGTACACGGGTTGTCGTCGTCGACCTCGAGTGGACTTCCCGCCTGGCAAGCGCCGGCGGCGTCGCAGGCTTCGTCACCATTGCAGAGATCGCCATCCGCGCAGGAGGTTCCGGCGGTGACCGGCTCATTGAGTACCCCTGTGGCCGCATCACACGAATCAGTCGTGCACACGTTGCCGTCGTCGGGATCCAACGGCGTACCGGCCTGACAGGTCCCCGCGCCATCGCAGAGTTCGTCACCGTTGCAGAGGTCTCCGTCTGCGCAAGACGTGCCTGCCACCAACTCGATGTTTAGGATGCCGAGCTCCGCATCACATGAATCATCCGTACACGGATTGCCGTCGTCCGGGTCCAACGCCGTTCCTACTTGGCAGCCGCCGGAGCCGTCGCAAACCTCGTCGCCGTTACAAATGTCCCCGTCAGCACAAGAGGTCCCGGCGGCGACGGGAGTGTTGACGACGCCAGTCGCGGGATCACACGAGTCCGCCGTGCAGACGTTGCCATCGTCGGGGTCCAGTGGGGTTCCGGGTTGGCAGGCGCCCGCGCCGTTGCACGTCTCGGCCCCGTTGCAGACGTTGGCATCAGCACAGGAAGTGCCAGCAGCGACCGGCGCATTGACGATGCCCAAGACTGGGTCACAGGAATCGGCTGTGCAGACGTTGCCGTCGTTGGGATCGAGTGGGACTCCTGGCTGACAGGCGCCGGAGCCATCGCACAGTTCAGCGCCGTTGCAGACGTTGCCGTCGGCGCAGGAGCTGCCCGCCGCAATGGGATCGTTGACAGCTCCCGTGGCGGGGTCGCAGGAGTCCGTCGTGCAAACGTTGCCATCGTCGGGATCGAGCGGCGTATCTGCTTGGCAGGTCCCATCAGAGTCACAGGTTTCGTCGCCGTTGCACAGATCGCCGTCGGCGCAGGACGTGCCCGAAGCAACCGGTACGTGCGTCACACCGGTTTCGGGATCGCACGCATCCGTCGTGCATGGGTTCTCGTCGTCGACAGTCGGAGGGACGCCCGCCTGACAAGTACCGAGGTTACAGCTCTCGTCACCATTGCAGGCGTCTCCGTCATCGCAGGCGATTTGCACTGGTGCCCCGTCCGTGCAGACGACTTGGGCCGACCCCTCGCAGCTCGGTACGAAGTCTTCGTCAACAGTACCGTCACAATCGTCATCGACTCCATCGCACGTTGCATCGCTGGTAGAACAGCTCTCCACCGTGAGAATGGCTGCGTCGCTGAGTACGACCCCTGCAGCATTCGACACCCGAACGCTGAAGACAGCGCCATCGTCCGTGGCACTCACGCCGCTCAGGGTGAAAGAAACACCCGTCGCCCCAGGGATGTCGACTCCATCCCGTAGCCATTCGTAGGTCAGGTCCTGGCCGTCGGCCACCACACTGAAGGTGGCATTCGCCCCGGAACTCACCGTCGTTGCCAGCGGCTGTTGCGTGATCACCGGCAATTGCAAACCTTCGCCATCCATGTCGAAGCCGACTGAGATGTCCCGAGCCACTAACTTACCAGCCAACTCGACCCGATCGCCGATCGCCACCGTCCCGTTGGGGACCAAAGCGTAAGCAGCGACGTCGGAGTCGTTACCCAGCGTCATCGCCAGAGGCCATCCCCAAGGATGGGCAGAGCCGTTGCTCCCATGAACCAACAGCTGCACGTTGCCTGGTCCGATCGGCGCCTGCGCGGAAGGGCCGACGTAGGCGCGGTCCTGAATTGCGACGCGTGATTGGATGCGCACTTCACACTCGGCCGCGCATTCGACGTTGGCGTCGTTTCCGAGTGTCAACGACGTGAAATGATAGACACCGCCGGTCAGCGTGAGACGTGTGGTGACGCTACCGTTGCCGCTTTGGACCGTCACGGCACCGTAGGCTCCTTCCGCCAGCGTGGCAGATTGGCTGTTGCCGACTGTGACCGCCTGGGTCCCCGGATTGACCACCGGCAGCGCAGGGATCGTGACCGGTAGAGGCAGTGCGAGTGGCGAGACGTGATTGCCCACGACAGTCCCGCTTCCCACCAAGTTGTTGTAGCTGGCGTTGCCGATTATGGTCGAGCGAACGTTCAGGCGGATCCTGTTGGCCCGCAGGGAACCATCGAGCGTTGCATCGGAGCCGACCGCCAGCTCCAAGCCCTCTGCCAGCGAGGGGCCGAAGGCCGCGTTGACGACGGACATGTCACCTATGAAGGCCGCCCGGTCCTTCACCTCGATGCTGTTTGTTGCGGTCAGCGCATCAATTGGCCAGTTTTCCGCAGCCAGCGCACTCTCGATGGAGTCTACAGCTGGTGGGACGATCCGTTGGGTTGCGTCGTCCTTCTTTGAGCAGCCCGCGACAGCGCAATACAGTAGCCACGCGGCCAACAACCAGACGGCCTGCTTCGCACCGCCACTCCCAACCGAAACCCACTTCGCCATGCGACCGTTTTCGCCACGACCGTGGCCGTCGGTCACCCATCATTCTTGGATGCAATTCTGACCGACCGACCCACGTAAGAGATAACCTGAGCCTCGCACGTTCTGGATCAGGTCGGCATGCGTTGCACCGAGTCGACGCCGCAGACGGCGAATCGAGTTGCCTAGGTTACGATGAGCGGGGTCAGGTTGTATCCCAGCCAGAGCACAAAGCTCCTTCGCGGAAACAACCGACCCCACCCGATATCCTAGAGAAACCAGCAACTTCCGCTCCACGGGTGTCAGTTGTAGCGGGAGCCCATCCAACAGTATGGATTGTGTCATCAGATTAACGACTATTCTACCCAAACGGACAAGTGTAGCCGGGCCATGGTGCCATCGAGCGCCGGCCCAGAGTATTGCGTCCTCGAACCTCAGACAGAGCTCGTGGTCATCGCACTGGCCCAACGCCACACAACCGTCCGCCCCCGCACGGCTCGAGTCAAGGCGGAAAGCCACGGTGAAACTGCGCGCGAGGATGACGATTGCGGCAATACATCCTGCTTCCCGTGCGGTTCTAGAGAACGCGATCTGCTGTCCGTCAGGTCGCTGAACCTCTCGTTCGACCAAAACGAGGTCGTACGGGCGCTCGATCAACAGAGAGTACCCGAGGCTCCGCTCGGCGACGACGTCGCTGGACCAACCACGGGCGCCAATCACCTCCACACAGCGGGCAACTACGTTCGCGTCCCCCGCGATGAGCAGTACACGCCGTTGCTCCAGGTCCGCAAGTTTGCCTTGGGGTTCTGCCGCCGTAAGGCGCTCGACGGAAGAACGCTCGCTCCGCAACACCACGCCCATCGTGAAGTGCAGTAAACACTCCGGAGTTCTTCCTATCAAGCAAACATCTTTGTCGTTGTTAGTGTCGACCACGCGGCGCTCGTAGTGAACTCGACGCAGTCACCGAAATGGCACGCAGCAACGAGTTTACGTCCAGTAAGCCGAATGACTAGTCAACTTGATGTAGCTTCCTTCGACCTCAGTACTCCGCCGCAGGCGGCCGGCACGATCCGTCGCCTCCCACCCCGGGTTCGACGTTGCCTGCAGTCGCTACCCCCATGGGAGAATGCGCTGTGATTACTCCCACGCCGTGCAAGCGACGCTCCACGGAGAAAGGCAAGTAGCCAGGACAACCTCGACCCGCGGGACCTGTCGGCGTTGCGTTCGTGTTCGTGTACAGCGTTCGACACGGCGTCGCTGTTCCACACGCCTCGAGAGCCGATTTTTGGGGAGGCAAGGACAATCGAACTGGCAAGAACGACCTGCTGCGAACGTGGAACCCCCGGTTGGCCCCCGACGCCCACCGCGCTCTTCCCCCGGCGCCCGCAGCCGAAGGCGAGGACGACAAGGGGCGAAGCGGGCCGCAAGTGAGCATCGGTTTCCGCTCCCTTTCGCACCCAGTGGCGGCCCGGATGGGGGCTCCTCCGATTCTCTCTGCGGCGGCATGCGCAAAGCACTCCTCGCGGCGGAAGAGTACAGAGACTCCGCACCCGAACACGACTTGGTGCGCTGCGGCAAAGCTCCCGGGCCAGGCCGCGTCTACCGCACCACCGTCGACGACGTCGAGTACTTCGCCGCGTACATCCGCGTCGCGCCCAACACTTGGGCTCGTACTCGCTCATCCATCAAAGCCAACGGGCCGCGTAAGGCGAAGAAGATGGCTTTGAATTGGTTGGAAGCGAAGCGGCGTCAGCAGAAGATTGAGTACGCCAAGATTGGCGTTGAGGTCGAGTACGGCGAGTAGGCGCGCGGGGGCTTGGGGTGACCGCTACCGCGGCGCCGTGTGCATCGCGTCCACTGCGTTTGCGCGACGGATGACGGCGGGGTGCGCTCAGCGCGCCTGCTCAATGGCGGCGCGAATGCGAGCGACGACCAGCGGCAACGCGGCGACCACATCCTGCTCCGAAACGCGTAACACCCGATAACCGGCAGCAGCTAGCACGCGGTCGCGCCGCGCGTCAGCGCCTGCGCGGCCGGAGTGCCAGCCGGCCCCCTATTACCTATCGTTCGTCCGATCGCCGCCAACACGTTCTTCAATCGCTATCACGCTGTTGGATGCGGCTGGTCACCTCGCGCACACCGTGTTTTTCAACTTGCAGCGTCGCCACGAAACGCTGATACTCATCCCGGCCCTCAATCGTTTTCCCCAGCAAATAGGGTATCAGGCGCCACGCGCGCCGCTCCGGGCTTCGTTCCGCCGTGTTTCGCGGCGACCCACTCCGAGTTGATCGCGTCTACCGTGCCGCGAAACACTCACAACTTTCTACAAACCCAGCTGCGGTTTCTACGAGCTCAGCTGCGGTTTCTACGAGCCGAGCTGCACTTTCTACGAACCCAGCTGCACTTTCTACGAGCTCAGCCGCGGTTTCTACGAGCTCAGCTGCACTTTCTACGGACCCGGCTGCACTTTCTGCCAACCAAGCCGCCAAACCGACGAACCTCGCCGGCAAACCCCGCAGCCATCGCCGCAAGTGCACGCACCGGTCACCCAATTCGCCGAGCCGTGCTGCGCCCCATCCAAGGCCCTTCCGCGCTTTGTTCGGCCCACGGCGCACAAAAACGAAGAGGTCAGCAGGATCTCGTCCCGCTGACCTCTGAGTTTTCCGCGTTGTCCTGCTTTACGAGGCAGCGCCGCCGTCAGCGGTGTCTGCCGGATCCTCGGGCTCACCCTTGCGGCCGCGCCTGTCGAGGATTTCGCGGTACTGGCGTGAGCGCGAGCCGAAACTGGCGCGGACTGCGCGACGGAAACGAACGAGCACTGGGCGGAGCTGGCCCTCTGCCTGCTCTCGGCTGAGAGTAGCTTGTTGTAGAGCTTTCAATGCCGCTGAGCCCTCGGCGTATTCTTTTGACGCTGCTTCCAGCACTGGACTGTACTTCGTCAAGACTGCGTCCGCCCACTCCGCTTCTCCACGACGCAGCGTATCTTCCCGTACTGTCCCAAAATTCGATCCGCCCACCTACGCCGCGCCTGGGTAGTAGTACCTGAGCGTCCCTCCGAGCCTTTCCCGACACTTGATCGGCGCGTTGCTGTTGTCGTTCGCTGCTCGTTTCTCCACGCGGTCGATCAACATGTTGGTTCCTCGCCATCTGGGCCATCCAAGCTCCGTACGGCTCGTGGACGATGCCGGCGATATGGACGCGCCTGCTTTTCAGATCGATGACGAACAGCACCGCGTACCGCACGAGACCCCGGGGCGTCAGCACTTCGACGCTGAAGTGCCACGCTCCGGCGCCGGCTCGATGCCGTGATCGTCGAGAATACGCTTGATGGTGCTTCGCCCTAGCTCGTGGCCGAGGTTGTCCAGCGCGCCGCGGATCCTCGTGTAACCCCACGTTGGATTCTCCCGCGCCATGCGGGCGACGACTTTCGCCAGAGCTGACGCCGTCAACGGTCGACCAGGCCGGCGTCGTCGACTCCCATCGTACTTGCTGGCGACCAACCTACGATACCAGCGCAGGAGCGTGTCCGGCGTCACGATGCACGCGATGCTCGTGAGTACCCTGCGACCCAGCGCTCTCGCGCGCACCGCCAGACGGCGACGCTGAGTATCAGTGAGCCTGAGCCGTCGACCCCCGAGCTGCTCGCGCAGCATCGGGCCGAGTTTTGGAACACTACGAGCACAGCGTGTTTGCGGAGGTCGCTCAGGCGGGGCCGCAAACACGGGCTAGATGCGCTTCAACGCCCGAGCGGCGTCGGGACCGTCTGCAGCTCGACGTACTCGAGGATCCCTTCGTCGCCGCCTTCTCGGCCGAGTCCCGATTGCTTCATGCCGCCGAAGGGCGCTTCCGGACTGGGGCCCGTCCCGCTGTTGAGCCCGACGTGGCCGAAGCGCAGCTGCGCGATGACTCTGCCCGCTCGATCCAGGTCCTTCGTGAACACGTACGCGGCCAGTCCATACTCGGTGTCATTGGCTGCTTGCACTAGCTCTTGCTCCGTCGCGAAACGCACGAGTGGGACCACCGGACCAAATAGCTCCTCTTTCAGGCAACGGGCTTGGCCCGTGACTCCGTCGAGTACGGTCGGCGGGTAGAACAAGCCCGTTCCGTCTGCGGGCACCGGTGCCGCCCCCCCGGTGATGGCGGTCGCCCCCCGAGCCAGCGCGTCTTCGACCAGTTCGCGCACTTTGCCGAAGCCCGCGGCATCGATCAGCGGACCAACCTGGCTGCCCGGATTGACCCCGGGTCCAACCTCGAGCGCGCCAACCCGTGCTGCCACCAGCTTGGCGAAGTCCGCGGCAACTCCTGCCTGAACGTAAACGCGATTGCTGCAGACGCAGGTCTGTCCCGAACAGCGGAACTTGTTGGTTATCAGTTCGTTCGCCGCATGTTCGAGATCCGCGTCGTCGAAGATGATGAAAGGCGCATTGCCCCCGAGCTCCAGCGCCATGCGCTTGACATACGGGGCGGCCTGGGCCGCCAACAGTTTGCCGACGGCGGTCGAGCCGGTGAAGCTGATGACCCTAACCGCGGGGTGCTCGCACAGGACCTTGCCGATGGCTGGCGCGTCGCCAAACACCAAGTTGACCATGCCGGCGGGCATGCCGAGCTCATGGAAGATATGAAAGAGCGCGATGCTGGATAGCGGGGTCTTCTCTGCCGGCTTGACCACGATCGGGCACCCCGCTGCGAGGGCCGCCGCCGCTTTTTTCGCCAGCATGGCGAGGGGAAAGTTCCAGGGTACGATCAAGCCCGCAACGCCAGCCGGGCGGGCGTACACCGTCCATTGGTGGCCTTTGGGTTGTTGTTCCAGGACGCGCGGTTCGAGGCAGCTCATGCGGCGTGCGCTCTCCGCATAGAACGCCGCCGAATAGTCGACCTCGCCCCGTGCTTCCGCGATGGGCTTGCCGTTTTCGGCCGTGATGATCTGCGCGAGCACTTCGCGGTGGGTGGCGTGGGCGGCTGCGATTTTCTCTAGCCAAGCCTTGCGCTGGGCCCCTGCGGGCGGATTTGCGAGTGCGCGTTCCGCTTGCTCGACCGCCCGTCGCGTTTCGGTGGCTCCAAACCTCGGCACGGAGGCAATGCGCTGTCCGGTGGCTGGATCGGCGACGCTGATCGGCGCTTCGGCGATGGGCAGGAACGCGCGATCGACGTAACCGCTGAGCTGAGCGAGCAGGGGCGAACTGTTGATGTCTAAGGAGGGCATGCTGAACACTTTCTAGAAGCTGCGGGGCGTAGCGCTGCTGATGATTTCGCACTCTTTGTCGGTGAGGTTTCGGAAGCGGTGCGGGATGCGACTGTTGAAGTAGTAGGCGTCGCCAGCTTGGAGCAGTTTTTCTTGGCCCCCCACCGTCACGCTGATCGAACCTCTGACGACGACGCCCGCCTCTTCACCTGGGTGGGTGAGTAGGTCGGGTCCGGTGTCGCCACCGGGGGGGTAAACCTCGCGCAGTACCTGAAGCTTGGGATCTGGCACGCCGCCAGGCACCATCTGCAGCGTCACCGTGCCACTACCGATTTCACGCAAGTCGGCTGACTTAAAGAATGGACCTGCCGGACGTCCCCAGTCGAGGGAGAAGAATTCGGCGAGGGAAAGCGACAGCGCGTCCGTCAGCTTCTTCAGCGAGCCCACCGAGGGGCTGGTTTGGTTCTGTTCGATCATCGAGATCGTCCCGTTGGTCAGCCCGGACAGCCGAGCCAGCTCACGTTGGGAGAGCCCAAACAGCTCGCGGGCGGTGCGCAGGCGAGTGCCCAAGTCGATTTCGGTTGGCTCGGGCAGGCGTTTAATTTCTTGAGCGACCCACGGCACGGTTGCTGACATCGTGCGTCAATATAAGGCATTTGTGCCGCTTCGGAGAAGCCACTTGTTTAATTTATCATTCCAAGTACCCTGGATTCGCCATGATCGAAAGTCATTCTGAACAATCTCGAGCACTGCTGGCGCGTCGGGCCGCCGTGGTGTGTCGTGGGGTCCCGACCGCAACCAGCGCCACCGTCGCCAATGCCCAGGGGGCGCGGTTGACCGACGCGGATGGGCGAGAGCTCATCGATCTGGCCGCCGGCATCGGCGTCGCAAGTGTCGGGCACTGCGCGCCGGAGGTCGTCGAGGCTATCGTCGAGCAGTCGCGCAAGCTGCTCCACACCTGCATTCACATCGCGACCTACGAGCCCTACGTGGAGCTGTGCGAAAAGCTGGTGGAGCTCTTGCCCCACGGTCACGCGACGCGAGCGATGCTCGTCAATTCCGGTGCCGAGGCTGTCGAAAACGCCATCAAGATCGCGCGCCAAGTTACGGGGCGGAGCGCGGTCATCTGCTTCTCGGGGGGCTTTCACGGGCGCACTTTGCTCGGCATGACGCTCACCTCGAAGGTCGGGTACAAGGCGGGCTGCGGACCCTTCGCCCCTGAGATCTATCGCTTACCCTTTCCCAGCTTCTTCCACGACCACGGCGGGCTCAGCGAACAGGCCTTCGTCGAGCGAGAGCTGGCACGGCTCGAGGACGCGTTCACTACCTACGTCGCTGCCGATGCGGTGGCGGCGATCTTGATCGAGCCGGTGCTCGGGGAGGGGGGCTTCGTACCAGCACCCGCCGCCTATCTGAAGGGCTTGCGAAAGATCTGCGACGAACGCGGCATCCAGCTGATCTTCGACGAGGTGCAGAGCGGTTTTGCTCGAACGGGCCATATGGGGGCCTACCAGCATTACGGCGTGGTTCCCGACGTGTCGACATGGGCCAAGGCATTGGGAGGCGGAATGCCCATCGCTGCGGTGCTTGGCAAAGCCGAAATAATGGACGCGGTCAAGCCGGGTACGGTGGGCGGCACCTACGGCGGCAATCCGGTGGCCTGCGCGGCCGCGCTGGCCACGCTGAAGCTGATGGCCAAGCAAGATTTGTGCAGTCGCGCTTTGAAAATTGGCGAAGTCGTCCGCGGCCGCTTCGAAGCGTTGAAGGCTAAAACCCCAGTAGTCGCCGACGTGCGCGGCCTTGGCGCCATGCAAGCGATGGAGCTGTTCGAGCAAGGCGACTTGTCGAGACCCGCCACTCAATTGACGTCGGACGTTCTCAAGGCCTGTTTGGAGCGCGGGGTATTGGTGATTGGCGCAGGCGTACACGGTAACGTGATTCGGGTTTTGTGCCCACTCGTGATTTCGGATGCCGACCTCGATCGCGCCCTGGGCATAATCGAAGAGGAAGTGCTGAGGAGAGTTGCATGAGCCGAGTCTTCGGCATCGCGGGATTGCAGCTGTGGGTGTCTGCCCAGGGCAACAACATCGACTACCTGGGTACCCGCGTCAGTCAACTGATGGGCGCCTTCCCCTGGGTGCGCATGGTCCTGTTCAGCGAACTTGCTGCCTGCGGTCCCGTACATGCGAACGCCGAGCCGCTGCCTGGTCCCACGGAGGATGCATTCTGCGCGCTCGCTCGCAAGCACGACATCTGGCTCGTGACCGGCTCGCTCTACGAAAAGGCCGAAGGCAAGATCTTCAATACCTGCAGCGTCATCAAACCGGATGGGCAGGTCGCCGCTCGCTATCGCAAGATCTTCCCGTTCACCCCCTTTTCTGCAGGCACCACGGCGGGCAACGAGTTTTGCGTTTTCGATGTGCCCCAGGTCGGGCGCTTTGGTCTGTCGGTTTGCTACGACATGTGGTTTCCGGAGCATTCACGCACCCTGGCGGCGATGGGCGCAGAAGTCATTCTGCATCCCGCTCTCACGCCCACCATCGATCGCGAGCTGGAGCTGCCCATCGCGCGGGCGACGGCCATCACGAACCAATGCTACGTCATCGACATCAACGGCGCTGGTGGCGGAGGGGGCGGGCGTTCGTCGATTGTGGGGCCAGAGGGGGACGTGATTCACCAAGCCGGCCCGAACGAAGAGCTGATCCCCCTCGAAATCGATCTCGACCGCGTATCGCGCAGTCGCGAACGGGGCATCCTGACCCTGGGTCAACCCCTGAAGAGTTTTCGAGACTCACCCGTCAAATTCGACGTTTACGATACGCACTCACCGCTGCGCGCGTATCTCCATACGCTCGGTCCTGTAGTGAAACCCGCACGTGTACTGCCCGACGGCGGCACCGAACCAACAAGGAAGATGGCAAAATGAGCGTATCGGTATTCCCCCGTGAAACCGACGTCGAAGGCGCAGCGGTTGCCGTCCCGACACCATACAACTTGCCTCGCCTGCGGCTCGATACCTGGAACCGTTTGCGCGACGCGACGCGCCGCCTGCGCGGGCAGCTGGAAGATCCGGCTCACCTCGAGACCCTGCGCCGAGCGTGTCGCAATGCCTTCGAGACACTGGACGCAATCGAGCGCTACTCGGCGTTTCCAGGCCATCGGACGCTCGACTATCTCGTCACGCTGTTCGAGGCCGAGCGCTATGCCGATCTCGCGGCGGCCTGTGTGCGTATCGTTCGGATGCTCAGCACGGACTCGTACCGACGTTTGGATCTGAGCTCGCTCCGCGCGACGGACATCTTGGACTTGCTGCGTCGGGCAGACGGCGCGATCGACAAGTTGCCCACCAGCGCGACGCGTCCCTACTTCGAGCTGTTGATCGTCGACGACATCGGTGAGGCAGACGAAGCGGCGCTGCGCTTGCAGTTGCGCGGCCTGCGCGACGACTCAGACGACTTCATTTACGAAATCGTGGTGGTGCGAAGCTTCGAGGATGCGCTGCTGGCGCTGCTGGCCAACCCGAACATCGAAGCCTGCGTGCTCCGTTTCAGCTTTCCGTTCGCCGCCCCTTCGACCAAGGCGCTGACGGATCGGATTTTCACGCTGCTTGGGGAAGACCGACAGGCTTTGGCGGGGCTGATGCCGGGTCAGCGGACCGCCATGCTGGGCGATTTGATCAAACGCTTGCGACCAGAAGTGGACATCTTTCGAGTTACCAGCGCGCCAATCGAAACTGTCGCCGGGGGTGAGTTTCGGCGGGTCTTCTACCAGAGCGAAGATCTCTACGACCTGCACTTGAGCGTCCTCAAGGGGGTACACGACCGTTACGAGACGCCGTTCTTCGATGCGTTGCGTGAGTACAGCGAACGACCCACGGGCATGTTCCACGCGTTGCCGGTATCGCGGGGGCGCTCGGTGGCCAAGTCCCATTGGATCGGAGACTTCGGCAAATTCTATGGCATCCGGTTGTTCCTGGCGGAGACCTCGGCCACGACCGGTGGACTCGATTCGCTGCTTCAACCCACGGGATCGCTGAAGGTCGCGCAGCAGCGTGCAGCCCGCGCCTTTGGCGCCGACCGCACCTTCTTCGTCACCAACGGGACTTCGACCGCCAACAAGATCGTGACTCAGGCACTGTGTCGCCCGGGGGACATCGTCTTGCTCTCTCACGACTGCCACAAGTCGCACCCCTACGCTGCCATTCTTGGCGGCGCCACGCCGGTCTATCTCGACGCCTACCCGCTCACCGACTACTCGATGTACGGTGGGGTCACGCTGCGCGAAATCAAGCGGCAGCTGTTCGAGCTCCGGCGGGAGGGCAAGCTCGACAAGGTGAGGCTGCTGTTGCTGACGAACATCACCTTCGACGGGATCACCTACGACCCGTACCGCGTGATGAAGGAAGTATTGGCGATCAAGCCCGACATTCTGTTCCTGTGGGACGAAGCTTGGTTCGCCTACGGTCGCTTCTCTCCGATTTTGCGCCGGCGAACGGCCATGGATGCCGCAGCGCGTCTCGATCGCGAACTACATTCGCAGCACTACCGTGCCGAATACGAGCGGTGGCGCGAGGACCACGACCGCTTGCCGGCAGAGGCGGAATCGACCTTCGTCGATCATCCACTGATGCCCGACCCGGACCGGGTGCGACTGCGCGTTTACGCTACCCAGTCCACCCACAAGACGCTCACCGCATTGCGCCAGGGTTCGATGATCCACGTTCGCGACGTCGACTTCGAGCGCGAGGCCTCCGAACCCTTCCACGCGGCGTACATGACGCACACTTCCACGTCGCCCAACTATCAGATTCTCGCATCGCTGGACGCCGGGCGCCGACAGGTCGAGCTCGAAGGCTACGACTTGGTGATGGGCTGCCTCGAGATGGCATTCACCTTGCGTGAGCAAATTAACGAAGACCCTTTGCTGTCGCGGTACTTTCGCGCGCTCTCGCCCGAGCAGATGGTTCCACAAGCACATCGACCGTCGGGCATCCTGCGCTACTTCGACCCGATCGATGGCGTGGGACCGATCGAACGCTCGTGGTCCGACGACGAGTTCGTGCTCGACCCCACCCGCGTGACCTTGCACGTCGGTCGCACCGGACTAGACGGCGATACCTTCCGCAAACTCCTGATGGATGAACACGACATCCACATCAACAAGACCTCGCGTAACACCGTACTGTTCTTGATCCACATCGGCATGACGCGCGGCACGATCGCTCAGCTGCTCAAGACGCTCGCGCAAATCGCCACGGAGCTCGACCGTCGGGCGGTCCACGCCAGTCCCCCCGAGCAAGCGGCCTTCGATGCAAGCGTCCGAGCCCTGACCGAAGACGCGCCATCGCTGCCGAACTTCAGCCGCTTCCACGATGCCTTCAAGCCGGATCCGGGGGGCGATACACCCGAGGGAGACATCCGCCGAGCGTTTTTCGCGGCGTACGAAAGCTCGCTGTGCGAATTCGTCCTCCTCGATACCGAGCTCAAACGCGCGGTAGCTAGCGGGCAGGAGTTCGTTTCGGCCGGGTTCGTGACTCCGTATCCACCCGGCTTTCCGGTGTTGGTTCCCGGCCAAGTCGTGTCCGAAGCCATCCTGGACTATCTGCTGGCCTTGGACGTCAAGGAGATCCACGGCTACGAACCCGAACTCGGCCTGCGCATCTTCACCGCCGCTGCGTTGCAGACCCAGCCACCCACCGAGACCGCGATGTCCGCGAATGGCAAAAGAAGGGCGGAGCGACGTGTCTCCTCCACGGCGGTAGCCCCAAACCCACCTCTTGCGACACAAGCTTCCGGAGACAAGCAATGAACGATACCAACCAACCAGATGTCCTGCGTGGATTGTCAGACATTCGCCGCCACTTCTATCGAAACGAAGTGCCGACCTTCTTCATCAGTGCCACCAACTTCAACCTGATCGGGATGGATGAGTGGGTCAGCAACTTCCGCTTCATCAACTACATCGACTGTTTCGACGGTCAGCACCCGAACGTATTCGTTCCCCCGGAAATCTTCCACCGGCCGTTCACCAGCATCGAGGATATCAACAACTACCTGCTCGAGCACAAGGCAGTCATCGATCACATCGACTCGTTTAGAACGCCAGGCGTTCGACCCCGTGCCGTCTTTCTGTTTTTCGACGAGCAGACGGAGAAACTCTGCGAAGAGCTGGAGATCGACATCTATTTCCCCAAAGCCAAACTTCGCACGATGGTGGACGACAAGCTGTCGACCACGCGCATTGGCAACCGAGCGGGCATCGAGTCAGTCCCCAACGTGATGGCCAAAGTGAGCAGCTACGAAGATTTGGTGAAAGCGGCCAAACCCCTGGGCAGTGAACTCGTGGTGCAGACGGCCTTCGGTGATTCTGGGCACACGACGTTCTTCATCTCTTCGGAACAGGAGTACCAACGCTACGCGCAAGAGATCGCCGAAGCGCCAGAGGTCAAGATCATGAAGCGCATTCGTTGCCGAGGTTCGGCAATGGAGGCGTGCGTGACCAAACACGGCACCGTGTGCGGTCCGTTGATGACCGAGCTGGTCGGCTTTCCCGAGCTCACCCCGTACAAGGGGGGCTGGTCGGGTAACGAAGTGCTGCCAGAGGCTTTCTCCCAAGAGGTTCGTGATCAGGCCCGCTCGATGACCGCGAAGTTCGGCGACGAGCTGCGCGAACTCGGCTATCGGGGCTATTTCGAATTGGACTTCCTGCGCGACCTTGATACGGATCAGCTTTACCTGGGCGAGGTGAATCCTCGGATCACCGGGGCCAGTGCGATGACCAATTTGGCGGCCTTCGCGCACGCCGACGTACCCCTCTTCCTCTTCCACCTGCTCGAGTGGTCCGACATCGATTTCGAACTCGATATCGCCGAACTCAACGAGCGCTGGGCAAACCCCCGCTTCATCGACGCCTGGGGGCAGTTGGTGATGAAGCACACCGAAGACGAAGTGTGCTTGATCACCGAAGCTCCGCCGACCGGCGTTTACCGCCTGTTGCCCGATGGCACGCTGAAGTTCGTTCGGACTCAGACCCATCGCCGCACGGTGGGAAGGGAAGACGAGGGCTTCTTCTTGCGAATCGCCAAAGAGGGTGACTATTTTTACGAAGGAGCGGATCTCGGCATCTTGATTACGCCCGGCCGCCTGATGACCGAGGACTTCGAGCTCAACGACCGCGCCAAGCTCTGGATCGAGGGGATCCGGGGCGCCTATAAATCGGTCGCGGCCAACGCGACCGACGCCGAGATCACTTCGCAAGTTGCGGAGGCGGGTAACTTCAAGATCCTCTGAGACAACCGTGCCACCTAGCAGGACCGCCCTCGTGCAGGCGCTCGCCGAAACCGAGCTAGGTGCTCTTTGGACGCACTTTTTCGAAGAGCGCTGGCCGCACTACCGAACCTGGTTTCTCTCCGAAGGGGAAGCGGCGCGCCCCAGCTACCTAGCCTGTCGGCGCGCGCTGCGCACGCACATGCCGGGCTTCGTCCCGATCTACGAGCGGGCGGTGGAGTTCGCCGGCGGCTCAGACCTGGTCGCGCGCTGTCTGTCCGGTTACTGCCCCCCCGCGTTCATCGCTGGCTGTTCCCAGGCCGTCTTCGAGGCGCAGGGTTCGTCACCAATTCTAGTGCGCAACTACGACTACACGCCGGATCTCTGGGAGGCTGTGATCGTGCGCAGCCGCTGGGGCGGGCGGACAGTGGTGGGGATGAGCGATTGCCTGCTCGGGCTGCTCGACGGCATCAACGACGCCGGGCTGAGCATCTCGCTGGCCTTTGGCGGTCGGCGCGTGGTCGGCGCGGGTTTCGGCATCCCGATCGTGTTGCGCTACGTGCTCGAGTCCTGCGATTGCACAGAGCAGGCGGTAGAGGCGCTGACGACGATCCCCAGCCACATGGCTTACAACATCACGGTTTTGGATGCAGCGGGTAAACACTCCACGATACTGCTGTCGCCGGATCGCTCGCCCGTGGTGACGGAGCGCCGAATGATCACCAACCACCAGGAGCAAGTCGATTGGCCCCGCCACGCGATCGCCACTGGCAGCGTCGACCGCTTGCGCGTGCTCAGCAGGCACGTTGCCGATCCCGACGAGACAGAAGAGCGGTTCGTTCGCCGCTTTCTGGAACCACCGGTGTTCTCGACCAAGCACGACACCGGAATGGGCACGCTCTACACTGCGGTCTATCGCCCCTCGCTGGGTCGCGTCAGCTATCTCTGGCCGGAGCACCGTTGGGACGTCGGGCTCGAGGGCGAGCTGGAAGGCTCACTGCGCATCGACTACAATCCTCGCGTTTCGACGACCGATCCCAGTGAGTCGCCTTAGTCCAAGACCGCAGAGGCCGGCGCGAGACCCTCGCCGCGAAAGGGAACCCGGCCTGCGTGGGATCCCCGACCGCCGGGGTTCGGTGAGGTGCGGCGCGACCCAGCTCCGGCGTCGAGATGGACGCAGTGCCCGTCGGACGCAGTTGTCCTGGCTACTTCGCTCATCCGCGGCTCATGCCGCCCACCGATAGTCATGATGGAGCCCGCCGAGAACGGAACGCGCGACGATGTTCGGAGCGGTGGGGCCGTCGCGCGTCGTCGATGACAGCGGGATACGTTGCTCGAGTCCCTAATGGGGTCGGGATCGATTGAAGTAGCTGACATACTCATCGAGCACCGTGCGAAGGTGGTTTTCGCCAAGAATGATGATGTGATCGAGACACTCGTGAAGTTGAGGCCTCCATTCGCCCCGACACCTGCGAACGCGCAGGGCCGTCTTTCACCCGGCCTTGTCGAGCTTGAGGGGACGGATCGCCTTCAGAGAATCGGCGGCTTCGATCTCGGCCTTCCGTAGCTCGAAGCCCATCTGAAGGTTCAGCCAGAACTGCGCGGTGGTGCCCTTGAAGAAGCGCTCCAAGCGTAGCGCGGTATCGGGGGTGAGCGCGCGTGTCCCGTTCAGGATCCCCGTGACGCGATTCGTCGGGACGTGGAGGGCCGAGGCGAGAGCGTTGGCCGACATGTCGAGCTCCTCGAGCTGCTCGCGTAGCACCTCGCCAGGCGAGATCGGCCGCATCATGTTTCGAGTGTTCTTCATGCTTTCCTTCCTTGCCGGCAACCCCGGCTGTTTCAGTGGTAGTCGACGATCTCCACGTCGTAGGCGTCCCCGGCGTCCCATCGAAAGCACAGCCGCCATTGGTCGTTGATTCGGATGGAGTGCTGTCCCTTGCGGTTGCCCGTCAGGGCTTCGAGGCGGTTGCCCGGGAGTCCACTTAGGTCCCCCAATGTGGTGGCCGCTGCGAGCATGGCTAGCTTTCGTTCGGCTCGGTCGCGGAACCCATCGAAGGCCGCAACGCGCTTGCCGCTCCAAATCGCGGCAGTCTTCTTGTCGGCGAAGGACCGAATCACATCCCTGAAACTAGCTCGTATTACGTTATACGTCAAACGTAATAGATGGGTCGGCCTAGGACCGGGGCAGCGCTCAGCGCCTCGGTGAACTGAGCCGCGCGACGGCATCCGCCCCCCAGGAACGAGCTCCCTGCCCGCGGGGGATCAGCGTCTCGAACAGCCAGGTTCCCGAGGGTTGGTGAAATCGCGCGTAAAATTGACCAATGAGAACGCGAAGTTAAATTGGAGACCAGGACTACTTTAAGCGGCGCGAGACTCGGGCAAGCGAACCTCAACAGAGCAAGGCTGGTCGGAACTCGATTCTGCGGCGCGGACATCAGGGCTACCAACCTGCAAGACGCAATTTTCGAAGGCGCTGACTTCACTGCCTCGCGATTCACCGGAACGAACTTTCGAGGCACCAAACTGGAAGGGGCGGTGTTCCGCGACGCACGATTCTCAGGGGTCGACTTTCGAAGAGCAAGTCTGTGCGGGGCACGACTGGAAGGAGCCAGCTTGGGGGGATCGCTCCTACTAGACATCGACCTGGAACCGCTCTGCAGCGGACAACTTCGTCAGATAACGACCTGCACCGTCGACTATCGTTCGATAGTGCGTTCCTCCCACGAGCCCCGGTTGAAAGAGTTGCTGCGTGACGCCGGGATGCCAGAAGTGTTCGTCGAGTGGAACGTCTCCTGTGCCCAAGCGCTCACTGCCGCGGAGAAACGCCTCATGATTCAGTCGACGTTCATTAGTTACGGTACCCCGGATCAGGAGTTCGCCGAGAAACTTCGCGACGCGTTGCGCGACCAGGGCGTGTTCACCTTCCTGTTTACGTCGGACGCGATCCCCCCTCCGCACTTCGAGCACGTGATGTCCACGTCGAAGCTGCGTTTCAGGAGCTCTCTCCATGGTCTCCAGGTCGAGCGCGGTTTGCGTGCGCCACCTTCACCACCTTCACCACCTACTCCAGCGGCTTGGGAGCGAGCCTCTTGCTCACCGCCCTCGGGCACGACGAGCGGTCGCCATTTGGCAGACACGCAAGGGCTCACGCTCTCGGCGCTCGGGTCCAGCTGGAGGCAAGCCGGTGGCGGCGGCGGAGGTCACTTGTGCCAACACGGGCTCGTCCTCGGCGCGTTCATCGGGCAGCAGCACGAGTTGGTCCGAGCTGTCTTC
>JBNKUV010000052.1:0-3244 GCA_050298815.1 Polyangiaceae bacterium
ATGGCACCTCTCTCTGGTCGGATCCAGCGACGGAGCACGAAGCTACCGTGCCACCCGCGACCGGCATCCTTCATCCGGGCTCGATTCGCCTTGCCCGCACCCGACGCAGAGAAACCGGCGCCGGCGTCCCTGACAGACCGCGATCAACCCGTGACGAAGGGAGCCGTTCGGGGCGTTTGCTTGCCATAAACGCCGCGCGTGCACTTTTTGCCATGGCCGTCCGCCCGCGTCGAGACCGTCATTGCTGGACGGGTTACGGTCGATCAGTGTCGGCGACGCGTCTATTCGTTGGGGAACGACCAGGTGGTCATTGAGGATCAGCAGGAGCCGACACACGCGTCCGAAGTCGAGAAGCGAGACGGCTGCGGTGACGGCGTCGGTCTTGCAGTTCAGCAGGGCGAGTTGGGTCAGGCTCGCCAGGCCAAGCTCGTGGATAAATGTGTGACAGCTGCCCGTGATGGGCGCACAGCCGGGCTTGTACATCTCGGCTGCGTTGGGCAAGCATTCCGGGAAGTCGTCAGCTATGGCGTAGTTGAGGTAGGGGGCCTGGTTTTGCACATCGAAGAAGTCGTCCGCAGTAGCGTGATGTGCGCTCACACGCGCCAGCACGCCCAAGACCAAGTCAAGCTGCAATTCGGCTAGGTGCGTGCACACTTCTTCAATGGAAACCTTGCGCCCGCCTAGGCCTACGAAGGACGTCCATGACTGCCTGTGGGCGTCGCCAGTGGCCTCCTGGACGCCCCCTTGCGCCCCTCTACTCGGTCGGGGCCCGTCGATCATGCGCCGAGCATACGCCTCCAGCTCTTCCGGAACAATGTCGCGGTGCGAACCCGCCAACGACCGCAGCTTCGACTAGCAACTGCACGGTTGCATTCGGATCTGAGTCCGCACCCAACATGCCAGAGCGGCCCGACTCGGTCTGCATAACGTTCTGTGATTGACCCGCGGGCGACTGAACCACTTCATCCAGCACGGGCGCAGCCCAAGAGGCCGGCCGCGACGCGGCCGTCCCACCACTCGGTCCAGCAGCACGACCTTCTCACAGGCCCGCCGGGTCCAATCACTTGTTGGCCTGCCCCACAGGAGAACGAGTGTAATACGGGTCGAACTGCTTCAGAATGTTCGGACTGTAGAACCGCTTCTTCATTCCCTTTGGATTTCCCGGATCAAAGAGCCTCTCGTGGCAGTACCGTGAGTCGCCTTCAAGCTTCTTGCGAGCGTCATGATACTGCTGGTTCGCGCTGAAGTCAGAGTAGCGCGCCTTCAGCTTCGTGGTGAGGATTGCGTAATCCCACGGGTACTTGTCCCGGACATCTTCCTCCTCAAGGGTAATCGGGACAGCATCTGCGGAGTCAGAGATTCGAAACGCCGGCGCATCGCCGTCGCGGGTCTTTCGGACTCGAAAGTCCACCGTGAGTGCCGCGGCAAAGTCAGATGACCCCTTCCCCTCCGGCTGCTGGGCAACGTTCGTTAGGTAGCGCAGCAGGTGTCGTTCCTCCGCATTCAGATTGACGCCCTGCATCTCCGAGAGATCGCGCACGAAGGCAAGCGGCATTAGGAAGAAGTTGTACTTCGCCAGATCGACTGCAAACCAAGAACGAGCGAGGCGCACGTAGTTGCTGAGACAGGCGGCTCCTATCTCCTGAACGGCCTTCTCGAGCGCCGCCCCCTTGTTGAAGAAGTGCACTGCGTTATCTCGAATTTCCACAAGCGCCTCCAAGTTGCTGCGAATCACAGGTGCCAGGGTGTCCGAGTAGTCTGCGACCAGCCGATCATAGGCCTGGAATAGGCCGATCGAGACGTAGTTCCCCGAACGGTTCTTCTTTCGATATCGGGGCGCAGTACGTGTTCCATCAGCGCGAGTTCTGGACTCATAGACCAGCAACGCCGCTACCTTGTTCTGCTCTAGCTGAAGCACACGCCCCTTCAGCAACAGTTCCCACGAATTGGCAGCGAGAATCGAGAACGCCTCCTCGCGATAGGCAAAGGTCGGCTTGTTGTACACCTCGACGGCCGCCAGCATCGCCGCGACGGACTTATCTACCAAGCACCTCGAACGTGACCGCAAATCTGACCCTCCTACGCAGACTCCGAGAGCCAGCGCGAACACCGTAGCACTTCCGGCGTCGAGTCGCTGTCCGGGTCAGGCCAACGACTGGCGTTAACCTGCAGGCGCCAACACTACCTCAACCCCGCACGGCGAAGCCATCAAGACAGGCCGCGACGCGGCCTTCCCGCCAAGCTCACCGCGCAGGACCAACCTCTTCAAGCCTGGCAGGTTCAACGGCCTAGTTCGTCAGCCTCATGCCTTTCCGAGGGCAAGTCAAACGTCAAACATGCGTGTGCTTGCTACTCTGCACACTGCTCAGAGTCGTCGGGCCTAGCATCTGGGAACGGCGACGCCAACTTCGTGGTTTCGATGCGAGTGGCCCCGTGGTCCACCGGGTTGAATTCGTCAGGAAACCGTGTGCCATCAGTGAAGCGCGCCCCCTCCCATAGGTACTGGTCCAGACCTAGGGGAGCCGGGCAGAAGTTGGCGCGCGAGAAGTCTGCGTCCGTCAGGTTGGCCCCTCTAAAACCTGAACTCAGTATGTCTGCGCCGGCCAGATCGACACCAGCTAGGTTGGCGTTATCGAGTGCCACACCTATCAGTTCAGCACCTACAAGACGCGCTCCGGACAGGTCCGCGGTTGCAAACTTCGCGCCGTGGAGATTGCAGTTCGAGAAGTTGGCATCCGAAAGGTCCGCGCCTGAAAGGTCCGCGTCCGCCAGATCAGCGTCAGACAGGTCAACGCCCCGAAGCTGCGCGCCGGAGAGGTTCACCCCTGCGAACTTGGCACGCGCCAGCCGCGCTCCGTTGATGGAGATCCGAGACAGATTCGTTCGCTGAGGTTTGCCATTGTAGGTGGTTGGCTCCAACTCAGCTAAGACTTCGACCACCGCAATCAGCAACGGCGAAGAACCTGCCGGCGGTTCGGGTTGAGGATCAGCGCCTGCCGGCGCTGCAACGCGAACTAGTACTACTGTCGAAAACTTTTCCATGTGATTCGGGCCGTGCAAAGCCCGCGGGATGGAGTACGAAATTGACCTGGCCGCGGCTGCGCGGCTGGACGGGTTCTTGGCGGCTTTGGGGGCAAACCACCTGAAAGATCGCAGAAAAAGAGCGTCGTTTGCGCTCTATGCGTCTGGGCTGCTGGGGGACGCAGAGCGAAAGAGCGCCGAGCCCATTGCGGCGCGGTGTTGT
>JBNKUV010000053.1:0-2401 GCA_050298815.1 Polyangiaceae bacterium
GCAGGCAGCATCGACGACGGCGGGCCTGCCGCTACTGGAGGAAGAACGAGCGGCGCTGAAGACGCTGGCCTCCGAGGCGTATCGGGCACTGAGGGCCTACAAGGAAGCGAAAGTCGGGGTGGAGCAGCTGGCGCAGGGCACAGTCTCGGAAGTACTGGCGCCAGCGGTTGGCAAGACGACGGCGGCGGTGCTGGTCACGGAGGTCGGCGATCCTCGTCGCTTCCATTCGACGCGCGGCTACCTGAAGGCGTACGGCCTGAACCTGAAGGAAAAGAGCAGCGGGAAGCACCAGGGCCGGCTGAAGATCACCAAGCAGGGGTCTGGGCGAGCTCGGCAATACTTGTGGCTTGCGGTGTACCGTTGGCGACAGCGCGATCCGATCGCACAAGCCTGGTACGAGTCGAAGGTGAAGCGAGACGGAGGAGGTAAAGCACGGGCGGTGGTGGGGCTGATGCGCAAGCTCGTCAAGGCGCTCTACCACGTGGCGCGCGGCGAGCCGTTCGACTCTCGAAAACTCTTCGATGTGCGACGCCTGAAGCTAGCTCAATCGTGATGTTTTCAAACGGCCGTCACGAGCTGAGGAGGCAAACGATGATGTAACCGCGCCAGCGCCGACGACTCAGATTTTCCGAAGGGTGACCTCCAATTGAACACGAGCTCCGCCACGGATGAGAGCTCTCGTCTGTCGTGAGGCACCCCGAGGGATTCGGTAGGAAGCAAATACTCAATGCGATGGCTGATTTGGCACCCAACGGCGGATGCCCCACCTGAGTGGCTTGGTCTACCCCCACTGATACCTCCGGACAATCACGTCCAGGCGAACCCGACGACCGCGCTCGATTCCACACGTGTTATCCTACGTCACTGGTTTCGTGCGCCCGAGAGACTGCATCCCCTAGACAATCTTTCCGCTTGACTTGCCTACGAGTGTTCAATGGTTTGTTGGGCGGCCGGCAGCAAGCGCATGTGGCCTTGTTCGGGGCTTCTGTGCTAGGGATTCGCGGCGAAGACAAGGTTGAGCCGAACGGTGCTTTCGATCGGCCTGCCTGCTTCGTCGAGTGCGGGGTGGTAGTGTGCGGCGATTGCCCACTGGACCGCGCGCGCTCCAGCCCCATGTCCGTCGTCATTGAGGATGGTTGCTGCCCGCGGGTTGCCAGTCTCGTCGACGGTGACTTCGATAGCGGCTCGTAGTACGTCGACGTCGGGCGGCATCTGTTCTGGGAGGAGGCAGTCTCGCAGCGGGCTCCAGTTTTCAGGGCCGGATGGGAGCCCCGATACCGGATTCTTGGTTGCAGGGGGAGACGGGCAACACGCCAAAGCGCCTAGGCAACTGTACAGTAGGCACATTGTTTGCCAGTGGGGCACTGGAGCGAGGGTCCCGAAAAAGTGGGCGGCGATCAGCCGCGACCGTCGTTGGCGGGAAGACTTTCGGACGGCTCATTCACGAGGTAGCGCCCCGCCCGAAGGTGTTCTGGACCGTGGAGTGCATCCCAGTTGGCACGACGTGCGGCTTCTAGGACGAGTTCGAGCATTTGCTCGTCGTCAGGGGTTGCGGCGTCGCTCGGCAAGTTGGAGTCCATGATCGTCACTCAGCCAATGAAAGTACTCTGAGACCATCGATCGATATAGCGCAAAAAACAGGTCCCGGCCACGGTGGAAACGGCGGCGAATCGCGGGTTCTGGAATGTCGTGTCCGCCTGCGGCTACTCTTTCAGCAACGCGTCGGACGGCGAGGTCGGCTGAGGGCAGCTCGATGAAATGGAGAACGACGTGGTACCCGCTGGCCTTCAACCGGCGAATGCGGGGCGCATATGACCGAGATGCCAGTGTAGTCTCGAGTCCGAAGTTGAGGCGGTTCTGTTCGGCACTGCCGAGCCGAGCTAGGAACACGCGAGCAGCGGCCACGTCGGACATGGGCGGGTGGACGCTGCGTTGAATCTCATCGACATTGAGGAAGTCGACGCCAGAGCGGGTCATCGGAAGCAGCTGCCGCGCGAAAGTGGTCTTGCCTGCTCCGTTGGCGCCGCAGATGAGGATTGCAGTGGGGGCTTGTGGAGGTCTCTGCGGCAAGAGACGCAGCGTACCCGGGAATGCGACGGAGGGCAATGGCTGAGCGAAGGGCGGACGGCGCGTGGGACGCGGAGTCGCGATGTCATGCTTTCAGGTGAACGACTGACGGCACCGCGCGGAAGAAGTCGTCGATTGGCATTGGCTCGCCAAGTCTTGCTTCGCGGTGAGGTCCGCCCAACGACTCGTCTGACAGCCATGGTGAGTGAAAGGAGAAAGTGGGGATGCCCCCGGCGACCCGAGTAGGGTCGCATAGCAACAACGAGGAGAACATCCCCATGAAGAGACGAGCATATCGACGGACAGCTATCAAGGATTTCGACACAGCGAGCGT
>JBNKUV010000054.1:0-246480 GCA_050298815.1 Polyangiaceae bacterium
AGTGTCTCGATCACATCATCATTCTTGGCGAAACGCATCTTCGCGCGGTGCTCGATGAGTATGTCAGCTACTTCAATCGATCCCGACCCCATCAGGGACTCGAGCAACGTATCCCGCTGTCATCGACGACGCGCGACGGCCAGACGACTCCAAAGACCGTCCAGCGTTCCGTTCTCGGCGGGCTTCACCATGACTATCGCTCGGTGGCATGAGCTGCGGATGAGCGAAGTAGCCAGGACAGCTCACCGCCGGGCCGTAGTCGGGACGTTCTTGGTGGGTATTGGATGTACATGCTGTGACGGCCCTTGGGAACTTGGCGCGCCCGCCCAGTCATTGAGAAATGTGACGGAGTTTCGAATCTCCGTCGGGGTCCAACGATACTCTGGGCCGTTTGATTGCGCACAGGCGGGCCAGGAGGTTTTCACGGTTGGGGTTGGGGGGGTAGAAGCGCTCCGCCTCGAAACGCTGGACAGCGGTGAGTGGACGCGCCTCACCGCGGGTGTCGCCTCCGACGCGGGCGATGGATCGAGTCAGGAGTGTGGAACAGCTTGGGTAGTTGTACCCTCGGGCCAAGAGTTCCGAGTTGCGTGGGACATCCGCGACGAGATTCCCGTTTCCGTCAGTGGTGACTCTCCCCCGGCAGCGGGGTCTGTTTACCTGGAGCGCTTGGGGTCCGAGGTTGTGCTCGTGGCCGGGCCAGGTGTCTTCGTCTTTGACGATGACCCAGTGTCAGGGTTCGGGGGACCGTGAACGCGCGGTCGTGTTGCACGTTTGCTGGGGTGCGTCTGTGGGGTGTGGCGTCGCTTGCTTGTGTCCTCTCCGTATCCGGGCCAGCATCCGCGGCCCCTGATGTGTCCGGAGCCAAGACCTGGGACGCTGCTCTCGAAGGGGGAGCCGGCCACACTTGGGTTACCAGGTCGGTTGATGGCGGCGGGTTGGGCGACGTTGACCGACGCTCAGCGCCGCTGTTGCAACTCGGGGTACGAGCCGGCTGGGCCCTGACGGAAAGTTGGTCGGTCGGACCTGGGCTTGCACTTCAACGCGGCCTCGGAACACTACCCAATACGCATCAATGGCATGATGCTTCAGCTATTGCAGTGGGACGCTTCGGCGCCAGACGGGGAACTGTGGCCGCCCGAGTGCTGGCCGGACTCGGTCCTTCGCTGGTACTTCCGTACTTTCCCCGAACCTACCGCACCGAGCGCGAGCCTTTACATGCTTGGGGTTATCACCTATTCATTGGGGCAGGGGTCCAACAGGACTCCCCTTCCGGCGACACCTACTGGCTCATGGACCTGCGGTGGGCGCTTCATCGAAGTGCCATGCGTCAGAGGATCGGCGATGCTGTAAGCGGTCAAGTGATCGAAGAAGACCTCGAACTCGCCGGAAGTACTGTCCTGGTGGTCATTGGGGTTGGGTTTTGTCGCTGAGTGAAAGGTCGCTTCCTCCAGAGCAGCTGCTCAATACGCGAGCTCTCGTCGTTTGTCCGGCAACTCGGAGCGGCGGTGAGGGGAGCTGTACCCAGCGACTGTTCACTGCGTGCGGCAATGCCAAGGCCGTTGGCGTGTACAGCATTGAGTACTGCGCAGGCATTCCGGGGCAGACGGGCGCGCCAAATTGCAGCGGCGTCACGTACTCGGGGGGCATGACCATGCTGACGCCAGATCGCGGAGACCTGCTCACTGTTTTCCGTGGCACGACGTGGAACACCTGGCCCTTTCCGCAGTGTGCTACAGTACCCCGCAACACTGGACGTCAACTCAAGGTGCACAACGTAACGCTAAACAAGGTCCTCCGTCTTTCCAGCCTCCTGGGTTTCGTAGTCGCGGTCTGTTCCTGCGGCAGCGAGGTCAGCGGCTCACGGTCGGATTCGGACAAGACCGCATCGACTGACGACGGCGCGATGGCCGAGTCAGGAGATGCCGCCAACTCGGACGGCCAACCTTCGGCGCGGGGCGAGGCTGACGACTCCACGGCGGGCCAAGAGGGAACAGGTGACCCCGATGACTTCCTCGACGCAGTAAGAGCAGGACAGGGCGGTCCCGCCCCCAACCCACCCGAAACTGGTCCCGCGACTCCTCGTGACGAGGAGGGCATGACTCAAACCGATGAAGCCTGGGGTCAGGGCGAGGGCGCTGGGGCCACAGGGTCAGAGCCCGAAGCCCACTACGACTCCTGTGATGAGTGTCGCGCCGCCATGTGCAGTACCAGTTGGGAAGTTTGCCAAGCAGAGCCGCTTTGCACGTCAGGACTAGGCTGCTTGGGAGGCGAGTGCGGCGCATCCGGTTCCCTGGAGTGCGCTTCGGCCTGTTTCGATGACGACCTGGAATTGGCCCTCGTCGCATTCCAGCTGTACGCGTGCAGCGAGCTACAATGCCCTGTGGAGTGCGGCTAGCCAGGCCACAGTTACCATATCCGTGCTGGACAGCCTCCGCTCGGGGCCGCCTGGTCTGCCGACATACGTTGTTGCCAGTGCGTCCACTCTGCGGCACAACCCCTACGCACCCGGTCGAATCGAGGAGTCGAACATGTCCAAGCTCTGCATCCATCCCCTGCTGCGCAACGCCTGCGTCGGTTTTCTACTCGCCGCGATTGCCAGCGGCTGTGACAGCAAGATCACTCCAGAAGAAGTCCAACAGGCCGAGCCCGCCGTGAAGGCGGCGGCTGTGCCGGCAGGTGATCAACCCGCGAAGGCAACGGCTGACGGAACCGTCGAGGTTGCAAAGTCGGGAACCAAGTTCGATCCCCCCGTCGACAAGTCCAAGATCCCCGATGGCGCGTGGATGTGTGACATGGGTTCCGTCCACTACGCGAGTCTAGATCCGGGGGATGGCAAGTGCCCCACGTGTGGAATGAAGCTCGTACGAAAAGGCGCATCGGCGGCCAACAGCCACGGTGGCGGCTCCGGTCACCAGCACTGAGCGTGCTTGGCGCTCGAGGTAGGGCGCTAGCTCAAACGACGAGCGCCCTGCGCCACGCTCACAGGGTGTGCTTTGGGCGGGTTGAACCCCCGCTCCGAAAAGGCCGAGTTGACGGCAGCGGCGACATCGGAGGCGCGTCCCGTCTGCACCAGGGCGAGGATGCAACCGCCAAATCCCCCACCCACCATCCGTGCGCCCAGCGCGCCAGCGCGTAGCGCGGTCTCCTGGGCGATGTCCAGCTCGGGGATGGTCACCTCGAAGTCGTCCCTCAGCGACGCGTGAGAGGCGTTGAGCAGCGGAGCTAGCGCCGCCGGGTCGCCGGCGCGCAGGTGTTGGGCGGCAAGCATCACGCGCTCGTTCTCGGTGATGACATGCCGCGCTCGCTTCACTGCGACCGGGTCGAGCATCGCAGCACGTGTCCGCAGATCATCCAGGGTTGCATCACGCAGAGCCACGACGCCAAGCTTTTCTGCGGCTTGTTCACACGCCTTTCGCCGCTCCGCGTAGGCTCCGTCGTTGAGTTGATGTGGAGCGCAAGTATCTATGACGAGCAGTTCGAGTCCTCTGGACTCGAGCGAGAGGGGTAGCTGCTCGGTCGTTTTTGTACGGCAGTCGAGGAACAGCGCATGCCCCTTCTGTCCGCACATGGAGATCGTCTGATCCATGATTCCGCAAGGAACACCCACGAAGTCGAACTCAGCGCGATGGGCTAGCATCGCCATCTCAAAGGGTTCTAGAGCAGTGCCCGTCAGGGTCGTCGTCGCCAGGACTGTCGCGCATTCCACGGCAGCGCTGGAGGAGAGGCCAGCTCCCACCGGGACGCTGCTTCGGAGCAGAACATCCGCGCCGCGCTTACCGTCATCCAGTCCCGCCGCCCACAACGCCCCAGCGATGTAGGCCGACCACCCCTCGACACTTCCAGGCCGGAGCTCCGAGGCGCCGAACTCGACCTTCCCGAGCTCGTCCGACCAGATCCGGATCCTATCGTCCTCGGTTAGCCGCATCGCGACGATGGCGTGTTGGGCTATCGCCACGGGAAGGACAAACCCGTCGTTGTAGTCCGTGTGCTCGCCGATCAAATTCACGCGTCCGGGTGCGGCAAACACACCCGCGGGGGCTGAACCAGTCAGCTGCTCGAAGCGCTCCGATAGGTCGCGCGCTTCCGCTTGCTCGTCCGTCATGATGCCCACTCTGTCCCTTTCGCCACCTGGATGCCGACTCAGCCCGGGTACCAGATCTTGCGCGGTTCATCGGGGCCACGCTGGTAGTCGAACGCCTCGTCCGTCATTCGCTTCAGGTCGTAGCGGGGCCGCCATCCAAGGAGCAGTTTGGCTTTCGTGTTGTCCAGCCACGTACTGTGGTACTCCGTCTGCACACTGACGCTTCCGAGCCCACGTGACTCTTTTAGGTAAGCAGCAAGCTTGCCGTAGTCCACGGGTTCATCCATGCAAACGTTGAACAGTTGCTGCCGGGCGCGGGGGGAGTCGATGGCAGCGAGAATGGCGCTGGCCAGGTCGTCCACGTGCACGAAGTTGCGTTTGACGGGCTCGCCATTGGCATCCAGCATTACAGGCACCATGCCTTTTGAAGCGTATTCTTCCGCTTGACCTGAGGGGACGAGATCACACCAGCGAGGGCCGCCGAAGACATCCCGTCCAAACGACAACTGGTACCGGAAATCGTCCTTTTCCATGATCCAGGGCGCACGCAAGCAGCAGCCGTTCAGGTCGTACTGAATGTAGTACTGTTCCAACATGACCTCTTCGAGGACTTTGGAAAGGGCGTAGCAACCGGGATAGGCGCGATGCGGTTGGTCTTCCGTGATGGGTACAGCGCGTGGGTAAACGAAGTGACCCACCCCCGCGTCTCCTCCGATCAGGATGAACTGCCGAAGACTGGAGCTCTCGCGGGCCTCCTCCAAGAGCCAGAACATGCCCTTGACGGCCACGTCCATGATGGCGTCGGGTGTTTCTTTGCAGGTTGCCAGATGTAGCACATGGGTCGCGCCATCCAACGCCTTGGCGACCGTGGTCCGGTCAGAGATCGAGCCTTTGATCACCTCGAGCCGATCGCTCGCTTCCAACATGCGGTTGTGGCAGAGTGCGCGAACCTTGCAGTCTTCGAAACCAGGCTCCCGCAGCAATCTGGAGATGAAGTGTTGGCCAACCTTGCCGGTGGCGCCTGTGACCAAGATGAGACGTGACATGATACTCCTTCACCCGCAGCGCGGGAAACTGAGCTGCCATGTAGCGTCGATCGCTCTGTGGCACTAGGGGGTGTCCCAAGTTTCTTGCCTAGCCAAAGGTCCCTTGGGGTGGCGCGCGACTCCCAGCAAAAGTGGTCGGAGAAGTTTTTTGGCGCTGCGCGCTGGTTGTGCGAGGGCCCTCTCCCGACCGTGAGTTTCCATCACCGCTGGGCGGTGCCCGGACGGACTCGACCAGTTCGGGCTGGTCCACGAGCCACCGTACCCAAACAGAGTGCGCCGAAAGTGCCTCTCTAGGCTGACCGCTTCTGGGACAGCGTGGTGGAAAACTCACGGAAGTGCGACCGTAGCTCTTCGAGCGTCCCACGGACTTCAGTCGTTGCCTTGTCTTTCTGCTGATTCATGCGGTGCTCCAGCGTATCGAGTTGCGCTTGCAGCTCCCGCCATCGCGTCTTCGCGTCCATGCCAGCGAGGTGGGCCTTGACCCGAGTCTCATCGGCTAGCGAGCGAACGCTGTTCATGAGTGACGTCAAGTCGTCAGTTGTTGTTGAGTTGCTTTGAGTCATGTGTTGTCTCCTTTCTTGTGACGAGGGTGAGTTAAGCAAGGGGCGTACCAGTGCCGTGCCAGTGCAGAGGGGCCGCCACGCACGCACTTCGGAGTGCGCGGCGCTCTGTTGGCGGTGCGTGACGTCACAGTGCGCGCGACGTTGGGGCGGATCGCCACGGCCGGCGGTCGAGCGGTGACGACCTGCTGCCGCCAGCAATCTCCGCTTCGTGTTCGCCGCTGACGCGAATGTGTGTCAGGCTTAGATCAGGTTTGAACAGGGTTCGAGCTCGTGAATCTACGAATCGCCCCCAAAAAAAGGCTGTTGCCGCGTCTGCCCACCCTCGGCCGTGTACTAGTTTTGGGTGCGTGCGCCTGGGCCTGCAACACCACTCGCGCTGACGAACTGGCGCCGACGGTCTCGGCGCCACAGAGCGTCCAATCCTCGCTCGCTGGTGCTGCCGTGGTGCCCAACCTGGGCCGTGCAGACAATGGTCGGTCCTCACTCGCTCGTAACGAGGAGGCGATCGACCCACCTTGTGACGAGCGTTGGCGCCGTGTCGAAGAGGCGCCGGCGCTTCCGGGGGCGCCCACTTTCGACCAACAGCGCGCTCTACTTCTAGCGCGCGCCAAAGCAGAACCGATCGTCTTTGTGGAGACGCCACGCTGGAGTCAAGACGTGGGCGCGACTGTGAAGAGCTTCCGTCGGCATCTGAGCGCCGCAAAGCACCATTGGGACGCGCTTGCGTTTCAGTTGCGACGGTTTCGCGCGCGGCCAGACATCGGCAGAGCAGTGCTGCTTCGGGACGGCTATTTGTACGCTGAGCATCCGCACCTCGCGTATGCGTTCGAACAGTTGGTTCAGCCCGAGCACCTATTTGACGCTCCCCGCATTTGGATCCAAAGAGGCGAGCAACTGTTCTGGGCGGATCGCACCGACGAAGGCGCTTACATCTACGAGCGATCTACTGCAGCACATCCGGTGCCTGTGAATCTGCTGCACCTCGATCGAGTCGGCGTCGGGACTCCGCCCGCTTCCTTGCACGTCGATGTGCGGGCGCTGCGCTCGCGTCTACACTTCGACAGAATGCGCGTCCTGCGGCTGACGAAAGACCATGTACTCGCGGAGTTGGCCTACGGCAAAGAGAACGTGAAGGCTGTGCTCGAGCGACGCGGGCCTGCGCTCTCAGTGGTATGTGAGATATCACCATCGCCCGATCTGGCCCGCGAGAAGCAGCGGGCGGCGATCCGGGGAGAGGCTATCCTTCGTTTGCAACGGGCAATGCACGCCCAGGTCGTCGAAGCGCCACCTTTCGACGAACCACGGGATGAGCAGGGCGTTGAAGATGGTGTGCTGCGTCCCATGTGGGTGGAGGCCCACTCCAGAGGCCGTCGCCACTTCCGATTGCGTGATGAGGCCTATGACGTCTACAACCGTGCAGGCCGTCCAGTTCCCCCGCAAGTGTGTGTGGACTTCCTGACTGACACGCTGGAACGCGCTAGCGGCACCTGGTGGAGCTCGGCCGCGGCAGCACCGCGACGCGAAGTTGGAGGCCTCGATCTCTCAACCTTTGGCGAACTCGAAAAGAGGCGGGTTGTCGACCTCGTCCGCTTCGCGGAATCCCAGCCAAGTTGGTTTGATGTACGCCAAGTAGCGGCGGACCGTCGTGTGCCGATCGGGCACCGTGAACGCTTCTTCAGCGACCTAATTGCGGCGGACGACCCCCCTGCAACTGGGGACATAATAATCGTCCGGGGGTACACCGAGGCGGATCAGGTGCGCATGCACACCCACTCCTTTTTCGTCTACGAAACGGACCCGCTCACCGGTGTGCCCATTGCCGTCGCTGGCAACGCCGGAATGCCACACATTTGGTCTTTGGAGGGCGAATCGAGACGCGAGCCGGCGCGTACCGTCCGGTACGTGCTGCGCCCCCGCGAGGAGCTCTTGCGGCGTGTCATCGGCGGCGAGGCGGGAGATGGTGGGCCGCCGGCCCCCCTGGTCGAGGAAGACATCTGACGTTTGGGCCGCGGGCGACTACATAGGGTGTATGACGCGGGCCCGATTGGATCACGACTATGGCTCTGTGGGCCTGTTCCCTCTGCCGAACCTGGTGTTCTTTCCGCATCAGCTCCTGCCGTTGCAGGTGTTCGAGGCGAGGTATCGGGCGCTGGTGGAGGACGCTTTGCAGACTGGGCGCTTGATCGGCGTGCCGCGCTTGCAGCCTGGCTATGAGGCAGACTACGAGGGCTGCCCGGCGATTCACCGAGTGCTCGGAATCGGCAGAATCTTGGAACATCGCAGACTCCCGGATGGTCGCTTCGTCGTCGTTCTACAGGGCGTCGATCGAGTGCGGTTGGTCCGCGAGATCCAAGGTGAAGCGTTTCGCGTTGCGGAGGTCGAGGCACTGGCGGATTTCCCTGCAGCGGTCAATTTGGCGCCACTGAGAAGCGCGGTGACGCTGGAGGGTGAGCGGTTGTTGCGACGTGAGGAGGCAGGCGCCGCCCAACTCATCACCCGCGCCAAGGGCATGAAGACAGGGGCCGCCAGTCGCGACTACATCGAAGCTGACTTGATCCAAGACCCGGATGAACGACAGGCGCTGTTGGAGAATCGCGACCCTGCTCTGCGGTTGGCCCGCATGCTGGAGCTTCTGCGCGGGTTGGCAGATCATGTCGAAGGCGCTTCCGGCTTGCGCAAGACGCCAGACCAAGAACGCTGGAACTAGATTAGTTCCTCGCACGGCTTGTTCCTGACTGTCTTTGCAGCGACGACAAATACGGGCCACGCCTCCACGACGTCCGCAACAATTCCAACGCTGGGGTGAAGTCGGAGCACTGTTCACCAAAAAAGGTGAGAGCGGTGCAGCGGATGTGCTGGGTGCTGGTGCTTGGGTGCTGCGGGGGATAGAACGAGCTCCAAGATGCGACACACCATAGAAACTGCCTTGTTGACGTGCGTCTTGCTGAGCACTGCGTGTGGTGAACAGACCGACGACGGCGAGGACGCCCAAGCGCTCTCACCTGGTGCCTCGACGCCGAACGCTCCTCTAGCTGGCAGTTCACCGGCGCCGGGCACTCCAATCAACAGCACGATGCCTGCGGGCAGCTCGGGTGGGACGCCAACCGAAAGTGCGGAACCAACACCGGTCCCCGCCCCAGCTCGAGGGGGCAGCGGCGGGTTTGCGGGGGAGCCGTCTATCGCTGCTGGGGGTTCGCCCGCGGTGACGCCGATACCTGCAGGTGCTGGCGGCGCGGACCAAGCCTCGTCGGTCCCTGCGGGTGAGGTGGGCTCCGGTGGGACGGACTCTGAGAGCGAAGGGGCGGGCGGAGGAGGTGGTGACGTGACGGACGACATCACAATGATGGGCATGGGGGGAATGTCCGGCGCGAACCCAGAGCCGACCGGAGACTTCGTGCTCAGCAGCACCGCTTTCATGAACGGGGATGACATCCCTGATGAGTTCACTTGTGAGGGTAAGCAGTTTGGTACCGGTCCAATGCCGGATTTGTCGTGGACCCCAGGGCCCGAGGGCACCCTCAGCTATGCCATCACATTCATCGACATCACGCTCGCACCGGATAACATGAACGGCTACCATTGGGCGCTGTGGGACATTCCGGCGGAAGTGACCAGCCTTCCCAGTGGAGAAGTCACCGGCGCCGAACCAGCCGAGCCGGCAGGCTCCAGACAATACACGCCACTGAATCCCGTCGGTTTTCTCGGTCCGTGCCCTTCATTTGGCGGACTGACAACGGACGAGTACGCGTTCGTTGTGTACGCCTTGAGTGTCGCTACCATACCGAACCCGCCAAACAACGTGGCTGAGCTCGAGCAGCTTTTCCTGGATAACGCCCTCGCCACTGCAGACCTCACAGGGTTCTCGGACGCCGCGCCACAATGAGGAGAACCCGGCCCCGCAGTATCGCTCAAGCGCAGTATCGCTCAGCGCAGTATCGCTAGGAGCTCTGCGCCAACCAGGACTGGCGCTCGTGCGGTAGCCGAGTTCCCAGGAGTCCTTCCAGCTGCTCGAGGGTGTGCGGCTTTTCCAGAAAGCCGACTACGTTTCGCCGATTACCCAGAGCGGCGCCATCGTTCGGGATGAAACCGCTGGTGAGAACTACCTGGACGTTCGGGTCGATGGCGCGAAGAGCATCCAGGACCTGAAGCCCCGATAGATCCGGCATCGTCAGATCGAGGAGAACGGTGTCGATGCTGCGGTGGTTTTCGGAAAACAGCTCGACTCCTCGCTGTCCACTGTCTGCTGTTGCCACCTTTTGTCCCAACTCCGTCAGGAGCTTTGCGGTGACTAGCCTGACCGCAGGTTCGTCATCGATCAGAAGCACGCTGTCTGCGCTGTTGCTGCGTCGAGTACCGCTCAGAGGTGCGGTTGGTGCACTCGTCGATTGAGGCTCAGCGGACGGCAGCCAGACGCAGAACCTAGCCCCTCGCCCAGGACTCGATTCGACAGTCAACCATCCGCGGTTGGCGCGAACGATGCCCTCTGAGGCGGCTAACCCCATGCCACGGCTGACGCCCGCCTTGGTGGAGAAGAAGGGCTCGAAGATCTGACGTCTCGTGTCCTCCGACATACCCGCTCCATCGTCTTCCACCGAGAGGCAGACAAACGGTCCGGGCACTGCCGTGTTCGGCGCAGCGTGGCGAAGCAGATCCTCGCCGCTAAGATCCTCGGAGCTCGTCCGCACCCGTATCATCCCCCGCCCGTTGGATATGGCCTCAGTGGCGTTGATTACCAGGTTGGTCAGCACCTGCCGCATTTCGCCGCCGTCGGCGAGAACCGGTGGGAGGGTTTGCTCCAGCTCGACTTCGAGTCGGGCGCGGTGGTGCGTGGTCGACTTGAGCAATCGGAGAGCTTCCTGTATCTCCAGATTGAGGTCGACGTTGCCGATGGACAGGTTGCGCCGCCCGGCGTAAGCGAGCATTTGCCGACTGAGTTGACTTGCTTCCTGAGCGAAGCCCTTGATCTCGCTGAGGCAGTTCCCGAGTTTCGGTGAGGAGTTGTGCGGCAACTTGAGCAGTGCCAACTCCGCGTTGCCGATGATACCGCTCAGCAGGTTGTTGAAGTCGTGGGCGACGCCCCCTGCGAGGACGGCCATGCTTTGGAGCGCGTGATTCTTCTGCAGCTCGAGCTCCATGGTCCGTCGTTTGCGTTCCGCTTCTGCACTTTCAGTGATATCTCGCACCACCCGCAGCGTTTGTTGGACGCCGTTGTTGTCCTCGTTGACGAGCGTCTCAGTCACCAAGAGCAGTCGCGGGCGTTCACCGCTCAGGACGGCCTCGTACACCACTGGCTTGTTGTCTCCCTCCTGCTCGGCTTGCAGCATTCTCTGGCGCGACTCGTCATCCAAAAAGCGGGCGAATTGCCGCTGCAACAGTTCTGGCGCTGGTACGTCGAGGGTTCGCGCCATTGCTGCGTTTGCGAACGTGAAGCGATCATCCCGGTCGAAAAGGCCAACGCCTTCGCCGAGGCTTTCGACCAAGGAGCGGTACAGGTGTTCACTCGCCGCTACTTTCGCTTCTGCGCGCTGTCGCGTGCTCTTCTCTTGCAGCAGGCGCTGGTTGAGTTGCCGTGTCCTGCGCGCGTGGTCTGAAACCAACCCGAGTCCAAGTCCGACTACCGTCTTCAGCAGGACTGACGCCACGAACCCTGCGTCGCGCGACATGCCCAGAGCTAGAGCCTGGGAGCGGTCCAGTACGACAACGGCGATGATGGTGAGGAAGGCCCCACGGACGCCCAACAACAGCCCGCTCACGGCACAGGGCACGAGCGCCATCAGAAAGGCAGCACTTCCCACGACGTGGTGCACAGGCCAAAACACGAGCCGATACACCACCAGCAGCACCAGAACGGCGAGTACTCGATGCAACGTTTGCCGGTGACGGGCGAGTCGGATCAGCAATGGCATGCTCGACCCTGCTAATAGCGGCGGCTCGATGCCCGCATCAAGGTCCAGCAATCTGGCAAAGCAGGATCACCGTCGGGGCGACACTAAGGCTGTTTTCCTTCCAGCGGCAAACTGCGGGGCCCACCTCGAGGCGCGCGCGTCGGGCGAACGGGTTATCGCGGTCTTGGTGCACGCTGGATACGACAAACACGTGCAACCTCGCCGAACTAACAGCGATGTTTCCCTCCGACGATAGCCGCGTGGAGAAACGCGACATCGCAAATCTGGTCCAGCTAGGGCGGGTCTTTCGGTGCCACGTCGTTTCCTGTTCACGTGATCGATGTGAGCGCGGCCATAGCCGGTAGTCGCGTCCTGGCCGGCATTGAGCGCGGACGTACTGGATTCGCAGCCACCCCACCAGCGGCCAAGCATGAGGTCGCTCGCAGGCAGTAGGGTTGTAATGTTGTGATGGTGTTTGCGAATGACCGCGCTGATGGGTCGCCCTGCCTCGGGGTGCCTCCAACGCCCCCCGACGACGTGGAATTACCTCTTCGGAGCATGATCGCCAACCCGGGGCACCGGCATATAATCTAGGCGAGTCTCCGCTTCTCCCTGCCGGCTTGCGGAGCCGACCAGGGCAACGCGAGTTGAGCGCAGGGTTGGGGCACGGTAGTCTGGAAGCGAGTCAATTTTCCATGAAGACAAGAACGAACCAAAGCTCAGCGAAGTGCACCCAAGCCCACCAGGGCCGCAGATCGTTGCGACTGACATCCTTCGTGTGCGCCGCTTCGGTGTTGTTGAGCACCGCATGCTCCACGTCCGACGGCGGATCGACGATGGATGGCATGCCCACCCCGGGCAGCGGAGCGCCCGTCGCCACCTTGCCGGGCGGTACGACGCCCGGAAGTACTGAGCCCGGGGTCGGCCCGACCCCAAGCGAGACACCGACGACACCCGGCACGACACCCGGTGTCGTGAGTCCTACGGCTGCGCCGAATCCTGGCGAACCCGTAGCCACCGGCGAGCCGGCGGTGCCTGGCACGGCGCCGAGTCCCACGGGCGCGCCCACGGTGCCCGGCAGTGTCGACCCAACTCCACAACCCACGGTGCCGGGTGAGCCGGAAGGCGTTCCGTCCACGCCCGTGGACGAAGACTTCGGGCCGTACCCCGCGGCGCCATTGGACCTCCCGGACGAGGATGGCTCGGATCTCTGGTTGCGTTACCCCGCCGTACCGTTGGAAGGATTGCGAGCGTTGTACCAGGCGGCGCTCAACCACGTTGTCGTCGACGGCCAATCCGCGACGCTCGACATCGCTGAAGCGGAACTCGTGCGAGGGTTGGGCGGTTTGACCGCAAGCGAGGTAACGGTCGCCGCCGCGCCCACGGGAGATGGCGCTGTCGTGCTCGGATCGCCGGGATCGAGTATCGTGGATTCGCTGGGCGTGGCGGGTGACGTTGCCGCGCTCGGTCCCGAAGGTTATCTCGTCGCAGAGACGGAGACGATGGATGGTCAACGCGTCATTGCTGTGCTTGGCAACACCGACATCGGAGTGTTGTATGGCAGCTATGCGCTCCTGCGCCATGTGCAGAGCCACAAGCCACTCGCGGGCCTGAGCATCAGCAGCTCGCCCAAAGTGCAGCATCGCCTGCTCAATCATTGGGACAACCTCGACGGTAGCGTCGAGCGGGGCTATGCAGGTCGCTCCCTCTGGAACTGGAGCGCGTTGCCCGGCACCCTATCGCCCAGGTATGAGGACTACGCCCGGGCGAATGCATCCATCGGCATCAACGGTACGGTCCTCACCAACGTCAATGCGAACGCTCAGGTGCTGACGGCAGACTACCTGGATAAGGTGGCAGCCCTGGCGGACGTGTTCAGGCCGTACGGTATCGTGGTTTACCTGACGGCTCGTTTCAGCGCCCCCATCGAGATCGGCGGGCTGAGCACGGCCGATCCGCAAAACGCGTCGGTTCAGCAGTGGTGGGCCAGCAAGGCGGATGAGATCTACCAACGCATCCCTGACTTTGGCGGCTTCCTCGTCAAAGCCAACTCGGAAGGGCAACCCGGTCCTCAAGACTATGGCCGAAGTCACGCCGACGGCGCGAACATGCTAGCTGACGCGCTGGCTCCCCACGATGGCATCGTCATGTGGCGCGCGTTCGTCTACGCCGAGGATAGCCCGGTGGACAGAATTCGTGAGGCGTACGATGAGTTCAAGCCCCTCGACGGGCAGTTCGCTCCCAATGTCCTCGTGCAGCCGAAGAACGGCCCATTGGATTTCCAACCGCGGGAGCCCTTCCACCCCCTCTTTGGCGGGATGCCGCAGACCCCGCTGACCCTCGAGCTGCAGATCACCAAAGAGTATCTCGGGCAGGATACTCACCTCGCCTATCTGGGTCCGCTCTACGAAGAGGTGCTCCAGGCGGACACGTACGCTGATGGTGCTGGATCAACGGTGGCACGGGTCGTCGACGGCTCGGTTCACGGGTACTTGACGACCGCGATGGCTGGCGTCGCCAACATCGGATCGGACACGAACTGGTCGGGTTCCCACTTCAACCAGGCGAACTGGTACGTCTACGGTCGCATGGCTTGGGATCCAGATCTGACGGCAGAAGGTATCGCCGACGAGTGGATCCGACAGACCCTATCCAACGACCCTCTCGTCGTGGCCCCCGTCACGCAAATGATGATGGATTCTCACCAAGCTCTCGTCAACTACATGACACCGCTGGGGTTGGTGCACATCATGGGCACGGATCATCACTATGGGCCCGGTCCCTGGGTGTCAAATCTGGGCCGAGCCGAATGGAATCCGGTCTATTATCACCGAGCTGATGGGCAAGGCATTGGCTTCGATCGGACCGCCGCCGGCAGCGGTGCGGTGGAGCAGTACTTCGACCCGGTAGCGCAGCAATTTGGAAGCCGCGATTCAGTACCGGAAGACTTCCTGTTGTTCTTCCACCACGTGGGTTGGCAAGAAACGACCAGTTCCGGTCGCACTGTCTGGGAGGAGCTCGTCCATCGATACAGTGTCGGCGTCGACTCCATGGGCGCGATTCGTGACGCATGGGCCACCGTTGATGGTCTGGTGGACAGCGAACGCTTCGCGGCGATCGACGAATACCTCGAGATCCAGCACTACGAAGCGCGTTGGTGGCGGGATGCGTGCCTCACGTACTTCGCGGATGTGGGCAATCTCCAAATACCTGCCGGCTACGCGCAACCCGCAAACTCTCTCAGTTTCTATACGGGTCTGAACTGTCCACCCAACGTGACGAAGCCTCGCTGCGACCAAGTATACACCGGTCAGCCCTCGCCCGCTGTCACGCCATAACGTGGCGGCGCGGCAGCTGCGTGCTCAGAGGAGCAGCGCTGCCGGAAGCAGAGTCGTGGAGCTCCCGAACCGCGGCGCCCCCCAACCAGCGACCATGCGTTCGCCGGTCCTCAGCTTGCTCTAATCGCCGTTCAGCCCGAACTCGGCGACGCTGCCGCCCAGCGCTGGCGTAAGCGCCTGCGGCCAGTGCGGAGGTGCGCCGTTGCTCTGGCCGGAGTTGCGCTTCCGAACTCAGCGACGCAGGGCGTTAAGCCTGGACATTGGCAAGAAGGGCGTCATGCTGCACTCCCGTCCGTACATAAGAAAGACCCGGCACATCATGGGTGACAAATCACCGAAGGCCACGCAAGACGCTGCAGCCAAAGGCAAGAAGAAGGCCGAAGAAGCAGCGAAGGTTGAGGCGCAAAAGAAGCGCAAGTGACCGCTTGGCCGCGTGCGGGCCGTTTCCACGAAGCCTGAGCTGCGTTTGTAGCCGAGCACGAGCTGCCGCAGCTCGCTTTTTCATGTTCGACGATTCCAGTGGCCACCGAGGAGCAGAACGTTCGCTTCCCTCGCGGCTCTCCTCTTTGCGAAAGACGTTCGGTCAGTATGTCCGGAAAAGAAATTCTATTCAGTAGCAGCGCCCGCAAACAGATCGGCAGTGGGCTCGATCAGCTGGCAAACGTTGTCAAGGTGACCCTCGGCCCACGCGGCCGCAGCGTGATTCTCGATCGCCCATGGGGCTCACCCACCGTGACGAAGGACGGCGTGACCGTGGCCAAAGAGGTCGAACTCCACAATCGCTTGGCCAACCTCGGCGCCCAGATGGTCAAAGAGGTCGCTGCCAAGACCTCGGACATCGCTGGCGACGGCACCACGACGGCCACCGTGTTGGCGCAGGCCATCTATGCGGAAGGTCTCAAGGTCGTCACCGCGGGCGCCGATCCGTTGGAAATGAAGCGTGGCATGGACGCCGCTGTCGAGATCGTCGTCAAAGAGCTGAAGCGCATGTCCAAGCCCACCAGGGGCCGCAGCGAGATCGCCCAAGTGGGCACGATCAGCGCGAATGGCGACGCAGCCATCGGCGAGCTGATCGCGGACGCCATGGAGCGCGTCGGCAAAGAGGGGGTCGTGACCCTCGAAGACGCCAATTCGATCGACACGACCCTCGACGTCGTTGAAGGAATGCAGTTCGACCGCGGCTACCTGTCGCCGTACTTCGTTACCGATACCGAGCGGATGGAGGTCGTCCTCGCTGACGCCTACGTCCTGATTCACGAAAAGCCTATCTCCAACATGCGCGACTTGTTGCCGTTGTTGGAGCTGATAGCCAATGCCGCCAAGCCTCTGCTGATCATCGCGGACGTGGATAGTGAGGCACTGGCCACGCTCGTGGTCAACAAGTTGCGCGGTGCCCTGCAAATCTGCGCCATCAAGGCCCCTGGTTTCGGCGCTCGTCGCCAAGACATGCTGCAAGACATCGCCGTACTCACCGCGGGCAGAGCCATCACCAGCGACATCGGCGTGAAGCTGGAACGAATGACGCTGGAAGACCTCGGCCGTGTGAGCAAGGTCGTCGTCGACAAAGGCAATACCGTGCTGGTCGGCGGCGCGGGCAGCAAGGCCGACATCGCCGCTCGAACCAAGCAACTCAGGGCGCAACTCGAAGAGGCCAGTTCGGAACCCGATCGTGAGGCATTGCAGACCCGGCTGGCAAAGCTTGCCGGCGGTGTCGCTGTCATTCACATCGGTGCGGCCACCGAGAGCGAGTTGAAAGAAAAGAAGGCGCGGGTCGAAGACGCGCTCAACGCCACACGCGCCGCGATCGAGGAAGGCATCGTGCCGGGTGGCGGCGTTGCGTTGCTGCGCACACTGGCAGCCCTGCGCAAGCTGGAGCTTCCAGGTGACCAGCAATTCGGTGTCAATGTGGTGCGGCGCGCTATCGAACAACCACTGCGTCAGATCGCCACCAACGCTGGGGTGGAAGCCGCAGTCGTAGTCAGTGCGGTGCTCGAAGGAAAAGGCGCATACGGCTACAACGCCGCTTCCGGCGAGTACGAGGACTTGATTGCGGCTGGTGTCGTGGACCCAACGAAGGTCGTACGCGTCGCGCTTCAGCAAGCGGCTTCAATCGCTTCGCTGATGCTCACCACTGAAGTATTGATAACCGAGGTTGTCGAGCAAAGCGTTCGCGATGAGATCGCCAACATGAGTGGGACGACGACCTGACGAGCCCGAGTCAGCAACCAGGTGGGTCGACGTCCAGGAGCCTCGTCCGCAGAGCTCCGGTGCGCCTGCGTCCAGATCCTAGCCGTGTGATCGCCCGCAGGTTCATACCTGGCGGTGGCGTTTCAGCTCACGGCCAAGCCAGAATCGATCGGATCCTCGCCCGTTTGCTCGCCTTGCCCGAGTCGGAGGTGGTGGCGGCGCTGGCGCTACTCAAGCAGAATTTCGCCGACCGGCACCGAGATCTTCGGGCTGAGTTCGAGGGAAACTTCGCCAGCGTCGCATCACGCATAGACGATGCTGGTGGCATTTCTTCCGAGCGCATCTTGCTCATCGGAGCGTACTTCACCCACGAGTACTCGATTGAGGCGGCCGCCCTGAGCAATCCATCGATGGTTGCAGCGCCTGATCAGAATGCGCTGGCAGAAGGCTCGACCCGCTTCGTGCTGAGCTTGCGAGCAATCGGTGAGGGGCACGTGTCCTCCATCGAGTTTCGTTCCGGCGTCGTCGACGCCGCCGGCAACGTCGAACTCGACCCACCGAGTCGCTTCGCAACGACTGCACGCCACCGGTCGCCCATCTACGATAAGGCGCTCTTCAGCGCCAAACTGACGGAGTTGCGGGCTCTTGGGGTCAGCGCCGCTGGGGTTCTCGATCGCTTGCCAGAGCACTTCACTCTGCAGCAGTTGGAGTCGGAGATCAGCCGAGCGAACTCCGAAAGCGAGAGCGACGCAGAGGGTGCGCGCATGACTCGCACGTTGCACTGGCTGGCGTCATCGAATTACGAGAGCACGTTCGGTTCGGCATCGCTGTTGTCGGAGCGGGTTCTTTTTCCTGCCGCCCCCGCAGAGAGCTGCGGAATGGAGGACGCGCGTTTCGTCCGCTTCACCCGAGACGACGGGACGGTGACCTACTTTGCTACCTACACCGCGTACGATGGCTTTCAGATCCTGCCTCAATTGATTGAGACGGACGACTTCATGACGTTTCGGATTGCCACCCTCAATGGCGAGTGCGCGACGAACAAGGGGATCGCGCTGTTCCCTAGGAAGATCGCTGGGCGCTTCGTCGCCCTCGGCAGGTTGGACAACGAGAACAACTTCCTGATGCGAACGGACGACGTGCGCTTTTGGCACGAAAGCGAACTGATCCAGACGCCCAAGGTTCCCTGGGAGTTCATCCAGCTCGGTAACTGCGGTTCGCCCATGGAAACCGACGCAGGCTGGCTCGTGATCACCCACGGTGTGGGCGCCATGCGCCAATACGCGCTCGGGGCAATTCTTCTGGACAGAGACGATCCTAGTAGAGTGATTGGCCACTTGTCGGAGCCTCTGCTGCAACCGACCGCGGATGAACGTGATGGATACGTGCCGAACGTTGTGTACTCTTGCGGCAGCATGATCGCCGGGGACCACCTAGTGGTACCCTACGGCTTTTCGGACGTGGGCATGGCGATTGCGACGGTTCGGGTCAGTGAGCTGCTCTCCCGTCTGACGGAGCCGGCTCAATCTGCTGCCGCGTCGATGCCCGCCGCCTCGCAGTAGCGCCGATACAAGCGCGGCAGTTCGGTCTCGGGTGCCGAGTAGAATCGTTCAGCATCGAGGTCGAGCCAACTCGAGTCCGCCAGTGGTTCAGGCTCGGGCAAGGTGGGGATGTCCGCGGCAAAGGCGCGCACTGCGGCGACACTCGGCTTTTCGCTGCCGTTGCTGCGCCACAATCCGAAACTGCGTTCGTGAGGTGCGAGTTCGAGGGGCGGCCGACTCCACAGGTCCTCCGGATAGTCGCTGTGGCACCACAGCATCGCGCCCGTACTGCCGCAGCTGTGCAGTGCTCTGAGCGCGCGGGCCGTATAGCCTGCAGAGGCGCTCTCAGTGACTAGCTCTGGAGCGGCGGAAGGGTTGCTGGAGGGGGGGTGGTCGACCGCGCAGGTGGGAACCCCGAACTCCGAGAAGAGCACTGGGGCGCCGCCGCCCAACCAGCTGGTTATCCGCGTCAGGAAAGCCAGCACACGTTCATCCGTTGCTCCGGCGCTCCACCGTGCATAGCCGGGGTAGCCGTGCATCGTCAGGAAGTCACACACTTCAGCGGCCTGTGCGGGCCCCAGGTTGCGGTCGTGTTCCAAGTCTTCCATGTGCAAGCCGATGGTCACGGCGGCAGTCGGATCGGCGCCGCGAATGGCATCCGTCATGGTCCGCAGCCAATCTCGCCCGCTTCCCTTGTCCGGCGGCACGCTGCAGTTCGAGTTTTCGTTGCCCAGGTCCCACGCCAACAGGGCGTCATGCCCAGCGAGTGCCGATGCCAGCTCTCGAGCGAGCATCTCCTGCGCCCGTACGACGCGCTCGTCGGAGTACCAACTCGCGAGGCCGGAGTCGACGATTCGGCCATCGGAAAAGACTCGAAACCGTCTGTCACCCGCAGCGTTGCCCAATGCCCAACCTGGGATCCAGTTGACGCCACTCATGTGACCGGTGAACAGAGTCGGCATCAGGACGAGACCGAGTTCACCCGCCAATTCGTGGACCAAGACACATCGGTTCACGGCATCGGTATCGACCACATGTGGTTCTGGCTGAAAGTCCTCCCATGTCAGAAAGATGCGCACCGAGTCGAAGCCGCACGCTGCCATGCGCTCGAAGTCTCGGCGCACTTCTGCCTCTTGGAACGAAGTCCACCACCCCATCGCCGTGCGGGCGGGCCAGTAGTTCACACCAATGCGGAAAGCAGCACCCCGCTCGGCGATCATGCTAGCGCCCCGCCGCGCGCAAGAATGCGTCGGTAGAGAGCAACGTATTCGTCCACCATCCGACCCTTGTCGAAGCGCTGTGCTACCGTGGCGCGCACCCCCGCGGGCGACATTGCTGCGGCGCTTGCGACGGCCTTCACCGCGTCGGGAATGCTCTCGACGAGCCGTCCGTTGGTACCATCGACGATCAACTCTGGCATCGACCCACGGCGCGTTGCAATGACTGGGGTTCCGCACGCCATGGCTTCTACGACACTGAAGCCAAAGGGTTCGTCGAAGCTGACGTAGTGCAACAACGCGCGGGCGCTGCCCAGTAACTGACTCTTTTGGTCAGGCCCGACCGCACCGACGAACGCCACCCACTTGCCGTCGATGTGGGGTGCGACTTCACGCTCGAAGTAGGCCTGGTCCTGTACGATGCCAGCGATGACCAGGCGAAGGTTGGCGCGACGAGCGATGGCAATCGCTTCTGCCGTTCCCTTGTCGGGGTGAATACGTCCGAAGAACAGTAGATCGTTTCGAGCACCGGTGCCCAGTTGGAAGGCGTTCATGTCGATGCCGTGGTGAATCGTGGCCGCGTAGTGCAAGGATGGGTGGCGGTCGGCAGCGCTGATCGCCACGTATTGAACGTGATGGTCGTACTTCTGGTAGACCGGCAGGATCTGTTCGGACGAGAAGCCATGGATCGTCGTCACGACGGGGGTTGGGACCAGCTTGGAAAACGCCAACGGCAAGAAGTCGAAGCTGTTGTGGATCAGGTCGAACTCCGAGGCGCGTTCGAAGCAAGCGGCGATGTGCAAGCTCTCCCAAACCTTGGCGTCGATGTTCGTGCCTTCGGAGTAGCCCATCGGGGCGCTGCCCACGAGTCGCGCGGAAGTGATCGAGTTGGCAGTCGCAAACAACGTGACGTCGATGCCGCGTTCTACCAGCCCTTCGGTGAGCAGCGATACGAACTGCTCCCACGGGCCATAGTGCACAGGAGGTACGCGCCAGGAAATCGGCGCGAGTATGGCAACGCGCAACGGCCCTTTGCCGGGCAAGTCCGCCCTCGTCATGTTGACGTGGCACCGTCGAACGACGGAGTCGCTCCATCAGCAGCGAGGCGTGCTTCCACCTCGAGCGACATCATCTCGACCAGCGCGAGCAAGAACGAGAGAGTTGATTCGGCGCCCTGATTCTCGTTCGCCCGATCGGGGTGCAGCCCGTCTCGACAACCGCCGGTCGTGGGGTCATAGAGTGCTGTGTGCAAGGCATTCTCGCCCAAGAACCAGCTGAAAGCCCGCCACATCTCGTTGATCCACTTGGGATCGGCAGTCGCGCGCCAAGCGTCCAGACTGGCGGAAACGGTGGCGCAGGCTTCGATGGGCTGCTGGTCGAAAGTCGCTCGCTCTTGCCCACGCGTGTAGAACCCGTTGGAACCGATGGGCAGGAAGCTACCGTCAGCACCCCGTTGGACCCGTACCAGCCACTCGAGCATGGTCACGCCGACAGTGACCATCTCGGCGTCCTCCAGCCCTTGACCTGACACGATGAGTGCCTGGGGTAATCGGGCATTATCGTAGGTCAGCATCGTCCCACACCACGGCCAACCTTCGGTCTTCGTTTCGTGAAACGAGCGCAACAGTCTGCCGGCGAGTTCTTTCCTGACGGCTTCGACTTGGCGCTCGCCGCGAAACGCTTTGAGGTATTCGGCCACGCCGAGCAGCGCAAACGCCATCGCACGAGGGTGCACGAAGGTCGATACAGCGGGCAGCGCTGCGTGAAACAGACGGTTCGCCAACCCCGTGCGGCCGGCATCGAGGGCTCGGCTGGCCACCGTACCCAGTGCCCAAAGGGTTCGACCGTGACTGTCTTCGCTTCCGCAGTCTTCCAACCACTTCCGCCCGTAGCTCATGAAGTTCCGAAAGCGACCTACCTCCGAATTGAAGGCATGGCTCAGGAACGCCAGGTAGCGTGAGCTGACTGGACGCACGCTGTCAGGGGTGATGGCGCCTCCTTCTTGGGCCAGGGTCATGAGCAGCAAGGCGCGTGCGTTGTCATCGACGCAGTAGCCGTCAGCGTAACGTGGCACCGAGAACGAGGCGTGCTGCAGCATACCCGTGTCGTCGGTCAGCGTGTGCAGATGTCTGAGGTCGAGAGCAGGAAGTTCGATCGGGTGCACCATCGACTTTCGTGCTCGGAAAGCTGGACACCGCACGCCAGCATTTTGCCGATGGGCGCTCTCGAAGCTCTTGACGTACTGTCGCGCGACCGCCGGCCACACCATGTTGCAACCGAACTCGATGGCGTTCGCACTCAGCGCCTGGAGTTTGTCAGGATTGCCGAGCAGGTCGACGAGGGCCGCGGCAAGTGCTGGAGAGTCGCGCATCGGAACGAGCACACCGCGCTCGTTGGCGAGCAGCTCTTGGGCGTACCGATAGGGTGTCGAAATCACGGCCTTACCGTTGCCGAGCGCGTACGCCAACGTGCCAGACGTGATCTGCTCGGGATTCAAATAGGGGGTGATGTAAATGTCTGCGGCGGCGAGGAACTCCGCGAGCTCGGAGCTCTCCACGAAGCGATCGTGAAACACCACGTGTTTTCCCACGCCCAGTTTGTGCGCGCGCTGTTGTAGGTCGCGTCTGTAGGTGTCTCCCTGCGATGCTTTGACGTGCGGATGCGTCGCGCCCACGATCACGTAAACCGTGTTCGGATGACGCGCGACGACCTGGGGAAGCGCATCGATGACATACTCCAAACCCTTGTCAGGAGAGAGTAGCCCGAAGGTGAGGAGTTGGAAGGTGCCGTCGACTTCGAGTCGGGCTCGGCTAGCCGAGCGGCTCGGCAACGTGGGGATGCCGTGTGGAATGAAGTCGATCTTCTCTTCGGGGACCCCATGCACCTCCTGAAGAATGGTGCTGCCTTGGCGACTCATGACGACCATGCGGTTGGACAGTCGAATGACTTCATCGAGCACACGACGCTGGGACTTGCTCGGGTCGCTCAAGATGGTGTGCAGGGTGGTGACCACCGGCATTCGCGCGTCACCCAGCAGGGACAAGATGTGACTTCCATCTTTCCCGCCAAAGATGCCGTACTCGTGCTGCAAAGAGAGGACTTCAGCGCCGCTCACGTTTAGAAAATCCGCCGCACGCCGGTACGAAGACAGGTCGCCCTGTGTTATCTCGAACTGTACCCTTTCACCATAGGGGTACTGCTTGCCCGGATCGTTGAGGGCTACAACCCGGCAATCGATCGAGGGAAACGACGTGGAAATCGCTTGCGCGAGGTCGGTGGTGAACGTTGCGATTCCGCAGTGTCGAGGCAGGTAGTTGCCCAGCACAGCAATACGTTCCAGCCCTGAGGTCAGGGGGTGCTCAGTCATGTAGCGCTCCTAATGAGCGCGCCTAACCAGCGTAACCGAAGTCGCCACGCCCGACGACTTCAACAGCAAACGCACAATGCTCCATTAGGTCTTCTGTGGCAAGGCGCTGGCGCACTTCCTCGACGACGCATGATCCGACACCTTCGCGCCTCCGGCCGGCAGGACTTTCGCATCTCGAGCGGAGGGCTTGGACACCTGAAGTGGCAGGCGTGCATCGCTCAGCTAGACTCCCGCGAACGACCGCTCGAGCACTGCACGCAGCTGCGCGACAGCAACCTCCGGCTGCTGCAAGACAAGCTGATGCGAGAGACGCAAGGCGTGGTAGCCCTCCCGACGCGGCCTGCGCTCCCGCTTGGCATCCAAGCGGGCGCTTAGTACTTTCGAACTGTCGGAACCGATGGTTTGAGCGGCAGGCGTGCTGGGTGACGGCTCCGTCCTCGGCTTGGATGCCCGTCTATGTTCGGCCGTACCCGGACCACCACCGTAGCGAACTCACCTTCCACATCCAGTGCCGGACGGCACTTCCGGCAAAACGTGCTGCTCGAGATGAACCCCCTTGTCGGCCATGCGCCGTGCGACGCAACTTGGACACTATCCGCGTTTGCTGCAGATGGGTAGTGTTGTCGGCCAGGGCGCGCCCGGTTAGTCTTGCTACGTGAGCGATCCACGAGCACGGGAGCGGTTGGTCATTGGCCTGCTGGCACTCGCGCCGGCCTGTGCTTCCCGGAGGTCAACGCCCCAGCACACGTCCCCGCCCGCCGGCGTTGCGTCATCGCAGACGCCACAGGGGCGGCCGCCACCTGCACCGGCGGATTCCGTCGCGTCTTCCTCGTCGGCGCCGTCCGCGGTTGGCGCCGACGCCGGCGCGTCAACCCTGGCTCCGGAGGACTACGACGCGCCGAAGAGCGTCGCGGGAACAGCCTGTTGCTGGCCAGGCCAGAGCCAAGATCCCGATACTGCAGCCTGCGTTGGTGTGCCCCGATGTCCGGCGGATCTCCGCCCCAGTCAACGCGGTTGCGCGCCCAAAGTGGCGGCCGCTGAACTTGCGGCGATCCCCGCTGGTTCAACGCGGTTCGAGGGCGGCGCTGTGTGGGTTGGGAAGTTCGAACTGGAGCTCGCCGCAGTCAGTGTCGCCCAGTACGCGAGCCAAGACGCGACGCCCTATGGCGCCCAGGCGCACAACCAAGAGTGTGCCCTCGCCAGTATGGACGACGCTGCGGCGGCCAATTGCCTCGGTCACTCGCAGGCTGAGGAGTACTGTAAAGCCATTGGGCGCAGACTGCCGACGGCCCCGGAACTTTCTCGCGCGGCCGACTACGCGAGTAAATCGGCGCGGGCGCTGTTCAACGAGGCGCCCGGGATCCGATTTTGGACGGACACGTTTCACAAGCACTGCTGGCACTTGCCCTGTTCGGAGCCGCCGATGGAGGGGCAGGCCCCGCGCATCTTGGCGTGCGGGCGTCCCAAACATGCGGAGGATGACCCCTGTCGTGCGCTACTCGTGGGTAGTTCGTCGCCCAACGTCCTGATTCGCTGCGCGTCCGACTGACAGTCGCGCAGATGCGCGGCGGCTACCAGCAGGCTACCAGAAGTACTTGGGCTCGACCTCCTCCAGCAGGTGGCTCGGCTCGCCCACGTCAGGAGAAGGTTTCCAGAACGTAACTACACCCGACCATTCGGAGTTCTGAACGCCAATGAGGTCCGGTGTCCAATCGTCGCTGTCGGGGGGCGCCTTGAACAACAGGATCTTCCCGGTCTCAGTGACGAATACCCCCGTGTCTTGGCTTGCGTTGCTCTCGCAGATCAGGGCACGGCGCTCCCAGTCTTCTTCTTCACCCCGGTGTATGCGGAGTTCGAAACGGGCAGGTTTTGCTTTGGGGGTGCGGAACATGTGGCCGCGCTCTCCGTCGCGCTCGAACGGGTCGGGATCCGGAAAGGCCTCCGCCATTGCCTTTTCCTTCTGGAAGTCTGACGAGTTCTTGTCGATTCCGAAGTTGCCCGGTCGCCGCATGATTTCCAGGCCGCTGGCGACTCGCATGATGAAGGGGGCGATGAAGAAGTCCGTTGCTTCGATGAGCTCGCCGCGACCCGACGCAAAGAAGCGTATCCAGCGTTCCGTCGACCAACCTGGATCGGGTAGCTCGGAGAGGATGTCGAAGATCAAGCGGTAGTCGACGTAACCCTCTTCATTTTCTTGGTAGGCCTTGCCATACCGTTCCTTCATGAACTTGATGCACTTTTCGGCAGTGAAGGCCTCTACTGCCATGAACCGGTTGCTGACATAGGAAGAGCCGGACCCAGGCGGAGCCCCGAAGGTCGGTATGCCCAAGAAGCCGGCGGCGGCGCCGCAATAGGCAACCACACCTCGGGCATCGCCTTGCTCGATGCAGCGTTCGTTTCTCGTCGACTTGAAGTAGAACTCGAGGTTCTTGGCGATATGTCTTATCGAGGCGCTCTCGCGGCCGAGGCTGATCGGGAAGACGCCCGTTTGGTTGGCGAACTCCACCTTCGTCGGGAAGCGGAACATCTCGTCGTCCGGGATCCCGGCCTTGATCTTGTCGAACCCGGTGCGCCCTTCCGACAGAGTGATGGTCATGTGGTTGCACCCCCAACACCGAAACGATGCTTTCTCGTGAAATGCGTCGAGGATGTTGGGATAGTCTTCTCGGGCGTCGCGAAACCAGTCTTTCTGGCGCCCGTCGACGTCGGCGCGTATCAGGGCGGTACTGCCCTCGAGGTCGGTGACCATGCCGCCCTTCCAGCGCTCGGTGAATGAAGGGGCGGCATCAATCGTGGACCACACCAGAGGCCCAGCGATCCAACCGTGACCGAAGAACCCAGCCTCTAGCACGGAGTTGGGCGCGCGCAGCGCCACCGCATCGAGATATTGATAGAAGTCGAGGGCGCTCCATTCGAAGGTCTCCAGGCGACTGTCCGCGTCGGGGTCGGTTTTCGGTCCGTTGAGTGCGCCTCGCTTCGGGTTGTTGAAGTACTTGCGCTCCTCTTCTACCTGGGGAATGGGCTGGCGTTCGAAAGTGTCGACGACGATCCACTTGTTGCTCTGCCCTGCTTGACTCTTGAGCATCGTGGTCTTGGTGCGGTCGTGACACCAGAAAAGGCTGTAGACAGTGCCCGGATTGACGCCGTTGGTTCGTTTCTCGTAGGCGCTAGCGTCGAAGTTGGGCGCCGACTCCGGGGGGATCTTGTAGATGCTCTCTTCGCGATTGCGCCGTGCATACATTCGATTGCGACGCCCATTGGCGAACAGGCGGTAGTCTAGCGGAACCTTCTTGGTGGTCTTGCTGTGCACGTTGCGATAGTCCGCGGTCGCCATGAACACCAGCTCTGTCGCTGGGAACATCAGCACTTTGATAGGTGCTCGGTTCGGGTTGTCATGGGCGCCTCGCGCGTGCTTGAACCGCGGCAGTGATACGGTGGCCGCAGTCTTCTGGGCGCTGGTGCCGGTCTCCGCGCCGCTATCGTAGCCGGGCTCTTTCTTTCGCTTCTTGGGGATGCTCTTCCAACCAGGGAGCGCGATCAGCGCGTTTTCTGCCTCGCTGAATTGGATCCGCACGCGTTGGGCGACGGTCGAACGTTCTTCCGCGCTTGCTACCAGAAAGAACTCGCCTTCCGTCTCGTCGGGGCGATCGGCCCGGTACACGCCCGCTTCTTTTTCCTCGTGCGTTGCCGCTAGGGTTTCGAACGGCCAATGGGCGTCGCCCACTTCTTCTCGGGGCACGAGGCAGACCTTGGCTCCACTCACCGGCTGGTTCGGATCGCCCTGTTCCGAGCCCGGCTGTTCAACTTGGATGACTACCCAATCGCTCATCTCAGACTTCTATCGAAGGTATTGCGGAAGTGCGCTCTCTGCCGTCGAGCTCTGCCGACTGATGATCTCGCTGGTTCACCGCTTCCCCCTCCTCGTCTTCCGGCCCGATGTCGTCCAAGAACTCTTCGAGCCACCCCAACCAGTCGGGTTCGCGCTCCGGGTCGGTCAGGTCTTCTTCGTCCCAGACTTGCATGACGTCGTCGTCGAGCGCGATGCTCAGAGACACCGGGTCGAGGGGGATCTGCTTGAACACGAAGCGTCGCATGTCGCCCGTCACTTCGCCCTGCTCCCAGACGAGCGAGCGTTTGACGCTCCCGGTTTCGGCGGTCAGCGTCAGTCCCGCAGGCACGCGCTCCGTGTAGTCGTCGGGCCATTCGAGCACCAGGCGCTGCAAGAATGGGATCAGCGGGAGATCGAAGCGGTCGTTGGCCGTGCGTTCAGCTTCGACACCCGATCCTGCTTTGAGTTCGATGGCGAGCTCGAAAAAGCGGGCGCCGTCGGGCTCCTCCGGCAATCGCAACTCAGCGGCGGGGTGCGGCGGTTCCGGCGGGTCGACGAAGCTGGGACCGAACTTCAAGCGAAGCCGGCGAATGACCTCCGGTTCGCGTTCATCGGTTTTGCTGTAGGCGATCTCTGCTTCCGGGTCGCAACGCCAGACCGCGCCTTTTTCGGAGATCTCGAGCTTGCCAGCGTATCTTGCAAACTCCTCGAACTCCGGATCGCTCACGCCGCGCGCCTTCTTCAGGTACGCGCCGAAGAACACGAGCTGCGCTGCGATTGGCGTATCCACGGGCAGCGTCGGTGCGGCTCCGCCGAAACGCTCCAGCTCGATGAGCGCCGCACTCACGGCGGCCAGTTCTTCGGGAGGCTCTGGGGTCAGCTTGACGCGTACTACTCCTGCCATGACGTCGTCCTTTCGCTGCTAGCGCTCAGGCTATGGGCACAATTCTGGTAGATCATCCCCATTCTGTGACGGGGGCAAGCCTTGGGGCTGTGTGACCTGTTGCTTACGGCGGGAGCGGGTCCCTTCTCAGCTGTGCTTCGAAGTGCTCGCTTGCTATTCGGCATGGGTCGGGGCGTCCTTGTCGAAGGCTCTGTCGAGCATTTGCGACTGCTGTTTTCGGCGCGCGAGCAATCGCTGCACGCGCTGTTGTGGCACACACCAGCCGTCGTCGTCGCAGGTGCTCTGGTCGGGGCAGGTCCCCGATTCGCACGCGCTTTCCGCTGGGCATTTGCCGCGATCACAACGCTCGACGCAGACGGACGCAGAGTACAACTTGCCTCGGTCGAGATCCCCGTCGTCGCGGAAGACGGCGCAGAATCCGCCCAAGCATTGGCTGGAATCACGACACATAGCTCCGTATTCGAGGGTCGCCCGCCACAGGCACACGCCGCTATCCGGTGTGCAACGAAACTCCGCCGGGCAGGCGTCGTCCGTCGCGCAGCGCCTAGTGCAGACCCCGCCAATGGTCACACCGTCGGTCTGATAGCAGGCGCCGTCGCGACAATCGTCGTCGCCAAAGCATGCCCCACCAAGGGCGGAAGAGGTTCTATAGTAGAGGATCAAATCGCCTGCCTTCGGGGCGATCAACGCCACTGGCACCAGCACCAACGCGACCAGCGTCCAGGGAAACTTGCGTTGTGGGCGCGCCGTCATTGGCCGAAGTTAACCTTGTTGTTGACTAGAGCCTCCGACTCGTGAGTCATGGTGGCGATGTGCTCCGCGCTGAAACCGGCGTCGGCGAGCAACTGGCCGCCGCGGTCGAGGTCGATAATCCAGTAAGTGGCTTTGTTGTGCAGCTTGCGCAATGCCAACAGGTTGCCCTCCAATTGAGGAGCTTGTGTCTTGAGCAAGTCGAAAGTGCCCAAGGGGCGCGCGAACTGATCGAGGACCCCCTCGAATACGAGCTCCGTACCCACGGTGAGCGCAGCGCGGATCGCTCCTACGACGCCTGAGACGATCGCGATAGTCGCCCCGATGACCTGCAACACGACTCCGATCGGCGCGCCGACGACGGTGCAATCCAGGCCCAGGCCGAAAGCCATCATGAAGCCACCCACCGTGAGTGCGGCTGAACCCGCCGCGCCCACTCCCCCGAGCCAGGCGCCGGTGGTGTCGCCTTCGTTCAAATCCGCGCGAGCCGCCTCGAAGCTACTCCAAGTCGAAGCGGCGCCCCCCAACACACCCAACACGCGGCCAGCGCTGCTGCGGGCCAGCGCTCCCAGCACCTTATTGTTGCTGATGATCGACAGGTTGTTCAGAGCCGTTGAGATCGCCAGCACGCTACCGCTACCTGACGCGAAAATATCCGCCCAGCGTTTGAGGGTGTTCGATTCGTCGGCGTCGATGTCGTTGGCCAACGCAATCAAGCAACAAATGCCCACAATCGACATGATGCCCGGCCCCTTCATGTAGGTGGCAGACCAGTCGAGGGCTTTGATGTTCAGAAACTTCTTGCTGATCACCGCGCCGCTTATCGATTTGACCCGAAGCGGACCCGGGCGAGTGGTGGCTACGATAACGCGCAACAGCTTGCCCGACAGCCCCTTGGCGGCGTTGGGGTCTTTGATCACTCGCTGCAACAGTATCGAGCCGGCAGCCTCCGCAACCGAGACGCAGAGCGTGGCCGGACCCGCCGCATTGCCGACCGTCGTGGGCACGAGCTTTGCCATGCCCACGAACACACTGCGCGAGGTGCTTTCGGTCGTAACGTTGAACAGAGCGTCGTCGAAACTCTTGTTGCCGGTCTTTGCCGTCTTGCTCAGCTGTTTGGACAAGTCCGCACTGCCGAGGGTGTCGAGCATAGGCTTCACGTGACGATTGACGAACGCCTCGCCCTGCTTGCTTTGCACGAGCTCGCGGGCTGCAGCCAGCAGCGCGTCTTCAGCCAGGCTCTGCACGTCCCGGGGAGCGATGTCCCAGTTTTCTACCGCTTTGGCAAAGTTGTCTTCGAAGGCGTCTGCTTCGATCAACCCCATCAGCTCTTTGGCGAGCTTGTCACTCTTGTTGAGCTGACCGCGCAGATCGGTTTCCACTGGATCCGTCACGAATGCCTTGGTGACGGTGTCGCGCAGGTCAGCGAGCCCCGCTTTCACGTCCTCGATGCTCTTAATGTCGGCCGGCGCGGGAGGGTTCTCGGGCGCGTGACGCTTGACGGCGAGCATGGAGTCCAACGCCACCAGCAGCGCGATCTCGCGCTCGTTGGATTCCGTCATTCGGCCGAAAGCCTCGCGGGCGTTCTCCGCAAAGAGCACCTTGCTCAAGACGTCATCGAGCTGTTTCTTCAAGGCAGCGAACGTGGGCTTGAGAGCCTTGATGCGCAGCCGGCGCTTACGCTCTTCTTCGGCTTTGGCCAGTCTCTTCTCGAAGGCGGGTCTGAGTGGGAACAACACGGGCTTGTTGTTTTCAGTGCGAAGTCCCCAACCGACGTCGCCATTTTCGGCGGCGAAGGGCTTTTCGTAGAGCCGCACCCTGCTGTCAACCTGTACGCCAACCGCTTTGTACGCGGCTGTCCGGACTTGTTGCCGCATTTCGGAAAGCTTGGTCGCGCCGCCTTTGACGCGTTGTTGGCCGTCCAAGTGCTTGTAAATGGCGCGAACTGCATGAGCGTTTTGCGGCATCTTGAGGATCCAGCCCAACACTTCGTCGGGGGTCATGCCCAGGTTGGCGGCCACCGAGGCGATCAGCGGTGCGGCTCCGCCTTGGACCATCTTGTCCGGTCGCAGCACGACGAACTTCTGTTTGCCGATCGGCTTGATGTTGGCCCAGGGGATCGCGGTCGTCTGCTCAGTCACGTTCGCTCATCCCTCAGGTCGTTGCGGTCTGCTCAGGTTCCAGCTCGTGGTCGACGACCAGCACGGCATGCACTTCGACTTGGTCGTCGGCTTCTTGGAATCCCTCTTTGGCTTCGAAACCGACGAGCTCTCCACGCGAGGTCAGCGCAACGCCGGGCGCAGGCTGCACGTTGTCGATTTGAATGTGGTTCAGTCGTACGCCGGGCGGTGCCGAGGCTCCCCAGTGGGTGGCGCTGCGCACCATGAAAATCGGCGGGCGAAAGGTATCGGCGGCGTCGATCGCGTCGATCGAGGCGTCGCCATCGGGATCGTCTTCGTCGGGGTCGTCGACGGGCTCGAGTTCGACATCCAAGGGCTCATACCAGGAGAAGATGTCGTAGGGGTCGAGGCCTTCCGGGTGCGTGACCTTGGCGAAGCAGATGCCGCGGGATACCTCCCCCTTGGCTGTCGCTAGCGGTGGCCCTACGTCGGGTTCGGAGCCCAAGAGGCCCGAGCCGGGGAGTTCTTCGAGCACGGCACGATCCACTCGGTGAATCGTGAACTCGACAGGTGCACCATCTGGCAGCGTGGTCAGTGCGCTGATGAAGCTCTCGTTGTCTCCCGACTTGAGCCATTGCGGATCGAGCAGCTGGCCGTCGCTAGGGCTGCGCTCCGGTTCTGGGCTGACGACACGTCGATAGAACTTGCAGCGGCGCTGCCCTTCGCCGTCGAGATCGCACGACGATGGGTCGCCCTCTTTGCACGGAAACTCTTCCGGCTTTGGCAGGTCTTCGGAGTAAACCACCAGTTGTACGCGCCGGTTGCGCTCTGGGGCGTCGAACTCGGCGTTAAACTCGCCGCAACCGGAGGTCTTTGGCTCGACGAAATCGCTGCTCTTCAACTCGAGCGCGTACAGCGCCAGGTAGCTGTCTCTGATGGCGGCCTTGGTGTCGTCGTTGAGCTCACCGTTGACCTCCAGATCGCCGTGGGCGCGGGCCCGACGCGTGTGAAACACGTCTTGGTTGTACTCTTCTTGAAAGGACAGCACCGCCTGATCGGTCAGCTCGCCCTCTTTGCCATCGATGGGGCCCGGGTTGGCGCCGACGGCGCGCAGCATCGCTTGGTACTCTTTGAGCCCCCATTCGTCGTGAGCTTCCGACTCGGCATCGAACAAGTCGAGGTTGTCGGTGGCCAGGGCGAGGGTAATAGTAGCGCGGGTATCGGAGAGTTTCTTGTTGAACGCGTCGCTGCCGACCTTGTCGGTGTGGCCGAAGATGCCGATGGGCGCTTTGGCGCTTTCCAGCGTTTCGCGCTCATTGTGCAGCCTCAGCACTAGGCTGGGTGTTGGGAAGTTCGAATCGAAGGCGAAGGCGCTGCCGTCGAAGGAGAACGACAAGTTGAAGCCTTCGAGGGGCGGCAAGGGTTCGATTTCGAAGTCTTGCGCCAGCTTGGCCTGCCTGCGCCAGGTCGGATACTCTTTGCTTCCGCGCTTCGAGTTGTCGCCGGGCGGCTTTGGGAACACCCCGAACTCAGGGTCGAAGAAGAACAGTTCGACGCGGCGGTCTTTGGCGTCCTCCTTGCCGTCCGCGGGGGCCGCATCCAACTCGCCGGTGTCGTCGACAGGGAAGTTCTCCCCGCAGCCGTGAGCGCTGCCTTCGATCTGAAACTCTGCAGAGTCGAGCTCCGCACCATCGAGCGACATGTACGTCTTGACCAACGCGCGGCGCGTCTCGGGACCAAAGCCCTGCTCAGTGATGCCCTTTTCTTGCTGAAACTCCCCTAGCTGATCTTCGGTGGCGCCCTTCCCGGGGGGCAGCCCCAGAGCCGCACCCAGCATGTGCAAGTCTTCCGTGCGTCCCCAACGGCGCTTCTCCGGAAGGCTCGTTTCGTAGAACCCGAGCCACACGTCGACGTCGTCCTCGAGGAAGGCCAGGGTGCTCTTGGCCCGTTCGAGGCTCAGCGGATCGTTGACCGAAGCATCCCCGGTGGTGTCGGTGTGACCGACGACCAAGAGCTCTCCCGGGCTGTGCTCTTCGTACAGCGGGCGAATTCTCGCGCGCAAGTCGGGGATCGCTGAGGGTAAGAGGAAGGCCTTGTTCGTGTCGAACAGCAACCCTCTTAGCCGCGCCACCTCGACGCGCGGCACCGCGCCGATCATGCGGATCTGGGCGCTGTCGTTGCCCGGAAGCACCACGGCGGGACTGGTGTACTCATCGACGACTTCGAACTCGTCCTCGAGAAACTTCAAGCGCAAGGTCAGCGTGTAGTCTCCCGGAAGAACGTCGTCGTGCTCCAACACGCCTTCGGAGTTGGTGACGCCCGACAGCTGTTCTGGGCCCGCCAAGGTGTACTCCCGCGCGGCGTGGGGGAGCGTGCCAGTCTTGTCGACGAGCTTCATCTTCAGCTGCGTCAGCGAGCCACTGCTGCCGTCGGCCCCGAACTCGCGCACGAGGGTCGCGGCCTTCACCCACTCCAAAAACTCAGGACCGTCCGGCGAGCCCGGCGCCGGGTCGATTCCGCTCTTCGCGAAGAAGAGGACGAAGTCCAACCGCGGGTCTCGGCGCGCTCCGTCGTCTTGGGGCTTCTCCGCGTCGCCGCCCTCATCGGCCTTGGACGCTTCTTCCTTTTCTTCGCCGTCCCGCTCGGCCCGCGCCTCGACGACCTTCTGGAACGGGAAGTGTGCACCGGCGCCCAGGGACTGGATGTCCACGTCCAACTGAATAGGCTCATCCTCGTCTTCCGGGCCGCTTTCGGGCGCTGCGCCGGCGGGCTGCGCAGAGCGCGTGAGGGCGAAGTAGTCCTTGATCAGCCGGGTCCGGGTGTTCGGGCCGGCGATGCCGTCTACCGCCAGACCGCCGCGGCCCGCCTGGTATTCTTTCACCAGGGGGTCCTTGCGGTCGTCGGAGCCACCTTCGCTGGAGCCAGAGGCCGCCGGGGGGGAGCCGTCGCCGCTGGACACTGCCCGGATCATCAGACGGTCTTCTCGCGAGCCCCAGCGCCGGGCCTCGTCGACGCCATCGCCGAAGTTGTCCAACCAGGGCTGATGGTCGCCTTTCAGCCACGCTGCGAGGGTCTTGGCTCGTTCCTCTGCAACGGTCTCAGCGTCGCTCTCTTCGCGGCCGGTGTGTGCCACCACGACCACGCCGGCGGGTCGCATCCTCTGGGCGAGGGCGAAGACCGAGTCCAAGGCTTTGCTCGATCTGGGCAACGGGAACGTCCTCCCCGCGTCGAAACTGCGCCCGAACACCGTGGCGATCGCTGCCTCGGGGCTGACCACGATCGTCGTGCGCTCGTCCAGCGGCACCGCGATGCCGGCAGTCAGCTCCTTCTGCGTGCAGTGGATGGTTGCCATCGAGTTCGAGAATGAACGCATTGCCGCGAAGGGGCGGCTTGACCAACTGAACGCATCAGCTGGAAGATGCTTCTCGGCAGAGGGTCGTTTTTAGTGATTTCTGCCGCGGCGGTCGACCCCTGACCCAGCTCGGCGGGTAGGTTGCGCGGCCCAACCCGCCTCGCCGGCAGGTTGCGCGGCTGAATCCTTCTGGCTGCTGCGCCTCGCCGGGCTAGCGCGTCTCGAGGAGTCGGCAAATTAGTCTGCAAGAGAGCCGTGCTCAACTGCTTCGTCAGCAGCCTCACCAACGCACGTACCGAGGGCTTCAACGGGAAAGCAAAGCTAGTGAGAAGGCGCGGCTAAGGTTATAGGAGCTTCGAAAGCTACAGACAACCTAGAGCATCTCATTCGCGCGGCCGCGACGATTGCAGGGTCGGGATCTAGCGCGCGCTCGAACAGTCACCACGGGTCGACGCGCAGGCGCCGGAGCTCGTTCTCGAGTCGCAGTCGGTACTGCGACTCCAAGTAGGGTGGCTCCTTGGGAACCTCCCGCACCAGCTGGTCGAGCTGGACGACACTGCGGGGTCCCAACACGGCGGAGTGCACGAGATCATGGGACAGTACGAACTGCACCGCCGCAGCGCGCAGCGACTTGGCTTTGCCGATGTTCGTCAAGAACCGAACTGCGCGGAGTTGGTCCAGCCGGCGTCTCAGCTGATCGGAGGTCCAGCGCTGAGAACGGTGATCGCTGCGGGGGAACGTCTTGTCACTGGGCCACATCCCAGCGAGTAGGCCGTGCGCGAGCACGGAGCGCGCGAAGACTGCGACCTTCTTCATGATCAGCTCGCGCTGAATCCTGCGCAGCTCTTGGTAGAAAAACGCGTTGAATGGCAACTGAACTATGTGGGGCACGTGTTGGAGCTTGAGTGCAGCCCGCACGACGTCCTGGTGCCCTGCGCTGACTCCCCAAGCCAAGAGCGCGCCTGCGTCGACTTGCTCCTGAAGCCATGCGGCGGCTTCGCCAGTGGCCACTGTTTCTGCGCTCGGATTGTGCAGCAGCACGATACCCATCGTGTTTCGGCGCAGGCGATCGCGTGAGCGCGAGAACGCCTCCCGCAGGTAGCCGACGTCGAAGTTTTTTCGATTCGGATCGCCGTCCAAGTCCGTACCGAGTTTCGTGCACACGATGGCCTTGTCATCCGTCTCGAGCAAGCGGCCCAGGCGCAGTTCCATCTTTCCGCCGTCGTACACATCCGCCGTCTCGAACAGATTGATGCCGTGACTGCGCGCGCGCAGGATCACCTTGTCCTGCACCGATTCCGCGACAGCGCCGTAGGCGTCGCCGGACAGCCCCCAGGTACCCAGAGCCAGAGCCGAGACGGACAGGTCACAACGCTGGAGTTTGCGGCGCTTCATGGCATTGGCCATTAGCAGAGCGGCCCGATGAATGGGGAGCCTAAACCGCTGGAGCGTCCATGGGCGCCTACCGCTCGAGCTCTCGAAACTGCGCATTGTCCGCGGCGGTCCGGGGCGTGTCTTGCGCGCGCTGTGATCGCCGGCGTGTCGTATGGTGCCAGAGCGGCACCCACCTCCGCGCTGGGCCGTAGGTGACTTGTGCGCCGCATTTCTAGCCAGACGGTGGGTCTGATGCGCCGATCACGGCGCCACCTGGCCCACTGCTCGGTGCTGCACTAGCATCAGCGTGTGATGGCCAGTTCCTCCGATGCCCGCGTGTCCGAGCCGCTCTTGGGTGACGCCGAGCAAGTGGCGCGCGCGGGAACGGTGCTGGATGGTGCCGCGGACACCCCTACGAGCTCGCGGGTGGCATCGAGCGCGACGTTGGTCGACCCTTTGGTTGGGCAGGTAGTGTCCGACAGATACCGTGTCGACGCGTTGCTCGGGGCCGGCGGCATGGGCTGCGTTTATCAGGCGACTCACGTTCACATGCGCAACGTGGTCGCACTCAAAGTGCTGCACCGGCAGATGAACATGATCCCCGAAGCCGTGGCGCGCTTCGAGCGTGAGGCCATCGCAGCGGCGCGCATTCAGCACAAGAACGTCGCCGCAGCCCGCGACTTTGGGCGCCTCGAAGACGGGTCCTTCTACATGGCCCTCGAGTTCGTCGAGGGAACCACCCTGCGGGAACTGCTTTCGGAGGTGGGCGCGCTTCCAATTCCGCGGACTGTGAACATTCTGCGGCAAATTGCCGAAGCTCTCAACGCCGCGCATGCGAAAAACGTCGTGCATCGTGACCTCAAGCCGGACAACGTCATGCTGCTCGACGACGGTACCGACTTCGTGAAGGTGCTTGATTTCGGCATTGCCAAGGTTTCTGGAAGCAACGCCGACGGCAGCCAGCTAACCCAACTCGGGTCAGTCTTCGGAACGCCAGACTACATGTCCCCGGAGCAAGCCGCCGGACAGCCCGTGGACCACCGCAGCGATCTGTACGCTCTCGGCGTTCTCATGTACGAGATGCTCACGGGCGGGCCGCCTTTTTCCGGTGACTCCATCGCCATCGTGCTTTCGAAGCACATGCACGAACCCGCTCCGGACTTGCCGGAGCGCGTCGATTGGCGACTCGCCGATCTGACCAAGCGCCTGCTGGCGAAGGATCCCAGCGAGCGTCCAGCGAGCGCCCGTGTGGTGGTTGATGAACTAGTCCGAACGCGTCTGAGTGTCGTGCCGGTTCCACCGCGTTCCAGAAAGTGGCTCGCCCGCGCTGACAAGGTGCGTCGCGTCGCCCGGGTTGTGGGAACCACACTGCAACCGCTTCTCGCGCCGGTTGGGCGCATGATGAAGAGCGGTTGGCAGAGGCTCCTGCTCATCTTGGCAAAAGCCTGCGACCGGGTGACCCAGCGGTTCCCCAGACTCGGCTTTCTCGACAGAAAATTTGCGTTAGGAAGTTACCATTTCTCGTTGTGGGCGCTGCTGGGGGCTGCGTGCATTGGCTGCGTCGCCGTTGCCGTCGTCTGGGCATGGTCAACCGGCGATGAGGTTCGGGTCTCCGCTGCTGGCGACGAGAACGCCAAGTCCAATCAGCTTGACCCTGCGCGAGGGGAGGAGTCGCCAGCGGGTGCTATAGACAGTGCACCGTCTGCCGAGCTTCAGGACCTCTTGGACGTCCCCGTTTACAAGCGCAAGGTGGGCGATTGGCTGATGCTGGGGAAGCTTCACAGAGACAGAAAAGAATGGACCGAGAGTACGGCTGCGTATCGCAACGCGATTCAGCTCGACCGAAAGGTCGCCGGTAATGCAGAGCTCCTTCAGGCAATGCGTGACGCAGCTGAACACCATGCGTCACACGCGGCTGCGATCAACGTGGCGGTGAATCTCCTCGGCGAGCCGGGTCTCGACCTGGTGTACGACTTGTGGCTCAGCACAAAGAACGAGCGCTCCAAGCGAGAAATCGCCGAGGTTGCTTACAAGAAGTTGGAGATCTTGCGACTCCGACGTGCGTCAGATGCGCTTCGCGTGCGCTTGGACCTGGAGTTCTTGGGGAACGGCGAGTGTGAACCAATAGCCGATACCGTGGAGAGAGCCATTCGTCACGCCGACGAACGCAGCGTGGACGCGCTCTCGGCACTCGAGCAGACTAGCGGCTGCGGGTCGAGCAAGCGGCGAGACTGCTACCCTTGCCTCCGCGCGGACGACAACTTGAAGGTGGCGCTGGAGCAGGCACGACGTACCAAAGCGCCTCGCTTTGACGGCACGCGATTCGTGCCTGCCCCGTGACGGAGCGGTCGGGTCCTGCGACACGCCGCGCATTGGTTTCGAAACACTTCCGACGCGTCCGCCTCCCGCTAGACAGCACGTCCGCACCCGAACGTTTCGCGCACTCTATTGGAGCGTGACCGTGAATATCCGCCAAGTGGTGGCAAAGTGAGGTCGCGCCCCACACGAGGTTCCGTCGCTGCGCGCAATTGTCCGTTTCTTTGTCGCGGAGGTTAGCGGTCATGTACCCAGAATCGTGTATGATTCCTTCGTGACGGGCACCAAGTTGGCTGCAGGGCACGAACACGCCGCGGGCGCGCAGAAAGACGCGCTGCCGACTACGGTTGTCGTCGGTCCAGTGCGAGCAGCTGCCGTGGGCTCGCCGGCGACGTCCCCGATGCCGACCCCAGGAGGACGTGTCGGTCGCTACCGGTTACTGGAGCAGCTGGGTCGAGGAGGAATGGGTGTTGTCTTCGTCGCCCACGACCCGGAGCTGGATCGGCGTGTCGCCATCAAGTTCCTGAGGTCAGGTGAGAACGAAGCTCGTTTCGTGCGTGAGGCGCGGGCACTGGCGAAGCTGTCGCACCCGAACGTGGTCCCCGTCTATGACGTCGGCCGCTGCGATGACCGCACGTTCATCGCTATGGAGCTCATCGATGGGGTGACCTTGGCGGATTGGGCTTTCGACGTCCGAAGTAATCTTCGCCAGAAGCTCGATGTGCTGATCCACGCCGGGCGCGGCTTAGCGGCCGCGCACGCTGCAGGGCTGGTGCACCGCGACTTCAAGCCGGACAACGTGGTGCTGGGCAGTGACGGCAGGGTTCGAGTCATCGACTTTGGAATCGTCAGCGCTTCCGGGGCGGACCAAGAGCGGCCGGAAGTCGCGGAAGCGATGGGCGCCGGCGCGCCCAACTCCGGCGAAGGGCTCACTGTTGCAGGTTCGCTCATGGGAACGCCGGCCTACATGGCGCCTGAGCAGCTTCGGGCGGAGCCGATCGACGAGCGCGCCGATCAGTTCAGCTTCTCAGTCGCTGCTTGGGAAACTCTGTACGGCAGAAGGCCCTATCCGGGGTTGCGTTTCGCCAGAGATCCGAGTGCTCCGCCGGAACCTCTCGACCCGCCCCCCAACGCCCAGGTACCACTGTGGTTGCGAAGGATATTCGAACGCGGGCTCTCCCTCGAACGGGAAGAGCGTTTCAGCTCGATGGACGCGATGCTCGCGGCGATCGAAGAAGGGCTGGCCCGACAGGAGCAGGCGGCCAAACTGATTGGCGGACGGTATGATCCTGTGCCGTCGACGGACCCGGCGAACGGGTCAACGCCAGCTGTGGACCGATTGACAGGCAAGTTGGTCTCGGTTCGCAGAGTAGTGCTCGATCGCGAAGGTGACAGCGACTCCACTCGCGCTCGCGTCCATTTGGCTCGGGCCTTCCGCTCCTTGAGTTCACTTCGTCATCCCAATCTGGTCGGCGTATTGGACTTGGGATTCGATTCCGAAGGAATGCCCTACTTGGTGCTCGATCAGAGTGATTGGGGGCAACCACTGGCGCTGGTAGCCAGTGACGATGCGGGCACGATTTTGGACTACCTCGTGCAGCTTCTCCGTGTTCTGGGTTATCTGCACAGCCATCGGGTGATGCTCGGCGGGGTGATGTCCCACGCGATTGTGGTAGTGGAGCATCAAGTGAAGTTGCTGCCGTTGGGCGTCGACCTGGATAGATCCAGCGTGCCTTCTGACTCCCTCGCTCCGGAGGTGGCCCGCGGGGGCCGGGCCAGCATTCAGGGCGATCTGTTCAGTTTCGGATTGCTGGCATACGAGCTGCTTGCAGGTGAACGGGTGCCCGCAGACGTCCGGCGAGGAGAGGCCTCCCTCGATTCGAAAAAGGTGGAGTTGTTGCCGGCCGCGGCGCCCGTGCTCGAGCGCCTGCTCAATCCGCTTCCCGAGGCCCGATACGCAAGCGCAGAGCAGGTCATCGCAGCGCTGGCCAGTGCGTTGGAACGTCAGTTGTTCGTGGACACGGCGGAGACTCGCGAAAGCCGTCTGCGCGCCGCGCCGCTGACCGGACGCGAACGAGAGGTCGTTCTCTTGCATCAGGCAGTGCGTCGGGCAGTGGTTGGGGAGGGCGGCGCCTGGCTCATCGAAGGCGAAAGCGGTGTGGGCAAGTCACGTCTGTTGGACGAGGTTGGCACTCTGGGACTGGTGCACGGCGCGGTCGTGTTGCGAGGCCAGGAGCAGAGCGAAAACTCGAGCCCATACCGGCTGTTTCGCGACGCATTGCGGTGGCTCGCGCTCACCTCTGAGTTGGACCAGTTGGAGGCAGGTGTTCTCCTCCCCCTCATCCCGAACCTCCCAACACTGTTGGGCAGACCGATTGCCGTCGCGCCCGAGCTCGACGCGCGGTCCATGCAACAGCGGCTGTTAGAAGTGGTTGAGCGCCTGTTGCGTCGGCAAGAGCGGCCACTGTTGCTGCTGCTGGAGGACCTGCATTGGTCTCATTCCGACAGTCTGACCATGCTCGCGGACTTGCTGCCGCTCACGACGGCGATGCCTCTATTGATCGTGGCTACGTACGCCGACGAACGACCAGATGTTGCCAAGCAGCTGACGCAGATGAACGCGATGCATCTTCCGCGTTTGAACCGCGACGCCATCGGTCAGCTCGCCGTCGCAATCATCGGCGAGGCGGGGGAACGCGATGAGGTCGTCGACCTGTTGCATCGTCAAACGGAGGGCAACGCGTTCTTTCTCGTCGAGGTGATGCGCGCGCTCGTCGAGGAAGCGGGCGGTGTCGAGCGTGTTGGCCTGTCCGAGTTGCCCAAGAACGTATTCGCCGGAGGGATCCGCCGCTTCGTGCAACGCCGATTGCGACGTGTGCCGACTGCAGCGCAGTCCTTGCTGCAATTGGCCGCTGTCAACGGGCGCCAGATCGATCCCGACCTACTCAGAGTGATTGAGCCGAGCGCGGATCTCGAGCACTGGCAGTCCCTTTGCATCGAGGCGGGAGTGCTGGACCGTACTCGGGATGAAGTTCACTTCGCCCACGACCAACTCCGGCGAGGCGTGCTCGAGCCGCTGGACGCAGAGGAGCGGGCAAGACTGCACCTCGTGATCGCAGAGGCGCTGGAAAAGCTCCACGCCGACGATCCCCAATATCACGTGGCGCTGGCACATCACTTCGGTCGCGGAAAGCTCGGCGCCAAGCACGCGCACTACGCGGCACTCGCCGGAAAGCAAACGATGCTGCATGGCAGCGGGCCTGAGGGGATCACCCTGCTTCAGCAGGCACTCGAAGGCATGTCGAAGTACGGCAGTCCTCTCGATGTAGCCAATGTGGGCACGCACTTGAGTCTCAAGTACTGCCACATGTCTGATGCGGCGAATGCCTTCGTAGCCGGGCGCGCCGCATTGAACGCTGTGGGGGTGTCCTGTCCATCGAGCACCCTGGCCAGAGCCTTGGCCCTGGTTTGGCACCTTCTGATCCACCTGCTGTACCGCCTCGTTCCCTGGATAGCCAAAGCGCGCTCTGCCGTCCGGCGAGCGGAGTGCGGTGCGGCAAGCAACGCCGCTTCCGCGCTCGTGGAGACGAGCATTCACTCTGGTGACAACACCGGTGTCTTGTTGTTCAGCCTCATGGCGTACAACCTATCGATGCGCGCCGGGGAGCCAGATCAGACGGCCTCGGGCTTCATCGGTTTTGCGCTATCGTGTTTGGGGCGTCATCGCCTGGCGGCCAGCTACTTTGCGACGGAACCGAGCGAGACGGAATGGCGCGGTCGCACCTATGCCATTTTGAAAGCCTCGCACCTGATTGGGATCGGCGAGTTGCGCCTCGCGGAGGAGGTGCTGCGCCGGGATGCAGCGGTCGCAGTTGCTTCTGGGTTTCGCTCAGCTCTGGCGTACCTGCACTTCTTGCAGGGTTACTGTGCGTTCTTCCGCGGTCACCTGCCCCAAGCGGAGGTTCTGTTCCGAAAGGCTGTCGCCGTCGAGAGCACACGCGGGCCGTTCCTGCACGCGCTCGCGCTCACCCAGTGTTGGCGAGGTCGGGTGCTGGAGGCCTTGCCGACGGCGGAGCAGGCCACCGACGAAAGTCTCGCCACATCCCCACGGGCTGTGGGTTTGGGCGTGCTAGCGATGTTGAAGGTTCGCACGGGCGATGTGCGGGGCGCATTGGAGCGGGCGGACCAGGCACGGGCCCTGTCCGTGGAGGGGTACACGTTCGGATACGCCGGGCTTGGCTACTTCACCGGACTGCTCGAGGCCTACCTCGCCGAGCTCGAACGGGTTGTCACACGTCACGGACGGGGTTCGGCGCCGACGCATGCGGCGGCTTTGCGGGTCAAAGAGTTACTTCGTCAGGGTCAGGTGTGGGCTCGAGGTGTGCGCGTTGGCTTGGCCCAGATCTACTTCTACGACGGCAAGCTGGCGGACATCCTCGGTGACCAGGCCGCGGCCGGGGAGGCTTGGCGTCGTAGTCTGGCTGTGGCCGAAGAAATGGAGCTCGGGTTGCACGAAGCGTTCGCCTGCCTGGAGCTCGGGCGCACCACCAACGACCCGGCGGAGCGAGCCCAGCTTTTCGAGCGGGCCCGGCCGTTGTTGGAACAGGCGAACGCGCTGGGCGCCTTGGAGCAACGCGGGGTCATCACGGCCACCGAATCTGGCTGACCTGGCCGCGCAAAAGCCCAGTGCATGCGTTCGACCAATTGCTCAGGCGTGAGCAACCGCGCTGGCACCGAGCGTCGCTCGGCGTCGTGCAGTCCACAACAGCCAAACGTAGCCCGCGTCCAGAACCACGCACGCCAGACAGAGCACGTAGAGGAGTAAGGACCGGCTTTGACCGTCGTAGAGCAACGGATAGAGGAAGAGGAACCCGACCGAGGTGAGGCCGTTGCCGAGGAACTTGCAGATCGCTATCCAATAGCTGAAGGCGTCGGTGAATCTTCGGTCGAAGAAGAGGAAGAAGAACAGGACTGACATCATGACTGCGATCAAGTACGCGTCGATGAAGCCGTAACGGTCCCGCATTGCGAGCTCGAGGCCATACTGGAGGAGCAACATGAACGCAAACGTCGTTGCCACGATGGCGTAGAACCAACGTTTCAGTTCAGGGATCGTCTGCCCGGCGCGACCGTAGCGAAGGAGCGTGTAGACGATGCCAGCATCGAGAACCATCCACACGATGTCTCCGATGTGCCACAGCGTCACGGGCGCAATCGTGACGACGGCGGCGAGCAGCTCCCAAGAGAAGTTCGCACAGATCGCCACCATCGGCACGGCGTAGGTCTTGTGTCGAAGCCCAGCGACGATCGCCAGTACGTACACAGCAAACCAAAAGGCGGTGCCGATGTCGACCAGGGCGAGCATCCACGGGTAAGGTCCCGAATGAAGCTGGTGGGTGAGTTGGTGAAGTTGTCCTGGCATCGGTTAGCTCGCGTGATCGCTCAATAGCTCGTCGGCGAGCTCTTTCAGCTGCGCCGTGAAACGTTGCGCAAGACGCTCTACGAGCGGACCGGCTTCTCTGCGCCAAGTCAGCTCGAGCCCGGGCATCAGCACGGCGCGTTGCCAGGTTTCAGCGACAGGCGCGGCCTCGGTTGCGGTGCTCGTGGCGGGTGGTTTGCCGGAGGGGTTCGTGGAAGGTTGGGTGGCACCGAGCGCTCGGAGGGTGGCGGTGGGCAGTGGCCGTGAAAGCACAAAGCTTTCCACCTGCTGATCCCCCATCGCCTGAAGTTGCCGAAAAATGCGTGCCAGGCGGCTCACACCGTCGCGCCTGAGCAAGCGAACTGCGAGCAAACGCAGCAAGTGGTGACGCTGGTAGCGCGTCGCTGTGCCCCGGAACTCGGGTGCGCTGAGCAGCCCGCGCCGGACATAATCCGCGATGGTGCGGCGCGTGACACCCGAGAGTTGCTCGAGCTCGGCGATCGTCCAGCCTGGGCCAGGAGGACGCCGCGTCCGGCGCTTGCGCCCCAGGTCTTGTATCCTCGTCGCCCTGCTGCGTCGTCGCGCCATCGTCCGTCCCCGTCGGCTTCCTTTCTAGCGGCATGGGGTGCCCTCCGCAAGTTCGTCGCCCACAAACTCTTCATGGACGGGACCTAGATCCGTTACTTCATGTCCAAATACCTCATGGACGGGACGGTTAGACCGCTCTCGACGGTGAAGCAACTGCATGGACGGGACCGTTCGAGGTTGTCCAATGGCAAATCTCTTCATCGATCTAGTGGTTAGATGGTCCCGTCCATGAAAGAAACCATCGAGAAGGTACGGTTCAAGGGTCCCGTCCATGAAAGAAATTATCGAGAAGGTACGGTTCAGAGATCCCGTCCATGAAGGGAATCCTCTGACAAGGGCGGTGGCGGCGTCCTGTCTGTGAAAGCCGCATCTGTGAAAGCCGCAACGTGCCTCGAGATCATGCGCTGCTCGTCCAGGCCCGAATTGATGGCATGTGGGTACTCTGCTACGCCGAAATACCCACGAACACGTAGCCTTGAGGACCCTCATGCAGACTCGTCGCGAGTACTTCGTCACCATTGCGATCGTGAGCCCATCGACATCTCTCAGTGGCGACCTGACCCTGTGACTGCCTAAATGAGACTTGCCGCACTCGTTCAGGAAGCCCTCACGCGGCGGACCGCACTGCTCGACTTCGCAGGGCTCGGCCTGTTTTTTCTCATCTCCAGGATCTCCCTGAGGCTGATGGGCTTCCCCTTCAGCCTCAGCTTTGACTGGATGTACTTGGCCGATCCTGAGGAGCTGCGGACGAACCTGCTCGAGACCCTGCTGTACTTTCATTCGTTCCCGCCCGTGATGAACGCTCTGACCGGCGTCTTGTTGAAGCTGAACGCCGACGACCCCAGCGTCGTTGCGAGGTGGTTGTTCGAGGCGCTTGGGCTAGTGATGGTGTGGTCGCTTTATTATTCAGCGCGCATCTTGGGCACTCGCCGGTGGCTCGCGCTGGCCGTCAGCGCGGCGTTCACGCTGCTACCGGCGACACTCTTCTTCGAGCATCTCTACCTCTACACTCATCTGGTCGCCTGCATGCTGATGCTCGCCGGCGCATTGCTCTGCCTAGCTCTTCGTTGGCGCTCCTTCGCATGTTGGCTTTCATTCTTCTCACTGTGTGCCCTGCTCGGGATGACGCGAACGACATTGCACATCAGCTGGTTTGCGCTGATGGTGGTATTGGCGCTGTTTGCTGCCGGGCGTGCACAGCGACACCGCGTGCTGGGGGCTTCGTTGGTGCCCCTGCTCTTGCTCTTGGCGCTGTACACGAAGAACTACGTCTTGTTTGATTCGTTTGGCGCCACGTCGACGGGCGGCGGTAACTTTGTCCTGGTTACGACCATGCGCCTCAGCAAACAGGAGCGGACAGACTGGATCAAGCAGGGGAAGATTTCCGAGATTGCGAACGTGAGTGTGTACGCACCGCCGCGGGTGTACTCACGGTTTTTCGGGTCGAGCGAAAGCGCCCGCTGGCCACAGATCAGTGCGCTGGAAAAGCCATCGACGGGGGCCCCAAACTACAATCATTGGTTCTTCATGAAGGCGAACGCGATGCGGGTGCGAGATGCTCGCGTCTATCTCGCGGAGCGACCTGGTGACTACGCGCGCACTGTTCTGGAGTCATCCCAGCAGGTGTTCGGGCCGTCCACGCGCTGGCACCCAGCAGACCGCCAGTATGATGGCAAAGTCGACCCCAAACGCGCCAGGGCTTCCCCGCACCATCCCCATCGGCAGGTGTTGGGTGGCTACGAACGTCTAGTCAATTTCGTGCTGCACCGGTTTCCGGTGTCGCCCATCGGTCTCTACGCTCTCTTGCCGATCTTCATGCTGGCCAGCGCGTGGCGCGCTTTTCGGTCGTTCAAGGCAGAACGACGCGTCGAGATGGCGTTGATCCTATATTCCTTGGTTCAGGTGTCCTACATCGTGGTCGTCAGCAGTCTGTTCACAATCGGAGAGTCGTCCCGCTATCGGTTCCAGGTTGAGGCGTTGATTTGGTTGTTGGTGATCGCGGGCGCTCGACCGCTGCGCCTTGCCATCTCAACGGTGTGGGCGCGAGTTGCGAGTCGCAAGTCGTCCGTGCTCTTGCTCCTGTTGACCTCGTTTCCCCGTTTCTGGTGCACGGAACGCCGCGCGGCTTTCGATGGCTCGCGCTTCGGGGTATGACGCACGTGTGAACGTTGACGGCGTACCCACCACGTCTTTGCGCCTTGTTCGTGCAGAGGGCGGTCCTTTGCTGGAAGTGATCGATCAGCGCGCCCTTCCTCATCAGTTGGTGTGGAAGCCGCTTGGGTCGTGTGCCGATGTCACCGCGGCCATCGCCGAGATGCACGTCCGGGGTGCGCCTCTGATCGGCGCCTGCGCCGCGTTTGGCGTCCATTTCGCTGCGCGTGAGGCGTGCTGCCTGCCTTTTCCCCGCGCCGCGCTCGAGGAGCGCTGCGAGATGTTGGGCGGGGCACGGCCTACAGCCGTCAATCTCCACTGGGCTGTTCGACGCGTGATGAACAGCCTGGACCAGGCTCCACCTTCGGAGTGGGCAGAGCTGGCGTTGGCCGAAGCTCAGGCGGTCGTCTCTGAAGACGTGTCACGTTGCCGACAAATTGGCCAACATGGTCTTTCGCTGATCTCCGAGCTTGCGGAGAGAAAATCGGGGAAACCCGTTCAAATCCTGACCCATTGCAACGCCGGCTGGCTCGCGTGCGTCGACTACGGCACGGCGACATCACCAATCTACCAGGCACACGACGCAGGCATCCCAGTGCATGTTTGGGTGGACGAGACTCGACCGAGGAATCAGGGCGCCAAGCTCACCGCCTGGGAGTTGGGGCAGCACGGCGTGCCTCATACCGTCATCGCCGACAACACCGGTGGTCACCTGATGCAGCACAACCTGGTAGACATCTGCATCGTCGGAAGCGATAGGGTAACGCGCAGCGGGGATATGGCGAACAAGATCGGCACCTACCTCAAGGCGCTCGCAGCGCGAGACAATGCAGTCCCCTTCTATGTCGCGTTTCCGTCATCAACCATCGACTGGGAGGCTCGGGATGGCCTCACGGAAATCCCAATCGAACTGCGCGACGAGGCGGAGGTGACGACGGTGGATGGGTGGCACGACGGACGGCAGGTTTCCGTCCGCGTGACGCCGAAGGGCACCCATGCGGCGAATTACGCGTTTGACGTCACGCCAGCGAGACTCGTCACTGGGTTCATCTGCGAGCGTGGGGTGTGTGAGGCCAGCGAAGCAGGGCTGCTCTCCTTGTTCGAAGAGGGCGCACCGTGAGACGAACGGACCAATGCGGACCTCGTGTTGGCGGGCGGGCGGATCTTAGATGTTTAGGCGGGCTGGGATGATTCCGTCTGATGAAGGTGTCGTGAAGTACCGCTGTGAGTGGGACGCGGCACCGGCGGAAGCGGGGTCGATCGTCGACGAGCTGGGTGCGTGGCGCAACCGGCTCTACGAACGTGGGCTGATCGGCGTGTACGAGGATGGTGTGGGGTTCGGCAACGTGAGCGCTCGCGCCGCAGGCAACGAGTTTCTGATCACGGGAACCCAGACGGGCCACGTCGCGCTGCTTGGACCTGAGCACATCACGCGAGTCGTCGAGTGTTCCATCGCGGGGGACTGGTTGCGCTGTGTTGGTCCAGTTGCCGCCTCCTCAGAAGCCCTGACTCACGCCGCCCTGTACGAGTTGGGCTCGGAGGTGGGGGCTGTGGTTCATGTGCATCACCGCCGGATGTGGGACTTCTACCGAGGGCGTCTACCGACTACGCGAGCGGAGGTACCCTACGGCAGTGTGGAAATGGCCCAGGAGATGGCACGATTGTGGAGCGCTGGCGACCTGCGTGTGGAGCGCTCGTTGGTGATGGCGGGACACGCAGACGGGCTCATCGCCTTCGGCGTGAACGTGGGCGCCGCCGCAGAGCGCATCATCGAGCTGCACGAAGCGTTGTTCGAAGGTCGCTAGGTTCACGGATGGAGAGCTTCGAAGATTCGCGCCGAGGTCGTGGGTGATGGCAGCGTTCACTACGTGCGTGCGGTCCGTCGCCGAGACTGCGTCCAATCGGCTCTGGCACCGCTCCAGCCACTCGCGAGGCCGTCACTTGCGCTCGGGCCTCGCGATAGCCCTTCTACCGCTCCTCCTCCCTTGCGGGTGCGTGCGGTAGAATCACGCAGCGCGCTGGTCTACCCCCGCCGCAAGTGGGAAGTCGATCTCCGTCTGGGCGACCTCGTTGAGGTAGTTCGTCCAGATGTTGAGAGCGACGTGCTGCACGATCTCGATGATCTGGGCGTCGTCGTATCCCGCGCCCCGCACGGCGGTCAGGTCTGCATCTGCGACGCGACCGCGCATCTCAGCGACTCTCAACGCGAAGACCACCGCTACATCCGCCTTGCGGTCCGTCGAGTGGCCGTCGCGGTTGGTCGCGATCTCCTCGGGCGAGAGCTTCGCGACGTGCTCGCCGAGGTAGGTGTGAGCCGATAGACAGTAGCCACACCCGTTGTACTGAGCGATTGCCAATGCGATCCTTTCTCGTGTTGCTGACGGCAAGCTCCCCTTGCCCAGTGCACCAAAAATGCCGAGGTAGCCCTCGAGGGCAGCTGGGCTCAGCGAGGCGAGTCGGAACAGGTTCGGCGCCCGGCCCAGCTGCCGGGAAACTTGCTGCAGCAACGGCTGGGAGGCTTGAGGAGCGGCTTCAATCGTTGAGGGAATTTCGATGCGAGACATAGAGACCTCCTTGAGGGTTGGTGTTGATGTGGCAGTACGTAATCCTCTCAGTGGTCAGGAGCACTGGCTGAGATTTAGAACCTGTCTCTCAAGTTCTGGGAACAATGACCGACCGTCTCGAGTCCATGTCACTCCTCGTCACTGCGGTGGACGCCGGCAGCTTTTCAGCCGCCGCCAGTCGCCTCGGCATCCCTTTGGCGACGGTCAGTCGCCGCATCGCCGAGTTGGAGGAAAGGCTCGGGACCAAGGTGTTGCGACGCTCTGCTCGTGGCTTGTCCCTCACGGAGCCGGGAGAAGGATACGTCGCCGCCTGCAGGAACATTCTCGAACAGGTCAGCGAAGCTGAACGAACTGCAGCCGGCGAGTTCGTCAATCCCAAGGGGAAGTTAACCCTTACCGCACCCATCGTGTTTGGGAAGATACACCTGCTTCCGGTCATCACCGCATACCTGGAGGCGTACCCAGAGGTCGACGTACGACTGGAGCAAACGGATCGCACGATCAGCCTCGTCGAAGAAGGCATCGACGCGGCGATCCGTATCGGGCACCTTCCGGATAGCAGCCTGCGCGTGCGCCGTGTCGGGCAGGTCTGCAAGGTGGTCTGCGCAAGCCCGAGCTACCTGGCACGAAGGGGCGCGCCAAAGCGGCTGGAGGACCTGTCGCACCACGATTGGATTGCGTTCGAGGCCCTCATGGCAGGCGATCGCTGTCTGTTTGGCGAGGGCAAAAAGCAGCGTCAGATTCACATCCACTCGAGACTGGTAGTCAATACCGCCGAGGCTGCCGTCAACGCCGCAGTCGCTGGACTCGGCATCACGCGTGTTCTGTCATATCAGGTGGCCAAGGAGGTTCATGACGGACGCCTCGAGCTGATGCTCAGAGAGCATGAACCGCCACCACTACCAGTCAGCTTGCTGCACGGGGCTAGCCCGGTCCCAGAAAAGCTGCGGGCCTTCACGGAGTTCGCCGCTCCCCGACTCGAACAGGCCCTTGCCAGCTCGATACCCGCGCTCGCCTGAAACACCTGACGGGCTAGGCTCGAAGCCCTGGTGCAGGCGCTATCTGACTTAGCTGCGCCAGGGAGCTTCGAACGGCGTTCTGTCCGGAGGGTGTCAGCGCGAAAAATTTTGCACTGACCAGATGTTGCCCTCAGGAGTTTCGAAACGGCCACATGCGACCTTGTTCACCGTGGTGCTGCTCATGTTGATGTAGTGGCCGTGCACTTGGAAGTCTTCGCCGGGCCCTTCGTCCCACATTTGCTGCAGGCAGTAGCCGACGACGTCGAATCGCTCGTTGTAGTCGGGGCACTCGTTCTGCGAACCCCCACCGGGTTCACAGATCCCCGCGCTGATGCCAGCGTGCGCTTGATTGACCTCGAAGTCGTACTCTGCTTGTGCGTCCGCGCAACTTTCTGCTTCGACCCACCGCTCCAGAGGCGGTAGGCACTGGCACTCCCAACGCAGCTGATTGATGCGAGCCACGCAGTCTGCGTAGAAGTCCCCGCTCTCCTCGAACTCGGGAGCGCAGCCGTCGACTGGGAGATCGAGTGGACCGCTGTCGCACGTCTGTGATGTTTGCGCTGGCCGTCCGTCGGGATCCATCGTGTCGTCAGTACTCGTCGTGTCCGTGTCCGCCGGCGCCGACCCCATTCCCCCGCTACCGTCAGTCAGTTGGTCATCATCGACCTGCTGTTCCGTTTCATCAGTCACCTGTTCATCAACAGGGGCATCCTCGCTCATCTCGGGGTTCGGGACGGGGGTTGGCATCGGTGCAGGCGCCATCTCGGGACCCGGTGCGCTGGGCACCGGGTCTTGCGCATCGGGCTGGTTCGTCGGGAGCTGCGCGGGGGTGCCCAGCCCGGCGCCGTTGGCAGGGTCGGCCGCCCCGGGCTGCCCTGGGGAGTTTGCGTCGGTGGCACCGGAGCTTGGCCCCGCACCGGTGGCCGCGGGCATCGCCGGTACTTGCCCAGGCGTGGACGTCCCATCGGGGGTCAGACCCTGTGAGCCGCTCTCGTCCTCAGCGCCACCGACGGAAGCGTTGCAACCGCAGAGCAACGCGACAATGATCGCGGCAGTCGTGTGGTGGTTCATCGTCCTATCTCCTCGGCCATGGTCGATTCTCCTCCGCCATGGTCGATCATGACTGGAGGTCGGAGCGTGATCGCGCAAACTCCGCTTTTTCTCGCCCGGTGTAAGGCATCCACAGAAGATTGCCGCTCGGCGAAAACGCCGCTCGCCCGTTTCGTGCGGGCGGCGAACAGCCGTTGGTAGGTATTCGAGCGACTGGAGCGCCGCCCCCGAAGGTTCACAGCGCGTAGTTGTCGATCGGCGGCAGGCAGACGCCTGGCGGCAAGGGCTCGTCGACTGGATCCGGGTCGGGATTTGGGTCGTCGACGCCGTCGGCGGGGTCCCCGAGTACCCCCGCGTCGGGGTCCGAGGGCTCTTCGGGCAGGGGGGCGCCCTCAGGTTCTTCGGCTGCGGCGATCCTCAATGGGCGCGGGTCGACGACGATGGGGCCCGGCTCGCACAGCACACAGCCTTCGGGAAAGGCGCAGTAGCCGCCGCAATCGACCAAGTATTCATCGCAGTAGATGCTCGTGTCCGGAGCGTCGCGGTTCTTTTCGAGCTCGATGGGCAACTCCAAGAGTCGCTCTTCTATGTGCTCGCGCAGCATTTCGTAGCGGCCTTCATCGCCTGCGCAATATGCCCGCTCGTTCCCAGACGCTGTGCTGTGGATCGCGTCGTCACCCGTTTCGAGCACCCACGACAAACACTGAAAACGGTGGAAGGCTTCCCAATCGATCCATTCGGCGAGCGCAGCCTTGAAGCCATCGCCGGGGGGCGTGGACACGACGGCGTCCTCGAGTTCGTTGACGCGCGATGCATCACATTCGCTGAACTGGCAATTCTCGGGCAGCTCGAACCCTCCCATGCCGAAGTCACCAGCGAACTCCCACATGTTGACGCATTCCTCACCGAACTGCTTCTCGCGCGATTTGCAGAACTGCGGCTTGTACGACTCGACGACGACGTACGGAACGCGGGTCTCGGCTCCCCACACGTTGCTCGACACCCATGCGTAGGTGGCTTTGGGGGCTGGGTAGCGGAGCTGACGGTACAGGTTGAGCGTGAGCTTCTCGCGGTATCGTCCGAGTCGATCTTGAAGTTTGGAAGCGTCTGCAGAGACCAGGGGCGCCCCGTCGATTGCCCAACCAGCCGCACCTGCACCTGGCCGAAGTCCGCGACTCCAGCCGGGCTGGCGGTGTTGCTCACCAAGAGGTGATCGACGAAGGTCGGTTCCAGATCGGCGCCTCCAGGCGTGTAGATGTCACCGTAGTTGTTGAAGAATAAGATGTGCCGACCTATCCGCTTGGCACACGCCGTTGCGCCCTCTCCTTGCGATTCGCACCGTCAGATGCAAACGGCAAAGAGGGTTTCGCTAGCGTGCGTCGGATTACCGGCCAGTCGGGGGCTCACCACGTCTCGAGACTCACCCCGGTTGCCGAACTTCTCCAGATTCTATCCAGACTCGCTCCAAGCGAGGCATTTCAGTCCCGCGTAGTCTCAGCAGCGTCGAGAGATTGCCTCTCGAGGTCACGCCGAGCGCCCAGGCGCTCTCCCACCGGGGGCACAACTTTCGCTCCCACGAAAGGACTGAAATAATGAAAAATACTGTTGATTCGCCCCGCTCTCCCGTGCTCCGCGCTGCTGGTCTAGCCTACGCCGGCCTGGCCTACCTGGCGTTCTTCGGCAGCTTCGGATACTTCATTCTGCGCACGATGGGCTACGTGGACCGCTGGGAAATCGGCGCGGGGGTGACCCTCTCGCCGCTGGCGGCGCTGGCCTTCAACGTCGTCCTGGTGCTCGGTTTCGCGGTTCAGCACTCGGTGATGGCGCGCCCGTGGTTCAAGCGGATCCTGACCCGCGTCGTGCCACAACCCCTCGAGCGCGCCACGTACATGTGGGCTTCGAACTTCGCACTGGGCCTCGCCAGCTACCTCTGGGCAGGCAGCACAGGGCAACAATGGAGCTTGTGGCAGGTAGAAAACCCGGTGCTGGATTGGGGACTGTGGGGTCTTGGGCTCGCAGGCTGGCTCGGTGTTGCCGGCTCCAGTTTCCTGATCGACCACTTCGAGTTGTTCGGCTTGCGTCAGGCGTTCACCTGGGCGCGTCGTCGCGAGTTCGTCAGCGGTGAGTTTCGCACACCCGGCGCCTACCGTGCGGTGCGCCACCCGATGATGCTGGGCATGCTGGTCGGCTTGTGGGCTTGTGGTGAGATGAGCGCCTTGCGGCTGAGTGTGAGCGTGCTGATGACGGCCTACGTCTTCTTCGGTGTGCGTTTGGAAGAGCGCGACCTGGTGGCGTTGTTCGGCACCCGCTACCTCGACTACGCCGCCCGCGTTCCGCAGATTTTCCCCCGCCTCGGCCCATTCAACGTGCGAAGGAGCACGCCCCAAGAGGCGGCTCCGCTCAGCAGCGAGTTTGGCTGAGCCGGACCAGGGCGAGCATCATCGCACTACCGAACTTCGTACAGGTGCCAGCCTGCGGGGACTCCCCCGAGATCGTGGGCTCCCAGATCCTTGAAACGGGTCCCGGAGCCCGCGACCAGATCGGTGACCGTACGAGAGACCACGACCGCTCCGGGTGCGGCGCGTCGCGCGATGTCACTCGCGAGATTCACGGCCAAGCCCTCGACTCGGCTCGGCGACATGCGGATCTCTCCGGTGTGCACTCCGACTTGAGCGCGTGGCAGCGTCGCTCTGACCCCAGTGGCAAACCGCACCGCGCGGCCTGGTGCATCGAAGGCACTGCCCCAGCTCGTGTCCAACTTGAAGAGGGGCCCCCCACGATGATGTTGGATTTGATGGCGCAAGCGTTCGAGGGGCCGACTGTCGAGTCGAAAGCGATCACCCGAAGCATCGATAACGACCACGGTGGCCAACACCTGATCCGCCTCGGCTCCAGTTTCCGGAGCCTGCTCGAGGAAGCGTTGCACCGCGATCGATTCTTCGTTCACGGTCGTTCCTACCCAGGGAATATGATCGGCACTGGGCAGACTGAGCAACTGCGCGCCGGGGATTCTCTTGCTGAGCAGGGTTCCTGCCGCCGGATCGATCAAGCAATCGTCACTGCGGTGCACGACCAAGGTGGGAACGTGGATCGTCGGCAACACGTCGAGAATGTCGATCTGCTTGTTCATGCGCATCAAATCGATCACCGCCGAGGGGCTGGCCCCCAGCCGCTCGAAGCGACCCCACCAGCGTTCGAAGGCGGCGTTGCCCACCTGGGATGGCGCGTAGCCGGGCAGACTGTTGCCACTGCCCCAATCCGAGCGCACGTAGTCGACGAAGGCATCAAAATCTTCTTCCGTCTTCACCCACGACGAAAATTGCGCGAAGGAGCCGAACAACACGAGCGCTCGACAGCGTTCGGGGTGCGATGCGGCGAACAGCGAGGCGAGGGAACCGCCTTCGGAGATCCCCAAGAGCGCCGCGGACTCCATGCCAGCCGCATCCATCACCGCGCGCACGTCTTCCATGCGCTCGTCCATCGTGGGCAGGCGAGCAACCCGATCGGACAGCCCCGTTCCCCGTTTGTCGAAAACGACGACCCGCGCGTACTTGGCGAAGTTCTGCAACCACGCGGCGCACTCCGTATTCTCCCAGTAGTTGTCCACGTTGGAGATGAACCCGGGCACGATGACCAAATCGAGCGGACCGTCCCCGAACACTTGGTAGGCGACGTGCACGCCATCGATGGCGGCGTAACGCGTGTCGGGCAGTTGCGAGCCCGTGAGCGACGCCTCGCCGTGTCCCACACCGTCGATGTTGCCGGCGCTGCTCTCGTCAGCCAACTCGGCAACGAACCGAAAGCCTCGCCCGTACACCGTGCGGATGATGCTCTGACGATTGCCGTCGTCCCCGAGCAGTTTGCGCACGGCCTTGATGCGGCTACTGAGCGCCGACTCAGAGACGATGCGCCCCTTCCACACGTGCTCGAAGATCTGCTCTTTGGTTACCACCTGCTCTCGGTGCTCGATCAGAAACAGCAGCAGCTCGAGAACCTGAGGCTCGACCGGAACCAGTTCGGAGTCCCGCCAGACCTCGTAGGCACGGTCGTCGATGCGGTATTGTCCGACTGAGTAGATCATCCCTGTGGCTATACCGACCCAGCGCGATGGCGTCGAGGGAGTTAGGCTCAGGGCGGCGCCTGGCTCCCGCGTTAGGTGAATGGGTGCTCCAAAGTGGCGAAACCCTGGCTCGGAGCGGCAGTTAGCCGTTTTGGAGGTACCACCAAGCGCCTGCTCCGACGCCGCCAATCACGAGCAAGAGCAACAACGGCAGGGCCGGGTTTCTCTGGTGCCGTCGCGGGGGCTCCACGAAGAGGCCCGGCGGCAGGTTGTCTGATGCCGCTGACTCCTCGACTTCGCCCGAGGCGGATCTGCCGGTGTTGTGCGCGGGTGGGGCGAGATCGCGGACTGCGTCTTCGAAAATTGACAACAGTGCCGGTTCCACTCTCGAGGCGAACAGGCGTCGACCCTCTTCGAGAGCGTCGCTGATGTCTCTACCATCGGCTATCTCTTGCTCGTTGTAGAGCGAGATGTCGGCTGTGATGGCCCGAGCAAGCTGCGTGGCTCGAGCCGGATCGGCGATCTTGGGCACGGGCACAGGGTAGGCGCGGATGCGTCGCTAGTCCAGAATGCGAAAGTCGAAGCAGTTGAGGGCGGTCCCACTCAGGGACAAGCGGAGGGTGGACTCCTGGCCCGAGTGGGAACGCGTGTTGTATTGCAGATGCTGGCGCCTCAAGAACGGATGCCGCGTACGAATCTTGCCGAGCGAGGTGCCGTCTAGCCAGGCCTCGATCGTTCCTGGCCCCTTCGTCGCAGCCGCATAGGAACCACCCAGGTGGGACGCGACCTTGGTTCGAAGTTGGACCTCCAGCGGACCGGGACTCTCTGAGTGCATGCACAGGTGGACCCCCCAAACGGCATCTACGACGGGCTGCGCTTCTACCCGTTGCTCCCCGCACGAAAAAACGAGGGGCTCCTGGCGTTCGCACGGCACGCTCGCCAAGGTCATGTCGCCGGACGACACCCGCTGAAAGATGGAATCGGCGGACAGCAGTCGTTCGCGAGTGCGGGTGCGCATGGCCACTGCCACGACCAGCGCGACGAGCACGACCGCTCCTGTACCCAACAAGGGGAGCCGACGATTGGATAACCAGCTGCAGCCTTTGGTAAGCAGTTGAAACCGGCGCTCCAAGAGCCAGAGCCCGAAAAAGACTGGCAGCACGCTCATGGTCAGCAACAACCCCAACCAGTCGGACACGCGATAGACGTATCTGAGAACGAACTCGCCGTCTCGTGCTGGTGCAGCCATCAGCATCGGGTCTTCGACGCCCCCGACCGTTGCTGGTTTTAGGGGTACGGGCACCCCGGCGATGCTTGCCTCCCAACGGGGGTAGTTCGCTACGTGCAGTTTCAGACGCGAAGTCGCGTCCGTGCCTGCGATGCGAATTCGCAGCACCTCCGGTCCGAACTCGAGCAGTTCGGCATGCCCAGATCCAGACAGCGTGAACGGGTCTGGTGAGTAGTCGAGGAACGAGTAGAGATACAGCTGTCCAAACTGGCGCATCAAGCGCAGGCTGCGAGAGTTCAGTGCGATGGTGCTCAGCACGAACTTGACGTTGGCAGCCGTCATCGTTTGGGGCGTCAGGAGCCACGGCAGGTTCACGAAGATTTGTGTCGGCGTGTAGCCGACCTTGTACATCGGCGTGCCGTTGTACACGGGGAGGGCCGTGGAAGAGTGGTCCGTACGTCGCATGCGATACGCGATGCGGTAGTGGTCGTTGTTCTTCTCACGCTCGTTCTTGGACCAAGAGATGAACTCCTGGAAGTCTTGCCAGTACTTCATCTCCTGCTGGCCAACGACCTCTCGTGCGATCTGAGTCGAATAGATCCCTCGCCAGTTGACCACTACCAACGACAGCGGCAACGCGAACGCCAATACTTGCGCCAGCCAGACGCTGCGTCCGGATCGACGCGCGAGACGGGCTGGAACCCGCGCTAACCGGACCAACCCAAACGCGGCCAACGGGAACCAAAACAGCTTCGCCAGAAGCAGCAGCCGGTTCACCTCGACCTTGATCAAGGTCGGTAGCGCTCGCTCCAAGTGTAACCCTGAAACCAGTACATCGGAGGCGAGCATGATGAGCACAACCGACGCTGAAACGAAAAAGACCCCGCCTCGAACCCGCTTCCACAGCGCGATCGCGCCGCCAACGACTCCAAGTACGTGGAGTGGGGGCCACATGCGCTGGAATGTGCGGAGCTCGAGGAACCGCGTCCCGATCTCCGAAAGCGGTTCGTGCATCCAGCCGAGGTCGAGCGTTTGGTCCGTTCGTGCCAAGAAGGGCACTAGATAGAACGCCGCAACGCAGAAGCCGATCATCAGGGCGCCGAGGACTTGAGCGCACCGGGCCCACTCGAGGGGAGGGTGGCGGAGGCCGTGATCGAGCAGCAACAACGGCGTCAAGATAGCGAACGCGACCAAGGCCAGCTGATGGGTGGTTAGAGCGAGGCCGAACAGCACCCCAGCGATCAGAACGTCGCGGGCGCGGCCTCGACGTATTACCCACTCGAGTCGCTCCAAGCTGAGCAGAGCGATGCTTGCGCAAAGCGTGACTGGCCAGACTCCGTAGTGGGTGTGCCACTCCCATCCGCCTTCGAGGAGTCCGCCCGGGTCCAGAAACGATAACCAGGCGCAAAGAACCCCTGCGACGGTGCCGAAGTAGAGGCGGACAAAGCGAAACACAGCGAAGCTCTGGAAAACCATCAGGCCCGCCAGGGCGACGGCGTAGGTACGGTCCCAAGGCAGGAGACCCAGTGTCAAAAAGCGGAAGACACCGACCCAAACTTCGCCACCCGGGGGCACCAGCTCGTCCGACGGGAAGCCGAAGCCCCAGTAGTGGCTCCAGCCCCGGACTCGGCCGGTGGGGACCAACTCTTCCCAGAAGTGCCAGGCCTTGAACAGGTGCGTCGCGTGGTCATAGCTGGATGGGATCTCCCGAATGATGGGCACGCTCCACAGCAATGACGGCAAGAGGGCCAAGCTGAGCGCCAGCCAGTACTTCTGCCGCAACCGTTGCCGATTCATCATATCGGCACACCATCGCGACCAGAGCGACGAGCCACACTCTGGGTTGTATCGCGCTCTGCAGTTCGCGGTCCAGACTCAATGCAACGCCGCGATCAAACCTACTTGCGGTTGCCGGTGCCAGACGGGATGGGGCGCTCGTAGCACGTGGTGCTTGCCTCCCAATCCTCGGTCTGAAGGTTCGAACGCAGTCCGGATTGCTCAGGGACGGTTTTGGGGGCTCGCATACTGGGCAAAGCACTCCGAGTGAAGCCCGAGGATGTCTCCCGTCCGGGCAGCGACGGCGCCCGTGGAATGGGTGGTAGCGCGGCGAGCTTCGGAGCGCCGGAACGACCTGGTGGCGGTTTGGTCGGTAGCTGGGAGACGGCGACGGGTTCAATCGACAGGAACGGCAGCCTCTCTGAGTCAGCATCGTCGTCTGAGGCAGAGGGCTCATCGTGCTGATGCGCGCCGTGCACGGGGGGGCGTGATGAAAACCTGGGAGCATCCGTCTCGAGCCACGAGCGAATGGACGAAGCGTGGGCCGGGGATAGCTCTGCCCGCTTCTGTTCGGAGGGATGAGGTGCCAACTTCAGTGCCCAGAGCAACTCGCCAAAACAGGCGCCTGGGGACGCAAAGCGATCCCTCGGATCCACCGCCAGGGCCCGTTCGACCCAAATGTCAACCTGGGGCGGCAACTCCTGCCTCAGCTCGTGCAAGCTGGGGCGCTCGGCGTTCATTGCGTTCCTCATTTTGTCGATGAGTGTCTTGCCGATGAAAGGCATACGCCCGCTGAGCATGCGGAACAGGATAACGCCCAAAGAGTAGACGTCGGCCTGCTCACCCGCCCTGCCGGGAACGCCCGCCCAGGACTCCGGTGCAATGTAGCTGGGGGAGCCCATCACGGTACCTACGGCGGTCAAGGGATCGGCCGTGCTCAGGTTGGCCAAGCCAAAGTCTAACAGGCGGCTGCCCCCGCCCAGGCGCTCACTCAGAAGGAAGATGTTGCTCGGCTTGAGGTCCCGGTGAACGATGCCGACCGCGTGTGCACGATCTAGGGTGTCTACGAGCGGTTGCATGATCCGCACGATCTCGCTGACCGGCATCACTCGACCCGCCCTGGCAAGTTCTGCCAGGCGGACTTCGAGGTCCGTCCCCTCGAGCAGCTCGAGTACAAGGCAAAGTGTGCCGTTCTCCGTGCACAAGTCGATGAACTCCACCGCGCTGGTTCCAGCGAGGGAGACCATGGCTTGCTGCTCACGAATCACTCGAGCGACGACGGTCTCATCGCTGGCCATGTGCCCGTCGAGGACTTTGACCGCAACGTGCCTTTGAGTTTGCAGATCGACGGCTTTGTAGACCGTGGCCTGCCCACCCTCCCCGAGCACCTCTTCGAGCCGGTAACGCCCCGCGACTGTGTGCCCAAGACCCATACAATTGAGTCTAGCTTGGTCGGGCCCAGGAGGCTGGCTGAGGATGAACGTTCAGATGTGAGGTCACGTAGGGGGAAAGCAGGACGAGCCTTTTCCGGTTCGTTTGCGCGCCTATCAGGGACATCGTGCCTCGTTCCGGCGGAACCCGCGCCTAGCTGAAACGACTAGAAACTGGCCCAGCCGAGCTACGTGGCGAGCCTTTCGGCAGGATCGCGTCGACTGCCTTCCCCCCGCGTCGTCCCCCAAAGTGAGCGGCGCGCCGTCGGCTGACGACGCGCCGCCGATGATTCATTCTGTCGTGAAGCGATGAATCATCTTGTGGGTATAGGTATCCCCGGGCTTGAGGATGACTTGGTCCTTCCACGCGGGAACATTGATGGCGTTGGGGAAGCCCTGAGTTTCGAGGCAGAACGCTCCGTACTGCGGGTAGGTGTGGCCCTTGCCCTTGGTGGTGCCGTCTAGGAAGATGCCTGCGTAGAACTGGACACCGGGTTTGTCGGCTTCTAGCGTCATCACGCGTCCACTCTTCGGATCCTTGACGACCGCAACTTCACGCAATTTGTTGGGGTCTCCGTTGACGATCCAGTTGTGGTCGTAGCCAACGGGCTTGCCTCCGACCGCTTGGTTGTCCTTGCCGATGGGCTTGGGGGACGTGAAATCGAAGGGAGTGCCGTCGACAGACTTCTCTTCGCCGTAGGGGACCGGATCCGTATCCGGCTTGAACACTTTGCCCGGCGTGTACTTGTCCGCATGGATCGTCAACACCTGGTCTAGGATCGTGCCAGAATCGTAACCAGCTAGGTTCCAGTAGGTGTGATGCGCCATGTTGACGAGGGTCTCTTTGTCCGTCGTCGCTTTCATGTCCACAGCGAACTCGTTGTTGTTGGTTAGCGTGTACGTGACGCTGGCATTCACGGTTCCCGGGTAGCCTTCTTCGCCGTCTGGAGAGGTGTAAGAGAGCTCGAGAGCGGGACCCTCAGGCGTTTCTTTGGGTTCGGCCTTCCAGATGACCTTGTCCCAGCCCTTCTTGCCACCGTGGAGGTGGTGCGGTCCGTTATTGGTGAACAAGGTGTACTCTTTGCCAGCCAAGGTGAACTTGCCATCCTTGATGCGGTTGGCAACGCGCCCCACTGTTGTGCCAAAGTAGGGGTTGCCCTTCAGGTAGCCGTCGATGTTCTCGAACCCCGCCACGATATCGGCCATCTTGCCGTCTTTGTCCGGAGCCCAAAGCTCGGTGATGATGGCGCCGTAGTTGGTCACCTTCATCTTCATCCCCTTGGCGTTGGTCAACGTGTAGAGGTCCACCGGACCATCGTCGCTCTTGCCGTAGGGTTCTTTGCTGATGCTGGTCTTGCCGCCTTTGTCGGCGGTCGTATCGGTCTTCGCGGCCACCTCTTTGGTCCCTTCGCCTGCAGCCTTCGCGGCCTGCTCCTGTTCTGCTTCGGCAGCCGGTTCCGCTTTCGGAGCTGCTTTTTCTTCAGTCTTCGAGCAGCCGAAGGCCGTCATGATGAGCGCCAACGCGATGGCGCCCGCTGTGTGAGATCGTGTCATTGCTTGATCCTCCTCGGGTTACGCGAGCGGTAGCCGATGCGGGAACCAGCGTCAACGGCGCCAATCAGGCCAAATGGGAGCGCGGGCACGGCAGACTGCAATTTCCCTCAGTTAACTTACTGAACGGAAAAATGGCCGGATGAAACACCAAAAAATTTTTCACGCCCGACCGCACAGCGTGTTAGGCGCCCCACGGCACAAAGTCGCCCATTTTCGACAGAACGACAATGAGCCAGCTGCTCACTCTGTTTGTGGCTGACTCGGTACGTCTCGTCGGCTCGATCCTGCCGCGTCATCTCGATCTTGTGTCACTTGCAGCAAATCGGGCGAACGCCAAGCTGCCGTTGTCCCTCAGTTGGCCGCAGCTCCCTCGAACGAAAAGTCTTGCAATGCTCCAAGGGCCGTCGTCGGTGGTGCTGGTGGGTGGTTCATGCTGCGTTGGTGTTGTTTCCATGACGGTAACTTGCCGGGCGCGCGGGAGGGATCCTGAGCCTCGCTAGGTGAACAGCTCCAGTGGTAGTGGCAGTTGAGCGGCGGCCGTTGTCCGTGGCGCTGGGAGGGTTTCGTAGCCCGTGGGCAGGCAGAGCCGTGGCCGAGCCAGCGCTCGGCAGCGGCTCCGGTTGGGTCGGAAGGCAGAGCCTACGTGATTCATCGCTGCCCGCTATCGGTCTGGGTAACAATCAAGGGCACACGCAGATGCGCTCGGTGGGCGCCACGATTGTGGTGCTTGGTTAGCGCGAGTCCCTCCCACTACGAGGGAGCAGCAGAGGCGATGACTCGCAGTCAGCCTTCGCGTCCTTTGTCGTGACGCCGCGAGGCGCATCTGATTGACGCAGAGCGCTCCGGAGACCTCTCATTTGGAGAAGTCGCGACTCGTATTGCCCGCCGCGCCACCCACCCCAGAAAGATCCGGGCGGCGGCCGGCGACATACACACAAACTGGGGCGTACATTTCTGCGTCCGCGAAAAGTTTCCGCCCAGAAACACGACCCCGATGGATGCGCCCGCCGGCACACACGAGCGCGCCAGAGCGGGCATCTCGGCATGGTGACTCCGCCAAGGAGCCGTCCACCTTCTGGCTAGGTGTTGTTCGAAGGGGTCATCTTGATTACGGCGTTGGTTGGCTGCGGAGATCGTCACCGACGAGTGCGGTTCGTTGGCAAATGGGGAGGTCCACGTAGCGACCTGGCGGCCGTTGGAAGGCGCCTCTTCGGTGGACCTGGTGCAACACGGGTGGGACGAACCCAGAGCGCTCCGGCCAACGCAGGCACCGGAGGGGCGGCGCACCGAACACAGGGTGAGGCCGCTACCGTCGGTGGGGCCGGTTCGGGCTTGGGCGTGCGCGCCTGGGCCAGCGTGGCGCGAGACACGCTAGTTGGGGAAAAACGGCGCCGCCGACCTCTTGCCGGAGGTTACCGAAATGTGGTCAGTGACGCCAAGTCCGCTGCCAGCCCGAATTTTCTCCTAGTCGGCAGGCCCGCACGGTCGCCAGCGGTGCGCTGCAGAGTCGAATGGGTCGTGTCAAACTTCGTCGCACCACGACGGCACGCCAGGGGGCCAGACTTTCCAGTTAGATCGCTGGGACTCTGCACCGGTGGCGTCCCGAATCGCACACGCATTGAAACGGAAGTGTTTTCGTGGGAGATGACTACATACGCCAATGGTGCTGCAGGGACGATGAAACAGCGGCCACCACCAGAAGAATGACGACGATGAAATCGAGTGCTTACCTGACCCCCCGCGCCGCTTGGATCGGCGCCTTGCTTGCAACCCTGTTCGTCTTCGGATGTAGCAGCTCGCCCAGCGTCGGTTCAACCGACGACGGCGCGGAACCGGATTCAGGACCGCCGGAAGAAACTGGTGTTAGCGTGGGACCAGCCCCCGCGGAGAACCCAATTACCGATGATGGTTTGATCGATGCCGAGGAGGATCCTTCGGACGAAGAGAATCCCTGTGAGCTCGACGGCGGCTGCGGATTCGTCGGCGATGCCGGCCCAGCTTGCGGCGACGGTCACAGAGACCAGGGCGAAGAGTGCGACGATGGGAACTCGGTGCCCGGAGATGGCTGCTCCGGCGCTTGTCGCATTGAGCCCAACTCGCGTTGCCCCGCAGATGGTGGTGCTTGCGCTTCGACCATCGAGTGCGGTAACGGCGTGATGGAAGGGTCGGAGGTCTGTGACGATGGCAATACCGAAGACGGCGACGGCTGCTTCGCGGACTGCCAATCCAAGGACCCCAACTATGAGTGCCCAGTGCCGGGTGAGCTCTGCATCAGTCTAGTAGAGTGTGGCGACGGTATCGTTGGTGGCAACGAGGCATGTGATGACGGCGGGGAGCCAGGTGGCTGCAACGACACTTGCTCAGAGGTAGAGGACGGCTGGGCGTGTTTGAGGCCGGGTGAGGCGTGCATTCTCGCCGCTCGCTGCGGTGACGGCACGTTGAACCCGGGTGAACAGTGCGACGACGCCAATGGGGACGACGAGGACGGCTGCTCCGCAGAATGCATCGTCGAAGCGGGCTATTACTGTCCTGTCGCCAACATGTCCTGTATTCCGGAGGTATGTGGCGACGGCGAGCGCACCCCGGGCGAGCAGTGCGACGACGGTAACATGGCGGCGGGCGACGGCTGCTCAGATGAGTGTGTCGTAGAAGAAGGCTACGTATGCCCGGTGCCGGACTCGCTGTGCTTCCCACGTTGTGGGGACGAGCTGGTGGTCGGCACGGAAGACTGCGATGACGGCAACACCGTTGATGGCGACGGATGCGGTGGCGGCTGCCTGCGCGAGGCGGGCTTCGAGTGTCCTCTCGATGGCGGTGATTGCACTGAAGCCGTCTGCGCTGACGGCAATCCCGGTGGAGACGAAGGCTGCGATGACGGAAACACGGTTGCTGGCGACGGTTGTGGCCCGACGTGTCAGGTAGAGCCGACGTTCGATTCCAGCGGCGTCGCCACGCTGGCGTGCGGCGACGGCCTGATCACCGGCGCGGAAGAGTGCGATGACGGCAACGCCAACTCCGATGACGGCTGTTCACAGGACTGTGAGCTGGAAGCGGGTTGGATCTGTGAAGAACTGCTCGAACTCCCAGAGACCGTGGACATCGCTGTTACCCTGCGAGACTTTCGCAGCGACGAGAGTCCCGGTGGTCACCCCGACTTCGAGAACGTCAATCAGGTGGATGAGGAGATCCCCGGTCCACCTTGTGAAGTCGACAACGCAGCCACCTGTGGTCAACTCGATGCGGATCGCAAGCCAGTGCTTGGACCGGGAGACCAACCCACGATTGCCAACGCGGACAGTTACGCGCTCTGGTTCCGCGACGAAGATCCCGATGGCAACGTGGACATCGAGGTGGTGACGGATTCTCTCAGTCTGACCCAAGTGGGCGGTGCGGCGTCTGATGTCTACGAGTACGACAGCAGTGCGCACTTTCCGGTGGACGGTCTCGGCCATGGTACTTCCTGCGGGAACGACGTCCTGGACTTGGGCACCGCCGGTTGCTGTGACCCAGGCAATGAATGTGCGGGTCACAACTATCACTTCACCACTGAGCTCCGGTACTTCTTCCAGTATCAGGGCGGTGAAACACTTACCTTCCGTGGCGATGATGACGTCTGGGTGTTCATCAATGGGCACCTTGCCGTTGATGTGGGTGGCGTCCACTGTGCACAGGCCGGGCGGGTCGTCTTGGGCGACGAAGACTCGTCGTGCTCACTCCACGGTGAGGACTATGACGACACATGTGGCACCGTCGGCGTTCTGCCCGATTGCGGGACGGACGATTTCACGGCAGCCGAAGTCGCTGATGACACAGATGACCGCTACGGCATCACGAAGGGCGGGATCTACGAGATTGTCCTGTTCCACGCCGAACGTCACACTGACCAATCCAACTTCCGTTTGACCTTGCAAGGCTTCCTTGCCCCGCGCTCATCCTGCACACCCATTTGCGGTGATGGCGTGGTTCAGCGTGGAGAGGTGTGCGACGACGGTGAGGACAACGTAGCAGCGGCAGACGCGACGTACGGCGCTTGCGTCGAGTGCCGCTCTCGCGAGTTCTGCGGCGATGACATCGTCAGCGGACCCGAGACCTGCGACAACGGGCTCAACATTTCGTCTTATGCCGACAGCCCTGATGCCTGCGGCCCCGGTTGTGTCGACCCGCCTTATTGCGGCGATGGCATGGTCCATCCCGGCCTCGAATGGTGCGACGAAGGCGAGGAGGGCAATACCGGCGAGTACGATGGGTGCACGGAAGATTGTGAGTTGGGCCCATACTGTGGCGATGGCACCATCGACGAAGCAGCCGGAGAGGTGTGCGATGACGGTATCCGAAACGGGAGCTACGGACGCCCTTGCGCTCTCGATTGTCAGCCAGGCCCTTACTGCGGCGACGGCGAACGGAACGGACCAGAGCAGTGCGACCTCGGCGAGGATGACAACACCGGTGAGTACGGCACTTGCAATCCGAATTGCACGCTCGCACCCCGTTGTGGCGACGGCGAACGCCAAGTCGAAGAAGGCGAGGAGTGTGACGACGGCGACAACGACGGCGGCTACGGCGAGTGTGCGCCCGGCTGTGTGCTCGGCCCGCGCTGCGGGGACGGTGTCGTTCAAGAGGGTCAGGAGCAGTGTGACGACGGCGACAATGATGGCGGTTACGGCGAGTGCGATCAGGGCTGTCAACTAGGCCCGCGTTGCGGCGACCGCGTCGTCCAAGAAGAAGCCGGTGAGGAGTGCGATACAGGCCCGACAGGGAGCACTAGCTGCACCAACACGTGTAAGGACATCGTCCCCGACACGAGCCACTGACTTGCCATCCAAGGGCCAGCGCGAACACTGGTTTTCCGGTGTTCGCGCTGGTGGTCGGCGGTAGTCAACCAGAGACGGGGTATCTGCCGTACTGCCGACAGGGAGTTGTCGTGCTGGGGCCCGTATCATTTGACCGGGCGCAGCTGTTGCCTGGTGGTTTCTGCCGTGTCGGGCTCGGGCTGAAGCTAGCGCCCCGACCCGGGTATACGGCTAGTCCCCGTGTGGTTGGCAGGTTCTTGCACGCCGCAGGAGCGTGGCGCTCTCAGTTTCGACTCGGCAGCCTGTTCATGTCGGTGAGACGCACCTGGGTACGCATTGTTGGGGGACTCACGCGCAGAGACATGGTGACGCATCGCGGCCTGTTGTATCGTTCCCCGGCGAGGTGGTCTAGGTGATCGCCTGCGCTTCTAACTTACATTCCTTGCGACAATACTATGTTCAAACGTGCGCGCTCGAAGTGTCTCGTCTTTTTCGTCGACGAAGCGTACTTGCCTGGGCTCAAAGTCCTGCTCTTCTCAATGAAGAAAGTGAATACGCTGCAAGGGATCCCCATCGTCTGTTATTCAGACGAGGAAAGTACTTTGGATCACCCGTTCATTCGAGGCATCGCGACGGAGCGGATCTTCATGTCACCGGCGGATCTTCGCCCTTACAAGGAGATACTCCCAGAAGCGACCGCGACGCCTAAGTCGTACAGAACCTTCCTGAAGCTGCGCTTGTTCCAAGGTTTTGGATACGATAGCCAACTGTTTTTGGACACGGATCTCCTCTGCCTGTCCAATGCAGACGACCTGCTGAAATGGGATGAGAAGCACGATGTGGTTGCCGTTCCCGTCATCCCATCGACAAAACTACGAGAGAACAAGAACAACCTGTATCCGCCGGGCAGCGCGCTGGAGTTTCGAAAGACCCATTTCGACGTGAAGCGGAAGAAGATAAAGGGCCCGATCAATACGGGGGTGATGGCCATGTTCAACAAGGCAGTCACGGGTGAGGTGTTCGACGACTTGATGCAGCTCGCACGAAAAGAACCGTTTCGCCACGACCAGGATTGCTTCAATCACTACGTCAAGACCGTCGGCAATGTACGGCTCAAGCGTCTACCTGCTTGGTTCAACGTGACCAAGCCGGCCTATCAAGTGTTCGGCGAGGAGCAATTCAAGCGCGATCGGCCACAGATCCGTTTCCACCACTACACCTTCCGCAAGCCTTGGCAGGCGGGCTGGGACACCGAATGTACTGGCAGGGAAGCAAATTCGCTCTACTTGAACCAGGTTTGGCAAGACCACCAAACGGAATCGATTGCGTGGGTCAAGGATATCGAAGCTTCGGCAAAGTGAACCATGTCGTTTCCTTCAACGCGGTCACGTTACCTCTCGAACCCGTGGGTGATTCGCACAATCGCCCATGACTTTGAACTGGTCGACGCGTGGGACCTGGAAATAGCAGGCAGCCGACCCGACGCACCTACTTTGTTCGAGGTGGTTGCGAAGGAACTCGGGGGAGCAAAAAGTTCCGGGCGTCTGACGTCTGCACTGTTTGCACTCAGGGGTGTCGTTGCGAACTTGTTCGGGTGGGATGAGGAGACAAACTGTTTGCCCATCCCCGGATGTCAGGAAGCGTCGTTGCGTGATCGGTGCGAGCAGGTTGGCATCGACCCGCCAGCGATGCGAGACGACGTGGGATTCTTTCGGGTCGTCTACATAACCAAAGCAGAGTACGCGTTGGAGACGTCCAATCGGCTGTTGCACGCCGTCATGCACGTTGGTTGGGCGCCCGCAGAGGGAGACCAGTTTGCCGCGCAGATGGGGGTGTGGGTGAAGTACCGCACGCGGATGGGCCGGGTTTACCTCGCGGCGATCGCTCCAGGTCGGCACTGGGTCGTCTACCCTGCCCTGATGCGTAGGCTTGGCGCGGCGTGGGAGCGGCATCGCACAGAGCAGCTCCAGGGTGTTCCCACTCCCCAGTCCGCATCGTGAATTTTCGGAGCGGAGGAACTTGAGCCCCGCGGCGGTGTCGAATGCCCCATGCTCCGGGTGATCGCGCTGCTCGTCGGCGTCATTGGGCTTGTTGGGTGTGCTGCGTCTTCCTCGCGAGTCGTTGATTCGCAGGAGGCGACGACCAGACGAAAGGTGCTGCCGCTCGAGCGAGTGCGACTGTATGCTTCCGGCGTTGGGTACTTCGAGCGCCAAGGGAAGCTCGAGAGCGAAACCGGGCTCCCCGTGCCGACAGGCCACTTGGATGACGCGCTCAAGAGTCTCGTCGTGTTCAATTCCGACGATACCCTCGGCAGCGTCAGTTTTCCCAGCCGCCTGAGCCCTGCAGTTGCCCGAGCTCGGGCAGGGCTTCCTGCAGATCAAGAAGCCGTGCTGAGCTACGATCGCCTGTTGGTGGCGCTCAGGGGCGAACACGTCGAGCTGACGCTAAGAGTGGCAGGGTCAGCGTCCACGCGGCGGGTGACAGGGAGGGTCATCGACGTGGTTGCGGTGTTGCCGAGTCACCCCTCGTATGACCACGGCCTACCCCATCGGGTGTTGGAAGAGGGACAAGTCTCGATGACCGAGCAAGAGAGACTTCAAATGCTGCTGTTGTCCGAGGACGGTCGTATTTTGCGGGTGGACGCCAACGAGCTGAGCGCCGTGCGCCCACTCGACGACATCGTCGCGCGGCGTTTGCACGCGGCGCTCTCGGCGAGGCTTGCAACACGGTCGAATCAACGAGAAATGTTGACCCTTCGGGGCGCTACGACCAACGGAGGCACGGTGACGTTGGCGTATTTGGCAGAGGCGCCGACATGGCGCCCGAGCTACCGGTTGCTCCTGGAGGAAGGAGCAGCGGAACGCCTTGGTAGTTCACGCCTTCAAGCCTGGGCACTCGTTCACAACGATACGGACGAGGCATGGGCAGGCGTCAGAATCGAGTTGGTCGATGGGCGCCCCTACTCGTTCTTGTTTCCAATCACCGCGCCTCGCTACGAACGACGAGAGCTGGAAACGCCTCAGCGGGAGCTCTCATCGGTGCCCCAGCTATCGACGACTACTCCGGATGCGCTTTGGGGCGACTTTAGCGACTACGAGGGAGAGTCTGTGTCAAGAATCGGATCCGACGGAATTTCCGGTGTCGGCTTCGGTGGAGGCGGGCGCGGAGAGGGCATCGGTGCTGGCCGCACTGGCACAGTCGGACGCGGTGGTGGACGCGGCACAGGAAGTGGTGGTGGCAGCGAGCTGCTCTGGGCAGGCGATTTGGCACGTCGTGCGGGTGTCGTTCCTACTGCCAAGCAAACAACATCGATCTACCGGGTGGATCAGGAGTTGGACTTATCACCTCAGCATTCGGCGATGCTGCCGTTTCTCGATGCTGCTGTTTCCGCCACGTCGATCGTATGGTTCGATGGTCTTGGGGCCCAAGCACAGCGTGCTGTTGGTGTCAGTAACAACACGTCGAATACGCTTCCCGCTGGGCCCTTGTCGGTGTTTGGGCGTGGGGGGTTCTTGGGCGAAGCGATGTTGAGTCGTCTCAAGCCTGGAGGTCGTCAGTTTGCCCGTATCGCAGATGAGCCGGATGCCGCTATTCGCGCAGGTCGTTCAGAGACTTCTCAACTGGTCAAACACGTGAGCTTTCGCGATGGATTGCTGGGTGTGCACGCCTTCGTGGAGTCGAAGACCCGGGTTTGGTTCGACAATCAGAGCGGCAGAACGAGACGTACCTATGTTGCCCTCGATACGGTACGCAACGCCCGCGTCGAAGGCTGTGACGACGTCGACTTTGACAGCACGTCGTCTCGGGCCTTCGCAGTGTTCGAAATTCCGGCCGAGAACGGCTACGAGCGGCAGTTGGCGACCCTGCAGGCGTTGAGTGAGGTACGCGCCAGTACGGAGCTCAGCGCAGACGACATGAACGAGCTGATTGGCACGCCCACGCTGCCTGAGGCAGAGCGTGACATCCTTCGAGAATCCCTGCCACTGCTTGACGCGTGGCACGTTGCTCGGAAGGTGGCTCTCGAGACGCAAGGTGAGATGTCTGCTCTGCAGCAAGACGTGGAGCGGTTGCAGAGCCATCTCAAGACGCTCGGTAACAGCGAGGCTGAAGGCGGACACACCCAGGTGGTGCAGCGCATCTTGGAATTGGAGCAAGAGCTCTCTCTCGGTCGGAGTCGGGAGCGTGAGCTCGACAAGCAGCTGGATGCGCGACAGCGGGAGTTCGAGGCTGTTCTTGCGGAACTCGAACGGTTTCGGCCTCGGATACTCGAGGAGAGGCAGAAGGCGGCAGCCGGCGTGGCGAGGCTACCGATACTCGAGGAAATCCCGGAGTCGGGCGGATTCCTCTGGCGTCATGATGTCATCGAGCCATTCGATGACGTCTTCGCTGTTGCGGAAGATTTGCCTGTCCGGATGGTTCGTTTCACGAATGACCCGAGCAAACTGAAGCACCGCCGTCGGAGCCGCGACGGTGGTCAGCACCGCGCTTCGCAACAACCCAGGGTTGGATTGGGCGATACTCGCCGTCATGTGTTCCGCCGCATCCGGAGACATGATCGGGCAGCGTCTCCAATCGGCAACCACGATGTGCTGTGAGCCGGCCGGTATCTGACTCATTGCTGCGCCAATTTGGACAAAAATCGCGTCAACGTCTGCGACGGAGCGATAGCCCGCATCAGCTCGGATCTCAACGAGACGCCCTACGTTTAGTGCAGCGGAATTTTTTGCGACAGCAGATTCGGACATCGGAGTCACATCGCGCAGGTGGGTTGAGGGTCACTGAGGGATGTCAGTGGCAGCACGCCTGCAGCAAGCCAACCAGCGTAGCAGGTTATCTGTGGCGATGCAGCGAACCAGCGCGCAGGGGAGCCGCCGATCGCATTGCCACTAGAAGAGCAGCTAGGCCGACTCAGGTGCTTTCGTGCGGCGCGCGGCTTGCTCTGGTGGCGCACCACAGAAGTGTTGATGGCTCGCGGTGCGTCTACTTCCTACAAGCGCGGGCGCTGTACGTGCCCGTCATCAAGAGCGCTAGAATTTCTCTACGCCGCCGATGTTCATCTGTACGGTCGCGACGCTGTCCGAGGGACCCGTGATGAATAACGTCATCTGATCTGAACCCGCGAACACGTTGTTGGTAGCCCCGGTCTTGTCACCTGAGCCCGTTTCAATGGTGAGGACTGCGCTGCCGTCGGCAGAGAACACTTCCACGCCCAGGCTATTGCTGATGTACACGTTGCCTTGAGCGTCGATGGACATGCCGTCGCCGCCCGCTTCCACGAACTGCGTCAGGTTGGAGAGCGTACCATCCGCACCAATATCGAAGGCCAGGGTGCCCCCGAGGCTGTCAGGACTCCACCGATTGACGTACAAGGTCGTGCCGTCCGCGGTTCCAACGACGCCGTTTGGCCACGTATCCGCATCCCACTCCGGCATGGTCGTTACCCGCACGAGTTCACTCGCGCCAGGGGCAAGGTAGTATACGTGGCCACCCTTGCCTGACTCCGCCTGTTCGGAGCGCATCGGTGGCCAGTCTTGCCGACGAGGGTCAGTATCCTCCCAGTAGTCTCTCGGAAACATGGGGTCGGTGATGTACATGCCGCCCGTCACTGGGTTGATCCAAACATCGTTTGGGCCGTTGAGCAGCTTGCCGTCGTAGTTGTCGACCAAGACCTCGTGCGAACCGTCGGGCGCTATCCGCCAAAGTTCGCCGTGCATATCAGCGCAGGCTATTAGGTACCCATCCTTGTCGAACGCCATGCCGTTCGCTCGTCCAGTTCCCTCGAGAAACGTGCTGATCTCTCCGGTTGTTGCGGTCCACTTGAAGATCGTGTCGTTGGGTTGGTCGGTGAAGAAGACATTGCCCTCCTTGTCGACCGCCGGGCCCTCGGTAAATCCGAAGCCAGACTGAACAGTCTCGAGGGCGGCGATGGGATTGGGAGCGGCTGGCGTGTCGTTCTCCGGGTTCGGAGTGCTGGGCTCCGGACCCGGAGTTGTCGTCGGTGTCGTCTCGGGCGTTTCATCGGAATTGTCGTCCGACGAGCAGCCGACGGGCATGCTCGCCATAGCGAGAGTTGCGATGAGGGTGGATGCTAGGCTGGCGGAAGCAGGTACTCTGGACATGACAATTTCCTCGAGGCGCGAAGACCGTTCAAAGGCGCGTTGCGCGCCCGAGGCCTTCTACAACAAGGTAGACCCCGGTCGCACCTGGTGAACACCCCCCCTACCCAAGTGTATTCATGTGGCGTCATTTTCTACGCTGCCAGGATCGTCGCAGCCTGCCCAGCCCGTAAGTCGAACTTTCAGCGATCCCCAGCTCCGATGCCTCGATCATTGAACGCACCCCCGACGGCTGGCAGCAGAGCGAGTTTCGCTCTGGACAAGCGACAGACGTGCACCCGCCGCCTGGTCTCTCCTGACGCGGCGTGGCATTTGCGCCCCGGAGGGTGCGCGGCGTCAGTGGAACCCCCGGATGGAAATGAAAAGGGTGGGCGCGGTGTCAGCGGACCCTCCCGGATGGAAATGAGAAGGGCGGGCGCGGTGTCGGTGGACCCCCCCGGATGGAAATGAAGGCCTCCCGACGCGTGGGGACGCTCTGCCGGATGAAATGAAAAGCCTCCCGGTGCGTCAGGACGCTCTGCCGGACGAAATGAAGAGCCCGCCGCCGCGCAGGGACCCACGAACCCCCGGTTGGACCAAATGACGACGCGCAGGGACCGGGCGGGGGCAACCGACGAGAGCGCCGCTCTTCACCACTGTCGTGCTGCGCCATTGCGCAGGTGCGCCGGCGAGTTCAATACGGCGCTGGTGCTGCTTGCTAATCACGCCGGCTGGTCGCGTGCCGGCGCCGCATTGCTCGAAGTGAAGCCAGCAACTATCCGAAATAGCTATGTATTGGAGAAATTTCCTGGGAACCGCATGGCGAGTGTCATAGAAGTGTCACATGGTCGACAGCACTCGGGGCCACCGAGTCAGACCCTCACCCAGGGTGATTTGTTGGCGACTACTGGGGTGGGGGGCACTCGCAGTCGTTCACGCCGTTGCACTGGTTTTGTCGCTTCCCGATTCGTTGGGTTGGTCGACGCGGATCCGCGTACTCGCGCATTGTGCGGCACAGCTGCTGACGGTCGGCGTGGCATTGGTTTGTGTGGGCGCGTCTGCCCGCTGGGCAGGCGCGCGATTCGAGTGGTTATCGCGGGGCCGCACCTCTGAGCGGCATCTGTTCCTGGCTGGCGTCGTTGTCGTCTTGATTCCACTGGCTTGGTTGCTGGCCCAGGAGGACTTTGCGGGCCTAGCCGAGCGTCACGCGGGCAGCACTCCGCCTGGGATTACGATGGGGGCCGGAGCGCTCGTATCGGCAAGCCTCTTGGCCGCGTTGGTCTATTTCGTCGAGCGGTGCAAGGGGCCATGGTTGCGATGGCTTGGGGCGCTAGTCGCCTTCCTGCTTGCGATAGCGAGTGCGTTCGTCGTTCCACGCGATTACCCGGGGTTGGTTACCTGCACCGTCATCGCCGCCGGACTTGCGCTCAGCACGTTGCCGAGTCGCTTTGGCGCGTTGCGAGCTGCTGTTGAGAGAGCGGGTATTCGCCGCAGCTGGCCGGTGCTGGTTGGGGTCAGCATGCTCGGTCCGGGTACCCTCTTTGCTCTCGACTTGGACAATGCGACGCGTCTGTCGCTCAGCTCGCAGCGCAGCGCGGTACTCAATCCGTTGCTCAACAGGATGGATCAAGATGTCCCTCCGCCGGGCACCATTCCGATCGACCAAGTCCAATGGTTCTCGGACCGCAGCGACCTGCCGACGATCGCCCCGAGTGGGCGGTCAACGCTGCCCCACGATGGGATAGTCATCTTGCTGGGCGTTGATGCGCTCCGTGCCGATTTGCTGGCAACGGACCGCTATGCCAAGCGCCTTCCTGAGTTGACTCGTCTGCGCCGCGAAGGGGTGTGGTTCTCAGAAGCGCGTTCGCCCGGCGCGTCCACCGTGCCTGCGTTGTCTGCGATGTTCTCCGGGCAGTATTATTCGCAAACCTTCTGGCACGTTCATCCGGAGCGCCCTCCTGGCGTGTACCCACATCAAGACGAGGCGAAGCGCTTCCCAGAAGCACTCGCCGAGCGCGGAATCACCACCCTCACTGTAGATACTGCCGGCTGGCTCACTAACGAGTTCGGTGTCGTGCGCGGCTTCGCAGTCGAACGGACATTGCGCAAGAAGGGCTACCCGAGGGCCGAGCGCGTCGCAAGAGCGCTCATCGAGCAGCTCGAGGCACAGACAGGGCCGACCTTCGCGTTCGCTCACTTCTTGGACGCTCACGCGCCGTATGACAGTGCAGGACGTGTCCGATCCCCTTTCGAAGGTTACCTGCGTGAGCTGGCCTTGGTGGACAGGGCTCTGGGGAGACTACGGCAGTTCCTTCTGACGTCAGGCATGAGCGAACGCACGTGCCTCATTGTCTATGCGGACCACGGCGAGTCCTTCGGAGAACACGGGCACAAATATCACGCCTCGACCCTCTACGATACGCTGCTGCGCGTACCCCTCATCTTCCATTGCCCGCGCCTGACACCCCAACGAGTTGACGCTCCGGTCTCCCTGATGGACGTCGGGCCTACGATTCTGGACTTGTTCAACGTTCATACGCCACCTCACGTCATCGGTGAACGCTTGACTGGATTCCTGATCGGTGAGCCCCCTCATCTCACTCGGCCCATATTCGCCGAGGCGCGTCTCAAACAGGCGCTAGTGGCGGAGGAGCACAAGGTGATCTTCGACACGCGCAGTGGGGGGGTAGAAGTATACGATTTGCAAGCTGACCCCGGGGAGCTAAAGAATATCTACGACCCGGCAGACGGGGAGTCGACCAACTTGCTCACACGGTTGCGAACGTTCTTCGACACGCACACCTATCGCGCTGTCGGCTACGAGGTTCCATACCGGAAGTGGTAGCGCAAGGGTAGCGCAAGTGGTCGGTCAGACATCGCCTGCTGAGACTACAGTTCGGTACTCAGGGTTGGTCGGTCAAAGGGCGCTTGCTCGCTCTGCACCCGCGGATCGGTCAGGCCGTTGACCAGGAAGTCGATCAGGTCAGTCTTCTCTTGGTCGGTCAACTCGAAGCCGGGCACCGAGGGGCTAACGGGTACCTCGGCTATTGCTTCGTTCTCGAGCATGCCGCCTGAGGCGTACGTGTCGATCACGTCCGATAGCGATAGTCCGCGTCCCCCACCATTGTGCAAGAGCCCTCCCGCGACACGAAGGCCGACATTGCGCAGAGTCGGCGTGCGCATCTTGCCGTGGTCGGACTCGTTCATCGTCACCGCGTAGCGCCCCTCATCCCACGCGGGTTCATGGAACCCGGTGAAGTGGAACTGATGTGCGGTAAATAGCGGTGGGGCGTGGCAGCTACCGCACTCGGCCTTGGTACGAAAGATGATGTAGCCGCGTGTCTGCGCCTCCGACAACGCCTCTCGGTCGCCGGCGTTGAACGCGTCCCACGGTGTTTCGTTGCTGCGCAGTTGGCGCTCGTGGGTGGCGATCGCGAAAGCGATGCGGCGAGTGTTAATCTCGTCTGTTGGCCCAGATGTCTGCTCCTCGCCGAACGCGGCCGCAAACATGGCTGGGTAGGATGCATCATGTTCGTTGATGAAGTCCGTCATCGCGAGCGGGATGTCGCTCGCCAGGGCGAGCGGGATGGCAGTCTCGAGGCGTTCGTGGATGTCCGGCCAGGTTGTTCCCTCACATGCCATCTCCACGTTCGACAGGGGTGGCATCACGGCTTGGTTCTCCAAGGCGCCACGAGTCGAGATCGGGAATGTGCCAGGATTGTCTGGATCTTCGAACGCACTCTGGCTTGGGCAATCCTCGTGCCGGCACTCGGCGCGTCCGTCCCAAAACAGGTTGGGAGCGAACATTGCATCCAAGTAGTTCGATGTGCGGCGGTCCGTGACCTGAGCCGCATCACCCGTCTGTTCACCTGCTGAATTGCATCGGATGATACCGGGAGAGCCCTGAATGTCGTCGTCGGTTCCGGACAGTCCGTCTGGTCCTGGAAGATGAACGGCGCGAGGGTCAGAGCCGCCGGCCGCACCGCGGTGGCAGGTTCCGCATGCGACCGTGCCGTCGCCGCTCAGCTGCTCCTCCCAGAACAACACCTTCCCGAGCAGCGCTTTGGGCTCGCTGTAAGGATTCTCGACGGGGTAGACGGGCTCGGGGTAGGCGGGTCGCGTCAAGAGCGAGAGTAGCTCCTCGTCGATGGTGTCCCCAGACGGCGACGCTGCGTCGGATTCTTCGGGGCTCGCCGCACCGGTATCCGGAAGGCGTGGACCCAGACTCACGGAGGCGTCCTCGCTGGCGCCAGCCTCTCGCTCAGTCGGCGACGCGGGGTCCTCGGTGCTAGCGTCACGACCCAGCGCGTGTTCTGGTCCGCCGTCGGCATCGGGCCCTGTGGGAGCTTCAGGATCCGGGTCAGCGCCTGAGTCCGTCACGCCGCCGTTGGTTTCGTCCGACTCGTCCGCAGACGAGGCGGCTGCGCGATCGTCGTCTCCACAGCCGTTGAGTAATAGCCCAGCCAGCAGTCCCCCGGCCAGCAGCCGCGAAGTCCTGCCTCGCAGCAGCGCAAGAAACTCGGGACACCCCCTAGGCGCCACGTCGCTGGCTCCCTCGGGAATAGGCCACGACCGGGGTCGGCGCGCCGTGTCTGGGCGTGCGGAGATTGAACACCCGTTGGGGGGGCGCGGTCGGTGACGATGGGTGGGGCCGGATAACGCGCGGCGACCCGATGATGCTCGAAAAAGTGCTCGCAAACACAACGTGACCAGTAGACTGGCTCGGAATCCGGCGGCGTGACAAGCGGCAAGCGTTGGGGAGCAAGCCAGAATCGCTTGTCGCGTAAACTTACACGTCGAATGGTTGCCGACCCGTGCGAAGCGTTCCGACCGCTTTGCGGTCCAAGCCTGGCCCGTTTCCGTGCGGCGCGCTGGTGGCCCCGACTACCCGACCGCAAACGGGTTCAGCGAACGGCGATGATGGCGGTCCCACAACCCTGCGCGTTCGAACTCTCTCGCTTCGAGCCTCGCCGCAAGCGACGAGCAACGCAGCTGGCGGGGATGCAGCGGCGCTCGAAGGCCAGGCTATTTCGGATCAGGTCCTAAGGCAACATCGTGTGGAATAGACTGGTGTCGACCGCGTACCCCATCGCCTCGTAGCCTAGGGCGTTGGGGTGCAGCAGGTCGTTGCTGAACCGCTGCAAGAGCTGTTCGGGGTCGCCCGGATCTGCGACCGCTTCGTCGAGTCGAATCAGTTCGTCGAAAGTGCCCTCGTTGATGACCCAATCGTTGATGTTGTTGCGAATCGTCAACGCCTGCCCGCCCTGGTACGAGTGCCCTTTGAATGGTGTGATAGGGGAGCCGTACACCAGGATGCCTTCCGCGTGGCTCTCTTCCACAATCTGCTGGTATGCGGCTGTCACTTGGTCGGCCAGGCCGAGGTCCGTCTGTTCGCCAATGTCGTTGACGCCCATCAACACGATGAGCCACTTGATCTTTGGCACACCCAGCACGTCGCGCCGGAAACGGTCGATGCCAGCGTCCATGTGATCGGTCGGAGTCAAGAGCGAGTTCGCTCCCATGCCGAGGTTCAGCACGGATAGCTTGTCCGCAACCTCGGAGTCTTCTTTGATGGCCAGCGTCAGGAAATCGGGCCACCGCTCGAAGGTGTTCATGATGCCATAGCCATCGGTGATCGAATCCCCCAGGAGCGCGACGGTGTACGTATCAGCGGGTGCCATGACGTCGATGGTATTGATGAAGTACCACCGATCCCGTGTGTCGCCCCCGACGGCACCATCGGAAACCACATCGCCGTCGCCGATGTAAGAAGTGTTGCGCGCCCCGGGGTGCCCGGTGATTTCAGCGGGCACGCTGCTGAAGTGCATCGTTATTGCCATGCGATCGAGTTCGACGACGGGGTAGTCCAACGGGTCGGACCACACGGCTTCGCCCGCGGGGATAGTGACGTCCGCAGTGCCGCCGAACGTGAACTCCGCGTCACTACCCGTGTCGATCGACCCCGCCATCTGTCCCGCTTTGGCGATGTGCACCTTCGTCACCTCCACGGGAGCTGAGCCCTTCTCGTTGCTGAGTTCGAGCCGGATGGTGTCCCCGGAGAAAGTGAGCCACACATATTGGCGCAAGGTCTTGTCGCCGAGTGGGGGAGGCATGTTGCTGGGCTCCATGCTTTGGATACTCGTACCCCACGACGTCAACCAATCCATCGTCGGTACTGGCGCTGCGCCAGAGCCGCCCTCGCCCATAGGGTCGGTGCCAGCATTGCCACCGCTACCGGTGGGTGCTGTGGCCCCCGTTCCTCCACCACCATTACCTGGGTCCTCGGGCGTTCCCCCGCCGGCGCCAGCGCTACCCCCCTCGTTTCCTGCCGGTTGCTCCGGGAGGGTGGTCGAGGGCGTTGGCTCGACACTGCCCGGCGCGGACGGCATCGGGTCGGTGCCGCCCGGCGCGGGTGGGTTGCTCGTTGGGGAGCTAACACCGGGCGTTGTCACGACCGGTGGGACGCTTGGCGCCGTCGGCGCGCCCGTGGTGGGGGCGGGAGGACCGTTGCCCGTACTGCTGCTGCCACCCGATTCCTGGACTGGGTCGTCGCCGTTGGCCGAGTCGTCACTAGCGCACGCCATGAGGCAACTGGCGACGCAAAGGAGCAACACTGTCGCGGACAAGTGAGTCGTCAGAAGGCTGCTCAAAGAGCCGCGTGCGCGGGAGTGAAGGTAGCGATGCATGATTTCCTCGGAGTTCGAGTGTAAACCATGGTTTCCGTGCCCCCGACCTTTTCATTGGTCCAGCACTTCTCGTCCGGGACACCAGCCGTATGCCGATGTTGGCCGGAGTGAAGCGCTGACGCTGCAGTGCTTCACCTGAATGGTAACGATGTGACCTGCATTGAGTGAGATTGGCGCAGTTCGTGAGATCGGTTCGCGCACCTGGCATTTTCTGCCCCGTCGGCGCGTCTGTTTTCGTCGGCGCGTCTGTTTTCGTCGGCGGTCACGTGACCGGCTCCTGCGTGATGCGACTCTCCGCAACCTTGCTTCGGTTAGCTCGACGCGCGCAGCGTCAATCGAGTCAAACCGTTTGCCGAGCCGTCGCGGCGGCGCTACTTGCCCGCGGCACGCTGGACGTTTCTGCAGATGATGCCATCGTCCGGTCAAATCGGGGCTCGGCAGGGGACGTCGCGGACGTGGTTCTTGGGCAAAGAACGATGGTGTTTCCGTCGTGTTTTTCTCCGACCATCGTCCTTGGGTCGTTTCCCAAGCAGCGCCTCGTTGCAACTGCTGCTTGAACGCTCTACGGTCGCGGCCTAAGTCGTTGGGCAATCGTGCTCGCTTCAGGCCAGAGCCAAGAGCTCGAGTGTGCCCGTCCGGCGGGCATCGACTGAGCACTCGAATGACACCCATTGGAGACCATATGTATAGACAGATCGCTTCAAACAAGTTCGGACTGACAGCGCTTGCGCTCACCTCCGCCCTGGGAGTGGCGGCGTGTGCCTCCGGCACTGCTTCAAGTGATTCAGCCAGTGTGCCGGAGGTTGCTCCCACGGCGGTTGCCAACGCTCCTGCTGAGCCCCCTGCCCCAGAGGTTGGACCGACCGTGAGTCGGGTCGGCGAGCTCGTGACGCTCAAGACAGGGTTCGGCTTCACCGAGGGGCCTGCCGTTGACAAGCACGGTAACGTCTTCTTCACGGACCAGCCGAACGACAAGATCTACAAGTGGACAGCGCAGTCCGGTGAGATAACGGTATTCTTGGAGAATACCGGGCGCTCCAATGGCATGGCCTTCGACAAGAACGGGTACCTCATCACGTGCGCGGACATGAAGGGCGAAATTCGCAGAATTGCCCCCGACGGTAATCAGGAAGTGTTGGTCGACAACTACCAGGGCAAACGCTTCAACGGACCCAATGACCTATGGATCAGCCCCACCGGCGGCATCTACTTCAGCGACCCGATCTATCCTCGGGACTACTGGGCGGAAGATGACCCTCGTCGCCAAGGCTGGCCCCCCACCCGCTCCGAGCAAGCTGAAACGGGCAAAGGGGGCCACGTTTACTATCTGGCGCCCGGTGCCAAAGAAGCTGTGCGTGTGACTACGATGGCCGAGTGGGACTCGGATTCGTGGCCCAACGGCGTGGTTGGCACGCCCGACGGTTCCAAGCTGTACGTCAGCATGTGGACGGAGGATAGCAAGGCTGGCACGTTCACTTTTGACGTGGCCGCTGACGGGAGTCTATCGAACATGAAGCGCTTTGTTCAGTCGGGAGGGGACGGCATGTCGATGGACGAGCGCGGCAACATCTACATCTCGAACCTCTTTGGGGTCGAAGTGTTCGATCCAAGTGGGCAGAACATCCTGACTATCACCACGGATGCCGACGACAAGAAGGGCTCGACGAACAACGTCTTTGCCGGTCCCGACGGAAAGACCCTGTTCATCACCGGACCCTTCGACCGTGTGGTGACCCAACAGATGAACGTCGCGGGTATCGAGAAGTTCTAATTGCTTCTAGAACTGCGAGAAGGAGTTCCAGGTCGCCTCGGGCTGCTGCGACCAGATTTCGCGTCCGCCAGGACTCGAACCCAATGGTCTGCACGTCGCAATCGGTGCATTCGACGCACGGGCTTGGGTCGATCCGCTGCTTTGCCATGCCGCAGTTGTTTCGAGTTTCCTGCGCTTCTTGCGGGCGCGCGGTTGACCAGCGAGCGCTATGCAGGGACGCCTCGCGGCGCATCACCGTCAGTCTGTGTGGCCTTCTCCCGTTCACCACCGCAGGAGTAGAGTCTTCCTACGGTGGTGGACGGCGAGAGGGACAACGCGGTACCCGCGCGGCCATTCGTCGCTCTGCGCGCGCAGGGAGTGGAACAGGAGAGCGTTTCGGCAATTTGAGTCGCTCAATCGCTGCCTCAAGCCTCGCAGAAATGTGCAAGGATTGGACGATGTCCAACCTTCCTTCATCCTCCAGCGGCACCCACGTTGGGCCCTTGGCTGGGGCGCTCTTGCTGCTTGCGTCGCTCGGCTGCTCCGATCCCGACGATGGAACCGTCGGTATGCCGGCGAGCCCGGGGGCGACCACGCCTGGCGCCACACCGGGGGCGACCACGCCTGGCGCCACACCGGAGGCGACGACGCCTGGCGCCACACCGGAGGCGACCACGCCCGGTGCGACCGGGCCAGGTGTGGCCCCGTCGGCGCCAGGCACGCCGGCAGTGCCCAGTGTCGCGCCCGCCCCTACTGAAACCGCGCCGTCACCGGAACCGTCGGTACCGATGCCCGCGATGACAGCGCCCGCGGATACCGGGACCGGGCCGAGCACCGACGGGCCACCGCCACCCACGTTCGCCGAGGCCGCCAGCTTCCTCGAGGGAACCTGCGGAACCCCAGAGTGTCACGGGCGCACGACGCCACCACTTCTCCTCAACGACGCCGAACTGGCCAACACGCTGCGCAGTACCACGGTCGAACGCTGCGGCGGTGCGCCGCTGGTTGCGCCGGGAAATGCTCAGGGCAGCGCCATCTATATGGTGGTACAGGGCCAGTGCGGGGACGCGCTGGTCATGCCTCAGGGGTGTGGTGTGGCACCCTGCCTGGCGGAGGACACGATGGCCTCGCTGGTGGCTTGGCTGTCCGCGCCCGACCCGTTTCTGTGAGCTTGCGGTCGTGCGCCAGGAAACCTGGCGTGCATTTATATCGTGTCCCATGCCTACCACCTGGTCTGTTGTGGCACTACGGGCATCTGTTGAGTGGCATCGACGCTAAGTTCAGCTAGGCTCCGCACGGGCGGCGGCTGGTGCGGGGATACTGGTTGATTGTTTCCTTGTAACGCTGTCATCAACGTTGACGAAACAACGGGACTAGGAGTGACACATGGGGATATTAAGTGGGGTTGCCTTGGCGACTGCTTTGGCTCACGGGGGATATCACCTCGTTTCGGCGGATGTTACACGTCCAGCCAGGCGTCTAGTGCGGACGGAGTTGGTGGTACAGTCGGGCGCGAGTCCACTGAACCAGTTGTCGATCACCAGAGTCTCGTCGCGCGGAGGGCGGCGGGGAGCTCCGTTGATACTGCTGAGCCCGTTCCTGTTACCGGGTGAGTTCTACGAGGTGAGCGACACCGAAGACTATCGGGACTCTCTTGTGGGGCGGTTGGCGAAGCGACGAGATGTGTGGTTGGTGGATCAGAGGCGCACCGGCCTCATGCCTGGCGACTGCGAGTCGGGTCTCGAAGACTGCAGCGTGATGGTCGATTGGGACGTCGCGACGTCAGTCGACGACGCGCTCCTCGCGACGTCGCTGGCGGAGCTGCTCAGTCACAAGAAGCCTGTCATCGGCGGATTCTCGGCGGGATCTTCCTCGGCTATGGCCACGGTGAACCAAGCGCCGGAGCGATTTCAGGGAGTCTTTCTCTACGAGGGGACTTTGTATGCGGAGGACTCGGTGATTGTGGACCACAACGTGGGTGCTTGTGCGGCTCTCGAGGGCGCCATCGCTAGTGGCGTCGTCTACGATCCCAACGTCGCCATCTTCGGACCGGTGATCGCCTTGGCCGACGTGGACCCGGGTGGCCTGTCACCCTTGGGGATCTTCCCGTCTGGAACGACCAACCAACAAGCACTACTTGGCGTTTTCAGTCAGTCACCTCCTGCAGGTGCGCTCTCGCCGACGCCGAATTTCGTGCGCATGATCGGTGATTTCGCCACAGAGCAGTTCGTCTACTCCGACCAAGCTAGGCTGACTGCCGTTGGACCGATGTTCGACAGCTACGCTCAGCTACCCGCGTTGCGCGACCTGGCTTGCGGTCTGTCAGGGCAGGACGATGCACACGTCGACAACCTCCAGAACTTTGAGGGCGACGTGCTGACGTATCTCGGTGGGACTGGCTTCGGGCAGGCGATGCTCGACACGGTCGGTCTGTTCACCGATGCGGCCACCATCACCATCGACGAACAACCCCACCTCGGCGAAGCAGATTTCTACTTCAACCATGATTGGGAAACGGTGTTCTACGAGCCCCTGAAGGCCTGGCTCTGCGATATCGACTGACGAGTGGCGCCGTGAGCAAATGAAGAAAGCCCGCCACGTGATGAACGCGGCGGGCTTTCAGCCGAAGGCTAGTGGTTCGTTCAGGCCTTGACTGCAGCCAGGGCATTGCCGAAGCCGCCACCTGCCCCTGCGGCTTCTGCGGCTGCGGCGAGCAGTGGCTTGTTTTCGCCGCTGGCCCTGACGTACTGGCCCTGCTTGAAGTAGCCACCGCCGCTGCCGGCGATGATCATGGGCATGTTGTCGACGTTGTGCATGCCGGTGGCGATGTGAGTCGTCCAGTACACGAACGAGTTGGCGAACAGCCCACGTTCGTCGAAGTGCTTGAGAATCTTCGCCATCGTCTCCATGCGAATCGTGTCGATTTGGGAGTGGGTCGCTTCGGCGTTGGCGTCATTGCCGACAGCCGAGTCACTCTGGACGCGGTGGCTAACCTGATGGAAAGGCCAAGTCACCGAGCCGGCGGAGAGACCCTCGTACTTGGTGCCGTCCGTGCCGTCGCCCCACTGCAACACGCCAACACGATTGTAGTTGCAGGCGAAGGCCAGGGCTGTGACCTCACCGTGCAGGCGCACGATGTCTTCAATCATGTTGCCGTTCTGAGTGAAGCGAACACCACCGCTGAACGCCTCCACGCCGCTGACGTCCAGGGTGCCCAGTGAACAACCCGCCGAAACGATGGGATCGTCGGCCGCCATCTCAGCGATTTCGTCACCGGTGTTGATCATGTCGATCTCCACTTCCCGGAACGCGTCGAAGTGCAGCTGCAGGCGCTCCCGGTCTGCTTGACTCACGGCTGTGAGGTTCTGGAGCTCCGAGATTTCGTTTCGTACCGTATCCAGCACGCTCTTACGGCGGATCAGGATTTCGTCAGCCATGTTCGCCGGCTGTGGCTGTGTGGCACCGCCAGAATCCCCCCCGCCTGCGGCGGGGGTGGAGGGGGCCGTGCCGTCCGTGAGTCCCAACAGCTCCTGGAAGGTTGCGTAGGGGTTCAGCTGCATGGGGCGGGCAGCACCAGCTTGAGGGAACGAAATGCGCTCAGCGATGTAGTTGCCAGCGCCAGCGTACATCGTAATCGGGTCTTTGCCTTGCTCGTTGACAGCGTTGGAGATGAACATGTCCACGGACTGCCCACCGGAGTTTGCTCCCACGCCGCTCGAGCTGGGTTGGACACCGGTCAGCGTCTGGCACAGGCCCTCTGAGTGGCCGCAGCCTCTGCCGACGATAGGCATCTTGAGGCCGCCCACGATCAGCAGGTTCGGGGCGAAATCGATGAGCTTCTCGACCGACTTACCCCCCATGTTCCCGGTGCCCAAGGCTCCCTCGGAGCCTGGGAAAAAGGTCTGGGGGACGACGCCATTGGCAGCCACCATGAACAAGCTGAATACCGGGGTGGCGTTTGCGGCCCACGCCGAACGCTCAGGAAGCGCCTCGAGGAACGGCAGCCCGACGGACAGGCCAGCTGCGCCGCGCAGGAAGTTGCGTCGGTTGAGCCGGCTTCGCTCTTGTTTGAAGTGTGAATTGCTCATTGCTCTGCTTCTCCACGGGTGTTGAACGCGGGGCTCATTATCAGGGAAATGATGAGGTCTTTCGTTGACGCGTCTTGGTTCAAGCTCTCTGTGGCCATCGACGAGACGAGAGCGTGGTCTTCCTCGCCCAGCGTGCGGCCCAAACCGTAGCTCGCGATGTATCGCGAGTAACACTCGTGAGCCATCTCGTTGCTAGAGATGACCTGCATCAGGTCTGCAGCATCCTGGAAGGATTGCAGTCCGCCGACGAAGGGGTACTCGCTGGCCGTATCCACGGGGACGCCGTTGTCGAGCTCTCGCACGCGGCCCAGGCCGTCGAAGTTCTCCATCGAAAAGCCCAAGGTGTTGATGTAGGTGCCGTGACACTGGCCGCCGCAGGGCATGGTGCCTTTCTCCATGTACTCGCGACTCGTGGTGTATTCGATGTCCGGCAGCGGGGGAGCGGGCATGCCCAGCAAGGGCAACTCGACACACAGGACTTCCGTGTTGATGTGGACCCCACGGAGCACTGCGTAGCTTTGCAGGTCGCGAGCGAAGTACATCAAGTACGGCAGCTGCGTGAAGAAGCCGACACGTTCCTCAGGGAGTTCCATCTCCTGCAAAGAACTGGGAGCCGGTGAGATCCCGTAAAACTGTGCGGTAGCAGGTCCGACGTAGCCCGTTCGGGTTGTCAGGATTTCTCGTACGCCGTGGTCGTCGCGGTATATCCGGTCGAAGAAGGCTGCGGATGCTTCGACGAGTTCTGCGCCCACTTGCTCCGTGAACACCGGATCGCTCTTGGAGATGCCCTCGAATCTACTGAGCTCGAAGAGCTCAGCGTGGAAGGCCTGGAAGGTCTCCGCCGCGTCTTCCGAATCGAGCATTGTCCGAGCTTCATTGACAACGTTGTCAATCGAGTCCAGCTCACCGCGACCTGCTTTGGCTAGCAGGTCGTCGCTTGGGATCGTGCGCAGAATGAAGAGCGAAAGCTTGGCCGCTGCCTCGTAGCCGCTGATTTGCGTGCCCGGCTCACCCAGCTCGGTTCGGTAGAGGAAGTGCGGACTCTGCAGCATCGTCTCGATGACGAGTCCTGCGCCCTTGGTGAATTCGCTCTGGTCGCCGCTGAGTGTGGCGCCGGTGTCGAACACGCCGCGATAGGTGGTGACCTCTTGCTCCGTCAAGGGCCGGCGGAATGCGCGCAGACCGAAGTCTCGGATGAACGCGTCCGCGTCAGTGCCCTGGTAGACCGTGCGCATGGCATCGTCACTCGCGCTGACGCGCGCGGCCAGCGCCTCGGCGGCGCGCTGGTACTGGGCCCATTGAGTGTTGGTCATCTGAAGGCGCGACTGGTCGTTCACGAAGTCGGTCGCTCCGGCGCCGATGTTCTCGAAGAACTGCGCTTCTTCCGTCGGAAGCTCAGGCAGGCGCAAGAGGTCGCGTACGCCACGCAGCCACTGCTCGTTGGTGAGGCGAGCAAAACGGGTGTACGTCGGTGCGCCGTCTAACCACATCGGACGAGCGATGGAGCCGTCAGGATTGAGCACCGGCGTGTAACCGCTGGCTTCGGTCAGGCTGCCCGGCGAGGCTGCTGGACCGGGGGTTTCGGTCGGCACCTCTGCCGTTCCCGGTGTCGTTGCCGAAGGCGTGCCCGGAGTGCCGGCGATCGGCGTTCCGGGTTGGCCCGGGACGGGGCTACCGGGGGCGCCAACTGTCGAACCGACGGTCGCGCCTGGAACAGTACTTTCACCACCTGCGGCATCCGGAGCGGTGATCTCTCCGGAGCAGGCACAGGCAAACCCAAGTGCTAGGAACGCACCCAAACTACTGAATCGAATCATGGCACCTCACGGACCCTAATGTGCAGCGATTGCGTTACGCTGACACCTCCAAAATAACCCGCGCCATCAATACGAAATCGGCATGTTGTAAATTGGCCCTCGCCGCGGAAATCCGCGGAGATGTAACCGCGGTAGCGGCCCGCGAATGGACAGAAGCGGGTCTCGCCGTTTCTTCAGGCCAACATTAATCTAGAGCGACAAGCGACCGTTTTGACCTCGGCCACCGAAATGCCGCTGCCAGAATGAGGTCGACTCGGCCCGAGACGGGGTGGAGTTCAGTCGTGTTGCACAATCACTGAGTGCTTGTAGGAGTCGGCCTGACTCGCGCCCCGCGATCAAACGCATGCGCCTCAAAAAGGCTAGTCTATGACGCGCCGCAGCGTTTTGGGCGACGCCTGTTCAGGCTCTCGGGGGCCTCGCAGTGAGGACGGTGGGCTGGTCGATATTGCTGGCCTCGCTGCCACCCCGCCGCCGTCCCAAGGTTGCCGAGATCCCCAACCGGGTGGCTCCCCACGCTTGCCACCCCGGTGGAGATAACTGCCCACAGAGCCGCTCGATGGTGGGGCCTATCGAAACACTGGCCGTCATTGCCGTCATCCGGCCTGTTCCGAAGCCGGGCGAGCCCACAGACTGCCGGATTTGCCGTCGGCCGGAGCGCTTCTCGCAAGGGGTGGGGTTTACCGAAGTGCGCCTCTGTCCAGGGCCGCAATCTCATCACCATCACCGTAGGAGCGCCTCTTCCCGATGCGACACTTTTGGGGGCCACAGAATTGGCGCGGCTTGTCCGTTGCCAACGGCACAAGTGAGCGTGCGAGAGGCGCCCCAGGGCAAGCGTAAGTTCGCGCTCTCGGAGATGGTGCTGGATCGCGGGCGAGCTTGCTCACCCGAGACACTTTCGATCAAGTGGGTCGCCACCCCGTTCGATGGAGTGCCCCAGCCCCACGTGGCGTTTCTGGGAGGTTTCACATGCGTCGGGCATTACGTGGGAACCGGATGGATGGATTCGGTCGGCAAAATTGATCCGGATTTTGAATGAGTCCTGCTGGGTAACAGTGCCAGTGGTTGATTGAGCTGTTTTCGAGCGCGGAGCGCCGCACGCCGAGCAAGTGTGTCCACTTCGTGGATAGCCTCGCGAAGTGGACAGCGCCGCCCCAAATCGGAAACTCGCTCTGACCGACTTGGGCTGTTCAGGCATCTCGGCTCGGCGACGATTGCAGCAATGGGCGTTGTTTGTCTATGCAGCGTTGCAGCGTCCGTTTCCCCCAAACGCCGAGCTCGCCGTGAAGATATCAAACGTCATCCGCCTCCTCGCTGCACTCTCTGTTTCACTGAGTGCCGCACTGTTTCCTCGTCTAGCTGCCGCGGGTGCTTTGCCAGCGCCTGTGCCCATGGGGGCCTATCTCAACGGAGCCTTTCCATCTACAGCTCCAGCAGTGGAATGGGCTGTGGTGGACGCTTTTCCGGGCTTGGAGTTCATCAGTCCAGTTCAGTTGGTCGAGGTCCCCGGTAGCAATCGCTTGGCGGTCGTCAGCAAACGGGGTCGAATTTGGGCCATTGACAACGATGAGTTCACGACGACCAAGGACATCATTCTCGACATCAGCACGCAGACATTGATTCACGACGACGGGGGACTACTAGGGATAGCATTTCACCCGGAGTTCAACGTCCCTGGATCCGTTGGTCAGGGCAAGCTGTTCGTGTGGTACAGATACACGCCTGACCCGTCGCACACAGGGCGCAACGGATATCTTCGCTTGTCGCGCTTCGACGTGGACCCGTCGACGCTAGTTGCGGATTGGCAATCCGAGTTCGTCTTGGTCCAGCAGTACGACGCTCACGACTGGCACAACGGTGGCAGCCCGCGCTTCGGACCCGATGGCTTTCTCTACTTCTGCGTGGGTGATCAAGGGCAAGACACCTTCGCCGGCGGAACGCAGCAGCAGATTGACAAGTACCTGCTGAGCGGTGTTTTCCGAATAGACGTCGATCAAGACTTGAGTCGAAGCCACCCCATCAGACGACAGCCACAAAGCTGGGAGACGCCGCCAGCGGGGTGGCCAGCGAGTTTTACTCAGGGGTACAGCATTCCAAACACCAATCCGTGGCAGGACCCGGGCGGCAGCGTGCTCGAAGAGTTCTACTCGCTAGGCGTGAGGAGTCCTCACCGCATGGCGTTCGACAGCTTGACTGGGCAATTGTGGCTGGGTGACACCGGAGCAGGCGCGCAGGAGGAGATCAACCTGATTGAGGCCGGTGCGAACTACCAGTGGCCGTACATGGAGGGGACAGTTCGCCATCAAAGCACACCGAGTCCGCTGATTGGTGTCGAGCGGGGGCCCGTGCACACGTACCCCGCAGGAGCCGTCGTTGGTGGTTTTGTCTACCGCGGTTCCAGGCATCAGGCAGAGTTGGGAGGAAAATACCTGTACAACGACTTCAACAGCGGTCGCGTCCACACCCTGACGTTCAACCCAGACACTGGCAACTGGGACGACGACTTGCTGGTCGACTTGGCTGACAGTGGCATCGCTGCCCCGCAGCGCTTGACAGGTGTCTCCACCCTTTCGAATGGTGAGATCTATCTGACTTGGTTCTACCAGTATCGCACGAGCATCGAGCAAGGAAAGATCTTCAAGCTCGCCCCGCTTCCGCCCACCGGTACCCAGGTCCCAGCGACGCTCTCCGCTACCGGCGCGTTTCAAGACATTCAGACGTTGACCCCGGCGCCCGGCTTGGTCCCCTACGACGTGAACCAGCCGTTGTGGTCGGACGGCGCTACGAAGGCTCGTTGGCTCGCCGTTCCCAACAACGGGACCCACGATTCACCTGGCGAAGAGATAACCTTCGCCACCAACGATCCGTGGACTTACCCGCCTGGGACCGTCCTCGTGAAGCACTTCGAGTTGGGCGTAGACGAAAACGACCCGTCGCAGACCACACGCTTGGAAACGCGTTTCTTGGTCATGCAGCAGAACGGCGGGGCTTACGGCTTGACCTACCGCTGGAACGAGACGGGGACGGAGGCGTTTCTTCTGACTACGTCAGAAACTCGTGACCTGAGCATCAGTCTCGCGGGTGGTGGCACGCGTCAACAGACGTGGACGTTCCCCAGCCGTCAGGATTGCAGCGAGTGTCACACCGCCGCAGCAGGTTACGCTCTCGGTGCCCACACATGGCAGCTCAATCGTGACTTCACCTACCCCAACGGCAACACGGACAACCAGCTGACGACCTGGCGCGATCTCGGCATGTTCGCAAACCCGTTCTCGGACGTCGTCGGCCTTCCCCAGGGTGTCGCGATCGATGAGGGAGGTGCATCGGCTGCCGAACGAGTGAACAGCTACTTGGCAGCTAACTGCGCGCATTGTCACCGTCCGGGAGCCATCGAGTCCGGCTTCGACGCTCGTTTCGAGGTTCCGCTCGATTCGTTGATTGGCGCGCCGACGAGCGCTCACAGCTCGAGCGCGAACGTCATTGTAGCAGGTGGTGATCGCTGGAGCTCCGAACTGTATCTGCGAGACGCATCTCTCGGCGCTGGAGCCATGCCGCCGCTAGCCAAGTCGATGGTCGATGAAGCGTACGTCGCGGTGCTCGAGAGTTGGATCGACGGTACTTGCCCCGGATGCGCCCGTTGTGACGATGGTGTCCAAAATGGAGACGAGACGGGGGTGGACTGTGGTGGCACGAGTTGCACGGCGTGCCCATCGTGCAATGACGGTTTTCAGAACGGGGACGAAACGGGAGTAGACTGTGGCGGGTCTTGTGCCAGCTGCCCGTCCTGTTCGCCAAGTACCTACGACGCGCTTTCCATGGTGCCGTCGACGGGTGGCCAGGTCGGCGATGGCTGGAACCTCTGGTCCAACGGGACTCTCTCCACGCAACATGATTTCACTTCGGGCCAAGCCATCATCACGGTCACTGCACGCGGAGAGTTCGCCGGTGGGGCGTGGCCGAACATGGTCCTCAACGTTGGCGGCGTTGCCTTGGGTAGCGTGGAGGTGGCTAGTGCCTCGTTGACCACCTACAGCTTCAACATCGTCGCTGCAGCCGGAGTGCAGGACTTGAGTGTCGAGTTCACGAACGACTTTTACGACAGTCCGGATGATCGCAACCTCATCGTGGCCAATGTCGAAGTGGCGTGCGCAACGTCGGCTCCAGAGTGCGGCGACGGCATCTGCAATGGCCAAGAGACCTGCGGTAGCTGCGACCAGGATTGCGGCGCGTGTCCGACTTGCAACGACCAGCAGCAGAACGGCGACGAGACAGGCATCGACTGTGGAGGCTCTTGTCCGCCGTGCTCCACCGGCACGACCCAAGTCTGGCTCGAGGCAGAAAGCGCCAGCCTGAGCGGGAACCCGAGCTTTCAGATGGACAGTGATTCAACTGCCTCTGGCGGCGTGTTCCTCGCGCCGACATCCAACAACCTCAGCTCGCCGGGGCCCAACCGCGCTAGCTATAGTGTCACAGTTGCAGCTGGGAACTATGTTATGTGGGCTCGGGTGATCGCCCCCAACGGAGACGACGACTCTCTTTGGGTGAGCGTTGATGGGGGCGGTTTCATTCGCTGGAACAACATCGCACCGAGCTCCAGCTGGACCTGGGATTCCCTGCACGATAGCGATAGCGGCGACGCTCAGGTCACTCTGGCGCTTTCGGCTGGCACGCACACGCTGACGTTGGCCAATCGTGAAGATGGCTTGAGTGTTGACAAGCTCTACCTCAGCGCGGAGGGGGACATCCCCTCAGGGCTCGGTGGTGGACAACAGTGTGCACCCAGCACATGCGCCGAACTGGGAGCGGAATGCGGCGCCACGGACGATGGCTGCGGCACGACGATCAGCTGTGGCGGCTGCGCCGTTGGGGAATTCTGCAATGCGACCAATCAGTGCGTCGCTAGCAGTGGTGGAGAGGTTCCGGTGAGTGGCAACACCTATGCAGTGCACAACGTGGGTGACGGCAGCTGCTTGTCACGGATCGCCGGGGGCACAGACAATGCGGGTACGCAGAGCTGCGATGGAGGCAACGACCAACAGTGGCTGCTGACGGACGTCGGCGGGTACATCAAGCTGGAAGTGGTCGCCACCGGCGATTCTCTGGACGCCGACGGTGGATCTGGGAGTTCGGGCACGAACCTCTTGTTGTGGCCCTATGGCGCCGGGCAAGACAACCGCGACTACACGCTGGCCAATCTAGGCGGGAACGAATTCCAACTGGAAGCTCGCCACGCTCCCGGACAGTGCGCTGTTCGCAGTGGCAGCAACGCTCAGTTAGGGCCATGCGACGGCAGCCCCAACGCCCGTTGGACCTTCCACTTCACGACCGGCTGTTCTCCCGATTGCGCTGGGGCTCAGTGCGGTGACGACGGTTGCGGCGGGTCTTGTGGCAGCTGTGCCGTGGGTGAAGTTTGCGACGCGTCGAACCAATGTGTCGCTACCAACGAAGGCCCCGTCAGTGGCGGCACCTACGAGCTGCACAATCTTGGCGGCGGTGGCTGCCTGACGCGGGTCGCTGCGGGCACGGACAACGCCGCGCAGCAGAGCTGCATCGGTAGCAGCGATCAGGCATGGGTGTTGACCGATATCGGCGGCTACCACAAGCTCGAGGTGGTCACTACCGGCGACTCGCTGGACGCCGAAGGGGCATCTGCGAGCCCAGGTACGAACCTGCTGCTTTGGCAGTACGGCGCGGGCCAGGCCAACCGTGAGTACACGCTGACAGACTTGGGGAACGACGAATACCAGCTGGCGGCACGCCACGCCCCCGGGCAGTGCGCGGTTCGAGCCGCTGGCAACGTTGAGCTCGGGCCTTGCGACGGCGGGCCCGACTCCCGGTGGACGTTTCACTCGGTAACGCCGTAGACAAGCCAAAGGGGGCAGGTGTCAGTGTCAGCCTGCTCCCGTTCGCCCGTGTGCGAGGCGCGTCGGCAAGGTCCGGCGGCGACTGTCGCCGCCCTGAGTACTGTCCGAGGACAGACGCTCGGGCCCTGTTTGCCTCGGTTGAGGGAGGCGGAGCCAGCGTCTTTTCGTGTCCGCACGCTGGCCACGTCGTTGGCACGCTTTTCTCTAATTGCGAGATCCGTTGGCCCGGTTTGGACGCGGGCTGGGAAGGACGGATACCGCATGTTCTATGGATCGCGCAGGTCAAGGGCCACAGAACGGCCCGCCGCAAACGACGTCTCGATGGCTCGGCAGGCAAGTCTCTACCGCGCGTATGCCGCCCTCGTTCGTCGCGTGGCTCGAACCTCCGGGGTGTGTTGGGGTGATGTCGATGACGTCGTGCAGCGAGTGTTTCTCACCGTGTTCACCAAGTTGGACTCGATTCGAGCTGGCAGCGAGCGTGCATTCATCGTCGCTGTGACGGTGCGGGAGGCTGGCCATGTGCGACGAGGTTACCGTCGTCGTGCAGAAGTCTCGGAAGGTGCAAGCGCGCCGAAGTCCAGCGGTGCTCCGCGCCTCGACGAAGGCTTGCACCAGCGGCGCCAAGTGGCAGCCGCCTTGGCGCGGCTCCGCGCACTTCCCGATGTACTCCGCACTGTCTGGCTGCTGCACGAAGGTGAGGGGTTAACTTGCGAGGAGATAGCGAAGCGACAGAGAGCCCCCCTCGGCACCGTCAAGACTTGGCTGCGTCGCGCGCGAGCACAGCTCCGATCCTAGATTTCCCCTAGTCAGCCCACTACTCTGAGTCCGACCGTCAACGTCCGTTGCGTTGGCGCCCGAGAGAGTCATCTGCCCGCCGGCGGTCGTGCGGACGCACAGGTGCCCTGTTTTGGAGAGGGCTCCCTCGAGGTCATAGGCCCCCAAAGGCAGTGCCGCATGAAGTTCGTCGGCGTTGTCGGTCTTCTGAACGTCGGTGGTCGTCGTGGTCTTCTGCTAAACGTATCGTCCTGGAAGTTTACAGCCGGCGACTATGCGCATCTCACAAATAGTGAATTCGACGGCAATCGCGCCGAAGAGCAGCCTCGCTTCTAGATTCGCCTTCTCCGCTCCCGACCATTCGACCAGCAGGGGAGCGTTCTGGCTGACGGCGCGCTCGCAGGAGTCCGGGCCTGTCTCGCCCAAGGAGGGGGCTTGGGCCCGTGGGGCCACGGCCGACCCACGACCCGAAAGGGTCAGTACCAACGACGCAAGGATGAGTGACGAGTTAGCTTGCGGCATGTGGGCTGGGTTTGGCTTGGAGTCGCGGCACGGGCAGTCGAATTGCCAAGCGAGCGGGCAACTTAGAGCTTGGACCATGGCACGAATCGGCGTCAGTATCCCAGACTCGCCGTGGGGTTGGCCCGCGGCTGAAATGATCGACACGGTCGCCGAGAATCCGTCCCCAGCCCAAGTTCCAATGAACACTGGCGAAGCACAGGCCGTCGGCGTCGTAGGTCGAAAACCCAGCGCTGGTTCCCTAGTTCGCTGCGACACGGGTCTCGACGGGATGCCGCGCCCGGCGGCATCGCATGTGAAGTGGCCAATCCATCCAGGTTGCGCAATGTTTTAACTGGGCGCGCCTGGCAGCCTTCTGCCAGCCTGACGGAAACTTGGCACTGTGTGCGGTGACGTGAACTTCGTTGCCCCATTCCACAGCTTCGGCGCGACTGCACCTCCAATGGGTCTTCGGCGAATGCGAAAGGACGTGCGATGAGCAAAGGGAACGATTGCGGAGTACTGGTATCGGTTGTCGCGGCCAGCGTGGTGATGTGGGGCTGCGGGGAGACGCAGGATGGGCAAGCGAGCGAGATGACGCTCCCCGGCCCGAGTGGAACGTCATCCAACTCTGGCGGCGGGGTGGGTGTCGGCGGGACGGATCCGACAGCCTCGCCCAGTGCGGCTGGAGAGGGCAACGCCTCGCCCGTTGACACTGAGGCGTCGAGCGCGTCTCCGCCAAGCAAAGAGCCGACGGCAGATGGTCTCGATATGCCGGCGCCAGCTCCTTCAGGCGCCGGCGGGGGGGTGGACGACGGCGAGGGATCCTCGGCTGCGGGTGGCGCTCTTGGTGAGGGCAGCGCCAGCGGTGGTAGCCCGGGCGACGCCGCCACCGACGACAACACGGGGGCGGGAGGCGCAGCATCTCCGTCGGCACCGGTGGGTAGCGGTTGTAACAGCGCGTCGTGGCCGGCGGCGGATCCGTATACCACGGGTCCGTTCGAAGTGGCGACAGACGATGAAGTGGGACCCGAAGCAGGAGAGCCGGAGGAAGACGGAACAGTACCCCGCTACACTCTGTTCCGCCCCGCGGACATCGAGCAAAGTGAATACTGCCATCCGGTGATCACCTGGGGCAATGGCACCGGCTCGACCCCCAACCTGTACGGGTCGCTGCTGCGCCATCTAGCATCCCACGGCTTCGTCGTCATTGGTTCGAACAGCACGAACGTTTCGCGGGGCGATCCCAAGCCGATGAACGTGGGCATCGACTGGGTGCTCGAACAGAATGAAGATGCCTCGAGTGTTCTCTACCAGCGGGTCGATCCTGAACGCATTGGCGCAACCGGCCACTCGCAAGGGGCTGCAGCGACGACTCAGGCTTCCGGTGACCAACGCATCGTTGCATCGGTTCCGATTCAAGGTGGTGGCGTGCAGCGAGATCTCAATGGGCCGGCGATGTTCTTTTGTGGTGGTATGGATGACGTCGTCAGTTGCGATGGCGCCCAGCGTGCCCTCGAAGCGATCACGACCCTGCCGGCCATGTACGCCAACTACCTAACGGCCACCCACGGCAGCTGGCTCAGCCGTGGAGGAAATGAGCGTAGCGATGTCGAGGCAGCCGTCACCGCCTGGATGCGAGTGCACCTCATGAACGACACAGAACTGAGGTCCTGGTTCTATGGGGACTCGTGTAGACTTTGCACTGACACCGCCTGGGAGATCGACCGCAAGAACATGGATCAATGAACGTGCACGCTGCGCCGCACGCCTCCACTGTGGCGCAGAGGCCAGACCCGCAAGGCTCGAGAACACCTTGGGTTCGCATGAGTGAAATGCCCATCCCCGTCGAACACCCGTGTCCTGACCACACTCCGGCAGGCGAGGCACGGGACTCGTAGTGCATTGAGTGCTTTGTCACGGCGCTCGTGCGGCTGGGAGTCCGGGTGCAGCTGGGGACTGGTTCTACGCTGTTTCGGGACGTCGTTCGAAACGAGCCATCTGCGTGGCGGGCAGGCTTCGGATCGGAGGTGCATTCAGCGGTCGACCACTTGCCCAGTGTGCTCGGCAATAACTTCATGTCGGTGAACCACCTGCTCTCCGGGCAGGCCCGATCGACAACGATGGTTCGTTGGATGGACTGAGTTCAACTCCAACAGGTCCTCGCCGCAACGTCGTGGAATTCGTCCGGACCGAACGCTGTACACAATACGCGGCAACACGTTTCCGTTTGTGCCTTGTGCGTTTCCTGGAGTGAGGTGCTCACAAGAATCTGTGAGGGAGGTTCGCAGGAATTGGTGACGCAACGGGTGGAGACGCGCGTTGGGTGAGACCGCCATGTCATCAAATCGATCCGGTGCCGCATTCGTCGTGATTGCCACAGGAAGCCGTCCTGACTTCGTTGCTGTTCATTTTTTGCGGCGTGTTAACCGATTGCAGTAATGCTGATTTGGTGGACTTTACCTTTTGGGTACGCGTCGTTGGCACAGCGGAAACATGGGTACGCGACTCTGGTGTTCAAGACGCGCCGCGGTGCTTGACTACTAATCACTAGATAAACTGCAAACACGTCCACAGCACGGCGTGCTGGACGACGGAGACTCACAGATGATACCCACTCCCAACAACGAAGCGCCCGAGAGGCCCACGACATGGATGAACCTGTCCAGTGGCCTTTTCTTGATGGTTACTCTGGCAACCTTGCTTGGCTCCTGCAGCAAGAACGAAACCGCGGGGGACTCCCCAACTCCCATTTCGACGGCAGCCGCAGCCGAAGCTAAAGGCCCCTCGGGCGGCGGTTTGGCGGTGACGGAAACTGAGGTCATCGTAGGGCAGTTGCACAGCGCGACAGGCACGATGGCTATCAGCGAGACCGGCTCGATTCAGGCCGAACGCCTCGCGATTGATCAAATCAACAAGGCTGGCGGCATCTTGGGACGTCAGATAAAGATCATTCAAGAGGACGGTGCCAGCGACTGGCCCACCTTTGCCGAAAAGGCGAAGAAACTCTTGGTCAACGACAAGGTTGCATCTGTTTTCGGGTGTTGGACATCTGCCTCGCGCAAGGCGGTGCTGCCGGTGTTCGAGAAGGAGAATGGTCTGCTTTACTATCCAACGTTCTACGAGGGACTCGAGGAGTCCAAGAACGTGTTCTACACCGGGCAAGAAGCAACACAACAGATCCTCGCCGGCTTGGACTGGCTGCACAAAGAAAAGGGAGCCAAAACCTTCTTCCTAATCGGGTCCGACTATATCTGGCCAAGAACATCGAACAAGATCGCTCGAAAACACATCGAGAATGTGCTCAAGGGCGAGGTCGTCGACGAACAGTACTATCCGCTGGGACACACACAGTTCGGTTCCTTGATTAACAAGATCAAGATGAAGAAGCCGGATGCCGTGTACGCCATCGTCGTGGGAGGCAGCAACGTCTCCTTCTACAAGCAGTTGAAGGCTGCCGGCGTCACTTCTGAGAATCAGACGCTGCTGACGATCTCCGTCACCGAAGATGAGCTCCTCGGAATCGGCGGCGAGAACATGGTCGGGTTCTATGCGGCGATGAAGTACTTCCAGAGCCTGGACAACCCGAACAACAAGGAGTTCGTGAAGGCGTTCAAGGAGGCCTACGGTGAAAAGTCTGTCATCGGGGATGTGACCCAAGCGGGTTACCTCGGCCCGTGGTTGTGGAAGGCGGCCGTAGAAAAGGCCGGGTCGTTCGAGGTCGACAAGGTGGTGGCGGCTTCGCCGGGCATCGAGCTCACCACGGCGCCGGAAGGCTACGTCAAGATCCACAAGAACCATCACCTATGGAGCAAGCTTCGCATCGGACAGGCGAAAGAGGATGGGCAGTTCACTGTTCTGTACGAGTCTGAGTTGATCGAACCAGATCCATTTCCCAAAGGCTACCAGTAAAGCGCGGTTCTGCTCCTGGCCGCGCGCGTGAGCTTGACTCCCCGTCCCTCGGTTGGGTGCGGGACGGGGAGTCGAGCTTCTGGGTTGCCGCTCAACAACACGAAAACGCACACGCCTACTGTCTCCCTCAGGCGTGGAAGTCGCAGTGCGTTTTCGTCCGAACTAGTGCCCCTTCGAATGCTTTCAACCAAAGGACCGCAATCCTATGGAGACCGTTTCTATCTTGATCATGCAAGCCTTCAACGGCTTGAGCAGCTTCTCTGTGTTACTCCTGATGGCCCTCGGCTTGGCCATCATCTTCGGGCAAATGGGCGTCATCAACATGGCGCATGGCGAGTTCCTAACCATCGGGGCTTACACCACCTATGCGTTGTCAGTGGTGTGTGAGCAGTGGGCCCCTTGGTTCTTCGGCGCGTACTTCATCGTCGCCTGCGTTGTGGCTTTCATCATCGCTGCGGCCGTCGGCTTGGTCGTGGAGCACTTGATGGTTCGTCACCTCTACCGGCGGCCGCTGGACAGTCTGCTTGCCACGTGGGGTCTGAGTTTGATCATGCAGCAGGCGTTTCGATCCATCTTCGGAGCGCGCGAGGTCAGCGCGACTCTCCCTGATTGGTTGATGGGCTCCGTGCAGCCCACGGAGACAATCGACATTCCAATCAACGGCCTAATGGTCATGGCATTGACACTAGCGCTCACCGGGGGAGTGTTCATCGCTCTGTTTCGAACCCGCTGGGGTGTGCGCGTGCGCGCGACGACACAGAATCGCGTCATGAGCGCGGCAACGGGCATCAACACGGGTCGCGTCGACAAACTGACCTTTGGGCTGGGCTGCGGTCTGGCCGGAGTCGCGGGTGCGGCGTTCACAACGATTGGCTCCACGGGGCCCACAAGTGGGTCGCTCTACATCGTCGATACTTTCTTGGTGGTCGTGTTCGGCGGTGCCGAGAGTCTGCTTGGCACCATTGCTTCTGCTTTCAGCATCGCTCAGGCGCAATCGACTATCGAGTTCTTCATGACTGGGTCCATGGCCAAAGTGCTGACCCTGCTCGCGGTCATCTTGATTCTCATGGTGCGGCCCGAAGGGTTGTTCGCCATCAAGGTAAGGAGATAGGTACATCATGCCCGCTACAAACGTTGCGAGCGAAGCCCGAGGACCAAAGAGCAAATTGCTCGTCGCCTTGGGTCAAACCCGAACCGAGCAAACGATGACGGTGGTCACGTTGGCACTCGTGTTCGCCATCATGCCGCTGACGCTCAGCGGATTTCGGCTCAACCTCGTCGCCAAGTACTTAACCTACGCATTCCCGGCAGTCGGCTTGGTTCTGTGCTGGGGCAAAGGGGGCATTCTCAGCCTGGGCCAAGGAGTCTTCTTTGGATTGGGTGGCTATTGCATGGCCATGTTCCTGAAGTTGGAGGCCTCCGATCCAAAATCGACCGCCATTCAGTCCACACCCGGAATCCCCGACTTCATGGACTGGAACCAGCTAACGGAGTTGCCATGGTTCTGGGTTCCATTCCAGAACTTGGGTTTTGCCATCGTCGCGGTTGTGTTGGTTCCGTGTCTCCTGGCGTATGCAGTCTCCAGCGCGATGTTCAAACGTCGGGTTGGTGGCGTCTACTTCGCGATCATCACGCAAGCTATCGCCTCGATCCTGACGATCCTCATCATTGGGCAGCAGGGCTACACTGGCGGTGTCAATGGCATCACTGATTTGAAGACACTCGGCGGCTGGGATATCCGCACCGACGGCGCCAAGCTGCTGCTGTACTACGTCAGTGCCGTACTCCTCTTTACGTCTATCTTCTTGTGCCGATCGATCATGGCCAGCAAGCTCGGCCGTGTCCTGGTCGGGATGCGTGACCTCGAGGAGCGGGTGCGATTCACGGGTTACAGCGTTTCTGGCTTGAAGATTTTCGTGTTTGTCGTGGCGGCCGGGATCTCCGGAGTCGGTGGCGCTATGTTCACACTCGTGGTGGGGTTCATGTCGCCGTCCTTCGTTGGAATCGTGCCGTCAATCGAAATGGTGATCGCTGCAGCAGTGGGCGGACGACACTCGCTCCTCGGAGCAGTCTACGGCAGCTTGATTGTCAACTACGGCAAGACGTACTTCTCTGAGCAGTTTCCGGAGCTCTGGTTGTTCTTGCTCGGAGCGTTGTTCATTGCCGTCGTGATGGTGTTCCCGAATGGTCTCGCTGGTATCAAACCCAAGGCGGTCTTTTCCACGGCCAAGGAGTGGGGCCAGAAGCTGGCTGCTTTGGGCAAGACACCCACAGGAGCTGCGGCCCCCAGTCAACCACAGTCGGAGGTGCCCCGATGATCAGTCAACCTTACGTGCTTCAAGTGGAGGAGCTGACTGTCAAGTTCGACGGCTTCACCGCGGTGAACGCTCTGAGCATGTACGTTGACAGGAACGAGCTCAGAGCACTAATCGGCCCCAACGGCGCAGGCAAGACGACGCTTCTCGACTTGATCTCCGGCAAGACCAAGCCGACCAGTGGACGGGTCGCTTTCAAGGGGGAGGACATCACGCATTTTCGGGAGCACGAGATCGTCAGCGCCGGGATCGGGCGGAAGTTTCAGACGCCATCCGTCTATGGTGAGCTGACGGTGTTCGAGAATCTCGAGCTTTCGTACCCTGCGTCACGAAGCTGGTTCGGTGCGTGGACGTTCAAACGCACCCCAGAGATCATCGCCCGGGTCGAGGAAGTTGCCAGCATGATCTTCCTCGAAGAGCGTCTTCACGACCGCGCGGAGAACCTGAGCCACGGGCAGAAGCAGTGGCTCGAGATCGGCTCGCTGATCATCTCCGACGCCGATCTCATGATGCTGGACGAACCAGTCGCCGGCATGAGCGTCCACGAGCGCAAGAAGACCGCGGAGCTGCTCTTGAAACTCTGCGAGACCCACGCGGTCATCGTGGTTGAGCACGACATGCAGTTCGTAGAGGAGATCGCCCATCGCGTCACTGTCCTTCACCAAGGCAGAGTCTTGGCCGAGGGGAAGATGGACGAAGTGCAGAGAAACCCCGAAGTCATCGATGTGTACCTGGGGCACTAGGGAAAGGAAGTAGAGAATGGAGCCGATACTTCAAGCGCAGCACGTACAGGTTGGCTACGGACAGAGTGAAGTCATTCACGAGCTGGATCTGGAAGTGGAAGAGGGAGAGATCGTCGCCGTGATGGGCCTCAATGGCATGGGGAAGACCACTCTGATGAAGGCGCTAATTGGGATCCTTCCCCTCATGTCCGGCAGCATCCTCTTGGGATCGAAGGACATCAGCAGCAAGCAACCCTATGAGCGTGTGGTCGCAGGCTTGGCCTATGTTCCCCAGGGGAGGATGGTCTTTCCCCGCCTAACGGTGGAGGAGAACATCCAGGCAGGTCTGCGTTCCGACAAGGAGAGTGTGCCGCCTGAGCTCTACAAGTTCTTTCCCGTACTCGAGGAGATGCGCAAGCGCCGCGGAGGCAATCTCTCGGGCGGGCAACAACAGCAGCTGGTGATTGCGAGGGCGCTCGCGAGCCACCCCAAGGTGCTGCTGTTGGATGAACCGACCGAGGGCATTCAGCCGTCCATCATCAAGGAACTGGCGGGCGTATTGCGCGAGATTAGAGACAGGCAAGGTCTGACGATCGTCGTCTCGGAGCAAGTGCTGAGCTTCGCCACGGCGCTGGCGGATCGGGTGGTCGTCATGGACCGCGGTCGCATCATCTTTGACAGCGGGAATTCGGGCGTGGATGCGGACAAGGTACAAGAGCTCTTGTCCATCTGAAGGACTGAGCCGCGACACACGACGATTGGTATTGTTCACTTGGTCCGGTTCGTCCGGATCTCAATCGGTACCCAAAGGAGTCCGCACGGGGCTCACCCACAGTAAGAAGGATAGTTAAATGGAAACACTCATCAGTGTCGATGTCTCTGCTCCTCCCACAGAACAAGATATCCTGCACAATCGTTGGCACCCGGACATTCCTATCGTGTCTTGGGTCAAGCCAGGCGATCAGTTCAGGGTCGAGTGTGTGGATTGGACCGGTGGACAGATAAAAGACGACGATTCAGCTACGGACATCAAGGTCGTGGACCTGAGCCAGGTTCACTACCTCAGCGGGCCCATCGGTGTTGAGGGGGCCGAGCCTGGTGACTTGTTGCAGGTCGACATCTTGGATGTTGGCGTGCTTCCCACTTCGCAGTGGGGCTTCACTGGAATCTTTGCTAAGGAGAACGGTGGCGGTTTCCTTACGAACCACTATCCCGAAGCGCGCAAGGCCTGTTGGGGGTTTTCTGGTATCTACGCCAACTCGCGCCACATCCCTGGCGTCGAGTTCGCCGGTATCATGCACCCGGGCTTGATCGGGTGCCTCCCGTCCAAGGAGCTGCTGGATACTTGGAACACGCGCGAGACGGCTCTGTTCAACACAGATCCGGAGCGCGTTCCTCCCCTGTGCGCCTTGCCGGATTCCAGTACGGCTCACATGGGGCGCATGAAGCCAGATGCCGCCAGGCAGGCAGCGAAGGAGGGCGCTCGCACGGTTCCTCCACGCGAGCACGGCGGTAACTGCGACATCAAGAACTTGTCGCGTGGTTCCACCGTTTACTTCCCCGTGTACGTCAAGGGCGGTGGGCTCTCGATGGGCGACATACACTTCTCCCAGGGGGATGGCGAGATCACGTTTTGTGGCGCCATCGAAATGGCGGGCTACCTAGACATTCGCGTCAACGTGCTGAAACAAGGCATGAAGATGTACGGAGTGAACAGCCCCATATTCAAGCCCAGCCCGCTGGAGCCCAACTATACGTCTTACCTCATCTTCGAAGGTATCTCAGTCGACGAAGAGGGCAAGCAACACTACTTGGATGTCCACGTGGCCTATCGCCAAGCGTGCCTCAACGCGATCGAGTACATGAAGAAGTTTGGCTACACGGGTGCTCAAGCGTACGCTATCCTCGGAACGGCGCCGGTAGAAGGTCGGATAAGCGGCATCGTGGATATCCCGAACGCTTGTGCCACCTTGGCGCTCCCGACCGAGATCTTCAACTTCGACATCAAACCCAACTCCGGCGGACCAACGAAGTCCGTTGGTGGCGCCGATCTCGCCGTGGTGAAGTGACGGAGTAACGAACATGCCGATCTACGAGTACTTTTGTCAGCGCCACGGCGACTTCGAGCTCATTCGAAGCATCGGCGAGTCTGCGCTGCCCGGCGACTGTCCACACTGTCAAGTTGAGTGTCGACGCATTCTGAGCGCACCGCATATCGCCGGTGTGCCACGAGCCGCCATGGTCGCACATGAAACCAACGAGAGAAGTCAAAACGAGCCAAGAGTCTCCAGCCACGGACACGTGTGTGGAGCGGGATGCTCTCACGGCGCCAGCCACGAGAGCCGTCAAAGGAACAAGACCAAACCCGTTATGAAGCGATATACGGGGGCGCGCCCCTGGGTCGTGGAACACGGTTGACTTGGAAGGGGGAGGGCCGAGGGAGACGTCGTTGCGGCGGCGGCTCTCTCCCTTCCGCTTTCTTGTTCCGGAGGAGAGTCGGGCGGCTGCGATGGTGGCCACCTTGTTTTCCAGCCTTCGAAGTCGGCTGCAACGCTTCGGCCAAGGCGATCCGACGGTGCGTCGGGCTGAGTGTGCAAGTGGTGTGAGCATGTCTCGACCAAGTTGGCGCCGGTGAATACATGGGTTCCGGTTACCAGAAAGTAGTCCACAGCCGCCAGTGCGTACAGGTCGCTTGCTGGACCGGCGGTCTCACCGTCGATGAGCGCCTCTGGTGCCATATAGAGTCGAGGGTTGCACCTTCTAGGTACTCCATGGCGTCCAAACACCGATTCAGGCGAAAATGGCGCCGAAGTCCACCTCGGTTCCGGTGTCGTAGCCGAGCCCGATGCGAACGCAGCCAAGCACCAACCCAAGGGCGACGGAGCCTCCACGAGTGACAGGGCCGGCGGATTCGAGTCCAACGCATGATAGCCCAACCACCCGCGACAGACGCGGTCTAGGCCCACCGCACCAGCGGTTGCCGCACTTCTGCGGAGTCTGTGCATGTTGCCGTGTCGCCGAAGCGACGCCTCTCATTCGTTTGGACACCTGCGATGGCCCGGCTGCGGTGCAACCGATGCCAAGCTGGGGCAGCTGTCGCGCCGCCGAAGCTAGGGGGGCGCGCCGCCGAAGCTAGGGGGGCGCGCCGAGACGGTGTCCTTGGGCGTAGTAGTCAGCGCCAATCGACCAGGCGTCGCCATCTACCTCACTGCACAGCGCGCGGACCTTGTTCATGCTGTCGTCAGACAAACGGAGCTGGGTGGGCGTCGAGTTGGACGGAGGCGGCAAGCGCAGGAACCGCGGATCGGCTCCGAGGGATTGCATGAGGCGGCTGGCCCCAGCTTCCGTTCGGAGCTCGGAGAGGTCGATGCGATGCAGTGTGACGTCAGCCCGTCCCTCCAGCATCTTGGCGTAGTAACCCTGTCGCGCTGCGACTTCGATGCAATACCACAGGCGTATCCCCAGGACCCCTTTCGCCTTGAACGCCTCGGCGTTGACGATGTTTTGCGGATAGTTCGGGTCGAGGTACCAAAGCCACCGATTGCCGACATTCATGAAGTCCCCGCGCTGAGTATAGCTTGCAACCAGCGAAGGGGTGTCACGCGTCAATGCCACGAGGTGCACCGGACCTGGACACAGCTCGAGGTGCTCGACCAGACCAGCCTTCATCAAGATGTGGGAGGTTTCCACGTACCACGGTTTGGTGCAGCGAGCGACCCGAGAGAACTTGCGCTGCCAGAACTCGCGCACTTCATCACAAAGACCCCGACTATTGAACAGCGTCAAGTGCGAGAGGTTCGGGAAGTCGAGCCCAAAGCGGTCGTAGCCCAGGATCTCGTGATGGGCTTCGCAATTCGGCAGGCTGCCAGCTAGCATCTTCGCTAGCCACTGAGTGCCGGTACGTCCGGCCGTCAAACAGAAAACGTGGGATGCTGGCATGACTAGTCGATGGGACCATCGATGGTTAGATGACGTGGGCGTTCGCCCCGTACATGCAAGTACCACATTTGTCGATACAAGCCCTCGATGTGTCGAGTGTACGTTTCGGAGTTGAACAGTGGCGAGTCCGTGCGGGCACCATCGACGCGCTGTTTCGTCGTGGTCAGGTAGTCGTGGTCAGTTGCGAGGCGCCTAGCAATGTGCACGTAGTCTTCGGCGTCGCTCGCAATCAGGTCGGATAGGCCGGCGGCAGTGAGGATGCTGCCCGCAACTCGTGACACGAACGTCTCCCCGGGCAGAGTGACTACGGGGATCCCGGCCCACAATGCATCACTAGCAGTGGTGTGCGCGTTGACGGGTAAGGTGTCCAGGAACACGTCCGCAAGCCGTAGCCGGGCCAAGTGTCGTTGTTGCGGAGCATGTTCTGCAAAAACGAGTCGGCTCGGGTCCACCCCATACGCCGCGCCGTGCTCTCGCAGTTTATTAGTGGAAGCATCGACGCCTTTTAGCAGCCAGAGAGTACTGCCCGGCACGTCTTTGAGCAGTTGACACCAGCGCGAGAAGACGTCCGGCGTAATCTTGTAACTCTGGTTGAAGCAGCAAAAGACGATGCCTTCATCCGGCAGCCCAGACTCCGCACGGGTCGGGGCGCGAGCCAAAGAACGGGTCGCATCCGTTGGCTGATAGCAGTGGGGAAGATACGCGATCTTCTCAGTGAACTGGTCCCGCTTTTCACGCGGGAGGACAAACGAATCCGCAACGAAGTAATCGATGAACGGCGCCCCTAGTGTCCCGGGATACCCGACGTGGTGGAGTTGAATCGGCGCGGGCCGATAAGCTGCAATCCCTAGGCGACTGCCCCGCGTGTGCCCCTTGAGGTCGACTAGGATGTCAATCTCGTCGGAGCGGATCAGCTGCGCCGCCTGCTCATCGGCCAGGCCGCGGATCTGCCGACGCACATCGATCGCTGAGTTCAGCCGTGACCGCATCTCGTCGTCCGCTTCCGTGTCCCACTCATACATATGGATCTGGAACTGGCTCTTGTCGTGAAGTTCGAACATGCGTGCCATCAAGTACGCGGTGGCGTGGTTGTGGTAGTCGCAGGTCAAGTAGCCGATGCGGAGCCGGCGGTCTGCGTCGGAGGGGCTCACGCTCGCGCGGGTCGGCGTCGGGGACGAACTCGGTCCTCGAATGTTCTGGGACACCCAGGCTTTGGCCGTGAGTTTCAGGTCATCACCTGTCGTCGTCGGCAACGATAGCAGGGCGAAGGGTGAAGCCGCGTCCTTCGACGAGCGCACGGCGGCGTGTGCTTGGCGTACCCGATCCGCCAAGTCTTCCCACTCGTGAAGATACATCTGCTGGTGAACGAGCGCGCAGCGCAGTTTGACCGAGCTTGGAGCCAGCTCGAGCGCCCTTCCGAAGTAGCGCGTGGCTCGGTCGCGCAGACCAAGCTGTGTGCAGAGGGTGCCCAGGTCCGTCAAGACCCGCGCGCTGTCTGGTCGGACGAGCGACAGTGAGTGATACGCGTCCAGCGCTTCAGAGTAACGATTGGTCGCATGGAGCGCCGAAGCCAGGGTGTAGCCCGTTTCCCAGTCGAGCGTCGTCTGTGTTGCCAATGCCCTCATGGCCCAATCGATCGCCCGGGTCGGACTACCTCCTTTCATGTGGAGTGCCGCGATTCGTCCAGCAATCTCGCTGCTATTGGGAGCAAGCTCGAAAGCGTCGGAATAGGCGGAGATTGCCTGGGCCAACAGGCCCTGCGCTTCGAGCGTCTTGCCCAGGTTCAGTAGAGCCGATGCGTCGGGCTTGAGGCCCTTGGCTCGTGCGAAGGCTCGTGACGCTTCCTCTTCGTCACCCAGGAGTAGTTGGACCCTTCCCAAGGTGTTGTAGAGGCTGGGTACGTTGGAGATCTCGGTGGCTGCGCGCGATAAGAAGCGCCGGGCTGCTTGCAGATCACCGAGCTCGAGTTGAATCAGTCCAGCGACATGGTGAAGGGGCGCGTCCGCGGGGTCCCTCTCCAGCAGAGCTCGAGCCTCTTGCCAAGCGGGCTCCCATTGCTTGTTCTGAACGAGGCGCCTGAGTCGAGCGTACTTTTTTTCATGGGCTCGGCGCTGTGAACGGTTTTGGCGCCCAGGCTCGGCAGAGCCGAGAAGAGCTTCGGGGCTATTCGATGCCGGAGACCCTACGGGGGTCGCAGGAACCGCCGAAGCTTGTTGTCGTGTCCGTGAATACCGAGGCGCCATGGCGTGTGTAAGAATCTGTGAGTGCGGGCTCAACCGGGAGCCAAGACGCTCGCTCCGTCGATTGGTCTGCGAGTTCCGTGCCAGTGCTGAACCTGTGCCTCGTCGGTGAACGCGGCCCGTCCCGACGTGGTACCGTCAAGCCTTCGGCACGGCCAGTGTCAATATCCTGGCGCGCGCTGAGAGTGCGCTTGCGATGGTTCTGGCTTCGCGGAACGGCGCGGTCCTCACTGCCTGTAACGGTCGAATGGGCAGTGGCGTTCACTGGCGACGGCGACGCTGCTCCTCAATGCGGCGTGCTGTGTACAATCCAGGAGCTTCAACGACCCACGCATGACGAGGGCGTTTTCGAGCGCCATGCGTCAACTCCAAAAGTTAGGGCCCAGGGCATCTCACTCGGCCGTAAGTTCAACGCTTCTGTCGACGGCCGCTTTTTGCAGTTCAATTGCTTTGCCCTCCGTGCTTGCGGTTTCTTGGACCGTTCAAGTGAACTTGCCCCGACTGCTCTCGAACCCTGAGCGCCCAGCGTCCCTGGGCAGAGGACTCGAATCGATGAGAAGAGAGCATCTACCAATCAAGAGCTTGTTCGCGGGAATCGTGGGCATTGTCGTCGCGGGTTTCAGCTGTGCAGACGATGGTGCGACAAACGATGAGAGCATTAACTCAGCGGAAGTGCCCAGTGCTGGCGGAAGCGGTGACCCCACTTCGAACGCCGCGGGAACGCAGAGCAGCCCCGGGCAAACCCCCACGAGCGGCATGGTGCCGACGGGCGGTGTGATGCCGACGGGCGGCATTGCGCCGAGCCCGGCCGGCGAAGGCGGCGCATCCGGAGGTGATGGGCCGGGAGTCGACACGCCAGCATTGGGTACGCCAGCAGCCGGCGAGGGGGGCTCAGGAGCAGGGGGCGCCGCGGTAGAGCCGTCGGGTGCTGCTGGATCGGGTGCTGGCGGAGGTGCTGCTGCCGATGGCCAGGCTGCCGGCGCCGGTGGCTCCGACATGGATATGGGAGAGGCAGGCATGGGCGGCGAGCCTGAACCTGAACCCGAACCGGCGCCCGAGTTCGACGGCACGTGCACGGCATCGGATGATACCGGGAGGAATGCGTCCGGCACCGGGCCGCACGACGTCGTGATCGAGACGAATTCCGAAGACGGCATTCGGTGTGGCACCATCTTCAGGCCTGCGGACATGGGTGGAGATGAGAAGTACCCGATCTTCGTTTGGGGTGAAGGCGGTTGCTCACAGAACGGACTCTCGAATCAGGCTGCGATGGCAGAGATTGCGTCTTGGGGTTACTTCATCGTGGCCGATGGCACTCCCGGCGGGGAAAACAGTTGCCAAGGTGGTCAGAGTGGCGACGCATTTCTCGACTACATCACCTGGGCTATTGCTGAGAACGACAAGCCCTGCAGCGAGTACTACCAGAGCCTTGAAACGACGAAGATCGCAGCTGATGGGTTCTCGTGTGGAGGGCTGATGGCCGAGAACGTTGCTGACGACCCCCGCTTCACGGCTATCAGGATCACGAGCAGCGGGTTGATGGGCGCGAATAACAACCTTTGGGACGCCATGCATGCACCATTTAAGATCATGAACGGCGGTAGCAGTGACGTGGCCTACCAAAATGGCCTGAACGACTACGACGGGATCAGCTCGCGTGGCATTCCAATTCTCTACTTTTCCAAGACCAGCGCAGGTCACGGTGGGGACTTGAATCAAGGCAGGGGCGACTTCAATCTGGTCAACCTGGCTTGGCTCAACTGGCAGCTCAAGGGTGACGAAGGCGATACCGGCAGAGCCTTCCTGATCGGCCCGACCTGCGAGTTCTGCGAGGACCCAGGTTGGGAGTTCATGTCTGCGAACATCGAGTAGACAGTGACGTTGCGGCCACGCCGTTGCATCGTGAGGAAGCTCCCGCAGCGCACTGCTGCGTGGGGCCTTCGGAATGGCTGCCAGCCTCGCCGTGGTGACGCACGCGTCACCGAGAGCATCGAGGATGCTGGCGTACTGTCGCCGGTCGGTGGTTCCAAATCTTGGTGCACGGTGGTCTGACGGCGACGTGTGATTGGACCCCCGCGTTTACAGAACCTCGAAATTTTGTCGAACAAGGCGACTAATTCCACAACACGAGCGCGGCCGGGCCCCAAACGGGGGAACCCCATGAGGACGTGCCCCAAGATATCGGCCAGAGCGTTCATCTTGCGACACGGACCGCCACCTCCGCCCGCTGCCAACGCAACTATCCATTGAGGTGGCTCAGGCAACAGTTTCGCAGCTGCCACGGTCATGCGCACGCTATGCTCTCCTCCGTCTGGGCACGGAACCCATCACGGTACCCGCTCTGGTTGCGCACCGCAGGGATGGGCCGAACACCGACGTCGTCGAGGAACGAATGAGAATGATCCGTATTGCTGGCGAAACAACGGTGCTCGGGCTCAGCCTGCTGGCTGTGGCGTGCAGCAGCGAGCCGACCAAGTCTGACAGTCCCGCCGAACTCACAGTCGGGTCAGTGCCCGGGCCGGGTAGCACACCCGCAGCGGAGGCCTCCGCTCCGTCGTCTCAAAGCAGTGTGCCCGCTGACGCAAGCACGCCGGCTGCTCCTAACAGTCCTGCACCGAGCAACACCAGCCCACAGGGCGTGCCCGATAGCCCGGACCTGAGCGCCCCAGAGAGCAGAGGAACGAACTCGGACACTCCAGTGGGGGCCGGTGGCGCGCCCAGCACTGGCGGGCTCGGCGAAGCGGCGGGGGACGCTGGTGCGGGTGGCGTTCCAGCAGAAGGACCCGGCGGAGCTAGCGGCGGCGGTGACGCGGGTGGCGGCGGTTTTGGCGCTGGCGGGGGCGCTGCGGAAGTCGGCGCTGGCGGCGGAGGTGGCGCTGCAGACGCCGGCGGAGTGTTTCACATCTTCATGCTCATGGGCCAGTCCAACATGGCAGGTGTTCCAAGGGCGGAAGACAGTGACCGCAATACTGACGAGCGGCTGCTCGTCTTGGGAGGATGCAACCAGCCGGCGGGGCAATGGAATCTCGCCAATCCACCTCTGAATGAATGCCCAGGTGAGTCAGGGCTGAATTTGTCATTCAGCGTTGGTCCCGGCATGCACTTTGCCAAGACGTTGCTCCCAGTCTTGCCGGCAGGGGATACCATTGGCCTGGTGGGGACAGCCGAGAGCGGTGAGTCCATCAACACCTTCATCTCTGGCGGCTCGCATCACCAGATGATCTTGGACAAGATCGCCATAGCCAAGACGGCTGAGAACGGGCGATTCGCGGGCATTATCTTCCACCAGGGAGAGTCGGACAACATGAACCCCGACTGGCCCGGCAAGGTCGTGCAGCTCTACGACGAGGTGAAAGCGGCTTTCGGAGCGGACTACGAAGTGCCGTTCATTCTTGGCGAGCTGCCGCAGGGTGGGTGCTGCGTGGGACACAACACCCGTGTCCATGAAGCCGCTGAGCAGCTACCAATGGGGTACTGGGTTTCACAAGAAGGCACCAACGTCATGGACGCCTACCACTTCGACCACCCCTCCGTGATCCTCATGGGGCAACGCTACGGCGAAACAATGCTCGAGGCGTTGGGATGGTGAACTGACCAGGCAGGAGGGGTCAAGGCGTTGCGCCTGCGGAGCGCCACGTTTCGAATTCGAAAGCCCCGGCGAGTCGGAGTGGGGGCCCGAGTACCTCACGACGTAGCTAACATGGCGAGTGCGCGACCACCCAATGGGTACTCGTCGCCAACCGCGAATGTCTGTTCTTCGGTCTTGGAGCCATGGGTCGTGTCGAAGAGCAGGCGCCATTCAGTGTGGTTCCCACAGGGTGGCACTTTGAACGGAATCGGTTCGTGGTGAGCGTTGAACATCATGACAAGCGGTTGATCCTTGACGAGCGTCCCGTCCTCGCTCCATTCCCGCATTGCTTCGCCGTTCAGGAGCATCCCCAGGCAACGTACGTAACCCACCGTCCATAGGTGGTCGCTCATCTCTTCGCCGTTCGGCTGTAGCCAAACGATGTCGCGAATGTCTGCACCATGGACTCGTCGCCCGAAGAAAAAGCGCCTGCGGCACAGCGAGGGATGTTCCTGGCGCAACTTGACCAACAGTCGGGTGAAGTCCAGCATCTCCTGGCGCGCTTCGTCCATCGACCAGTCGAACCAACTCAAGGGGTTGTCTTGGCAGTACGCGTTGTTGTTTCCTTGTTGAGTTCGTCGCCGTTCGTCTCCTGCCAGTAGCATCGGCACCCCCTGCGACAAGAGCAGGGTCGCCATGAAGTTGCGCAGTTGACGTGAACGTAGCGAGGACACTTCCTCGTCTTCACTTGGGCCTTCGGTGCCACAATTCCAACTGTTGTTGTGATTGTCGCCATCCCGGTTACCTTCCTGATTGGCCTCGTTGTGCTTGTCGTTGTAGCTAACGAGGTCGTTGAGCGTGAACCCATCGTGAGACGTCACGAAGTTGATGCTTGCGTAGGGGCGGCGACCGTTGTGTTCGTAGAGATCACTCGATCCCGAGAGGCGATAGGCCAACTCTCCAACTTGAGATTCATCACCCTTCCAGAAGCGACGTACGACGTCTCGATACTTCCCGTTCCACTCTGACCATAGGTGAGGAAACTTTCCCACCTGATAGCCACCAGGACCGACGTCCCACGGCTCCGCGATGAGCTTGACCTGGGAGATCACAGGATCTTGAGTGATGACATCAAAGAACGCCGATAGACGATCGGCCTCGTGAAAGCCGCGCATCAACGCAGCGGCCAAGTCAAAGCGAAACCCATCCACCCGCATCTCGTTTACCCAATACCGCAAGCTGTCCATCATCAGCTGAAGTGATCTGGGTTCTAGAACGTTGAGCGTGTTTCCGCACCCCGTGTAGTCCATGTAGTACCGCGGGGAATCGGGAACCGCGCGATAGTAAACTTGGTTGTCGAAGCCACGATAGGAGAGCGTGGGGCCCAGGTGATTGCCCTCCGCCGTGTGATTGTACACCACATCGAGAATGACCTCGATCCCAGCAGAGTGCAGAGCTTTGACCATCGCTTTGAACTCGCGGACTTCCGCTCCGGGTGTCGGGTCACACTTGTACCGCGTGTTGGGCGCAAAGTAACTCAACGTATTGTAGCCCCAGTAGTTGCGCAGTCCCCGTTCCTCGAGGAAGCGGTCATCGACGTGTTCATGCACCGGCATCAGTTCCACAGCCGTGACGCCCAGGCTTTTGAGGTATTCGATGACGGGAGGGGTGCTCAATCCGAGATAGGTGCCTCGCATGACCTCCGGGATGCCGGGATGCAGCTTGGTAAAGCCCTTGACGTGCAATTCGTAGACGATGGACTTGTGCCAAGGTGTACGCGGGGGTCGATCGTCACCCCACGGGAAGGAGTTGTCAGTCACTACGCACTTGGGCACGAAGGCGGCGCTGTTGCGTTCGTCAAAACTGAGGTCCTCATCAGGCGAGCCAACCGTGTAACCGAACAGCGAATCGTCCCACTTGACGGAGCCGGTCAGCGCCTTGGCATATGGGTCTAGAAGCAACTTGTTCGGGTTGAACCTCATACCGCGTTCTGGCTTGTAGGGCCCGTACACACGGTACGCGTACAGCTGTCCTGGTGCCAAGTGCGGGACGTACAGGTGCCAAATTCCATCAGTTTGCTCCGGGAGGCGGATCCGGGCCGCCGCATGTTCGGCCGTCGGAGAATCGAATAGGCACAATTCGACATGGGTCGCGCGCTGGGCGAACACTGCGAAGTTGACGCCCGCGCCGTCCCAGGTTGCCCCGAGTGGGTACGGCCTGCCGGGACGCATCGACGTCAGCTCCAGGTCTAAGTGCTCTTCGGCGCTGTAGACAAGCCCAGTTTGGTCCAGTTCGAAGCCATCGGGCCACTGCGTGCGCCGATCGTAGCGTGCGCCCCGCAGGTCAGCCTGCAGGAGACGGGAGCCCCGAAAGTCTGCCCCCCGGAGGCTCGCACCCCACAAGATCGCATTCTCGAAGTTCGCACTTCGAAAGTCGGATTCGTCGAGGTCCGCCCGGGTTAGGTCTGCATTTGCGAAGTCGGCTTTGCGGGCAACCGCCTCGCTCAAATCTGCGCTTCTGAGATGTGCACCTCTCGCATTTGCTCCCCTCATTGAGACGCGAAACAGAATCGACCCGTCGAGGTTGGCATTGCGCAAGTCAACGTTGTCGAGGTCGGCACCGGTCAGATCGGCGTCCGCCATTGGGCTCTCGGACAAGTCGGCACCGCGCAGGTTCGTTTGCCGTAGGTTCGCCGACTCCAAATCTGCGCCGGCAAGGTTGGCGTGAGTCAGCGTGGCACCGTTGAGCCGAGCGCCCGCGAAATCTGCTTCGCGGGCGTCGACGTCGTCCAGGTTCGCTCGTCGTAGGTCCGCGTTCTCTAGAACGGCACCTCCTAGTGTGGCTCCCTCCAGATCCGTCCGGGCTAGACTTGCCTTGGATTGCGGCTTCTTGTTCTGTCGCTTGTCGACTTTGCCAGTGGATTCGACATCTGCGTTTGTGCGTGTTGTGGCCGCTCGCGCTTTCTTGGCGACTGCCTTGGTCGCTTTCCGCGTGCGACCCAGCTTCTTCCTTTCCTTCGTCGAGGCCTTGCGGGTGGCGCTGGCTTCGCCTCGGTCTTGCTTGGTGGTGCCAGTCGCTCGCGGAGAAGATTTCGGAGGCGTCATTGTCAGGTTCCTTTGGAAAGGATGGCGACGCTGGTCGCAGGCAAGTCTAGGTTCGTACCACGGGCGTCGATGGCGACGTCGGAAGCCAGCAACATTTCCAGGCGGGTGCCCTCGAGAGCGAGTCGCTTCCGTGTCAGTGAGCGCGGCTCTTCCGAGAAGTTCACGAGCACCACGATGTCGCCACGAGTGAGCATCAGCCACTCCTGCTGCTCATCAAAGTCCACCGCTACGGAAGCCAGGTTGTCATCCTGGAGGCTGGGCTCGCTACGCCTCAGCTCGATGAGCTTCTGGTACCAAGCCAGGAGGTCCGCGTGGTGTGGCTCGTCGAGTTCACCCCAGCTGAGCCGACTGCGTTCGAACGTTGCTCCTGCTTGAGGGTCTGGGATCCTCATGGGGTCCCACCCGAAGGCTTCGAATTCTCGACGGCGCCCCTCCCGGACCGCATCGGCCAACTCGGGCTCTGCGTGGTCGGTGAAGTATTGGAACGGGCTCCGCGTGCCCCACTCTTCTCCCATGAACAGCATGGGGACGAACGGTGACATCAGGACGAGCGCCGCTGCGACGCGTGCCCGAGGACTCCCAGCGGTCTCTGGCAGACGATCGCCTAGTGCGCGATTGCCGACCTGATCGTGATTCTGGCAGAACACGTGGAAGTGCCTGCCCTGCAGACCGCTGCTATCGCGACCGTAGCTGCACTGACGGAACGAAGAGTAGGCTCCGCGATACACGAAGCCGTGTTTCAGACCATCAGCCAGCTGTGACACCTGACCAAAATCACAGTAGTAGCCTTTCCTGTCGCCGGTGAGAACCGTACGCAGAGCGTGGTGGAAGTCGTCGTTCCACTGACTCGACAGGCCATAGCCACCAAGCTGAGAGCTCTTGACGAACCGCGGATCGTTGAGATTGCTCTCAGCAATCAGTGTGAAGTGTCGACCAAGTTGAGCGGAGAGGGAGTCTACTTCGTGCGCCAGTTGCTCCAACACATGGGTCGCGGATTGGTCATGGATGGCGTGCACGGCGTCCAGCCGCAATCCGTCTATGTGGTAGTTGCGAAGCCAGTGCAGGGCGTTGTCACAAACGAAGCGTCGCACTTCGTCACTGCCAGGACCGTCGTAGTTGACTGCTTGGCCCCACGGGGTCGCATATCTGTCAGTGAAGTAGGGCCCGTATTGGCCTAGGTAGTTGCCGGAAGGGCCGAGGTGGTTGTAGACAACATCGAGGATCACGGCGAGGCCACGACGGTGGCACTCGTCGACGAGCGTCATCAGCCCATGCGGGCCGCCGTAGGGTTCGTGAGGGGCGAACAACAGAACCCCGTCGTAGCCCCAACCGCGCTGGCCAGGGAATGCGGCGACGGGCATGAGTTCGACGTGGGTTATTCCAAGCCGCTTCAGGTGGTCGAGGTGTTCGATGACCCCTTCGAAGGTGCCGCTCCGGCTGAAGCATCCGACATGCAACTCGTAGACGATCGCAGAAGCTAGGGGAACCTGTTGGAAGCCGTCGTCCGTCCAGTTGAAGCTTGAAAAATTGACCCGTTGACTTGGACCATGGACTCCTGCGGGCTGGAACTGAGAGCGGGGATCGGGTCGCACGTCCCCTTCGTCCAGGGAAAAGCCGTAGTTGACGCCAGCTTGGTAGCCTTGGTGCTCGCCAAAAAAATAGCCACCAGGCAAGCGTTCCAAGGGCAGACGCTCTCCCGAGTCGGTGAGGACGAGGGCGACGCGTTCGGCGTGCGGAGCCCAGACGCGGCATTTCATCAGCCTTCTCCCTGCTGCCGTTCGAGCACGGCCGCGGGGAAAGGCCCCAGGATGTCGTTTATGTTCACCACTCCCGATAGGGCTGAGCCTGCCCAGAGTACGTTTCGCCAAGTGCCGGGTGGCAGTGTCAGTACAGTATCGGAGAAGTTCGTCCCTTCGCGCGCATGCCAGCGAGTCAATACAACGAGAACGGGGCCGCGCAGAAATGATACGACGCGATCCTGGGCTCTACCTGCTGCACCCAGTGGCTGGTACTCCGCTCCAGGCGCGAACGCATCCGGGTAGCGGGCGCGAAGCGCCAGAGCCCGCTTCAAGAAGTGTAGCTTCACCGCGCCATTGGCCCGTTGTTCCCACAGCTCCCCCGCGGACAACTCTTCGACTTGGGACAGCAAGCGACGTCTGAGCTCGTAGTCGACGGGACGTCGATTGTCCGGGTCGACCAGACTGAAGTCCCACAACTCGGTTCCCTGATAGATGTCCGGAACACCCGGGGAGAGCACCTTGAGCAGCAATTGGTTGAGTGAATTGGAATAACCCGCGTCAGCGATTTGGGCCACGAACGCCTCCACCTCGGCGAGAAGTTCCTCATCGGCGTATAGGCGCTCGAGGTACGTGATGACGGCGGCTTCATATGCTTCGTTCTGCCGCTGCCAGGAAGTGTGGCGTTTTGCCTCGCGCATGGCTTTGGTCGCGAACTCGACCATTCGTTCGCACTCAATCGGCCAAGCGCCGACCAGATTCTGGAGCAAGAAGTACTCAAAGCCGGGTTCAGGGGCTTGCTCCAGTGAAGCGGACGGGCATTGGGAGCGAGCCGTGGACAGACGGGCGCGCCACCGCGTCACCGCATCGGCCCACAAAGTCGGCAATTCAGACAACACGAGCAGTCGCGCGCGCACATCCTCACTGCGTTTCGTGTCGTGGGTGGACGTTGCGTTGAGTGGTTCGCGCTGCCGGGTTTGGCGCGCCAAGACCCAATCATGGTAGTCCCAGGCACTCTCGGAGAAGTGACTGGGATCTCCGCCGACCTCGTTCAATGCGACGAGGCGCGCATGTCGATAGAAAGCCGTATCCTCCAGTCCTTTCGCCATGCCTGGCCCCGTCGCTTGCTGCAACCGCATCACGAACTCGAGTTCAGCCTCGCCACGCCACTGCAACGTCAGCAATCGCTCCAGAAACTCGAACACACCGCCGTCGAGTTCCGGGCAGCGCCCTCGCGCGATTTGGGTCGCGCGGGTGACGACCTGTTTATCCTCGTCCTGCAAACCTTCTGAGTCAGGGCGTGCGTAGGTTCGGTACACCGGAAACGCGACGCACAGTTCTCTGAGTGCGGCCACTAGCTCCTCGCGTGAAAAGTCGCGATAGCGTCGATGCTGATAACAAATGCGTACGAGTCGCGCTCCCAGGCGGTTCAGGTCGCTCGCCAGTGCTTCCTCGAGCACCAAGTGCTTGCAACGTTGTACCAGTTCCTCGAAATCGTCGTCTTCCGGGTTGAGCTCCCGGTGCAGTTGGCTCAAGGCGGATTCCCCGCGGGGGTCGATGAAAAGTCGCTGAGCGTGATTGAGGAAGTCGTAGCCTGTCGTTCCTTCGACCGGCAATGGCGTCAACGGCTCGTCGCCCTCGAGGATCTTCTCCACGAGCAGCCAGGCATTGGGCGCGTGTTGCCGCAAGCGTTCGAGGTACCCAATCGGGTCGTAGAGGCCATCGATGTGATCGATGCGCAGTCCGTCGATTTCCCCTTGCGCAACCCAGCGTAGAGGAAGCTCGTGTGTGGCGGCAAAGACTTCCTCATCCTCCGCTCGCAACCCCACGAGGCTGTCGATGTCGAAGAAACGCCGGTAGTCGAGCTCTTGGTTCCCCACCCGCCACCAAGCCAAGCGGTAATTTTGTCGTTCCAAAAGATCGTGCAGCTGATCCTTGTCCGCGTTGAACTCGACCATTACCTGCTCGACCGCCTTGGTGACCTCGTCTGACGTCGCCAGGAGCCGATCGAGGTTCTGGTGCAAGACCTGCTTGTCACGATGGCGACGTTTGCGACTCTTGCGGTCACGCGCGTTGGGAAGCGGCAGCTCGCTGAATGCGTCAGCCAGAAAGCTCAATTCGGCAGAATGGATACGCTCCGCGGCTCGGCTGAGGACCGTGCCAAGTGAGCGTGGGGCCACCGGATTTCGATGCTCGTAGTACGCAATCACGAATTGGGCCTCGGCGCGGCCGAGCTGTATCCTGCCGCCCTCTAGCTCCACCCCGTACTGGTCGCCCAGGATGGGGAGCAGCACACGGTCTTCAACCTCACTCTGCCATTCCACATCGAAGTAGCTCGAGTAGCGACTCGATGGGCCGTTCTCCAACACGTCCCACCACCACGCGTTGTGTCCTCCGCGAATCGCCATGTGGTTCGGAACGACGTCGAGCAGAAGACTCAATCGGTGTTCACGCAACGATGCAATGAAGGCACTTCGGCCCGCATCTCCGCCCAACTCCGCGTTGACGTTGTGGTGATCGACGACGTCGTAGCCGTGTGAACTTCCGTTGGCGGCTTGTAGACACGGCGAGGAGTAGACGTGGCTGACGCCAAGTGCCGCCCAGTAGTCGACGAGTGCCCGGGCCGCCTCAAATCCGAACTCGGGCCTGAATTGAACGCGGTACGTGGCGAGCCTCGTGTTCATGGGGTCGCTATAGCGGAGGCCGCGACTCAGCGCCAGCGGCCGCCCGGGTCGAATCCGGTCAGCCCAAAACTACTTGGTTCTTGGGATTACTCGGCGTAGCCCTTGCGTGAGAGTGACTTGTGGCGTGTTACCGGTTAGGGCCGAAGTTGTCACAGCTTCCGCAGTCTGAACACCGGGTTGATGGGGAGGGTGTTGGCGGGTCACTCGAAGAGCCCCACCGCCAACATGTCCTCCTCAACCAACTCGGTTTTCGATGCCGCCGCGGCACAACTCGTCGCGGTTCACAATCAACTGCGTTCGTCTCTGTCCAACGTCGTACGCCACGCTGCCGACGAGCGCACAGCGGACGAGAGCCTTGCTGAATACGCCACGCTGGTCAGCCACTTCCTGCTCGCACACCACCACGTCGAAGACAGACGTCTGTTCCCAGCGCTGCGTCAACACGGCCAACAGGTGGGCGACATTGCGGCCTCGCTGGCGCGACGCCGCTCGTATCGTGTTCGAACAACATCAGAGAAGGCGTGGCAACAACGGCTCGCCGCGCTGACTGGCCTCGACGTTTCTCACTGTCCGCGATGCAGCGCGCCACTTCGTTGCACGCCGTCTTTTTCAGCTTGCAGCGTCGCCGCGAACCGCTGACACTCACCTTGAGCCCCACTCGTTGTCCCCAGTGAATAGGGCATCGCGCGCCGCGGCCCCCCGCACTTACGCACCGCGTCCAACCCGCTTCCGCGAAGCCTCCCACAACGGCCGCCGAGCTCCCGCAGCGACCGCCGAGCTCCCGCAGCGGCCCGCGCCGCTTCCACAGCGAGCCGATAGGTCCCACAACCGCCAACAGAGCGATTTTCGTGCTGTCCGAAGCTCGTGCGGCGTTGTCTGAAGCGTTGAGGAGCCCCAACCGAGCGAACATCCCGCTGTGAAAGCCGTCGGAGGGGCTGTGGGCGGCTTGCCGCCGGCACAGCGGAGCGAGTTGGTCGCTGCGGGGGCGATCGAGGCTCCCGCAACGCCTGCCCGGCAGAGGGCGTTGCTCCGCATCGGCGCTGGCGCCACTCTCGTTGCCTTTGAGTGGCGTTTCACTGCCGCAGCCCGATGCCAGTGATGACGACACAGCCACAATTAGCGACTGACGTATCCATCCGTGAATGCGATCTCGTTCACTCGCCATGTCAACCTCAGGCGCACCTCCACTCGGAACTAGGGGCCGCCGGTTCAGGCTGCCACGGCGGTGCCCGCGCGAGACCGCCCGACCACAACCGAGTCGTCCAGCTCGCGATAGTGCCAACCGTGTTGGGTTCGGGCGTTGTTGAAATGGCCGTTGCGCCACGCCGACGCGACATCCCGATAGAACGAGCTCGCACGTCCCGTCTGCCGTCCAGTTGTCAAGCTGGGACGTAGCCCACAACACACTCCTGCAGGGTTCCGTGAGTGGACTATGAAGCAGTGGTGCGGCAGCATGGGTAGTTGGGCGGACGACAAACGACATGCAGCACCACGGGGTCGCACCACGCCCGCTTTGCGCGTCGTTACCAACGATGTTATAACAGCACCATGGTCAAGCGCCTCCAGACCGTCGGCAACAGTTCCGGCATCATCATCGACAAGCCCATCCTCGAGCTCTTGCAGATTACCCCTGACACCAAGCTCGAGATCACCACCGATGGCGATCGGCTCATCATCACGCCAATCCGAGCGAAGCGATCTCGCAAAGACAAGCTCGCCCGCGCTCAAGCCCGCACCGTCCAGAACCACGAGCGCACCTTCCGCAAGTTGGCCAAGTGACATCGGACCTCGCTTTGCCGGACTTCCTCACCCTCGATGACGTCCTCGCAATGCATGATGACCAACTCGAACGCTTCGGCGGCTCCGCCGGTATTCGAGACATGGGCGCGCTGGAGTCGGCCATCGCCATGACAACCGCAACGTTCGACGGGGAGTTCCTGCATCAGGACCTCTTCAACATGGCCGCTGCCTACGCCTTTCACATCGCCGAGAATCAACCATTCGTCGACGGCAACAAGCGCACCGCGCTCAACGCTGCCCTCGTTATCCTGGACATCAACGGTTAGGCCTTCCACGATCCCGGTATGCGCTTGGCCGACGCCATACTGGCATTGGCACACGCCGCGATGGACAAGCAGGGCCTCGCTCAGCTTCTGAGCCAACTCGCTGCCCAGGAAAACGTATGACCGACTACGATCCGCTAGAAGGCCTCGACACGGACAAGCTCGCTGAGGTCGCGCTGTCGATGCTCGCCCTAGCCATCCACGAGGAACGACGAGCATGGAAGGGCATCGCCTGGGACGTGATGGAACTCCTTCACCGGAAGCTAGCTCGCGCTCTCGCTCTGCGTACCATCGCTGATCAGATCGAGGCCGGCGAAATCGCAGAGCCCAATCTAGATTCCGTCTCCTTTGCCGCCTGACCGCAGATGCCCCAATGGCGCGCCGTCAAGGCCAACCGCGTCTACGCCGCACTCCTGCGTCTGACGTAGCCCATTCCGCAGCAGGTGCTTCACCACCCGGTGCTTCGCCCGCGTCTCATCCTTCTTCGCTGCTGCTCTCGCACGCACCAGGTCCCGTAGCGCTTCGTGTTCCGCCGTCGGCACCCACAGCTGCCGCTCACTGCGTCGTGATCCTCGACATGAACCTGGCTCCTCGCTGGGTTCAGTGGTTGCGCACTGCCGGCGTCGACGCCGTCCATTGGACAGACGTGGGAGCTCCGACCGCCACTGACCCCACCATCTTCTCGTACGCGCACCAGCGCGGCTTGGTCGTCTTCACCCACGACCTTGACTTCGGAGCCCTGCTCGCTCACACCCGTGCGCGCGGACCAAGCGTCATCCGATTTGATTCTGTCCGGATGAGCGAAGTACCCAGGACAGTCATCGTGAATGCAGCCTGCGCGACGAGTTCGTCCGCCGACAGCCAGGCGGCCACTGCGTCCAGTTGCGCTTCCGGTCCCAGCTCATCGTGACGATGTTTGAAGTCGTCGATCAAGCTCTCGATGGTGTGAGGCCTCAGCTGTCCTGCTCCCAGCACGTTGGCCGCCCCGCGCAGAACCTCTTGCTCCGTCGGACCACAGCGTCCGTTGGCGATCATCATCAGGTACAGCAACTCGCACACCGGCGCTACCCGCGCGACGAGCTCTCCTTGATTGGCAGGTACGATTCCCGACGCTGGCGAGGGGCACTCATCCAGCAAGGTTGCCGAGGAGAGCAACGCTTGCCTCATTGCTCCCAACGCGTCCGCTTCGATGTGCCATACCACTGTTTGGTCCGATCCGCGCCAACCCGAGCCCGATGGGCGAGCGCTACATCAGGTAGGCGTTCTACCGAGTGGCACGAGTCATCTTCACTCGCACACAGACGTGCCTGCCTGCACAGTGCAATTGTTGAGGCACTGTTCGAGTACCTCCAAGATGTAGTCGTCACCGCAACGTTTCCTCTGGTTCCTCCCATCACATACTTCCTCCCCTGGGATGGAGCACTCCGGACAGTAGTCGTTGTAGCCATCGACCTCGACGCAGCCTGGCGAGAAATCGCAGTTGGTCCCACCAGCTGTAAACTGATTGTCCATGCACCTCGTCAGGAGGTTTCCCGCGCAGCGCCTGTCTGTTTGTCGGCACTCGAAACAATCATCGGGGACGACAGTGGTATCGCACTGCAGGCCATCGCCCTCTTGCGCGCAGTCTTTGACGGGGACGCTGAAACCCGAGCCATCCGCAGCGCATTGCATGAGCTCTGTGCCGTTGCAGGTGTGGTCCACACCCGGCCTGCACGCGACACATGCCCCATTTTCTTTGGAGCAGAATGTATCCGGGGGGCACTCCGATTCCAGTTCCCAGTCTTCGCCGGTGCAAACCTGGAGCGATTGGTCGACGCATCTGTATATCCCGTCCCTGCAAACGCAATCGTGCTCTGTGGCGGAGCAGACGAGGTCGAATCCTTGGTCCTCCTCTTCCTCATTGCAGGATCTTAGCGTGCCCCAATCTCCACCCTTGCAAACCTGCAGCTGCTCCTGCGCCTGGAGGCACCGATAGGTGTTTTCCTTGCACACGCAGCCTCCAACTTCGACAGAGCAAGTTTGGTCCTGCTCACACGGATCAATATCGACCCAAAACCCTCGGACACACCGCTGAGGAGTCTGCTCGTCGAGGCACTGATACTCGCCCGATTTGCATTCTGTCCCAGCATCTGGGCCTTCAACGAGTGTGTAGTCGTCCAGCGCCAGACAGCCAGAAGCGAGAATCGCAAACGCGCTCGCCAACGCCCAACCAAGTGTCTTCGTCCACATCCACAGAGTCATGGGTCGCAGGAGTGCTGGGGCAATATTCATTCTTCCGTGGGGCCTTCTCATTGCGTGGGCGCGGAGTTGGTGGGAGGGGTTGTCGGCGCAGTGCCAGTAGGCACAGAGCCAGTGTCAGAGCATATCTCTACGGGGTCACTCGACTCACATGCGCGGCACGCGTTGGGATCACACATTGGCGTAGCTGGCGCGCACTCTACTGGGCCGCTCCACGCGCCGTCCACGCAGGTCTCGACAGAAGTAGGCGAAGGACAGCGGGTGTCGCCGTCCGTGCATTCCGCCACACACTCGTTTGTGTCCGTGTCGCATACGCCCACATCGCAGTGGCCGTCGTCAGTACACTCCACACAGGCCCCAGCGCTACATACCGGAATTGGCGCCGCGCAGTTGGCCGGAGTCCACGTGCCGGCGGTGCAGATCCTCCGCCCCCCTGGGGTGGCGTTGGTACACTCAGGCATCGCCGTGTCGGGGTTACACTGCAAGCACGCACCATCGATGCAGACGGGGGCGGTGGTGCCGCAGTTGTCGGCCATCCACTGGCCCGAGGTAGTGCACCGCTGGCGCGCACTTCCGGGTGACGCCGTGCAGAGCAATGCCCCCGGTTCACAAGCCACGCAAGTGCCGTCCAAGCAGACGGGTTCGTCTCCGCCGCACGGGCTATCGTCGAGGCACTCTACGTCCACACACCTGCCAGTACCGCTATCGCAGATACCAACGGAACACTCGTCGTCGTCCTCGCACCCGCGGCACGTGCCACTGCCGCCGCAGACCGGCGTGGTCCCACTGCAGTTGGCGCCAACCCAGACGCCTGAATCGTTGCAAACCTGGCGACCTTGCGGCGTGCCGCCGTTGCAGCGGGTGGCGCCTGGTTGGCACGTCGCGCATTGACCGGCTAGGCACACCGGTGTGTCACCGCCGCAGTTGTTCGATTCCCAAGATCCGTTGGAGGCGCAGTGACGGCGGCCCGAAGAGCCGCCAGAGCCCGTGCATTCATCGGCGACACCGGGGGCGCACTCCACGCACGAATTGCTGGCTCCGAGGCAAACGGGGGTGCTGCTGGGGCAGTTGGTCGCGGGGCCCGGTAGTCCGTTGCTGCCACACGTTTGAATCTGCGACTGGTTGACACAGATACGCGCTCCCGGTGAGCACGAGCCGCAGTAGTCGGCAGTGCCGGAGTTGACGCAGGGGCTGCCGTTGGGGCAGGCGGCATACGCTCCCCAGCGACCGTTGTCTCCACAGGCTCGCCTCGAAACGCCGTCCGAACCGCATTCGGCGGTCCCTGGGCTGCAGTCCCTGCAATGGTCGTATCCGGTGCCGGTTTGGTAACAACCGAAAGCGCAGGTCCGTTCGTTCTCGAATCCGGTACGCGTAGCATTGCAGGTGTATATCTGGTCGTTGTTCTTACACTGGTTTGCGCCAGGTGCGGTGCACCAGTTGCAGACGTCAGCGTTGCCGGGGTTATCCTGGCAGCCGTAGTACGACGGGCATTCTTCGGCCAGAACCCAGCCCCGCTGGTCTGGCGAGCAGGTGTCGAGGTTCGCCCCATTGCACTGAGTCTCCCCCGGGTCGCAGCGCAGGCAGTAGCCATCCGTGCTGTCATCGGCGACGAAGCAGTGGGCTGCGTCACGGCAGGTTTCCAGAATCCATTTTTGCTGACCGTTGGGCCCGCACAAGGTCAGGTCGGCGCCGTCACAAGACCGCTGGTTGGGCTCACAAATATCACACTGCGCAGGCCCATCCTGGTTCAGACCCGGGTCACACACCTGACCAGCCTCACACGTGAGCGCTGGGTCCCAAGCGGTACGGCTTTCGTTGCAGCGAAGCACCTCGAGGGGGTTGTCTGGGTCGCACTGAAAGTCCGCCAGCGTGCCGCCACACAGAGGCGGCGTGCAGGCCACCCCCGTTTCTGTCCTCTGACACAGCCCTGAAGTGGCGCACGGAGCCGCGACGACCTGCCACTCGATGCTCTCGTCCTCGAGAGTGATGCACTCTTCCGGTTGCGCACCGTTGCAGCGAAAGGGTGGGTCGGGGCATTCCAGGATGCATCCCCCGCCCTTGATATCGCAGGCACCGTCAAAACATTCATCTAGAATCACCCACTCGGTGAGGTCCGCCGAACATTCTTCGAGGGCGTTGTTCTGGCACCGACGTTCGCCTGGTTCCGTGCAAGCCGGGGGGTCACAGCGGCCATCGAGTTCGTTGCACAATTCGGGGGAGTCACACAGCTTGCCGTATTCGAAGCCGGTACGCCCCGCGTTGCAGACTTGCAGTAGGTTCTCTTTGCACCGAAAGCGAGTTTCTGGAGTGTTGCCGCACACGGGCGTCGCACAATGGGCGGTTGCAATCGTACCATCCTCGATCGCGCACAGTTGGGCGGTGACACACGTGACCTCAGTGGACCAAGTTAAGTCAGCCGTGCATGCCTGGAGCAGGTTTTGATTGCACTGTGCGTCGCCTTCGGCGCAAGGTACGCAGTCCTGTGCCTCGATGTTGCACAGATCCGGACTGGCGCACTGCTTGAGCGTATCCCAGGCGCCACCCGTTTCGTCACAGACCTCCAGCGCGCCTTCCTCCGTGCACCGGTAACCTCCTGGCACACAAGCGCCCGGATTGCAGATCCCCTCCTCCGCGTTGCATCCTGCAGCAGTTGCGCAGTTCTTTTCGAAGATCCACCTGTCTCGGGACGGGGGGCAACTGTAGAGCGCGCTCTCGTCCTCCGGCCCGCAGAGATACGCGCCCTCCTCGCAAACAGGCGGAATGCATTTCAGGGCGGTGGTCGTGGACGCCTGGGCAATTTGCTGGTCCTTGGTTGCCAGGCAAAGGGCTTGTGAGGCGCACTCATCGATCAGATCCCATTGGCGGTCTTGATTGCAGACCAGGAAATCGCCTTGGCTGCACTGGTACTCGCCCTCCACGCAGGGGCGGCAAGCCATCGAGGCGACGTTGCACAAGTCCGCCGACTTGCAGTCTGTTGACGTGTACCCATCGCGATTGACGTTGCACGAAAAGAGTGTGGCGCCTCCGCAGTAACCCTCTCCGGGCAGGCATACAGAGCATTGGCCGCCGCGCGAATCGCAGTACTCGGGGGAGTCGCACTCGTCCACCTGCAACCACTCGGTGCCGTCGCTGTTGCAGTTCATGAGGCGCCAAGAATCACACCAATTTTGACCGGGGGTGCAGACTCGGCATGCGCCCAAGTCGGCGTCGCACAAGTCAGCGGACTCGCAGATCTCAACCGTCTTCCAACCGGTGGGCGACAGCGGGTCGCAGACCTCCAGCACGCTGCCTTCGCCCGCCTCGCACCGGTACTCGCCGGACGGGCAGTTGGTCTCGGGAGCGTCCGTCTCCGTCATGACGTCAGTGGGGGTCTCGATGGGCCCACCGTCGCCGGCTTCGGCGTCGCCTAGGGAACGACTACTTTCTGAGTCGCAGCCCGAAAGTCCGGGCAAAACCAGCACCAACCCGAGAATCCACACGAGCCACTGTCCGCCGAGTGAACACTGTCCGCCGAGTGAACACTGTCCGCCAAGCGAACCCGTCTGTGTCGTGTCGCGCTTCCCGAACTCGCTCTGCTGCGCGCCTTCGGTCCACAATCGGAGCCAGCGCGCGCCCCCCAACTTGCTTGTTCGCCTATCCATAAGTCAGTTTCCCCTGCAGTTATCAACAAGCCGCGCCGGACCAGGCAGCTGGCGAGCTCGGGTTCGTGAATGCGAGGCCAATGCTCGAATTGTCGATCCCCGCGTGAACGGTTCGGTTTCGAGGCTGTTCCGGCGCTCGCCGCCGCGTCACGTCGTCGGAACCGAGTGGCCTTTCTTGGCCGATGGTGATGTGCTGTCGACAGATCCTCACGGATTGGCTCCTCGGTGCTATGTCGGGCGCGGGCGTGTTGATCACACTTTGCCGGACAAGCGCCTACCTTTCACTCTTTGTAGTTGCGGCCATTTCATTTTGGATACTGGTCTGTTCCACGTGTTCCACTGGTGACGAATGTTGAAACTCCCAGATGAGGAAAAATCACATTGATTTCATGTGATTAACCGAGTTCCGCCAGATCGTTCCAGCTCCCAAGGCGGGACAGCGCTTCGGCCCGCGCATCGAGAGGTGAGGATGCCTGAACGTGCGGCCGCAGATCGCCCCTGGTGCGCGTCGTAGAGTGGGTCTCGCGAAGGCGGCTCCGGCGAGCGACTTTGCCGGCGAGCTAGCGCCTTCTGCGATCGAGTCGGGCCATCACGCTGCCGGATGCGTTGGACCGCAGGCCACGCCTCGTCGACTTCGCTGCGCTCACGGCTGGGGAGCGCTCCCCGGTGTTGCTCTTGTGCACGTAGCGCGGAGATTGTCCGGGGCCAGAGACGTCCACCCAATACATGCGGCTGGCCCGGGCGTCCATGTGCACGTGTGTCGTATTCGGGTAGTAGCCGACTCCGGTGTTGGGCAAGGTGAGGAGAAAATCGACGACGGCGGTGTTGGGTACGCCCGGTATGCTGAAGTCGAGGGCGCGGCCCACGCGGTGTTTGGAGTGCCGAGCATAGGAACGTTGCCGATACCCGCTCACGACTCGGATCGGACGGCCGCCAAACTCGTCGCTCACGGTGACGATCAACTCATACAGCCTTGGATGCAGCGCGACCTGCACTTTCTTTCCGGTTTCCCAAGACGCTAGCAGTGATTGGATGTGTTTGCGTGCCTCGGGCAAGACGTTCCCCTTGTCGTCCATCACCTTACCCGTCCAGTTGCCACCCTGGGTCGTGAGCGTGACGGTTCCACGCTTGAAGTTTCTGCGGGCGTATTTGCTCCAAGATTTGGGCCGTGTCAGGTGAGCGTTGGTGTCGGTCACCGGGATGTTCAGGCGCTGACCGACGCGGATCAGTGCCGCGTCATTCACCTGATTGATTTGACATAGCTCCTTCGTAGGCACTTCGTAGCGTGCTGCGATGACCGACAGTGCCTCGCCTGGGCGAACCTCGTGGACGTAGAACTCGCCCTGATCGGGCACCGCTCGTGTGGCGGCAGATGGATCTCGAGTGCCGCCCGGGATGATCAGACGCTGACCGACTTTCAGCACGCTGCCCTCGTGCAAGTCGTTATGCAGGTAGAGTTCGTTCAACGGGACGCGATGGCGCTCCGCGATGGTTCCGAGAACATCTCCGGGCTTGACTTCGTACAGCGTCGGAAGCACCAGCACCTGGCCGGCTCGGATGGTGTCCGATGACACATCATTCACTTTGCGAAGGAGCGCCAGCGAGACGCCCTGTTGCTCGGCAATCACGCTGAGCGCGTCGCCGGCCTGCACGGTGTAGGTCGCCCGTGTTGGAGCGGGGGTCCGAGCCTCGGTCGCCCGGGCGCTATTGATCCACGCCACAGCCAGACAGACGGAAAGCCACGAGGTTCTGAAGCAACCCGACCACGACATGTTCTGGGCCGTACGACGGCCGGACTGGGGTGGGCAAGAAACCTACATACGCTAGCGGCGCACACATGTTTCCCGGTCCTTCGAGCAACGTTTCATGGCGTGGGGCCATCGAAGGTCGGGCGCCCTGGCCGTGGTAACTACACATGGCGGGCCCGTGGCACGACCCCCTAGACTGGTCCGTGCCAGCGAAAGGTCGCGCATGAGGTTCTACGACAAACACGCTCCCAATTACCGTGAACACCAACGCCAGCTTCCGGATACGACGCAGTTCGAAGGCTACAAGGCGCAAGACACCGAGGCGACGATACCTACTACCCAGTGGGAAGGTGAGTGCAAGCGGGCCAAGGAGTTCGGTCTCGAGCCGGCGGACTCCATCGAGGACAAGACCGAGATCAGTTGCTTCCAGCGCGGGGAGTTACCGCATTGGTCCGGCATCAATACCTTCATGAAGGTGCCCTACCTGGAAGATGTGAGAAAGGTCGGCGAATACGACGTAGCCATCGTGGGAGCGCCGTTCGACCTCGGGACGACCTATCGCTCCGGAACTCGCTTTGGTCCCCAGGGTATTCGTCGTATCTCCTCATTGTACACCCCCTACAGTTTCGAGTTGGGGATCGATCTGCGGGAGCAACTCAAGATCGCCGATGTTGGTGATATCTTCTGCCCTGCCAACATCACCAAGAGCCACGATCAGATCTCCAAAGGAGTTGCCCACATCTTGGATGCGGGCACATTTCCGGTAATCCTCGGTGGTGATCACAGCATCGGCTTCCCCACCGCTCGGGGTATCGCCCAATGCGTCGAAGGCAACGTCGGTATCATCCACCTCGATCGTCATGTCGACACTCAAGAAAAAGACATGGACGAGATCATGCACACCTGCCCCTGGTTCCACGCGACCAACATTCCGAACTGCCCACCTGCGAACCTCGTTCAGTTGGGGATCGGCGGTTGGCAATGCCCCCGTCCCGGGGTCAAGCATGGACGCTCCATGCGCACGACGATTCTCACCATGAGTGATATCGAGCGCGTCGGCATCGACAAGACCATCGAGATCGCGCTGGAGGTCGCGTGGAAGGGTGCAAGCGCTGTGTTCCTTTCCGTCGACATCGACTGCGTGGATGCAGGCTTTGTCCCAGGAACGGGCTGGCCCGAGCCCGGAGGCTTCCTTCCACGGGAGATGCTGGCCATCGTGCGCGGTGTTGCTCGAGAGGGCATTGCCGGTATGGAGGTGGTCGAGGTCTCACCGCCGTACGACATCTCGGACATCACATCGCTCCTCGCCGTACGGACCATCTGCGATACGCTGGGGACCATGGTCAAACACGATCGCATTGGCGGTCGTCTCGGTAGCTGAACGGTGGAGCCGCCCCTCGAAGCCAGGACAAGCGGCGTTGGCTTCGTCTTGTTGTTCGACCCGCCTTCGACGCCTGCGGTGGAGTTCGCCTACGGACAGCTCGCCGATGATGTGTCGGATGCCTGTGAGCGAGTCATTGGACTGCCTTGCGCCGTACGCTGGGCAGCGCTGCCACGTCGAGATGGGCGTCGCGTCATCGAAGACGTGAGCGCGTCCACATCCGCTCTGTTGGAGCAACTCTACGCCAGCGGGTACGATCCCATCTTCTTGCTACCCTGCAGTTTCGACTTCGGCGCCGCAGAAAAACAATGGCTCACAGAGCTGGTTCGCGGGGCGCAGCGCCGACACCCAGAGTCACCCATCTACTACGATGACTTCAACGGCACGCACCCGCTTCTGCTGCAGAGTTTCGTCGACCACGCTTGTCGCGCCCTCGACACCCAGCAGAGCGCCCACGCCTCGCCAGGGAACTTCGGACTGCTACTGATCGCTTCAGGGGCGGGGGACGCAGACACGCGCTCCGATTCCTACAAGCTGATGCGCCTGCTTTGGGAGCAGCTCGCAGTGGCCCGCGGGGAGGTCGCGTTCCTCAAGCACGCGCAATACCCGTTGCCAGAGCAGTTGGCCGCCTGCGCACGAACGGCATCGACCTGGCTGGCTGTGGTCCAGGATTTCTGGCCCGACGAACACTACGAGTATGCACGTTTGCTGGCCGCAGACGGAGCGGGTCAATACGGCATACGGATTGCGCTGTCGAACCCAATCGGAGGCCACCGAAACCACTGCGCGTTGCTGACGCAACGCTGCTTGAGCCTTCACCGCGATGCGCGACAGCGGACGAGCGCACGGCAGCGGTCCGTGAAAGGCGCCGCGATCGGCGAGGGCTGCCTGCACGCGCCCGGCGAGAGCCTACCCCTTTCGCAGATGGCGGGAGAGCAACCTGTCCCAGGTTACCACGGAACGTTGCTTGCCGAGATCCGTTGCCACGACGAGCTGACGCACGTCCTGAGCGCTGCGGGTCTGCGTCGCCAACCCACCATCGTCAAACCAACGTGGCACGGCTACGCTACCGGCACCTATACGGATGCTGCGGCGCTGGATGCCTTGCTCGGGAGCCTTGGTCCCGGCTGCACCGTCGTCGAAGGACATACCACGAGTCGCAACGACGGTTCCCGCGAGTTCGACTGGGAGCGACAAGCCCTGGAAAACCGAGTGTGGATCAGCAAGCAGGAGCAAGACTACCTCCAGAAGACGGGGTTGCTCCACACGCTGCAAGAAAAGAAGGCGTCGTTCATCAACGTGACGGAAGCCGCATGGGATGGCCAATGTGCGCGTGCCGTGGACGTTGCTGACGTTCTGGAGGAGCAGGGCGTACGACTCCAGTTCGACAAGCTTCTCGGTACGGTGCCGCTTGCGCTGTTCGAACGTCGGGGAGCGCCGATGGTGAGCTATGCGCGTTTCAAGGGCCCCACGCGGCTGTCGATTTCGAACCTCTTTGGTTTGCTGCCCGAGGTGCTGCGCGACGCATGGCATGGGCCCAACATCACCTACTTTGCTCGGGTTTGCTGTGACTTGGCGCGCCTCTATGGGGCGCTTTTCGAACTGTATGGCGTCGTGGAATCGCTGACGTGCGCGGTGCGCTGGGAGCGGCAGGGGTTCTATCGCTCACGCTGGGGCAACTACGATCTGGTACCGCAGCCGGGCGTCGTGTGCGTGAGCCGGGGGTTGTCTGGCGCCGACGTTCTCGCGGCCCGCCTGCAGGGGCAGGATGTCGATCGCAGCGCATTCTTCGACGTCGTGCGAACGGTGCTTGGTTTCCCTGACGAGCTAGCGACAGTTCCGCTGCCAACGCACCTCATCAAGCGTTTCGTGGGATAGAGGCAAAGCGCGCTTCAAATAGAAACGCGCCCCGCCGCTCGGGAGCGACGAGGCACGCAAAGAAGAGTCGCCCGGCGCGCGGAGCGACGTGCTTAAAGCGCCAGGCGCCTCGACTGATGAAGGAAGCGTGACTCCCCGAGGCTCATGGCGCAGATGTCGCGACCAAGCCGATGATGCCCGTGAACCATTTGTCGGTCGCTTCGCCATCGGTATCCGTGAAGACATCCTCCGACGACGTCTCGAATCGGAATTCCGGACGCACGAAGAGATGGTCGACGAGTTTGAGGTCCAGCGTACCCGTCATCGTGGTGACGCTGACGTCTTCTATCCCCGACGTCCAGATATCGCTATCGATGTCCATGAGATACTCGCCTCGCACTGCTGCGCCCACCGCCGGCGTGAACGCGTACGCGATCGTGCCCATGACACCGTAGTAGCTCGTGTCCTCCGCTCCATCCTCGCCTCGGTTGATGTTGTAGTCGAAGTTCGTCAAGATCAACAGATCACCAAGAGTGAGGCTGGCCACAACGTCGACGAACGTCTCGATGCCCCAAGCGGAATCATCCCCCGTCTCGTAGAAACCCCCGACAGACAGGTTGAAGACGTCACCAATATCCGACAAGGCGAGTTGCAAACCGAGGGCGGGGGCATCGTTTTCGTCGGCAATGTTGTTCGCGCCGTTGACCACCATCGCGGTCAAGCCGACGTTGTCCGTGATCGTGAAGTTGCCCTTGGCGCCAAAGTGATAGAAGGGCTGCATCGCATAGTACAAGCCGCCGCGTGTGTAGTTCGCGTTGAGCCAGCTTTCCGCAACCTCAGCTCCGTAGATGGTTCCAAAGTACCCAGCATCCAAGCTGAACGATTCGCTGGGCGTCACGGTCACGTAGCCGGCGAGGAAGGAGTCGATACCCGCATCGGATGCGTTGGTTCCATAGTAAATCGGAACGGACGGGCCAAAGCGGAGGATGGCAGTTGCCCCGACGACCCCCGTGTCAAAACTCGCATCCAAGCCAACGAAGGAAAGGCCAAATCCGTTCCGGCTGGCCAGGGGCGCTGGCGCTCCCATGTCGTCCACCGGAAACCCCGTGACGGGATCGTACGGCGTGTTGTTGTCATATGCTCGGTGATAGGGGACACCTGAGCCAGTCTCTGACGAGTTGTAGGAGACGTACGTGTCAGCGTAGAGCGCGAACTCGACTTCGGGTCCCGAGTCTTGTTCATTGGGTACCTCCTCGACGGGTTCCGGTGGAGGGGGTGCAACGACGGGCTCAGGGGGCGGAGACACTTCGTCAGATCCCCCTTCGGCCGTTGCGGCGGGGATCACCTCCTCTTCAACCACCTCCTCTTCGACCTGAGCCGTTTCTACTGGTGGCGCAGCGGTCCCTTCTGACTCGGCGCTAGGTTCGGGAGCGGGCGCGTCTGCTGTCGGCGATTCGGGAGACTCGGGCCCAGCTGGTGGGGTGGCCTCTGGCTGGGCAAAGGCTAACGTCGTGACGTAGCTAGGAGCCGTTGCAAAGCAGACGGAAAGCCAAAAAGAAAGCTTCATGTGGGAGTTACCTTTCGTTGGAGACGTGGGAGAGTGGGCACAAAAGCGCCCTTCTTGGTTGTGCGCTTCCGCACAACCAGAGAAGAGGGAGCTGAAGTCGCGTCGCGAGGAGCGAGCGATGCGTTGGAAGGAAGGTGCGCTAGTCAAGCGGACGCTGGCGATGTCACCAGCTGGCGCTAGCAGATCACGCTGCCGCCGCCTCCGTAGCCGCGGCAGACGCACGGCGGGCCTGAACGGCCAAGGACACTCCAATGTAGGTAATCGCACCCACGATTGGACTGATGAATGTCGGGATACCGTCGAACGCCTCTGTGAACAGACTGTTCTCGACGTAGAGCAGGGTGTTGGGGCTGCCGTAGATCGTTGGGCAAGCTGCGAAGAAGATCAGTCGGACGGTGGCGCCGACCAGGATGCAAGAGAGCGCACCTTCGCCGGTAGCGCTCTTCCAGAACAGGCCGCCCACGAGCGGCACCAATAGCGCTGCGAAGCCGATATCAAACGCCAAGACGAGCAAGATCCCTGTCTCGGGGATGCGCAGCGCGAAGAAGACACCCAAAGCCGTGATAGCGACCGCCATGATGCGCGTCAGTTTCAACAACGAACCTGAGGAAGCAGTGGAGTCCTCGCTGTGGGTTCGCACTCCGACGATGTTGTGAGCGATGACGGACGACGTGCCTAGGATAGCGCCATCTGCGGTGGACAGAGATGCCGACAAGATCGCGAACAGAACGAGCAAGCTGATGCCCGCAGGCACGACGTTCTTGAGCAGGGCGTACAAGATCGGGCCATCCGCGGTAATGCCAGTTTGTGCGAAGATCGCCGAACTGGATAACGCAATCAGCGAAAACGGGATCCCGATGAGCAGCGTTCCTGCGGAGCCAATGAAGCAGGCTCGCTGGGCCGTTTCCGGAGTCTTGGCGGCGAAGATCCTGGCCATGAAGTCGATCGCTACGATGTCGCCGAGACCGAGAGCGAGGAGCGTCGCCCAATTGACGTACGCGCCCGATGCTGGAGCGTAGAGCTGATCGAGTGCTCCTGGACCCATACCTTCAGGCACACTGAAGCCGAAAGTGAAGCCGATGTAGCCTGTCAGTAGCAGGGTACCCAAAGCGGCAAGACCGATCTGAAGCGCATCGGTGTAGGCGACGGCAAACAGACCCCCACTGGCGGTGTACACGAGTACGAAAGCTGCAATCAGGATCACGCCCAGCGTGTAGTTCACTCCGAGAAAGCCCTCGAATAGATAGCCACCAGCAACGAGGTTGCCCGCGAGCAAGAACCCGAAGCTAACGACCATCACGAACGCAGCGACAGCCTCGGTGGTCCGTCCATACTTGACGCGGTAGAAGTCTGGCAGGGTGACCAGATTCATGCGGTTCATCGGTTTCGCGAAGAAGACTCCCGTTAGGAACAGGCACAAGGCCAGCCCGATGGGAAGGGCAGCCCCCGCCCAAAACCCGAATTGACTACTGAGGTCCGTGTTTCCAAGGGTCGCGTTGGAGTCGACCGATTGGGCCATTAGGGTAGCTGCTGCCAGGGGCAAGGTGAGACCTCGCCCTGCCACCAGGTAGTTTTCGCTGTCCCCCTTGATCCGCGTGGCCGCCCAAAGGCCAATCGCAAGCGTCAGCGCCAGAAACGCAATGACACCCCAAAATAGTAGGCTGGTATTCACGATGAGACTCCTTTGAACAGGCAAGACGCCGTGGACTTCGCCTTGGTAGGCGAGGTCGAGCGTGTCGAACTGTGCGGCACTGTAGGAGCCACCGGTTTTCCGTCGGTCGACGAGAGACCGACACAACCATGTTAACTATTTGTCCTCACCATTTCGGGCGAAACAACGGAAACCAACCGGGCTCAATCGGAGACGCCGCGGAAACAATTAACCTTCAAAACGCCCCGCCCCGCACGGCAGGATCCCCAGCTGGGAAGCGCCGCCTTCGACCGTCCAACGCCCGGCGCCTGAGCAACACCACGTAGCTGTCCCCGGGGCGCAATGCCGACGGCCCAACGCGCTCCTGGTCACTGCAATTACCCAGCAACTACGTACGCCTGCCGATGACGCGTGCCCAACAGCGACATCTCCGGGTCATCAGTGTTAATATTTGACGAGTTATGAACTTCGACCCACTTTCGTTGTTGGTATCCTTCGTCATTTCCGGGGCGGGGTTCGTCTTGTTTTCGTTTGGCAGAAAGATGCAGCGCGTGCCCCAGATGGCTGCGGGCATCCTGTTGCTCGTCTCTCCCTACTTCGCGCCTGGGGTTGGCTGGATGCTGGCGATCGCAGCATGCATTGCCGCGCTGCTGTGGGGCGCGCTTTGGTACGGCTTGTAGGCACCGTCCAAGGCGCATCGACTGACAAAGAAACACCGCAGCGTCGAGCGTGACACTGCGGTGTTCTGGTTTGTGAGGGGACAACCGCCGAAACCGGCGGGGCCCGGCTACAGTGCCGAGAAGACTTGCCAGGTCATCTCAGCGGCAAAGTGAGGCCAGCCGTGGTAAGTGTTCCCGTACTCCGGGTCGTTGTGCATGCAGTAGTAGGTGTTGCTGCCATCCAGGCAACCTTCGAACATCTGACAGTTGGACATGTCGTCGGTCCATCCCTCGACGGGGGATGAAGTCTGGTCGCACATGTTCATGTCCCGGTAGAAGTCTCGGAACTGTGAGCCCGCCGGCTGGGACAGGACGCTGTCGCGTTCACTCCAGATGACGATCGCCGTGGGGTTGCCTTTGCACTCGTGAGACCCTAGATTAATCTGCCAATTCGTAACTTTGGGCGCTGTCGGAACGACACCACGAACGATGTCCCCGTACTCGCATCCGATGAATCCCGCGAACTCTCCGCCGGAGCTCTCGCCGCCAGCGAAGATGGCGTTCTCATCGACGCAGAAGTTGCTCGTAATCGCATCGTAGAGGCCTTGGAAGAACGATGTCTCGTTCGGCTGCCAACCGCTGCCTTCGTTCGACATGTGCGTGTAGACACGAATAGCGTCAGGAGCCGCCTGCTCGTAGCCCGCGCTGTCCTCGGACCAGGTGATCGGGTTGTTCGTGGGCGGGAACACGATCATGACCTTGTAAGGTGTATTCGGATCGTAGCCGTTCGGGAGTTTGACGTAGTAGTTGTGGTTGGAGACGCTAATTGGCCCATTGCGCGAGCCCGTTTGAGGATTGGCTTGTCCACATCCGGCGCTGGGAACCGGATCGCCTCCTCCGACGGGTTCCGGCTCTGGGGTTTCGGTCATCCCCATCCCTCCCATGCCGTCCATGTCCATGCCGACGTCGGTTTCCCCGCCTTCGCCCCCGGCACCACCTTCCCCGTCCATCGGGGTCTCGGGTGGCGTCATGTCCGTCTCGGTCATGTCAGGCGTTGGCAACGCAGGCGGAACGTCAGGTTCAGGTTCTGGTTCCGGTGTTTCCACGGGCGTGGGCGCTGTCGTCGGTACGGTCGGTTGTACCGGCGTGGGCGCTGGCGAAGGGGTGACGGCAGGCGTCTCCGTCATCGTCGGCTCAACGGGCATTGGCGTCGTGCCGCTCGGTCCTGGGGTGGTGCTGCTCGACGTGCCATTGGTGATGGGTGTGGTCCCTGAATCGGGATCTTCGGAATCGCCGCAGGCACTCGTGCCCAGAGCGGCTACGAGTACTGCTGCCAAGACGCCCGGGAGCGCTGTGTGGTCACGCCAGGGCGCGGTTGTCTTCGTCTTCACGGGTTTCTCCTGAACGGTTAAGGGCGCGATAGGGGCGCAAGAGTAATGGCCCTGCCCAAGCGTCCTCGTGGGGCCGGGCATCGCGATAGTGTCGCTTCGTGAAGCTATCATGCCGCGTCAGCGGCAAACTCGAACGGGACTTTTGCAGGACTTGTTGACAGGGTGCGTTCGCTTCCTCCCAGGACCGAAATCTCCGTCGACACCGCTTCATCCGTTACCCGCGCGTAGCAACTTATTCTGAAGCGGGACGGAGCAGCATCCGACGTGATGGGGTGACCTAGCGCGCCCCAACACCAGGCCCATAAGCGACTTGAAACACACGGTCCGCGAAAGAACTCAGACCAGAACCGCGATTGACGCCGGACGCAGCGGTCTGCCAGTTCCGGCGAGTCAGCGGCTAGCTGACCTTGGGTTCACTTCCTCTTCGGTCGTCTGCAGCAGACTCCGAACGTGGGACTCGCGCAAACTGTGCCGGGCGCGGTCCGGTGTCTCCTGCTGGAGCGCTTGTTGCCATTGTTCAGCCACCGCCGTGGGACGCCAGTGAGCGACTGCCCGCAGGATTTTTCCTTGGTCGTCGAATTGGAAGTCCTCGCGACCGTTCAATTGGGTCGCGATGCCGTGATACGAAACGGCGTCGAACTGCCACTGGACGCTGGCGGTGTTGCCGTCGATTCGCGGAGGAGCGCAGGTTGCTCGCATCTCCCTGAATGCCCGAAACATGCCGCAGATGAACACGCGCAGGCGAGCCTTGCCCAGGTAGGGACGCGTGCCTTCTACATCCTGCAGTTGTCCACGCTCCGGGTGAAACAACTCCACCCAAGCTTCCGCATCGCGTTCTTCGATGGCTCGGAAGTAGGCTAACACCTGCGTCTCCACAAGCCCTCTCGGACACGACGCTGCCACGTCTTCGATGACGTACGGATCTGAGCCAGATGCTCGCTCGTTTTTGAACACGATCGCGCCCGATCCGTCGCCGTATTGAAAGTTGGTCAACATCACATAGTCGTGCAGCGCGCTATTGAGCTCAGGGAAGACGGGCGCAACGGCGCGTTTTGCCAGTTCAGCGATTGCGTATCCGAGCGACCCATAAGAGTGCGCACCCAGCACACCGAGCGCCAGTAGGTAGTGGTGGAACAGGAAGCTCTGATGCTGCTTGCCTATCGCCTTCACGTTGGTGAGATAGCGGTACAGTTCGATGTGCTCGCGAGGTCGCTCCAGGATGTCCGCGATCCTCTTCTGTTCGCCGTCCAAAGCGGTCCAAAGGCACTCAGCGGCGTCGTTTATCGCGGGGCCCAAGCGGCGCGCGGCCGGCGATTGCGCGCCGCTGCCGTCCCGAAGGTGCACGCGCAGCGGGTGATAATCGGCGAGCACCATTTGGTCGAGTAGCTGTCCCGCCTGAATCGACAGGCCAAGCGCATCATTGGCATCCGCCACAGCCTCGGCCCCTTCAGACCAGTAGCAACTCAGAGCAAGACTACGTGCCTGCTCCAAGCGCTGGTGGGCGATGTTGAGCCAGCACTCAGTAATCTGGTGGACTGTGGAAAAGAGGTGATCCTCTGGCCCGAATGGGGCTTTCTCTCGCAGGCGGTGGATGGCCTCAGGCGATACTACCGCACCGTAGTCCATGGTCGGTAGGTCGTCAGGTGGTTGTCGCTGCACGGACCGTTCACTCTGCGCAGACTCTAGTTGCTCTTCGATGCCGAGAGAGAAACCAAGGGTGGAAGTCGCTAGCAACAAACGAGCTGTGACCCGGGTACGCTGTTCTTCTGCGAGCTGACCGAGAATGCGAAACCCAGGCGACGGAGCCCTAGAAGGACGACCCAGTGTCACTGGCGACGGGGCGTCGGCCGATCTACCCAACAAGCGGCAGGTGAAATCGAAACCTTCGACTAGGTGTTGCAAGTACCGGGTGATACGCGTTTCGCAGAGGGCGGACGGGCGTTCATCCGTCATCGCATCCTCGACCAAGCGCAGCGTGAGCTCCGCGGCCTGCAGCCCGCATGTCGCGATGACCGCCCCGCTCCAAGGATGAGAGGCTGGGGGCCACAGCGCCATCAGCTGGGGCAAGCGAATGTAGAGTTCGTAGGGAGTGGCGTTGGCGTGGTCAGGTTCTGTGCGCATCTTGCTTCACCGTCAGAGGTGTGTGCTCGTCGAGTAGACGCATGGGCGTCAAGGGCGAGTGTCGCAGTTTACGCTCGTCGTGGTCGCTGCGATAGACGATTGGAGTGATGAACTGCAGGTGTTCATCACTCGCCACCGTTGGGACCCAGCGCCTGGACATGGTCGGCTTTTCCCGAATGCAGCGGTTGGGAGGCTTGGCAAGATTGGGTCGGGCCGATATCTCTCCAGCGGCCATCCAATGTGAACGCGTCCAGGATTCACAGATAGCTTGACTCCCAACGCGCGAGCAACAATCGCGTTACGCTCTGGTCACTACGTCCCGGCAGTCGCGGTCTTTGCCGTGAGTGACTAGTCAATTCTGCGTACTAGCTCAACCCACCGTCCGAAGTGTCGCCCGGGCACATCTGAAGAGGTGGACACTGCATCGTTGAAACGAACCCCATCCCCGTCGCCACCGCGAACTCGGTGGAGCACGTACAAAAACACTCCGACCTTGCATTGGGGCGGCCTCTAGCGGAGTGCCGTCCGCCGCGCCGACCCGCGACCTCGATTGCCATGCTGGCAGGCGGAATGATCCGGTTTGCCGCCGCGTCGAGCCAGGAGGCCGACCCTGCACAATTGAACGATCTTTGTCACGAGTGAACGTTTTTTTCGGTGACAGTCGCGCAACCTACCGACAATACCTGTCTAAATGTTGGCATGGGTTTCGCTTACTGGAGGGATAGAAACCGCAACCGCTGCTCAGCAGCGCACGTTGGTTCTCGCCGTTTCCGCACGGCGGCCGGTTCCCCCCCCTCAACTTGCCGCTGTGCCCTTTTCAGCATGGCAGTGTCGAAACCCCCCCTCTTCGGCACTGCCGTGCTCCTATTTTAGCGTGTCCGCGGCGGACCCGGCGGACACACTGGGCAACTCAGGGTAGCGGCAAGCCGCCAAAGCGAACGGGTAGGGTCTCGAGCGATGGCTTGGGGACTCCACCGCCGAGCAGTGTTCCCAGCGCGAAACTCGTCACGTAGAGCTCCGAACGGCGAGGCCCGTCCGACGAGAAAGCCACACTCGACGGTCCGTCGAGGACGCCTCCCTGGGCGACGATACTGACGTGACCTCTGCGGTTGATGCGGGCGACGGAGTTTTGCGCGTTCACTGCGACGTAGAGGCGCCCAACAGCGTCCAATGCGATACCGTCCGCGCCAACGAGGACCGGATCTGAGGCGAACACGACTAGCCGCCCAGCTGAGCCGTCGCGGCGGATGCGCACTCGATAGACTTCTCCCAGATCGGTGTTGGTGATGTACAAATGCCTGTCGCGCCGATCCAGCGCGATGCCATTGGCCCCGAATGGCAGCCCGACGACGGGTCCCGAAGGATCTCCGGACAGCTGAGCGTCGTCTAGCCAGGTCGACACGGACCCCGCTGGTGAGATCTGATAGACGGCACCCAGTACGGAATCGGTGACGAAGAGGTTGCCGTCGTCGTCGATCGCGATGTCGTTCGGGAACCCGTAGGGGTTCAAACTCGCGTGTAGCGACGTCGCTCCCGAGGGGGTGACTCTCCAAACGTGGGCCGCGTCGAGTGTCGGATCCAGCGCGGCGGTGCACGCGTAGATCTCCTGATCCGCGCCGATCTTCACGCCGATGGCTGAAGCTCCTTCCGGAACGGGCAGTGTCGCCAACGGTACTAGCGTCTCTGAACCGTCAGTGACGAACTTCCAAAGCGTGTGCTGCGGGGCCATCGAAAGGATGAGATCCCCGTTCGCGTCGCGAGCGACGGATTCGGGAAACAGGCCCTGTTGTGGATCGAACTCGCCGACCACCGTCAGATCTGCCCGCGCTTGGCCCACGTGTGTGAGCACGAGCAGTGTACAAAGCGTGACAATTTTGCCAAATGTCTTTACCGGCATCTTACAGACTCCCTCGTTGGTGTTGCCTCGGCACGGCCGAGCGAGGGAGAGAGTACGCCATCCGCCGGCGCCGGACCACTTACAGACTACTGATCCACTGCTCTAGCAGCTGGATGTACTCGTCATCGCGCACTGCCCGAGCCAGGGGTGGCATGCGGTCGTACGGATCTTCGCTGTCGTCACGAATGTAGAGGATGGAGTTACTGGGATTGCCCGGGTCGACGACCAATGGCGACGGTAGTCCGTAGTCCGCCAAGTAGTCGCGCTGGTTGGCGAGGGGCCCGCTGACGATGCCCTGTCCGCTGAGCGGTGTTTCGAAGCGTGCATCCCATAGGGACGCAATACCGAGCGTGCCGTGGCATTGGCCACAGTTGATGTCCCAATACGACCGCAGACGATGCTCCAGCGTCGCGCTGGTGTCACTCAGCGCAGCGTGAGCGGGGTAGCTGCTGAGTGCCGCCTCGTCCAGTGGTTGGTCGAAGAGTCCCAGGTGGTTCCAGGTACGGAGCTGGTTGTCTGTCGTGCCAGAAGGATACGTCCACGAACCATTGAGAGATGCGGTCTTGGCTCCGAGCACTCCCTTGGATTCCGGATTGTGACAACTCAAGCAATCGCTGGGGCTCGGGTAGGTCCAAGTTTGCACCCAGTCCCCCGCGGTCGATGAGATGATGATGTCTTCGACGAACACATCCGTGAGCAAGTCGGCATCCGTCTCGTCTTCGCGCCAGAGGTAGGTCACGCCGTAGACGGCGCCTCCGGGCTGCACGACGAGCAGGCGCGTCTCCAGGCGCTTTGTGAGGAGGGAATTGTCCTCGTCGATGGGCAGTTCAAAGTGCTTGACGAACACAGTGCCCGCGGGGAAGTCCCACTTGCCTGTTTCCGTCCAGGTGATGCTGCCTCCTGTGGGCACTGAAACCCAACGGCTCTTCTCTGCACGATCCGACCACAACCGCGTGATCGGCTCAAACGGAATCATGCTGTCGCTTGGTGTCATGGTGATGACATCGGCGAACGCTCCCGTTTCGGACAATAGTGTGGGCACGTTGGCAAAGCCCCCGCTGGGGGAGGCGGGCATGTTCAGGTACGGCGCCGAATTGGGGCGACAATCGATGCCGTAGCCAAAAGAGGGCTCGCAGACCGTCACCGGTGAAACGGAAAACACCTGCCAGCCATTGATCGTCGGGCTGTCGACGGTGAGCGGCCCGTTGCCAGCGCCGCTCGCCGTCACGTAGTTGTCGTTGTACGATGAGCGCAGGACGTAGAACCCGCCGAGGTTTTCTACCAACTGAAAGCGCTCATTGATGGTGATGGTGCTGGCTGAAGCCGAGAGGCTCGAGTTGGCATCCGTCCCCACGCTCAGGTACAGGTTGTTTGCGACAGAGCGCAGCGCGATCGTGCCGGCACCGCCATCGACGATGGTGAATGTTTCACTGTCGCCAACACTGTTCGCGGACGTCGCTGCGCTGCTTGCGTCGGCAGTCACATACTTGCCGTTGATGCCGGCTTGGAGCGAGATGTTCGAGCCCATCGCGAAGGTATTGGCCTTCTCCACGACGATGGCGCTGATGAACGGATTCTCGACGTCGGCGATGAAATCCAAGTCCAACACACCATCGGACACCGTGACGGTGAAGGTTTGGTCGTAGGCGGTGTCATGACCGACGACGGCATGCACATCCAGCGAGCTTATCATCCGTTGCCCCTCGGCATCGACGTGGAAGCTGCGTTGCCCGTTCGCTTCGAAGTAGGTCTCGCAGAACTTGAGTGTGACTTGGTAGTCGTCGTTTACCAGCGGCAGGCTGTAGGCAAAGCCGCCCGCTAGCCAACGGTGGGTTTGATACAGCGTGGGGTCCGAGGTGCCGGAGATGGAGTCTGTGACGGTAGAGACCTCGCCGCCCGAGAACAGCGTGTCCGCGGCGAAGGTGGTGCCGTCGGTCGCCACGTAGCTGGCGCCTGCGGCGTTGATGGCGTAGCCCTCTGCCGGTTGCTGGGTGCCGCCGTCGCCGACGTACGTGACTTCCGTCAACATGCCTGCGTACGCCGGCATGTTGCAGCAGTTGCCGCCGTATCCCAGTAGGTACAGGTGCCCGTTCTGGGGTGAGAACGTGCCGTCGATGATGCCATCCAAGGGCGCCGTATTGAGCCACTGGCGGGAGGTCGTCGCGCCCGTGTCGACCGGGACCTCGAACATCTGGTCGTTGTTGAAGTTCCAATAGAGCAGACGGCCGTGAAAGTAGCTCGGTAGCTTGCCGCTATCGGCGATGCTTCCATCCCAGCGGTACACGCCCCCCACCATGGTGGCGCGGTGGCTCAACGTTATCCACGCAGGCTGTGCGTTGGGAAGGTTGAACGCGCCTGTGTTGTTGGGCGAGTCGTTGAACACGTTGTTCGGATCGAACGACGACCCTGGCGTATTCGTTGCGAAGTTGAAGTCGCGGTACGCGTCGTTCGGACCCGAGAAGTAGGGCCAGCCGAAGTTGCCCGCTTGGAAGGTCCGGTTCAACTCGTCGTACCCGCTGGGGCCGCGGTTGGGATCCGAGCTGTTCGCATCGGGTCCAACTTCACCCCAAAATAGTTCCCCCGTCTCGGGATCGAGTGAGATACGGAAGGGGTTTCGGTTACCCATCGTGAAGATCTCCCCGCGATGCGTGGCATCTGCCGCGAAGAGGTTCCCTGCGGGGATGGTGTAGCCGCCCGCTGCGGTGGGCGTGATCCGAAGGATTTTTCCGCGTAGGTCGTTGGTGTTGGAGGCCGACTTTTGAGCGTCCCAAACGTACTGTCCAGGGCGTTCGTCGATGGGCGCGTAGTCCGTGTAGTGGGTGTTGTCGCCGGTCGAGACGTACAGGTTGCCGTCCGGGCCGAACTCCATCTCACCCGCGGAGTGGCAGCAATCATCCATCTGAATGCCGTAGGTGAGCATCACCGATTCGGAACCGAACTCCAACGTGTTACCCACGTTGATGGGGATCCGCGAGATGACGTTCAATTCCTGGACCGGGTGCGTGTAGTGGAAGTACGCGTAGCGATTCGACACGAAGTTTGGATCCAAAGCGAACCCGATCAGGCCACCCTCTTCGAAGGAGTTGGTGTCGATGATGTCTTTCTGGTTCAAGGAACCGCCTTCTAGCGCGTAGAACTCCCCTCGGCGGCCGATGACGTAGACTTGTCCATTGGCGGCGACCTCGACCTCCATCGGCTCGTTGATGCCGGTTGCGAGCGTTGCGACGTTGAAGTCGGAGTCCGGCGGTGGCGGGCCGTTCCATGGCGGCACCGTGGCATCGAAGGGGCAGCCCTCCTGATCCACCGGGGTGTTGGCGGGCGTTCCGGGGCACAGATCGTCCACGTCGAGCACGCCGTCGTCATCGCTGTCGAGCACCGAGCAGCCGTAGCTGTCCACCGGCTCCCCCGGATTGGTTCCCGGGCATTGGTCGTCGAAGTCGCTCACGCCGTCGCCGTCGCCGTCGCTGATTTCGCAGCCATTGGCATCGACAGGTGCTCCCGCTGGGGTACCTGGGCACAGATCGTTTGCGTCCAACACTCCATCGCCGTCCGTGTCGGTGGGCGAGCAGCCGTTTGCGTCGACGCTAGCGCCCGGCGGCGTGTTGGGACACTGATCCACGTCATCAGGCACGCCGTCACCATCGGAGTCAGCACAGCTTTGGCCGTTGCAGGTGCCGCCCTGACCTCCGACACCCGAGGGAACGTCACCCTCTGCCGTCAGGTACAGCTTGTCGATCAGAATACCGTCTTCGCGGTTGGCAATCTCGATTGTGTGGGTACCCGCCGGAAGATTGAACTGGACGAGAGAATCCCCACTGTCGCTGTTGTGAACGTCATCCCACTGCCAGTTGCTCGAACCCGGGATGTTGTTCCAGCGGATGAAGTTGCCACCATCGATCCTGACCCACAGGGAATCATCGTCGTAGGCCGTCGCGATCATCCGGACCCACAGAACGTAGGTGCCCGCTTGCAAGTCCACCGAGTACGTCGCTCGGTTCGGCCCTGCCGCGTTGAGGTCGTTCGAGGTCGGTTGGATGTACGTCCCGCTCGAGGCGCTGCCATCGTCGACGAGCCCAAAGCTCGGCGAACCGCTCAGATTGCCGTCTTCGGCTTCGAGCCACACGGCGGTGTATGGGCACGCGCCGCAGTCGGCAGCGCAGGAACTGCAGCCTTCCGTGGCTGAGCAGACGTTGTCGCCGCACAGGTCCTCGATGCAAGTGACGGTATCCTGCCAGCTGCCGGTCAGGCACGATTGCTCCAAGGTGCCGCCGTTGCCGCACGGGGTGGTGCCGGGCTGGGTGGCCCCGTCCACGCACTCGTCTGGATCTTGGCACACCGACGAATCTTGCCATTGTCCAACCTGACATACTTCGTCGAGCGCGCCGCGTCCGTTCAGACCACAGCTCGTCACGCCGGGTTGGGTCTCGTCGTCGAGACACACGTCCGGATCGACACACTCGGTGGTGTCTTGCCAACCGCCACTGACGCAGACTTGGTCGAGGGCGCCCCGGTTGTTGAGGCCGCAGGGGGTCGTGCCCCCTTGACCACTATCGTCGACACACTCGTCGGGATCGATACAGGTCGTGCTCTCTTCCCAGAGCCCGGAGACACAAACCTGCTCTAGCAGACCGCGTCCGTTCAGGCCACACGCTGCGATGCCTGGTTGGGTGTCGTCGTCGACACACTCGTCGGGATCGGCGCAGATCGCGGTGTCTTGCCAGTTGCCGCTGCTGCAGACTTGGTCGAGCGTGCCGCGCCCGTTCAGGCCACACGGCGTCGTCCCCGCTTGCGTTTGGCCGTCGACACACACGGCGTCGTCGAGGCACGTCGAGGTGTCGCCCCAACTACCGTTGGAACACAGCTGCTGCAACACACCGTCGCCGTTCAGTCCGCAAGTCGTCGTGCCGGGTTGCGTGGAGCCGTTGGCGCACTCGTCGGGATCCTGGCAGGTGCTCGAGTCTTGCCATTGGCCCGTGACGCAGACTTCGTCGAGGGTGCCGTTCCCGTTGAAGCCGCACGGCGCACTTCCGGGCTGAGTGGCGTCGTCGACGCACTCGTCGGGATCCAGACAGGTGCTCGAGTCTTGCCAGGCGCCGGAAACACAGAGCTGCTCGAAGACACCTCGCCCGTTGAGTCCGCACGCGCTGTTGCCCGGTTGCGTCTCATCGTCGTTGCAGGTGCTGGTGTCGGGGCAGGCGACCTCGACCTTGTCGACGTACAAGTTACGGTCCGCGCCAGCGGCCTGGTCATAGTAGTCGTTGTTGAAGGCTATCGTGATGGTTTGGTTGCCCGCGGAGGCGGTGAACGGAAACTGGTAGGGCGTCCATGAAGTCGTATCGACCGTCACTTGGCCGATCTGAGTCCCCCCAACACTGACAATCATGTTCGGCCAAACACCGACGGCTTCGGAGCCGTACGCAACCACCGTCAGGGTCGCCGGGCCCGCGGAAAAGTCGTGGCTGGTCGAGATGTTGCCGTTCGACCAGATGTTCCAGCCACCGCTGACACTGCCGCCAGTGGTGCTGCTCATGCTCTCGGCTTCGTAGCTGGCGGGTGTACAATCCGGACCGCTACCGCTACTGGGTGTCTCCGCCGGGCCGTTGCCACTGGCGGTGAACGCGGCGTCCGTGGTGAGCACGAGCTTGTCGAAGTAAAATCCGTCCTCACGCATCCACACGTTGACCGTGTGTGTTCCGGCACTGGGGACGTTGATGGTGGCGATGGCGCCATCCATCGTGTCGTGGCTCCAACCGAAAGAACCACTGAACGAGCTGATGCGATCGGCGGAGCTGACTGCGGCGCCGTTGAGGCCGACGTGGACGGAATCGCTGTCGTAGATGCCGGCGCCGCCAGCTCGTCCACGCACCCAAACGTGGTAGGTGCCCGAGGAGGCGAACGTGGCCTCGTAGTCGAGGCGTGGGCTGTTGGTGACGTAGCCTGTATTGTGGGCCGTGCCGTTGTCGGGGGTCGATGCCATGAGGCTGCCACCGGACGCGGCAGAGTCCGTCAGCAGCGCCCAGGAGTGCGAGCCCTGGGCAGTGTTGGCCGTGAAGTTCTCGGCCTCGATGGACACCAAACCGCCACTCTCTTCGAACGTCAGCGCTTGACCGAGCTGCCGGACGTTCTCCACTGTCGGCATATCGTTCGGGGCAGAAGCCTGGCAGGCGATGGCAAAGCAGGCGGAAAGTACGGGGAATCCCCTCAGAATTCGACTCATTTTCGTGTCTCCGATAGCGGCGGGACGAGATACGAGACGTAAGTCTCACATATTGAGTCGCCTTCCAATGGCGTGCCTGGGGTGTTCACCCTCGGCGGACGGCTGAAGCCGGAGGAGTCCAGAAACGAACACCAGCAGCGAGGTGTCGTTGTTTGACTGCGTTCCCGGTGATCCCGATGCAGGTGTTTCACCGCGTTCCAGGGAGTTCCATCTAGCTCAAAGTGGTCACTGAGCACCGCATGAGATCAACGACGCGCCGCGCGCCCGCGACGACGTGGGCTCGCGACCGCGCCGAGCACCCGCGACGCCGAACGCCCGCGACGGCCACCCCGGGGGGCGGCCATCGCGCTGGGCGTCAGGATTCGATGCCGCCGCCCACGCTGAATTGAGTCCCCCGTCACGAACGCTGCTGCTGCGTGGCCCCATCGAAAGGGTTGGTCCTGCAACGCGACGCTTCTACCGCTCACCTTAGGACCTGATCCGAAATCACCTGGCCTTCGAGCGCCGCTGCATCCCCGCCAGCTGCGTTGCTCGTCGCTCTAATACTTCAGTATGCTCGACTCCTCGTGCCTTGCTGGCTGGGCGCATCGACGCGCTCGGGGCTCAGGTTATTTCGGCTCACCTCAGCTTGTAGCGGCTGACGAGGCGACTTAGGTAACTTCGCTCGAGGCCACTCTGGCGCGCTGCCTGGCTGATGTTGCCACCGGTGATCGCGAGCAGTTGGCGTAGGTAGGATTCCTGAAACACCTCGTTGAATCGCTGCTTGAGCTGGTCGTAGGGTTCATCGACGTCGATGTGGTCCGCCAGCGCCTTGCCCAGTCCGCCGAGTGCCAACGGTTGGAAACTCGGGAGTTCACCAACTGCGGCATAAGCTTCGACCGCGTGGTACAGCTCGCGGACATTGCCCGGCCAGTGGTGCTGACGGAGCCGCGACAAGACGCTCGCGGGCAATTCGGCGATGCCGGCTTGTTGTGCTGCAGCCATCGCCAACGGTTCGATGTCTTCGGGGCGGTCCCGCAATGCTGGCACGTCGAGGCGCACCACGTTGAGCCGGTAGAACAGGTCTTCGCGAAAGTCCCCCTGTTCAACCATGTGAAGAAGGTCTCGGTTGGTCGCGGCGATGAGCCGCACACGAACGGACGTGGCCGCCGTCTCGCCCACGGGAACCACTTCCTGCTCTTGCAGTGCGCGGAGCAAGACGGGCTGCACGTCGAGCGGTAGCTCGCCGACTTCATCCAGAAACAGAGTACCGCCATGAGCACGTTGGAATGCTCCCAGTCGATGTTCGACCGCTCCGGTGAATGCACCCTTGCGGTGTCCGAAGAGTTCACTCCGCACGAGATTGCGTTCCAGTGCCCCACAGTTGAGGGTCACCATCGGGCCCGTCGCGACCTCGGAATTTTCGTGTAGCGTCCGCGCGATCAGTTCCTTGCCGCTGCCAGACTCGCCCATCAACAAGATGGCAACGAGTGAGCCCTCCAAACGTTGCAGCTTCGCGAACAGCTGTCGCATCGCCGCTGAACAGCCGAGGAGCCTCCCGTACCCGGAGCGCTCTTCGTTGGAGTGCAGCACGGTCGTGTCGAACTCAATCGACAGCTCCGCGCGACCCAGGCGCAGACTTGCGCCCACGGAGAGCACTATCTCTGAGATTCGATGCCCTCCGTAGAAGGTGCCGTTGCTGCTCCCGAGATCCACCACCCGGACGCCTTCCGGAACGACCTCCACTCGCAGGTGTTCGCGAGAGACCGTCGGATCTGTCAGGATGAGGTCAGCCTTCGAACCCGCTCCGACGATACAGCTACCGGCGCTGAGAGAGAGGCCCGCCCTGCTGCGCTCACCGGCGAACTTCGGCGATGAGATCTTGACCGGCAGCGGGACCCTGAAGCGGTCCGTGGACAAACGCGAGGTCGGTCCGAGTCGCCCCATATGCTTCGAACTGATGTCCATAGCTGCGACATGGTAGAACATCCTCGGCTGCGCGGCGATGCCGAAGTCCGCAATACCGTTCGCTCAGTGCGGCATACGAGGTTGCGTGGGAAAACTCCAACTTCGCGGTAGGTTCGTGAGGCGGGCCACGCGCGTTTCGAAAGGCGTGACTCCTTGCGTCGTTGGGTCGCTGCGTGCGGTGCACAACACGGCGACTGTGCACTCGATCCCACAGGCGGCGACGGCGTGACGCCCGTTCGCAGGCGATTGCCCAGCGTTCGCCGCTGTTGCGCGCTGGCACGGGGGTTGCTGTTGCTTGCTTCAACACGCGAAGCACGGATTGGGTGCGACTCGGCAGCACGAGTTCGAGATCACCCCGCGCGTCTTCGCTTCACGCCGGAGAATGCAATGCAACAACGATCGCTCAACTTGTCAGACATGAGATTCATCTCGTTTGCCGTCGCCACCGTACTGTGTTCGGCGTGTCAAAGCGATGGAACGATCGGGGCGCCGGTCCCGAACGGAGGCGAGGCGGCGGGTGAGCAGGACGTCCCTGGTCAACCGGGTTCCACTGCTCAACAGCTCCCTGATGGTGAACAGGATAGTCCGCAACCAGGAGCAGAGGAGCAGACTCAGGTGAACACGCCAAGTGGGTCGGGGTCCGCCGTTGCCAGTTCGGAGTCGCCGCCGGCAAACGCGAACTCCCCAAGTACGGTCGCAGGCGACCCACAGCCCACGCCCGCGTCCACCGCGTCGACGGGCATCGCCAGTGAAGCGGACACCGATGTCGCCGCTGCTGCCCAAGGCGCAGCTCCCGTCGATGAAGGGGGGCCCGCCGAAGCGCCGACAGACGCCGCACCGGATCCGGATGTGGTGGTTCGACAGCCGGCGGCCGACTCACCCGCGCCGGGCGGAAGCGCGCCTCTGCCGCGCCTGACGCGTCCATCGCGCTGCACCACGATCGACATCAGCGAGGACGACCAGGTGGTCGCCGTCGTCAACACGGACGCCGACTCGGTGTCCTTCTTCGACGCGTCGACGGCAACGCGCACCGGCGTGGTCGCAGTAGATGGAAAGCCTTCGTCCATCGTCGTGCATCCCAACGGCAAGACCGCGTTCGCGGTTTCTCGACATGGCCGCAGCGTGCAGCGTATCGACGGCATAGATACGGACGCTCCCGCGGTGGGGGCAAGACTCGACGTGGGTGCGGAACCAGTGTGCGCTGCGCTCAGCCCGGACGGGAGTACCTTGTACGTGACGGAGTGGGCAGAAGGAAACATCGCTATCATCGCCACGGAGGACATGCGCTTGCTACAACTCTTGGATGCGCCCGACAATCCCTACGGGTTGACGGTGACCTCCGAGCTGGTCCTAGCAACGGAGTTCTACGGCACGAGGTCAGCGCGTGTGGACGACCTCGGCAGCGACCAAATGTTCGAAAGCGGCGTCGTACGCGTCTTCGAGACACCCGATACCAATCTCGGGGTTGCCGACTTCGCAGAAACCTCGCCCATCGTCTTTGGTGCCAGAGACAGCACGTTTGCAGATCCGCGCAGCCCCGAGGAGACCACTACGATTGGGCCGAACCAACTGCACTCCGTCATGCTCAACGACGGTAAAGTCTATGTCACCGCCACGGGCGTTGCACCGCTGGGCGGGCCACGTTTCGACGCCAACGTATTTTCGATGATATACGTTGCCGATCTCGAGACGAGAACGGAGGACACGGGCGCGCTCGGCACACAGAACCTGGCGGCGTTGGTCCGCGACAACGTGGAGGAAAACCCCATCTTCGCGGCGGATCTCCTGACCATCGACTTCGTGCCAGAGACGAACGTCGCCTACGCCGTGTCCCGCGGTGGCGACATGGTGCAACGCTTGCGTTTCGACGGTGATGAAGTCGAGTTTGGGTCTTCGAGCACGGGAGTAAGCCAGATTGTCGTGGGCAACACGGCCGACCGTTGCCAGGCCCCAAGCGGTATCGTCACACTGCACGCGGGAGGTGGTGCTTGGGTGAACTGCTTCGCCAACTTCAAAGTGAGCCGCCTCGACTTCGCCACCCAGTCCGCGGTGGAGTTCGCTGAGTCGACGGAAGCCACGACGTCAGCGGCTGTCAACCGAGGTCGACGCTTCTTCCATACGGGGCTTGCGCAATGGTCGAAGAATGCTTGGTCCTCCTGCTCTTCGTGCCATCCCAATGGCTTGTCCGACAACGTGACCTACCAGTTTCCTGCCGGTCCGCGCCAAAGCACGGAGTTGGGCTCCTCGTTCTTGGAGGAGGATGGTCAACTGGTGCAACGCATCTTCAACTGGACCGCCGTGTTCGACGAGATCCACGACTTCTCCACCAACACGACGCTCGTCCAGGGTGGCGCCCGCCCCCTGTTCCCGGAAGATGGTGAGGACTGCGAAAACGGCACGGTTGGTTTCACCAGCGCAGCCGAGTTCGAGGGCGGGCTGGCGAGCCCCATGAGCCTGGTCGAGGACGGAAGTTGCAACCCCGACGACTTCGACGAGCTGCAAGCGTACATCGAGACTATCCCCCCGGCGCGCGGCCTCGCGCGCGTCGAGCCTGCAGCGATTGAACGCGGCTACGACGTCTTCATCGAAGGCCGCTGCAACAACTGTCATGGCGGGGCGCGAAGCACGCTGTCGCGTCTGTTCTACGAGCCATCTCCTGAAACCAATGCCCTGCTGGCGCTCGAGCCGTTCACTCCGCCCGAGCAGTGGCTTCCCGCCTGGTCCGAAAATCGCACGACGCAAATCCAAGTGCAGGATCCGGGGGGCCCCACCGAACAGGCGCCACCGCAGGTGTCTTGTGTTCTGCGGCAGGTCGGCACCTTCGGACTTGGAACCGACGACGCGGTGACAGAGGCCATCGAACGCCGCGCCAACGATGCGAGGTCGCAAGGTGAGGGTGGCTACAACATCCCATCGCTCTATGGCCTCGGGCTAGGGGCTCCGTACTTGCACCACGGCGCCGCCGAGACACTCGATGAGCTCTTCTCCGAGCCTGCCTTCGAAGCGCACTGGCAAGCCGGCAACGCCAACTTCCTCACCGGTAGCGACGCCGACGACAAGCGACGCGACCTGATAGCCTACTTGCTGTCCCTGGATTTCGAGACGCGACCAACGCCCGATCCCGATGCCGGCATGGACGGTTGTCCGTCGTATTTCGACGCTGCGACTGCAAGCGAAGTGACGTCGTACTGAGCCCAGCGTGAACATCGTCGCAGCTCAGTTGGCGCCCCGTCGCGTCAACTGAGCTGCCGGGTCATCGCGGCTAGCTCTTTGAACAGCGCTTCGACATGGTGCGTCATAGACAACCCGAGCATGGGAGTTTTTCCTGTGTTCACTCCCGACGCCTCACTGTTTCGCGATGGATACCCGCTCACCTCCAAGAATTTGCGGATCAGCGCTTCACCTTCCCCGTGTACTCATGTACGGTCCGACCCGCGCCAGGCTCATCCGGCGCTGAGGTGCGGCGAAGAAAGGCCGCAGAAGGGTGGATAGACAGTGGCATCGAAGATGGTAGTCGACCGGCGAAAGTCAGCCGAAGCGGTCGCGGCGATCAGCCAGGCGCAGAGTGCGCCGCTGGCGGACCAGCTGACGACGCAGTTGGGTATCGATGGGGCGCTCACGCTCGAGGCCTTCTTGGACAAGCTGGCCCAAGCGTTGCTGGGCTCGCGCGCGAAGATGGTGAAGGCCGATGAGGCACACCAGTCTGAGTTGTCGGATGACCCGAAAGCGCGAGATGCACGCGACGCAGCGGCGAGGCACCTCACCTCCACCCTCGTCTCGTTGCGCGATGTGGTGACTGGTCTGTATGGCCGGGAAACCGCGGCCCGAGTGTTCACTGAAGCCACTCCCTCGGATCCAGTGGAGCTGCAGGGTTTCGCGGCTGTCGTCACTGGGCGCTTAGCCAGTACCGAGTTCGGGGCTTCCCAGGTACCGGGGACGTCGGTTGACGCTGCGGCTTGCGCGATCCAGCTCGAGCGCGAATCCAACGAACTCGCAGCGCGCCTCCAAGACGTGGCGCGGGAGGTGCGTGAAACGCAGGCCACGTTGGTGGCCAAGAATGCCGCCATCGCCGAGTATGACCGGGCGTTCACCGGCATCGCCAAGGTCTTCGAAGGGCTATTCATCCTGGCCGGACAGCCCGAGTTTGCCTCCCGCGTGCGTCCCTCCCGGCGCCGACCGGGTCAGACCGCCGAAAGCACGACCGACGAACCCGTCACAGAGTAACCCGTTACAGAGCCGTGACGGAGCCAACTGGCAGCCGCCACACGCGTTATGGAGCGTCCGGAGCGCGAGGTTGCGGGTGCCACACGCGTTGGTGAGCGTCCGGAACGCGTCTGGCAGCCGCCACAGGCGTTGGTGAGCGTCCGGAACGCGTCTGGCAGCCGCCACAGGCGTTCGTGAGCGTCCGGAACGCGTCTGGCGGACGCCATTCGTATTGGTGAGCGTCCGGAACGCGTCTGGCAGCCGCCACAGGCGTTGGTGAGCGTCCGGAACGCGTCTGGCAGCCGCCACACGCGTTGGTGAGCGCTTGGAACGCCTCTGGCGGGTGCCACACGCGTTGGTGGGCGTTCTGGACGCTTCGTTCTCGTTCGGCGTCGCCATTTTTTGGGCACTGTCGGGGACTGGCCCCCGCAGCCCGCGCCAGTGCGCCCGGCCTCGTTGGCTGTCCAGTGCGCTGTCGGCCGCCGGGGGCGTTGATGGTCCTGGGCTGGATCACACGCCTGGCTGGATCACACGCCCGGCAGTGGGAAACCAGCGCGTTGGTAGACCGCCGCCTGCGCTGCCGAGGCTTCGGCGAGCAGGTGATCGAGATCCCCATCCAGCATGCGCCCCCGCCACTTGATGGGTTTGCCGTCGACGAACACCGAGTCGACGTTGCTCGAGTCCATTCCGAGTACGACCGCGCCCACGGGATCGTTGACGGGAGCGATGTTCAAGGCGCGCGTTTCGAGCAAGAGCAAGTCGGCGCGCTTGCCCGGCGTCAACGAGCCCACCTTGTCACCGAGGCCGTTGGTGATGGCAATCAGCGGCGCACTCACATGCTTCACAGGTTGTGCCGCCACCGGGACATCGGCAATCCTCAGGGGGCCGGCTTGCTCAGACGAAAACCGTTCGATACTCTAGCTACGACTGAAATACGGCAGCTCGCACTGCCGGCCAACGCTCGCCCAGCACGCGCTCGCTCAACTCGGCGACGCGTGCGAATGCCGCCTCCGGCGCGGTGGCCTTCATGCCGCTCAGCATGCCCACGAGCTCCTGGTGGTTCAGGTTGGGGAGCATGATGGTCATCCACTCCACGAGTCGTGGCGGCGCGATGGTGGCTCGAAGTTTACCTCCCAACTCGAGCAACTCCTCGTCGCTGAACGCTTCCCACAGTGCGGTGTTGGCGTCGCGCTCCTCTTGGTTCATGTGGTAACTCTGCTCGGCCACCATCAAGTTGAAGAGCTTGCAGAGCTCGAAGCCCAGACCGACCGCCTCGGCCCCCTTCGCGGCGCGAAGCTCGTCGAAGAGCTCCGTCATTTCCTCGGAAAGCTGCTCGTGTTCGCGGTGCTGTTCTTCGAGTTCGCTTTGAAGGTCTGCAGAGGCGGCTTGTTTGACTGCCGGTGCCAGGAAACGATCCTCGAGGCTGAGGTGTTCGTCTAAGAAACCCAGCGTGCGCTCCGCCGAGGCGAGCGCTTCGGCCTTGGCCGTGGCGTCGGCGAAATTGGTTCGCTCGAGCAGCCGCCCCGTTTCGTACATCACGTGGCGTAGTGCCTTGTGGACGGCCGTATAACTGTCAACTCTGGGTTGGCTCATGCGGAACTCCGTGACTGGGTCTGGGTCGCGACAGCTCGTTACAGTCGACTCAATAGCTCGGCTTTCTTCTCCGCAAACTCCTGATCGCTCAAGATGCCCTTGGCCTTGAGATCGCCGAGCTTCTCCAGCGCGCCGAACACGTCGCTTGAGCCGCCGTTCGGGGCGTGAGCGCTGCCCCCGTCGTTGCCAAAGCCGACATTGTTGGGTGCGGGTGTCATGTTGACGGGCGGTGGATTCTGCGTGACGGGTTGGCCGTTGCGCGAGACAACAGGCAGCGTGGAGAGATTGACTGTGCCGTACTGGCTGCTGAAGGTGATCGAACCACCCATGCCCTGCTGCTGAGAGAAGCCACCGATCTGGTGATCGAGCGTGTCGTACACCCAGACCTCACCGCCGGTCTTTACCGCAAGCCGCCGCAAGCCCGAAAAGTAGGCGTAGCGGACGTTGTTCTGGTTGCCTGTGGCGTTTGGGGCACCCAGATCCGCAGGCCACCAGTGGTCCTCGGGATCGGGTACGAACAGACTGGATGTGCCCATCGCCCCTGTCGCTTGCTGCTGATGACTGCTCCCGCCCTGGCTCTGCGACTGAAAGCTCCCGCTCTGCAACAGGCCAGGTTGGTTCGCCAAGATGTTCGAGATCTCCGAGCAGAGGCTGTCTACTCGGCCCTTGAGGTAGTTGTTGAACATGTCTCCCAGCATGATCATGCCGCCGCGCATCCACTGGCCTGAACCAGCAAACTCGGGGTGACTGAACTGCGCCATGCCGCCGTTGCCGTTGAGCACGGCAAACATCATGTGTGTCACGGCGTCGATGCTGAATCCGTGTCGGTTGGACAAGTCGTTGGCGATGCGTTGTCCGTCTGCGCTGAGCTGCCTCATGCCGGGCCTCTAGCACGAAGCCCAAGCGCTCACTCGTCTTTCTCCCCGCGAACCGGCCTCTATTCGATCTTCGCTGCAGATCCGTGCAGCTATCGCATTTTCGGCAGCGCTGCAGTCGAACCGAGGGAGTCACAAGACGGCCATTGCGACGAAACCTGGGACGTCTCCCCGGCTGGTTCGAAAGCGTTGGAGGCCAGCGAAGTTTCCGCAGTCGGCTCGGGCCAACGGGTCTCGGCGGCGGCCGAGACGACAACGGCTCTCCAGAGCGTCCAAGGACGACAACTGCTCTCGGCGGCGGTTACAGCCCCCAGCGGCAGATCTTGCGCCATCGAGCGAGAGTCCGAGCATCGAAGCCGCCTGTGATCGGCAGCTGCCCAATCACAGTGGCAGTGGCCGACGAGCGGTGGCCGTTCTCCGTGGCGGCGGGAGGGTTCCGCACCAATCGAGGGTGGCACCGACCCTGCCTGGACGCTTCTTGTCGGACCAAACAACAGCGGCGCTTCAGAGAAGCGCCGCCGTCTAGCTCATACACTTGCATCCCGTTGCTCTGACGGCCGTGACCGCATCGAGCAAACCAAATGCCTGGGGATGCTCATTCGGTCGGGGGGAGCATGACCGCATCGAGCAAGTGAATCACTCCATTGCGAGCCACGATGTCTGTCATGCTCACCGGTGCGCCGGCGATGGTGACACCGCCGTCGGCGACAATCACGCTCGCTGGTTGTCCCGACAGCATCGTCAACTCGTCGGTCTCGAGTACACTGGCTGCGGGCTCGCGGCTGTCCACTACGTGGTAGAGCAGGACGCCCGTGAGCGCTTCGGTGTCATCGAGCAAACTCTCGAGAGTTCCCTCGGGGAGAGCGTCGAAGGCATCGTTCGTGGGGGCGAAGACGGTGAACGGGCCGTCGCCGTTCAGGGTCTCCGTCAATTCAGCCGCCTCCAGGGCGGTGACTAGGGTCGAAAGCTCCGGCGTCTGCTGCGCGATGGTCGCAATTGGCGGCGGCGGGATAAGCACCGTGTCGATGACGTGGATGACTCCGTTGGTTGCGGCAACGTCGGCAGTGATGACCGTCGCATCGCCGATGCTCACGCCCTCGTCGCCCACACTGAAGGTGAGCCACGGCCCCAACACTGTGTCTGCGCGGCCGCCATCTTCGATGCTTTCCGCCAGTACCGATCCGGCAATCACGTGATAGCTCAAGACCGCAGCGAGCTCGTCCGTGTCAGCCAAGAGCGCATCCAGCGTGCCCTCCGGGAGCGCGTCGAAGGCCTCATCCGTTGGCGCAAACACCGTCAGCGGACCCTCTCCAGAGAGAGTCTCTACCAGGCCTGCTGCCTCGGCCGCGGCAAGCAGAGTCTCGAAGCTGCCAGCAGCCGCCGCGACCTCTACGATGTTGCCCGCAGGAGGGTCGACGTCCGGATCCATGGTGTCGTCCGGCATCATGTCCGGATCCGGGTCGGTCATCGCTGAAGGCGGCATCATCACAGCATCGATCAGATGAACGACCCCGTTTCGTGCAGCGATGTCAGTCATCGTTATCTGTGCACCCGCAATGGTGGCGGTGCCCTCACTCAACTCGATCGGAGCCGCGTCGCCCTGCAACGTCACCAACTCGGCGCTCTCCAGAACTGCTTCGGCCCGCTCCCTGCCAGACACCACATGGTAGAGGAGTACTTCGCTCAGGGCATCTGGGTCGTCGAGTAACGCCTCGACCGTGCCTTCCGGCAGGGCCTCGAACGCCGCATTGGTGGGCGCGAACACGGTGAATGGGCCCTCACCGTTGAGGGTATCCAGTAGGTCTGCTGCGTCCAACGCTGTCACCAGCGTGGAGAGCTCATCTTGCCCTGAAGCGAGTTCGCCAATCGGGGGTGGGGGCAAGAGAACGCTGTCGATCACGTGGATGACGCCGTTGCTCGCCTCGATATCCGTCATTACCACTCGTGCATCTCCAACGCTGACTTCACCGTCAGCGATGCTAATGTCGAGCCATGGACCGAGAAGCGTGTCGACGTCATCTCCATCATTGATCTCGCTCGACGCGATTGCGTCGGCCACGACGTGGTAGCTCAAGACGGCTGCCAGCTCGTCCGTGTCTGCGAGGAGTGCGTCCAGTGCCCCCTCAGGTAGAGCATCGAAGGCTGCGTCCGTGGGGGCGAACACCGTCAACGGTCCTTCTCCACTCAGTGCCCCAACTAGTCCGGCAGCGTCCGCAGCCGCCAGCAGCGTCTCGAAGTCACCCGCTGCCTGGGCCACCTCCACGATCGTCCCAGCGGGGGGCTCAGTTGCGGGCTCGTCAGGCTCCGCCGGAGTTGGCTCCGAAGGGGATTGCTCTTCCCCCATCTCGCCATCTTCGGTCTCAGCGGGCGCAGCGGCGCCCGGGCCGGGCATTTCGTCGTCATCCGCTGACGAGCTCGTATCGTCGTCACTTCCACAGGCAGTCGTGGCGATGGCCACCACTGCAGCTCCCATGATGGGAGCGAGTTTCCTAGTCCAGTTCATCGCATTGCTCCTTCTCTAAGCCGAGACCGCTGGGGTCTCCTCTCAGCAGGACCTAGAACTCTGTCTAACTTCGTCAACGATAAATCTAGAATCTGTGTCTAGATTTTTGATGGGCGGGTGCGCTGTTCCTGCAGTAACTCGTGGATGTCGCTCTCGAAACTCGCCAGGTCTGCAGGCCGGTGCACTCCCTCCAGCTCGATCTGGGAGGCGGCCCGCCCACCTGCAAAGATGCTCACCTGGGCAGGTAATCGTTCCCGCATCTCCCTGAGCAGGCCGCGGGCTGCCAGCGGCTCGACGTGGACGAGGGAAATCAGGACGGCGGACGCGCGGCTCCTTTCGGCCGCATCGACGATCTCTGGAATCGGTAGATCGACCCCGAGGTAAACTGCGCGCCAGCCGCAAAGCGCCGCCAGCAAGGTCGCCATCAGCAGCCCCAACTCGTGACGATCACCGCTAAGCGTTGCTGCCACGAGCTTAGGTGCGCCGGGGGGTGCAGGTGTGTTCACTCGCAACCGACCGAGCAGGTCCCGCAGTCGGGCGCTGGCAGCGTGTTCTTGGGCGATTGCAATCTGGCCCGCCTCCCAACGACTTCCCAGCTCCGCCGCCAGCGGCGCAGCCACCCGCAGCACGAGCTCCCGGGGCGAGAGTTCGAGCGCGGCCCGCCCGAGAATCGCCTCCATGGCTTCGGTGTCCAACGACTCCAGCGCAGCGAAGAAATGTTCGAGTAACGCCGATTGATCGAAGCGGCTCGTCGCCGCGGAGGACGCCGTCGGTGCAGGCAAGAGTTGCTCGAGCTTTTCCCTAGGTAGCGTTGCGATGGCGCCGATGCCGTGTCCGAGGTCTGTCAGGCGTTTCAAGAGTCGCAGTCGCTCCACCTGCTCCGCGGAGTACAGCCGCGTGCCGCCGTCCGTTCGATCGGGTTCGATGGCCCCGTACCGCCGCTCCCAAACACGGATGGTGTGCGTGGTCAGGCCGGTCTGTTTGGCGACCTCTCCGATCCGGTGGAGATGGCCGTTGGGCTGGGACATAGGTCGGGACATCGAAGATATGGACACCGTGTCTATATCATCATCGACTCCTGGATCGCCGGGAAACGTCCTCATTTTCCTTTCAACGCCGCGAGCTGACCGCGTGTACTAACGACCGTGGCAGCAGTTGCACGCTTGGTTCACCCCCGCCCGGACAGGGCAGCTGGGCTAAAAGAGCGCGAAGACGACGCTCTGATGCGGCTTTCCCAAACTGGATCGCACACCGCGTTTTCGGTGCTGGTGGAGCGCCACGCACTGCGGGTCGTTCGACTGTGCTCGCGGCTGGCGGCGGATGGGCAAGTGGGCGAGGAACTCGCTCAGGACGTTTGGGCGACGGTGTGGCAGCGACGGGAGCAGTACCAACCTGGTTCGAATTTTGTTGGTTGGTTGGTGACCGTCGCGCTCAACCGCAGTCGAAACCACCTGCGCCGCTCGAACCTCGCTACGCGCCACCAGACCGCCGCTCGCTTGGAAGCAGATGCCACCAGCGAGCAGGTGGACACCGCTCTCGCATCGGAGCGCCGTCAACGTGTTCAGCGCGCCTTGGCTGATCTTCCCCCGGCCATGCGCGAAGCGCTGCTGCTGCGCTTCGGTGAAGACCTCCGCTACGACGAAATGAGTGCCATCGTCGGCACTGGTGAGTCCACGCTGCGTTCCCGAGTTCACCACGGGTTGAAGGCGCTCAAAGACAAACTGGAGCTAGACCGATGAGTCGCGACAACTGCCCAAGCGCTGAAACCCTGGTCCGGTTCGTGGATGCCGATCTCTCGCCGGAATCCCTCGGACGTATCGAAGAACACCTGGGTGGGTGCAGCGCCTGCGCGCTGCAGGTTTCGATGCTGCGCGAGCTGATCGAAGACGTGGCGGCGGTGCCCGAGCCGACACGCCTCGACTTGGACTCCCACGTGGGCGAGGTGATGTCGCGCATCCAGTCGCAGCCGCAGACGCGCCCGCGACGAAACTGGGCTGGCTGGAGTGTGGGCTTCGCGGCTGCTGCTGCCTTGGCACTGCTTTTCGGGCGATTCGTCGGGGACGACGTTGCCCAGGAGTTCACCCCGAGAGGTTCAGGAAGTGAGAGCTCATCCTCGCGCGACGTGGGGGTTCAACTCTACTCACGCGATGGTGAGCTCCAGGCGTTGCATCCAGGCAGCGAAATCCGGTCATCCACGCCGCTGACTGTGGGGGGCCGCAATCTGGGCAAACGCTCCGCCTACCTCTTGCTGTTCGCGGTCGACGCTGCCGATTCGGTGCATTGGATTGCGCCGGAGTACACGGTGGAAGGTTCCGACCCCATGGCGTTCGAGCTCGTTCCGAGCCAGACGGAGCGGCTCTCTCCGACGACGGTCGTGTTCGACGATCTGGCACCAGGGCGGCTCCGGGTGTTTGCCGTGATCACTTCCAAGCCGACACGTGTCTCCCAGGTCGAAGAGCTCGCTCTGCGTGAGCTGCACGCTGAGCGATTGACGAAGCACTTTCCCCAATCCGAGGTTCGCCAGATCGCACTGCAGGTCCGGAAGTGAGCGTGAACGTGAGTTCGAAGTGGGCTGCAGGTGCACGAGTGAGTGCCAACGACATGGCCAAGCGTTGGCTGCCAGCGCTCTTGTCAGTGTTGGTCTGTTGGTGCGCCGCTTGGCCTGTGTCGGCGCAGCCTGTTGCCGCGCAGCCGAATGGGGTAGCCGGCGGCCCGGAGCTGCCGTCGCGCGTTCAGTTTGCCGTCGTCATCGGGAACAACAAGAGCCTGGGTAGCCGTCGGCCTGACTTTGCACTACGCGGATGACGACGCCGCCCGCTACTTCGAGATCCTGCAAACGCTGGCGCCCGGGCGGGTGTCTTTGCTGTCTGACTTCGACCGAGACACGGAACGCCTGTTTCCAACCGCTGGGACTCTTGCGGTGCCACCCACGCGAGCGGCCCTCGAGCGAGTTGGCCGCCAACTCGCAAGGGAGGTGCAGGCCGCCAATGCGCTCGGCCATGAGACAGAAGTGTACTTCGTCTTCGCCGGCCACGGGGACATGGCGCAAGGGCAAGGGTTCATCGAGCTCTCTGATGCTCGCTTCTACTCCCGCGACCTGGAACGGTGGCTGCGCAGTGTCCCCTTCACGCGCGGCCACGTCGTCCTGGATAGCTGCAACTCCTTCTTCATGTTGGGGGTACGAAAGCCTGGCGGCCGGCATTTTGCGACTCCGGAAGACGCAGCATGGGTCATGGCCGAGCGATTGCCCAACGTCGGGGTGTTTCTATCCACCAGTGCGGAGGGGGAGGCGTTCGAGTGGTCCGAGATCCAGTCGGGCATCTTCAGTCACGTTGTTCGTTCTGGGTTACTGGGTGGCGCGGATGCCAACGGCGATGGCTCCGTCAGCTATCTCGAGCTATCAGCGTTCGTCGACACGGCGACCTCCGAAGTGCCCAACCCGAACATGAGACCGCATGTGTTCGCGCGTGGACCAGGAGCCGTGGACGACACGCCGATTGTCCAACTTCAGAGCATGGATTTGGTGCGTCGCTTCGAGCTCGGAGATGCCAAGCAGCTCCGCATCCGTCTCCGGGACAAGAACGGGTTGCCTCTGCTCGACGCGCACGCCGAAGGTGGTTTGGGCCTCTTCGTTCCGGACGCTTGGGCCCAAGGAGCGACCGTCGAGCGTTCACTAGCGCCAGGAAACTCGACGGCATCTCGGGTGCCGCTCCAGCTCTTCGGCGTGCCGATTGGGGAAGAAGTAGTGACTCTGGCACAGCTCGAGCGCTTGAACCCGGTCAGCTCTCCTCGAGGCCCTGGGGACACGTTCGAACAGCTGTTTCTGAAGCCCTTCGGTCCACGAGCGCTTGCTCGATACGTCAGCGAGAAAAAAGCCCGCCCACGTCCGGTGTACGGTGTGTCCAAAGCAGATGCTAGACGCATGCAACTGGTGCTCGATCAGATGGCGCAAGCAGAGCGCGGAAAACGCTTGGCAGATGGGGTGGGGTCGACGGGCATGGGGGCATTGCTGGCCACGGCTGGTACCCAGGTGTTGCTCGACGATTCGGGCTCCGAGAGGACCCGGTGGATTCTTGGCGGAGCGTTGGTAGTGGGAGGAGCGAGCGCCTTGCTGGGAGGTGGGCTCACCCTCGGCATGCCCAGCATCGGAGAGCAGGCATCGGAGGAGTTTCGCGCCGCGTTGGCCGCGGGAAAAGATCCCGTGCAGGCGTTCGCTGCCGCAGATGAGCGCTGGCAGGAAATCGTCGCTAGCTACGAGAAGGAGCGGCAGGAACTGACGTTCGCGGGGGGTCTGTTCCTGGCGGCGAGCACCGGTGGCTTGATCTGGAACGAGTTGGGGACTGAGGATGTCGACAGTCGTGGCAACCGCAGGCTGTTTGCAATCGGGGGCCTGATGATTGGGGGGTTGATGCTCACCGAAGCGCTCGCGGGGCAGACGCCGAGCGAAACGCTGGCGGACATCTGGCGTGACGATCCAAGCATCAACCAGTACCGCCCCGGAGTCGTCCTCGACGACCACAGCGCCAGCGTCGCCGTCGACGGCACCTGGTAGTTCGACGCGGGCACGTTACTTGGGAACGGGGCGCCACGCCCAATCGGAGGGTCACTGCGTCACCCGACCCGTGGTCGTTGCGCGGGAGCTACTCCAGAGCCCGATCACCCGAAGCGACAATTCGACTTCGACTGATCAACGTGGAGATGGCCCCCGGGGTTCTTCGCTGCATGGAGTCAGTATCTACGATGAACCAAGCCGGCGCCGACATCGATGTCGTCGCTGTCTTCATGAACATCGCCAGCCTGGGTGCTACTTGGGTGATGTGGCTGTTGGTCGGGCTGATGTTCTTTTTGGGAGCCATCATCCTCGAACGTGCGTGTCTGTTCTGCCGAACCGGCGTGGACGCCGCGCTCATCGGTCGGGAGCTGGTTGTTCACCTTCAAGATGGCAGGCTGGAAGACGCCAAGAAACTCGTTTCGCGGGGCCTTGCGGCTGAGGAACGTGTGGTGGCCGATGGCCTAACCGTTTGGGCTCGCGGGCCTCGCGCCGTCGAGCAGATCATGAAGGCGTCATTGGTCCGCGAACGGCAGCGCTTCGAACGCTCTTTGGGCTTGCTCGGGACCGTGGGTTCCAACGCTCCGTTCATCGGATTGCTGGGGACGGTGATCGGCATCGTGATTAGTTTCGAAGATCTAGCAGCAAATCCCAAGGGCGGCATGGCGGTAGTCGGCGCGGGCATTGCGGAGGCGCTTGCGTCGACAGCAATTGGTCTCGTCGTCGCCATCCCTGCCGTCATTGCCTTCAACACGTTCAAGGGCGTGCTGGAAAAGCGCGCCGGCAACGTCGAGTTCTTGACTGGAGTGGTGTTGTCGCAACTCGAGGAGGAGCACTGACATGGCCGCTCAGCCCAATCAAGACGCCATTGTCGCGATCAACGTGACGCCGTTCGTCGATGTGACGTTGGTGTTGCTCATCATCTTCTTGGCCACCAGCAATTACATCTCGAGTTCGGCAATCGAACTGGATTTGCCGGAGGCTGTGTCTGCCAACGACGTCCTGCCCAGCACGCTCACGTTATCGCTCGCGGAAAACGGGAGTCTGTTCTTGGATGGGAACCCGACAGACGCGTCGCAGGTGGCAGCACAGTGTCGCCGACTGAGCCAAAGCAACCCGCAAGCGCAGGCCATCATCGCAGCTGACGGGGCCGCCAGTCACCGCCAGGTGATCCAACTCATCGACTTGGTCCGGCAAAACGGTCTCGAACATTTTGCGCTCAACGTCGAGCCCATTGCTGTCGCGGAGTGACCACGATGCACGCACTCGCGCCAGAACGAAGAGGGACGCAAGCCTGGCTCATGACCGCGGGAGCTGTCGCCACTTTGGGGGGGCTCTGGTGCCTGGCGCTCATACCGGGCGCTCCGCCCCGGGTGTCGCTGCCCACGCCGCCGCCTGCGCAAGTGCGGCTGTTGCCGAAACCCATGCGACCCATGCCAGAGCTGCCGGTCTCCACCAGACTCGAAGCAGAGCCGACTCCCCAGAAAGCTGTCGCCGGGCGGCTGCCGATCTCACGACAGCGGTCGCCAGAGCCGCCAGCAGCACGCCCTTCGCACGCCGATTCACCTGACACCCATCGGGAAACTGTTCAGCCCTCTGAAGCAGAGGACGCGCGGGCGCCACTGCAGCTTGGTTTGACCCTGAAGAGCACCACTTCAACCAGGGGCGCGGCCCGGTTTGCTGCTCAGATCAATGGGACGTCATCGGAAACGGGGACCGCCTTTGCCGTCTCGAGAACTGGCGCACCTGGTCCTGTAGGCAATGGAGATCCTCGGGCGGGGGTTGGGCCTGGGCGACACCTGACCAAGCAGCCCACGGACGCCACACTGCGGCGCGGGGCTTCTCCCGCCTATCCGGCTTCCGCGCGCCGGGCTGGGATCGAGGGAGTGGTCGTGCTTGCGGTCACCATCGACGAGAGCGGATACGTGCAGTCTGCGGAGGTGTTGCGTGGCTTGGGTTACGGTCTCGACGAATCCGCCATTGCCGCCGCCCGCGCGACGCTGTGGGTGCCCGCTACCCTCGGCGGCCGCGCCGTCGCGACCACTCGACGGTTCACCGTGCGCTTCAGCCTCGACGGGTGAGTCGCAACCATTCCTACCAACACGGAAACCAGCTTGATGAAACCATCGAATCCAGTCGAGGGGCGCTCTAGAACACTGCCCTTCCGACTTCAAAGACGCGGCGCGTTCGCTTTGCCGCGAGGTATCTGGGTGCTTCTCGCACTCCTTGCCCACTCGCAAACAGCACTGGCCGAGCCCAATGAGCGCATCGACGCTACGCCCGTTGGTCCAGGTTCACGAACAACGCCGCGAGCTGCGCCCACGCCATCACCCGAGCGCGTCGACACCGCGCCCGTCCACGCAGCGCCGACATCGACACGGCTGCCAGCGAACCAGGGCGAAACCGAACCTCCAGCGAACGAAAGCGACACCAAACCGCCGGCGCTCATCCGCTTCGTCGAGGCCAAGCTGCCGACGGCCGCGGCCTTGACCACACCGCTGACGGTTCTACTCGAACTCACCGTCACCGAAGATGGCGAAGTCCAGGACATCGTGGTGCTCACTGACGCCGAGCACACGCTGATCGCAGCGGTGACCCAGGCTGTGGCCCAGTTTCGCTTCACACCTGCCGAGGTACTCGGAGAGCCGCGTGCGGTGCGCATTCGATACGAATACGTACTCCGGGCGCAACCGGAGCCCACTCTTCCAAATGAACAAGCCGCGTCAGGTGCCAAGCTGCCGCCCGAAGCTGCAGCCGCCCCAACGCCACCCAAGGCCGTAGGGCGCCTCGAAGGACGAGTTCTGCAGCGAGGCACGCGCAAGCCGCTGATTGGCGCCAAAGTGTCCTTGCCCGAGTACGGCAGGGAGACACTCACCGACGCTGACGGCCGGTTCAGCTTCGACGCGGTGCCCGCCCGCCAGGTCAGCATTCGCGTGAGCGATGCCGAGCATACGACGATCGATGACTACGAACGTGTAGCGGCGAGCGAGGTGACCGACATCACCTACTACGCGTCGCCATCGGGTTTCGAGGAAGACGATCTGGTCGTTGTCGGGCGGCGGGACCGTAAGCTCGTGACCCGGCGTGAGCTCAGTCAGCGCGAGCTGGCCACCACTCCCGGAGCCAACGGAGATTTTCTCGCCGCGGTACAGAATCTACCTGGCGTGGCACGAGTGAGCGGCGTCAGCCGGGTGCCGGGCGATCGTCTCGTGTTTCGTGGCGAGGCGAACGGTCGTGCGTACATCAATGGTTTTGCCGTCCAGAATCCCTTCCATTTCGAAGGGATTCGGAGCGCCCTCGGCAACGGAGCTATCGAGTCGATCCACGTCGACCCGGGCAACTACGACGCGCGCTACGGTAACGCGACGTCCGGCGTGCTGAGCATCACCACGAAACCCCCTGCCCACGACACCCTGCACGGCTTCGCCCAGGTCGATCTCTTCGACGCCAGCATGCGACTGGAAGGCCCTGTCAGCGAACACTCGAGCGTGGCGATTGCCGGACGTCGCTCGTACATCGACGGCGTGCTTGCGCTCGCTCTGAGTGACGAAGACAGCCAGTCCATCGCGACCGCACCTCGGTACTACGATGCGCAAGCGAGCTACGACTACAATGACGCCGGGCACGAGGTGCAGGTCCATTTGATTGGGGTCGATGATCGCCTCGCCCTGTTGTTGGATGAACCTCCTGAGTCCGAACCTCGCCTGCGCGGGCGAGTCGGTTCCCACGCACAATGGGCAATGGCGCAGATACTCTGGGACTACCGCATCAGTGAGCTCACTACCTTGCACCACGGTATTGCGCTCACTCGCAACCGTTACGAGGTGGAGTTGGGTCAATCGATCGAGGCCGACTTCGTGGACTACGAGTCCGGATTTCGTAGTGAGCTGGAGCACGAGTTTGCGTCGTGGCTTTCTACGCGCGTTGGCGTCAACGTCGAAACACAACACTACGATTACGAGGTCATCTCGATACCCGCGGCCGAAGAGGGGCGACCGCTGCAGAACCTCTCCACACAGCCGCGTCTAGCGACGAGCGAGGCTCCGAGCGTGTACAATCCAGCAGCTCACCTCGCCTTCGACCTTCGCTTGGGTTCCCTGTTGCTGGTGCCTTCCGTGCGTATCGATCACTTTTCACGGCGCGATGAACTAGCGGGCGATACTCTGGTGCAACCTCATCTGGATTTGCGCTGGGCGGCCACCGAGTCTACCGTGCTCAAGGGAGGCATCGGTTTGTACAGTCGTGCTCCTTGGATCTATCAGAGCAACGACGTGTTCGGAAACCCTGGCCTCGAGCCCGAACGGTCGCTTCAAGCGAGCGCTGGGTTCGAGTATCGGTGCACCCGTTGGGTGTCCTTGGATGTGGTTGGCTTCTACAATCATCTGTCTCATCAGGTGAGCCCCGTGCTCGATCCCGCTGTAGGGTACGACAACCGCGGCCGGGGCCGGACGTATGGCGGAGAGTTTCTGCTCAAACACGACCCGGGCAAGCGCTTCTATGGCTGGTTGGCCTACACCCTGTCGCGGTCAGAACGAAAAGAGTCGGGCCAGGGCGAGTTCGTGTTGGCGGATTACGACCAAACCCACAACGTCAACATCGTCGGTCAGTATCGCATCAACCACAAATGGGAACTGGGTGCACGTTTCAGATACGTCACAGGCAATCCCACAACCCCGGTCATCGCCGCCTCGTTCGATAGCGACGTCGACGCCTACACCCCCATCTACGGTGCTCTCAACAGCGAGCGCAACGGTGCTTTTCACCAGCTCGACGTGCGTGTCGATAGACACTTCGTCTTCGACACCTGGAGATTGACGACTTATCTCGACCTCCAAAACGCCTACAACCATGCCAACCCCGACGGGCGAAGCTACAACTTCGACTACAGCCGATGGCGGCCCTCGACCGGGTTGCCGCTGATCCCAGCCTTTGGGCTCCGAGGAGAATTTTGATGTCAGGTCCCGTTTCGCGATTGCGCTGTCCTGTAGTGGTCACCCTGGGAGCGCTCCTCAACGTCGCTTGTGATTCCGAGTTTGCTTCCCAGATGCAACTCGCCGGTTACCGCGTGATTGGTGTCGAGGCATCCCCACCCGAGGTGTCACCGGACGATGCCTTGCAGCTGCGGGCTCATGATTTCTACGATGGTGGGGATCCGCTGCGCTACGACTGGTCGCTCTGTCTCCACAGCTTGGGAGCCAACTCCGGCTACGAATGTTCGGATGAAGCCCTCGAACTCAACCTGGGGCGAGAGTCGGAGCAGCTCGTCGACCTGAGTGCTGCAGGCATCGATCTGCGGGAGCGCTTGTCGGACACGGAGTTGACGAACCCCGATGGCACGGTGCGAAACCTCGAATCGGGGTTCGACATTTGGTTCACCCTCGACAGCGGTCCTGAATGTGCGGGCTGCGAGTCGATCCGCACGGTCAAGCGAGTCTTCGTTCGGGAGGAGGGAGCAGGGGCCAACCAGAACCCCGTGATCGAGAGGCTGAGCGTAGAGGGTGAAGCGACCCCTGGCGGCAACGTCACACTGCGTGTCGAGACCGACCGCCCGGAGCTCTATGTGGACGCCGTTCGCGACGAAGAGCGGCGCGAGGAGTATCTCTACAGCTGGTACACCTCGGCCGGCAAGACCGACCCCTCCCGAAGTTTCGGACAAGCGCGGCAGACCGAGTTGCGGCTTCCCGATCGCTCGACGACTGTCGAGGTCGTGGTGGCAGTGCGCGATGAGCGTGGGGGGCTCGCTGTCGAACGTCTGCTTTTCGACCTGGAATGACGCCAGGCGCAGGGGCGTGACTGCGGGGCACCTCCTCGTGCCTCATCAGTGTGCGTTTGTTCGAAGTCGCCGGCGAGGGCGAAGTCTCGCGTTGCCGCGACGTCTCCTTCAGGTTACGCCTGGGCACCGGCCGTGAATCGGGCGCGACGATGCTGCTCGCGTCACGCGGGTGGAGCTGATAGCTTGGCGTTCAGGAGCATCGGGTAGTCACTCGCCTCGAGGGACACCACTCGCCCTTTGCATCTGAAAGGAAGAGCTGATGCAAATTCACGTGGGCTACGAGATTGGTTACACCGTGCCCCAATACACTCCAATGATACTGACGCTCAACGTGCACTACAGCCGAGCGTCGGACTTGGTCCAGCCGGATTGGATGCAGTTCAAACCTTCGGTCCCGTCGCAAGGCTATCGCGACGGGTTCGGAAACTGGTGCACGCGTATCGTCGCCCCGCCCGGCACGATCGTCGTCAGATCTTCGGCCACGGTCAACGACAGCGGTGCACCCGATCCGATCGTTCCGGACGCCCAGGAGATCCCAGTACAACAACTGCCGATCGAAACGTTGATGTTCCTCCTGGGAAGCCGCTACTGCGAAACCGACCGCCTGTCGGAAATCGCATGGGGGCTGTTCGGAGGAGTCACACCCGGGTGGGCGCGTGTGCAGGCCGTCTGCGACTTCGTGCATCAGCACATCACGTTTTCTTATGACGATGCGGACTCCACGCTCAGCGCCTGGGATGTGTACAATAGCCGACGCGGCGTTTGCCGAGACTTTGCACACCTCGGAGTGGCACTGTGCCGTTGTCTGAACATTCCCGCTCGCTACTGCACGGGGTATCTTGGAGACATCGGCGTACCGCCTGATCCTGCGCCGATGGACTTCTCGGGTTGGTTCGAGGCGTATCTCGGCGGGGCCTGGCATACGTTCGATGCGCGCCACAACTCGCGGCGGGTCGGCCGCGTGCTGATTGCCTATGGTCGTGATGCGGCGGACGTCGCGATCAGCACGACGTTCGGTCAGCACTTGCTCGAGCGCTTTCGGGTGTGGACGTACGAAGTCCCTCCTCAGTGAGTCGGGCTCAGGCCCCTGCCAAGGGCGGGTAACTGCCCCTTTCGAAGCGGAATCACTCAGGATATTGCGACGTCTTCGCTAGCAAACACGGAGCTCGCCCGGGGCTGGCGCGCAGCGTCCTGTCGGATGGCCGCCGAGCGGGGCGGTGGCGGGACGTTTCCGAAAGAAGTCTGCATGTCGCATGGGCAACACGTTCCGGACGCGTTTCGAACACAAGAGCCTGCGATGACCTGGTTCCTAGCTTCGCCGAATGGTTCGAGGAAGCTTCGTCAGTCAAAGCTGCATCCACAGCTGCCGCGCTGCAGCCTTACTCCGAGACCCATCTTATGCCCAACAACCAAAGTCGTACTCAAGCCATTCAACAGATTGCTAGCCGCGGCCTGCCGGCTGCGAGCACCCCGCCCAAGTTGGAGGACATCTGGGCAGAGGACGTGTTCACACTCACCAAGATGAAGGGCATGTTGCCCAAGGCGGTGTACAAGTCGCTCAAGGCCACCATCGAGAGCGGGGGCAAGCTCGACGTCAGCGTGGCCGATGTCGTCGCCGCTGTGATGAAGGAATGGGCCTTGAGCAAGGGCGCGCTCTACTACGCCCACGTGTTCTACCCCATGACCAACGCCACCGCTGAGAAGCACGATGGGTTCATCATCCCCTCATCAGATGGAACCGTTGTGACTGAGTTTACTGGCAAGCTGTTGGTTCAAGGGGAGCCAGATGGCTCGTCGTTCCCCAGTGGCGGCATTCGCACCACGAACGCCGCACGTGGCTACACGGCCTGGGATGTCACGAGTCCTGCCTTCATCATGCACACCGCCAACGGAGCGACGTTGTGCATCCCGACGGTATTCGTTTCTTGGACCGGAGAAGCACTCGACAAGAAATCACCGCTATTGCGTTCCAACGCCGCGATGAACAGAGCTGCTCAGCGCGTGCTGAAGGCGCTCGGGCACACGGACGTGGCGCAGGTCAATTCCAGTTGTGGTGCCGAACAAGAGTACTTCTTGGTGGACTCGGCGCTCGCCACCCAGCGCCCCGACCTCCTGCTCACCGGGCGAACGCTGTTTGGCAAGGCTCCGGCCAAGGGGCAACAGTTCGACGACCACTACTTCGGAGCGATCCCCGAGCGCGTGCAAGTCTTCATGCAGGAGGTCGAGTACGCCCTCTACAAGCTCGGCATCCCGTGCAAGACGCGTCACAACGAGGTGGCGCCCGGGCAGTTCGAAATCGCTCCGTATTTCGAGTCCGCCAACGTTGCTGCGGATCATCAGCACTTGCTGATGACTACATTCCGAAACCTCGCCAAGCGTCACGGATTCATGGCCCTGTTTCACGAAAAGCCTTTCGCCGGCGTCAATGGCTCGGGCAAGCACGTCAACTGGTCGGTGGGCAACGCGACTCAGGGCAATCTGCTGGATCCTGGCGACAATCCGCACGCCAACGCACAGTTCTTGGTCTTCTGTGGAGCGGTGATCCGTGGTGTTCACAAGTACGGTCCACTGTTGCGCGCCGCAATCGCCAGCGCCAGCAACGACCACCGCCTCGGCGCCAACGAGGCACCACCCGCGATCATGTCCGTCTACCTTGGCGATCAGCTCGAGGCGGTGTTCAAGCAATTGAAAGAAGGTGCACCGACGGATTCCAAGGCCAAGAGCATCATGGACTTGGGTGTCGACAGCCTGCCGACGTTCGCCAAGGACGCCGGAGACCGCAACCGCACCTCGCCCTTTGCGTTCACCGGGAACCGTTTCGAATTCCGTGCGGTGGGCTCCAGTGCTTCGGTGGCAGGCCCACTGGTAGCCATGAACACGATTTTGGCGGATTCGCTCGACTGGATGGCGGACAAGCTTGAAAGCGCCGTGAGTTCGGGCAAGGAGCTCAACAGCGCAATCGCTAGCGTGCTCAAGACGGTGATGGAGGAGCACGGGGCAGTGGTGTTCGGCGGCGATGGCTACTCGGAGGAGTGGCACATGGAGGCCGAAAAGCGCGGGCTCGCGAACTTGAAGACCAGCGCTGAAGCTCTTCCTGTGCTCAAGCAAAAGGAGATCGAGGCGCTGTTCAGCAAGCAGGGCGTGCTGACGCCGGTGGAGCTGGAAAGCCGTTTCGAAGTCTATTCCGAGCAGTACATCCTCACCATTGGCGTCGAGTCGCGCCTGGTGGTCAGCATGGCCAAGACCATAATTTACCCCGCAGCCATGTCCTATCTCTCTGACTTGAGCGGTACCCTGGGTCAACTCAAGGGCTTGGGTGTCACGAGTGACTCCTCGCTCGTGAGCAAGGTGGCTGGCCTCGCCGACCAATTGTTGGCGACGGTCGGCAAACTAGAAGCGGCGACGGTCAAGGAGCACTTCGAAAGCACCGAAGCGCACCTCAAGCATTGCGCCCACGTGGTGCGGCCGCTGATGGACGAGGTACGCACCTACGCGGACGCCCTCGAGGCAGAAATGGGCGATAGCTACTGGCCGCTGCCCACCTACCAGGAAATGCTGTTCATCAAGTGAGTCGAACTGCTACGTCACTTGTGCACCGAAGGTGCACTCGTCAATCGCTCGTCTAAAAGCCTCGGCAGGAGGCACCAGGAGGTCGATGGCCGCCATCGACTCCTGGGCGAGCGGTCCCCGTTGCAGGCCGAGCTTGCACTGTAGGTAGATCGCCAAGCGCAAGACGTGTTGTCGATCTGCCTGGCAGCGCTGTTGCCAGACTTCCGGCGCAGCGGTTTCCTGCTCCAGGGCGATCTCGAAATCGATCGGCAGCACCTCGAGTGGGGATGGACACACGATGAAGTTGTGCAAGTGCGCATCGCCGTGAGTCAGTCCGCCTCGCTGCAGTCGGGTGAGCAGATCGAGTACCGCTTCGGCGAGGCGCCAAATGCCGGAGGCCGCAGCTAGGGACAACTGCTGTGCCCCCGCGATGTTGCGTTCGAGGGGTTCCACGCCCAGGGGCGACAGCTGATCGAACGGTGTGCCGGGCAGGAGACAGCTGCGGAACGTGTTGCGCGTCGCTCCGATGGGTGGCGGCAGATCGATCAGCGTGCTGGCGCGCTGATGCAGGGTCAGCTCTGCCCGCGGATCGCCGTGCATGCGACCCGGATAGTACGTCTTGCGAAAGTGCAGTGGATACTCTCGCGCGAGCTCGTACGCGTCGCGGGTCGCGGCGCCCGCGATGACCAACTCGCCCATCATCAGCGTCATCTGCCCCGCATCGCGTCGCGCGAGCGTTTTGACCACGAAGTCCTCCCGCGGTGCGCGATCGATCATCGTCAGATAGTCTTCTGACAGCGCCACATGGTGGCGGGGCGAGACTGGGATCGAGCGCGAGGGCATGACCGCGTTGTAGCGCACTGTGCCCGATCGCCGCCATTCAACGGGACACCGGCTTCACTTCGGGCAAAACGGTCCCCGACTCGCTGTTTCTTGCTGTCTCCGATCTGTCAGGGACTGCCAAAATACGCTGGGCAGTGTCAGCGCGATCGTTGGGAGGTCGAGGACGGGCAATGCGTTCACCCGATGTTGCTTGACAGCTACCATGAGCCAGCTCGCCTCCGCTGAACCTACGGGCAGGTGATCAGTATCTCGTTGGACGTTCGGCGTTGCGCATCCTCTCGACCCGACATGCTTGGGAGTGCCCGATTCGCTGTACTTACGGAGGGGTCTGCGGCCTCGACGCATCACGTCATGACGCAGTGCTTCGTACAGGTGCGACATCGCCAGATGCCGTGCTCCCGTATCGCGCACGACGTGCGATTCGGGTTGCACGACTTGCGCGAATCAGGACCGTCGGGCACCGAAGAAGTGCCGTTCGAATGCGCGCTCTTCGGGCACCAGCGCTCGGCATGCTGATTGCTTCCATCGGAAACGTAGGCGCTTCCCAGCGCCCCGTTGAAAGGAGGAACAGATGAGTATCACACGATGGGATCCATTCCGCGAACTCGAAGACATGAACCAGCGATTGAACCGCCTCTTCGGTGGCACCAACCCACAACGAGCTTCGCAAGAGCAGCTGACGGTGCCGGACTGGCAGCCGTCGGTCGACATCACCGAAACCGCCGAGTCCTTCCAGATCGTTGCCGAGTTGCCTGAGGTCAAGAAGGAAGACATCAAGGTCAACATCGAGAACGGCATCCTGTCCATGCGTGGTGAACGCAAGCAGGAGAAGGAGGAGAAAGGCAAGCGTTTCCACCGTATCGAGCGCAGCTATGGGTCGTTCATGCGGTCGTTTGCGTTGCCGGACAACGTGGACGAGTCCAAAGTCAAAGCTGACGTCAAGGACGGTCTCTTGACGGTCACGTTGGCCAAGGCCGAAGCCAAGAAGCCAAAGTCCGTCGAGGTCAAAGTCGGCTGACGTCGGGGGGGGACTTCAGGGCCAACAACGGCTGCCGGGAGACAAACAACGCAAACTCAGCTCTGAGCCCGGCGGCGTCCGCTCCCCCTGTTAGGGGGGGCGGGTTGCCGGCGTTGGACGGTGGCGAAGCGGGCACTAGTACCGTCGATGTGGCCTTTGACCACGACCTACGGTGCGCACTCAGCTAGCCTCTGCGTGTCGAGCTGCTGCTGCAGTCGGCGCGATCGGGAGTGACAGATCGAAGTCGTTGGCGTTGGCGGCGACGACACCAAGGACGGGCAACTCGCCTCCAGGACTCCGCTCACAGAGGGTGGGGCGCTTACCCGAGCAACTAGGGTTCCCCTCTTTAGAGATGTGGTTGAAACGGGTGTGACGAAGAAAGTGAACTCGAGACGCAGATGTCACCGGATATGGTTACTCCATTGGGCTTGATATAGCCCTTCAAAGTCATGTTGCCTCCGGACCGCGGTCGGACGCGTTGCCAATAGCTCTGTTTCGCAAGCAAGCGGATTGATTCACTCCAGTGGGTCGACTATTGAAGACGCAACCAGATTCTTGGTCGCACGTCAGGGAAGTCGTGTGGCCAGCGGCGATTGTTCGGCGTCGCTTCGGAGTTAACGATGGCGCAACGCAAAAATCGCACGCGACCGGCGGATGGTCGAGCCGCGCGCCGTGCACCCGTGCGAGTGACGATCGTGGGTGGAGGTTGTGCGGGCCTGAGCGCTGCGTTCGAGCTGAGCCGACCGGAACATGCCGGTCGATACGCGGTGACGGTCTATCAAATGGGGTTTCGACTCGGGGGCAAGGGGGCCTCTGGTCGAGGCGTCGGCGGCCGCATCGAAGAGCACGGCTTGCATTTGTGGATGGGCTTCTACGAGAACGCGTTTCGACTGATGCGCGAGTGCTACGGGGAGCTTGGTCGGGATCCCTTCCGCTGTCCGATCGCAAGTTGGCAAGACGCGTTCAAGCCGGCGCCGTGGGTCGCCGTGACGGACCGCACGATGGACGGGGGCTGGGCGCCTTGGGTTGCCAAGTTCCCTCCCGGCCACGGTCTGCCTGGCGATCCTCTGACGGAAGGCGACCCGTTCGCGATGGTATCGTTTCTGTCGAAGGCGGCAGAACTGCTCGTGGAGCTCCTCCGCTCGGCGGACGAGACGGTCGTCCCCAGAGGCGATGAGGGCCCGAAGGACGCTGACGGCGACCGCGCGCACCGGGATGCCGAGGAGCGCTCGAAGCCGGACCGGCTCGTCGCAGCCATCGAGTGGATCGTTCGTCACGGTCAGCTGGCGACGGCCACTGCGCTCCTGCAGGCGACCCAGCTGTTGCAGGCGGCGTTCGGTCGCCCGTCCCTCATCAGCGCTGAGAACCGGGGGCTGCTACACGGGTTGATCGATGCAATCGGAGCGGCAGCCCGCCGGCAGCTCGAGATGGTCATCGGAGGCGACACAGCCGCGCGGCGTACGTTCATCGTGATCGACCTCATCTTGGCGGTGCTCCGTGGGTCGATCGCTCACGGCCTGGCATTTGATGAGCGCGGCTTCGACGCAATCGACGAGTACGACTGGCGCCAGTGGCTGGACAAGCACGGCGCCTGCCGAGAAGCGCTCGACTCGGGCTTCATGCGTGGAATTTATGACCTCGCATTTGCCTACGAAGGAGGTAACCCCGATCGACCCGCGCTGTCGGCGGCTGCCGCTCTGCGGGGTGCGATGAGGATGTTCTTCACCTATCGCGGTTCGCTGTTCTGGCGCATGTCCGCGGGGATGGGGGATATTGTGTTTGCCCCACTTTATGAAGTGCTGAAGCGGCGCGGCGTCCGGTTCGAGTTCTTTCACGAGCTGACTGACGTCCGTATCTCCGACAAGAGCGAACCCGATGCCCATGTAACCGCCCTTCACTTCAACGTGCAGGCCAAACTTCGCAAGCGGGGAGAGTACGAGCCACTCGTTGATGTGCAACGGCTACCCAGCTGGCCGTCGGAGCCGGACTATGGGCAGCTGGTGGATGGCGAGCGCTTGCGCACCGAGGGCAAGCTGTTCGAGTCGCCGTCGAGCAAGCGCTCGGCTGGTGAGCGGCTGCTGCGCGTCGGCAAAGACTTCGACCTCGTGGTACTCGCGCTAGGGGGCGGCGCTATTCCGAACGTATGCGCGCGGCTCATCGAGCGGTCGCCGAAGTGGGAGCAGATGGCCAGGCACATGCACACCGTCGCGACCCAGGCCTTTCAGATCTGGCTGACGGAAGAGATGGCCGAACTGGGATGGACGGCTCCGCCGGTGAACCTCTCGGGCTGGAACGAACCGTTCGATACCTGGGCAGACATGACGCACCTCATCCCCGCCGAAGACTCCAAGTTACCCGTGAAGTCGATAGCTTACTTTTGCAGCCCGCTGCCCGATCCCCCGGACGTCCGCGGCAAACTCAAAGCCGCTAGCAGGGCCGCGTTTCACGCTGAGCAAAGCGAGCGAGTGCGCAAGAACGCCGTGTACGTGCTCGATCACCAAATCGCTGCGCTTTGGCCCAAGGCGGTGAACGCGAACGGCAGTTTTCGTTGGGAAGCGTTGGCTGTAGAGGCGAAAGCACTACGCGCGCAAACAGGCGAAGCTCGCTTCGACAGCCAGTTCTGGACTGCCAACGTGCACCCGTCGGACCGCTACACACTCACCTTGCCCGGAAGCCAGAAGTATCGCCTGTCGCCGCTCGATCGCAGCTTCGACAATCTGACGGTGGCAGGTGACTGGACCGAGTCCGGTCTGAACACCGGGTGCGTCGAGTCGGCCGTGATGTCGGGTCTGCTCGCTGCACATGCCATCTCAGGCTCTCCCTCATTGCAGGATATCGTCGGTTATGACCACCCCTAAGAAGCGCCCGCCTCGGGCGCCTCGAGCAACCCAACCGCGCGTCACGCGGCCCAAGCTCGATCGCGACGCGCCCGACCGCAGCCCCGGCGGATACCTGGGCTCAACTGGGCGCCACCCGAGCATGCGCACGGCGCAGCGTGTGATCGAGCTGTCCGTTGAAGGCGCCTACAGCGTCATTCAGGAATACCTACGTTGGGGCCAGCGCTCTGCAGAACAATTCACCCCCTTCGAAAGCAGGAGTAAGCACATGCGAGACTATCACGACGACGAGTACGGGGACCCGAGCGCCCAAATGTTCGAGATGTGGCAGCGGATGTACATGCAGTGGATGTCGATGTTCATGCCCGGAATGTGTGGCCCGATGCCGCCGAGACCATGGGGGCCGATGCCGCCGGGACCATGGGGGCCGATGCCGCCGCCGGGCCCGCGGGGACATGGGAAAGAAAGCGTGCACGGACTCGAGCTCGAGTTGACGCTTCACGGTAGCAACCGCTGCGCGAACGTGAGCTTGCACTTGGACCGTCCTGTTTGGGGCGGGGGCGAGGCGCGCATGCACAGCCGTGAGTGCGACGAAACGTTCACCGTCGCGGTCAGTGAGCGCGGCCGGGTCGAGGTGGACCTTGTCGAAACGTTGCCAGAAGGCGCCTACCGCGGAGAAATCAGGAATCGCGATGGCATGCACTGCGGACACATGAAGATCCGCATCTCCTGAGAAGGCCTGTCGTTGGCCATGACTTCGACCCTCGTCCGAGACACCCTCGAGCAGTACGGTGCGGCGACGCGCTCAGTACTGTTCGACTATCTGCCTGGCCCTGGGATGTCGCGGGGCAGCCAACTCTACGAGCTTTGCGCAGAGTATCCGCGGCGGGGTGGTCGGGCGATGAGGCCCAGTCTGTGTATTGCATCCGCGCGTGCGTTCGGCGCGCGGACCCAGGACGCACTGCGCACAGCCGCCGCGATCGAGCTCTTGCACAACGCGATGTTAATCCATGACGACATCGAGGACGAGAGTGAGAGACGCCGCGGGCTGCCGGCGTTGCACGTGAGCGAGGGTGTGCCGATCGCCATCAACGTGGGTGACGCGCTCTCTATGCTCAGTTTGCGGCCATTGATCGACAATCAGAAGCACCTCGGGCCGCACCTCACGCTCAAGCTGTTCGAAGCCGCCGAACGCATGGCGCGTGAGTCAGCAGAGGGGCAGGCAATAGAGCTGCAATGGCGTCATGACAATCCGGTGGACGTCACCGAGGCTGACTACCTGCACATGGTGCTCAAGAAAACATGCTGGCTCGCTACTATCTACCCGATGCTTGCCGGCGCGCTGATCGGTACGAGTGGTCGCGCTCAATGGGAGCCGATCATCCGCTTCGGCTTTCTGCTCGGAGCAGCGTTTCAGATCCAGGATGACGTGCTCAACATCGTTGGGGACGAAGTGCGCTACGGCAAAGAGTTATCCGGGGACATATATGAGGGTAAGCGCACGCTGATGCTGATCCGCCTGTTCGACCTTGCTGCGCCGAAGGAGCGCGAGCGTGTCCTCGCGCTGCTCTCCCTACCGCGCGCGGAGCGCAGCGCACGCGAAGTGCGCTGGGTGCGTGCCGCTATGGACCGTTACGACTGTATCGAGCACGCGCGCTGTGTTGCGCAAGGCCTCGCGGGCGCGGCAAGCCACGAGCTCAGCCTGATCTTCGAGCAGGTTCCTGACTCACGCGATCGACGATTCATCGAAGCGCTTCCGATCTGGGTGATCGAGCGCGCCTAGGAAAGGCCTTGCCATGAAGCTTCCTGACTACAGTGAGCACTCGGGACCCGAGTTGACACTCACACCTCCGTTCCCGTTCACCAACGTCAATGTCGCGGTCTTCCCACTTCGGGCTGAGCCGGACACGGTACAACGTTTCGTCGACAGCTACATCAACATCGTCCCACCCGCAGTCGGCCACTTCCGCGTGTGGACACCGTACGTGTACCTGATGTTGCTCGACTACGGCAAGCTGGCCAACCTCAGTAACAACTTCGGATGCTTCTCCCAACGTGAGATGTGCTTCTTCGTGCCGCTCGCCTGGTACAAGTGGATCGACGAGCGTTGGCTGTTTCACGACTGGGCGTCGGTTGCGCCATTCATCTACGTCGACGGCCAGCTCTCCTTGTCGCTAGGTCGTACGGCGATCGGATGGCCGAAGTCGATCGTTCAGATGACGCCCGTGCTCTCCGGTTGGCTCCGAGATCCGGATGGGTTCACGACCGATATCTGTGTCACTGCTGATGTACTACCCCATACCTACACTGGGGCGCGGATGGAGAGGCAGCCTGTAGTATCGGTGCGCAGCCTGATGAGTTCGAGCCTTCGGGTTCCTTTCGATCCCGAGAGCCCAAGGGCCCCCTGGAATGTGTGGCAGAAGTTCGGCGCGAGCGTCGCCGGACTATGGCAGGACCAGCTCAACTTCCTTGGCGGGGCGGGGGTGTTTCCGCCGAACCGAATGACCTCCCCCGAAAACTTTGCCCGCATGTTTCAGCGAGGGATGGACCAAGCGGCGAACGTTCTGCCCTGGGCTCCGAACTTGACTTTGAACGCCATTAACCTCAAGCAGTTTCGCTGCGCGGACGATCCCAAGGTTCCCTGCTATCAGGCGCTGACGTGCGGTCCCATGCGATACACCTCTTTCATGCGTGGCGGGCTGCTCGGCTCCCAAGTGGGCGACGTCAGCGGAGGGTACGAAGTGGACCTTGCACGCTGGCCGACGTTTCCGGTCGTCGACGCACTTGGCATTGAGGCGCGCACCTATTCGTTTGCCGACGGCCCAAAGGTCTCACGTGTCAAGCCGGTCATGCCATTTTGGTATGAAGTCAACATGGAGTACGACCGCACCCAAACCCTCGCCTTGCGTGGGCGAGATGGGCAGTGGCTCGACGACGAAGGCGAACCCATCCGCAGCCGTGGTCATAGCAAAAGCCGCTATTTCAATACCGCCATCGGCGCGGCGAGTCCCGTGGTCACCGGGCCATTTCGGTTTCAAGCCGCGGCGATGCGCCTGCTCGAGCTCTCAGCACGTGTGGGTCCCCTGCAGAAGTTCCTCGACGACTTTCTCAATCTCCCGCTGCAGGAGGTTCATGAACGGTTCCAAGTCTGGCACGACCAACACATCGGCGATCGCCACGCACGTGTCTACATGGTTCTTGGGGATTGGGGTGACGTGACCTCGGAGACCAACAGCATCGGTGACTGGGCAGACATGACGCTCACCCTCTACATTCCAGTCAAGCGCTATCACAAGGACCGGTTTGTGGGCTTTGGATTGGTTCCGGCGTACAGCTTCGCTCGCGGCACGATCCACGCATGCACGTTGACTGAGCTCTATGGCATCCGCACGACCGAAGCAACGTTCGTCGAGGGTACGAGCAAGTCGAGCGACCTCGAACGCATTGGGCCGTTCAACGTGCTGGACCTCTCGGTCGAGTCGGTGCCTGCGTTGAATGAGGGGCAGATGGTGCGGTCGATGCGACTTCTCGAGCTAGTAGACACAGGTATTCCGAAAGACCATGTCAAGCTCAGCCCCAAGCCGGGCAAGCCAGGGTGGCTCGGCGGTGGTGTGCCCGTGTACACTCTCAAGCAGTTTCGGGATGTCGACCAGTCCAGCAGAGCATGCTACCAGGCGCTCGTCCGCGTACCATACCACGTTAGGGTCAACGAGGTCTTGGAGGTGCCGCGTAAGGCCGAGTTGCATCTGCATCCGATCCCGATGTTTCCTATCTATGACAAACTCGGGCTCGTCGACCACAGCGACCATGGGGCCCCGTACGGGTTGCCTCGCGTCGTCAACGTCGATCGATGGCTCCTGTTGGACACTGAAATCATCCTGGACAACGGAGTGGAACTCTATTCGCGGACAGGTATCCACTGGCAGGAGGGACCGGACACCCATTGTTTCCAGGAGCCCGCCCCCTTTGAGCCCGACGTGGGTCCCGATGCGGTGATCAGTGAGTGGATCAATGGTTTTCCGAGTGATCCTCCGCCATCGTGGGGTATGGGCGGAGCGAAGGAGCGCTGATGAATTTCGTTAACCCCTATGGCTACTTGAGTCTCAATGGCGATGGCATCATGCGCGGTATCACCTTGGCGTTGCCGCGTCACGAGGTGGAAGGGCTTCTGCCGTACGGGCTCACGCTGGGCGAGCAGCGGGTGACACCCGACGGAACGCATCCGGTGATCGTGCTGTTCAACGAGATGCTCCGGGCTCACATGTCCGTCCCGACGGGCCTGCCGAGTTTGAGCTATCATGAGCACAGCCTGGGAGTGCCTCATTGCTACCTGAGCGGGAGCGCGCGCATGTTCGCGGGGCTCACTCGCGGCGGCCCGTTCTACTTCCAACCGCGTCTGCACCTCGACAACTTCCTCGCAACACTTGGTGGCACGCTGTTCTGGGGATTCGACAAAGTGATGGCCAGCTTCACGCTAACGGAGAGCGCCTACAGCGTGACGTCCGATCGAGGTGATCAGATCACTGTGCTCGATCACCATTCGAGCGGGGAGTTTGTTTCGATTGACGCGGTGAGGAACTTCGATCCGATACGGCGAATGCACGATCAGCCGATCGTCTCCATGCTGCCGATGGGCATGGGGCCATTCTTCGTGTGTTCCAACTTTGCCAAGAACTGGCGTCACGGCAGGATTCGGCCACTCCGCACCGTGACTCACGTCAAGGAAGCGTATGTGCCGGGGCTTGGCACCGGCACGTTCCCCAGGGAAGGTGAGGCGCCCGGGATCGACCAGGACGTCCTCGGATCCTACGAGATGCGGGTGCCCTGGCGCCTGAGCATGCCGTACCCGCCCTACGCCACGTGGCTCTTCGATCGTAGACGCTAGGCTAGCTCGGAGATCCGTCGACAAAGCAGCCCGGCAAGAGCATCTGGCAGCTGCGTTCGACGTCCAAGACGCCGAGCTGGCGCAGCGCGCCTTCGGCGTCGGCGATCATCGTCGCGCCTTCGTCCCCGCCCACGAGCTTGCCGAGCGCCCGGCGGGCGGCGAATACTTCGGTGCCCGCAAGTTGTGCAGACCGGTTACTGCTCTCGAGATAGCGACGAAGCTCGTTCGCGGCCGCCTCGCGGTCGCCGCGAACGAGCGCGAGCCCAGTCCGGACGGCTAGAGCAATGCCAGGAAACGGATGAAACGCGCCTTTTGCTAGCTGTCTGGCGTCGACTTGGGCGGTTGCGATGAGCTCACGTCGGCGGGGGCTCGATTCGTGCTCCAGGAGCGCGAGCCAAACGGCACTCGCGCCGCGAAATGAGTGCATCAAGCCAGCTCCGGTGCCGCTGCGTTTGATCGTCGAGCGCTCGTACAAGGGCCACAGCTCCATCGCCAGCTCGAAGGCCTTGTGTGGTTCGCCAAGGTAATGGTGTAGGTTTACGAATGCCTCGTGCGCCGTCGCGTCCATCCACTGCATCGCGTCTCGCCGTTGCCACGCTCGCCTGCCTTGTTCGAGGTGGCGCACGACGCCTGCTTCGTCGCCGGTCATCAGCCGCACCGGTGCCGACATCGAGCCCATGTGGCCACCCGTCCACGGCCTCCCGAGCGAGAATGCCTCTTCGACCAACAAGGCGGAGCGTCGCGCCTCGCGCGGGAGATCGGTGGATGGGCTGCGGGTGAGGTAGAGGTTTACGACGTCGAGTTGAAACCGCATCCCGCGACGCCCCTGAAGCAGCTCGAGCGCGTCTTTTAGCAGTCTGCGGGCGGTTTCGGCACTCATCACGCGACCGAAGGCAAAGCCGATCGCCTCGTGCATCTTGACGACGCCGTAGATCTCAGGCTCGTCGGCGACCTGCGCGTGCTCAGCCGCGAGTGCGAACAGCTGCGCGATTCTTTTTTCGCTGCCGGGCGACAGCATGGTGAAGTTGTAGCCCTCAAACGACAGGGCCCAGGCGCGATGCGCGGCGTCACCATACTCGCTCGCTAGCAGCAAGTACTTGGTGCCGCCCCAAAGACCCAGGATCGGATCGTCCACCCCGAAATGAACTGCCGCGCGCCCGACGTCGAGGAGCAGCTGCGACTCCGGCGGCAGCTCCTTGGGCTGCGCGCTCGGGCGTGGCAGGCGCTTGAGCCGCAGTCGGGCTTGCATCAATATGTAGTCGAGCATCACCTTGCCCTGACCGACAGGTACCTGAATCCCGACGTCGGCGCAGACTTGACGGATCGTCGTCTCACCCTCTTGCGGATACCCGCCGGTCAATAGCTGGACACCAGCTTTTCGGCGCAGCTCAATCGCTTCGTTGCCTGAGGCGGCGCTGGCTGCTGTGAAGTACGCCTCGGCTGCGTCCTTGGCACGACCGGCGCTGCCGAGGGCTTCGGCCATCGCGACCAAGTAGTCCTTGCGCTCGGGAGCGTCCGGCGCGCCGAGATCGAGCGCTCGCTTGTACAGCTCTGCGGCGCGATCGAAGGCCATTCCGCGCTCTGCGCGCTCGGCAGCGATTGAGACGAAGCGGGCAGCCTCGCTTTGGCGTCCGGATCCTTCGTAGCAGGTAGCGAGCAACTCAGGATCTGCGTCCTTATCTGTGAAGAGCGCGTTCGCGAGAGCGCGGTAGTGCTGAGCACGCGCTTCGTTCGAAAGGCCCTCCGCCACGGTCTCGCGGATGCGGTCGTGGTAGCACTCCAGCACCCGGCTCTGGTCAATCTCGCTGACGCGTATGAGATGCTGCGCTCGCAGCTCGTCGAGCGCAACGCGGTTCGAGTCCGCTGCTGCGAGCACCGTATTGATGGGCAACGGTTGGCCGGCGAGGGCACTGACCTCGAGCAGGCGTCGAGCAGTTGCGTCGAGCATGGCGAGGTGGCTCATCAGCACCTGTGCGAGCGACAGGTCCTGTAGCGAGCCAGCTCTGCGCGCCGCGTGTTGCGCCAGAGCGGTGACTAGAAACGGGCTACCGCCTGCCTCACGGACGATGCGCTCGGTGAGCGCGTCGCGATGGGGCAGGTCTTCGGGCAGATCTCTCTGCGCGAGCTCGCGAGTTGCTTCGTCTTCGAGCGGCCCGAGTGCGAGAGTTCGGACGACGAGTGCGGCGTTGGCGTCGGCAACTTCGCGAATTGCGGCCAGCCTTTGATTCTGTTCGGCTCCTTCGCTGCGGTGGCTGACAATCAGCATCACCGGAGCAGGATCGCGATCCACCAGCAGCGAGCGCATCAGCAGCACCGAGTCCGCATCGACCCACTGAAGGTCGTCGATGAACAAGCACAGGGGTTGCCGATCGCGAATTCTTGCGATCAGCTCGCCGAACGCCGCGAACGCGCGCCGTCGAAGTTCCGGTGCGTCGGTGACTTGTCTCGAGGGCGCCTCCCCCACCACGGCCACGCGTTCGAGCGTCGGAAACAACCGCGCAAGCGCAAAGACGTCGCGCGGCAGTAGTCCCAGCGCCTCCTCGCGGGAAACCCGATGCAGATGGCGACTCAGGTTGTCCACCAGCGCGTCGAACGCCTTGAACGGGACCTCCTCGCGTTCGTTGCATCGACCCGTGAGAACTACCGCGTCGCGTTGGCGCTCTTCGAGGAATGCCGTCACCAGCGCACTCTTGCCCATGCCCGACTCACCGCTCACGAACAGGACCACGGCACTGCCGCCGAGCGCTGCCTGGTACGTCGTGCGCAGCGTCGCGAGTTCGCGCTCTCGTCCCACGAGCTGCAACGCGGACTGAGGGGGCGTGGAGATGCCGGAATGGGTACCAGAAAACGACGTTGTCCTCTCCGGGTCCCGCGCTGTGTCGGGGCCGAGGCGCTGCAGAATCGTCGCAAGGGAGGGGCGCTTGTCTTGCTGTCGTGACAGTAGCTCGTCGCATAGCACGCTCAGATCCCCCGGGGCATCGACTGAGAGCTCTGCCACGCTCGGGGCGTCCCGTTCCACCTTGTGAGCGAGGACTAGCCCCAACGCCCCCTCGAACGGCAAGCGCCCTGTCAGCGCTTCGAACAGCATCACACCGAGTGCGTACAGATCGCTCGCTGGTGTCGCAGGGCCGACGAGAACCTGCTCTGGTGCCATGTACGAAGGTGTTCCGCTCAGGCGTGTCCCGGAGATGGTTTCGCCGACCCCGCCCAGTGCGGCGCCAGTCACCAAGCCGAAGTCCAACACGACGACGCGCCCCTCGTCGGTCACGAGCACGTTGGAAGGCTTCAGATCGCGGTGGAGCTGTCCTGCGCCGTGAATCGCGCCGATCGCATCGCAGAGCTGTCGCATTGCCGAGCGCAGGCGTGTCTCGTCGAGCCTGCCTTCGGGCCGCACATAGCGATCGAAGGGTTCGCCGGCCACGAGCTCCATCGTGAAGAACCACTTACCCTGATCGTGGAAAAGCTCGTAGAACCGACATAGGTTTCTATGGCTTACGTGCTCGAGCGAGCGAAACTCGTTCTTGAAGCGGTAGATGTCCTCGGCATCGAGATGTGAGACCGTCTTGAGCGCGACAGGCATCGACCGTTCATCGTCGAACGCCTCATGCACCACACCCATCCCGCCCTCTCCCAGGCGCCGCCCGATGATGAGTCGGCCGCCGCACAGCGTCTCTCCATGACGCAGCTGAACGCCGGCAGCCGTGGCGGCTGCAGTCGGAGCTTGCGCCACTTGCTTGAGCCACGTCTCGAAAGTGTCGTCGGAATCTGGGTCGCCATCCTCCGGCTTTCTGGCGTTCATGGCCCTGCTATCTAGCAAAACTAGCCCGATGGCAACCCAGACCTTTGAGTCGCGGCCGGACGTGCGCCAGTGAAGAATTGAACGCCATACGTGCCGATCGTAAACGGGCTATCTAGCCCAAACGAGGTGCTGGGACATTGGGGGGGGCGGGATGAGCCCCCTTGTCCTCGGATCGATTCGGTCGAGCGCGACGACGGCCGGGGGGACGACACTGTCGTCCCTTGTCACGAATCCAACGCCCACTTCCAGCGGCCTTGGTCCTTCGACGTTAGTCTTTCGACGCGGCCATTGTCAGGCGGGCAGACCTCGACGACACTGCCTGCCGTGAGATCGGTGAAGCTCAAACTGACCGCGCTCGTCCTGGGGTCGATGGTGCCGGGATTCGTGGCGGCCATCGTCAGTGGGTTGGACTCGCGCGAGCGCCTGCTCTCCCAAGTGGGTGAGGTGGTGGACGACGCCCACGATAGTTTCGACCGAATCTTGGACGATACGCTCAAGGGGCGGCAGGCGCCGCTCGTGATGGCGGGCGAAAACGCTTACCTGGCGCGCGTGCTGGCGCGCGGTGACCAGGCCGCCGTCCAACGCTACTTGGCGCCCCTGAAGAAGGCTTACCGTCGTCGAGTGGTCCTTCTCTCCAACGCCAAAGGCGAGATCCTGGCAGCCGGCAACGCCCCGGAAGGCCCGGTATCGTTGACACCGAAGGGTAGCCCGGCGTTTTCCGATCTACTCGCAGGCAAGCCCCTCGAGGGGTTGGTGCCCATCGTCACCCAGGCCGGAAGCGGATACGCTCTCGTCTCCGCCATGCCAATCCTGGACGAGGGAAACGTTCAAGTGGGGGCGCTGGCGATTTTTTCGCCCATCACGGACAGCTACATCTCCTACTTGGGGCGTCGGGTGAATGCCGACTTGGCATTGAGCGTCAACGCCGAGCACGTCGCCGCAGCCAAGGATCACGCCGCGCCCAACCTGCGCTCCGAGGGTGACGACGTCACGTTCGTCGAGCGCGCCGGGCGCCTGTGGGCCGTCAAGACGTTTCGCCCCGTAGCATTTCAGCGCCCGGGTCTCGTTGCTGAACTGACCGCGGCCCACGACGTGACCGAGCTTCGCGACCGGTCGCGCACGGCCATGTATCGGCAGCTCGGGCTGCTCGGGGGATTGACGATCGTCGTGCTCGGCTTGGCGTTGGCTTTCGCCGTACGAATCGCGCGTGGCGTCAAGGGCATTTCCGACGCCGCGGGACGGGTCAAGCAAGGGGACTACGTGACGGCGCCCGTGCTCGCTACCGGCGACGAACTCGAGTCCCTCGCCGTGCACTTCAACGAGATGGTGCAGGGTTTGAAGGAACGCGACCGCCTGAAAGAGACGTTCGGTCGCTACCTCACGCGGCAAGTCGCCGACCACTTGATGAGTGGCGAGCAGCAGCTGGGCGGCAAGCTGGTCTCAGCCACGGTGCTGTTCTCCGACATCCGCTCGTTCACGGCGATCAGCGAACGTATGGAGCCGCGCGCATTGCTCGACTTTCTGAACGAGTACTTCTCGGGCATGGTCGAGAGCGTGATGCACCACCAAGGTGTGGTCGACAAGTTCATCGGAGACGCGATCATGGCGGTTTTCGGTGCGCCCGAGCCGGATCCAGAAGATCCGTTACGGGCCGTGCGCGCGGCACTGGAGATGCGGGGGCGTCTCGAAGACATCAATCGGAACTTTCGGACGCGCGACTTGCCGGAAATCAAGGCGGGCATCGGGTTACATTCTGGGCAGGTGGTGGCCGGCAACATGGGGCACTCGCAGCGCATGGAGTACACCGTCATCGGTGACACGGTGAACTTGGCATCGCGTCTGGAGGGAATGACGAAGGAGCTAGCGTGCGACATCGTTCTCTCCCACGACCTCTACGTCCAAGTGCAAGCCCACGTCGAGGTCGAGCCCCTGCGAGAAATCACGGTCAAGGGACGCGACCAAGCCGTGATGGTCTACAAGTTGATTGGCCTGAAGGAAGAGTCCTCAGGTTCACAGTAGCTGGTAGTCCGACAACGTGCGTCGCGCAGGTGGTGGAAACGAACGTGTCTTTGGACATCGTCAAACGCATCGAGGCATTCGCTTCAACAGGAGGTATCTCATGACCCGCACTCGTGAACATTGGCAAGAGGTGTATCGAGCTCGTCGCTCGGAGGAGCGGAGCTGGTTTCAGCCAGAGCCGGCCGTTTCGCTGGATCTCATCGCTCAGGCAGGCGCCGACGACTCCGCGCGCGTCATCGACGTCGGCGGTGGCACGTCCCATCTCGTCGATGCGCTCCTGTCGCGCGGCTACGCGCACCTGACGGTGCTCGACATCTCGTCCGCCGCGCTCGACGAAGCAAAGCTGCGTATCGGTGCCCAGGCGGCGCAGGTTCAGTGGATCGAAGCAGACGTCACGTCGGGCGTGGCACTGGGAGAGGTGGACGTGTGGCACGACCGAGCCGTGTTCCACTTTCTCACCGATCCAGCGGACCGAGCAGCCTACGTCCAGGCTCTCGAAAATGCGCTGGTCGCAGGCGGCCACGCGATCATCGCCACCTTTGCCGAAGATGGTCCGTCGCAGTGCAGCGGTCTTCCGGTGGTGCGTTACAGCCCGGAGTCCTTACGAGCCGCGTTGGGCTCGAGTCTGTCGCTGGTCGACAGCCGCAAGGAGCTACACCACACGCCAGCTGGTCGCGAGCAGAGCTTCGTCTATTGTCTGTTTCGTCGCTCCAAGTGATGGGAGCCATGCCGCGTCGCCCGTTCACCTGAGAGGACTTCACTCGCCTGAAGTTGGGCGAGTTGGCTGTGGTGCTCGTGGAGCGGCGGGGACTCGGCTTCGCGCTGGTCGCTGTGCTACTGCGCGGGCCGCTTTGCTACTGCGCGCTCGACTCAGCTCTGCACCGTCGCCTGCGTCTCGGCGACGGTCTCGGTGGGGCTGCGGCGGGCGGAGCGAGCGTCGGCCTTGGCTTCCGCATCGCGTAACGGGCCTAGGATCAGGCGTTCTTGCTCTTCGGTCAAGTCGGCCAATGCGGCATTGGCGAGCAGGGCGTTCACGACACGGATCCACCGGTTGCGGGCATCGAAGATACGACCTGCCACGGTCGGAGCGGTCGCTGCCAAGCGTGCCTTCTGCTCTTCGAGCTGACCCAAGTGGTCGGCGGCATCCAGCCAACCATCGACGGCATCGAGCAGGTTCTTTCCACCGGGCAACGGCAGCTCGCGCAACGCCGCCCGTGTCCCGCCCTCGAGGCGGCCCCGGAGCAGCGCAGCAAAGCCCACCTGACCGCGGTAGCTGTTGTGAATTACTGCCGAGAGGCCGTCGGGCATCAATTCGTCACGCAGCTCGAGCAGTGGATTGCCGTCGTCGACGAGCAATGCGGTCTCAGTCAGATACCCGTAAACTCCGCGCGCGAGCACGTCGTGGGTCGCGTCGGTCGCTGCGGCCAGGGCTGACAGCTCCTTGGCGCGCGAATCGTCTGGAGGACTTGCCGCGTGCAGCTCTGCGTGCACCGCCTCCACTCTCGGCATCAACCCGCTGACTTCGGAGATCTGCAAGATCGCCTGGTGTGCGGGATTCTGGGGATCCACCCAAGCAGCGGATACGGGTTGCATCTCTTCAATCGTCAGTGTGTTCAAAGCCATTGTGTCCTCCTCAGGTGTGCCGGAACCGCCGACGGCGGTGCAGCGCATCGAGTGCAGGGGATGGCGGGTCGGACGTGGCAGGGCAGCGTGAAGGCAACGGCCCAGTTGGCGTCATCACCTCGCACTGTTGCGGTCGGTCCCTGCTCCCGGGCGGGGCAGGATGGCGCGCGTGGGAGAAATTGCAGCCCGCTGGCGGGTGTAAACGGTTCCGGATTCGCTTGGAGCCGCGTCTTCGCCGTTGTCCATCGATCCGAAGTCAATTCCCGGCCGCACGCGGGCGGCCGAAATTGATTTCGAATCCGTTTGAGGCGCCCGGGGGCGGCGGCCGATCGAGCCAGTGCCGGACCGAGTCGCTGGCGAGCTGCGTGAAATGGATCCGGCGACGGCGGCTGAGCTCACCCGAATTGCCTCGGAGCGAAGCGACGATGCGCACGCCCCAGTCGCCGCTGAAAAGGCGCGCCAACGTATGCAAGCCTTGGGTTAACCTAAACGGGCTCAACTAGCACCACGCCAGCGAAGCCAACGCGGCACTCATCCCGCCCGGGAAGTGCCGGCGATATTCATGGGGGCTTCGCAACGCTCCTGGGAGCGTCTCGCCGTTGCCGCGCAGACTCTCACCTCTTGCAGACGCGCCCCCGGCGCAAACGTCTCACCGCGCTCGTGTAAAAACACCGACCGTGTACAGTCAGCGTGTCTCACGGTACACTTTTTCTTTACATTCTGCAGGAAGCAGCGTACGGGTTCGTCTATAACGATACTGGGTGGCGGGGCCCAGAGGGGGTACCGTCGTGTTGCGGCGTGTCGAGGACACGTGCGCCAAAGGAGAACGACATGACAACGGTTCCTCAATGGAAGCTGCGGCGATTGGCGCCGCGAGCACTGCGCGTGACCGAGCGCCGCGCCGTTGAGAGTGTGGCGCTGCAACGCTGCGAATCGACGCTGGTTCCGGTAGCGAAGGAGTTCATCGCTTCCTACGATCGCGTCAAAGGCTTCAACACCAAATGGCGACGAGAGATGAGTGAAGGTCACGGCGCCGTTCGCGAGTTGATACTGACGATCCGGCGCTGGCTACCCCGCTTGGCAGCGGATGTTCCGCACTTCGAGCGTTCTACCTTCGCGGACACGGCGGTACCCGATGACGTGATGGAAGACGCCGAGCGCCTGAAAGAAACGGTGCTCGACCACCAGGAATTGGCCGCAATCCAAGAGGGCGTGCGCGTGCTGCCCTACGCCTCCGATCTCTTGGCAGAGCTCGATCCCGCCTACGATGCTGCCAACGAGGAATGGTCGGAAGCCGAACACACTGACAGCGAATACCAACGCGCATTGACCAACACCCGGCGCCTCGCGGGCCAGCTCCAGCACGAGCTCGTGGTCTTCCGCCAGACGCTCGCTTCGGTGGTCGGCACGAGCGATTTAGACTATCAGAAGCTCCGCGTTGTCCGCGCCTCAGCGCCCGATCCGGAGGACGACGCCCAAGCGCCGCGCTCCCTCGGCACCACCCCTCCCCCCGGCGCCGACGGACACCGAAGGGGCTTCGGCCTGAACCCGCCCTCGACTCGAGACAGCTCGACTCGACTGAACTCGGCACACGACGGTGACCGGGATTGGCGAGCGGGGTCGATGTGGTCCTCGCTGAAGTCGCGATAGCTGACCGGCAAGATGGCGACGTACGGGCTACCTCACTGGCACCCCGGCGGACACTCAACCGGGACGGCCAGCACAGTCGGCACGGGCGCGGCCGCATCCGTCACCGGCTGACGAACGTGCACTCGTGGGGTCGGCGCGTCAGGCTGCTCGCAGCCAATCGGCTGTGTGTCGGGCTCAACCCTGGAGGCAGCATCGTTGGTGCATCGCGGGGCGCGACAACTGGGTGCCGACATGGCCGATGAGTAGGGTTGTGATCATCAGCGCACTTGCATGATTTCAAAGACTTAGTCGTGACGTCTCGGCACCGCGGGGGTTTGGCACACCGAATGGTCAAGAGCAGCCCACACAGCGCCTCATCGGCGCTATCTGGAGTGAGCACAATGAACACGACCTACGAGATGAGCGAAGTCAGCGGTGGCGTCCCCGTGAAGCAGTGGACGCGCGGCGTCCCCGTGGAAGCGGAGGCGCTGGAGCAACTGACGAACATCGCGCGGCTACCTTTCGTGCACCGCTGGGTCGCCGCCATGCCCGACGTTCACTACGGCATTGGCGCCACGGTGGGCTCGGTGATCCCGACGGTGGGGGCAGTGATCCCTGCTGCGGTGGGTGTCGACATCGGCTGCGGCATGATGGCGATGCGCACCACGCTGACGGCAAGTCAGCTTCCTGATAACCTGGCACGTCTGCGCGGTAGCATCGAGCGCGCGGTCCCTCACGGTCGCGGCAAGCACGGTGGACGCGGGGACCGAGGCTCGTGGAGCGACTTGCCAACCCCGGTGAGCAAGCGCTGGGCAGGGCTCGAAGCGGGCTTTTTGCGCATCGTGGACAAGCACCCTGCCGTGGAAAAGAGCAACCACGCGGTGCACCTCGGCACGCTGGGTACGGGCAATCACTTCATCGAGTTGTGCCTCGACGAGGCAGAGCGGGTGTGGGTGATGCTGCACTCGGGTTCACGCGGGGTTGGCAACCGCATCGGCTCGTACTTCATCGAACTGGCCAAGCGCGACATGGAGCGGCACATCCACCAGCTCCCCGACAAGAACCTGGCGTACTTCTCGGAGGGCTCAGAGCACTTTGACGACTACATCGAAGCGGTGAGTTGGGCGCAGGAGTTTGCGCGCAACAATCGCGAGCTGATGATGGACAGGGTCCTGGACGAACTGCGTCGCCATCCCGGTCTGCCATCGTTTCAGATGGACAAGCAGGCGGTCAATTGCCACCACAACTACGTCTCGCGCGAACACCACTACGGCAAAGACGTTTTGGTCACCCGCAAGGGTGCAGTGCGAGCCGGTGAAGGCGATCTGGGCATCATTCCAGGTAGTATGGGGGCTCGCTCGTTCATCGTTCGCGGCAAGGGGAACCCGGAGAGCTTTTGCAGCTGCTCCCATGGAGCGGGCCGGGTGATGAGTCGTACGGCGGCGAAGAAGCGCTTCACAGTCGAGGACCACAAGCGCATGACCGAAGGCGTCGAATGCAAAAAGGACTCTTCGGTGATCGACGAGACGCCCGGTGCCTACAAGGACATCGACGCGGTCATGGCAGCCCAGGCCGATCTGGTCAGCGTGGAGCACACCTTGAAACAAGTCCTCTGCGTCAAGGGCTGACTGCTTGGAGTCTAGCACCAAGGTGTGAATTGATGCCGGGCACCGTCTGGCCGACAGCCCGCTGTGCCAACCTCACATCTCGTCGCAGGCAGCGCCGACGTTGACGCCCGACGATGCGGCTTGGCACGAGTTGCTGTAGCTCTTGCCGTCGCAACCGCAGACCGGGTCGTAGACGTCGAGACAGGCGTCCGGCGTGGCAACGCACTGGCCGTCTGCCGAACATTCGCCAGCGGGCTTGGAGCAGTACTCGCCCCGTCCGCAGTCGGAGTTCGCTGCGCATCCGGTCGCGTCACCGCTCGAATCCTCGTTGCACTCGATCGAGTCGAACGTCCCTTCGGGGCAAGGACAACAGCCGGCTTGGTGTACAGGGCCGCCGCAACTAGCAACGCACTCGATCGCTCGAAAGCACTCGATCTGTCCGCAGTCGGCGCCGGGTTCGGGCGTTGCTTTGCCGCCGCAACAGACGGCTCCCTCGATGAACATGGGCTCGCCGTCTGCCGCTCGGATGGTCGCAATCGGCGGTTCGCCACTGCTGTCGCAGATGTAGTCTGATCGGTGCACGCTGCCATCACCTGGGTCCCCAACGACGCTGCCGCCAGCGGCTTCACACTCGGCGGCGGTCATCGACTCGCGCTCGGGTGGCAAATCGCCGGGACCGATCGGGTCGATCTCGACGGGTTGGTCACCACTGGCCTCGCCCCCGTCGGGCTCGCCATCATCGTTCATCTCCGACGAGTCACCCCCAGGGTCACTCGATTCGTCTTCCGTGCCGCCTCCGGTGTCGTTCGGCGTGCCTGCATTGTCTTCGCTCGAATTGCCGTTTTCGTCAGCCGTGTCCTCAGCGTTCGAATCGCTTGCGGGCACATCGGAGCTGGCCGGGCTGCCGCTCTCGCTGTTTGCCCCAGGAGTCGTGGGGGTCTGGTCGGACGCGCCCTCGTCGGCCCCCTGCGCGACCTCATCCCCGGAGCTACCGGAGCCGCCCGAATCCGCCTCCCCGCCGCAGCCGAGGAACACGAGTGGGCTCAGCAACGTGCTGAGAATGAAGATGTGGTTTGTTTTCATGAGGACTCCAAGCCGAGGTGTTGAACCGCCGTTGATCGTACCGCGGCTCGCGCCCCGAGCCATCACAGGGCACGAAAAAGCGTATTCTACGAGAATACAGCTCCGGTTGCGGGAGACGTCACGCCCTGGAGCGCTCGATCGCGAGCCGTGTGCGCCCAAGCTGACTGTTGCACCGGTGTCGCCACACGCCGATCCCGCTACGAGCAGTGCGCTCCCCGCCCCCGAATGGCGGGATATCCGTCGTCACGTCAGCGCGTTGCCCGACGTCGAATCCAGATCCAACAACTGGGCACAATACAGGCCGACGCAGCTCGTGTTCTCGGATTGGGCGATCACCGATTGCATGGCACGCACATAGTCGAGATGGATCTTGCGCAGTCGCTTCATGTCTTCGCGACCCACTGCAAAAAGACTGAAACCATAGGCCCCCGGCGCGTCCGCACGCATTCGATCGATGGCCAGCTCCGTCCACGCCAACTTGATGGCTTTGGCTCCCTCAGGGTCGCTCCGCGTATCTACCCGTTCGACGCTCACCGGGATCCAGCGTTGACGAGTCCGTCGCACTTGCCCGGCACGAGACAGAGCTCGTAGGCAGCGCTCTACCTCTTCAGAGGACATTCCCAACTTCTTCTCGAGCCAGGCAGCTTGACGAAAACCGCGCTCCTTATATTCCGAAAGTTCGAGAGCGCGTAGTACGCCGTGGGAGAGCGGTTCGTCGTAAGCGACCCGCCGCGACGCGGACAGCTTCTGCCAGCGGCGCCGCATACTGGGCAGCGCGGATGGGTCCACCAGGGTGGCGATGAAGTCAGGCAAGCGACGACTCAATGCGTCGACCAACGCCAACAACTGCGGCAGCTTCGGCTCTGCCGTGGCGTTCATCCAGCGTGACAGCGTATAGCGATTGATGCCCGTGCGCGACGCTAGCTGTAGAAACGGACTCTGTCCACGTAAGTCGCGGAGCAGTGCCGCCACTCCTTCTTTCGTTGCAAACCCGGATGTATCGAGCCAGCTGGGTCGACTCCCCAAGAACGTGCTGACGCTGCGATCGACATCGACGCGCAAGCGCACGCACAGCCCGAAAAACCGCGCCGCCGTGGGCCAGGCCTGCCCATGCTCCCAACGCAACACGACGTTGCTTCGATACCCTCCCAGGCGACTCAATGCTGCAGCTGAACGACGCCCTCGCATCGCCCGCACCAGTTCTGCCGCTAGCCTGTCGTAGTCCGGCTGCTTCTTTCTCATCGCAGCCACCACGTTGCAGGAAACGCCCCGCCGGGAACGGGCTGGCGGAGCAGATGAGCCGAGTTCAGGCAGTTGGTGCCGATTCTCATCAATCTAGAATTACTGGCAGAATCAACCATATGCCGCTCGTTTAGCACACAATCGGGCTGATCTAGCGCGGGTATGTGCGGTTCGAGAGTTGACGGGTATCGTGGCGTCCATCATTTCTACCTGCATGCACTTCGCCTTCCGTCACTTCGCGCTCCTATCCGCCCTACTCGTCCCCAGCTGCATCAGGGAGCGCGACGAACCAGGTGGCCACCAGACGGCCATCAACGAAGGGGACGCTGCGACCAGCGAGGTCGGACGCGACCCCGCGGACGACGTGCAAGAGGCGCGGCAGGCAGCAGCGGAGGCGTGTCTGTCCGAACACAGTCCAGCCTCGGACAGAGGGGATCCAGACCCAGAAACCCCATCGAGCTCCGCGTGGCCAGCGACCATCAGTGAACGCGAGCTGTGCGCCGTGTGCGAGGCCCTCGAAGGCGGTGAAACTGGGGACTTCGTCCCGAACGGTCAGGCGGGCCCACCGCCACCCCGAACCTGCGATGAAGATCTGGGCAGCCCCGTCCAGGCGCCAGATGCCGGTGCAGATGGCGCCTCGCTGCTGAACGCCATCGAGCTGATCGAGGGGACGACGAGGCAGAGCGCGCTGTGGACCGAGATCGCTTTGACTGGACTGAGTGACGAGCAACTCGCAGAGTACGATCGCGGGGTGTTCGGATTCACTCCACGTACTTCGGTTGATCTTGGCATCGACGTGTTCGAGCCAAGACTGTTGTCCCGCTCCGTCAGCACCGCATCGACGACAGACGAGTCCTCGTGCCCCGATCGTGTGCGCGCGCTGGCCGACATCAGCTTGACGACCGCAGACGGAGCATTGTCGGGTACGTTCTCTGAGGCGGAGGTGACCCTGCTTTCGGAAAACGAAGCCACGGCGACGGCCGTCGCAGACCTCAAAGACTTTCGGGGCTGCGTCGATCTGGGCGCTTTGCCCCAGGAAGGCATCGGCGCTCGCTTGAACGTGTTCATCTGGGATGATCAAGTGCGCGGTGAGTTGCGGGTTGGCCTACGGCCAACGGAACCGCTGCAAGGCCTGCCGGGCACACACGAGCAGGAATGGCTCCTACCACTCAAACTGCAATGGCCGAACGACGACTGCCCCAGTGACCTGTTCCCGACTGACGGTACAGGACTGGGAGACGCGCTGGCGCAATGGCTCACGGGACATCCCACGGAATTTACGAACCTCGAGTTCGGCACTCTGACCGACGCATGCGAGGGGCGTGAGCGCACTTACTACGGTCCCGGAGAGTCACGCTATGCGGAGTTCACGCTTCCTGTCACTCTCTCTTGGGAAGGCATGGAGGAGCTGACGCTAGCGTTCGACACGCGCACCGTCGTGCGCCCTGATGGCGCCCTCGAACGCGCCTACGGTGCACATCTGTCCGGATGGATGGACGTAGCGAGTTTCATCGAGAACTACGGCCTCGATCTAGATTACGGAACTGAGCCCGACACCTGCGTGCGCCTGGCCGCGAAGCTCTGGGAGCGAGAGGGGGAGTTCCTCGTGCGTCAGTCACGCTGCAATGACGACCTGGCAATCGCGACAGAAGAGACGCTGCTCGAGTACATGTGGAGTGAATGAGTGTGCACCCGGCCTCGGCGAGGGATGCGTCGTGCGTCGGAGACCGCTTGCAACGCTTGCCGGCGTCTCGTCAGTGCTGGTGGGCGCTGTCGCGCTGCGGACTCGAGTGCGTCAACTCTGCTTCGATGGGGCCGGTACCGAATGTCGGCTCGCCCACATGGCGAGCCACTCCTGGCTCAGCTCTCGACGGCTTCGGGCGTAGGCGTCTTTGGTGAGTTCGAACCGGACGATGCGGTCGGTGCGAAACATCCGATAGTCTTCGCGGAGACAGCACCACGCCGCAACGATCTCTTTCTGTTCGTAGTAGGCGAGTTGGATCGGCCATATCGTTCGCGTCGTCGCTTGGCCTTCCGCGTCCTCGTACTCGAGGTACACCGCGCGCTCTGTACGCATGGCTTCGCGGGCGCGTTCCAAGACCGGTGTGCGCGGGGTAGCCTTGAAACTCCCGAGATTGATTGGCCAGAGCCCGGGGTCCTCGATGCGACCGCGCAGATCGTGATTGGAGGCCGTGGCAATCTTGGCGAGGGCATTCTTCGCGGCTGCACCCAGCTCTCCGTCGGGCAAGGTCTGGACCCAGCGCGCACCGAGCACGAGGGCTTCGAGTTCGATGGGGGTGAACATGAGGGGAGGTAGGAAGAAGCCAGGGCGAAGCACGTAGCCGAGGCCGGCTTCGGCCTCGATGGGTGCGCCTAGACCGATCAGGGTTTGCATGTCGCGATAGATGGTGCGCACTGAGACGTTCTGTTCTTCGGCGAGGGTCTCTCCCGTGACGGGGGTGCGCCGTCGCCGAAGCGCGTCCAGCAGTGCGAAGAGTCGTTCTGTCTTGTCCATGTGTTCTTGGTCCTCGCCGCCACGCCCGAGTCGAGCGTGGCAGCAAGGCACACGGCGAGCAAGAGCGGTCCGCGGTGCCTACGCGGACGCGGCTTGCATCAGCTCAGCATCGAGCCGCTGGGCGCGGAGATGGGCCGGTCGATCGGCGACACGAGCGAGGTAGGCCTCGAACTCGGGCTCGAGGGGCAGGGCTTTCAGCTGAGAAGTCACGTAGCCGAGCGAGCTCGCCAGCTGAGTGTCGGCTGCCGTGAAGCGCGGACCCGCCGCAAAGTCGTGGGTGCACAGGTGCTCCTTCAGGTGCCGAAGCATGTCGTCGTACGAGCCAAACGAATACTCGGAGGGCTTGTGCTCGATCTGGCGAAAGTGCAGCGCCACGCAGGGATCGAACACCGCATCACAGTACACGAGCATCCTCAGGTACGGCGCTCGCAACGGATCGTCGAGGGCCGGGGCGAGCGCTCCGAGCGAGAACCGGTCCGAGAGGTACACGGTGATGGCCGCGCGCTCGGTGACGATTTGGTCGCCGATCTGCACGGCCGGGACCTTCTTGTGCGGATGAATTGCGCGATAGCTCTCGTCCGCCCCGCGGTCGCCGTGAACCTGAACCAGGTTCACCTGATAGGGGACGCCGAGCTCTTCGAGCAGCCAGCGGGTCCCGGCCGCGCGCGACCAGGGATGGTAGTAGAGAATGATCGGGGTTTCGGTTTGCGTGGGCTTGGTCATGCCCTGGCTCTACGCCGCGCTACTGACAGTTCCTGTCAGTAGCGTGCACGTTCGTGACACGGACCCTCCATGGCGCACTTTTGGGCGCCTACTCAGGAGGAGCCCCATGGGCTAGAACCAACCCAGGCCATGCACCTCAAGCTCCTCATCGACGGCATCGTGCGACAGACCACGGTGCTCATCGCTCAGCTCTCCACGGCTTCGGGAGTGCGGGCGCCGCTGTCGCATGTCGCCGATCAGGTGTTTCTGACGCTGGCGCGGGAGATCGAGGCCCAGGGCGTGCGGAAGCAAGTCGTCGCCGACATGTTCGGTCTGGCGATGCGCTCGTATCAGAAGAAGATGCGCCGATTGACGGAGAGCGGCACGGAGCCCGAGCGAAGTCTGTGGGAAGCCATGCTCGACTTCGTCGGCCGCGAAACGCCCACGCGGGCCCGCATCCTCGAGCGCTTCTCCTACGACGGCGAGCGCGACGTGAGCGCCGTCTTGAACGATCTGGTGCGAAGTGGTCTGGTGTTCACGACCGGCGCGGGAGACGCCACGATCTACGGGGTGACGAGCCTCGAAGTTCAACAAAGCGTCCAGCGCGAACACGACCAAGACGCGCTGTCCAACTTGGCGTGGCTGCTAGTCTTCCGGGGCGAAGCCAAGAACGAGGCGGAGCTCAGCGCGCGCCTCGGCACGAGTCAAGAACAGACAAGCGCGATCGTCGAGGAGCTGTTGGCGACGAAGCAGCTACGCCGTGAAGACGACGAGCTCGCGTCGAGCAACGTGGTCGTCCCCATCGGTGCGGAACAGGGCTGGGAAACCGCCGTGCTCGATCACCTACGAACCGTCTCCAACGCCATCGCCCGCAAGGTGCGACTGGGGTTCGGTCCGTCGAGTGCCAACGACAAGATCGGAGGCTCGACGTACACCTTCAGCGTGACGCCCGATCATCCCCACGCCGCCGAAGTCTACGAGCTCTTGCGACAGACGCGGGCGCGGGCGCAAGCGGTCTGGGACAAGGTGGCTGCCCACAACGAAGCACACCCGCCGGATCCCGAAGTCACCGTACGTGTCAGCTTCTACGCAGGGCAGACGGTTGAGGGGGACGACGAGGACGAACTCCCGACGGGGCGAGACGTCCCGGAGCACGTAACAGTGAGGCACGAGAGAAACGCATGACGAAGTGGAAACCCTGGCTGTCGTGGGCACTGGTATTGCTGGCGAGTTGTGGTGGCAAGACCACCTCATCGAGCCCCGCCAACGGTGGCAACGGCACGGACAGCAACACGCACTGGCTCTCGCGCTGTGATGAGGATAGCGACTGCAAGGACGGGCTCAGCTGCCTGTGCGGCGTGTGCAGCAGCCGCTGCGATAGCGACGACGCCTGCGAGGACTTCGGGACTGGGGGCATGTGCCTCCCGGTGTCGTGTCTCGACGATGGAAAACCCGAGAGCGTCGCCCTTTGTACGCGGGACTGCTCGGAGGACGACGACTGCAGAAGTGGCAGCCGCTGCGATGGGAGCCGCTGCGTTCCCGCCGCGGGATACGAACCGTGCGCAGGTCTCAGTTGCGGCGAAGTGTGCACCCTGTGCGATCCCGACGGCGACGAGCTGTGTCAGGAATCATTGGAGCCGAAGGAATGCCATCCTGACGGCACGTGTCAGGGTTCTGGGGCCGAGTGCCCCGACGCGATGAGCGACGCGGGGCCTGCCCCGGCACCCGATCCGTTCCGCGACTTGCCGGAGGATTGCCGAGATCTCGCCGTCGCCAGCGAGAACCCAGAATGTGAAGGTTCCGCGGAGCGGTGTGAACAGATGCAGGACGACGGCAGCGAGCGCAGCATCCGTTGTTGGCCGACGTCAGAGGTGGAGGACGCGGAGCGCGTCGCGGACTGCGCCGGACGCTGGCTTTCGGCGCTCGGCGCCGACGCGACTGAAGTCCGGGGCGACGATGTGCTGGCGCAGGCAACCTGGGACCAGCTCCAACCCGTGTTGACGTCGAGCTGGCTCCAATGCCAAGCGGAATGCTCGGACACGTCGTGCGATTACTGCGCGGATCTGGACGAAGCGGCGTGTTCGCGAGACGCGTTCTGTCAGCCGGAGCAGGGCAAGCCACTGGATACCGACGACACGTGCTTCTTGCCGCCGCAGTTCGCGGGGTGCTTGCCGGGCGATCGCGCTTGCGACGAAGCAGAGTCGACCGCACTCGACCCCGATGGCGCGTGTTGGCACTTCAGCAGCATCTGCAACCTCGAAGGCTTCGATTACGATGTTGACGACGCCACCGGCTGCAGCGACCAGTTGCCGGACTGCGCCCCGCAGCCGCAATCAGGGTGTGAAGCCATGGCGGTGACGGACCCCGGTGAATGCGCCGAGGTGATCGGCTACGCCTGGCTCGGTGCGAGCTGTGAACCGCTCACTTGCACCTGTGAGGGCGAGGACTGCGACGACATCTTCGGCACGGAGAGCGAGTGTCTCACGGCGTGGGCTGGTTGCGATGCGGAGCTGCCGATTTGCGGGGAGGTGGGCATCTATGGCGAGGGGTGGCCCGAGGTGGGTCTGATCGAACGCACGCCGACGTTCTCCGACTGGACGGCGGCGGAATGGGGTGGCGTCCAGGCGCTGCCGTCGGAGCCTCCGAGGTACGATGTGGTCCTCATTCCTGAAGGCGGCGAGAGTGTCTCGTGGAGGGTGGGGCTACCAGAGATCCCCAACCGCTTCGACGTCGCGGAGGGCACGGTCGTCGAGTTTCGAATGGACGGCGGCTTGCTCGCCGTCCGAGAGGAGAACGGCGGGCCGCTGCTCCTGCTGTTGGCCGGAAGTACCGTCGACGCGGGCTCCGCGGCACCGTTCGAAGCCGGCGGATTTACAGTGACCGCTTCGGAACCGTTCTGCACGATACCCGTACCCGGATGCAACCAACTGTCGGTGCTCCGAGACTTCGAACTCATCGCCCCCAACTACTTCACCCCGGGCGGGTCCGATGCGGACGACACGCAGTCGTTCGTTGTCGAACCGTTGTCGGAGCTGGAGTTCAGCGTCAAGTCCGACGCAGGGGATCTCTTCTATCACTTTCAATACGCCGAAAGCTCCACGACCGTCGCCAACCGTCGTGGCGACATCAGCTGCGATTTGCCCCTCTACCAGCAAGATGCGTTCAGCCTGGTGCGTCTCGCGGTCCCTTGAGGATTCGCTGAACGTTCGCCGCCTGCTCCACAGACACCGGACTCATGGTGCCTCGAGTGCGTCGACGTGTCCGTAGACTAGTCCACGGCCCGCCGTGCTCATGTACACGCGCCCAAACACGTTCATGTCTCCCTGCACGAACGCACCGTTGCCAGGACCGCCGTACTGATGCTGGTCGTCGTTCATGCGCGTCCAGGACGAGCCCTTGTCCGTCGAATAGTAGATCCCAAGGGGGCTGTCGGGACTCCCAGCCACGCCCCAGATGAACAGCGTCTCGTAGTCGGCCCCCTCCTGAGCTTTGCCGATGCCGACAGCTTGCGCAGAGGTGACGGCTTCGAACCGAGTCCAGGTCTCTCCGCCGTCTTGCGAATGCGCTAGGCCGTTGTTGGTATAGCCACCGCCCTCGGCTTGCTCCAAAGTCCGATCGAGGGGCGCGAATAGGTGACCCATTCGCCCGGGAACCGTGCGTATCAGCCCGTTGCTCGCCTGGTTCAGGCCCTGAGCGTCGTCTTGCACCGCTCCGACGCTAGCGAAAGAGACTCCCTTGTCCGTCGAGCGCTTGAGTGCCCCCTGTTGGTCGAGCACGTAGAACACGTTGGCATCGACGGGGTCGCAGACGATGCGGGCGTTTTGGGACTGAGCATCTAGACCCGACACCTCGCTCCAGGTGACTCCTTGGTCCTCCGAACGATAGACTGTCGTGCTGTTTTCGGGGCGGTGGAGCAGGACCTCCCCATCCGCGGAGAGCACCACCAAGCCGTGAGTACCCATGGGAGCGGCAAGTTGTGTCCAAGTACGCGCCCCGTCGCTCGAGTAGTACAGAACGTCGCTTTCCACGGCGGGCTCGGTGGAGTAGTCCGTCACGTGGCCCGTGCGTAGGAATGCGTTCACTAACGGCGCGTACCCCAAGGAGTACGTAGTGCCAATTGATGGCTGGTGGATGGGAACGGATTGAGTGATGTCAGAATAGACAGCGCCATCGTAGTCGCCGATGGCAGTCACCAAGGGACCATCCACGATGCTGACCAAGTCGAGCGGGACCGTCTCCTCGATCCCCTTCGATTCGAAGTTCCAAATCGGCGAGGCTGCGTCCAGCGTCTCGCTGCGAAACACGCCGTTCCCCGATACCACCCAGGCTTTCGCGCTGGAGAAAGGGTCGAAGGCGATGGCACCCGCCCAGTGGACGGCGTGGCCGCTGATCCAAGCGGTATCCTCGGACGAGACATTCGCGTTGCCGGCGACGGAAGCGTCGGCCCAGGAAAACGTGGTCGTCCACGTCTCCCCCCCGTCCGTCGTCTCGTAGATCCTGTCGCCCCAACCCTCGTTGGCGTCCGCATAGCGCGACTGACCTCCGTAGAAGTTGAGTGTGGTCAGCAAGAGGTGAGTGGGATCCATCGGATCGACACTCACGCCGCCGAAGCCGTGCGCAAAATCCGGACTGCCGTTCCCCAACAGGTCCGCACCGTCGTCAGTGGGTGGAGTCAGGTTCGTCCACTCCGCCGTCGAGAGGGTGTAGCGATAAAAGGCGCCGCTGGTGATGCCATGCGGACCCGGTGAATCTGAATAGGTGAGGTACAGTTCGTCGCCACTGACCGCCGCACGGAGCGGCATCAGTCCTTGCGGTCCGCCGGGTAGGGGCTCGAGCGTTTCTCCGCCGTCGGTGCTCACGTAAAGGTTGTCTTCCGTGGTGCTGGACAAACCCACGAACAGCGTGCTTGTCGCTCCCGCCGCCGTCGTGGCGGAGTTGGGGTCGAAGACGACGAAACTGATGCCGTTCGTCTCGACCAAGTCGGCGTTGGCCTGGACACCGAGGGGATGGACCATCGTCCAGGTGCTGCCCGAGTCCGTGCTCTTGAAGAGGCCAGCAGCGCGGGTTCCGCAGAACAACACGCTCGAGTCATTGGGGTCGACCGCGAGCTTTTCGCCGGACTGGCGACCCATCCCGTTGCCGTGGGCCCGCCACTGGTCGCTGACGTCGATCACCTCGAACGTTTCCCCGTAGTCGTCGGAACGGAGAACGGCTGTCTTGCCGTCACTGAAGTAGCTAGTTCCCGCGACGACGTACAACTTGGCTGCATCTGACGGGTCAACCGCGAAGGTCTCCGTTCCCAGGAGCCCAACGTCAGACTGCCCGACCCAATCCATGAGCGGCACCCAGTGATCGCTGGCTGCGTCCCAGCGGTATACACCGCCCACGTCGGTGCGCGCGTACGCCAGCCCTTCTTGCGTGGGGGAGGGCAATATCCCCGCCACGAAGCCCCCGCCATCGAAGCGGACGTTGCCCCACCCACCGCTGATAGGGGTCGTCGCGCTTTCTGCTCCACCCATGCTCATTCCCTCGGACGGCACTTCTGCGCCCCCCGTGGGTGCTCCGCCCACGGTCGTCGATCCACTCGGCATGGGCGCTTCGCCGGTCGGCGTGGTCCCACCGCCAGTAGGGTCCGCCGTGGAAACAGCGCCGGCAGGACTCCCGCCGTTGGGGAGGGTTCCAGGTGCGACCGGCGTCGTCGGCTGAGCGCCCGCTCCCCCAGGGGCGTCGGACGGGGTGGAAGCCGAAGCACACGCGTAAGAGCCCAGGAAGCCTGTGAAAAGGAACGGTACCAGGGGCCAGCGAGGACGACGAACGGAAACCATGTTGCATGGAATGGCAAACCCAAGCGATTCGGTCACCAAAAATCTCGCTGGCGGCGGCCCTCGTCAGGAGACCTCGAGCGGCGCGTTCTGCTCGGTTCTAGGGCAGTTCCGGCTGGTTTTTGATCCGAGTGTCCGTCCACGGAGCGCCGCACAGTGTGCAATCGTCGCCCAGGAAGAACTGCCCAGCCCGTTCATCATCGCAGGCCCAATAGCGAAGCCAAGCCACGACAGGAGCTCGCTCGTCGATGGCGCCACGGCAGTCCCCAAGACCGAGCACGGCTCCGAGACACGTGGCCGCTCCTTCATCGACCACGTACAGGTGCCCCGCGGTCTGGTCGTCCAGCGTAGTGTATAGGGTTTGCACCTTGGACTCCTCGTAGTTCGGGGTCACGTACTCTGACTTCGAAACGAAGCTGTCCCCCGTCGAAGTGAGCAAGAACAGCGGCGCGTGCATGTCGGCAAACGCCGTTTCTTCCCGAGGTGGCATGCCGTGGAGGGAGACCGTTGCCTTGACGTTGGGACGATTAGCGGTGTCGATGGCGGCGCCTCCCCCCCAGGAGTAGCCAATGGTGACTTCTCTCTCGGTATCGAGCTTGTCGGCAAGTTCAGAAGTCCCGGAGTTCTGTTCGATGAGCCAGTCGAGGCCGTCCGACAAGCACGGACGCTCAGCCTGTGTGTCGTTGCAGGCAATGATCACGAACCCGTGAGTGGCCAGAAAGGTCAGAGTTGACCGGTACTGGTCAGGGGTCGTGGTGATGCCATTGCCCCAGGTCGCGATCGGGTGTTTGAACCCATCCTGGCCCAGTGAGCCGACAGGACGGAACAAGGTGTAGTTGCTGTTCGGGCCCACGCTGGTGAACATCTCGGCGTCAGTGAATGGGCCGGGGGAGGCGTAGTCGTCCACCGCGGGGAGGTGAGTACAGTCACCCGCAAGGTTCGGCGTTGCGACGCTCTCTACGTCACCTGGCGAGGGGGCGTCGATGTCGTCTTGCGGTGTGGCGGGACCTTCGGGGTCCTCTGACGTTTCTGTGGGCTCATTCGCAGAAGACTCCTCCTCCGACTCTGTGGAAGGCGGGTCCGTCGGCATTGCCGGTTCGTTCGAGGCAGTTGCTGGTGCAGTGCCACTCTGGGTCGCCGCGGGCATCGGTTGCGGCTGTGACGGCGACGGTGACGGCGCGGGCGCACGAGGTCCGTTTCCAGCCGAGGGTTGCTCCAACCCGGCCTCGTTTCCGCTCGGGATTGGGTCGTCCTCCGAGTCGAATCCGGAAGAGGAGCACGCCAGCAGAAGCGGTGCAAGTAGCCATGAAGCGCAGCGCATCGTGCCTCTGCCTCGAGCTATGGCTGCGACGCTTTGCTGGGTGAAGGGATGGAGTGCTACCAGCAGCGAAGCGGAGGCATGGGAGGCCGGCTGGAGTCGAATGCGTGTCATGGCGAGTGTGTCCTAGGGGTGTCCGCCGTGAGATGCCGAAGGGCGCAACGTGCGGGCTCACCTCTGTCGGTGGGCATCCCAACAAGAATGGTTGCGGTGCGGACCAGAACTGTACTGGCCGCACAAGTTTCGGTTGAGAGCGCGACGCTGAGTGGCGCGGGAACGATCGAAGTGGCAAAAACGGTACGCCGGGCGTCACGATTGAGACTTCCGAACCAGCTCGAATGCGTTTGCCGTCTGCACGGCAGCCGCGTGCTGGTATAGCGACAGTGCTTCGAACTTCCGGATCGTCGCCACGTTGAGAGGCTTGTTCATCAGGAGCCGTCCGGCCTGAGCTCGTCGCTCAGCACCCGACAGTCCCTTGCCGATGCAGCCCACGGGCGGATCCCACCCGAGACAATCCGCGCGGGCACTGTAGGGCCTCCGCGTTGGGGCACTCGGTGCGCCCCTCCCAGTCGCCAGCGCTCTCAGATTCTTGCCCGCGCTTGCTGCAAGCGACCCCAGCCAAAAGCCAGACGATGGCGACAGGTGCCGCCGTCTGCATGAGAGCCATCATGATTCCAGCGGTTGGAGGCTGACGTCGTGCCACTCGGGCAAGTCGTCCAGCAGAGCTGCGAAGTCGTTGGCGACAACGTGGCTTTCCCGTCGGCTACGCCTAGTACAGGGTGCAACAGCCATGGGCGTTCGCTGTCTTCGTGGTGTTCGGGGTACCGCTTCAGGGAGCAGTACTCGGCTGGTGGTGCAGTCGCCGAGCGCGATGACCAGCACCCCGGGGACAGGCAGCCCCTGTCCGCCTCACTCGAGGTGTGAGCTTCAGCGGAACGGATTGTCCACGTCCAGGTTTCGGCGCTTGCGCTCTGGACGAGACATCTCGTCACCTGCCGTTGGTTTGGGTTTGGACGGCGCGCTGGAAGCGCCGCTGGAGGTCTTGACAGGGGCTGGACTGACCGTATCTGGCGTCGAGTCCTCCGTTGCGTCGAGTTCATCAGTTCCACTTACGGGACGCTTGCTGGTTCGAGGCCAGCGTGGAGCGGCTTTGGTGGGCTTCGAATCGCCGGTTGCTTCTTGGCCCCGCTCCTCCGGGGCGTCTTCAGCCGCAGGCTGCAGCGCTTCGGCAACTGTGTTGGTCTCCGTCTTTGCATTGGGGGGAGCGTCCGAAGCTGCAGTCGTCGTGGCTGCCACCTCGGACGTCGTTTCCACATCCGGTCCCGGCAGACTGGCTAGCGGCAGATCAGCGGGCGACTCTGCGGGAGTCTGTTCGGGCCCGCCGGAGAGTAGCGCCCAGCCGAGCGCGCCAATCGACAGAACTCCGACGGCGACAGCCGCCCAATATCGGTTCTTCGAGTGAAAGTCTGGAACGACTTCCAAGTCCTTGTCGGACCGCGTCATTTCGACGAGCGACGACAAGTCGGCAACGCGCGTGACCTCATCGTTGCCGAGCTGCGGGTCCAGAATCAACCCTTGGCGTTTGATGAAAGTCGTCTCCTCGCTGATGGCATCGTGAATCAGCGTGTGCAGTGCGCTGCGGTGTTCCGCAAATTTCGTCGTCATCAGCGTGGCGACCGTTCCGGTATCGATTGGTCCACCCATTCGTTTGAGTTGTTCGTACAAGGCCAAACGAAACTCTTCAGCAGTGGCAAATCGCTCAGCGGGGTCGACTCGCAGCGCCTTCTCACAGATCTGCACCAAGGCTGGCGAAACTGTGGGCGCGACATCCGTGAGCTTCTTCTCTTCCCCAGAGACGCGAGCGAAGATGATGTCCTCTTGCGGTGTGCCACGTGGCACGAACCTCTGATGCGCGAGCATCTCCCACAACATCACTCCGACGGCGAAGATGTCGACGCGGCGGTCGAGCTGCTTACCCAGCACTTGTTCCGGCGCGGCATACGCAAGGCGGCCACGAAAGCCGGTCTCAGTCGAGCCGGAATCCGACGCGCGAGCGATGCCGAAGTCCACGACTTTTACGTGGCCATCGTAGGTGATGAACACGTTGTGGGGACACATGTCGCAGTGCACGATGTCGAGGGCGCTGCCGCCATAGTCAGTCAATTCGTGGGCGTAGTGCAGTCCGGCCAACACCTGGCACAACAAGTGAAGCATCAGGCGCGTCGAGGCGACGGGTTCTTGGCGCGCATTCTGAAGTACCCTCAGGAGCGGCTGCCCATCGAGGAACTCCATCGCTAGAAATAGCCGCTTGCCATCTTGCGCGGCTTCGATGGTTTGCACGATGTTGGCGTGATTCAGGCGTCCAGCGAGCATGGCTTCGCGCATGAACATGTCCACGAATGCCACGTCGTTCGAACGCTCCTCGCGGAGTTCTTTCAGCACGACGAGCTTGTGGAAGTCACCCGTCCCGGTCGCGACGCCAAGGTGTATGGTACCCATCCCGCCATGACCCAGCTCGAGTAGCAACCGGTACCGCCCCAGGTGACGGGTCGGGCCGGGGTCATGCTTGATGGATACCTGTGCCATCAGAACACTACTCCTAGACCGGCTCCGCCCCGCGTCGGTATGAGACGCAACGAACCTGTCTGTTCACGTTCGACTGTTCGTAAGGGAGGGTCTGCAAGAAAGTAGATCGCGAAGCCTGCCGCCAGCAGCGCTCCCGCAGCAGCACCATCCGAAATCAGAGCCTGTGTTTCCACCTGGTTGGACAGGTCATCGATACGACTCTCGTTGGCAGGAAAGCGATTGAGCTCATCTTCCAGACGCTGATTGTCGTCGTATGCCAGATAGCCGAAGGTGCCTGCGACGCCCGCGAGGGCGACGGCAATTCCAGAGCTCACCCAAAACGCCGTGTAGCTTGGCTCCTCTTCCGTCACAGGAGACTCCGAAACGGTCGTGGTGGGCTGTGGCGCCATTGGAGCTTGGGCTTTTTGCTCTGGCTTCAACTCGACCACTAGCCTGGGTCGCTCACGTCCGGCGACCATGAGTGTGTCGGCATGAGGCACGAACCCCGGCTTCTCTATTCGGACCTCGGCTTTGCCGGCGTTGATCTTCACATAGCGCTTCAAGGGCGAAGTGCCGATCTCCACGCCATTGACGGTGATGGTGGCGTCGTCGACATCGACTTCGACCCAGAGTTCGGCGATGCTCTTGCCTAGACGTTCGATGTCATCCAACACTTTGCTGAGACGTTCGGTGTCGATCTCGTCGCCGCCGTCTTTCAAGTACTGTTCGAGCAGCTGCGCGGCGAGCACGTACTCCTGACGCTCGGCTTGAACCTGGCCGAGGTTGTAGAGCAAGCGAAAGTCAGGCAGGAGTTCGTAGGCTCGCTGGAACTCGACCAGAGCCGCATCGAGACTTCCCTCTTCGTAGAGCTCCACGCCGCGGTCGAAGTGCTCGGAGGCGGCAGTCTGCGCCTCGTCCTCCCCCGCCAGCGCCGGGCCCGCAGAGAGTAGTGAAAACAGGAGCAGTCCGACGGGTACACTGTGAAACCAAATGTTCCAAACTTTCATGTCAACCTCACTCCACCGCAGTGCGCACAGTCGCCACCGTCATGAACGAAGGGCGAACGACGAAGGTTTGCTTGCTGAGCTCACGCAGGCTCCCGGCGTGGGTGAGCGTGATCGCAGTATTGCCCGCAGGGAAGTTGAGAAAACCACCACTGCCTTCCACGGTGGTCTCAGTGAGTTGGCTGGAGGGTACACCGTTGAGTACGTAGAATACGATGGCGTCGTCATCGGCGCCCATCGACGTTATCTGGACCCCTTCAGCCGGTCCGTAGCAATGAACCAGATTCAAGAACAGGTGCCCGCGCTCCGGATCGGGTTGGGCGCCCACCGCCAGTCCGAGCTGGTCGATGAATAGAGTTGGGGAAAGGGAGACGGCGATTTGATCTCCGTCGGAGAGGTCCGTCGGCAACACTTGGAGCTGAGGGAAGTAGCCGTCCACAGTGAACTCCAGGTATCCCGTGAAGCCGTCCGGAACGGCGACACTGAGCTCGCCTGCCTCATCTGTCATGAGCTCCTCGACGGGGCTCAGGCACTCTGGATCGATGTTACGGCACAGTTGCGCATCTGCCCCTGCAAGCGGCGTCCCAAACACGTCCTGGACGGAGGCCGTGATGCTGAAAGCTCCTTCGGGTGCCATCACCGGGCAATCAAACGGGTCCACGCAGACCTCGTCGAGGCAGATGTCTTCAGCTGAGCAATCCGACGTGCGCTCGCAACTGCTCGGGGACTCGACAGCCGGCGGGGATGCTCCGGCATCTCTCGTTCCGTCAGTGTCCGATTCGGGCTCCGTGGTCTCCGCCTCGTCCGTTCCGGAGGCCGACGAAACGTCGGTGTTCATGGGGGTCGAATCGTCCTCTTCCGAAACAGCTACGCAAATGTTGCCTTCACAGCGCGTATCGCTGAACGCGCTTCCGCGCGCTCGGCAGTCTGCAGTGATTGAGCACTGGACGGCGTCAGGTTCGACGACCAACGAACAGCCCACGAGACATTGCATTGCTAGAAGCAGGCTCGAGCCTTGTCCGATCCACCACCATTGCGAGTCAGTAGGTTTCTTCATTCCGATTCGCTGCAATGTTAACTGCAGCACATTGCAAAAACCAGCAAACAAGGCGCAATTTGTCCGCGTATCACCGTCAACACAGAGGGTGGATTGGGGTTACCTAACGCCTACAGCGGCGGCCCTGTCAGCGATGTGGGAGACTGCGCACAAGAATCGGGTCGCCTAGGAGTGTCCCAGGTTTCTTGATCTGCCCCTCGCGACGGGCGGAACCCCCAGCGACTGACTCGTTTAGGCTGGTTCTAGTATCGGCCCGAACAGCGACGTTCCGCAATCAGCACGAAACAGCCAGGAACCTGCGTTCAGGCGCCCCCGGCGGGGCGCCCAAAGCTGCGGCGAAGGACACAGCCCGTCTGACTTGGCCGCACTGCGTTAGTGTTCACTAGATCCGGCAAGGGAATGCCAACCTTCGCCAAATGGTACAGCAGTATAGGTCAACACATGCTCCTGTCTTAGGGCCGACCCAAGAGTCAACCAGCGGTGATCATCGCGTCGCAGTTTGCCTGCCCGGTAGAGGTAGGAGTGCCTATCACCACGCGCAACGACGTCGCAGTTATCGGCGTCCGCTTGCGAAAGCAGGAGTGCCAAGCGCGCTTCGTGAGCCGTCGACCGGCGGTAGGCCGTGACCTGCTGACCGACGATCGGCTTGACGTTGCTATCGAATGCGAACATGAGCGACTCCATGTCACCTTTGTCGCGGATACCTGCGGCGAGGCACGCTTGGGTGCCGTTGGGAAGGACTTCCTCGAGCGTGGCGCCCCACAACGAGCAGCCGCGGACGACGTCGAGCAGTTCCTGACAACCCTCGCCTGGTGTCAGCTCGAAGCAACCCAGCGCCTCGAGGGTCGCGCTGTCAGGCAGTCCGCCACACACGAACAGCGGCAGCGCGAGCTGAGAGATCGCGGACTGTAGCGGCAGAAGCTGGAACACGCTTCCGGGGTTGTCAGGAGGCAGTGTCGCAACGAAAAACGCCAAACCTTCGGCCGCGGCAGCCTTGTCCTCGGGAGGAGCCGTCGAGTCGTTGAGGGTAGCCATCCACAGACCTAGCTGTTGGAGCTGCTCGGGCGGAGCAAGCTGCTGCAGGAACGCGTCGTTCAGTTGTGGCAGCTGTTGATCGAAGCACAGCTCTCGGTCCAGCGGCAGAACCGGCTCGAATCCGCCTGCGTTGTCGTTGACGAACACAGGCCCCGGTGATGCGGCGCGAGCGAAGCCCGTCAGGCTGAAGAAGTGGAACAACGAATCCTCCTCTCCCGCGTGGGTAAAACCGAAGCCGCGAATTTGATCGCCCATGTGGGCGTTTTGGGGGGCGAAGAGTCCGCCCTTGCGCAACCCGAGAATGGAGTCTCCGATCGCGGTCAGACCGATGCCAGCCGGTGTTTGATAGGAGCCGAACATGCCGACTTTTTGATACACATTTCGCAGATGGGGGATCTTCAAGATATGGCCCACCGCGTCGTTGGTGTAGACGCCGCTCGTTCCGAAGAACCCCGGCGCATCGATGCCGTACTCCGAGTTGCCATCCGGGTCGAGAGTGTGACAGCCGTGGCAGGTGTTCTGGAAATCGCTGACGTCCAACGTGCACTGCGGATCCTCGGGGCAGTCGTCAGGCCTCGGTTCGATCCCGAGGACAAACCGCGGTGGGTTGAGGCAGTTGCAGCCGAAGGTCTCCTCTTCGATGTTACGGCCGTCGGCGCACTCACCCAGAGCCATCGACGCGTCGGTGATCTCACAGCCGAAGTAGCGACTGCGTGCACGCTTTTGGGCGGCGTTTAGTGAATCGTCCAACGCGCGAACTGGGTTGGGGGGATAGGTGAGCTGCAGGGTAAAGCGAGTGAAGCTCTGCATGTCCGCGTCCGACAGCATCTCGGAGCGCCCGTTGAGCCCCGGAAACGCGACGTTGAAAGCAGTGAACGCTGCCTCCTCGTCGAACGCCCCCAGATCCGGTTGACTCGATTCGGCACCGCCACGGCGGTCACCTCGCCAGTGCATGGCACCATGGTTGGCCATGCCCCGCAGCGACTGAGTGGTCATCGGTCCCTTCAATGCCAGGAAGTGGGACGTGAGCGGAAAGCTGGTGATTTCTGGCTTGGCAAAAAACGGTCCGGGATTCTGAACTTCGACCGAGTCGGGATCCCCTAGGTCCCAGGCTAGCCCATCGAGGTCGCCGAAGATGTGACAACTGGCGCACGCAGAGTCGCCGTGACTAGAAGTGTTTCGCGCGTCGTATAAAAACTTCCGACCGTCGATGACGCTCTTGGGCTCAGGGTTGTACATCCGGTGTCGGTCTAGCGTGCGCCGACGCTCCGTATCGATGACGACCAATTCGTTCGTGAACCGAGCCAACACGTACAACCTTTCGCGACTGTCATCGAGGGCGAGCCCCGCCGGGCCGCCGGGCACTTCGATGTGTTGCGACTCATCCTGCATGGGCCGACCGGGCTTGGCGTTTTCCAGCGCCTGGGTGGGTAGGACCGCAACCTTGTCGGAACCCAAAGCGGCAACGTAGAGATCCTGGTTCTTTTTCAACCTCCCGTTGCGATTGCGCTTCTGGCTGAACGCCAGACTGACGGGGAACGCAAGGCTTCGCTCCGTCTCGTCGTTTGGACCCGCTTGGCAGCACGACGAATAGTCGATGTGCTCGTTCAGGTGGACCGGTCGAACCTCTTTGCTGTCCGGATCGACAATGGTGATCCGACTCTCTGCAATGTGTCCACGCACGGTGGTCGTACCAAAGGCTTCGTCTTGCGACCGGGAGGCGCCTGGACCTTCGAAGCGCACGTGGTTGCGGGCATCGGTGTTGCCGACGAAGATTTTCCCGGTCTTCGGATGAACCGCGAGACTGAATAGTGTCGTGCCGACGTGCCTGAATTCGCCATCGACCTCGAGCCTGGGTTCGTCCTCGAGATCGATGGTGAAGACGTCCTTGTCAGGCAGGTTGAAGGGAACGCTTTCGTTCCAGGCCTGAGCACCGTGCAGCCCCGCCGGACCCTCGCCCTGTGGTGGCTCCAGCCAACAACCACCCAACTCTGCTGAAAAGTTGCTGCCGCAAGTGTCGCTGGATTCGTAGAAGCGCACGATCATGGGCGGGGTACGCTGGAACTCGCCAATCGCGTTGGTGCACGAGCATTCCTCCGTCACCTCTCCCGGGACCTGGGGGATGATGTCCACGGCAGCGTAAGGATTGTCGGGATCGGTCCTGACGCAGACGTCCATGATGAAGTCGTTGGACGCTGTCTGCGGCGTCGAGGTCGTCTGCGCGGAGATGCAACGCCCATGTCCCCGCACCGCCGGGTAGCCACCTTCGATGATGCGTTCCTCCGGGCCCAACTCCGGATCGATTGCCATATCCCCGTCGGCGTCCAAGGACGCCAGGCTCTTGCGTCCGCGATCGATGACGAACTGGTAACGAATGACTGCCGTTTGATTGCCGGAGAGGAAACCCGCTGCGTAAACCTTGTGCTTACCAACCGCGAGGGCGCGAGGCGAATCGGTGAACATCGTCAGAATGTCCAAGGGTTGCTCCTGCCCTTCGGCGCCGAGTGCGTCCGGCGCGAACACGAAGACGTCCGCTCGACCGACACCAGGCTTGGTCAGTTGCGGGTCTCTGGGTGTACCGTCCTCATTTTCGACGTTCTGACCACGATGGGCCGCTGTGACGAACACGTACTCTTTCCCATTGCCGCTCTGCGCTGAGACGATGTCCCTGGGTTCGTCACCTACCAACAACGTTCGGCGCACTCGCGCGTGACAATTCCGAGAAACGGAGACGACGCTGACGGAATCCGACAAGTGATTCACGACCCAGACGTCATCGCCGACCCAGCTTACGGCCACAGGCCGCAAGCCCACGTCGACCGCCCCGCACGGGCGAACTCCGCGCCGAGTTGGTCGGAAAAACTCAACCGCGTCGCCCGGCGTGTTCGTGACCGCGACGAGCCCGTCATCGCGAACCGCCACAGGCCGCACCGCAGCCGCTTCGAACAGTGTGTGGCTGCGCTCGGAAGCGTGCCGATGCCTTCCGGACGTCAGTTCTTCTTGGACTTGCGCTGGTTGGTCCGTGTTCTGCACATCTGGCGCTGAACACGCTGCAATCAAACAAGTCGTCCCGAGTGATCGCCACAGAGCCCCCAAGCCCATCGTCCGTCTCTTCGACTTCATGTCCTACCCTTTCCCGTTGGTGAGCGGGACCGTAGCACGACTGAGCTATGGTTCGTCCATCATACGCTGACTCTCGCATGCTTCCAGTTTGGAAGAACAAACCGAAATATGGTTATCCGCAACACCATAGCCATCGCATCTCAGTAGAAGCGTTATAGATGTCATAGGTGAATGGAAGCTGGCGATGTGGATAGCGCAGGGGTGAACGAGACTAGGTAGTGTTGTGATGACTTCTACGGCTCGAGTAGAACCGCACCGTGTCACGCAACGAACCGCTGTTACCATGGGCAGTACGGCGGCGGAGGAGCCAGTGGGTTCATGTCCGTTTCCTCACCATGTCCGAGGCCTGACAATCGGCTCAGCGCTCCAAGGTGCCCGCGGCGGAGCTCGATACCGACGAAAGATTGCTCTGCGCAGTCGAGGAAGCTCTCGGTATATTCAAAACGTCCTGCTGAAGCTCGTGCCAATGACGCAGTGCTCCGAAGAGCGGGACGGCCAACCCTGCGTTGAAGTTTCTCCCATGAGCCAACGCCCAAGGCTTGGCGAGCGAGGGGCTGTTCCTGATTCTTGGTCAATGGAATCTTGCAACGCGCTGGAAACAGTCTGCACACTCGCGGGCGGTTCGGGGGTGTCGACGCGCGATCGATTAGAAGTAGCGATTGCGCCGGACCGAGCTCCTGCTCGCCCTAGCGGTCACGCTGGGCACTACACCCTCAACTTGGGATCACTCGCAGTCGGTCGGGCTCTCGAGAGTCGCTCCGACTTGGCCCTCGAGCAGAGCCTTCACTTGCGAGGCGGGCACGAGTAGATCTTCGTATTCGTAGGGCGGGTCGAATGCGGTGCCAAACCCGGTGGTGTTGCCGCTCGTGTTCTCGAAAATGTTGTCGCCGCGCAACTCATTGGCGGCACTTCCGCTCCGATGATTCGTGTAGATCGGGGTCTCGATGTCGATGAAGTGGTTGTTCTCGGTAACAACGCGACAGTCCTTTCCTGCGGAGATCCCGTAGTCCGACTGTTGTCCATCTCTCGTGAACAGATTGTTGACCACATGAATGTCGCCGAAGCGGCATCGCGGTTGACGTTGGGCCACACCCGTGAACCAGTTGAACATCAGCGTGATGTTCAGCTTTCCCACGCTCTGAGGTTCGTCGTCGGACGAAGCAACCAAGTTGGAAAAATTGTGCTCGCCGCCAGTCCGGTACCCAAAGATGTTCCACGTAAAAGTCACGTTGTCCGCGCCCTTGACGACGTCTGCGTTCCCGTCCTGTCCGTCCCAGAACTCACAATGATCGATCCAAACGTTCTTCGAGCTACCCTCGATCGTGATGTTGTCCCATGCTTGATCGGAGTTGGAACCGGGGCCGCGGATCACCAAATTTCGAATAATGACGTTGCTCGAGTTGTTGACGTGAATCGGCGCCTTGAGTTCGGTGCCCGGCCGCAGGCCGACAATGGTCTTGTTCGAGCCGACTTCGAGCCGATCCCCCGACGTGCCAAGCCACCCAGAACCCACGGCACCATCGATGTGGATCACGCTAGGTGCGTCGTCGCCGGCGTACATCTGCAGGGCGTCGAATGAGTCGACGACTACTGGGGTTGCGTCCCCGCCGCCCATCACGGCCACAGCGCCGCCGGTGCGTCCATCTCGGGTCGCCCAACCCACGGGCTCGCAGCGTTCAGCATTCCCGTCACCACCACTACTCATACCAAGAGACCCCGCAACCCCCTCGTCGGGTGCACCGCCCGAGCCCCCAGCTCCGCCCGCCCCTCCAGAACCGGCTCCGCCCACCCCTCCAGAACCAGCTCCGCCGTCGCTTGGTGCACCGCCAAGACCCGCGGCTCCGCCGCCCGTTCCACCAAAACTGGCACTGCCTCCGCTTCCGGCACCACCCACGCCAGGTGCACGGCCAGACAATCCCGCCATCCCACCCTCGGCACGAGCCTCCATTCCGTCTGTGGCAGCGGTGTCGGTCGGCGCTGGACTGCCGCCTGTGTCGCCTCCGATACCGCCCGAGTCGCCACCTGCTGGCGTGCGGGGGGCACTAGGCGCCATACCCATTGCGCCTGCTGTGCCGTCCATTCCGACGCTGGATACCCCTCCCAACGGCCCGGGGCTATCACCTGGGCCCGAACTGTCAGCGGTGGAGCACCCAACGGCTGTGCAGAAGCCACTGGCTGAGAGGAACGCCAAGACTGGTGCGGGTCTAGGCCTCATGCGGGTTCGATTGTGTCGTCTGTCGTGCGGACTGCGCATCGTGCCCGCAGGCTACCACGAGCGAAGCATGGCGGGCCAGCACGACCCACCGCCTACTGCGGTGTGAGGGTCATCACCGCTTCGTCGAAGGAGTTGTAGCTGTTCAGGTTTGGGAATGTCAGGGTGGAGCCGCCGACGAGTGTTGCCAGGTCGCTCCCTGCTGGCGTGGTGAGTTCGATGCTACCGTCAAAGGTGAACGTGATGGCGGGAAAATCTGTCCGGGCAGCGACCGTGCCGTGGCGGCCATCCTCCCACCACGTGGCGACGAACACCGAGGGAGCACCCACAGGTGCTGAGACACTTCCCGATGCTTCGTAGGACGGGGTCTTGGGATTGTCCGACGCGATTGCCAGTTCGTCGCCATCCAGGACATAGCTGAGGCCGGGCTCCTTGACGCTGGCCAAGCCGGCGGAGCGCAGCGTGGCATGCAGCTGGGCGTGGTCGGTGACGTACCACAGGGTGTAGTTGTTGATGTCCGCGAAAGCGTCGCGATCAGCGATGGTGATGCCGATCTGAGAGAGAGTACCAGGCTTGGGTTGGCTCGCGCCGACAGAGATGCTGTCGCATTCGACGGCGCGGACCACAATTTGGGCGTTGCCGTTGGCGAGCAGGAAGACATCGTACGCGCCGGGCACGAGAGCTACCGCGGTTTGAGCTGGGACCTCGCCAAAGCCTGCGAACTCCGTACACCCCTCGAAGACGACCTCGGCCTCACCCGCTCCGAGCGCTTGGTTCAGCTCGTTCACCTGTGTTTCGTTCGCTTGCGTTTCGTTCGCTTGTCCGCAACTTGCACAAGCCAGCCCCACACACACGATGAATGCTCTTGTCATTGTACGCTTCCTCCTCCGCCGCCCCGCTGCTTGCGGGACGTTTCGATGTCACCAGCAGTAGCAGCTTCCGTCGCGCGCGCCAACACCCCCAGGACTCGCTCTAAATCGAGGGGCTTGTTGAGGATGGGCAGCTCGGTGCTGTTCAGGAACTCCTGACCCCACTCGGTGAAAGCGCCACCGGTCATGAACACGAAGCGCGCCGCCAGCTCCGGCATCTGCTCTTCCACGCTTCGATACAACCTCGGGCCGGGCAAGCCGGGCATCATCAGGTCACACAAGACCAGATCGAAGTTCCGGTCACGGCTCAGGATTTCGAGGGCAGAATGGCCGTCTGCCGCTGAAACGACTTCATGGCCGTGCAGTAGCCGACGCAGGGAACGCACCAGTGCTGGTTCGTCATCGACGATCAGAATGCGCGCGCTGGCTGGGCCCTCTTGGTGGGACGACCGCCGCACCCCAGAGCGTGCGCTGGGGGCGACCACCGTCCTGGGCAGCCGCACGATGGCGCTCGTGCCGCGACCAACGTCGCTCTGCAACGTGATCTCTCCTCCAAAGTCTCGGACGATGCGCCGTGAGATCGGAAGGCCCAAGCCGGAGCCTCCGTGCCCGCCCTTGGTCGAGACGAAGGGCTCGAATACGGTGGACAGGAGCTCGGGGGGGATGCCGGAGCCCGAGTCCGCAACGACTATTTCCACCACGCCGCCGCCAGCGTCGCGGGACGTGATCGAGATGCACTGGTTGTCGACGTCGGGCGAGTCGAGCGCTTGGGCGGCATTGAGCAAGAGGTTCAACACCACCTGAACCAGTTGCCCCTCCCGCGCGAGCACGAGCAATCCGCCTTCGTGATGTCGTTCGAGTCGAGCGCGGTGCCGGATCTGGTTGTTGGCGATGTTCAGCGCCGCAGAAACGGCTTGTTCAACTTCCACGGGCTCCGGTGGCCCCGTGTTGTCGTGCCGATTGAAGGCCTTGAGGTCGTCCACGATTCCGCGGATGCGTTTGACGCCGTCGAGCGCTTCCGACAAGGCGTGCCGCTCCTCCTCCTCGAGCGCCGGGCCTGCGCTAAGCTCGATGTGGGTCAGGTTCAGTCCCACGTACGACAGCGGATTGTTGATCTCGTGGGCCATACTCCCAGCCAGTGCTCCCAACGCCGAGAGTCTTTCTGCGCGTGCCAACTGCTCCTGAGCCAAGCGTTGGTCGGTCGTGTCACGACAGACGATGATCCGCGCCGGAGAGCCACCGAAGGAAACCTCCCCCGCAGGGCAGACCTCCGCATAGCGGAGAGGGCCGGACTTGGGCTGGATTCTCACGCCCACCACGCCCTGTTCATGTGCTACACGCCCTTGGTCAGCGGCGACGATGAAGCTGCGGAAGTCGCGCCCGATGACGTCGGCTTCCTCCGAGCGCACCAGGGATAGGAACGCAGGATTGGCAAATGCCACACGCCCGCCACTGGTGACGATCACGCCATCGGGCAGGGCGGAGAGCACCCCTCGGAATTCCCGATGGGCAACCGCCAGAGCCCGCTCGCGTTCGAGACGATCGCGCAGGTCTCGGCGGATCGCGAAGTTGCCGGCGAGACCACCCTCGTCGTCGGCAAAGGCTCCTACGCTCACCTCGCAGAACACACGCTCGCCGTTTTTGCGCAAGCAGGCGAGTGCCGCCTTGAACGGTTCACCCTCCGCCAGAGAGTCGAGGGCGAATTGGTAGAAGGCGCTGTCGTGCAGAGCGTCCGCCTGGTCCCGCAAGAGCGCTCCCACCGTTTTGCCGACGACCTCGTGGGAGTCGTATCCGAAGTACTCCTGCCACGCCTGATTGACGTACATCAGCCGCGCTCCATGATCCGTCAACTCGATCGCGTCCGGAGATGTTTCGATGGCCGCGAGGGCTGCCGCCGCCAGCTGATGCCGCCGATCCGCCGTCAACCCCCTCCGCAACTCCTCGGCGATCTGTAGGAGATTTTGTGGCCTCGGCTCAGCTCCCGCAAAAAAGACGGCGCAGTCAGCCCCGGCAGCGATCGCCGGTTGCACGTCGAGCTTCACGGCGAGGGACCATTCGGCGCCGGAAGGGTGCAGTCCGGGTGGGTCCTCCACTGGCCCTTCAGCGAGCTGGGTGGCAAGCGCCTCGAAGGTCAGGATATCTGGCGTGGGTAGAGCTTCTCCCGCGACCGCCCGCCACGTCGGTTGCAGGTAGCCTCCGACGACGGACAGCTGGAGCACACCCACGGCGCGCAGCAGATGGTCGTGCTGCACCTGTTTCAGGACGCGGTGGAGGCGCTCATCGAGCGGCTCGCTGCTGAGGTTGTATTCTGAGATGGGTCAACCCCCCGATCCGTCAGAATAGCGCAAACTTGGGCGAGTGCGCACCCCCGGCGTGCGTGTGCTCACCCTGTCCGGGCGGGTCTCGTCACTGATCTGGGTGACGACTTGGCTGCGAACGTGACGGAGATCGACCCCAAACGAATCATCGAGCACATGCGTGCGCCTCGCGTGACGGAACACCTTCCGCTCGCGTCAGAACCTTGGGATTGGAGCGTTTGCGAGGCTTTCGTCCAGGCCAAGGAAGCGTGCTGCCGGCGCGATGGTCTCGGCCACTGGGGAATCGTCTGGAACGGAACCTACGTCGGCTGGGGTGGTTTTCAAAAGGACGCTGGAAACCAGGACGTGTTCCCGCAGTGAAGTGAGTAACTCGCCCCACCAACGCCCCATCTGCCCGCAGAAGGCAGAGGGCGCCAGCCCATGACGCACGGGGTGATCGTCGGGCAGTGAGGTGAAGCCGCTATGGACGACGCGCACCATCGTGTCTTGGCCAGAAGGGGTGAACGTGACCTCGACCAGAGTCTGTTCGTGGGGCTTGAAGTTGATGGCGCGCCAAGAGAAGGCGAACCGCTGCGGCGGCGACCACTCCACGATTCTGCCGACCTCGAAGGTGCGGGTGCCCGACGCAAGCTCCACCGTCTCGAACAATCGCCCACCCAGCTGGCACTCGAGCCACAGCTTGCCTGGACGGGCCCCCGCTTGTCGGAACTTTCGGCCATGCCGCCACCACGCGTTGATCTCCTGGGTGAAGACCTCGAAGGCTTCCTCCACACCAACGCGCACGAGCGCGCTCGCCGCCGCTGAATCGCCAGCGATTGCGGTCATGGTTTCGAGTCCTTCCTGGGCAAGGCACGCGCTCGCTGCTTGGAACGTGTCTCCACGTGGGCTTTGAAGGCTTCCAGCTGGCCGCTCCAGAACTGCTGCACATCTTGGACCCAACCGCGCAGCTCGTCGAAGGGCTCGGGTCGGAGGCGATAGAGGCGCACCCGCGCATCGCCTGGCTGGCTCTCTTCCACGATCAACCCCGACTGACGCAGCACTCGCAAGTGACGACTCAGACCGGCGGGCGTGGTGCCCAACGCGGCGGCCAACTCCCCAGCGCGTCGGGGCGCGTAGCGGAGTTCATCCACGACCGAGCGCCGAGTCGGATCCGAAAGCGCGGACAGCGTTCGGTCGAGATCCACCGCGTTCAGTGGTGCTGCCCTTTCGTCTTCAAGCGCTCATAGAACCACCAATGGTGGCCGCCGCAGTCCTCGGCTTGGTAACCGATGTCCGCCCAGTAGTCGTCCCCGTAGTCGTGAGTGGCGGGCTCTTCCACGATGGTCGCGCCCTTGCGACGGGCGTGATCACAATGCGCCCGCGCGTCGTCGACGTACACCAAGAGGTTCTGAGTGTTCGCCCCACCCACGCTGCTGGGTGCCTTGGCGAATGAGAACTTCTCCGGCTTCTCGCTACTCACCATCACGATGCCGCCACCATACTCCAACTCCGAGTGCTCGATGCGTCCGCCGTCACCCTCGACCTTCAAGCGCACTTCGAAGCCGAAGGCGTCACACAGCCAATCGATGGCCGCGGCGGCATCGGCATAGTGCAGGGAAGGGGAGAAGCGTGGCCATCCGGGAGGTGTTGGTTTCATGGCAGTGGTCCGAGTGCTGACGCTGGCGCATGCGCCACCGTATGGTTGACCGGTATGTCAATAGTTGATCATATTGTCAACTAAAATCTCCAGCGCTGCGCGCTCCTTGCGTTCTTCGTGGACGCGTCACAACTCCCTGCATCGCGTCTCGGGACTTCCCGCCTATCCGGTGTCTCTGGAGAAGGGCGAGCCAATGGCCCCCGATTGCGGCTTGGGGTCAGGTCGATTACCTCGGTCGCTCGGCTTGGCCACTGTGGGTACTCGGTCGAGCCGGGGTCGCCGGTGGGTGACTGGAAAGGTCGTCCCGCAGGGACCTCGACGCATCGTGCTCCAGGGCGGTTCACTTGGTCGCTGGCGAGCTCGGCGGTGGCGACCCTCGTCAATCCTCGATCGCGTCGATGATGCGTGCAGCCAACGGTAGAAACTCCGGAAGCTCGATCGCGACGCCGCCGTTGACGGTGTGGGGCTCTGCCGTCATCACGACCAGCAGCTCCTCGTCGGGTACTGCGAGGGTGAACTGACCCCCATGACCATCGGAGGTGAATGCGTTTAGCTCCGGAATTACCCACCAGTAGTATCCGTAGCGGTAGCCGTACTTCGCCGTGTAGTCCGTCTCCACGAGCGGCTGGGTGGACTCCTCAATCCACTCTTTGGAGACTAGTTGCTCGCCTTCCCAGTTGCCACCGTTGAGCGCCAGTAGGCCGAACTTGGCGAGCCCGCGAGGCGTCAGATACAGCCCCACCGCGCCGTACGTGACTCCATCAGGGTAACGTTCCCAAAGTTCTCGTTCGATGCCCAACGGCTTGAACAGCCGCCGCCGCGCATAGCCGTGTAGCGTGCGGTCCTCCATCGCACGTTGAAGGACCCCGGCGAGCAGGTGGGGACTCCCGTCGATGTAGTTGAACTCGCTGCCAGGTTCTTCGGTCAATGGTTTGTGAAGAATGTACTTCAGGCTGTCGCTTTGGCCGTCGATGAGAAGCTCTTTCGAGAACGACTCGTTCGGTAAGTCGAGGCCCGTTCGCATGGTCAACAGGTCTTGAATCGTGAGACTGCGCTTGCTCCGGTCGCTGTCGAATTTGTCAGGAATGATGTCGAAGATGCGCTGCTCGACTCCCTGAATGAACCCATCCTCGATGGCCATTCCGGTTAGGACTGAAGTGACGCTCTTCGTGGCAGATTGAATGGCCATCAGCTGGTCGATGTCCGTCCGAGCTCTGCAGTATCCTTCCGCTACCAACTTGCCGTGCCGGACGACGAGCAGGCTGATCGCCGTCACGAACTCGTCTTCACTGAAGAAAGACTCGTAGACGCTTCTCAGGGCCTGCTCGTCCAAGCCCTCTGATGCCGGGTCCGAGACCGCCCAGCCATCGTCCCGCTCTGCCGGCTCGTCGTTGTACGCGATTTTCATCTTGGCGTCGGGGAGGCACCCCGCCGCACAAGCCATCGCCGCGAGCACGGACAGGGACACGGGGCGACGACGCGGGCAAGTGCCCGTTCGTCGCTTGCCAGCAGTGACGTCCGCGCACATCAGGTATTCAATACGCATACGCAACCCCGAAGGAGAGAGTGTGCATCAGCAACAGGAAGCGACGTGGCTCCGCCTCATACACGAAGTCGAACGCGTAGCGAGCTTCGATGGCTGCATGCCTGCCCCACATTTGCTGGTAGGCGAGACGCAGCCTGCTGGCAACGTGTTCGTGCAGCGACGTGGCGCGAAAGTCCTGGTGCGTCTTCTTGAAGAAGAAGCTCGGGTGGGTGAGCTTGTCGATCTTGTAATAGCGAAAGGCCGGGGGCCGAGAGACCAGCTCGAAAATCGGCAAGTCCAACTGCGCCACGATGATGGCACGCTCGTGGACATCGTATCGGCCCGCTATCAAGGGAGCGAGTTCGTACGCGTTCATCCAGTACAAGTGCTCCTCATCGAAATCCGCGTAGTACTGCAACGCCCAATCCCAGCGGACGACACCCCCCAATGCCCACTCGATGGAACCACCGGTGTTGCCGATGCGCCGAGCGTAGCCGTAGTCTAGCTGGGCGTCCCAGGCCACCCCCGCGTGCCCGTAACGATTTTCGATGAACCCCACAGGAAATCGAAAATTGGACAGATGCCAGTTGGCACCGACGGTGTCAGTGAAGAATCCACGAACTTCGCCGGCCGGGCCCGACCAGCGCAGCCCGCGCACAATCTCGTCAGTGAGCTGAAGGTGACCTACGCCGATGGAGCCCCCGAGTAGCGTGGTGGGACGGCGCTCGTCGGGTGATGCGGCGCTTTCTGCCGCGGGTGAGCGGGTCGACAACGAGAGCAGCAGGGTCGCAGTCAATGCGGATTTCGCTGCCGCAGCTCCGACGTGGCGTGGCTTGGATGAAATGGCTCGGCGCACGGCCGTGAGGTTAGTCTGCTGTCCCCTCGGCGTCAGCGCAAATCCCAGTGCCAGATCGGCCCACGACGCTTGGCGGCCAGACTTGGCCGCTGAACTCGCCTAAGAATGCAACAGAACAGTACCTCGACCGCCGTCGACCGTGACTTCGTCCCCTGCTAGGGACAGGGCGGCGCGCCCGATGATCCAAGGGGCGCTAGCGGTTTGCGCTCCCATAAAACAGAGTGGAACAAACCGACCTCCTCAGCGCTCAATCGACGCCTCCAATCGGCCGGGACCTCTAGGGTTGCAAAATCTTCAGACGCTGCGAAGTAAGCTTCCACCCTGCGGTTGACTGGAGATCGCTGCCCGTCCTCCCCGGGTGCCTCGAGCGGGAACGACTCGCCACAACCCAACACACCGTCGTTGACCGAAGCCACCGTCCAGGAACGATCGAGGTCGATGCCCTGGGCCAATACCAGCGCACGATAGACATGCAAAACGGACTTCCATGTCTCGGTCCCCAAGATCCCATCCACGGTGACGTCCATGTCGAAAGCGCTGTTCACTTCGCGTTGGTAACCGCTTATCGCGGCTTCTGTCTGCTGTCCGTGTACGCCATCAATCGGACCTGGGTCGCAGTCCCAGTGCCGAGTGTGTGCTAGAGACTGCAGGACTTGTTGAATGTCTTGCGGGACCGAGTTGCTGTCAACTGCTCGCATCCAGCTGTCCTCGTCTCCCGCGATGACTGCCAGCGTAGCGCGAGCGCGCTGCTCGGACAGCTGCGCGTGGCGATCGAAATCCCCCGACGTTTCCGTGTGCCCGACGATGAGCAGGGCTTCGTTGCTGTGATCTTCTTGATACAAGGCCACTTGACACAACGCGTGGATCAGTAACTCGTCGGAGTCCAAGCATGGTAGCGCACTGTTTAGGTTGAATGCACCTGCTGGGAACTCCACCATCTGCGCCATCCGCGGCGGAGCGAGAATGAGCTTGTGCCGTGAGTCGATACTCAGGGTAACGCCTTGCACAGCCTGCTGAGCGGTCAGTTTCGTGTCTTCCATTCACTACTCTTCCGGAGCACTGAGGCGAAATTGTCGGGCAAGGACGCATTCTTGCCGCTTTCCGGCTTGCGCGCACCGGTAAGGGCACGCGCTTGCGCTGCGACCGCTCGGGGTGGCACGGCGCGCGCCGGGCTTCGTGGGCCCAGAGTGAACACCAACTTCAGGTCGACGCATGGCGACTAGCGGACGACGGTCCAGCGTCCCCCAATTCGAGCAACATAGACTTCCATCCCTTGACGTTGCTCGCTCAGGAGCAGCGGCCTGGTGCCATCGCGCAACCAGGCGACGGTGTTGTTGGCCAGCAAGCGTACGCTGACAGTGTCCGCATTCCAAGGCGGCACCTTGAACCCCTGCCGTGTCATGATCGCCCGGAAGAAACGCTGCTGCGCAGCACTTCCTTGCGCTTCGGTCATGCCCAGAACCAGGCCGACGTCGCGGCCCTTGAAATCCATTCTCTGTGCCAGCGCCGCGTGGTCGCCACGAGAAAAGACCCGGTGCAGCTCTTCCCCGAACCGTCGCAGCTCTTCCGCGACCGCCTCGGTGAGCGTGAGCGGTTCAGCCTGTTGCCACAGCTGGCTCGGGGTCTCGCAAGTGAGCTCGAACAGGTTGTAAAACGTCGTCAGATCTCGGATGCCGGGAGGTGGCCAGGAGAAATCCCATTCTGTGCCAATAGCGCTCGTATCCGTGCGCGGTGCACGTTGGATGCGCGCCTGAAAGAATGGCCCTCGAGGTTGAGCTTCGTCATCCTCTGGCGGCTCGACGGGATCCTTGATCGCCGTCAGGTACACGTCAGGTGCGGTGACCGGTCGGGAAACACTCACTTCTAGGTTGTTGGGACCCGGCATCACCCACAGTGAGATATCTTCCATGTCTTTCTGAGGGCTGTCTGGCTCCGCATCAAAGAGCGGGACGTCGTTGAAGCGCACGTGCGCCCGCAGGCCTTCGGATTCGCCGGAAAAGTGGTAGATATAGGCGGTCATAGTGAAATGAACTGGGGCGTTCTAACGCGCCGAAGCGGGTTGAACGGTCAGATATCGAGATTGCAACAGGTTCCTAACGTCTCTCATGAAGGAGAGTAGGGCGCGAGCCTGATTGACGTCTTTGAGAAGCTGGTGCTTCACGGTCAGACTGTCTCCGCGCAGGGTAGCACTACCCACGCGCTTTATCACCGGCGCATGCTCCTTTTCGAGCTCCGTGATTGCTGCACGAAGTGGGGAGTCCGGTGCGCCGGCGTGCGACCAGACATACTCTGCCTGGGGCAACGCACCAGAGACCGTAACCCCTGCAACCAACACCTGGCCAAGGGCACTACCGCTGCCAGACCCACCTCCTCGCCGAATCTCGGCGGTCAGCGCGAGCCAGACTTGGTCGCCCAGCTGGACTCGTGCGCGTAGTGGATACGGATCGTCCCCGAAACTCGGACGCGAGGAATCATCGTACGTCCCTGCGTCTGCTCTGGCGAGTTCCGAAAGAACGAGCATCGTGTGTCGAGCGCGTCGAGCGAAGAACGCACGGATGGGCAAGGTGAACACGGCAATGATACCGCCGAAGCCCGCCGACAACTGGGCAATGCCTAGCAGGTGCCATGGTGCCGTTGGATGGCACAGGAGCCAGACGGCAGGGCCCAGGATCAAGACGGAGCCCGGCATTACCAGACCTTTGGCGACGATTTCCGCCCAAGATCCCGATTCCGGGAGCGCGAGCTCAGTGATGTCGAAGAACTTGAAACGCCGATGACGACGCATGAAGAACAGCCAGAGCCCGAGCATCGCTAGGCCGACCAAGCGTGGGAGGATGAAGTCCATTGGCAACCTCCTTTCAATCGAGTGCTGGATACCAACGTCCGGTACCCCCGGGAGAATCAGCGCTTGGGTACAGCGTGACCTCGTCGATGATCGTCCACGACTCCTGCCAGGCGAGCAAGCCCCAGGCCATCTTGATGGTGACCGCCCCTTTGAGTCCGCCAAACTTGACGCCGAACTGCACGAATATGCCCTTGTCGTCCCACTTGAGGCCTCCCGAGGGCACGATACTGGCTCCTACGTCGGCCTCGACCTTGATGCATTCACCCCCTGCCATCCCGGCTTCGGCTCCTAGCTTGAGAAAGAAAGAGGAGGCGAGGGTGGCGATGGTTTTGTCAGCGCCTTTCTGAGTGTCCACCCCGCCAGAAAGGTTCAACGCGCCGCCGGCTTGAAGGTAGGCGTTTGCTTTGATGAGCCAGTCGACGACCGACCCCACATACTCCCCAACACCGGGGATCTTCGCTACTGCATTCCTCAGCCGGTCCGACCCAAGAACGTACTTGCCACTGATACCGAACAGGGTCAGCTTGCCTTCAGCCTTCGCTCCGAACTCCGCTTGGTCACCCGCCGCACCTTCTTTCCATTGGCAGCTCAACGTGATTTCCCCCGCTGGCCAGGTGATGCCGAGTTCGATTCCCAGGAACGTCTTGGCCTGCCCTTTGACCAGATCTGCACCCTTGCGGAGGCTCTCGATGATATCCCGGTCAATGGCCCATTGTTTGGAAATCTCCGTCGCTGAGTAAGCGTGAATGGTGACGGAGTGTTGCTGCCCTTCACACTCCCCGGTGACCGTGTAAACCGTCGGATCCACCGTCAGCAGCCAGAAGCTCTTGACCACCCCAGCCTTGGCCGCGAACGTGCAAGAGGTGTCTTCCTGAGAAGAGAAGTTGCCATAGTCGCAAGACCAATCGACAGCCCCGCCGAGCTTGTTCTTGATCGTGATCAAGTCTCCGCCCGACGCGTCCGTTACGACCTTCAGTACGCCCCCAGATGAGCTGGTGCGCCCCGCGTCATGCTGACAGGCCGCTTCCAGTAGCAGCCCCGCCCCGTCGCCCATGTAAATTGTGTCGCCGCCGCCGCAGATCAGATTCGGCTCGGGATCCGGCTCGGACATGAGCGGGACCTTCTCGCCTTCTGCCGGGCAGATGAACGGATCGTCCCCCTCGTCGTATTCGATGCTTTGATTCTGACCGACCGCTGCATTGTACGCATCCCGTGCGCGTTCCCACGCGGCGTAGACGTTCTCGTAGTGCTCCGGATACGTTTCCTCGTAGCCAGCCATCGCATCCAGTTCAGCCTGGGCTTCTTCGTAGTCGTGTAGGATGTCCGCAAACGTTCTGGCCATTGCGCTGTGTGTTCTTTCTCTCGATTGACTCTCAGCAACCGTGGACTTCCAGCAGCTTGTCACGCGTCACGGGTCCCACGTGACCGTCGACCGTCAAACCCTGATTGTGCTGGAATGACTTGATGGCTCGGATGCTTTTTTTGCCGATGATGCCGTCCACCTTGCCCAGGGGGTAGCCCAGGTTGTTCAACCTGGCCTGCACGCCGGTTCGCGCATGTATGGGGTCCAAAGCCCCGAGCTGTAGCTCGCGGCTGTCGGCGCCGACCACCAGCGTGCCGGTGGTCGTGTCGGGAGGAATGGGTTGCTCCAGCATGCCGTTGCTATCCGTGGTACCGCTGAGCTGCAGTTCTCCGACGGTTAGCTCGTAGTTCGTGCTGGCCAGTGGCGTGCCGTCTTTCGTGCAAATGCGGATCTTGAAGATGCGCTTCGGCAACGTGACGACGACCTTGTGCCTCGTGGATGTGCTCGCGTTACGTAGGGTGAGCACCTCCGCGTCGGACTCTGGAAGCCAGATCTGATCCCCTGGGCGCAACTGGTTCGGGTCTCTTCCCGCGAAGAGGGCTTGGTTCTTTTCGTCGTCGAGGACGGCCTGGACGCTTCTGTGGGGGCCGCATTCTCGGCTGACGATGACTTGCAGCACTTCCCCCTGTTTGACCGTGTAGAACGCCATGGTTTGGTAACTCCTCTGCTTCAGCCTTGGGTATTTCCTGCAGCGGCAAAGTCCGGGAAAACGATGTCGTAGTTGCCGGCGGGCAGGCCCTCTACGCGTGCTATGCCGTCACTATCAGCGGTGCCCGCCCGCACGTCGTTGGGTGCTACTTGCACTTCGTATCGGGCATTCGGCACGGGATTTCCCGCTTGATCTGTAACCTCCAACTCGAGCCAATCTTCTCCCCCCGACGAGCCCGAGCTGGGGGTCATGCGGGCTGCGCCTCCCTCGACAGGGTAGTCGGGAAACACGACGTCATGGGGCTTGGGTGCCAGGCCCGACACCCTGGCTGTCCCCTCCTCGTTCAGTCGGCCGCGACAAACCAATCGCCCCGCCAGCGAGACCTCGTATCGAGCGTCTGGCACGGGGCACTGGTCTTGGTCTACCAACTCCAACTCGAGCCATGACTTCCCGGTGGGCACAGCGCCGCCGCTACCGTAGGGCCGCGTTAGGCGCAGCACCTTGAAAACGCAGTCGCCCGCTTCCGGCAAGGCATCGATGCGCCAAACTCCCTGTGGACCCAGCAGTTTGACTTGGCTGCTCCCGTCGGGAAATGTGCATTCGACCTCTGCGCCCGGAACGGGAAATCCGTTCTCGTCCTTGAGTTCGAAGGCGATGCTGTGCTGGTTCGACTTTGGGATTCTCGTGCGTAGCGCTCCCAAGAGTACGACCGTCGCTTCGCCGTCCACCGGAATTCCGTCGACACGTGCCGCGCCGGAGGCGGTCAGTTCTCTGCGGTGGGTTTCGCCATCGGGCGTCAGGACCCTGATCACGCTTTGGGCGAGCTTGTTGCCGTCCACGTCTTCTAGTTCGACTGCGACGTAGTGGTCCTTGCTTTCCCCCGGCGCCACATCGCTGGTGTTCGCTCCGCCCACGCCGCCCAGCGGCGCTTCGTCATCCGCCCCATCGGCGGATTGAGCCTTTGGTTGCCCCGACAAGGCGATGTTCTGCACCTGGGTCGCGACCGACCAAGTGCCGGTCTTGACGACGACCGGGTCGGGCACCCCTGTCCCAGGATTCATCGCGGGCACGACGCTCGCCACGAACGTGCCGGACGTCGCCACCGTGGCTACGGGTTGTTGAACGTCCTTGATGGTCGCGCTCATGGTGCCGGGGGTCACCGTCAGCGTCATACTGAGTACCGAGCCGGGCGCGTCAAAGCCGGGTGCGCTGTACATCTGTCCCACGGCGAGCAGCCCAGCCGATAGGATTTCTGTTTCCCAGATGACGTACTCACCGTCACTCTTCATCCGGTGGCCAGGCAAAGCATTGAGCTTGACCCTCACCGGCGGCACCATCCACTTCCAAGGCGGATCCGGAGTGAGTTCCAGTTCGTCTCCGTTGACTAGCAGCGCGTCCACTACGTGTGTTCCGTCTTAGCCCGTGGCAGAAACCCGTCTCATGCAAACCAACGAGCGCATCGCCGCGTTCGCTTCCAGCGTGGTCGCATCAACGCCCAACGTTTTGCCCCACGCAAGTCCGTTCTCTGCCAAGCGAGCGAGGGACCCCAGGCTTCAATGCCGTGTGCGGCACGAACAACTCCGACTGCTTCTGCTTCCTCTTGCTCATCGACATCGCAGGGCGAACCTACCCGATTGAGATTGGCTTGGCGACCCCCTGAGAAAAACACTACTTTCGCACCGGGCTGCTGGTGGGACTCCCCGAACCAGGCCCAGGGTCGAACGAAGTGTCATGCACTCAGGCAGCCAGGGACAGCTCAGGCAACGTCGGAGCTCACGAAGTAGGGTTTACTCTTGGGGCACACACCGACCGTTGACGCACGCTACCACCACTTCCTGCGGGCACACGGGCACCGGCGGCTGGCACGCTTTCTCTCGATACACCGCTACCCGTCGCAGCCCGCGGCGTGCTCGATACCCAACCCAAGCTCGTGCTCCAAGGTACCTCGAACGTGGTGCCCGCTGTCGCTGAGAGTCACCTTTCCCGCTTGAGAGAGCCGCTCGAGCGAAGCTAGCGTCGCTTCTGAGCTCAGACCTGCAGTCTCTTCGATGTGCGGCGCTGACGTCGGCCCGTCGCGGTAGACGGCGAGCCAAACCAAGAAGTCGGTTGCCTGCTGTTTTGTCTCATCATCCTGGAAGTCGGCTTCCGGCGCCATGCGGTACACGGCGCTATCCCCACGGCGGCGCGGTAGGCGATCCCGGAGTTGACGAAGTCGTTGAGCACGCCGCTGACGATCTCGCGGTCATCGTAGGCGAAGCGGGTGAGCACGTTCGCCCCCGACACCGGCTCGTGGTGCTGCAAGTACGAGAGCACGGCTTCCCACACGGTGCTGCCCGCATCCGTCTTGCTCTGCTCTGCCGCTTGTAGCCGGCGCTGGTAGGTCCGCAGGCCGAGCCCAAACATGTCGGCGATGACCTTTTTCTTGAGTCCCTGAGCGAGCAGGTCTCGCGTGAGCTCACGGAACACCTGATCGGCGACGTTGACCAGAGGCGCTCTCACGCCTCCCGCGGTCGCCAGTTGCGCGATGAAGACCATCGTCTGCTGGACGATGGCGTTGATGAGAAGTCGGGGATTCATGGCGGGCTCCGGCTGAACCTTCATCCTGCCGTCAGCCCACAGCCTTCGCCAAGGACAGACTTGGTGTGGTCGAGCTGGTGGAACGCGCGCCGCGCGCGGGCCCGAGAAACGCCCAACTGGACGGGCGAGCCGCCAACGAGCGAAACACCCTGCGACGATCCTACACTGGACTGTTGGTATTCGGAGCGAGAGTTCTGCTTCTGCTCACCGTGTCAAAGCTCGGTCCGGTCCTTCTGTCTCGTGCCCGATCCAGAACCGTCGTGGGGCTGCGTGCAAGCCGCCGACCCGTGCCCTGTGCTCATGCCCCAGGCCGGCACGCCCTGTGCGGCAGACTCGGAGCTGGGGTGCGCCACCGGTTGCGGCACGATCGCCTATTGCCGAGATGGGATCTGGCAATGGCTGGCGATCTCTTGCCCCTGCGTCTCACCCCATACTCAGATAGCGACGCCAACCGGTTCACGCCCGATTGCGGAGCTCGCTGTGGGCGATCTGGTTTACAGCGAGCACGCAGCCGCGATCGTACCGGTGGTTGTCGCTCGGGTGCATCGCACCCCGGTGACACGGCACCGTATCCTGCGTTTCACCCTCAACAACGGGGAGACGCTCGACGTGAGCGCCGGACATCCAACCCTTGACGGACGCCCCTCGCGTGAACTCCACGTGGGCGACTGGATGGACGAGGGAACCCGTATCGTAGCTCGCGACTCCGTGCCCTACGGCTTCGCCCATACCTACGACATCTTGCCAGCCTCCGATTCCGGCACCTACTTTGTCAACGGCGTGCGCATCGGCAGCACGCTGCGCTGAGCGCCCTAGTCTAGGGGCTGAGGTACTGGCACCTGGCGTGTGGGCGACACGCAGCGGCTCGCGACTGAAGCAGCAAGGACGAAACCCTACTGCCCGAAGGTGGCGGGCTCGCGCAGCGACTCCCACAATCGGCTCGCAGGAACCGCACCATCGCTACTCGTCACCAGCCAGATGTTGCCCTCGGGGTCGGGCCCCAGCGTGGGTTGATCCACGACGGGGTCGAGTAGCGACAGGCGCTCTACCGACAGCACGAACTCGGGCAACCCCAAGGCAATCACGCTGACCTGATCGCCGGTGATGGGGTGCACCCAGATGCCTGGCTGCTTGGCGCGCATCCAGTCACCGAAGGGGTTTTGGGGGAGCTCGCCCAGACGCTCTGCCGGGACGTCGTCCACATGGTCGTAGTACGCACTGACCTGGACGTACCGGAACCGCCGCGCGACGACTTCGCCTGCCCAAGTGTCTTCTTCACCGTTGGGAACCCCCATTTGAGCCACCTGCTCGGTCTCCGTGAAACCGGAACCCAGTGATGCGACCACGACGACTCGATCTGCGACCGTTGGATCGAGCAGGTATGCGTCGGCAACGTCAGTGAGTGAACCGCCGGTCGCAACCACCACGGGCAGGTCGGGTCGTGCTAGTTCCAAAGACTTGTCGACAATCAGATGAGCGCCCTCGGATCCGTTGGGGATGGTCGATTCGATCGTTCTGTCCGCAGGCCTTTCGAGCGGCGGGTTCTGGCTACCGACGGGATCCGGGATGTCGGTCAGTCCGCTATCACGAGCGCTCGCGACCATGTCTCGCCACCCGGTCAGGTTCTCTTCGAGGTTCGGCCAGGGACTGGCCGTCCCGATCACGATGCCCACGAGTCGGGGGCTCCCCGCTTGCGCGAGAAGCACCGCGTATTCACCCTGCCAGTTGTCGATCGCGCCGTCGTTGCTGAGGATCATTGGGTTGTTGGGGCCAACTGGAAGGAGGCGGTCAGGTTGGGTCCGGCCGCCATCGACCGACCCTGTCGCGGAGTCGGGTGTCGGCGCGGGGGGTACGCCAGCAGGCAGCCCTGCGTCCACACGATCCCGGCCCGCGTTCAAGGTGCCGCTGTTGCATGCCGAGGTAGCGATCGAAGCGGACGACAGAAGCGTCGCCAGGCGCGGGCACAGCTGCAGGGGGCGAATCAATCGTGGCATGAGGTAGAACCGCTGCATGAACAATGGCTCGAAATCCCAGCGCCTTCGATGCGAGTGCCCGTTGCTCGACGCGATCGGCGTGCACAGTTCATAGTTCCCGTGGTGGCGGCAAGCGTGAGGTGAAGCCGAACGTCCCGGGAAGCGAAGAGGCGCAGCCAGAAGGCTGTGCTCTTGCGCGCTCCTACTGCGAAGCGACCGTGGAGCTGGTGCGCAGCCGGCGCGGAAACGGCGACGCCGCGTTTGGCGAAGGTGGAACATTGACGGCGATGCAAGTTCGATGGATCTCCTTTCGTTCAGTGCCGGAGCTCGATCCCGAGTCTGCAGGTGAAGAAGACGAGCGAACCGGCAGAGACCGGTCAGCAGAGGGAAGCGGGCGGGTACGTTGGGCCTCTCGTATCCTCCTCGGTTGGACTATTCCCCTCCGACCGGCAATGCCTCCGCGACGCAGAGCGACCATTGAGCTGCGACATGAGGTAACCAACCCACTCGAACGTGCCACGGAGCGCGCTGAGGATGAACGCCGCTCAAGGACGGCACCCGGACTGATGGACCCGAGCCCACGGCGCCTGAGGTTGAACCCGAGCATGGCGTCGGTGAAACAACGGGGAGAACTTGCTGCAAGCCCAACCGAAATATTCGCCGGTTTGATTCAACTCGCTGCCCGCACTGGTCCTGCCCTCAGGTGAGCGCGTAGTATGGGGGGAGAAGGCTCTCGGGGAGCGACATGTTCAAGTATTCAAGAATCGAACGGGACCCGTTGCTGCCACGTGGCTCGTCGTTGGCTGCCATCCTCTGTGTTGCCTGCGGCGGGCAGAGCACCACTACCGGCGTTGGTTCGACCGGCGGCACCAAGGCCGAACAAGCGAAGGTCGATCCCCGGGTTGCCATCGTTCCTGACGGCGCAGAAAGCGAACCCGTTGATTCGGTGTTCGATAACCCGCAGCTTGCCTCTGGGGTGACGAGCATCTATCAACTCTCGTACTTCTATGACCCTGACGAAGCAACGGACCCGCCAATCGCGGTAGCGATGGTGGATGGGGCGAAAGGCGTTGGGTTATCTGGGGCCGGCGAGCTGACGATGCTGCTCGTGTTTGACAAGTCGAGCAGCATGCTCTTCGACTGGGATGGCAAGACTCGCTGACAAGTTGCCAACGAATCGCTGCGTGCCGCTCTGGATGGCATCCTCGACGAGTTGACGATTGGAGTGATTCGCTTCCCACTGGAGGCTGACTGCTTTGTGCCGGAGTTTGATAGCGGTCAGCAGATACAGTTCACTAGTGGGCGCAACTTTGTCAACGTCTGGCAGCAAATGTCACACAAGCTGGAGTCTCTGGGTACTCCGTTGGGGGCAGCGCTCGGGGTTGCCGACCGCGCGATCAGTTTGGGCGACGCACTGACGACGCTCGATGCGTTGGCGAAAGCCGGTGGTACGGGTCAAGTGACCGTGACCTACACGCACGAGGACCTGGGTGTCAGCTTCGAAGCGGCGTCTCGTTGAGAGAGCGACACGTGGCGTCGAAGTCACGGGAGGTGCGGCCGCCTCGGCACCCGACGAGTCGACGGCGCTGCCCGAAATCGACCGGAAGCCACACCAACGACATCCTCACCGAGTGTGAAAGGCGTCTTGGGCGCACCGGGCAACCATCCCCAGCGACGGTACATGAGATCAAATGCAGAGACCCCTGCGGCGAGGACCTTCAGTCGCACTTCTCCCGCTCTGGGCTCCGGCATGCGCGTCTCGACCCACCGCAACACGTCGGGTGGACCGTGACGACTGACGACCGTCTGATGAATTGACGCGCTGGTCATCACCCAAACCTGCGTGTCACTCGCCCTCTTGCAGCATCTCGGCGATCTTTGGCCGGGTCTGCTTCTCGCTTGCGAGGGTCTTGGATGCGCGCGGCCTGCTCCGGGAAGAACTCGAAGAGCTTCTGGTCCAGACTCGACAGGCAACGGCGCTCGAGCGAAATGCCCACCAAGGCCGAAGTCACGCTCTTGGTCACGCTCTGGACCTTGACCGGAACTTCAGCTGAGCTGCCATTGAAGTAGCGCTCAGCTACGAGTCGCCCGTTTTTGACGATGAGCAATCCAAAGAGCTTCTCGACGTGAGCCGCTTGGGCGTAGAGCTTCGCGACCAGAGTCGGATCCAGTCCTTCTGCCTCCGGAGTCGACGCCTCCCAGTCGTGCCAGGCTGGGCAAGGGTTTCAGTGAACGTTAGGCGTTGCTGCGGCAGTGTTGTGGTGACGGCGCAATGCCCGGCGGGTGCGTTTCTCGGGAATGATTACCCTCTCTCCCTGTTTGACGCACGATGAGCGCGAAGTCCAGGAAGTGGGTGCTGGGTAGGGCCGCCGCTATTGGGAGTCTGCTCTGCGCGCCGGACGCGCCAGCCGCAGAGTTGGAGAAGAACGAAGCGCTGTGGGGAGTAGAGCTCGTTGAACCGGCGCTCGAGCAATGGGAGGGACAACTCCCGCCCCCCAAACGCGACCCTCCTGGCAAGCCGGTTGGGGTCGGCGACCCCGTCGTGCACAGCTGGAAGTTCCCAGCCGCCGGCACCTACCAAGTCTCTTGCTTCAGCGCAGCCGAGCCCGCCTTGAGGTTCCACCTGACATTGGAAGACCGCAGCTCAGGAACCATCCTCTACACAGGCGCTGCGCGCTCCACCAGCGTCGTGCTCGATATCGAAGAACCAGCTGAGATCATCGCGCGCGTCGCCAACCTCGAATCCAACGCCGATGACCGGTACTTACTGCGCGTCGAGCGACTGCGGTGAGCGGGGAACAGTCGCGAGAACTCCGCAACGACCACCGGCGTCTCGCCGCGGAGGCCGGAGGACCCAGCAGCAGCGATTTCAACGCAACCGCTGCATCAGCTGTGCCAGGCATCAGCTGTGCCAGGCATCAGTTGTCTGAGCTGAGGGCGCCGTGGCGGAGGTCGTGTTGCCCAGTCCTATGTGTCCGCTGGCACCAAGAAGTCCGTCGGCGCTGACGTGAGACTTGGCGACAAGGGTTGGTTCGCCAGGACTTCGCCAAGGTGCTTCTCCCACCACTGCCGAGCCCGCTCGTTGGTCCAAGACTGGGCAAGCCGCGTCTCGACGAGCAACTCGCGGAGCTTTGATGCAGACGCCGGCCGCGCGGAAACGTCCTTCTCCAAACACTGCATGACGGCGGACTCGAGCGCAGCGGGGATCCCGGCTGCGTGGGCAGAGGGTGGGTCCGGCACTTGTGTGGCGTGGGCTACGGCGACCTTCGTTGGTGTCTCGCCGGTGAATACGAGTCGCCCGGTAAGTAGATAGTAGGCTACGCAGCCGAGTGCATACAAGTCGGCGCGTCCGTCCACAACCTGGTCGCCGAGCGTCAGTTCAGGCGGCAGGTAAGCGGGCGTGCCGACGATCTTTCCTTCTGCCGTGCGCCCAACATCCGTACCACCGAACACTTCGTCATTGCCTGACACCTTGACGAGTCCAAAATCGAGCACTTTGACGAAGTCGTACTGCTGTGCACATTTGCTGATGTAGATGTTCGCCGGCTTGATGTCACGATGCACCATGTGAGCCTGATGAGCCTCGTCGAGCGAGTCGCAAACTTGCAGGAGCAAGAAAACGGTGCGGTCCGCCGGCAACGGTCCGAAGCGGTCGACCAATGCCTCCAAGTCAACCCCTCGCAGCAGCTCCATCACGTAGTAGTAGACTCCTCGGTCCGAAACGCCGAAGTCGTACAATTCGACCGTATGCGGCGACTCGAGTTGTGAGGTTGCCTGAGCCTCGCGCGCAAAACGTTCTTCCAGTTGGCGCACATTGCTAGGATCGGGCCTGATTAACTTGACGGCCGCCGCGCGTGCCAATAATCGATGCCGAGCGCGCCACACTTCCCCCATGCCGCCAGCGCCAAGCAGTTCGACGAGTTCGTAGCTGCCCAAGCGCTGCGCCCGCTTGATGTCACGTCCCAAACGATGGACCACGACAGCCGGAACGTACGCCAGAGCAGCGCACAGATACACCGGCAACCAGTGGGAAAAAAGCACCGACCCCGAAATGTCCACAGCGCCCGACAGACGCGTGAGGAAATACCCCAGAGGGGCCATGCTGGCCGCGAGTAGGGAGCCCCACAAAGTAACGCGCGGCGAGGCAGCCATCAGCATCGGGAAGAGCACGATCACGACGCTGCTCCACGACACCTGGCTGGCGACATCCGGACTCCGTACGACGGTATAGAATATCACCTCGATCGACAGGCAAGTCAGAGCCTCATACGCGATCGACAGGGCGATGACCGCGCGATACGAACTTCTTCTGACAAGCACCGCAACAAGAGTGGAAACGGCGACGGAGATGAGGGTGACGACCCTGGCCTCGAACTTTCCCTTGTCCGCCCAGACCGTCTGGAAAAGAAGGAAATAGAGGCTGTTGACACCCATGATGAGCCAAGCGCCGACTGCGAGGCGCGATGCTGCCGCTTCAACGAGGTAGGTCAACTCCTTGTCGTCGACGCGCTGCCCGCTGGCCGTTGCGTTCATGACCGTCGTGATAGAGAACCCGTGCAGCGAAGTCTACTGCGCCGGCCAGAACGCTTGGAGATGCCCCGTCAGGCTTTCGGTTTCGCCGAGATACGAGGCCCATTGCGCTAGGTAATGGGCGCGCCCCCGTCAAGTGTCCTCGAGATGTCCGGGGGGGTGAATGACGAGGCCTCCCTTGAGCACCGAGTTCAGGGGCAGTAAGGTCTTGCCAACCGAGTGGGCGATTTTGGGGCTGGCTCCTGGTCCTTTGCGCTTTGTGACTGAGGTGCTCGCGCTGCCCAGCGCGGACCTGGTTTTGGCCTTTGGCATCATCGCGTCCGACGTTGCAGTGCGTCGCCAGCAGATCGCAAAGCCGTGCATCGCGCCGTTCGTCGTTGACGGACGCATGCAAAGTTTGCTCTGGGACGACGGGAAGCCGCGAACGATGGTCAACCTCACCTACATTCTGTGGAGTATCGATCTGCAGCGAGATCTCCGGGCATTCTCCGAACGCAAGAAAGATCTGACAGCGTCGGCGACTCCCCGCCAGGCGCGGACCCGAGCGGAGGCGTGCCCGCCACCTTGCATTTCGAAAACCCCGCTTCTACTTTCGGCTGCGCCGGCATGAAGGCACAGCCGATCAGCAACGCTTGGGCCCGCTCCGTGGCTGAAGTCCACCACGTGCTTGGCACGCCGGCGGAGGGCTTGTCTTCGAAGGAAGCAAGGCGACGCCACCGCCGGGACGGGCCCAACCGACTCGTGGCCAAGAAAGCGCGCTCGGCTTGGGCTATACTGGCGGCGCAATTCCGTAGCCTGCTGGTCGCGATATTGATCGCCGCGGCCGCAGCGGCATTGTCGTTCGGACGGCTGTTGGAGGGAGCCGCGGTCGTCGGCGTGCTGCTGGTAAACGCGGTGATCGGCTTCTGGATGGAGCTCAGAGCCACACGTTCGGTCGAAGCACTCCGCAGACTCGTCGGAACGCACATCACCGTCGAGCGAGGAGGCGACCTGCAACGTATCCCCGCGGAGCAATTGGTGCTCGGAGATGTGGTCGTACTCGAAGCTGGCGACGTCGTGACTGCGGACATTCGCGTGACCGAGGCGAACCGGCTCGCCCTGGACGAGTCGATTCTGACCGGCGAGTCGGCGCCCGTGCCCAAGCGGACATCGAGTGTGGCCGCCGACGCGCCGTTAGCGGAGCGCTACTCGATGTTGTTCAACGGCACGGTGGTCGCGCGCGGCTCGGGTCGCGGTGTCGTGGTCGCGACGGCTCGGCAGTCGGAGCTCGGGCAGATCGCGGACCTCATCGAATCGGAGCAGGACGAGACGACGCCCCTCGAGCGGCGACTCGACCATCTGGGCAGACGCTTGGCTTGGCTCTCCGGCGCGATCGCCCTGATGGTCGCAGCAGCGTCCGCCTATTCGGGTCGCAGTCTTTTGCAGGCAGTGGAAGTCGCCATCGCCCTGGCAGTGGCCACGGTACCGGAAGGCCTCCCCATCGTCGCAACGTTGGCGTTAGCTCGCGGCATGTGGCGCATGGCGGAGCGCAACGCCTTGGTGCGGCGGCTCTCGGCGGTGGAAACGCTGGGCAGCACCTCCGTCATCGTCACCGACAAGACAGGCACACTGACGGAGAACCGACTGACCGTCACGCACCTTTGGCTGCGGGGACACCTGCTCGAACTACCTCCGGCAGAGGCGAACGCTGGATCGTCGAATACGTCCTTCTACGAACGACAAGAACCAGCCGCAACCGGAGCGAGCTCCTTGGCGATGCGGGCGCTTCGCATCGGCGTCCTCTGCAACAACGCCGATCTGGCCGCCACTCCCCGACATCGTGGAGTGGGCGATCCCTTGGAGCTGGCGCTCTTGTCAGCCGGCGCTCAATTCGGTTTGCTGCAAGATGCTGAAAAGCGCGAGGCGCCGGAACTTCGGGAAGAAGCCTTCGACTCCGAAACTCAACTGATGGCGACCTTCCACGGCGGGGCGGAGTCGCTCGTGGCCGTCAAGGGCTCGCCGGAGAAGGTTCTTGCAGCGTGTACCGAGGTCGCCACACCCACCGGGCAGCTACCGCTCGACGACGGCAAGCGTGCCGAGATCCTGACTCACGTCGAACAGCTGGCGCAGCAAGGACTGCGCTTGCTCGCCGTAGCGGACAAGCACGACAGCGCTGAAGCGTCGCCCTACGAACGCCTCTGCTTCGTCGCGATCTTCGGCATGCGCGATCCACCGCGGAGCGACGTTCGAACGGTCATCGACGCGTGCGGCGCAGCGGGCGTGCGCGTGGTGATGGCAACGGGAGATCACCCTGCCACGGCAGAGCAGATCGCAAGCCAGGTTGGACTGCCAACGCAAGCTGGCGTCGTCTTGGGAAGCCAACTGAAGGACTGGCTCGCAGAAGGCGAGCTCAACGATGTCGCCGTCTTCGCTCGCACGAGCCCTAGGCAGAAGCTGGAGTTACTCAAAGGTTACCGACAGCAGGGTGCCGTCGTCGCGATGGTCGGCGACGGGGTCAACGATGCTCCTGCGCTCAAAGCTTCGGACATTGGCGTTGCCATGGGCAAGCGCGGTACCGAGGTTGCCAAAGAGGCAGCCGACATCGTGCTGCAAGACGACCAGTTGGCGACCATCGTCGCTGCCATGCGAGAAGGTCGTGTGATCTTCGACAACCTGCGTAAGTTTGCTGTGTACCTCCTTTCGTGCAATGCGAGCGAGCTGCTCGCCGTCGGCGGAGCAACCTTGGCTGGTCTGCCGCTGCCGCTCTTGCCGTTGCAGATCCTGTTCTTGAACCTGGTGACGGATGTCTTTCCCGCCCTGGCACTGAGTGCTTGCGAAGCGGCGCCGGGAGTGATGCAACGACCGCCGCGCCCCCGCGCTGAACCGCTGCTGACGACGACTCACTGGTGGCGCATCGCCGCCCACGGGGTCCTCATCACCGCGACGGTGCTGGTGAGCCTGGCGCTCGCCACCACAGTGCTCGGTCTGGGCACGCACGAGGCGGTTACCGTTTCCTTTCTCACCCTGGGATTCGCCCAGACCGTGCATGTCTTCAACATGCGCAGCACGGCGCCTTCAATCCTGAACGAGGTATCGAAGAACGCCTGGGTCTGGGGTGCCGTCGCCCTGTGTTGTTCCCTGTTACTCGCTGCCGTACTATGGCCACGAGCGATGCACTTGCTGGGTACCCGGAGCCTGTCACTGACGGCGTGGTCACTCGTGCTGGCGTGTAGTGCTGCTCCGCTGCTGCTCGGTCCACCCCTCGACGCCGTGATCCACCTCATCGACCGTCGAGCACCGAACGCGGTGAGAGGACAATCGCGGGTGATGACTTGATTGCAGAGCTCATCGGCGGCATTGGCTTCTTCCTCGTCGGCATGATGCTGACGACGGAAGGGCTACGTGCCGCTGCCGGCGAGACTCTGAGATTGACGCTGCTTCGTTTCACGGGTGGTCCGCTCAAAGCACTGCTGTCGGGGGCCCTCGTCACCGCGTTGGTGCAGTCCTCGAGCGTCACCATCGTCGCCACCATCGGCTTCGTCGGTGCAGGGCTTCTGACGTTCCAACAATCACTCGGGCTGATTTTTGGGGCGAACATCGGAACCACGGCGACCGGGTGGCTCGTGAGCATGATCGGGCTCAAGGTGAGCGTGACGTCCTTCGCGCTACCGGTCGTGGGCGTGGGCGCGATCATCAAGATGCTGGGGCGGGGACGAAGCGCCGACGCGGGCCTCGCCCTGGCCGGCTTCGGAATGATCTTCGTGGGTGTCGGTGTGCTGCAAGAGGGCATGCAAGGGCTCTCGCAGCATCTGCACCCGGAACAGCTACCTGGGGACACACTCGGCGGAAGACTCGTGCTCTTGCTCATCGGTGCCGTGCTGACGAGCGTCATGCAATCATCGAGCGCGGCCGTCGCCACGACGCTGACGGCGCTCGACGCGGGCAGCATCTCGCTCGCCCAGGCTGCTGCGATGGTGATCGGCGCCAACATCGGAACCACGGTGACCGCAGGGATTGCCGCCGTCGGAGCCTCGACGTCCGCCAAACGCACGGCGCTTGCTCACTTCCTGTTCAACGTCTTGACGGGTCTGATCGCGTTTGCCTCATTGCCACTGTTCGTGACTCTGGCCAGCAGCCTAGCGCAGCGACTGAGACCCGGGGATGCCGCTGTCGCCATTGCGGCATTTCATACGACGTTCAACGTCTTTGGCGTCGCCATCATCCTGCCGCTCACGACGCCGCTGGCCAACTTCGTGATTCGAACGGTACCTGAACGAGGCGCCCATCTGACGCGCCACCTCGACGTCAACGCCACGCATCTCGGCAGCCTCGCCATCGAGGCGGTGCGTCAGACCGCTGTAGAGTTAGCTCACGAGCTGTTTTCCACACTGCAGTCGATCTTGACCGAGAGAGCCATCAGCCGAGAGTCGAGGGTACGTTTGGACGCTGTGGATTCGGCACACGAGGAAACGGTGCGTTTCATGAGTGAACTGTCCGGCAGCGAGCACACGACTCGCGAGATGCGTCACCGTCACGCTTCCACGCTGCATGCACTGGACCATTTGGAGCGACTGACGGACACCCTGCTACGCCTGGACGACAGTGTATTTTTGGACCGCCCGGAGATCGCAGAATTGCGGCGCCTGATGACGGGCAACCTGCAAACCCTCCTCGAGTGGACGGGGGACCCAACCCAGGCCGCTCCCACCGCGAGCGCACGAGTGACGTCGGAACAGCTCGCCGAACACCGCAAGCGCATCCGCAGTGAGTCTCTCAAGCGCACCGCAAAAGGTGAACTCAAAGCTGCCGAAGCAGGGAAAATGATCGAAGCTGCCCGTCGCCTCGACGAGATGGCTTACTACCTGTGGCGAATCGCCGAACACTTGAGCGGCGAGCGCATCCTGGCGTCGTGATGCATGTCGAAGGCACACAACACGATCCTGCAACGTCCTCAGCGGGGGCCGGGCTGACCCCATCGGCCCTCCTGTGACCAGGCCAGCGGTGGGTCGGTGCTTCGACCCACCGGCTGCCAGCCTCACCTCCCCCCGAGACGCGCGCTCGTGGCCGCTTGCGACAGCTCACCTGCGGCGCGACGTTCACTCATCCCACGCCGGGCTTCGGTGCGAGCTTCGGCTCGCGCCGAGCTACCTTCTCGTTGAACGTCGCTGGCGAAGAATGGCCGTTGGCGGTAGAATTCGGAATCATGGCTGCTCCTTCTGCTCTGCTGAGCGTTGTGATGTTCAGCGTCATTTCGCTGCTGTCCTCGATAGGAGCAGGCGCGCTGCAGTTGTGACCCTCCGGCGCCTCCGCGGTGTGGACTTTGGGCGAGCAGAGCCCGACCTCACAGTCATCTGGAATGTCCTTTTCCCGTCTATTTTGTGTTGTCGTCCTCGCCTGCCTCATACTCGTTGTGCCGGTCACCGTGGCCGTTGGGTCCGGAGAGCAACGACCAATCGGAGAACAATGACTCTGAATCGAAGTGACGACGCACTAGAGCAAGCCGCTCACCAGCCGGGTGCCGGCGAACGAGATGGAGAACACCCTGAGTCTGCGGTGCGGCTCTCCGACCACTGGAGTGACAGCTTCCTGCTGGAGAAGCGCAAGCATGGCGATCCCGAAGCCGACCACGTCATCTCGACACTGCTGGACGAACACGAGGTGGATGAGGCGCGCCGATTGCTCCGCACGCTGATCGAAAACGATGAACCGCCACCCGCCGAAATTCCTCCCGTTCTGATCGAGTACCTGCACCAAAGCGAGAGCAAAGTGAGCGAGGAGCTCGACAAGATCGGGCCAGGGCAGGACTTGTTCGTCGAACACGGCCCACTGATGCTGCTCTGCCTAGGCTGCTATTCCTTGCCCGCCGCCTACGCCGCCACCAACGGTGTTCGGGTGCTGCATCGAACCGCTTACCTCGAGCAACGCCCCGCCAAGCGCCTGTTCGAGACCACGCAGATGGTGATCGACGTGATGAGCCCAGGCGGTTTGGGCCCCAAAGGGCGAGGGATCCGGGCCGCACAGAAGGTGCGCCTGATGCACGCCATGGTCCGACACCTGATCCTGAACGGAAAGAAGTTGCCCTGGGACACGGACTTGTACGGCATCCCCATCAACCAGGAGGATCTCGCCGGCACGCTGATGACGTTCGCCTGGATCCCGATTGACGGCTTGCACAGGCTCGGCGTTCCGCCGGACCCGGCAGCTGAAGAATCCTACCTCGCAGCCTGGCGTTGCATTGGCCGCCTGATGGGCGTCGACGAAGACTTGCTGCCGTCTTCGATGCCAGCCGCTAAGCGCCTGACGGACTCGATTCACGCTCAACAAGTGCGCCCCAACGAACCGAACGAGGCCGGGGTGTTGATGACCAGGGCGCTGCTCGAGATGATGGAGCGCAATGGCCCCTGGCCGCTACGTCACGTGCCCGCAGCACTGATGCGGCACTTCCTGCCGAAAGCGGTCGCCAACGCATTGGGCATCCGCCGCTTCTCTTTCGCCAGGCTGGTAGTGATCGTGCTTTCCTTCTTCACCGCCATCCTGAGCCGCATCTTTCGCGACGGTATCTTGCTGCGTTGGGCTGCCCGCCACTTCGGCACCCATCTGTTGGACTGGCTCGTCAGCGTGGAAACCGGTGGGCGAGCCGCGCCCTTCGACATTCCTGCTCATCTAAAACGGCATTGGAAGCTCAGCCCGGAAACTGAACCCACGTTTTGGGATCGCTTCGAGCTGTGGATGAGGCGCATCTTCGGCGGACGCGTCCGCGACTGAGAAGCGAACTCGCGGCGTACGCGCATCTCCAGGTCGACGAGCCGCTCGCCGTCACTGAACTCGACCTCGCTGTTCACAACCCACGCGAGTTCGCCCCACGACAACTTCCGATCCACACGGAGGATCAGTAGCGCTCTGTCCGCGGAAGCTGCTGCCGGAAGAAGACCAAGCACTGCTTATCCTACGAGTTGACCGAGGCTTGCCCTGGCGGGACTTGGCCGTCGTGATGCACGGGGACGACCCCGAGCCGGTGGACGTCGAAAAGAGCGTGCCCCGCCTGCGCAAGCGATTCGAACGCATCAAGCAGCGACTCAAAGAGCTGGCCCGCGCCGACGGCCTGTTGTGAGCGACGACAAGACCGGGGACACCCACTAGCACAAAGGATGGCGGCTAGTTTCTCCCCCGCCGCGCGATTTCCGTCCCTTTGCGGGGCGCCTCACCATCCCGCCGACGCCTAGGTTGGCGCTCGTCCAGAGGGGCCCCATCGTCGGCGCGTTCTTCTGGCGATGACCGCAAACCAGGAGAATCGTGATGAAATGGAATTCGACAATGAGCGCAGCAGCACTGCTTCTGTCGCTGGGCGCCTCGGCATGTGGCGACGATGAATCGGGGGATCCGTCGAGTGCAACGGATGAAACGACGGGCGCGGAAACGGACGGCAACTTCACGGACGACCCTGCCAAGACCGAGACCGACGAAACCGACGGGGACACCGACCCCGGCGACGACACGGACAGTAGCGACCCTGACGGCAACACGGACAGCGGCGCCCCTGACGGCAACACGGACAGCGACGATGGCAACGACGTCGACCCAACGACAACCTTCGAGGCGGAGTCCGGCCTGTTCAGCATCGAGCATCCCACCGAATGGACGGCACTGGAGCATCCCGATGGCGCGGGCGTGCTCCTGGCCAATACCGCGGAGGCGAGTGACCGGTTCTTGTCTCAGGAGTCGCTCAAGGAAGAGGACCTCATCGTCAACGTGACGCTCATGCCACCGGAAACGCTGGATGCTCTGGGAGTTCCCCTCGCGCCGGAGCTGACCGACGAACAGTTGCTGGAGATGCTGACCGGAGCGCTGGGCGTCAACGACTCGGAGGCGGCGCCGGGCGTTCACTTCGCCGAGCTCGACTCCGGCAGTGCCGCACTGATGACCCACCCCGACGAAGTCGGCGGCTCCATCATCGTGGCGCTCGAAGGCTTCAGCGTAGCGGTCGTCTCCGTCGCCGATGGCGACGGTGTCGACCAGGACCAATTGGAAGAGGTCGCCGACATGTGGGCCAACTCGCTCGAGTTCCTCGGGGACAGTGAACAGCTGTTGGGCGCCCTGCTGGGGCAATGAAAACTCGAGATAGAAAGGACTTCAGACCATGAACAAGACCTATGAGAAGTGCCAAGTACTTGCCCTGTTGAGCCTGCTGGCGAGCGCGCCAGCGGCACACGCACAAACCGAACCGCTGGCGATCACGAACGTCGACGTCATCCCCATCGCCGAACCCGGGGTCCTCGAAGCCCAATCCGTCGTGATCGAAGACGGTGTCATCACCGAACTGGGGGCAGCTGACGACGTGACCATTCCAGAAGGAGCAACGGTCATCGACGGCAGTGACAAGTTCCTGATGCCGGGCCTTTCCGACATGCACGTGCATACCGACGGCTTGCCCGATGCCCTGACCCTGAACCTGGCCAACGGCATCACTCGCATTCAGGCCCTCAACGCCGTGCCCTCGGATCTGGAAGTCGCTGCCAAGGTGCGAAGTGGTGACATCTTGGGTCCCCAGATGATCACAGCCCCGCACGCTATCGGCTTGCCGGATTCCCTAGCCTTCGTCGCCGAAAGGTGGAACTTCGCCCTGGCGCCCGCTTTCAACGTCGACGATCTGGTGGCGGCCTTGCACGAGTGGCCCATCGTGGTGGACGAAGCCAGCGCGCGCGAATTCATGGAGATCGTGATCGCAGGCGGTGCCGACTCGATCAAGACCAACCTCAACCTGCCCCGGGAGGCGTTCGACATCTACATCGCAGAAAGTGGGCTCCTGGTGCAGGGTCACATCTCGGGCTCCATTGGCGTCGAGCACTTCATCGAGTCAGGAGCGCACGTGCATCACGTTTCCGAGCTCAGCCACTACGTCTCCTCCAACGGACACCAAGGCGAACCGTTGATGCACTGGAACTTCGACTTGACCGACGAAAACCTTCCCACGCTGATAGAGCTGATGGTGGACAACGGCACGTACTTCACTCCAACCGTGGACCTGGGCTGGTACCTGAGGGCCACACTGCAGGATGCCGAAGCCGTCACCACCGCACCAGAGGTTGCTTTCATGCCGCCCGAGGTGCAAGCCATGTGGCAGGATTTGGAGAGCAACGTCGTGACGATGTTCTTCGGCGGCGATGAGGGCGCGCAGGCTGCGGCAGACTACAACGCCTACGCGGAGCAGCTGCTGATGGCCAGCTTGTCCGCCGGAGTTCCGTTGATGACGGGTACGGACTGCACCGCCGTTCCCGGCATGGTCTGCGGCTTCGCCCTGCACAACGAGCTGATGTTCATGGTGGAGCTGGGCATGAGTGAACAGGAAGCGTTGACCGCGAGCACGCTGACGCCGGCACGCTTTTTGGGTGAAGAAGAGGAGTCTGGCACCGTGGCGGTCGGCAAACGCGCAGATCTGCTCTTGCTCGACGCTAGCCCTCTCGAATCGATCCACAACACCCGGGAGATCGCGGGCGTCGTGCGCACTGGCCGTTGGCTACCGCGTGAGGAACTCGACGCGATGTTGGCCGAGCTCAGCGAGAGATACGCGGACTGACACGTCGAACCAGCGTGACAGGCGGCTACCCAGGAGTCCTTCTAGGGCTACGGGTGGCCGCCTCATCTCGTCGTCGGGGGCTGCAAACTGAGCCGTGGGTGGTGCCATGCTCGTAGTTGGCGACAGCTTGGAAGGTGAACTGATGCGATACGTGATCGAAGTGCGGGGGGTGCTGGATGGCGCTTGGGGAACGAGGTTCGAAGACCTCGGATTCGAGCTACGAACCGACGAGGCCCTCGGTTGCACTCGCTTCATCTCACCCTTGGCGGTGGAGCAAACCCAGTTGCACGCCGCTCTTCGGCGAGTACGGGATATGGGTCTCGAACTGCTTCGCGTCGAACCCTTCGACGACTCCTGAAGCTGGCAGCTATACCAGCCGTCGCTCTCTCGCTCGGGCCACAGCGCGACTTCGAAACCCACGCTTAAACTCGCGCTGCTGCCCGATGAGCTCGCCGAGGACGAGCCTGTCCTTTCACGGGTGAGCTCCGCCGCCGCCTCGGTGTCCTGGCTACGTCATTCATTCGCGGCTCATGCCGCCCATCGATAGTCATGATGGTGCCCACCGAGAACGGAACGCGCGACGATGTTCGGAGCGGTGGGGCCGTGGTGCGTCGTCGACGACAGCGGAATGCGCTGCTCGAGTCCCTGATGCTGTCGGGATCGATTGAAGTAGGCGACGTACTCGTCGAGCACCGTGCGAAGATGGTTTTCGCCAAGGACGATGACGTGATCGAGACACTCGCGACGGACACTTCCGAGAAATCGCTCGCACACAGCGTTCATCAGTGGGGCGCGGGTCGCTGTCTTCACGACGCCAATGCCGGCACCCTCTGCGACGCGATCGAAGCTCGCGCCGAACTTGTTGTCGTGATCCCGGATGATGAACTGTGGACCACGGCCAAATGGCGTCACCTCCCGCAATTGCTGGGCTGTCCAGGATTCGTTCGGCGCACGTGTGACTCCTACGTGGATCACCTCGGTGTGGTTTCTCAGAAGCGTGCGCCAGCCTTGCCCGTCTCCCGGCGGCCGAACGCCGCGAACATGGCGTTGGATCGTTCTCTTGGAGACCCGGATGCCCAGCTTCAAGAGCTCGCCACGGATGCGCTCGGCGCCCCACGTCTTGTTCTCTATCGCCAT